>NZ_JABCJJ010000020.1 GCF_012952065.1 Cellulomonas fimi
GAACGGTCGGCTCGAGCACCTACGCGGCTCTGCCCTCGGCTTCCGCAACCTCACCAACTACATCGCCAGATCGCTCCTCGAGACCGGCGGATTCCGACCCCGACTACACCCTCGATCCGGATGAGCCCGTTACTGCTACGTTCAGTCCTGCCGGGGGCGACGTAGAGAGGCGAGGTCAGAATGCGGGTCGATCGCGAGAGCAACGTGACCAACCTTCCGCTCGTCCGGCCGACATTTCATGTCGTGCTTTGGTCGCGCTCGCCGTGGCACGAGGCGGGAACGACTCCCGGGTTCGTCGCTGACGAGTATCGGGTGCGAGACGTCACCGACGTAGTTGACGTCCTGGATTGGGCGCGCACGCGCTCCGCCATCTGGGGAGTTTACGTTGAACTCCAGGACGGCGATTCCACTCTTCTCGCGCGCATCGCAGGCACGGACCCGAGTGAAGGCGCCGCGTTTGAAGTGCGCGCCGTCCGGGACTGACCACAGGCTTCTTGACCGAACGAAGAAGGGGAAACCTCTCATGAACTTGCGATCAGTGCGCGCCGCATGCGCCCTAAGTCGTTGTCGCTTTGGTGGGCAGCCTGGGAGCGGCGCCGGCTGGTGCGGCCACCGGCCCCGGCGGGGCCGTCATCACATGTCTGGTCAAGTTCAACAACCCCCACGGGTCGACCCACGTGAGGGGGACGATCAACGCAAGCGTCACGACGACCTGCACGGCGCCAGTCGACGTGATTACGCCGTTCTTTAGACTCAATGATCTCACTCGCGGCCGCACGGCTTATGCCGCCAATACAAAGGTGTACAACACGAGCAGATCTTACGCTAATGCGGCATTGTCCTGCGCGCCGGGAACTTATCAAGGGACCGGTTCAGTGCAGATTCGATTCCCTGCGGGTTTTACACCGCGCTATCAATATCCCGAAGGCGCGAGTCAAGCACTTGGAATTGCGTGCGGAGTTGCGTATAGTGCGCCGACCGCGGCCGCGCAGGAGATTTCGCTCGCCCCCGGCACTCAGATCCTGGCCGACGGTTCGGTGGTATTGACTCTGACGGCCGAGCGCGAATAATCGAGTTCACCGCTTACAACGTTCGAGTACCGTCCGCCGCGGTTCGGGGAGCTTGGGCGCAGGACCACTGCCGCCATCTCCTGGTCGTCAGGCAGGCCAATGCGCTGCGCCTGGGCGGCGATGGCGCCGGATTCGACAATTCGAGCTCACCGACAACCGAGGTCACGGGTGATCCCCGCCCTTTCGGCGATTGCAGCATCGTCTGCCAGCGCTCAACTTGGTCAAGTTTAGATGAGAATCAACGACTATTCCGCAGGTGTCATGAGACAAGACGGCCGCCGGGGTGACCGCCGTGCAGATCGCGGAGAAACGCGGCGGGGTTCGGCGGGGTGTCGAGCCTCTCAGCTCGGCCCACGACGAGGCTGATCGCGCCGTCTTGCTCCAGGTTGACTAGGACCGTTTGCACGCCGGGTAGCGGGATCTCGGCCTGGGCATGACGCCGCCGGTGGCCAGCCCGCTGCCACGGTCGTCGGTGCGGTGGGCACCGGGTAGGGAGGCGCCACAGGGCCCACAGGTGGGTTGGTGACTTGTCGCGGCGCCGACCTGCCGCGATCCCGACGGCCGCTTCCACGAGCCGCCCGTTGCCTCGTGAGCGAACGGAGCCCTACCCAGTTGACTACGCCAGCAAAGCCGGGAGGCGGGGCATATCGAGCCACGCACGCAACTGGGACGTAACCTTGACAACCAGCACGTCTCCGCCCACGCCACCCGCGGCGTCGACCGTGTGCGCCCGGAAGTCCTCCGTCGTCACCACACCACCTGCGTGCCGCGCCGTCCACGACCGCAGCAGGTCGAAGAATCCCGCGTCCCCCAGCGCCCCCCGCACCGCGTGCAACGTCAACGCCCCGCGCTTGTAGATGCGGTCGTCGAAGATCCGCTCGTACCCCGGGTCGGCGAGCACCAGGTCCTGGGGACGACGTCGGAGCCGGGCGTGCCAGAGCCGGGCCAGCTCGTCCGCCGTCGGCCCGCCCGATTCCTCGGACCAGAGCCACTCCGCGTAGCAGGCCGGGCCCTCGTTGAGCCAGATGTGCTGCCATGACGCCACCGACACCGCGTTGCCGAACCACTGGTGCGCCAGCTCGTGCGGCACGAGCCGCTCGTCGTCGCTCCCGGGCAGGAGATGGTTGGCCCCGAAGATCGCCATGCCCTGCGCCTCGAGCGGGATCTCGAGCTCGTCGGCCGTGACGACCACGGTGTACTCGCCGAACGGGTACGGACCGAACAGGCTCTCGAAGTGCGTCACCATGCGCCCCTGGCTCGAGAACGCCGTGCGCGCGGCGGCTGCGAGCGTGGGAGGCACCACGGCGACCTGCCGGACCGGCTCCTCGGCCAGCACGACCTCGTCGTACTGCCCCACCTGCACGGTCGCGAGGTACGTCGACGTCGGCGCCCGCTGCTCGTAGACCCACGTGGTCGCCCCGGCCCGCGCGCGGCTCGACACGAGCGTCCCGTGCGCGACGGCGCGGTACGGCTTCTCGACCGTGATCGACGTGCGGTACGTCGCCTTGTCGTCCGGACGGTCGTTGCAGGGGAACCACGACGGCGCGCCCGTCGGCTGGTTCGCGCACAGGGCTCCGTCGGTGAGCTCCTCCCAGCCGACCGGCCCCCACGGGCTCGGCACCAGGACGGGTGCACCGGCGTACGTGACGGTCACCGTCAGCCGGGCACCCGCCGACGCCGTCTCCCGCAGCCGGAGCACGAGGCGTCCCGACCGGTGCGAGTAACGCGCGAGGGAGGCTCCCGAGACCGCGACCTTCCGGACCGCCAACCCGTGCAGGTCCAGGGCGATCGCGTCGACCGGCTCGAGCGTGACCACGGAGAGGGTCGCGGTGCCGTCCAGCCGGTGGCTCGCGACCCGGTACGTCAGGTCGAGGCCGTAGTGCTCGACGTGGAAGTCCCGCGCACCGTGGTTCGGCTGGTAGGGCTCGAGCGCGGTCGCGGCGCTCACGCGGCCCCGCCGCCCGCACCGACGCGCCGTCGTGCGTCGTCGGCCGCGTGCCACGGCGCGATCGGGTTGCCGACCCACCGGGTCCCGGCCGGGACCGCCTCGCCCCGCAGCACGAGCGAGGCCGGGCCGACCGTCGCACCGGCACCGATCCGCGCGGCCGGGAGCACGATCCCGTGCGGGCCGAGCGTCGCGCCGTCCTCCAGCACCACGGTGTCCAGGCTCATCACGCGGTCGTGGAAGAGGTGGGTCTGCACCACGCACCCCGGTCCCACGGTCGCGCCGTCGCCCAGGTGCACCAGGTCGGCCTCGGGGAGCCAGTACGTCTCGCACCACACGCCGCGGCCGACCCGCGCACCCATCCCCCGCAGCCACCACACCAGCGCGACGCTACCGGTCGCCGGGTCGGCGAGGTACGGCGCGGCCACGGACTCGGTGAAGGTGTCCGCGAGCTCGCCGCGCCAGACCGCCGAGCTCCACAGCGGGTGCTCCGTGGGACGGAACCGCCCGACGAGCACCCACTTCGCCGCGATCGTGACGAGCCCCGCGACCGCACCGGCCGCGCACAGCACCAGCCCCGCCGTCGCCGCCGCGACGCCCCAGCCCGCGGCCAGCGCGACGGCCTGCAGCCCGAGCACGACGCCGAGCGCGACGAGGCACGTGACGACGGCCGGCACGAGCCGGCACAGCTCCACCAGCCCGCGCAGCACCTTGAGCCGGGTGGGCGGCTCGTACGTCCGCGACGGGTCGTCGAGCGTCGCGGCGCGCGGCAGCTTGACCGGCGGGCTGCCCAGGTAGCTCAGGCCCGGCCGCGTGCGGTTCGGCGTCGCGGAGAGCACGGCGACCAGGCCGTTCTTCGCGACCGTACGTCCCGGCGCCGTCATGCCCGAGTTGCCCACGAACGCGCGGCGGCCGACCTTCGCCGAGGCGATCCGTACCCAGCCACCGCCCACCTCGTAGGGCGCGACCATCGTGTCGTCGGCCAGGAACGCACCGTCCCGCAGCCGCATCATCGACGGCAGCCCCACGACGGTGGAGATCTCCGTGCCCTGCCCCACCTGCGCTCCGAGCAGCCGCAGCCACGCCGGCGTCGCGACCGACGAGTAGAGCGGGAACAGGATCGTCCGCGCGGCGTCCATCAGTCGCTCGACGCCCCAGGCCTGCACCGCGACGCGCGAGCGGGCCGGGTGGTAGCCCTCGGTCAGGCCGCGGCTGCCGAGCCGGACGCCGACGACGACGAGCAGCGCGTAGACCGCGTACGCGACGAGCGCGGCGCCGGTCCCCGCCAGGAGCGCCGGGCCCACGGCCGCGCCGAGGTCGGGCGCGTCCCGCACCGCGAACCCGACCAGCAGGAGCCCGACCGCCGCCGCGACCAGCGGCAGCACGGCGAGCGCGAGCCCGACGCCCGCGTACGCGACGACCCACCGCATCCGCCCCGGGGAGTCGGGACGCTCCGCGGGCCAGGGGTGCCGCGCCTCGTGGGCCCGCCGCGCGGGCGACCCGATCCAGTACTCGTCGGACCCGGTGGTGCCGTGCACGGCCGAGCCGGCCGCGACGTCGGTCCCGGAGCCGACGACGGCGCCCGGGTAGAGCACGCTCCGCGCACCGACCGTGGCGCGCGGCCCGACGACGACGCGGCCGAGGTGCAGCGCGTCGCCGTCGACCCAGTAACCCGAGAGGTCGACCTCGGGCTCGACCGAGGACTCGCGCCCGAGCGTGAGCATGCCCGTCAGGGGCGGCACCGAGTGCAGGTCGACGTCGCGCCCGATCCGGACACCGAGCGCCCGCGCGTACAGGCCGACGTAGGGCGCGGTGGCGGGCGTGACCGCGCCGACGCCGTCCGCGAACCGCTCGGCCGCCCAGAGCCGCAGGTGGACCGAGCCCGCACGCGGGTACGTCCCCGGCCGCACCCCGGCCAGCAGCGCCCGCGCGGCGAGCGCGCTCAGGCCCATGCGACCGACCGGGCTGATGGTCAGCAGCCACCCGGCCGCGACCCACCACCACGAGACCGGGACGGCCCAGGGGACCGACCACGCCGCGTCCAGGAGCGCGTTGAGCGCCGCGAGCACGGTGAGCCATCGCAGGCCGACCACCGAGCGCACCACGACCAGCACGAGGAGCTGGAGCGCCTGCGCGCCGACCGGGACAGGGCGGACGGGCGCGACGACGGGTGGCGCGTCGTCGGGCGCGGTGCGGCGCAGCCCGTCCAGGTGCGCCGCCAGCTCACCCACGGTCGGGTTCGCGTAGACCGCCGCGACCGTCACCTCGGGGTAGCGGGTCCGGAGCGCCGAGACGAGCTGCGCCGCGGTGAGCGAGCTGCCGCCGCGCGCGAAGAAGTCGTCGTCCGAGGCCGCGGGGTGCACGCCGACGACCGCGGCCCACTGCTCCCCCACCCAGGCCTCGGTGCCGCGCAGCGTGCTCGCACCCGCCGGCCGGTCGAGTCCCTCCACCGGCCACGGGAGCGCGTCCCGGTCGACCTTGCCCGACGTGCGGGTCGGGATCTCGCCGACCGGCGCGAGCAGCGGCACCATCGAGCCGGGCAGGAGCTCGCGGAGACGGGCCAGCAGGTCCGGGGTGTCGAGGTCAGCCCCCTGCTGGTCGGCCACCACGTACCCGACGAGCAGCGACGCGCCGGCGGCCGAGCGCCGCACCGCCGCCGCGGCCGCCGCGACGCCGGGCAGCGTCCGGAGCGCCGCATCGACCTCGGCGAGCTCGATCCGGTGCCCGTTGACCTTGACCTGGTCGTCCGCGCGGCCGACGAACAGCAGGCCGGCGGGGTCGCGGACCACCAGGTCGCCCGTGCGGTAGGCGCGCTCGGGTCCGAGCAGCGGGACGGGCGCGAACCGCGCGCCGTCCAGCTCGGGGTCGAGGTACCGCGCGACGCCGACCCCACCGATGACCAGCTCGCCGGTCTCCCCCGCGGCCACCTCCTCGCCGTCGGCCCCGACCACAGCGAGGTCCCAGCCGTCGAGCGGCAGCCCGATACGGACCGGCTCGCCGGGGGTCAGGAGCGCCGCGCAGGCGACGACGGTCCCCTCGGTCGGGCCGTAGGTGTTCCACAGCTCGCGGTCGGGTCGCCACAGCCGGTCGGCGAACTCGGGCGGCACGGCCTCGCCCCCGAAGATCAGCATGCGGACGCCGTCGAGCGTCTCGGGCGGCCAGAGCCCGGCGAGCGTCGGCACCGTCGAGACCACGGTGATCTCGCGCTCGACGAGCCACGGACCGAGCTCCATGCCGGCGCGGACGAGCGCGCGGGGCGCCGGCACGAGGGTCGCGCCGTGGCGCCACGCGAGCCACATCTCCTCGCACGACGCGTCGAACGCGACCGACAGGCCCGCGAGCACGCGGTCTCCCGGGCCGAGCGGCGCGCCGGCGAGGAAGATCCGCGCCTCGGCGTCGACGAAGGCGGCGGCGCTCCGGTGCGTCACGGCGACGCCCTTGGGCGTGCCCGTCGAGCCGGACGTGAAGATGACCCACGCGCCGTCGTCGAGCGTCGGTCGCTCGGGTTCGAGCGTGCCGGCGGCACCCGGTGCACCCGGCGACGCGTTCCCCGCCGGCGTGGCGATCGGCGTGGTGATCGGCGTGGCGATCGGCGTCCCGTCCGGGCGCAGCAGCTCGACGTCGCCCATGACCACGTCGACCCCGGCCGCGGCGAAGATCGTCGCGGCGCGCTCCTCGGGGTCGTCGGCGTCGACCGGGACGTAGGCGGCCCCCGCGCGCAGCACCGCGAGGATCGAGACGTACAGGCTCACCGTGCCCGACGCCGCGCGGACCCCCACGCGGTCGCCGCGCCGCACCCCGGCGGCCGCCAGACGCTCCGCACGCCCGCGCACCGCCTCCGCGAGGGCCTCGTACGTCAGCAGCTCGTCGCCGTCGTCGATCGCCACGGCCTGTGGCCAGGCGGCGACCGTCGCCTCGAAGACGTCGAGCAGGGTGCGCGCTGCGGGTGCCCGGTGCGCGGCCCGGAGGGGGTCGCCGACCGAGCGGTCGTCATCCGCAGCACCGTCCGACGGCGTCGCACCGCTCATCCGCTCGGCCTCCCGACAGCGCCGCGGCAGGTCTGACGGGACGGTCCCGGAGGCCGCAGGTGTCCTGCGAGCGACTGTGGCACACCGAGGTGAACAGGGAGGGTTACGGAACACCGCGCCGCGTTCGCGCGTTCCCGTGTCCATGACGAGTGATGAACTTTCCGGCACCCAGCAGATCCGCCCGCAGCTCACGTTCGGTCTCGACACGTTCGGCGACGTGACCGTCGATCTCGAGGGCCGGCCGGTCCCGGCGCACCAGGTGATCCGCGACGTCGTCGAGGAGGCCGTCGTCGCCGACCAGGTGGGGATCGACCACTTCAGCGTGGGCGAGCACCACCGGGACGACTTCGCGATCTCGGCACCCGACGTCATCCTCGCGGCCATCGCGGCCCGCACCGAGCGGATCACGGTCGGGACCGCCGTCACCGTGCTCAGCTCCGACGACCCGATCCGCGTCTACGAGCGGTTCGCGACCATCGACGCGATCAGCAACGGCCGGGCGGAGATCACCGCCGGGCGCGGCTCGTTCATCGAGTCCTTCCCGCTGTTCGGCTTCGACCTGTCGGACTACGAGATCCTCTTCGAGGAGAAGCTCGACCTCCTGGCGAAGCTCCGCTCGGAGGGCCCGATCAGCTGGACCGGCCGCACCCGTGCACCGCTGCGCACGGAGGGCCTCCACCCGACGACGGAGCGCGGCAGCCTCCCGGTGTGGGTCGCGGTCGGGGGGAGCCCCGAGTCCGTCGTCCGGGCCGCGCGGCACGGCCTGCCGCTCATGCTCGCCATCATCGGCGGCGCGCCGGCGCGGTTCGCGCCGTTCGTGGACCTCTACCGCCGGTCGACGGCAGGCACGTCGCTCCCGGTCGGGATCCACTCCCCGGGGTTCGTCGCCGACTCCGACGACGAGGCGCGCGACCTGCTCTACCCGCACTTCAAGACGAACCGCGACCGCATCGGCCGCGAGCGCGGCTGGCCGCCCGTGTCGCGCGCGGAGTACGAGCGTGAGGCCCGCGAGGGCGCGCTCTTCGTCGGGTCGCCCGAGACGGTCGCGCACCGCATCGCGGACGCCGTGACGACTCTGGGCGTCGACCGGTTCGACCTCAAGTACGCCAACGGGCCGATGCCGCACGAGCACCTGACGCGGTCGATCGAGCTGTACGGGACGCAGGTGATCCCGCGCGTGCGCGAGCTGCTCGCCGCCGCGTGACCGCGGGCGCGCCCCGACGGGACGGCCCGGCCACTGCCACCGCCTACGCCGGCCGGGCGATGCAGTGCTCCTACTTCGACGCCGGACGCTGCCGGTCGTGCACCCTGATGGGCGTGCCGCACGCCGAGCAGGTGGCCGGCAAGGAGCGGCACTGCCGCGAGCTGCTCGTGGCGTACCCGGGGCTCGAGTGGCTGCCGCCGGTCGCCGGTGGCGGGTCCGGCTACCGCAACAAGGCCAAGATGGTGGTCGGCGGGACCGCCGCCGCCCCCACGATCGGGATCCTCGACGCCGACGGGCACGGGATCGACCTCCGGGCGTGCGGCCTCTGCAGCCCGGGCCTGCTCGCCGCTTTCCCCACGCTCGCGGAGTTCGTCACGCGGGCGAACCTCACCCCGTACGACGTGCCCGGACGGACCGGTGAGCTCAAGTACCTGCTGGTCACGGAGTCACCCGGCGGCGAGCTGATGCTGCGGTTCGTGCTGCGCTCGCAGGAGCCGGTGGCCCGCATCCGCAAGCACCTCCCCGCCCTTCGCGCCGACCTGCCGCAGCTGGCCGTCGTGTCCGTGAACCTGCTCCCCGAGCACAAGGCGGTCGTCGAGGGGGACCGGGAGCTCGTGCTCACCCGCACCTCGACCCTGCGGATGCACGTGGCCGGGCTCGACCTGCACCTGCGGCCGCAGAGCTTCTTCCAGACCAACACCGAGATCGCCGCGGCCCTGTACCGCCGTGCGAGCGAGTGGGTCGACGAGCTCGGGCCGGCGTCCCTGTGGGACCTGTACTGCGGCGTCGGCGGCTTCGCGCTGCACTGCGCCGACCCCACGCGCGACGTCGTCGGCATCGAGACCAGCGTCGAGGCCGTCGCCGGTGCGCGGCTGAGCGCCCGCGACGCCGGCCTGGGCCGCGTGCGGTTCGAGGCGGGCGACGCGACCGCGTTCGCGCTGGCCGCCGACGACGCGCCGGACCTCGTGATCGTCAACCCGCCGCGGCGGGGCGTCGGCGCGGAGCTGAGCGCGTGGCTCGAGCACTCGTCCGTGCGCCACGTCATCTACTCGAGCTGCAACGCCGTCTCGCTCGCGCGCGACCTGGCCGCGATGCCCTCGCTGCGGCCGCGGCGCGCGCAGGTCCTCGACATGTTCCCGCAGACCACGCACTACGAGGTGATGGTGCTGCTGGAGCGACCCTGACGGCGACCCGGTCGCGGCCTGGTCACGTTCGTCCCGTTCGACACCCGCGCGCGTGGCCGAGAATGGTGTCCACCGACGACCGATGAGGTGGAACCGTTCTCTCGGTCACCACACCAGCCCGAGAACCACGCCGGCTCGAGAACCACGCAGCAGGCGAGGCACGACAGGAGAACCCTCGATGCGCGACGACGCGGCCGGCGCGGTCCAGCACCGGGTCGTCCGCGTCGACCGGGACGCGCTCGCAGGGGCGGCCGGTCAGGGCGGCGCCTGGCAGCACCTGCCGGAGGTCGCCCGGGCCCGACGCCGCACCCTCGGCACCCTGCTCGTCGCCCAGGTCGCGGGGTCGCTGGGCATCGGGGCCGCGCCCGCCGTCGGCATCCTCCTCGCCGAGGCGGTCACCCGCTCGGAGACCTGGTCCGGCATCGCGCGCGCGTCGACGACGATCGGCGCCGCCTTCTTCTCCCTGGCCCTCGGTGCGCTCGCCGCGCGCCGCGGCAGGCGCACGTCCCTGACGCTGGCCTGGGCCGTCGCCGCCGTGGGCGCCGCGCTCCTCGTCGCCTCGCCGATCGCGGGCTCGATCCCCCTGCTCGTGCTCGGCATGCTGGCGATGGGAGCCGGGACGGCGGGCGGGCTTCAGTCACGCTTCGCGGCCACCGACCTGGCGCTGCCGGAGCACCGGGGTCGCAGCCTCGCGCTCGTCGTCTGGGTCGGGACGCTGGGCGCCGTCGTCGGGCCGAACCTCGGCGTGCCTGGGCTCGCCGTCGAGCGTGCGCTCGGTCTCCCGCCTCTCTCCGGAGCGTTCGCGATCGGCGCCGTCCTGCTCGCGCTCACCGCGACGCTGCTGCTCGTGATGCTGCGGCCCGACCCGTTGAGGATGGCGCAGCGGCTCGGGGCCCGCGACGGCGCGGCATCTGCACCGGCACCGGCACCGGCACCGGCACCGGTTGCAGCCGACCGTACGCTGGGCACGGTCGCCGGGACGCGCGCGGCGCTGCGGATGCTGCGTGCCTCGGCGGACGGCCGCTTCGCGTTCGTCGCCCTCGTGCTGGCGCACGTGTCGATGGTCTCCGTGATGACCATGACGCCGGTGCACCTGAACCGCCACGGCGGCACCGTGACCCTCATCGGGCTCACGATCAGCGCGCACGTCGTGGGCATGTTCGGGTTCGCACCCATCGTGGGTGCAGCCGCCGACCGGTTCGGCCGGGTGCCGGTCGTCGTCGTCGGCCAGCTCGTGCTCGCCTCCTCCGCCGCCGTGAGCATCGTCGGCGCCGGCTCGCACGCGGCTGTCGCCGTCGCGCTCGGGCTGCTCGGGCTCGGCTGGTCGGTCGTGACGGTGCCGGCGTCGACCCTGCTCACCGAGTCGGTGCCGGCATCGAGCCGCCCGCTCGTGCAGGGGGCGGGCGACGCCTCGATGAACGCGGCGGCCGCCCTGGGCGCGATCGCGTCCGGTCCGCTGATGGCCACGGTGGGCTTCCCCGGCCTCGCGCTCGCGGCGGGCGCCGTGGTGGTGCCGGTGCTGTGGATGGCAGCGCGACGGGGGGCTGCGCGCACCCGGTGAGTCGGCCCTGCCGTCAGCGAGCGACGCCGGACGGTTCGGCGTGCCGCGCCGCCACGGGTCCCGACGGCCGGGCACCCCCCAGCGTGATCCGGCGGCCGCGGATGACGAGCCAGAGGGCGAGGAGCAGCTCGCCGACGAACGTGAACGTGCTCACGGTGACCGGGAGACCGATCGGGAGCACCGTGCCGACGGCGTCGACCGCGTAGCCCACGCCCGCCACCATCAGCAGGACTCCGAGCCACGACGGGACGTAGGGCGCCCGGACGGCCAGCACGCCCAGCACCAGCAGGTGCAGGCCGAAGAGGACGAGGCCGGCGTCCCAGACGTCCGAGAACCCGGTCATCCCCGCGGCGACCTGGGTCTGCTGCGCCGCGGTGGCCACGCCTCCGTCGATCGTGTCGAGCACCCGGAGGACCTCGACCAGCTCCAGCACGGCGAGCAGGTACACACCGGAGTAGGCCAGGCGGAGCGCCGCGGCCAGCGCCGAGGCCGCCCGGTGTACGGGAGCCAGCACCCGGTACAGCGCGAACGAGACGACCACGTCCAGCGCGATCACCGCGACGAGGGTGACCACGCCGGCGACGAACAGCCCGTGCGAGGCCATCACGTCCGCCGTCGTCGCGGCGGCGTCGCCGACGGTGACGAGGCCCTCGACCGCGACGAGGGCGCCGAACGGGGCCAGGACGGCCATGACGAGCAGCGCCGTCCCTGCCAGGAGCCCGCCGCGGCGGACCGATCGCTCTGCGGTGGTGGGGCTGGCGCCGATCGCGTTCATGATGCGTCCGCTCTGTGAGGCCCGGTCAGGGCGGGGGTCGCCGCGACTCGATGTACCGTACTTTGTACGTGTACTAAGTACGGTACGGTCTTCCCCAGCGATCTGACAAGGACCGGGGAGGCGCCATGGCACACCAGGACGACGCGGCGGCGCGCGACGCGGCGGCGCCCGACGCGCGGCGACAACCCCTGACCCGGGCGCGGCTGCTGGCCGGCGCCATGGCGGTCGCCGACGCGGACGGCATCGCGGGGCTCACCATGCGATCCCTCGCCCAGTCGCTCGGGGTCAGGCCCATGGCGCTGTACCACCACGTGGCGAACAAGGACGAGATCCTCGACGGCGTCGTCGATGCCGTCTTCGCGGAGATCTACGTGCCGTCCACCGAGGGGGACTGGCGCACCGAGCTGCGCCGACGCAGCGTCTCCGCCCGGTCCGTGCTGCGCCGTCATCCCTGGGCGACGCCGCTCATGGAGTCACGGATGAACGCGGGACCGGCGACGCTCCGCCACCACGACGCCGTGCTCGGGACCCTGCGCGGCGCAGGCTTCTCGCTCGAGCAGACGGCCCACGCCTATGCGCTGCTCGACAGCCACCTGTACGGGTCGTCGCTGCAGGAGTCCGGCCTGCCGTTCGACTCCCCCGACGACGTCCCCGCGCTGGCCGAGGCCTTCCTTGCCCACTTCCCCGCGCCGTCGTTCCCGCACCTCGCCGAGTTCACCACCCGCCACGTGCTCCAGCCGGGCTACGACTACGGCACCGAGTTCGAGTTCGGGCTCGACGTCATCCTCGACGCCGTGGCGCGCCTGCGGGACCGGGCCGACGGACGGGAGGATCAGGCATGACCGATCCCGCGACCCTGCTCCGCCGCGCCGCCCTGCTGGCCGCGAGCGCCGTGCTCGCGGCGGCCGTGGGTCAGCGCACGATGGCGCGCGTGTGGCGCCTGCGGGCCGGCTCGCGCGAGTCAGTGACGCACGGCCGCATCGCTGTGCAGGCCGATCGATCGACGGGAGAACGCGATGACCCAGGAGCGTGACGAGGTGCGGGGCGGTGGCCGGGTGACGGACGGCGACGGCGTGCTGGACGGCTGCCGCGTGCCGGTCGTGCTCGCGCCGATGGCCGGCGGCCCCTCCACGCCCGAGCTGTGCGCAGGGGTGAGCGAGGCGGGCGGGCTGGGTTTCCTGGCAGCCGGGTACCTCACCGCCGCCGACCTCGCGGCACGCATCGACGCGACCCGACGGCTCACGGACCGCCCGTTCGGGGTCAACGTGTTCGTCCCGGGCTCGCCCGGCGACGCGGCGGCGGTCGCGGCGTACGCCCGTCGCCTCGAGCCCGAGGCGACGCGGCTCGGCGTCGGCGTCGGCCAGGCACGGGTGGACGACGACGACTGGACCGCCACCCTCGACCTGCTCGCCGGCGACCCCGTGCCGGTGGTCTCGTTCACGTTCGGCTGCCCCGCGCCCGAGGACGTCGCGCGGCTCCGCGACGCCGGGAGCGAGGTCTGGGTGACCGTCACCTCGGCGGCCGAGGCACGCCTGGCGCAGGGGTCCGGCGCCGACGCGCTCGTGGTCCAGGGAGCCGAGGCGGGCGGTCACCGCGGGGGCTTCACCGATGCCGACGACGCGACCGGGCTCCTCGCGCTGCTCCAGCTCGTGCGCGTGGTCAGCTCCCTGCCGATGATCGCGGCGGGCGCGATCATGACCGGGGCTGCCCTCGCCGGGGTGCTCGCCGCGGGGGCACGGGCGGGGGCGCTCGGGACTGCGTTCCTGCGTTGCCCGGAGGCCGGGACCGTCGACCTGCACCGGCAGGCGCTCGCGCGCGGGGACGAGCGGTCGACGCGGCTGACTCGGGCGTTCACCGGCCGCCTCGCCCGCGGGCTCGAGAACCGGTTCCTCCTGGAGCACTCGGCGCACGCGCCGTCGGCCTATCCCGAGGTGCACTTCCTCACGGCGCCGCTCCGCGCGGCGGCACGGGCGGCGGGGGACGCGGAGGCGGTCAACTTGTGGGCAGGGCAGGCGCACCCGCTCGGCACGGAGCTGCCCGCAGGCGAGGTGGTCGCGCGCGTCGCCGCGGAGGCCCGTGCCGCCGTGGAGGCGGTCGCCCGGCTCCTCGTCTGACTGCCGGCCGCCCGCCTCTCGCTCCTGTCCGGCCGCTGCCTCTCGCGCCTCTCCGGCCGCCCGCCTGTTCATCCGGCCGATCCGCACCGCCGCGCCCGTCCATCCGTCCGTCGGTCCGTCCGTGCGGAGCATGGTGCTCCTGGGGCCTGCGGGACGGGCCCACCGTGCGATCGGCCCTCAGGTGTCCCACCGGACACATGCTCCGCGCGGAACGACTGACGACGCCGGTCGACGACGGCGCGAGCGATGCAGCGTGGTATGGGCCGCCCAGCCCCCGTGCGATCAGGTGTTGAGAAGGATCGTCAGCGCGAGAGCGGTGGACACCGCCCCGAGCACCACGCCCGCCGTGACCCACCTCGTGCGCCGCTCGGCCCACGGGACGAAGGTGAACGGCGTCGCGAGAAGCGCGCCCGGCAGCAAGGCGACGAGCAGTGCCTGGTACACGTCCGAACGATGCGGCCCACCGGACGGGCACGACTCGAAGCCACACAGCATGAGGAGAGAGGCGAAGGCGATCGCCGCCGCAGGGTTGCACGCGAGCAGGACGAGCCCCACGAGGGCCCACCGAGCGGGAGCGCGGGGGCGCCCCGCCCGGGCCCCGCGGGAGGACCGGCTCCCGCTCACAGCTGCCGGTCCGACACTCGGCCGCTCCCGGTCAACTGCACCTTGCCCCCGATCACTCCTGCCACCTCGGCGACGGGCGTTGACCGCGACGCTCCACGAGTGGCGGATTCTGACGTTCAGCACGGTGCCACTGACGACGTGACGACGTGACGACCAGGCGGAGGGGCCCGGCATCGCCTGCGGGGCCCCTCCTGTCGCAGATCGCGCGGTCCGCGTCAGTCGTCGAACGTGAACCAGTTGAGGTTGACGATCCCGCCCGAGCCGCCGCCGCGGAACGTCACGTACACGTCACGCACGCCCCGCACCGGCTCGGTCACCGGTGCGCTCACGCTCGCCCACTGCTGCCACCCACCCGTGCTGGTGACCGGCACGCTGGCGACGACCGGCCCGGTCGGGCTGTCGAGCCGGTACTCGACCACTCCCCCGGCGGCGCTCTCGGAGGCGACGCGGGTCACGACCGCGCGCGGGCCCCTCGAGCCGAAGTCCATCCCCTTGTAGGTCAGCACGTCGCCCTCGTGCACGTAGCCGACGTTCATGCCGGGGCCGCCGTCCTCCGTGTCCTGGATCTCGGTACCCGTCTGCCGGTCGTGCGTCTCGGCCTGGATCTTGCCCAGCCCGGGGCGGGTGCCGAGCGTCCACGTGACCGAGTCGGTGCGCCGCACGCCGCCGATGGTCGCGGCCACCGTCACGACGTTCTGCCCGGGGTCGAGCGTGACGTCGTCCCATCGGAAGATCTTGTCGCCACTCGCGCGGCTGCCCAGCGGCCGACCGTTGAGCGTGGCCGAGACGGACGTCGCGTTCGAGTAGACCTTGAGGTCCGTCAGCGGGTCGGTGCGATCCGCCCAGCGCTCGCTCGTGATGTGCAGCGTCGGCGTCGACGCCCAGCTCGCCTTGTAGAAGTAGTACGCGTCCTTGCGCACCTGCCGGTCGCGGGTCACCAGGCCCTTGTCGTTGATGCCGGGCTGGTCGCCCTCGCTGCGCCGGTCGGACGCGAAGTCGAACATGTTCCACACGAAGCTGCCCCAGATGAAGGGACGTGCCTCGATGTCCTTCCAGACCCGCTCGTGGAACTGCGCCTGGTACTCCTCGGGGTGCCAGCGGCCGGTCGTCTCGGGCTTGAGCGGGTCGAGCGCGTGCTGCCTCGTGTTCGCGCCGGCCCCGTACTCGGAGATGCCGATCGCCTTGTCCGGCTCGGCGGCGCGCAGCTTGTCGGCCCACTGCCCGAAGCTCTCGCGATCCGGGCTGCCGTACCAGCCGAAGTACTTGTTGTAGCTCGACGTCTCGGCGTGCTCGGTGACCGGGCTGCTGTCGCTGAGGCAGCAGCTCGCGTACGTGGTGATGCGGTCCGGATCCTCGGCGTCGGCCAGGTCGGAGAGCCCGGCCAGCAGCTCGTTGGTCCGCGCGTCGTCAACCCGCTGCTCGTTGCCGATCCCCCAGAACACGATCGACGGGTGGTTGTAGTTCTGCCGGATCATCTCGGTGAGCTGCTGCCGCACGTTCTGCTCGAAAGCCGGCGTGTCCGTGTAGTCGTTGATGAACGGGAGCTCCGCGTACACCACGAACCCGCGCTCGTCGGCGAGCTCGTAGTCCTTCTGGTCGTGCTGGTAGTGCGCCATCCGGACGGCGTTGGCGCCCATCTCGCCGATGATGTCGAAGTCCTCGACGTGGTCGGCGTTGCTCTGGGCCCAGCCGATCTCGGCACGGTCCTGGTGCAGGTTGACGCCGCGCAACGGCAGGCGCGCGCCGTTGAGCGAGAAACCCTCGTCGGCGTCGACCGCGACGGTCCGCAGGCCGAGCGGCTCGGTGACGACGTCGACGACGCGGCCCGTCGCCCGGTCGATCACCTCGACGTTCGCGTCGTAGAGGTAGGGGTCGGCGACGCCGTTCCACAAGCGCGGCCGCGCGATCGCGATGATCTGCACGACCTCGGTCCCCTCGCCCGCCGCGAGCGTCGAGGTGCCGCTCGTCTGCTCGACGACGACGCCGCCGTCGGGCCGGGTGACGACCGTGCGGACCGCGAGGGTCCGGGCGTCGTCGTTGTTGTTCCAGAGCTTGGTCGTGACGTCGACCGTGGCGGACGAGGCCGAGACGTCGCGCTGGCGCAGGTAGACGCCCGGGCCCCCGAAGTCGAGCATCCGCACCTGCAGGGGGTCGACCGCCCAGAGGCTGACGTTGCGGTAGATGCCGCCGGAGAAGCTGAAGTCCGCGCGCAGCGGCGCGATGTCGGCGTCGGGCGAGTTGTCGACCTTCACCGCGAGCACGTTGTCGGCGCCGACCCGCAAGGCAGACGTCGCGTTGAACCGGAAGCGCGAGTAGCCGCCCTCGTGCCGGCCGAGGTAGACGCCGTTCACCCAGACGTCCGCGACCTGGTTGACGCCCGCGAACTGCAGGTAGAGCTGCTTCCCGGCCTGGTCGGCGGCGACCGTGAGGCGCTGGCGGTACCAGCCGATCCCTCGGTAGTAGTCGTCTCCTCCGTCGGCGCCGTCCGCGTCGTTCCAGGTGTGCGGGGTGGTGACGGCCTCCCAGCCGCGGTCGTCGAACTCGGGCGCCTGCGCACCGGCGACGTCGGCCCTGAGGAAGCGTCACCCGGCGTTGAGGTCGACGCGCTCGCGCAGGTCCGGTGGCGCGTAGGTGGCCGCCGAACCGGCAGTCGTGGCCGCGGTGGCTGGGGTCGTCGGGGTCGCGCCGACGAGCGCGGGCAGCAGACCCAGCAGGACGATGAGGACGACGGACTTCACGGCTCGCATGAGTGCTCCCCCTGTGGCCGCCCCGGGGGACCCGCGACGCTGCGGGTCGAGGCGGTGGGTGAAGTGTGCTCAGACCGGGTGAGATCGGCATCAAGTTGCCACTTGTTGCCCGCGCCGCAGCCTCGTCGGGGCGACGAACCGGTACACCGCCGCCATTCTGGGGGCCTCGAGGTCGAGGGCCGGACGTTCCCGCCGCCAGGGCCGACGTCCTCGCCCGGGTCTGAGCGCGCCGCCGGGCCATGGTCGTCGGCGTCACGCGGTCCGGACGACGTCGTAACGGGCGCACGCGAACTCGCCGTTGATGGCCAGCTCGGTCAGGCGCAGCTCGAGCCGTCTCGGCAGGAGCGGCGCACCCGACCCGAGCGTCACCGGCGCGTAGGCGATCACCACCTCGTCGAGCAGCCCCGCGTCCGCGAACTGGCCCGCGAGCTCACCCCCGCCCATGACCCAGACGTCACGCTCACCCGCCGCGTCCGCGAGCTCCGCGTGGACGGCGACGACGTCGCGGTCGGTGAACCGGACGTCCGCGTCGGGCGGCGCCTCGAGGTCGCGATGCGTGAAGACCCAGGTCGGGACGACGTAGTCCCAGGTGTCGAGGTGCTCGCGGATCCAGCGGTAGGTCGACGCTCCCATGGCGATGGCACCCACACCCTCGACGAAGGCGTCCGGCCCCATCGGTCCGCGCTGGTCGATGTCGCGGCTCACCAGCCAGTCGAGCGCATGGTCCGGTGCGGCGATGAAGCCGTCGAGGCTGCTGGCCACGTAGTAGGTCGTGCGGGGGGAGCGGCGTCCGGCGTCGACCATCCGCCCATCGTGACGCAGGACCGCCGCCAGGTCAGCCCGTGCCGCGGCGCAGACGGCTCCCCCCGCCCGCCCCCCACCGCGGCTCCGGGCCGGGGCGTGAGTTCGCTGGTCCGGCCTCGAGTTCGCTGATCCGGACCAGCGAACTGGGGACCGGACCAGCGAACTCGACGACACCGAGCGTGGGTGGTCGTCGTATCTGGCGCCGGGCACCCGCCTCGTTGGATCGTGGGCACCGGAGCACCGTGGCAGAGGAGCCTGGCATGCGCGACGACGAAGGTTCGGCGGGGCTCGTCCCGGCGCCCGTGCCGCTGGCCGGGCTCACCGAGATCCGGGTGCACGGGGTCGGCGGCACGACGCCCGAGACGCTGCTGGGCGACCTGAGCCCGACGATGGTCGCCGGCGACCGCGTCGCGGGCTTCTACCGCACGAGCGACGCCCAGGGTCGGCACCGCGAGGCGTACTCCTGGGGCGGGCTGACGTCGCGCTCCCGCTCGCGTGCGCTGTGGGCGCTCCTGCTCCCGTCGATGTTCGCCAACATGGCCGGGTGGATGGCCCAGCGCTGGGTCACGTCGGGCGACGTCGAGACGCGGGAGGCGCCGACCACCCGCCCCTTCCGGTGGGCCGCGCGGCTCGCGGCGCTGGCCCTCACCCTGAGCACGGCCGTGATGGTCACGATGGTGTGCCTCGACACGCTCGCGTACCAGTGCGGGGCCCAGGCGGCCTGCCGCCGCACCGGGTGGTGGACGGGGCCGCTCGACGTCGTCGCGCCGCTCGACCGTCCCGGCGCGCGGCTCGCGACGGGCGCCACCGTGGCGCTCGCGATCGCGCTGCTGTTCTACGTGCTCGCGAACCGCACCCGGTCGGCGTACGAGCGCGTCGAGCCGCCCACCCCCATCAGCGTCGACCAGGGCGCCCTCGACCCGGAGGCCTCGACGCCGACCCCGTCCCGACGGAGCGCCGCCGCCCAGGTGGGCGGCCTGCGTCATCCCGAGTTCTGGTCCGGCGCGCTGTGGCACACCCACCTGTCCCGGCTGCACCTCGCGGCGTGCCTCGCGGTCGTGGCGACCATGCTCGGCTGGCCGCTCGTGCAACTGGGGTCCGGCGCGCTCGCCGCAGCGGCGGTCGTGCTCGGCGGGCTGAGCCTCGTCGCCGTCCTCGCGGCCCTCGCGCTGGACGACGCCGCGCCCCGGCTCGCGATCGCCGTCGTGCTCGGAGCGCTGCTGGCGTTGGGGCTCGGTCTCTCCGCGGCCCTCGTGCTGCCGACCGCCGCCGCGACGGGGGCCCTGCCCGGGAGTCGCGAGGCCGTCAACGTGGGGTGGGGGCTCAGCCTGGTGCTGCTGGTCCCCCTCGTGGTGCAGCAGAGCGTCGCGTGGGCGCGGCGGCGGGCACTGGCGGAGTCGCCGGCCGGCCGGCGCCGCGTGGACGTGTTCCCCTGGGCCGGTCCTTTCGTCATGAACACCGTCGCGATGCTGATCGCGAACACGGTGCTGCTCTCGGTGATGGTGTTCGTGGCGCGGGCGCTCGGCCGGGTCGAGTGGGGGTTCGGGCCCGGGCCCGGTGCTGTGGGCACGCCCGGCCCCGCGACCCTGTGGGTCCCGCCGGCCGTCGGGTCGCTCGCCTCGGTCCTCTCGATCGGGCTGATCACGGTCACGGTGGTGTTCGCCGTCGTCGTCGGGCTCTGGCTCCGCCGCGCCGCCGGCAAGGACGCGGTCGCCGTGGAGGCCGATCTGCGATCGCGGTACGCGCGCGAGGGCGTCCCGCAGATCCAGTCGGTCGTCGAGCCGCGCACCGACGCGGCGTGGTGGCGGTCCGCGTTCGACCCGCCGCCGTTCGCCCCGATCTCCGCGCGGACTTCCGGCCACCCGAGCCGGTGGGTGCGCAAGGTCGCGCTCATGCGTCGCGTCGGGGCGCACTCGCGGGTCGTGGCCTGGCTGTTCGTCGTGTTCACGGGCTTCGCGCTCGTCGGCCTCGTGCTGTTCCTCGGGTACGTGTGGGTGCTCGGCCGCGGCGCGCCGATGGTGCTGGTCGAGCTCGGGACCACGGTCGCCGTCGCGCTGCCGCCGCTCTACGTGCTCGTCCTGACCGCGACGTGGCGCAACGAGCGCTACCGCCGCGTGCTGGGATCGCTGTTCGACGTGGGGACCTTCTTCCCGCGCTCGTTCCACCCGTTCGCGCCGCCGTCGTACACCGAGCGAGCCGTGCCGGAGCTCACGCGCCGCATCTGGCGGCTGCACGACAACGGCGGCAGCGTGGTGCTCACCGCGCACTCGCAGGGCAGCGTGCTCGCGGCGGCGGCGCTCGGCCGGGAGTCGGCGCGGCCCGGCGACGAGCCGCGCGTCGGGCTGGTCACCCTCGGCTCACCGCTCGCCAAGCTCTACCGGTGGGCCTTCCCCGCGCTGTTCAGCGACGGGTTCCTCGCCGGGCTGGCGAGCGGGGCCGCCGGCATCGGGCGGGTGCGCTGGCGCAACGTGCACTACCTGACCGACTACATCGGCGGCCCGGTCCGGACCGAGGGATCGGTGATCGCCGGGGGCATCGACGTCGAGCTCGTCGACCCGCCGACCCACCGCTACGTGTTCGACCAGCCGCTCCCCCGCGTGCTGAGCCACACGGGCTACTGGTCCGACCGCGCCTTCTGGCGTCAGGTCGACGAGATGTGCCAGGCGGTCCGGCCGGGCACCGCGGCGCCACCCGCGTCGGTGGACGGGCTCGGCACCGTGCACGACGGCGCAGGGGCCGTCGGCGACGCCGGCTCGCAGGACGCCGGCTCGCAGGACACGGTGGTGGCCGATCCCCGGATCCCGGTCCGGTACCGCTGAAGCCGGACCAGGCCGGGACAGAAGGTCCCTGCAGCGACGCCTGCCAGACTGGCTCCTCGGGGTGGGCGGCCCGACGCGCTCAGGCGGGCGTCCGCGCGCCCTCGACCGCTCGACCGAACCACCCCGTGATGGTCGTCGGGTGCGTGATCGCGGTCCCGACGCACACCGCGAACGCGCCCCGCCGGATGGCCTCGGCGGCATGCTCCGGGGTGTGGACTCGCCCCTCGACCATGACCGGCAGCGCGCAGGCCGCGACGACCTGGTCGACCAGCTCGAAGTCCGGGCCCTCGGTCTTCGGTCGCTCGCCCGAGTAGCCCGAGAGCGTGGTGCCGAGGATGTCGGCGCCCGCGTCCTGCGCCGCGAGCGCGTCGTCGAGCGAGCCGCAGTCCGCCATCACCAGCACGCCGGGGTGCACCGCCCGCAGCCGCTCGAGGGTCTGCGCCAACGTGAGCCCGTCGGGCCGCGGCCGGCGGGTGCCGTCGAGCGCCACGACGTGCGCCCCGGCGTCGGCCACCGCGAGCGCGTGCTCGAGCGTCGGCGTGATGAAGACGCCGTCGTCGCCGTCCTTCCACAGGCCGATGACGGGCACGTCGACCGCGGCCACGGTCTCGCGGACGTCCGCGATCCCCTGGACGCGCACCGCCGCCGCACCGCCGATCACGACCGCGCGGGCGACCTGCGCCATCGTGCGCGGGTCGCGCATCGGCTCGCCGGGGTACGCCTGGCACGACACGACCAGCCGGCCACGCATCGACTCGATCATCGGGTGCATCGTCACTCCTCCACGTCGCTGGGGTCGAGCAGGGCCCACGCGCCGCGGGCGGCGCCCACGATCGCCGCCGTCCCGCCGAGCGCCGCCGGCACGAGCGGCACGTCCGCCAGCACGTCGATCACCTCGGCGCGCAGCGCGCGCTCCATCGGTTCCCACCACACGGGCCCGGCCCCCGCGAGCCCGCCGCCGACGACGACCACGGCCGGGTCCAGCACCGTCACCACCGCGGCGATCGCGCGCCCGACGGCCGACGCCGACTCCTCGACGACGCGCAGTGCGAGCGCCTCGCCGGCCGACGCCCGCGCCACGACGTCGCGCGTGTCGAGCGCCGCCGCGTCGCCGCCGCGCGCCCGGTAGAGCCGGTGCAGCGCCGGCCCCGAGCCGATCGACTCGAGGTGACCGGGTCGCCCGCACGAGCAGCGCAGGCCGTCGGCCCCGCCGATCGGCAGGTGGCCCATCTCCCCCGCGACGTGGTGCGCGCCGCGCAGCGGCCGCCCCGCGAGCACGACCGACGCCCCCACCCCGGTACCGACCGCCACCATGAGCGCGCTGGACGCCCCCGCGGCGGCACCGAGCCAGGCCTCGCCGGCGGCGTGCGCGTCGACGTCGTTCTCGACGAAGACCGGCAGCGCGCCGCTCGAGCCACGGTCCTCGCCGTCGGCCGCACCGCCGAAGCCGGACGCGCCCGCGAGCCGCACCCGCACCCCCGCGGCGACCTCCGTCCCGGCCCAGCCCGTCAGCGCGTCGGTCGAGGACACGATCACGCCGCGGCCCACGTCCACCACGCCGGCCGTGCCGATCCCCACGGCCCCGACCCCCGGCACCGGCGCGCCGGCCGCCCCGGCCGACGCGACGGCGTCGGCCACCACCGCACGGGCGAGCCCCGCCACGGCGTCCAGGATCGCGGCCGGGCCGTCGTGCGCCGGGGTCGGCACGGTCAGCACCGGCCCCGGGACGCCGTCGGCCGTCACGAGCGCCGCGGCGATCTTGGTGCCGCCGAGGTCGACGCCGAGGACGGAGATGGTCACGGCAGGTCGGGTCACGAGCGCCGTCAGGCGGTCGGGGCGGCCGCGAGCAGGCCGGCCTCGCGCACGATCTGCTCGATGCGGTCGGCGACGTCGCCGTCGAGGGCCCGCACCGGGAACGCCATGGTCGGCGCGTCGATCAGGCCCTGGAGCGCGACCGCGGCCTTGAACGAGCCCACCCCCGCGGCGTCGCCCGAGCGGCCCGCGGCCTGGAAGACGATCTCGAAGAGCGCGGCGAGGCGGTCCTGCTCGCGGCGGGCGCCCGCCCAGTCACCGGCCTGCGCGAGGTCCCACAGCCGGGCGTAGCCCGCGGCGTCGACGTTGCCGAGCCCGGGCACGACGCCGTCGGCCCCGAGCAGCAGCATGCCGTCCACCACGACCTCGTGGCCCGTGAAGAGCGCGAGCGGCGAGCCGGCCGCGGCGTTCGCGGCGACGAGGCGGCGGAAGCCGACGTCGTCGCCGGACGAGTCCTTGACCCCCGCCAGGACGCCCTCGGTGCCGAGCCGCACCAGCAGGTCGTGGCCGAGCTTGACCTTGACGCGCACGGGGATGTCGTAGGCGAACACCGGCACGTCGCTCGCGGCGGCGATCGACCGGAAGTGGTCCTCGATCTCGGCGGCGTCGTTGATCGCGTAGACGGGCGCGGTCGCGACGACGGCGTCGACGCCGGCCTCGACGACCATGCGGACCTGCTCGACGACGCGGGCGGTGGTCAGCTCGATGACGCCGGCCATGACGGGCACGCGCCCGCCGACGGCGGCGACGACCGTGGTGACGGCCAGGCGCCGCTGCTCGTCGGTGAGGTACGCGACCTCACCGGTCGAGCCGAGCACGAAGATGCCGTGGACCCCGTGGGTGACGAGGTGGTGCGTGAGCCGCTCGAGCGAGGGCACGTCCACCTGACCGTCGGCGGTGAGCGGGGTGACGATCGGCGGGACGATCCCGCGGAAGCGTGCGGTGGACATGGTGGAGCTCCTTCGAGAACACGGGCGGGCGGGCCGCCCCGGGTGGGGCAGGACGGGTCGGACCCGTCCGGGTGAGTCAGGCTGGGAGCAGCGCGGACGCTGCACTGCGTCGCCTCAGAGCAGCGCGGGCGCTGCGCCGAGGAGGGTGCGGGTGTAGTCGTCGCGCGGTGACGCGAAGATGTCGGCCGACGGGCCGTGCTCGACGACCTTGCCGCGGTTCATCACGACGATCTCGTCCGAGACGTACCGCACGGTCTGGATGTCGTGCGAGATGAACACGAGGCCCAGGTCGAGCTCGGCCTTGAGGTCGGTGAGCAGGTTGAGGATCTGCGCGCGCACCGAGACGTCGAGCGCCGACGTCGGCTCGTCCGCCACGATCACGTCCGGCTCGAGCGCGAGCGCCCGGGCGATCGCGACGCGCTGCCGCTGGCCGCCCGAGAGCTGCGTGGGCAGGGCGTCGAGGACCGACGTCGGCAGCCCCACCATGCGGATGAGGTCGCGGACGCGGGCCTCCCGCTGCGAGCGGGTGCCGATCCGGTGGACGTCGAGCGGGTCGCGCAGCGCGTCGCGGATGATCATGCGCGCGTTGAGCGCCGTGGCGGGGTCCTGGAACACGACCGAGACGACGCGACCGATCTCGCGCCGGACGGGCGCCGAGAAGCTCTCGATGCGCCGGCCCTTGAACCAGATCTCGCCCGAGGTCGGGCGCTCCAGGCCGACGAGGATCTTCGCCGTCGTGGACTTGCCGCTCCCGGACTCCCCCACGATCCCCAGCGTCTTCCCCCGCCACACGGCCAGGCTCACGCCGTCGACCGCGGCGACGCGCTCGGCCTTGAAGAGCGAGCCGGTGCGCGACTTGTAGATCACGCGCACGTCCTTGAGCTCGATCACGGGCGGGTCGACGTCCTTCACCGGATCGCTCATCGCGTCGCTCCGATCGTCACGACGGGCTCGTCGCCGGCGTGCGCTGCGTAGTAGTGGTCGGTGCCGGGGATCTGCCGCAGCTCGGGCCGCTCGTCGAGGCCGAGCTCGGGGCGCGTCGACCGCGGGGCGAACCGGTCGCCCTTCGGGAAGTCGCGCGGCGACGGGACCGTGCCGGGCACCTGGTGGAGCCGGGCCGAGCCCGCCTCGATCGAGAGCACGGCGCCGAGCAGCCCGCGCGTGTACTCGTGCACGGGCTGCACGAGCAGCTCGCGCGTGGTGGCCTGCTCGACGACCTGGCCCGCGTACATCACCGTGATGCGGTGGGCGAGCTCCGCGACGAGCGCGAGGTCGTGGCTCACGAACACCAGGGCGAACCCCAGCTTCTGGCGCAGGTCGTTGAGCAGGTCGATGACCTGCTTCTGGACGGTGACGTCGAGCGCGGTGGTCGGCTCGTCCGCGATGACCAGCTTCGGGTCACGCGTCAGCGCCATGGCGATGAGCACGCGTTGGCGCTGACCGCCCGAGAGCTCGTGCGGGTAGCTCTTGAGCGTGCGCTCGGGGTCGAGGCCGACGAGCTCGAGCAGCTCCTCGGCGGTGCGCGTGCCCCCGCGCTTGGTGAGCTGGCGGAGCTGGCTGCGGATGAGCATCGACGGGTTCAGCGAGCTGAGCGCGTCCTGGTAGATCATCGCCATCTCGTGGCCCCGCAGCGCGTTGCGCTCGCTCGGCCTCATGGTGAGCAGGTCGCGACCGTTGTAGAGGATCTCGCCGCGGATCTCGGCCTTGCGGTCGAGCAGCCCCATGACGGCGAGGGACGTGATCGACTTGCCGGAGCCCGACTCGCCGACCAGCGCCATGGTCTCGCCGGGCCGCACCGAGAACGACAGGCGGTCGATGACGTCGACGTCGCCGTGCCGCTCGGGGAAGCGGATCGACAGGTTCCTGACCTCCAGCAGCGGCGGCACGTCGGCCGTGAACTGCAGCCGGCTCTCGCGCTCCCACTCGACGGCCCGCAGGTGCGCGAGCCGCTCGTCGAGCGGGACCTCGGCGCTCGCGTGGTGGACCGCCGGGTCGGTCGCGAGCACGACGTCCTCGCCCTCGGCCGCGAGGAGCTGGGCCTCGGCCTTCGTCTCCGCGACCTTGGGGGCCGCGGCCTTCGGGGCGACCATCGCGTCCGTCATGCCCTCGGAGAGCACGTTGAGGCACAGGACCGTGAGCATGATCGCGAGACCGGGGAAGAACGTCGCCCACCAGTACCCGCCCATGACCAGGTCACGACCTGCGGCGATGACGTTGCCCCACGACGGCGCGGGGTCCGGGACGCCGGCCTGGATGAAGGACAGCGACGCCTCGAAGACGATGGCGTCGGCGACCAGGACGGTCGCGAACACCAGGATCGGCGCGATGCAGTTGCGCGCGACGTGCTTCGCGAGGATCCAGGTGGTCCGGGCACCCATCACGCGCGTCGCGGCGACGTAGTCCTCGCCGTACTGCGCGAGGATGTTCGCCCGGATGACGCGGGTCAGCTGCGGCGTGTAGAGGAACGCGATCGTGAGCACGAGCACGGGCAGCGACCGGCCGAACACCGTCACGAACACGGCGGCCAGCGCGATGCCGGGGAACGACATGACGATGTCGAGCACCCGCATGAGCGTCTCGGAGACCCACTTGCGCGACGTGGCGGCGATCGAGCCGAGCACCGCCCCGGCGGCGAGCGCGACCGCCGTCGCCCCCAGGCCGATGACGAGGGAGTAGCGGGCCCCGTAGGTGAGCCGCGAGAAGATGTCGCGGCCCTGGCGGTCGGAGCCGAACCAGTTCTCGCCGCTCGGCGGCTGCACCGGGGTGCCCGACGCCAGCGGGTTGTGGGTCGCCACGAGGGGGGCGAAGATCGCGGCCAGCGCCACGACCAGGACGAAGGCCAGCGCGACCTTCGAGCCGAGCGGCAGGGCACGCAGACGGAGGCCGGGAGCGGAGAGCCGCTCGGTCAGGGTGCGTCGCATGTCAGACCGTCCTGATCCTCGGGTTGACCAGCACGTAGAGCAGGTCGACCACGATGTTGATGACCACGAACGCGAGGGCGACGGTCAGCGTGACGCCCTGGACGAGGTTCGGTTCGTTGTTCGTCACGCCGTTGAGGATCAGGGTCCCCATGCCGGGCAGCGCGAAGATGATCTCGATGACCACCGCGCCACCGATCAGGTAGCCGACGCGCAGGCCGAGCACCGTGATGGGCGTGATGAGCGCGTTGCGGAGCACGTTGCGCCCGACGACGACGCCGCGCGGGACGCCTGCACCGACGGCCGTGCGCACGTAGTCGCGGTCGAGCTCCTCGACCATCGCGGTGCGGACCACGCGGATCAGGGAGCCGGCCACCGGCACGCCGAGCGCGAAGGCCGGCAGGGCCATGCGGGAGAGGAAGCCGACGGGGTCCTCGGTGACCGGGGGCAGTGCGCCGCTCGCGGGGAGCCAGTCGAGGCCGAGGGTGAAGCCTTGGATCAGCAGCACGGCGAGCCAGAAGGACGGGGTCGCGACGGCGGCGATCGACAGGACGCGGATCACCTGGTCGACCCAGCTGTCGCGGTAGAGCGCGGCGAGCACACCGAAGATCAGCGCGCCGATGACGGCGATGACCAGGCCCAGGAACGTCAGCTGGAGCGTGATCGGGAAGGCGCGAGCCACCTCGTCGACGACGGGCTGCTGGCGGGCGCTGAACGTGCCCAGGTCACCCTGGACCATGCCGACCAGGAAGTCCCAGTACCGCACGAAGAGCGGCTCGTCGAGCCCCTGCGCGGCGCGGTAGGCGGCACGGGCCTCGAGCGAGGCGCCCTCGCCGAGCGCCGTGATCGCGGGGTCGACCTTAGAGAACTGCATCACCACGAACACCAGCAGGGTGATGCCCAGGACCATCAGCGGCAGCTGCAGGAGCCGCCGGCCGGTCAGGCGTAGGAGAGCGGCCACGCTCTTCCTCCTCTTCGGTGGTCGCCGCAGCGTCGCGGCCGACCGGGTGGAGCGGGGCGGCGGTGCCGCCCGGGGCCCGACGGGTTGCGTCGGGCCCCGGCGCGGGCCGCCTGCGGGCTACTCGATGACGCCGACGTCCAGGAAGGACAGTCCGGTCAGCGGGACGGGTGCGAACCCGGACAGTCGCTCCGAGTCCCACGCGGTCGGGAGCTGGCGGTGCAGCAGCGGGTAGAGCGGCACCTGCTCCGAGATCAGGTCGAACGCCTCGTTCCAGAGCTCCTGCTGCGCGTCGCCCTCGGCCTGAGCGGCCTCGTCGAGCAGCGCCGTCAGCTCGGCGAACTTCGGGTCGTCGTTCCAGCGGTAGCGGCTCTTCGACCACACGTTGTCGCCGTACCACCAGCGCATCAGGAGGTCGGGGTCGTTGCCGAACACCGACGGGTCGCCGGGGGCGACCATCACCTGCAGGTTGCCGGCGTCCACCTTGGTGTACTGGCCGCCGGACTGACCGATGTCGAGCGTCGTGCTCACGCCGATCGCGTCGAGGTCCTCCTTGATGAGCGGCGCGACGTCGGCCACCCAGCCGGTGTCGGTCGTCAGGAGCGTGATGTCGAGGTTCTCGACGCCCGCCTCGGCCAGGAGCTCCTTGGCCTTCTCGGGGTCGTACGTGTAGACCGTCGAGGCCTCGTTGTAGTTCGGGTGGCTCTCGGGCAGGAAGCTCGTCGCGGGCGCCGCGTTGCCCAGCAGCCCGTTCTCGATGATCTTGTCCATGTCGAGCGCGTAGAGGAAGGCCTGGCGCACGCGCGGGTCGTCGAACGGCGCGAGGTCCGTGTTGAACATCATGAACAGCAGGCCGAAGGACTGGACCGACTCGACGTCGACCGTGCCCTCGAGCGACGGGATGTCGATGTACGGGACGTCCTCGATCGCCTGCACGGTGCCCGAGCTCATCGCGGTCACGCGGGCGGCCGGGTCGGAGAGCAGGTTCCAGTTCATGCCGGCGGCCAGCGCGGGACGGGTCCCGGTGTAGTCGTCGAACCGCTCGAAGACGATCGAGTCGTCCGGCGTGGCGGAGACGATCTTGTACGGCCCGGTGCCGATGGGGAGCGCGTTGAAGGACTCGTAGTCGCTCTCGACGACGGCCTTCGGGACGATCTTGACGACCGAGAGGCGCTCGGGGACCAGGCTGAACGGGTACGCGAGCTTGATCTCGACCGTGTCCTCGTCCACCGCCGTCACGTCCGAGATGAACCGGATGAACCCCGCGTAGAGGGAGTTGTTCGCCGGGTCCATGACGCGGTCGAAGCTGAAGACGACGTCCTCGGTGGTGACCGGGCTGCCGTTGTGGAACACGGCGCCCTCGCGGAGGTCGACCTGCCACGTGGTCTCGTCGACCTGGGTCGGGAGCTCGGCGCCCAGGGCCGGCAGCACCTCACGGGTGACCGGGTCGAGCTCGGTGAGCCCCTCCATCGTGTGCCAGTTGGCCGCGACCGTGACGGCGCCCGTGGTGATCATCGGGTCGAAGCCACCGCTGAGCGTGTAGGAGATGCCGGCCTCGATGGTTGCGTCGGGGTTGATCTCCCCGGCCGCGGCCTCGCCGCCGGGGGTGGCGCCGGTGTCGTCCCCCGAGGTCCCGCCACCCGTGCAGGCGGTGAGGACGAGGGCAGCGGACGCCACGAGGGCGGTCAGGGCGAGCCCGCGCCGAGCGGGTCGGTTCGGCGACCCGGCCAGTATCTTCTTCATTGAATGCTCCTGACAGATGACGTCTGATGTCTGACGTAGTACGTTGGACACTAGAACCCACCGCCCCGAAAGGTCAAGCAGATGTCGATCGCGGACCGCCCCGTGTTCACCGGCGCGCAAGGTCGGCCCCGCGGGCTCGCGTCGTCACGCCGGGCGACGACCGCGGACCAGATCAAGGACTTCATCCTGACCCAGGGCCTCAAGCCCGGCGACAGCCTCCCGACCGAGTCCGAGCTGTGCGAACGCCTCGGCGTCTCGCGGTCGAGCGTGCGCGAGGCCATCCGGACCCTCACGACGCTCGACATCGTCGAGGTCCGCCACGGCCACGGCACCTTCGTCGGCGAGATGTCGCTCGGCGCGCTCGTCGAGGCGCTCGTCTTCCGCGGGGTCCTGAGCCCGGGCGACGACCTGCGCGCGCTCCGCGAGGTGCTCGAGGTGCGGCAGGCGCTCGACCTCGCGGTGGCGGAGAAGATCACGGCGGCGATGCGCGGCACGTCCAACGCGCACCTGCACGAGCTCGTCGAGGAGATGGTCGAGCTCGCCCAGGAGGGCAAGACCTTCGCGACGCAGGACCGCGCGTTCCACACCGAGCTGCTCGCCGGCATCGACAACTCGCTCGTCGGTCAGCTCGTGGCCGCCTTCTGGGACGTGCACACCGCGGTGCTCCCCCGCCTCGGGCTGTCCCTGCCCACCGACCTGGAGGCGACGGCCCGGGCGCACGGCGACATGCTCGAGGCCGCCGAGGCCGGCGACGCCGAGGCGTTCCGGCGCTCCGTCGTCGCGCACTACGCCCCGCTCGAGCGCAACATCGCCCAGGCCCGGCGCACGCTGGCCGCTCCCCGGGAACGCGACGGGGAGCGCGACGGGGAGCGCGACGGGGAGGCGACGGCGTGACCCTGCCCGTCGCCGTCGCCGTCGTCGGCACCGGCGACTTCGCCCGCCAGCACCTGCTCGCGCTCGCCTCGATCCCCGAGGTCGAGGTGCGCTGGGTCGCCGGGACCGACCTCGCCCGGGCGACCGCGCTCAGCGCGCTCGTCCCCGGTGCGCGGCCGACGACGGACGTCGCCGGTGCGGTCACGGACCCGGCGGTGGAGGCGGTCGACGTCGTCACGGCCACCCCGGGGCACGCCCCGTGGACGATCGCGGCGGGGCGCGCGGGCAAGCACGTGCACGTCGAGAAGCCGGCTGCCCTGTCGCTCGCCGACCTCGACGAGATGGTCGCCGGGACCGAGGGCAACGGGGTCGATGGCACAGGGACGACGCTCATGGTCGGGCAGACGGTCCGCTTCCAGCCGGCCGTCACCGCCCTGGCCGCAGCGGCGCACGCCGGGCAGATCGGGGACCCGCGCCTGCTGCACGTCACCTGGTACACCGGGCACGCCTGGCCGATGGGCTGGCGCGCGTGGCACCTGGACCCGACGCTCTCCGGCGGGCACCCGGTGCACAACGGCACGCACATCATCGACCTCGCGACGTGGCTGCTCGGCGCCCCGCCGGTCGAGGTCTTCGCGCGCGGCTTCCCGACGTTCGCGCCGGACATGCCGATCCCCGACAGCTTCCACGTCCAGGCCCGCACCGCCGACGGCGCGCTCGCGACGCTCGAGCTCTGCTACGCGCTGCGCCGCCGCGGCGACATGCTGCGGCGCGTCGTGCTGGTCGGCACCGAGGGGACGCTGCGCCACTCGACCGAGGAGGAGCCGGGTCTCGTGTCCGACGCCGCCAAGCCGGGTCCGGTGTCTCTCGAGGGCGCGCTGCGGCTGCAGCTGGCGCACTGGATCGACGTGGTGCGCGGGCGCGCCGAGGCGGTCGTGAAGACCGCCGAGGTGCGGGGCGCGCTCGCGGCCGCCCTCGCGGCGCAGCGGTCGCTCGAGACCGGCCGGCGCGTGCACGTGTCGGAGATCGAGGGGTACGACGGGGAGCGGTCGTCCGCTGCCCGGGCCGGAGGTGCCGCATGAGCAGCCTGCGGATCGGGTTCGCGTCGGGCGTGCGGCACGCGGCCGACTACCTGCGCATCCTCGGCGACGACCCGCGCGTCGAGCTCGTCGCGGTCACCGAGGAGCCGGACGCCCCGGAGTGCATGCGCGCTGCGTCGCGCGCCGCCGCCGAGACCGCCGGGGTCCCGTACCGCGAGGCGCCGGACGCGCTGGCCGAGGCGGGCGCCGTCGACGTCGTGGTCGTGTGCGCGGAGCCGACGCGGCACGCGCGCCTGGCCCTCGCGGCGCTGGGGGCCGGCGCGCACGTGCTGGTCGACAAGCCGCTCGCGACCACGCTCGCGGACGCCGACGCGCTCGTTGCGGCCGCGGAGCGCGCCGGGCGGGTGTGCGCCGTCGTCAACCGCACGCACGCCCCGGCCCTGCGCCGGGCCCGCGCGTGGGTCGACGCCGGGCACATCGGGCTGCCGCGGCACCTCGACCTCGAGTTCTTCGCGTCGGGCGCGCACTTCGGCACGTCGGTCGAGCGGCCCGAGCTCGTCGTCGACCGCGAGCTGTCCGGCGGCGGGGAGCTGATGAACTTCCTCGGCTACCTGGCCGACGCCGTCCACCACCTCACCGGGCTCGCGACGCGCGAGGTGCACGCGTTCGCCGCGCCGCTCTTCCTGCCGACGCACGTGGAGGCGGGTGTGGAGGACGCCGCGGTCGTCACGCTCGCGCTCGAGCGCGGTGTGACCGCGACCATCACGCTCGGCCGGATCCCGTACGCACCGGGTGGCACGCCGACGACGTCGTCCATCCGGTTGCTCGGCTCGCACGGCCACGCCGTGGTCGACGACGAGCAGCCCGCGGTCACCCGCTTCGGCGCCGACGGCACGACGACGTCGGCCCCGGACGCCGGGCAGGTCGCGCTCGAGGCGTACCTGCGGCACGTCGTGGACGCGCTGGTCGCGGGCGGGGTCCCGGACTACACGGCCGTCGACGCGCGCGCCGCGGTCGCGGTGATCGACGCCGCCTACCGCTCCCTCGAGACGGGCGACGTCGCCGACGTCCGCTGACCCCTTCGCCGAGTTGTCGGAGCGGGGTGCGCCTCCAGGCGCACGTACCCCTGACCACTCGCGAGCCCCGACGTGTCAGACGCAGCGCGCGCCCCCACCCGCGCCCGGCCTGACACGTCAGCCGGGTCCCGACGTGTCAGACACAGCGCGCGCCCCCACCCGCGCCCGGCCTGACACGTCAGCCGGGTTCAGCCGGGTTCGTCCGCGTAGTGGGACGAATCGCGCGCGCGACTTCACATCAGACATCTGACGTCATACGGTCGTCGTGCGGCGTAGGCCGCGTTCCATCAGGGGAAGGAAAACCAATGACGTTCTTCCGACGCGCCACCCGGCGCGCAACGGCGGGTCTCGCGCTCGCCGTCGGCCTCGTCGGCGTCGCACCGCTGGCCGCGAGCGCAGACGCTCCACCGGCCCGCGACTACGACGCCAAGCCGATGTGGGCCGGCCAGCCGTACTACGCCGAGCAGCAGCTCGCGACCAACGGCGAGGGCGGCTTCCCGAACTACCGGATCCCGGCGCTCACCGTCACGAACGACGGAGACGTGCTGGCGTCCTACGACGGCCGCCCCACGGCGGCGGACTCGCCCGGTCCCAACTCGATCCTGCAGCGCCGCTCGACCGACAGCGGCGGGACGTGGGGGGAGCAGACGGTCATCCAGGAGGGCAAGACCACCGCGCCCATCGAGGGCTACTCCGACCCGAGCTACGTCGTCGACCGCGAGACGGGCGACATCTTCAACTTCCACGTGAAGTCGTTCGACGCCGGCTTCGGCTCGTCGCGGCCGGGCGTCGACCCTGAGGCGCGCAACGTGATCCAGGCGGAGGTCAGCGTCTCCCGTGACAACGGCTACACGTGGCAGGACCGGGTCATCACGGCGGACGTCACGGCCGACCTGAGCTGGCGCTCGCGCTTCGCGGCGTCGGGCCAGGGCATCCAGCTCAAGTACGGCGAGTACGCGGGCCGCCTGCTCCAGCAGTACACGATCATCAACGGCGAGGGCACCTTCCAGGCCGTGTCGGTGTACTCCGACGACAACGGCGAGTCGTGGCAGGTCGGCGAGCCCGTCGGCGTCGGCATGGACGAGAACAAGACCGTCGAGCTCTCGGACGGGCGCATCATGCTCAACTCACGCGACTCGCAGCGCTCCGGCTTCCGCAAGGTCACGATCTCCGAGGACGGCGGCCAGACCTACGGCGAGGTCGTGATCGACCGCGAGCTGCCCGACCCGACCAACAACGCCTCGATCGTGCGCGCCTTCCCGAACGCCAAGGAGGGCACGGACAAGGCGAAGGTGCTGCTGTTCTCGAACGCCGGCTCCTCGACGCAGCGCGCCAACGGCGTCGTGCGGATGAGCTTCGACGACGGCGAGACCTGGCCCGTGGCCAAGGTGTTCCAGCCGGGCGGCATGGCGTACTCGACGCTCGCGACGCTGCCGAACGGCAACATCGGGCTGCTGTACGAGCCCGAGTCCGGCAACGGCGGCATCCGGTTCGCCGAGTTCAACCTCGCCTGGCTCGAGGGCCTGGCCGCGCCGATGGAGATCGCCGACGTCGCGACGAGCAGCGGCTCCACCGTCGAGGTCCCGATCACGATCACGAACCAGTCGGGCCGCGCCCACCCGCAGGCCGGGCTCACGCTCGACCTCCCCGAGGGCTGGGCGCTCGAGGGCGTCACGCTCCCGAAGCTGCGCCCCGGTGCCACGGTGAACGCCGTCGCGCGGATCACCGTCCCGGCCGGAACCGCCGCGGGCACGTACGACGTGACCGCACGCCTGACCTCGATCGGCAACTCGACCGAGGAGTCGTTCACGGTGACGGTCGACCTGCTCGACAAGACCGCGATGACCGCGACGGCGTCGAGCGAGAACCCGTCCTCGGGTGAGGGCGCGGCGCAGGCGATCGACGGCAACCTCCGCACGCAGTGGCACTCGGCCTGGTCCACCCAGCCGCAGCCGGCGCAGCCGCACGAGCTGACGCTCGATCTCGGCGCCACGTACGAGGTCCGCGCCCTGCACTACACGCCGCGCCAGAACGGCGTGAACGGCCGGATCGGCGCGTACGAGGTGTCCGGCAGCGCCGACGGCGTCACGTGGGGCGAGGCGCTCGCGACCGGGACGTTCCCGGCCGGCACGGCCGTGCAGCGCATCGCGTTCGACGCCACCGAGGTCCGCTACCTCAAGCTCGTGGCGCTCGACGCGCTCGACGGCTCGCGGTTCGCCTCGGTCGCCGAGCTCGACGTCGAGGGCACCCGCTGACCGCACCCTGATCCACCGCGACGTCCGCACTCCGTGGGGTCACAGCCCCACGGAGTGCGGACGTTGCGGCACGCTGGAACCGTCACCGACGTCTCCACCGGGAGCGTCACGTTGCTAGGAGGCTCGCCATCGAAGTCATCATCCGGCCCGACGCCGAGGACATCGCCCGCATCGTGGCGGACGCCTTCACCGGCCTGCTGACGCGCAAGCCCGACGCCGTGCTGGGCCTGGCGACCGGGTCGAGCCCGCTCAAGGTCTACGACGAGCTCGCGCGGCGGCACGACGCGGGCGAGGTCTCGTTCGCCCGGGCCCGTGCCTTCGCGCTCGACGAGTACGTCGGCCTGACCCCGGACCACCCGCAGCGCTACGCGAACGTCCTCCAGACGGAGATCGCGGGCCGCGTCGACTTCGCGCCCGGCGCCGTGCAGGCGCCTGACGGCCTGGCCGACGACCTGCCCGCCGCGTGCGCGCAGTACGAGGCCGCGATCGCGTCGGCCGGCGGCGTCGACCTGCAGATCCTCGGCATCGGGACCGACGGGCACATCGCGTTCAACGAGCCGGGTTCCTCGCTCGCCTCGCGCACGCGCCTCAAGACGCTCACGGCGCAGACCCGCATCGACAACGCCCGCTTCTTCGACGACAACGTCGACGCCGTGCCACGGCACTGCCTGACCCAGGGCCTCGGCACGATCATGGAGGCCCGGCACGTCGTGCTCGTGGCGACCGGCAGCGCCAAGGCCGAGGCGGTGCACCGCATGGTCGAGGGCGCGGTCAGCGCGATGTGGCCCGGCAGCATCCTCCAGTTCCACCGCCACGCGACGGTCCTGGTCGACGAGGCCGCGGCGAGCCGGCTGCAGCTGAGCTCGTACTACCGCGCCGCCTACGAGGGGAAGCCCGACTGGCAGGGACTCTGACGTCTCCGCGCCGCCGCGACGTCCGCACTCCGTGGGGCTCTGACCCCATCGAGTGCGGACGTCGCGCGTGGGGTCAGGCGTCCCGGCGGCGCATCAGGACGGCGGCCGCGACCAGCGGGACGACGGCGTAGGCCGCCACCACGAGCAGACCGGCCGTCGCCGTCAGCGGGCTGCCTCCGAGCTCCGACATGTCGCCGGTCGACAGGAACGCGCTCGCCGCGGGCAGCGGCAGGTAGCTGACGATCGTCTCGACCCAGTCCAGGGTGATGAACCCGAGGGTGCCCGGGAGCAGCAGGAGGACGGTGAGCGCCACGGTGACGGTGCCCGCCGTCGAGCGCAGGACCGTGCCCACCCCGAGCGCGAAGAACGCCGCGGCGACGAGGAAGTAGACCGTCCCGCCGAGGATCTGCCACGTCTGGGAGTCGTCGAGCGCGGGGACCAGGTCGTACGTCGTGAGCTGGGGCGTCGTCACGAGGTACGACAGCGCCATGCTCAGCAGGGTGACGACGGTCGTGACCACGGCGAGCACGATCGCCTTGGCGGCCAGCACCGGGAGCCGGGTGGGCACGGCGGCCAGCGTCGACCGGATCATGCCCGTCGAGTACTCACCGGTGACCAGGAGCGCGCCCAGCACCGCGATGGTGACCACCCCGATCTGCGAGCCGCCGGAGACGATCTCGGCGCCGTGCATCTGGGCGAGCGCGGGTGCGGTGAGCGGGTCCTCCGCCATGACGTCGAGCGACATCGCGGCGGCGAACGAGACGAGCGTCATGATCGCCACGGTCGCGCCCAGCACCCACCAGGTCGAGCGCAGCGACAGCAGCTTGATCCACTCGCCACGCATGACGCCCGCGAACGTGCGGTGGGCGTTGAGGGTCGGGAGCGCGGCGCGCTCCGGGACGACGGCGGCGGGAGCAGCAGCAGCGACGGCGCTCATCGGTTCTGGCCCTTCTGGGTGGCGGTGCCGGCGGAGGTGTCGGTGGCGACCGGGGCGGCCGCGGTGGCGTGCGAGTGGTACTCGACCGCGTCCTGCGTGAGGTTCATGTAGGCGTCCTCCAGGCTCGCCTTCTGGGGGCTCAGCTCGTGGATCGGGATGCCGTGCGCGGCCGCGGTGTCGCCGACCTGCGCCGGCGTGAGGCCGTGCAGGTCGATCGCGCCGTCGTCGGCGGGGGTGAGGGTGACGCCGTCCCGCTCCAGCAGGCGGGCCAGCTCGGGCAGGCGCGGCGAGCGCACGCGCACCGTCGCGCCGATCACGGAGTCGATGACCTCCTGCACCGGGCCGGCCGCGATGATCCGGCCGCGGCCGATGACCAGCAGCTGGTCGGCGGTCTGCGACATCTCGCTCATGAGGTGCGAGGAGAGGAACACCGTCCGCCCCTCCCCCGCGAGCAGCCGCACGAGCTGGCGCACCCACTGCACCCCCTCGGGGTCGAGGCCGTTGACCGGCTCGTCGAGGATGAGCGTCCGCGGGTCGCCGAGCATCGCCGACGCGATGCCGAGCCGCTGCCCCATGCCGAGCGAGAACCCGCCGACCCGCTTGTGCGCGACGCCGGTCAGGCCCGTCATCTCGATGACCTCGTCGACGCGCTTCGTCGAGATGTTGTGCGTCGCGGCCATCGTCCGCAGGTGCGACCGCGCGCTGCGGCCGGTGTGCACGGCCTTGGCATCGAGCAGCGCGCCGACCTCGCTGAGCGGGTTGCGGTGCTTCGCGTACGGCTTGCCGTTGACGGTCACCGTGCCCGCGGTGGGCCGGTCGAGTCCCACGATCATCCGCATGGTCGTGGACTTGCCGGCGCCGTTGGGTCCCAGGAACCCCGTGACGGTGCCGGGTGCGATGGTGAAGCTGACGTGGTCGACGGCGGTCTTGTCGCCGTAGCGCTTGGTCAGCTCGTGGGCCTCGATCATGACGCTGCCTCTCGGGAGGTCGCTCGGCCGGTCCGGGCGGATCGGCCGTCCTGCTGGGGAGCGCCGCCGCCCGCGATGCGCAGGACGACGTTGCCCTTCTTGCGCCCCGCGTCGACGAAGCGGTGCGCCTCGGCGACCTCGGAGAGGTCGTAGGTCCGGTCGGCGACCGCCCGGTAGCGGCCCTGCTCCGCGAGGGCGACCACGAACGCGAGGTCCTCGGCCCGCCACGGCCCGGGGCCCGCGACGAGCCGCTTCCCGCGTGAGCGGCGCCGCGTCGCCGCCCGGAGCAGCCCCGGCAGGTCCGTGATCTCGCGGTGGGTCCCGCGGCAGACGGCGGTCACCCGCGCCCCGGCGTGCGCCGCGAGCTGCACGACCGCCGTGCCCACGGCACCGGACGCGCCGGTGACGAGCACCGTGCTGCCGGCCCGGAGGTCCACCTGCCGCAGGAACGCCCGCGCGGTGATCCCGCCGAAGACGAGCGTCACGGCCTCCTCGGACGTCATCCCGCGCGGCGTGCGCGTGATCGCGCCGCCCTCGGGCACGACGGCGTACTCCGCGTGCCCGCCGCACCGGCCGCCGAGCATCGCGACGACCTCGTCACCCGGGCCGAAGCGCGTGGCACCCGGGCCGACGGCCTCCACGACACCGGCCACGTCCATGCCGAGCACGCGCCGGCTCGGACGGAACGTTCCGATCCCCGCCGACGCCAGGACGCGGAGCCCGCGCGGGACGTCGCGGCTGCGAGCGCGGTGGTCGGCGGCGCTCACCGTGCTCGCGTGCACCCGGACGAGCACCTCGCCCCGGCCGGGCGCGGGCGTCGGCACCTCCTCGACCCGCACGACGTCCGGACCGCCGAACCGGCGGTACACCGCGGCCCTCATCGGGACACCTCGTCCCAGGAGGTCGCGCCGAACCCCGCCGTGACGGGCGACGGCCGGAAGCCCTTGATCACCAGGTAGAGGCCCAGCGAGAGCTCCCAGAAGAAGATCCCCGGCAGGGCGAGCGCGGAGAGCAGGGAGAGCTGCTCGTTGACGCCGAACATCGTCGCCGTGTTGGACGCCAGGAGGAGCGGCACCCCGACGAGCCCCATCACGGGGATCGCCCGGGGCACGAGCCGCGACCGGTACATGAGGGTTCCCAGCAGGAGGGCGTTGGCGGCCGCGAGGCCCGGTCCGAACAGGAACGTCCAGTCGCGCACCGCGACGAGCGCGGCACCCGTGGTGACCAGCGCGTCGGGGTCCGCACCGGCGGTTCCGCCGAGGTCCTGCCGGAGCGTCACGACGGCGAGGAGGCTGACGATGCCGACGAAGATGATCGCGGCCTCGAGCACCCGCGCGGCGACGAAGCCGAGTGCGAGCGCCTCGCTCTGCCGCTTCACCACGGGGAAGAGCACCACAGCGGTACCGATGCACGCGAGCGCGTTGACGATGTCGAGCAGGGCCCCGAAGGTCACCCGGGTGTCGGCGCCCGGGCCGACGACGTACTGCGGGTCGTTCAGCACCGGGTCCAGGACGAAGACGGCCGGGATCGACGCGAGGAACGTGACGAGGTACAGCGCGCCGGCGAGCAGCGCGATCCTGCGGAGCGACCGCGTTCGGACCTCCGCCGTCGTGGTGCGCGGCGTGGGGGGTGCGGCGGTGGCCATGGTGGTGTCCTCTCGGAGAGCGGGGGTCATCGGGGTGTGGTGGTCGGGGTCGCCGGGCCCTCGGCGCCGTGCGGGCCCGCCGACGTGACCGAGAGCAGGGGCAGACCGGTGTCGCGCAGCTTCTGCAGCACGCCGTGGAGCGCTGCCTGGTCGGCGAGCGGACCGTGGAGGGTGGTGGTGCCGTCGGGATCGCGGCGCAGCTCGAGCCCGTCGAACCACGCGATCCAGCGGGCATCGAGGTGACCCCGGACGCGGATCTCGTACCGCTGGCTCATCGCCGTCTCCCCTGTCGTCGCGCCTGACGTCTGGTCAGTGCTCGCAACGTAGGGGCGGGGGTGGTGAGGGCGGATCACCAGGTGTGGTGATCCGGGTGGTGATCCTGTGCCCGACGACGCGGGACGGGCTCAGCCCGCGGGGGGCACGAGGCCCAGCTCGTGCGACCGGCGGACCGCGGCCCGGCGGCTGTTCACGCCGAGCTTGGCGTAGATGTTCTTCGTGTGGGTCCGCACGGTGTTGAGCGACACGACGAGTCGCCGGGCGATGTCGGGGCCGTCCAGGTCGGTCGCCAGCAGCCGGAGGACCTCGAGCTCACGGGCGCTCAGCGGCTCGACCAGCCCCGGCTGCGCAGCGGGCCCGACGACGTCGGACGCCTGCGTGGTCGCGCCGAGGACCCGACGGGTGTACTCGGGCGCCACCCCCGCACGGACGGCCGCGCGCAGCAGCGCGGCCATGGGCGGCCCCTCGTCCGCGAAGACCCGGACGTAGCCCTCGGGCTGCGCGAGCGCGAGCGCGCGCCCGAGCGAGCCCAGCGCGGCCGCGCCGTCGTCCTGCGCCTGGTGAGCGAGCGCCTGCAGCACGAGGACCTCGAGGACGGTCCCGACCCGGTCCCCCTCCTCGGCGGACCGCAGCAGCCGCTCGAGGAGTCGCACCGCCGCGTTGAGCGGGCTCTCGGCGGCCGGTCCACCGCGCGACCCGGCCGGCTCCGCATCCCCGGCCGCGTGCTGGGCGAGCAGCACCCGAGCCAGCGTGACGTGCTCGAGCTCGCGGAGGTAGACCAGGTCGTCGTCGACCGTGAGGCCCCGGTCGCGGACCCACGCCACGGCGGCGTCGAGCCGTCCGGCCGCGACCCAGGCGCGCGCGCGCCACGCAGCGACGGGCTGCACCTCGGGGAACATGTCGCCGGCGTACAGCCGCTCCGCCTCGTCGAGCAGCGGGAGGGCGCCGAGCGCGTCGCCCTCCGCGAGACGGAGCCGCGCCGTCGCCACGCGCGACCGGTACGGGTTCTGCGGCAGTCCGAGGTGGTCGCCGAGCGCTGAGCTCGTCGCCAGGTGGTGCCGCGCGGCGTCGAGCTCGCCGCGCTCGCGGAGCACCCCGCTCAGCCCGACGTGCATGTCGGCTGCGCCGCGGAGCAGCGGGGAGCCGTGCGCGGTCGCCACCTGCAACGCCCGCTCGTAGGTGCCGATCGCGTCCCGCAGCCGACCCTGGGTGATCCGGATGTCGGCGAGGGCGATCGAGCACCCCAGCGTGTCGGCGTACAGCCCTGCCCGCTCGAGGTTCGCCACCGACTCGGACCACCACCGGTGGCTCGACGCCAGGTCGCCGCTCGCCCAGTACGCCAGCCCGAGCAGCCCGGCCGCCGACCCGCGCTCGGCCGCGTCCTGCGGCCCGGTGACCTCCAGCACGCTCCCGGCGTGCGCGATCGCGCCGGTCACGTCGCCGCCCAGACTCGCGAGTGCCGCGCGGTAGAGGGCGACGCCGCCTCGCACGCTGCGCACGACGTCGGCGGCCGGGCCCGTGACGTCGGCCCCGGCGTCCGCCCGGGCGACGTGCCCGGCGTCGAGCGCCTCGAGCCAGCGCTCGGCCACGCGCGGGTGCGTCTCCACGCCTGCCGGCTCCCCGTGCTGGAGGAGCGTGCCGGCGAACACGAGGCTCAGCAGGGGCCGGTCGGCCAGCACGTCGTCCGGGACGGCCTCGAGCCAGCGACGGAGGGTCGTCTCCTGGCGGGCCTGGCGTGTCGCGGGCACGGCACGCTCGACGAGGTCCGCCGCGCGCTCGTGGTCCGCGGCGGCCGTCGCGTGGCGGATCGCCTCGGGGAGGTCGCCCGCGTGCTCGTACCAGCCGCTCGCCCGCGCGTGCAGCTCGCGGACGCGGTCGGGCTGCTCGTCGAGCAGACGGGCGTGCAGCACGTCGGCGAAGAGGTGGTGGTACCGGTACCAGCGGCGCCGGTCGTCGAGCGGGACGAGGAACAGGTTCGCGCGGTCGAGCTCCTCGAGCCGACCCCGCCCGCCGACCTGCCCGGTCACGGCGTCGACCAGCGGCCCGGTCAGCCGGCTCAGGATGGAGGTCTCGAGCAGGAAGTCCCGGACGTCGTCGGGCAGGCGTTGCAGCACCTCCTCCACCAGGTAGTCGACGATGTAGCGGTCGTCCCCCGCGAACCCCGTGATGAAGTCGCGCGCGTCGGCGCGTCCCTGCATCGACAGCGCCGCGAGCTGGAGCGCGGCGATCCAGCCCTCGGTCCGGCTCTCGAGGGCGGCGACGTCGTCCGCGGTCAGCGCCAGCCCCATCACCTCGGTGAGGTACGAGGCCGCCTCGCCGGCCGTGAACCGCAGGTCGGCCGCGCGGACCTCGACCAGGTCACCACGCCCCCGGAGCCCACCCAGCGGCAGCGCGGGATCGGCGCGTCCGGCGATGACGAGGTGGACGTGCCGGGGCAGGTGGTCGATCAGGAACGCCATCCCCTCGTGCACGTCGTGCGACTCGACCACGTGGTAGTCGTCGAGCACGAGCACGACGTCGTCGGGCACGGCCTGGAGGTCGTTGAGCAGGGTCGCGAGGACCTCGTCGCGCGACGACTGCGGCGACCCGAGCAGCGCGACGGCGCGGACGCCGACGCCGGGTGCCGCCCGCTCGAGCGCCTCGACGAGGTAGCGCCAGAAGACCGCGGGGTCGTTGTCGCGCCGGTCGAGCGAGAGCCAGGCGACGGCGCGGCGGTCGGTGGGCGCGACCGTCAGCCAGTCGGCGAGGAGCGTCGTCTTGCCGAACCCGGCGGGCGCCGAGACGAGGGTCAGCGTGGCCTCCGCACCACTGTCCAGGCGGGCTGTGAGCGCCGGGCGCGACACCACGCTGCGCCGTCGTCGGGGGACGTGGAGCTTGGTCTCGAGGATCGGGCCCGTCATGGTGACCTCCCTCGCTCTCGCGGTGACACCGACGCGAGGCTATCGTGGCTTCACAGTGAAACCAGACGTCTCCGACGCCTCGGAGACCGACACTCTCAGCGCCTCCCAGAGAACAGAGCACCGACGATGCCCACCCTGACACTGCGCCTCGACGACGACACGGCTCAGGCCCTCCGCCAGCAGGCCGAGCTCGAGCACCGGTCGATGAACGACGTCGCGATCCTGGCGATCCGCGACCGGGCCGCGTTCACCGCGCGCCGAGCGGCACGGACCCAGATCATCGGTCACCTGATCGAGGACAACCGCGAGCTGCTGTCGCGCCTGTCGAAGTGAGCCACGCGTACGCGTACCCGGACATCGCCGATGCCGAGGACATCTGCCAGCGGCTGGGTCTGCAGATCCGCGACGTCGGAGCGCTCGCCTCGGCGCTCGCCCGGCCGGCTCAGGTGGTCTGGGGGGTCGAGGCGTACGAGGGCATCCATCGCAAGGGCGCAGCGCTGCTGGACGCGATCAACCGCTCCCACCCGTTGCACGACGGCAACCAGCGCCTGTCGGTGCTGCTCGTGATGCTGTTGTACGCGCTCAACGGCCACACGCTCACGATCGACCCGGTCGAGGGTGACGCCTACATCCGGCAGGTCGCCGGGGATGTGCATCTCGAGCTGGACGACCTGGCGAAGTGGCTCGAAGAGCGCGCCACGGTGCTGTGACTGCCAGGCGCGACATCGAGCTCGCCGGTTACTCACGAATTTGCCTGCCACTACCGTCGCGATCAGCCGCAGAGCTGATCGACAAGTCCCTGCTCAATCGGCTTCGGATACCTACTACCAGCGGCTCGCATGAGCAGCGCGTCGCCACGGATATGCCCGAGGCTCATTCGCACGCCGAAGTGCTCAAGAATTGCTGTAGCCGTGTCGTTGACCGCCGACGGATCAAGGTTTGGGTACCGGCTGTTGACGTACAGCTCGTGATCCCGCATCCCTGCGATCTCGAGCAGCACGCCCTCGGCGGGGCCGCCACTGAGGTACTGGTACCAGCGCGTGACATCGCGACGGTCGATACCTGGCCACGACGCGATGGTCGTCACGACCAACATCGCGATCTGACGGGCCGAGTACGAGTCCATGGCAAACCGCAACGTGGCCACCCCGTCGCGGATGCTCGCGCGGGCCCACATCCGACTCTCGTGCGACGGCGCATTCGTCTCGATCGCCGCCCACCACTCCTGGCCCTCTTGGACGAAAAAGGACGCGACTCGCCTGAGTCCGTGCTGGGCTGCGTCGCTCTCGAGAATGTGAAGGACTTCCCCGTTCAAGCCGGCCGATTCGATGCGCGACGCCAGCCAGTCGATCAGGAGGCGGTCAACGCCGCTTCGGGTCGCGGACCGTGATCGCCTGCGTCAGGCCGTGCGCGTCCTGCGACGAGCTGCCGACGTACACCTGGTACTCGCCCAGCGGGGTCGTCCAGGTGTCGGCCGCGGCGTCCCACACCGAGAGCGGGTGGTTCGACGCGTCAGGGTCGATCTCGAGCTTGACCCGCTTCTTCTGGCCAGGCTCGAGCCAGACCTTCTCGAACGCGACGAGCCGCTTGGGCGGCTCCCCCGCCGCGGGGACCCCGAGGTAGACCTGCACGACCTCGGCACCCGCGACGTCGCCGGTGTTCTCGACCGTCGCGAGCACCCGGATCGTCTTGGACCCGTCGGTCCGCTTCGGCGTCGCGAGCAGGCCCGAGATCTCGAAGTCGGTGTACGACAGGCCGTGCCCGAACGGGAACGCGACGCACGGGTTGGAGCCGTCGGCGGCGTGCGCGCAGTCGCCGCTGACGTTGGCGTCGTACCAGCGATAGCCGATGTTCAGCCGCTCCGTGTACTCGACCGTCTGCGCCCCCTCGACCAGCACCCCCGGGAACTGCAGCTCGGACGCACGGTCGATGAAGCCCTTGCCGGCGTAGGGGTAGGTGAACGGCGACTTCCCGGACGGGTTCGCCACGCCGAGCAGCAGGTCGGCGACGATGTGCCCGTCCTCCTGGCCGGGGAACCACACCTCGAGGATGGCCGGGCCCTGCTCCCCGACGAGCGCAGGCTCCAGCTCGACCCCGGCGTTGTCCTTGAGGACCAGCGCGGTCTTCCCGGCCATCGTCGGTGACGCGCCCATGACGGCCGTGATCATGGCGACGGTGTTGCTGTTCCTGGCCATGTTGGTCCCGGCGACCGTGGCGGTGGTGTTCGGCCGGTCGACGTACCAGTCGAGGTTGTCGCCCACCTCGACCCGCTGCTGCCCGGTCGGGTCGGTGAAGGTCGTCCGGTCGGCGCCCTCCTCGGCGATGGTGCCGGCCATGACGACGACGGCGTCGGCGTCGGCTGCCTCGGCCAGCGCGGCCTCGAAGCTGACCTCCACGCCGTCGACCGTCGCGCTGGTGTTCGCGTCGTCGACCAGGACGAGTCGCACGTCGGCCGTCGAGCCGAGGTTCGCCAGGACGTCCTGGATCCCCTCGACCGGCGCCACGGTGTACGTCGGCACGACGTCCGAGCTCCCGCCACCCGCGCCCATGGGCTGGCCGACCATGACGCCGCCCGCGACCGCCTGCTGCGCGTAGACCTGCGACGCCTTGCCGATGACGACGATCTCCTCGACGGTCGGGTCGATCGGCAGCGCGCCGTTGTTCTGCAGCAGCACGGCGCCCTGCGTCCCGATCTCCCGTGCCCGCTCGCCGCCGGCGACGTAGTCGATCGGCGTCTGGACGAGCGGGCGGTCGAAGATGCCGTACGTGAACATCTGCACGTAGCGCCGGTAGAGCGCGCGGTCGATGTCGGACTCCTGGATCTCGCCCGCGTCGAGCGCGGCCGTCAGCAGCTCCGGCGCCCACTGCTGCGGGATCGGCATCATGTGGTCCATGCCGGCGAGCAGCGTGGCCACCGTGCTCTTCGTGGCGAAGAAGTCCGACTGGACGTAGCCCTCGAAGCCCCACTGGTCGCGCAGCACCTCGGTGAGCAGGTACTCGTTCTCGCACGACGAGACGCCGTTGACGTAGTTGTACGCGCACATGATCGAGGCGACGTCGCCGTCCTTGACGGCCATCTCGAACGGCAGCAGGTAGAGCTCGTGCAGGGTCCGCTCGTCGACGGTCGTCTGGATCGTCATCCGGTTGGTCTCCTGCTCGTTGGCCACGTAGTGCTTGGCCATCGCGATCAGGTCCTGGTCCTGGACCGCCCTGATCTCGGCGACCCCCATGGTGCCCGTGAGGTACGGGTCCTCGCCGAAGTACTCGAAGTTGCGGCCGAGCACCGGCAGCCGTGCCAGGTTGAGGCCGGGCGCCTCGAACACGTGCAGGGCCAGGTTGTTCATCTCGGTCGCGATCACGTCACCGAACTGGCCCGCCACCGCGGGGTCGAACGACGCGGCGACCGTCGGGCCCGACGGCAGCGCGGTGGCCTTGGCCGACGACGGGTCCGTGTACGCCGCGTACCAGGGCTTGGTCGGGTCGGTGGCCACCGCCGGGTCGATGCAGTCGTTCTGCCCGACGCCGACGGGCCCGTTGGTGATGCGCAGCGTCGGGATGCCGAGCTCCGCGATCCCGGTGACGTGCCGGCCGCCGTAGCACTGCGGCAGCTCGGGGAGGATCTCGGGCATCGCGCCGGTGAGCTGCTGGAGCTTCTGGTCGAGCGTCATCGCGTCCAGCAGGAGCGCGGCGCGCTGCTCGGGGCTGAGCGAGGTGTCCATCCAGGGATGGGCGGGCGCCGCGGCCTGTGCGCCGACCGCCGGTGCGGTCGCGGCGGTGCCTGCGCCCGCGGCGCCGGTCGTGACGAGCGAGAACGGCAGCGCGGCAGCGAGGGCGAGGAACCCCAGCCGCCGACGCCGGGAGTGTCGGGCCATGTGCGTGGTCTCCTTCGACCGTGGCGGGCGGGGGCGGACCGTGCCCCCTGGCGACGCCTGCTGCGCCATACGCTCCGTCGCGCCGGGCCCCGCAGCGCCGGAGTCGCCTGAGGTCCACGCTGCTCCGGTCCGGGCGGGTGAACAAGCGGTTGCCGCTTGTTGCCACGCCTCCTGCGCGGCCCGATCCGGCCCACCCCGCCGAGTGCGACGTCGCCCCGGTCATCGCGCGCGGGTGACCGGCGCAACGTCGCACTCGGCGCCGCGTCGGCGGCCAGCGACGGTGTCGCGGGTCAGGTCGGGTCCGACGGCGGGATGGGCCCGAACACCGGCAGCACCTCGGCCATCTCGATGTCGGCGGTCGCCTGGATGAGGGCCAGGAGCTCGGGGTCGAGCCCCGGCGAGAACTCCTCGAACCGCTCCTCGGCGATCGTGATCGGCACGCCCGCCGGCGCCTGCTCGGTCGCGTCGAGCTCGGTGCCGTCCTTCGACGGCGACATCCCGCGGAAGATCTTGCCCGCCTCGGACGCGCCCGTAAGGTCGAACGAGTACTGCTTGCTCTGCAGGCCCAGGTCGAGCAGCTTCTTGACCTCGGGGAACTTCTCGGCGTTCGTCTTGGGGATGGGCAGGACCTTGCCCCAGTCGACCCCGAGCGTCTCGAGCGCGCGGGCGTAGGCGTTCTCGTGCGCCTGGTCGCGGACGATGAGGTAGCTGATCGTCGAGCGGGCCGTCTTGTTGTCCGTCATCTCGTAGATGCGGCACTTCTGCAGGCGTCCCGTCGACTCGAGCATGAGGTTGTAGAGCAGGTCGAGCACGAGGTTGCCGGAGTTGTAGACGTAGGTGCCCGACCAGGGGTTGCCCGCGGCGTCGACCGGCAGCGCGCCCTGCGAGGCCACGAGGTAGTGGTGGATGTTGCTGTGGTCGAGCGCGATGCTCAGCGGCGTCGCGCCGCCCGCGCCCGGGGTGTCGAGCGGGTCCGTCTTCTTGCCGTTGTAGCGCGGCGAGCCGTCGAGCAGCCAGGCGATCGTGGTCCCGATCAGCTCGACGTGGCTGATCTCCTCCGTCCCGATGCCCTGGAGCAGGTCCCGGTACGGCTTCCCGGCCGGGCCGCGGAAGTTCATGCTCTGGAACAGGTACTGCATCATCGTCCGCATCTCGCCGAACTGGCCGCCCAGTCCCTCCTGGAGCGCGTTGGCGGCGGCCGGGTCCGGCTCGTCGGGGACGATCTCGTTGATGAGCCGCTGCACGTGCAGGTACATGCCGACCTCCGGGAGGTTCCACGGGACGGTGGCCGGTCGAACGGTGTGCGGCGCTGCCACCATCGGGACCTGATCATGGTCACCCGGCGCGGGTGGACCGGCATCTCGAGCCGTTCGGAGGGGTGGCCCTCAGCGCCGGGTCACCTTGCCCGTGAGGGACGCGACCGGTCCGAGGAACACCGGACGCGCGAGCACCCAGCCGGTGACGACCACCACGAGCGACGCGGCGAAGTACCAGAACCCGAGCCAGCCGCCGTCGTCCCGGGCCGCGTAGACGTGGTTGAGGTTGCGCAGCGCCCCGGTCGCGAGCACGAGCGTGACGTGCACGACGATGAAGAGGACGAAGTAGACCATCACCGGGAAGTGGAGGCGCCGGGCGAGGTCGAGCGGGAACCTCTTGCTCGCGCGGGTCCAGCGCTTGGACCACGCCGCGGACATGCGGAACCCCGTGATCGCGGCGAGCGGGGCGGCGACGAAGATCATCACGAAGTAGGCCAGGACCTGGAGCGCGTTGTAGCGCACCCAGCCGTTGTCCGTCGGCCAGTCCAGGGAAAGGTACTGCAGCCCGACCGACAGGGCGTGCGGCACGACGTCCCAGCTCGTCGGGACCACGCGCATCCACTGGCCGGTGACCAGCAGCAGGACGACGAAGACCACGCCGTTCAGCAGCCACAGCGCGTCGAGCGACAGGTGCAGCCACAGGGTCATCCCGATCTTGGTCGGAGCGCCCTTCGTCCGGATGAACCGCTTGTTGTCCCGGGTCCAGTACGCCTCGGGGCGCCCCGTGGTCCGGATGAGCCAGCCCGTCCGGATGATCAGCGCGAGGAAGAAGAAGTTCAGGAAGTGCTGCCACCCGAGCCACGCCGGCAGCCCGACCGGAGCCGCCTCGGAGGTGCCCCCGACGCCGGGATAGCGCTCGACGAAGTCGGCGACCGCGGGAACCGTCATGAGCCACCGCGCCAGGAGCACGACGGCGGCGAGGGCTACGAGCGCGACCACGGCCGCGGTCGCCGCACGGACCCACGGGCGGGTGGGCCTGCTGGTGGTCGTCGTCATGTGGTCCTTCGTCGGGTGCCCGGACGCCGCGCGTGGGGGCGCGGGCGGGCGGGTCGGCCAGGGTGCCCGCAAGCCTACGCAGCGGCCGCATCGCGGAGGTGCAGATCCGGACCGGGCGTTTCCCCGGGCGCGAGGTCAGGCGCGGCTCCGGAGGTCGCGAGCATGGGCGTACGCAGCAACCAGCGCGTCGTCCCAGATCCCGGTGGCCGGGCGACCGAGCGCGCGCTGGATCGCCGCTGTCGCGCGGTCGTGGGCACCGCGGGAGTCCCTGCCCCAGACGCCGTCGTCGACCACGCCGACCGCGCGCTGTGCGAACTCGACGCCGTGCGGGAAGGAGACGCCCATGAGGTTGCTGGCGGCCTTCACGGCCTCGAGACGCATGTCGGTGTCCGCACCCCACACCTGGTCGGGGACCGCGCGCACCGCCTGCTGGAGCGCCTCGGTCACGGCGTCGCCACCGCCCCGGGGCGTGAACGGCTGCGCGCCCAGGTGGCTGAACGGGCCCACGTCGACATGCAGGTGATTCTTGTGCTTCCCGGCCACTCCCTCCACGCCGTCCCGCGCGAAGATCACCGCGAGCCCCAGCTCCTGGGCGTGGTCGAGCGCTGCGATGAGCCGGTCGCGCTCGTCCGGGCCGTTCTTGTTGATGTCGGCGGCCTTGCCGAAGCCGCCGTCGGTGTCGAAGTGCCACGATCCCTGCGCATGCACGGGGTGGACCGCCGAGAACCCGTGCATCTCACCGACCGCGTACCCGTTGCGCTGCGCCCAGAGGGCGAACGTCACGAGCGTCTGCGTGGGTGAGAGCTGCTGTCCGAGCGCCATGGGAGGTTCCTTCTTCCTCACTCGTCGCGCGCCATGCCGACACGCTTCCTCGAGTGAGGGGCAGGCGCGGCCGGGCGGGATACGACACCCCGGCCAACGCCACCTCCGTCACGGTCGACGTGGCGCTCGCGGTCCTCGACCAGCGCGACCTCGCCGCCGGGCTGCGCGCCGCCCGCCGCCTGCGCGCGGCCGGGGCGAGCGCCGCACCCGGCCGGTCGGACCCGGCGTTCGGCAGCGCCCGCCACCCGTTGTACCGAGCGGCAATGCGCGGGGAGCCGCGCGCTACCGCTCCCGTGGCTCGACTCTCCGCGCCGCCTCGACCGCGGCCCGCACGAGGTCGGCGTCGGTGGTCTCGAGCGGGGCCGGCGTCCCGCCGCCCGGCCCGACCGGTCCGGGGTCGGGCCGTTCGGCCCGGGCGGAGAGGTGGACGCCGACGACGCCGGTGCTCGCGAGGGCGGCGACGTCCCCGGGGCGCACGCCTCCACCGGCCATGACCTGGACCGACCCCGCGTGCTCGACGAGCGCCGCCAGGCCTGTCAGGCCGTCGACCGCCCGCGCCGCCCCCGCGGACGTGAGGACGCGCGTGACGCCGAGCGCGTCGAGCCGCCGGATCACGGCCACGGGGTCGTCGACGACGTCGATCGCGCGGTGGAAGGTGACCTCCGCGCCGGCCGCGGCCTCCACGAGGCGTGCGATCAGCGGCTCGTCGAGCGTCAGGTCAGGCGTCAGCGCCCCCAAGACGACGCCGGCCGCACCCGCCGCGACCGCATGGCGGACCTCGGCGAGCAGCACGTCGGCCTCGTCGGCGTCGTGCACGAACCCGCCCGGGCGCGGGCGCACGAGGACGTGGACCGGGATGCCGACGTCGAGCACCGCGCGCAGCAGGCCGCCGCCGGGGGTGAGGCCGCCCGTGAGCCCGAGCGCGCTGCCCAGCTCCACGCGGTCGGCGCCGGCGGTGAACGCCGTGCGCGCACCCTGGAGGCTCTGGGTCGCGATCTCGACGGCGATCATGCGGGCGCGGTGCCGGGGGTTGCCGGGGGTTGCAGGGGACATGGTCGAGTGTCCCCGGTCCGCCCGCCGAACGGCCACTGGTTAGGGTCAGAAGGACCGCCCGCCCCCGTCGAACAGGAGGTCCGCGATGACCCGACCGGTCGACGACGTCGCACTCGGCGCCGCGCAGGACCCGCTCGTGCTCGCGGTCGACGTCGGCTCGACGGCGAGCCGCGGCGGGATCTACGACGCGACCGGCCGCCCGGTGACGGGTCTGCAGCACAAGGTGCCGCACGCCTTCACGGTCGCGCCCGACGGCACCTCCGTCATCGACCCCGATCAGGTCACCGCGGAGATCGAGCAGATCATCGACGCACTGACCCGGGACGGCGCGCTGGGCACCCGCATCGGGGGCGTTGCCATGGACACGTTCGCGGCGTCGCTCGTCGGGGTCGACGCGGAGGGTCGGCCGTTGACGCCCTGCCTGACGTACGCCGACTCCCGGTGCGCCGGTGAGGTCGCGGCACTGCGCGCGCAGCTGGACGAGAGGGCGGTGCACGACCGCACGGGGACGAGGATCCACACGAGTTACCACGCCCCCCGCCTGCGGTGGCTCGCGAGGTCGGACCCGCGCACCTTCGCGGCGGCGGCGGGTTGGTGGTCGCTCGGCGAGTACGTCTACCGGCGCCTCATCGGCGTCAACGCGGCCGGTACCTCCACCGCGGCCTGGACCGGCCTGCTGGACCGGCACACCGGCGGGCTCGATCAGGAGCTGGTCGAGGCGGCCGGAGCGCGGGCGGAGCAGTTCTCGCCGATCCACGACGTCGCGGACACGGTGCGCCCGGCCGCCGCGCCGAGGTGGCCGGCGCTGGCCGAGGCCCGCTGGTTCGCGCCCCTCACCGACGGGTTCGCCAGCAACGTCGGCGCGGGCGCGACCGATCCCACCGTCATGGCGGCGGCCACCGCCACGAGCGGCGCGCTGCGGGTCCTGCTCCCCGGACCCGCGCGTCCGCTGCCCTTCGGCATGTGGAACTACCGGGTCGACGCCGACCGGACGCTGCTCGGCGGAGCGCTGAACGACGTGGGCCGCGCGATCGCCTGGGCGACGAGCGCCCTGCGCCTCGACGGAGACCTCGGCCGCGTCGTGACCATCCCTCCGTCGCCCGCAACGCCGCTGGTGCTCCCGTACCTCACGGGTGAGCGCGCGCCGCACTGGGCCGGCGACGCCCGGGCCGTGATCACCGACGTCACCGCCGCCACCGACGGCGCGGCGCTCTTCCGCGCGACGGTCGAGGGGATCGCGATCACGTACGCGCGGGTCGCGGCGGAGCTCGAACCCGCCGCACCCCAGGCCGCGCAGATCGTGGCCTCCGGCAGGGTCAGCAACGACCTGCCGGACTGGCTGCAGATCCTGGCCGACGTCCTGGGCAGGCCGGTCACGCACGTGACGCTCAAGCGGTCCACCCTCCGCGGGACTGCCCTGCTGGCGCTCGACGTGCTGGCGCCGTCCACGCCCCGCGCCCCGCGCCCGACGGGTGCCACGTACGAGCCGGTCGGCGGTCGGGCCGACTACTACGCGGAGCGGGTGGCTCGGTTTGCCGAGGTGTACGACGCCGTCGTGGGGCGGTGATGAGAGAGGTATAGGTCATCTATGGGTGCTCACGCACCGGAGAGGTTTGCTGCGGCGTCTGCCAGACGAGCGAGCATGTACCCGGGTACACGCGAGCAACCGCCGGCCAGCCTCCCGGTCAGCTCGTCCTACGGAAAGCGCTGACTCCTTTCAGTCCACGCCCTCGGCGGCGAGCGCGTCGGTGAGCAGCCCGACCAGAGCCTCGAGCTGCACGTCGGTCGACGACGAGACGTCCTCGTCGCGCGCCCCGTCCAGCGCCCGGGCGGCCAGCCCCGACTTGCTGTCGATCAGCTCGGCGATCTTCGCGTCGATGGTCTGCGCGGCGATGATCCGCCACGCGGTGACGGGCTCGGCCTGGCCGATCCGGTGGACCCGGTCGATGGCCTGGGTCTGCTCGGCATCGGTCCAGGACAGCTCGGCCAGCACCAGGTTGGAGGCGACCTGGAGGTTCAACCCCACGCCGGCGGCCAGCAGCGAGCACACCGCGACCTGCACGTCGGGGTCGTTCGTGAACGCGGCGATGTTCTTCTCGCGCGCCTTGGGCGTCTGGTCGCCGCGGATCGAGGCGTACCGGATCCCGCGGTCGGCGAAGGTCTGCTCGGCCTGGTCCATCACGTCGACGTGCTTGGCGAAGAACACCACCTTGCCGACGTTGCGGGCCAGCTGGGCGGCGTAGTCGGCCGCCAACCCGGCCTTCGCCTGACCGATCCGACGGACCATCGTGAACACGTTCTCGCCACCGGCCTTCGAGCTCGAGTCCTTGAGCTCCGCCGCAGCCACCCGTCGAGCGAGCGCGACGTCGATCCCGTCCGCGACGGCGTCGTCCGTACGCGCCTCCACGGCCGACCGGTAGCGGCTGACCAGGCGTTGGGCGAGCGCGGCCTCGGCGGCGCGGAGCGAGCGGCCGACGGCGCCGTCGAGCTCGACGGGCAGGTCCGCCACCCGGCGAGCCGGGATGTCGGCAGCCACGTCGACCTTGCGACGCCGCACGATGCCCATGTCGATCACGCTGGTCCGCGCCGCGGCGTAGAACCCCGGGTCGGCCGGGGTGAGCCCGGTGTCCTCGAGGGCGGTCATGAGCCTGCCCAGCGGCTTGGTGTCGTCGATCCACCCGAGGAGCTGCCAGATCGCCCGGAAGTCCTCGATGTCGTTGATCAGCGGGGTGCCGGTGAGCGCCATCAGCAGCGGCCGGGCGGTCCGGGCGCGGATCCGTTCGGAGAGGGCGAGGACGTGCTGGGAACGCTGGGAGCCCTTGTTCTTGATGAAGTGCGCCTCGTCGACGACCATGCCCCGGAAGCCCAGGTCGCCGAGCCAGCCGACGTGCCGGTCGAGGAGCTCGTAGTTCACGATGACGACGTCCGCGAACGCGTCGACCCGCTCGCCGTCGCCGTGGACCACCGTGGCCCGACGCAGCGGCGTCCACATCCCGACCTCGTGCGCCCAGTTCGCCTTCACCACGTTGGGCACCACGACGAGCAGCGGGAAGGCGTCGGCCGCCTGGGCGGCGAGCAGCGCCTGTGCCGTCTTGCCGAGCCCGGGCTCGTCGGCGAGCAGGAACGTGCGATGGCCACCGGCGGCGGCCGCGACGACCTGTGCCTGGTGCGGCATCAGCTCGCGGCCGGGGGGAGCGAACACCGGGCCGCCCTCGGGAAGCGGCATGCAGGCGGGGGCGCCGGGGCCGGCGTACTCGAAGGACCGGAAGAGCGGCTCGAGCAGTTCCCAGCCGGCCAGCCGACGGGCCCGCGCCGCCGTCCGCTCGGCCGCGGCCTCGAAGTCAGGGGCGAGGAACGGGTTCGCCAGCCGGCGCGAGATCACCGACCGGGGCACCACCCGCTTCTCGGCGCCGGGCTCCGGCGCGGTCGGCGGAGCAGGCTCGGGCTCCTCGGGCGGCTCCAGTCCGCCGGCGCGCATCACGGTCGCCTTGAAGGAGCGCGCCGCGTCGGAGACCCGGGCATCGTCAGCGAGCAGCTGGAGCAGCGAGGTGTCACGGGCGGCGATCTTGGCCAGGAGGGTCGCCACGCCGTCGAGCCGCTTGAGCTGCTGCGTCCGCTGGGACGGGGTCAGGGCGCCGTCGGCCCGCACCCGGTCCCGCTCCTCGCGGACGAGCAGAGCCACGACCTGGAACTTGGTCCGCACCGCCGGGCGCGTCGGCGGTCGCTGCACGGCGCCGTCGACCTCGCGGGCGACCCCCGCGAGCACCGGGATGAGGCCTTCCTCGGAGGGACGCGGGGGACGACGGCGCTGCGCACCTGGGTCGGTACGCGCGCGGCCGGACCGGCGTTGTGCTGGTCGTCCCACATCTCCTCCTTCGTTGCGTCGGCGCTGCCGCCGAGGGGCAGCCCGCGGCTCGGGCGCCCCGCGAGCGTCGGCGTCGAGGGCCGCGACCGCAGCCGCAGGCAGTGAGAGCCAGGGCGCTCGGATCGCGGCCCCGGGCCGCGTTGCGGCAACCCCGCTCCCATCTGCTGGACCGGCCTCACGCCATGGTGAGCCGCCGCAGAACATCTCCGTGAACCGCCACGTGGCACGAACGGGCACGCTCGATCGACGGAGGACCTGAGCGTACCGCGACGGGTGCTGCAATCACTCCGATAGCTGGATCCCAGGATCGAGCGTCAGCGCTCTAACCCGACCACGTGCCAGCCGAAGCCGCGCCACCGAGAGGTGCACCGGAGCCCGGCCTCGGTGAGCACCCGCCATTGAGTTGCACAAACACCCTGTGCGCCGGGGCAGATTCGAACTGCCGACACCCGCTCTAGGAGTTCGATCTTGGTCCACACGGAACGCGCTGACCTGCGGAACTACACGCGGGTAGTTCGTCGGATGACAACGATCTGTCGTATGCGCTGACCACACGCTGACCACGCACGCCCGCCCGCCCTCGGCAAGCGAACCTTCGTCGTTGGGCGCGCCGCCGGCCCTCCGCGCGGCCAGGAGTCCAGCGACGGAGGGACGAGCCTGCGGGGCGATGGCAGTGCCTCCCTCTAGGATGCCCGTGTGGCCGGCAGACAGTTGAAGGAGATCTTCCGTGCGTACCACGCGCGGGACGACCTAGCCTTCCGTCGCGCGGCCCTGGAGATCATCGAGGAGGAACAGGCAAAGCATCACAACGCCCTGGCGCGCGACCTCCAGAAGCTCCTTGTTGCAGGCGGCCGCCCGGTAGATTCCGGATCGACCGTCGTGGTGCCTCTACCACCGAAAGACCGCGAAGGCGAGTGGGATCTCGGTGAGGTCCGGGAGCCAAACCGTCTGTTTGATGATCTTGTGCTCCACCCAAACGTCGCCACGGCGCTCGAGGGCATCGTGGACGAAGTTCGTAAGTGGCCATCGTTGGATGCCGCAGGAATACCGCGGAGACAAAAACTCCTCCTACAGGGACCGCCTGGCTGCGGAAAGACAACAGCGGCCGAAGCGGTGGCGGGCGAGCTCGGCCGCCCTCTGCTTATCGTACGGCTCGACGCAGTGGTGTCCTCATACCTTGGAGAGACCGCGAGCAACCTGCGACGCATCTTGGACTATGCAGATCAAGCGCCCTTTGTCGTGCTCTTCGACGAGTTCGATGCGCTAGGCCGATCCCGTGACGACGCTTCCGAGCACGGTGAAATGAAGCGTGTCGTGACAGCCTTTCTGCAGATGACGGACCGATATCGAGGGCCTAGCCTCCTGCTTGCCGCCACAAACCATCCGACGCTTCTCGACGAGGCGCTCTGGCGGCGGTTTGACGAAGTGCTTTCGTTCGGCCTCCCTTCCGTCCATCAAATACGGCGACTAATCCGACTACGACTGAGAAGCGTCTCGCACACAGGTATGGAAATCGATCGCTACGCGAGCACCTTAAGAGGACTGCCTCACGCCGCGGCGGAAAAGATGGTCCTTGACGCCCGGCGAAATGCCCTCTTGCGGAACTCGCCGGTTGTCGAGCGCGAAGACGCAGAGAAGGCCTTGCCGTTGATCACCTCGCGGCCCTGGTGAAGCGGTGCCCGAGCATCTTCTTTTGCCTGCGCCCCGGCCCACCGGGTCCCGACGCACGAGTCCTGCTGGCGGAGGGGCGCCCAGCCGGCAACAGGGGGATCACGGGCACCATCTACGTGACCAACTAGAGACCGCCCGCGCCCCGCGCCAGCTAAACGCGGGTGTCGACCCTGACCTCGTCTTCAAGATCAGGGCAGGATCCCGGCCGGAGGATTCAGCATTTGAAGGGCGCGGACTTCAGATCCTCGGCGAGACTGTCGACTATACGTACTTCGTGCTGGCCAGCGACCACGGAGAATCCCTCCATGCGGCCCTTCAGCTCTACGCGGCGACAGGCGAACTCCGCTCATTCTTTAATCAGATCGACAACATTGAACCATATGGGCCTGGTGACCGGACCGGTCCAGGATTAGACTCGCTCGAGCACAATTTCGCAGGTACACGCGTCATCGATGTGGCGGTTTGGCCGTCGGCAGCATACGCAGAGGCGCAACGTCGAGCAGCCATCGTTGAGACGATCGTCACGCAGAACGGCGGTGAAGTTCTACTTCGGTCGGTTTCGGCACGTAGAAGCTATCTTCGCGTTGCGACTACTGCACTTGGACTGGACGACCTCCTCAACACGAGCGTCGTCGAGCTGGTCCGAACCCCTCCCGTGCCGTTCCTTGACTTCCGCGACTGGCGTAGCATTGACATCGCAGCACTCACTAGGGCTCAGCAGCAAAGTGAAGTGGTCGGAGTGCTCGACGACTCACCCGAGTCGTCGCATCCCCTGCTAGCCGGGCTGGTGCTTTCAGACGAGTCCCTTGGTCCACCCGACTATCAGTGGCAGCAGCGCGGCACACACGGCACAGAGGTCGTCGGTCGGGTCGCCTTCCCCAGGCTCCACGAGGAGCTGCGCGACGCGCTTCCGCTAACTGCGGTCGGAGCAGTCAGAGTCGTTCGCATTCTCGAGCCCGATCCCGCTAGACCTGGCCACCCACCGCGGTTTCCAACGTTCGCGACACCGCACGAGTTAGTCGATCACGCAATCCGCCACCTGCACGGAACCTACGGGGTTCGGGTGTTCAACTTGTCGGTCGGATACTCCGAGCCTTTCAACGACCTCCACGTTGGGCCCCTTACCGAGACGATCGACGACCTCGTTCGCGAGTTGGGCGTCGTGGTCGTCGTCCCGACGGGCAACGCGCCGGCAGGCCTCGACGCCCGCACCCACAGCGGTCACCACATAATCAACGACAAACCCGAGTACTTCTTCAGCCCTGAGCATCGGTTGGCGGAGCCCGGCCCCGCTGCCCTCGCCGTCACGGTAGGAGCGCTAGCACTGAGCGGCGCACCAGCAGAGCTACCGGGCAGAGTGGGGTGGCTGGCGGCAGCCGACGCCGACGAGGCCGCGCCCTTCAGTCGCAGCGGCCCTGGCCTCGGGACCAGCAGCCGGCGGGCAAACAAGCCTGACGTGACCCACTACGGCGGAAACACCGTCATCAATGACGTTGGAAATGTCGTGCAGAACGACTTGGGCGCTTCCCTCGTCAGCACTTCGACCCAAGGTTCTGGCGGTCAACTCTTCGCAGCCGTGAACGGCACAAGCTTCGCCGCGCCAGCCGTCGCCCGAGTCGCGGCAGACATCGCATATACCTATCCTGACGCCTCCGCAAACCTTATCCGCGCGCTCCTCGCGAGTGGCGCTGAACCCACTGGGCCGGCCAAGACGCTACAAGAACATCACCGCCGCAGCCGTGTCTACGGGCTAGGACTGCCGACCGTTGAGCGGGCAACCACCAGCGAGGCTACACGCGTCACCATGACATATGACGGCTCAATGCCCGTCGACACGGTTCAGATACATCCCTTGCCCGTGCCTGAGGAGTTTCGTCGAGGCAGCCGCCGAGACAGGGTCATTAGTGTCGCCCTCGCCTTCGACCCGCCCGTGCGACGCCAACGGCGTGAGTACCTCGCCGGCACAATTAAGTTTGACGTGTATCGAGACATCGATCCCGACGAACTGGCTGCCATCCTCCAACGTCAGGACCCGGACGACCCGTCGGACATCATCGGCGATCGTCGACGGCTAAATCTTCAGCCCGGCGTTAACAGGCTCTTCGCAGTTGGGGGTGTAGTCCGGCGGTGAGGGTGTGCGGCGCGTCGCGGGGCGGGTAGAGGTCGAGGCCTTCCGATGATGGGAGTTCTCACACTGCCCATCGGGAAGACCTCGACGTGCTT
>NZ_JABCJJ010000021.1 GCF_012952065.1 Cellulomonas fimi
TTGCCATCGAACAGATGCCCTTCGATCTGGGACCTGAGAACCTCAACAAGCCTCATTTTCCCAGATCAGGGGCATCTGTTCATTCCGCGACACACCCACCAAACCGCACTACTCGCGGATCTGGGTCTGACACGTCAAGCGCATCCCGACGTGTCAGACGTGGCGCGCGCCCGGGGACGCGCTAGGTCTGACACGTCAAACGGTTCCCCGCGTGTCAGACCTGCCGCGCGCCCGGCCACGCGCTAGGTCTGACACGTCGGGGGAGGGGAGGACCTCGAACCGGGCATATCCGCCCGGAAGCCGCGCGGCGTCGTCGGCGGCGTGGTCCTCGCGGGTGGGGCGCGGCGTGTCCGGTGAGGATCGTGCTCGCGCCCTGCTTACTCTCGAGACGGCCACGCTCCGCTGCACGATCCCTGTCCCCGACTCTGGCCACCGGCACCCGTGATCCGATTCGAGAACGTCACCAAGGTCTATGCGCGCGGCGCACGGCCCGCCCTCGACCAGGTCACCCTGGAGGTCGAGCGCGGGGAGTTCGTGTTCCTGGTCGGCACCTCGGGCTCCGGCAAGTCGACGTTCCTGCGCCTCGTGATGCGCGAGGAGCGGCCGACGGGCGGCCAGGTGTTCGTGGCGGGGCGTGACCTCTCGGCCCTGTCGACGTGGAAGGTGCCGCACCTGCGCCGCCAGATCGGCGTCGTGTTCCAGGACTTCCGCCTGCTGCCCAACAAGTCCGTGTTCGAGAACGTCGCGTTCGCGCTCCAGGTGATCGGCAAGCCGCGGCACCACATCATGACCACGGTCCCGGACGTGCTCGAGATGGTCGGCCTCGCGGGCAAGGAGAAGCGGCGGCCGCACGAGCTCTCCGGCGGTGAGCAGCAGCGCGTCGCGATCGCCCGTGCCTTCGTGAACCGGCCCTCGATCCTGCTCGCGGACGAGCCGACCGGGAACCTCGACCCCACCACGTCCCTCGGCATCATGCGGCTGCTGGACCGGATCAACCGGACCGGCACCACCGTGGTGATGGCGACCCACGACGACGAGATCGTCGACCAGATGCGCAAGCGCGTGATCGAGCTCGACACCGGTGCGATGGTCCGTGACCAGTCGCGCGGCGTGTACGGCTCGGCACGCTGAGGAGCTCACGGTGAGACTGCAGTTCATCCTGTCCGAGATCGGCATCGGTCTACGGCGCAACCTGTCGATGACCGTCTCGGTCATCCTCGTGACGTTCGTGTCGCTGACCTTCGTCGGCGCCGCCGCGCTGCTCCAGCAGCAGATCTCGCAGATGAAGGACGACTGGTACGGCAAGGTCGAGGTCTCGGTCTTCCTGTGCCCGCGCGGGTCGGAGCTGCCGAGCTGCGCGGGCGGTGAGGCGACGCCCGAGCAGATCGAGACGGTCAGGGCCGAGCTCGAGTCACCCGAGCTCGAGCCGTACATCCAGACCGTCTACTTCGAGACCAAGGAGCAGGCGTTCGAGTCGTTCCAGGAGAAGCTCGCGGACCAGCCGTGGGCGGCCGCGGTGACGGCGGACGACATGAACGCCTCGTACCGCGTCAAGCTCGCCGACCCGGAGAAGTACCAGGTCGTCGCGGACGTGCTCTCGGGTCGGCAGGGCGTCGAGGAGGTCCTCGACCAGCGCCGGATCTTCGACTCGCTGTTCCTCGTGCTCAACCGCGCGACGTTGCTGTCGGTCGGGCTGGCAGCGGTGATGCTGCTCGCCGCGGTGCTGCTGATCACCACGACGATCCGCCTCTCCGCGATGAGTCGACGCAAGGAGACAGGGATCATGCGGCTGGTCGGGGCGTCCAACCTCTTCATCCAGCTGCCCTTCATGCTCGAGGGAGCGATCGCCGCGACCCTCGGCGCGGGCCTCGCGGTCGGCGGGCTGTACCTGGGGGTGAAGTACCTCGTCACGGACTGGTTGGCGGGGTCGGTGACGTTCGTGGACTACATCGACACCAGCAACGTGCTGTCCATCGCGCCGATCCTCGTCGGTGTCGCCATCGTGCTGGCCGCGATCTCCTCGGTCGTCACCCTGAGCCGGTACACGAAGGTCTGAGCCGACGACGCAGCCTCGAGGTCATCGACCTGCCTGGGAACGGCCGGCCGGGATCGCCCCGCAGGCCTGCAGGCGGTTCTCGGGGTCGATCTTGGGCGCGATCTTCTCGAAGATCTTCCTGAGCTGCCGCGTCTGCGCCGGGGTGAGGTCGTCGAACACGAGGGTCTGGACCGTCTCGACGTGACCGGGTGCCGTCGCCACGATCTTGTCCCAGCCGGCCTCGGTGAGCACCGCCATCGTGCTCCGCCCGTCGCCAGGGACGGGTTTGCGCTCGACCCAGCCCGCGGCCTCCAGGCGGTCGACCAGGTGGGAGAGGCGCGACATGCTCAGGCTCGCCATGTGCGCGAGGCGGCTGAGCCGGATCGTCCGCTCGGGTGCCTCGGACAGCGCGGACAGGACGCCGTAGCCCGCGTGGGTGAGGCCGGCGTCGCGCTGGAGCTGGGCGTCGAGCGCCCCGGGCAGCAGCAGCATGGCTGCCATGAGAGGGCGCCAGGCATCCTCCTGCTCCTGGCTGAGCCATCGGGTGTCCTGGTCCATGGGGTTCATGTTACCCGAGTAACAGTTGATCTCTCAAGTAAAGAGGTTGACAGTTCAAGTAATCACGCGTAGCGTCGCACTTGTTGGTTCAAGTGACCAAGCCGCCCGCGGACCCCCCGCGGCGTCGGCACTGACGTGAGAAGGAGTTCCTCCCTGAGCACCATCACCATCCTCGGCGCCGGCAACATGACCCGCGGCATCGCGACCCGCGCCCTCGCCGGCGGCTACGACGTCCAGATCCTGGCCCGCGACGAGTCGGAGGCCGGCACGCTGGCGAACGAGCTCACCGGCTCAGTGTCGACGGGCGCGTTCTCGACGCCGATCGCCGGGGACGTCGTCGTCCTGGCGCTCCCGTACGACGCCGCGCTCAGCGTGGCGGGCGAGCTGCGCGACGCGCTCAACGGCAAGGTCGTCGTCGACATCACGAACCCGGTCGACTTCGCGACGTTCGACCGCCTCGTGACGCCGGACGACTCGTCGGCCGCGCAGGAGATCCAGAAGGCGATCCCGGCCGCCAAGGTCGTCAAGGCGTTCAACACGACGTTCGCGGGCACCCTGGTCGCGGGAGCGGTCGACGGGCAGAAGCTCGACGTGCTGGTCGCCGCCGACGACGCCGAAGCGAAGGCCGCGGTCGTCTCGCTCGTCGAGGCCGGTGGCATGCGGGCGCTCGACGCCGGCCCGCTCAAGCGCGCGCACCAGCTCGAGGGCGTGGGCTTCCTCCACATGGCGCTCCAGGGCCAGCTCGGCAACACCTGGAGCACGGGCGTCAAGGTCGTCGGCGCCTGATTGCCCGCCGACCCCCGGGCACGCCCCGGCGGGTGGTCAGAGCTGGGTGACGCTCCAGGCTCACATCACTCGGACAACTCGTAGTCTCCCGGCCCGTGCCGCGTCCCCTTGCGCGGCACGGGCCGGTCGTTCGAACCTGGCAGCCGCGCGAGTGGCGGGTGCGGCGCGTGGGGCTGGGGTGACGCCCCTCGCGCACCGGCGGTCTCAGGAGTCACGCGCGCGGCTGTCCGGGTCGGTGGGGCCCGGTCGACCCGGTCGCTGCGGGCCGACCTCCGGCCCGACGCCGGCCAGCCCGACGCGGACCATCGCCGACGCCGGCCATCCGCCAGCCCAGCCACCGCCGGGACTCGCCGTCCCCCGCTCACGCGTGTCACCTAGGCTTGCCCGGTGGCCAAGGATCAGGGACGGAAGCTCGTCGCGAGCAACAAGAAGGCCCGGCACGACTACTTCATCGAGGACGTGCTCGAGGCCGGCGTCGTGCTGGCCGGCACCGAGGTGAAGGCGCTGCGTGCGGGCCGGGCCTCGCTGGTCGACGGCTTCGTCTCGATCGACCGGGGCGAGGCGTGGCTCGAGGGCGTGCACATCCCCGAGTACTCGCAGGGCACCTGGACCAACCACGCGCCGCGGCGCAAGCGCAAGCTGCTGCTGCACCGCCAGGAGATCGAGCGGCTCGAGTCGAAGACGCGCGAGAGGGGGCAGACGATCGTGCCCCTGTCGCTGTACTTCCTCGACGGTCGCGCCAAGGTCGAGATCGCGGTCGCGCGAGGCAAGAAGGAGTACGACAAGCGGCACACCCTGCGCGAGAAGCAGGACGAGCGCGAGGCGCGGCGGGCCATCTTCAGCCGCAACAACCGCTGACGCCCGTGACGAGCCCTGCCGCGTCGCCGGCCGCACCGGCGCTGCACCCACTCGCGCTCGGCGGTCGTCGCCTCGTCCTGGCGACCGTCGCCGTCGTCGCGCTGGTCGCCGCGCTGCTGCTCGCGCTCGCGCTCCCAGCCGGGGCCGCGACGTCGGGCAACGAGATCACGCGGTACGACGTCGAGGTGGACCTCGCGCGCGACGGCACCATGGACGTGGTCCTCGACCTCGACTTCGACTTCGGCGACGACCCGGGGCGCGGGCCGTACCTCACGTTCCCGACCTCGATGCGCTTCGACGACGACTCCGACCGCGTGTTCGCCTACTCGAACGTGACCGCCCGGTCCGACGACCCCGCGGCCGCGCCCGACGACGTGAACCTCGAGGAGGAGAGCGGCTGGCTCCAGGTCCGTATCGGCGACGAGGACGTGGACGACGTCGAGGGAGTCCACCGCTACCGCATCACCTACACGGTCCGCGGCCTGGTCAACGGGACGAGCACCACGGGCGGCGACGACGAGCTCTTCTGGAACGTGCTCAGCGACACCGCGATCCCGGTGGGTGACCTGAGCGTCACCGTCCGCGGCCCGGCTGACCTCACCGGCATCGAGTGCGTCACAGGACCGCGCGGCGCGAGGAACCCGTGCGACGACGCCCGCGCCGACGGCTCGACCGCGACGTACGCGCTGGGCGCGTTGCCCGAGGGGCAGGCGCTCACGGTGCTCGCCCAGTTCCCGGCCGGGACGTTCCGCGACGTGGAGCCGGTGCTGCGCGAGCGGTGGCAGCTCGGCAAGGCCTTCTCGCTCACGCCCTGGACGGGCGTGGCGACCGCGGCCGTGCTGCTCGTCGGTCTCGGGGTGGCGCTCGGCCGCGTGCGCCAGCGCGGCCGCGACGCGCGCTACCTGCACCAGGTCCCGGGCACGACGCCGGAGCCCGGGTCGGGCGGCGTCGCCTCCGTCGGCCTGGGGTCGAGCTCGCGCGAGATGCCGATCGCGGTGCACCTCGCGCCGCCCGCGGGCTTCCGGCCCGGGCAGCTCGGCACGCTCGTCGACGAGCGCGCGGACCCGCACGACGTGACGGCGACGCTCGTCGACCTCGCCGTGCGCGGCTACCTCCGGATCGAGGAGATCGAGCCCGGCCGGTCCGGGGCGGCCGAGGGGGAGGACGGCAGCGAGCGAGAGAGCGAGGACGGCGAGGTCGACGAGGACACGACCGCCGACGCGACCGGGCTCGCGTCGAGCTGGCGGCTCATCCGTGAGCGCGCTCCCGACGACGCGCTCGTCCCGTACGAGCGAGCCCTGCTCGAGGCGGTCTTCACGGACCGCTCCCGCGTGAGCCTCACTCAGCTCAGGGCGACGTTCGCCAGCTCGATGTCCGCCGTGCAGAGGCTGCTGTACGAGGACGTCACCGCGCGCGGCTGGTTCCGCGGCAACCCGTCTGCCGTGCGGCGCAACTGGTACGTCACCGGCACGGTGCTCACGCTGGTCGGCCTGCTGCTGACGTTCTTCCTCGCCGTCCTGACGCGGTGGGGGCTCGTGGGCCTCGCGGTGCTGGTGGTCGGCGTGGTGGTGCTCGCGGTCGCGCACGCGGCGCCGGCGCGGACCGCCGAGGGCACCGCCGTGCTGTCGCAGACCCTCGGCTTCAAGCAGTACCTCGCGACCGCCGACCCGGACCGGCTCCGGATCGCCGCCGGCGAGGACCTGTTCAGCCAGTACCTCCCGTACGCGATCGCGTTCGGGATCACCGAGCAGTGGGCGGGCGTGTTCCAGGAGGCCGCGGCCCGCGGCGCGAGCGTCCCGGCGCCGACGTGGTACGCGGGGGCGTCGGGCTACAACCCTGCGCTCTTCTGGGCGGCCGGCGGCTTCGGGCAGTCGGTCGACCAGTTCTCCGAGGCCGCGACGCAGTCGATCTCCGCACCGACGCCTGGCACGACCGGCTCGTCGGGCAGCGGCAGCTTCTCAGGCGGCGGCGTCGGTGGGGGCAGCGTCGGCGGCTGGTGACCTGACGGTGCGGCTGCCGGCGCTGCGGGTGAGGGTCCTGCGGGTGAGGGTCCTGCGGGTGACGGTCCTGCGGGTGAGGACCCTGCGGCGGACCAGCGCCGGCACGCGCGTCACGAGGCCCCAGTACGCGACGCCCGCCACCAGCGACGCGACCACCGCGACCGCCGGGTGGATCCCCACGAGCTCGGGATACACGAGCCACTGCACCAGGTACGCGTACAGCGACGCGCTCGCGAGCACGCCGAGCGGGCGGTGCAGCACCGCGGGCAGCCGCACGGTCGGGACCCAGGCGAGGAGCAGCAGCCCGGCCAGGACGACCGCCTCGCGCCGCGGGTCGTCGAAGAAGCCGGGCACGCTCACCAGGGCGACGACCGAGAGCGCGAGGCGCCGCGGCGTCGTCGTCGTGCGCGAGAGCGCCCAGCCGAGCGCGAAGAGCCACAGCACCGGCGCGGTGTGCGGGACGCCGGGGTCGACGACCTCGAAGCGCGTGAGCAGCCCCGCGCCGAGGATGGCGACCGGCAGGCCGAACGGGAAGCGACGCTCGACGCGGTCGCCCCACGGGGTCGCGAGCAGCGCGCCGAGACCGACGAGCAGGTAGACGAGCACCTCGACGAACCAGAACTGCCAGGTGGTCGACCACGTCTCGGGCCCCACGACCGCGTTGAGCAGTACGACGTTCGCGAGGCTGTACCGGTCCGTCAGGAGGTACGCGGCGCCGATGAACGCGACGCTCGGCACCACGATGCGCGCGAGGCTGCGCAGCTGGCGCCGGAGACGGTGGAGTCGCTCGCCGCCGAGCTGGAACCGCGCGAAGTTGTACCCCGCGAGCGCGATCAGCACGTGCGCGGTGCCCGGCCACGCGAACAGCTTGGCGTGCGTGCCGACGATGAGCACGATCGCGAGCGCCCGCAGCACGATGCCCGTCTCGATCGGCGCGGCGAGTCGCGCGAGCCGGCGGCGGAGCGGGCTCGCGGGCGTGGCGGGACGTGGGACGAGGTCGCGGATCGGGGTGACGTGCCAGTCGGCGGGCAGGTGGCCGAGCGCCTGCTCGAGCCGGACCGAGGTGGCGACGTAGGAGAGGGAGTCGCCCTCGAGGCCGACGAAGGTGTCGTCGTCGGTGACGTGGGGGTGCTCGAGCTCCTCGGCGTAGATGCGGCGGACGACGGCGGTCGCGTCGGTGGGCTGCGTCGCCGGGACGGGTGCGGGCGTGGGGCTGCCGGGAAGCTGGGCGAGGGCGTCGGCCGGGCGGGTGTCGCCGGCCGGGCCCCGCCGCGCGGCGTCGAGCGCGAGGACGGCCGCGTAGTCGGTCTTCCCGCTCGCCAGCCGCGGCAGGGCGCTGACCCCGTGCACGACGACGGCCGCGCGGGGCAGGCCCAGGCGCTCGGCGAGGACCTTGCTCACCAGGGCGTCGTCGTCTGGGTCGGCCTGGGAGGCGCGCTCGACGGCGACCACGAGGCGCTCGTCCGTGCCGGTCGCCGCCGCGGCGAGGCCCCGCTCGACAAGGCCCAGCTCGGCGAGGACCTCCTCGACCCGCGCGAGGTCGACGCGCAGGCCGACGAGCTTGAGGAACCGGCTGCGGCGTCCGACGATCTCGTAGAGGCCGTCCGGCCGTTGCCGCGCGAGGTCGCCGGTGCGGAGCTCGTCGACGGTGCGGCCGAGCGCAAGGTCGGCGGGGCTCTCGGCGTAGCCCAGCATGACGTTGGGGCCCGCGTAGACGAGCTCCCCGGCGTCGTGCCCGTCGACCGGCTCGATGCGGAAGGCGCCACCTGGGACCGGGACGCCGATGGTTCCGGGGTGCTCGGCGGCGAGGCCGGGAGGGAGGACGCCCATGCGCGCGGTCGCCTCGGTCTGGCCGTACATGACCACGAGGTCCCAGCCGCACGCGGCGCCGAGCTCGGCGTAGCGGCGCACGGTCTCGGGCGCGAGCCGGCCGCCCGCCTGGGTGACGTAGCGCAGGCTCGGCAGGTCGAGGTCGGGGAAGCCCACGCGGTCGAGCAGGTCGAACGTGTACGGGACGGCGGCGAACGACGTGCCGCGGGCGCGCCGGACGAGGTCCCAGAAGCACGGGTCGACGACCGAGAGGGTGGTGAGGACGAGCGTCGCGCCGCGCGCGAGGTGGCTGTGGATGACCGAGAGGCCGTAGCAGTAGTGCATCGGCAGGGTCGTGACGGCGCGGTCGGCCGGGGTGATGCCCAGGGAGTCGGCGATCGCCTCGGCGTTGGCCTGCAGGTTGGCCTGCGACAGGCGGACCAGCTTGGGCGAGCCGGTCGAGCCGGACGTGCTCAGCAGGAGCGCGAGGTCGGGGTGCAGGTCGTGCGCGGTGCCCGGGTGCCGCTCGTCGAGCCGGGTCTCGGCGAGGCCGGCGGAACGGCCGGCATGGACGACGACGTCGGGGCGGTACGTCGCGAGGATCGGGTCGAGCGCCTCGGGGCGGTCGGCGGGAGCGAGGACGACCGGGTGCCCGCCGGCCAGCGCGGCGAGGTACGCGACGATCGACGCGACGTCGTTGCGGACGGTGACGGCGACGAGGCGGCGGGTCGTCCCGAGGCGGGCGGCGAGCTCGCCGACGCGGTCCGCGAGCTCCGCGTAGGTGAGGGACTCGTCGTCGTGCACGAGGGCGAGGGCATCGCCGTGTCGGGCGAGGTCGGCGGCGAAGGGCACCGCCGCCGTCGGGGGTGCGAGGAGCGTTGCGGGCGTCGGCACGGACGCGAGGGTATAGCAAGCCTTACCTAACCTGCGAGGGTGTGTCCATCACACGGCCGTGCCGCTGCGTCAGCCGCGGCGGCCGAACAGCGCGAGCAGCTGGGTCTGCTGGTCGTCCGACGGCGTGCTGGGGAGCGGGTCCCCGAACATCGGGCTGTGACGCAGCTGGTCGACGCGGCCGCTCCACTCGATGAGGAGGCGCTCGACGGTCGGCGGGTCGATGGTCTCGTCGACGTGCAGGGCGGTGGCGAGGTCCCAGCCGTGGATGGCCAGGTCGGTGACCATCTCCTCGAGGTACTCGCGCGCCGGGCGCGGGCCGGACGAGAGCTCGACGGTGCGGTCGAGGGCGCCGTCCGCGGCGAAGGCGGCCAGGGCGGCGTCGACCGCGAGACGCCACGAGGTGACGGGGTCGTCGCCCAGCACGTCGCCGTCGAAGCGGTCGCCCACCTCGGCGGGGGTCCGGCCGGCGAGCAGCTCGGGCGCCCAGAGCTGCTCGGAGGTCAGGTGGGTGACGAGCTGGCGCACGGACCAGTCGGCGCACGGGGTGGGGGAGTCCCAGTGGTCTCCGACGGCGGCGACCAGGTGGGTGACGTGATCGGCGTTGACGCGATGGAGGTAGAGGAGCTCGTCCATGGCTCCAGGGTGGTACGGGTGCGCGGTGGTCGCACGGCGAGGGCGGGGGAGAGGCGGGCGGGCGGTGGCGCATCCGTCCGGATCGCCGACCGGAGACGCGAGTGGCACGCTGACAAAGGTGGAGAAAGGGGGCCAGAGCGGGCAGTGGGGGTGCCCGGAGAGGCGGCGACATGAGCGTGGAGCCCGGGACGAGCGCGGGGCGCGGGAGGCACGCGGAAGCGGCGGCGCCCGGGCGGCCCGCCGGCTCGGCCAGGCCTGTGCCCGAGAACGGCGAGATGGCAGGTAAGGCCGAACCCTCCGACGTCGACCTGGTGGACGCGGCGCAGCGCCATGTTCCCGGCGCATTGGAGGCGTTGCACCAGCGTCACAGTGACGCGGCCCGCGTCGTCGCCCGCCAGTACACGGCGTCCGACGCCGACGCGGACGCCCTCGTGAGCCGGGCGCTCGCGGGAGTCGACGCGGCGGTCCGTGGCGGGGCCGGGCCGGAGGTGACCTACCGTCTGCATCTCCTTGCGGCGGTCCGCCGGCTCGCCGTGGCGCGGTGGAGGGCGGGCGATGCGGGTTCGGCGCTTCCGGCGGCGGGTTCGTCCCTCCCGCGGGCCGGGTCGGAGCTGCCGTCGCGGTTCGACGCTGCGGGCGCGCTCGGCGCCGGGGTCGCTGGAGGCGCGCTCGTCGACGCGGACGACGGGCCCACGGCTGCCGCCTTCGCGTCCCTGCCCGAACGGTGGCAGGCGCTTCTCTGGTACGTGGAGGTCGACCAGCTGCCCCCGGCGCAGGTCGGCCGCCTGCTCGGGCTGACGGTGGCGGAGGTGGTCGCCCAGACCCACCTCGCTCGGGAAGGGCTGCGGAACGGGCTGCTGGCGCGGCTCGACGCCGCGGCGACGCCCGAGTGCGAGGCGGTGCGCGGGCTGCTGTCGGGGTACGTGCGCGGGCAGCTCGGTCGGCGCGACACGACCCGCGTGCGCGAGCACCTCGACGTCTGCGAGCAGTGCCGGGCGACCACGCGCGACCTGCAGGACGTCGACCACGACGTGCGCGGCGTCGTCGCGCCGCTCGTCATCGGCGCGGGCGTGCTCGGCGCGCTGGCGGGACCGCTGCCGGTCGGCGGGGTGACCGTGGGCGCTGGTGGGCTCGGCGCCTCAGGAGGGGGCGCGCTCGGGATGGCGGCCGCTGCTGGTGCGGACACGGGCGCCGGCGTGATGGCGGGTGCAGGGGCGGTGGGTGCGGGTGCGGGTGCGGGTGCGGGTGCGGACGGCGTCGAGGGGGCCGGCGTGGCTGCGGTGGAGGCGGCGGCTGGGGACGCCTCGGGCGGGGCGGCGTCGGTCGGCGAGTCAGCGGCGGCGGAGGCCGCAGTGTCGGGGTCGGCGGTGGAGCCGGTGGTCGAGGCTGCCGGTGGCGTTGCCGCTGCGGAGACGGCGGGCGCTGCTGTGGCGGCGTCGTCCGTCCCGGTCGGCGTGGTGGCCGCGGCCACCGCCGGCGTCGTGGCCGTGTCGTTGGCGGTCGCCGGGGTGCTGGACCAGCAGTCCGAGGACGACGCCGGTCTCGCCGGTGCCCCGGAGGAGTCGCAGGAGACCGTGGAGGAGGACGACGGCGGTGCCGGCGCCGACGATGTCCTGACGGCACCCGAGCCGCCGCCGGTCGAGGCGCCCGCGCTCGAGCCGCCACCGCCTGGCGCCGAGCCGCCTCCGACCCCGGAGCCGACACCCGAGCCGGACGCCGAGCAGGCCCCGCCGACGTCGCGCTCCCGCGATCGGCAGCCGCCCGCGGAAGCGCAGGGTCCCGCCGTCACCCCCGTCGTCACCAACGACGCGGTGGTCGCTCCGGTGGAGGACCCGCCTCTCGCTCCTGCGCCCGACCCCGCGAACCTCAGCGTGTCGTTCCCGGGCGACACCGTGGCGCTCACCCCGGGGGCTGTGCAGACGCTCGACGTCGGCATGGTCAACACGGGCGACGCGGTCGCAACCGAGTTGCGGGCCGAGCTCACCATGCCCGACGGCGTGGTCATGGACGGCGTGCCCGCCGGCGACGGCTGGGTCCAGTGCGGCGACGCGCCGGTCCAGCTGTGCCTGGCCGAGCTGCCCGCGGGTGCGTCGTCGTCCCTCGGCGTGCCCGTCCGCGTGGAGGACACCGCCGCCGTGGCGCCGGGCGCCGCGGTCGTCGTGACGCTCACCGCTGCCGGCGTCGATCCGGTGGAGCTCGTCGTGCCGGTGAGCGTCGCGGTGGCGGAGCCGGAGCTCACGGTCGGCGCGCCCGAGGGTGTGGTGCTGGTCGTCGGAGAGCCGCTTCGGGTCGGGTTCACTGTCGGCAACGCGGCCGAGGCGCCGGCGGTCGACGTCGAGGCCGTCGTGTCGCTCCCGCCGGGGGTGCGCTGGGCGGGCTCGGCCGGCGAGGCGGCGGGGTGGGTGTGTGAGTCGGGGGACGCGGGCGTGCGGTGCTCTGTTGCGGAGATCTCCGGCGCCTCCGACGGCGTCTCGTCGGAGCTGACGTTGCCGTTGACCTTGGTGGCCGGAGTCGAGGCCGTGGGGGTGCCCGGGTTGGTGGAGCTCACCGTGCGGGCGGAGAGCGGCGGGTCCACGCGGACGGTCACGACGGCGGTGGAGGTGGTGGAGGCGGTGCCGGTTGTCGAGCCGCCGCCGGTCGTCGTCATGGAGCCGGCGCCGGACGGTGTCACGGAGCCGCCGACCGGGTGAGGCCCAACGATCTCGGGGCCTGGAATGTTGCTGCGACGGGGGTGGTTGAGGACTACGCTAGACACGCTCCGAGCGTCGGCCGCCCCGTGCGGCCGGCGGGAGGAGCGATTGACAACTGCACATGGGGGTGATCGGTTTCGACGGTGATCGTCGATCCAGGAGAAGCGGGCCGAGGATGCAGGGTTATCTCGTCAACGCTCCCTGCAAACCAATAGGTGCCGATTCCAAGCGCACCGACTTCGCACTCGCCGCCTGAGCGAGTCCTGAAGTCCGTCAGTCCGAGTTCGCTCTCGCCTCGGTAACTGGCGTCATCTAGAGAGCCACTGCTCCCAACGTTCGTCGTCGGCGTTGGGGGGACTCTGAGGCGACTGAGCCTGTCAGCGACATGTCTGCTAGATCGTTGGGGCTGAGAAAAGCGCAGCAGACTGCGCCCGGAGAAGTCCTGGTTCACAGTCATCGGACGCGGGTTCGATTCCCGCCACCTCCACCCGTTCGGTCCCGTGTGATGCCGTCGCGTTCCAGCGGATCGCTTCGGGACGCCGTCGATTCCGTCGGGATCTGTTGGTGTCATGGCGAGGCGTCCGGCGCCCGCGCAGTGGCGCGCTGACGGTCCGTCGGCCGTGCTTGGCACGACGGCGTACCGCGTTTGCCCCGCGCACCTGTGTCGAGCACAAGGCCGAGGTCGACCGCAGCGTCGCTCACGGAGCTTGGCTCGGGCGTGGCGGTGATGCCGAGGAGGCCTGCCAGCACGGTCTTGGGGCCGTCGATCAGCATGTTCACCTTGTCTGGGTGTTCCTCGGGAGTGAACATGAGCGAGTCTGAACGCAGAACCATGGAACGCAAGCCGTGCCAACTCAGGAACGAGCGTTCTCAAGCTGCTCAAAGCCGAGGGCGCGGTACCCGGGCCTCCGGCGCTGCAGGGAGACCGCAAGGATGGGCACCGCAGCATCGTGGTAGTCGTGCACCTCGGCGATGGCCTTGCCCGGCGCTGAGCGCACGACCCGTCCGGCGCATTGCACCAGCAGCCCGGGGAACGAGATGGGTGCGGCGAGGAAGAGCGTGTCGAGCGCGGGAGCGTCGAAGCCTTCGCCGATGAACGGCGTCGTGCCGAGCACCAGCACGCCGTCGCCCGCGTTCGCCGCCGCGAGTCGCTCTACCGCCGCCCTCCGGTCGGTGACCGACATGCCGCCCCGCATCACGAGTGCGTCATGCCCACGCGAGGCGAGCTTCGACGCGAGGGCGTCGAGGTGTGCGACCCGGCGGGTCAGAACCAGGCAGTTGCGTCCGCGGGCAAGCGCGGCGGCCACATCGTTCACGATCTGCCCGTTGCGCTCCTCGTCCGCCGCGAGAGCCCCGTGGACCGCGGCGATGGCACCTGGCTCGGACAGATCGACGACGGCCGAGAACCGCGTCTGATGGACGTGGAGCACCCGGCGTGGACCCGGTTCAGCTGACCAAGCCTCGGTCAGGGTGCCCGGCTCCGCGTCCGTCACCGTGTGCCGGATGGGACCGAGCTGCCACGTCACCAGGTCACCGAGTCCGTCGCGCCGGTCGGGGGTCGCCGTCAGGCCGAGCCAGAACTGCGCGCCTATCCGCTTGACGGAATGGTCGTAGGCGGCAGCGGCCAGGTGGTGGCACTCGTCGACGACCATCTGCCCGTAGCTTCTCGTCAGCTCCACGACGTCCGCGTGCCGGGCCAGAGAAGGCATCATCGCGATGTCGACGACGCCGGTGAGCTTGCGTCGTCCCCCGCCGACCTGACCGGGCCGGACTCCGAGCAGCTCGGTGATCCGGGTGCGCCACTGCTCGGCGAGGGCCTTGCGGTCGACCAGGACGAGTGTCGACGTCGAGCGCTCGGCTATCACGGCGCAGGCGATGACGGTCTTGCCCGAACCGGGCGGGGCGACAAGCACGCCGTCGTCGTGGGCGAGCAGAGCACTGACAGCCGTGGTCTGCGGTGCGCTGAGCTCAGCCTGGAACGCGACACCGATCTCCTCGCCCGCGTTCCGGACGTCGGTCAGGTCGAGCCGGGAGCCGGCGCGCTCCACGATGTCGGCGACCACGTGGCGAAGTCCCCTGGGGAGCACAAGCTGGTCGTCGACGGTGACGTCGTAGCCACGGACGAACCGCGGCGTGTCCCAGGTGGATTTCCGCAACCGCTGGAGCTCGTAGAACTTCGGGTTAGCCATCGACGCTGCGTGCTTGAACGTCGCTATCGCGGCCGGGGTGAGGCGCGCCGTGTCGAGCACGAGACCTGCACCCAGCTCAGCACGGACCACGGCAGGCAGGCGCGGCCGCACCCTGCTTGCGGTCGGGGGGCTCAGCGTCCGGACGTCCGCTCCTACTGCCGCGCGGCTCGCCCTGCGTGCGATGAGGGCCGCGTCACGCGAGCTCAGCCGATCGAGCGTGGACAGGAACGCCCACTGGTCCTCGTACGGCTCGAGCGTTCCCAGGTCCAGGAACAAGGTCAGGCCGTCCTGACGCCGACGGCCTTGCATCGGCGCCGCGATGAGGTTGCCGAAGCCCCCGTCGGGCAGCACATCCTGGTTCGGGAACAGCCGGTCGTAGGAGCGCAGGTCCATCGACCCGCGCAGCACCATCGCCTCGTGCACCAGCGCCGTCCCGATCGCTCGCGCGGTGCTCGCCGGCACCCGGTCGGCGAAGAACGCCCACACGTGAGCGCCGCGTCCCGACTGCGAGATCTCCAGGGTGGTGGGGACGTCGTTGGCTCGCGCCGCCTTCGTGTAGGCGAGCGCGTCGAGCATCGCGGCCGGGCCGTCGAAGTCTGCGACGAGGAAGCGGCAGCTGTTGTCCCGCAGCAGGGGGTACAACCCCACGAAGACGTCCCCGAGCAGGTGCGAGGCGATCACCTGTGGCGTCAGCGGCAGGTGCCGGGCGCTCTTGCTGTCCATCCCCTTTCGCCAGCCTCCGGCCACCGCAGGCATCCACCCGCTGGCTCCGGTCCGGGCGTTCTCCCAGCGGACGGCGTGCACGTCGGTGCGCGCGTGGAACAGGTCTGCGTAGAGCGCGAGCTTGTCGGCCACGGGGGAGGCCATCGTCACCACGCCGCTGGGTGCGAGCCCCGCTGTCGGTTGCTCCGGAGCCGGCGTGGTGTCCTGTCCGCGCAGATCGAGCAACCGGGTCAGGCGTTCGTTCTCCGCGCGGAGCCTGCGCAACTCGTCGCGCAGCTGGCCGACCTCGTCCGACGGGGTCACGTACACCGTCGCATCGTTGCATGGCCTCCGGGATACGCCGACTACCGCGTGAGCCGCCTCGTCGAATCGTTCCGAGGTTCGCAAGCGCCCGATGTCGGCCCCATCGCACTCGGTGCGTCGACACACCAACTCAACGCGACAAACGTGTCAAGATAGGGCTCCGTTAGCATCTTTCTCGGGTTTGATGGGGGGATCGTGCAGTCCTTCGTGGACTTGGACACGCTGGTCGGGAGCGTGCCGTTCGCCATCGTTCGCGACCTCAGGATCGTCGACACCGGCGCCGGCTCCGAGGCGCTGTACCGCGACAAGCTTCCCGCTCTGTTGACCACCCTCGCTGCGCGCGCCCGGGTAGCCAGCATCGAGGCATCCTCCGCGATCGAGGGTGTCGTCGTCGAGGACCGAGCGCGGGCCGCAGCGATCGTCGCCGGTCGGGCGGACCACCTGCGCAACCGCAGCGAGCAGGAGCTCGCCGGGTACCGGGCCGCCCTCGACTACCTGTATCAGGAGCAGTGGCGGCCGCTCAACGTGGGCCTCTTGCTGCACCTGCACCGGCTGCTGTTCCAGTACACGCAGCTGCCTGGCGGCGCTCTGAAGCAGACGGAGAACGTTGTGGTGGACCAGATGCCCGACGGGACGAAGGTTAAGCGATTCACGCCCGTGTCCGTCGGGCAGACACCCGGGTACCTCGAGGAGCTCGTCGCCCGGTTCAGAGCCGCCGAGACAGCGGGGCAGCACCACCCGGTGATCCTCGTGGGGCTGTTCGCCCTGGATCTGCTGACCATCCACCCGTTCCTGGACGGCAACGGCCGCATCACGCGGGCTCTGACCAACGCGCTGCTGCAGGACGCCGGGTACGACGTCACCCGATACGTGTCGCTGGAGACGTCCATCGCCGCGTCCGACGACGCCTACTACGGGGCGCTGCTCACCTCCACCGAGGGGTGGCACGAGGGCAAGCACAACCCGTGGCCGTGGCTGCGCTACTTCGTCGGCCTGGTCGCACGGTCCTACGAGCAGTTCGCCTTGCTCACGGACGCCGAGCGGTCCGGCGGCAGCAAGCAGGACCGGGTCCGCGACTACGTCCTTCACCATGCGCCGGCGAGGTTCACCATCGCAGACGTGCGCGCGGCCCTGCCCGGGGTCAGCGACCAGACCATTCGGATCGCCCTCGGACAGCTCAAGGCAGCAGGGAAGGTGTCCGCTGACTCCACCGGCCGCGGAGCCAGCTGGTCCCGCCTCTGATCTCGACAGAGAGGAATGAGCTGCTGCACGCAGCGGCGCCGCAGATTCGCCGGATGCACTGGTTGTCGGCCGGTGTCAGAAGAAGCAGCGATCTCAACGATCCGAGCGCACCCAGCCCGTTGACGCCGTCAACCGATCGACCCCGTATCGCAGCGTGACCCGACAACACAACCAGATGAGGCCGTACGTCAGGGCCCCGGAGCGCCGTGTCGCCACGCCTTCCAGCGGCTTCGATTCCCGCCACCTCCACGTCGCGCCGGACCGCAAGGTCTGGCGCGCACTCGAAGGCCGTCATCCCTCTCGCCGGGGGTGGCGGCTTCTCGTGTGTCTGGGCTCGCGGGGAGAGCGCGGGCGCAGCGACGGGGCGCTACCGTTCGCCGTCCTCGGCCGCGACACGAGACGCCGCACGCGAAGCGGTGGTCGCCGACGAGGGAATCAGAGATTCTGATACGCTCCCCGCGTGCGAACCCTCACTGCCACTCACGCCTCACGCGGGTTCTCCGAGCTGCTCGACCGGGTCGAGCGCGGGGAGACGATCCGCATCACACGGGCAGGGCATGTCGTCGCCGAGCTGCGGCCCGTCGCGCCCACGACCGGGCGAGCCCTGCGCGAAGCCCTCGCGCGGACGCCGGGCCTGGACGACGACTTCGAGGCGGACATCGCCGCAGCGACCTCGCTGCTCACCACCGACGAGAGCGACCCATGGCGCGCCGGCTGATCCTCGACACCAACACCCTGATCGCGTACGAGCGACAGCGCTTCGACATCACCACGCTGGACGAGGACGACCTTGCGATCGCGGCTGTCTCGGTTGCCGAGTTCCGGACCGGCATCGAGCTCGCCGACAACCCGCGGCGCGCCGCTGACCGTGCACGCGTCCTGGCTGCCATCACCGCCACGGTCGCCGTACTCGACTACACCGAGGCGACCGCCGCTGAACACGGGCGGCTCCTGGCGCACGTGCGACGTGAAGGCATCCCTCGCGGTGCGCACGACCTGATCGTCGCTGCGCACGCCGTGGAGGACTCCCGGGCGGTCCTGTCCTTGGACGCGAAGGCGCGGTTCGGAGACCTGCCGGGCGTCCTCGCCCTGACTCCGTAGGCTGACGACACCGCACCGGAACCGCGTTCGTGAGGCATCCGCGGTCGGAGCGGCAGGGAGCCCGTCAGCAGTCTCGGATCACCGCGCCATTGTTGTCCCGCGCCTCGTCGTAGCCCCCAGCGGGACAGGTAGTACGCCGACACCCGCCGGCACGCAGCGGCGACCCGAACGCCGCCGTTCCCGCATGACGATCCGCTCGGATCCTGGCCCGCCGAGGGGCAGGTGACTACGATTTAGGTCATGTCTACGACGACCTCGCTTGCTCACGTCAAGGCGCATCTCTCGGCCATCGTCAGCTCGGTGCACGACACCCACGAGCGCGTCGTGATCACGCGCAACGGCGAGCCGGCCGCCGTTCTCATCTCGCCCGACGACCTCGCAGCCCTCGAGGAGACCGTCGACATCCTCTCCGACTCGGCAGCGATGTCGAATTTGCGTGAAGCGGGCGCCGAGATCGAGGCCGGCACGACCGTCGAGCTGACCGAGTTCCCGCGCCGGTGACCTACCGCATCCGCTGGGCCTCACCCGCCCGACGAGCGATCGAGAACGCACTGCCCGAGGCAGTCGCCGCCGCCGTGTGGGAGTTCGTCAACGGCCCGCTGGCCGAGAACCCGCACCGCGTGGGTAAGCGGCGGGTGCGCGACCTCGCCGGTTACTGGTCGGCCCGGCGGGGTCAGTACCGGGTCATCTACGTCGTCGACGACCAAGAAGTCGATGTCACCATCGTGGCCGTGGATCACCGCCGCGACGCCTACCGCTGAGCCGTCCGCAGGCGGCGCCACGAAGCAGCGGTCAGGCGCCCGCGTTCCTCAGCATGAACTCGGTGTCCGTGTCCCGACCCATCCGCGGGTCGGGCGCGGGATCGACCTCCTGGGTCGCGATCATCTGATCGAGGCGGATCGGCTCCGGGAGGTGCTGGAAGTCGTTCTGCTCGTCGTTCGCCTGGTGCTCGGTCATCGCCAGACCCTCCGCCCTCGAAGCCACCCGCGTACCGGCGACGCTACAGCGTCACCCTCAGCAGCACAGTCAGAGCTGGGGAGATCCGCATCCCGCCATCCTGGGGCCACCCTGCGGCCGGCGTCACCGCTTTCCCGTCCGGACGGCGTTCGCCGGCGACCCGCGACCGCGGCACCACGGCGGACACATGACCTAGCGTGTCCCGGTGACAGATTCCCGACAGCTCACCCGCGCCCTGGCGGTGGCGGTCGCCGGGATCCTGGCCGTCGGTGCCTGCAGCTCGGACGGCCAGACGCCGACGCCGTCGCGCAGCGCTGAGCCCTCGACCTCGCCGTCGCCCTCCCCCTCGCCCGAGCCGTTCACCGTCACGACGTCGAGCCCGGCCGCGCCACTCACCGTCGTCGCCGAGGGGACCGACGTCGCGGCGTCGCTGCGCACGAGCCGCGCGCTGTTCGCGAAGTCGTCGGTCGCGGTGGTGGCGCCGACGGGCCAGCCCGAGGCGCAGCGACTCGCGGCCCGGGTGTCCGTCGGCGTCGGCGTGCCGCTGCTCGTCGGCGGCGCCGCGCCCGGCGCGCAGGACACCCCCGACCCGGCGCTCGCCGACGAGCTCGAGCGGCTCGCTGTCTCGGCGGTCGTCGTGGTGGGCGACGTCGCGGGGTTCGCCGCCGACGACGTCGCGGACGGCGACGCGACCGCCTCACCTGGGCCGACGGCGTCGTCCGCGTCCGGGGCCACCGACGGCGGCGACGGGACCGGCCCCGACGCGACCGGCGGTGACGAGGACGTCGTCGTCGTCCGGAGCGAGGCCACCGCCGCCGCGCTCGCCCAGGCGACCGGGCTCGCGGTCGAGGCCCCCGCTCCGGCCGACCCCGCGACGTTCGCGGCCGAGGTGGCCGCGCTCGTGCCCGGGACCGCCCCAGCCACGGCCGCGCCGAGCGGCACCGCGCCGAGCGGCACCGCGCCGAGTGACGCCCGGACGAGCGCCACGTCCCCGTCCACCACACCCGTCGCGAACGACGACCAGCTCCCGGACCTCACGACCGTCACGCGAGGCGCCCCGGTGACCGACGTCGTCGCGCTCGCGATCGACGACCCGCTGCACGTCGCCGCGATCGCCACCGCCCGAGCCGCCGAGGTCTCGGTGCACCTGGTCCCGGCGTCGGCCCCGAACCCGCAGGCCCATGCCGGCGTCATCGAGGCGCTCCAGGCGGCCGCGGCGCCGAAGACCCTCGCCGTGGGCGCAGCATTCGGCGCGGAGCCCGCCCTCGACTGGAAGGTGCGCTCGGCACGCAGCGGCGCGCAGCTGCTCGGCGGCGGCCAGCTGCTGTTCCCGCAACGCCAGTACGTCGCGCTCTACGGCACGCCGGCCACCGGCGCCCTCGGCGTGCTCGGCGAGCAGCCGGTCACCGCGGCCGTGCAGCGCGCCCGCGAGCACGCGGCGCCCTACCAGGCGATGACGGCCAAGACCGTGGTCCCGACGTTCGAGATCATCGCCACGGTGGCCTCGGCGGGTCCGGGGGACGACGGAAACTACTCGAACGAGCAGTCCGTGGACCTCCTGCGCCCCTGGGTCGACGAGGCGGCCGCCGCCGGCATGTACGTCGTGCTCGACCTGCAGCCCGGACGCGCCGACTTCCTCAGCCAGGCCAGGCTCTACGAGGAGTTGCTGCTGCGGCCGAACGTCGGGCTCGCGCTTGACCCGGAGTGGCGCCTCGGCCCGGACGAGGTCCCGCTCCAGCGCATCGGCTCGGTCGGTGCAGCGGAGGTCAACCAGGTCGTGACGTACCTCGCCGACCTCACGAACGCCAACGACCTGCCGCCCAAGATGCTCGTGCTGCACCAGTTCCAGCTGCGGATGCTGCCCGACCGCGCGGCCATCGACGTCACGCGCCCCGAGCTCGCCGTCGTCATCCACGCCGACGGCCAGGGCGGGCAGGTCGCGAAGCAGGACACCTGGCGCGTGCTGCACCAGGACGCGCCGGCCGGTGTCGCGTGGGGCTGGAAGAACTTCTACGACGAGGACAAGCCGATGCTCACACCCGAGCAGACGGTCCAGACCGTGACCCCGGTGCCGGACCTCGTCACCTACCAGTAGCCGAGCGCCAGTGGCCGAGCGCGCACCCGATCGGGGGAATCTCGCCCGCACGGCTCATCGGAACGCCGCCGCGTGCCGATGCGGAGACATGACCACGGGGCCGACGCAGAACTACGACGACCCCACCCTCGGCCAGTGGAAGCCCTACCCGGCCCTCGCGTTCTGCGTCCGGCTGCTGGTGGCCCTGCTCCCGCCGATCGTGGCGATCGGGTTCGGGCTGGCCGCGATGCGCTGGGCGTCGCCCGTGCGGCTCGGCGTCAACCACTGGGCGTGGCTCGCGGTCGAGATCGTCGTGGCGACCGCACTGCTCCTCGTGATGGCCCGGATGGCGCGCAAGCTGCTCCCGCTGAGCACGCTGCTGCGCCTGACGGTGTACTTCCCCGACCGCGCCCCGTCGCGGTTCGCGCTCGCGGTGAGCCGGTACTCGCCCGACGTCCTGCGCCGGCGCGTCCAGGACGTCGCCGAGGGCCCGCCCGCCGACGAGCGCGACGACCTCTCGTACCGGCAGGCCGCGATGCTGCTCGACCTCGTCGCCTCGATCGACGAGCACGACCACAACACGCGCGGGCACTCCGAGCGCGTCCAGGCGTACGCCGCGCTGATCGCGACCGAGATGGGGCTGTCGAAGCGTGAGTCCGCCGAGCTCAGCTGGGCGGCGCTGCTGCACGACGTCGGCAAGATCCACACCCCCGTGGAGCTCCTCACCATGACCGAGCGCCCGACCGGGACCGACTGGCAGATCATCTCGGCGCATCCGGTCAAGGGACGGGCGCTCGTCGAGCCGCTGGCCGAGTGGCTCGGACCGTGGATCGACGTGGTCGACCAGCACCACGAGCGCTGGGACGGCGGCGGCTACCCGCGCGGCCTCGCCGGGACGGAGATCAGCCTCGGCGCGCGGATCGTCGCGGCCGCCGACGCCTTCGACGTCATCACGTCCGCCCGGTCGTACAAGAAGCCCCTCTCGGCGTCGGCCGCGCGCGAGGAGCTCGCGCGGTGCGCGGGCGAGCAGTTCGACCCCGACGTCGTGCGGGCCTTCCTCGCCCTGGGCCTGGGCCGGCTCCAGCTCATCGCCGGTCCGGCGTCCCTGCTGTCCGGCGTCCCGGTCCTCAGCTCGCTGCCGACGCCGGCCTTGCCCGCGCTCGCCTCGGGATCGGCCGGCGCGCTCGCCGGCTCGGCCGTGGTCGCAGGCGGCCTGGCGAGCGCGGCGATCGTGCTCGCCGGCCCGACCTTCGCCTTCCCGGAGCCGACGCCGGACGCCCCTGCCGTCGCCGCGCCGGCACCCCAGGCGGGTGGGGCGGTGGAGGGCACCGACGGCACCCGATCCGACGACGCCCCGGCGAGCGCCGAGCGGCAGGGGCACGGTCCCGCGGACCTGCCGTCCGACGAGGGCCGAGCCTCCGGTCCTGTGGCCGGTGCCCCGCTGGCACAGGACGGCGGGTTGCCGGCCGGTCAAGACGCCCCGGGTGGGCAGGCGCCCGGAGCGACCGTCCCCGGCGCACCGGCTCCGGGACCGCCCGCCGCCGGTGGCGCCGCGCCCTCCACGCCCCGAACGGACCAGCCGCCGTCGGCCCCGTCCGGCACGCCGGCGCAGCCCGGTCCCGGCACGCCGCCCAGCTCGACGTCTCCCGCCACACCGTCGATCACGCCCCCGCCGCCGCCACCGCCTGCCTCCGTCTGCGACGCGGTCGCAGCAGGCGGATCGGCGGACGGGAAGGACGTGTCGAAGTGCAACTTCAACGGCAGGACGATCACCGGAGACCTCTCGGGAGCCCAGCTCGCCGGGGTCGACTTCAGCAAGGCCAACCTGTCCGGCGCGAACTTCACGAACGCCACGCTCAACGGTGCCGACTTCGGTGGCGCCACGATCGCCGGGACGACCTTCGACGGGGCGCGGCTCCAGGGGGCCAAGTTCGACAAGGCCACGATCACCGGGTCGCGCTTCGTCGGTGCAACGACGACCCCCAAGATGTTCGACGGCGCGTACGTCTCGCCGGACACGGTCTTCGGCTCAGCATCCTGACTCGCACTCCAGGAGGTCGGCGGCGGGGCACCCGCGGGTGCCGCGATGCCGGGATGACGTACGCGTGCTGCCGATCAAGAAGGCGGTGCGTCGCGCTGCTGCCCGCCGGGGTCCTCAGCCCTGCCGGGCGGCCACGGCCTCCGCGAGCTGCGCGACGACGTCGTCCAGGCTCCACGGGAGCGACAGCGCGGTGGGCGGCGACACCGAGGCGATGAACTCCTCGCCGACCAGCCCCGCGACGGCGCCCGACCGCACCTGCGGCATGACCTGCGCGTAGGGGGCGCTCAAGAACGCCTGGAGCTCCTCCTCGGTCGTGCCGTAGGCCACCAGCACGTCGCTCTGGAGCTCGTCCAGGCGCTCGTAGCTCATCGTGAAGTAGAACGTGGACTCGTCGGTGTCGAGCGCGTCGACCGCCTCAGGGTTCTCGAAGCCCAGGTCGAGCATGAACTCCACGCGCGGGTCCTCGTCCGCGTAGACGTAGAACGTCCCCGCGAGGTCCCAGACGGCGGCCAGCGTCAGGCCCGCGAACTCGGGGTGCGCCTCACGCTGCTCGGCGAGCCGGCCGTCGATGCCCGCCAGGACCTCCTCGGCCTCGGCGTTCTTGCCGAGCGCCTTGCCGCTGATCGTCACGACGTCGCGCCACGGCGTCGACCACGGCTCGTCCGGGTACGCGACGACCGGGGCGATCTGCTCGAGCGTCGCGTACTGCTCGGCCGTGAGGCCCGAGTACGGCGCGAGGATGAGGTCCGGCTCCGCGGCCGCGATCTCCTCGAACGGCACGTCGTCGCCGGTGTCGGGCAGGACGGTCGGGATCTCGTCGCCGCTCTCCTCGAGCGCCTCGCGGATCCAGGGCAGCACGCCCGCCTCGTCGCCGCCGTACGCCTGGAACGGGATGGCCACGGGGGTGACGCCGAGGGCGATCGCGGCGTCCGCGGCACCCCAGCCCCAGGTCACGACGCGCTCGGGCTGCTTCTCGATGGTCGCCGAGCCCAGTGCGTGCTCGATCGTCACCGGGAACGCGCCCTCCTGCGCGGCAGCGGGTGTGCTCGGCGGCGGGTCGCCGGCAGGAGAGCCGGAGCAGCCGGCGAGGGCCAGCGCGCCGAGGGTCGCGACGACGGCGACGAGGCGCCCGGGGTGAGATCGCACGAGAGCTCCAGGATGGTCGGCCGCACGCCGGCGGCACGAAGACCGCCCACACCGGCGGTTCGATAGGTGAGGCTAGCCTAAGGAAGGGTCGCCTTGCCAACGGCTCCCGGGTCGTTCCCGCGGGCCACCTGCCGCGACCGCGGCAGGATCACCGGACGCCCGGTGTCCGGGTCCTCGAGCACGCGCGCGCGGATGCCGAACGCCTTCCCCACCACGTCCTCCGTGAGCGTGCGCGCCGGCTCGCCGCGGGCGATGATCCGCCCCCCGGCCAGCACGACGACGTGATCCGCGTAACGGGCCGCGAGGGTCAGGTCGTGCAGCACGAGCACGACCGTCCGGCCGCGCGCGACCTCGCTGCGCAGCACCTCGAGCACCTCGACCTGGTGCGCGACGTCGAGCGCGCTGGTCGGCTCGTCGAGCAGCAGCACCTCCGGCTGCTGGGCGAGCACCATCGCGATCCAGACGCGCTGGCGCTGGCCGCCGCTCAGCTCGTCGACGCGGCGGTCGACCAGAGACCCGGCGTCGGTCGCGGCGAGCGAGGCGGCGACCACGGCGTCGTCGTCGCTGCGGTGCCCGCGGAAGAAGGACCGGTGCGGGTAGCGGCCGTGCGCGACGAGGTCGCCGACCCGGATGCCGTCGGGCGCGACCGGGGACTGGGGCAGCACGCCCACGGTCCGCGCGACCCGCCGCGGCGAGAGCGAGCCGAGATCCACGCCGTCGAGGGTCACCCGCCCGCTCATCGGGGCGAGCAGGCGGGCGAGCCCCCGCAGCAGGGTCGACTTGCCGCTCGCGTTCGCGCCCACCAGCACCGTCAGGGAGCCGGGCGTCACGTCCAGGTCGATGTCGTGGACGACCGGCGTCCGGCCGTAGCCGAGGCTCAGCCCGTGCGCGCGCAGGAGGGGTCCGGTCGCGGTCATGCGGGTGCCTCCTTGCGCCGCTCGCCTCGCACGAGCAGCCAGATGAGGAAGGGCGCGCCGAGCGCGCCGGTGACGAGACCGGCGGGCGGCTCGAGGCTCCCGGGGACCAGGTGCTGCGCCACGAGGTCGGCGCCGACGACGACGACTGCGCCGACGAGCGCGGCCGTCACCAGCGCGGGACCTCGGCCGCGCAGCCTGCGGGCGATGGGCCCGGACACGAACGCGACGAAGGCGATCGGGCCCGCGACCGCGACGGCGACCGCCGCCAGCACGCTCGACACGAGGATCGCGCCGACCCGCGTCGCGACCGGGCGTGCGCCGATCGACCGCGCGCTGTCGTCGTCGAGCGCGAGGGCCCCGAGCGGCCGGCGGGCCACCACGAGGACGAGCGCGGCGAGGGCCAGCACGGCGCCGACCCGCAGGACGTCCCCCCACGGCGCGGTCCCGACGCTGCCGACGAGCCAGAAGAACGCGGACTGCGCCTCGGTCAGGCTTGCCCGGGTGAGGGCGTAGCCGAGCACGCCGTTCGCGAGGAAGGCGATGGCGACGCCGACGACGACGAACCGCGTCCCGGTCACGCCTCGACCGCTCAGCGCGAACACGGCCACCGCCGCGGCGAGTGCACCGGCCAGCGCCGCCGCGTCGACCGCGCGCCCGACGAGCCCGGCGGACAGCGCGAGCACCGCGGCAGCGCTCGCACCCCCGGTGAGCCCGACGATGTCGGGGCTCGCGAGCGGGTTGCGGACGACCGACTGCAGCAGCGCACCCGCGAGGCCGAGCGCGGCCCCGACCACGGCCGCCAGGGCGAGCCGGGGCAGGCGCAGGCCGGTGACGATGAACGTCGGGGCGCCCTCGACGCCGAGCAGCGCGTCGACCACCTCGCGGGGGCCGAGCACGACCGACCCGACGGCGAGCGCCACCGCGGCCAGCGCGGCCAGCCCGGCGAGCAGCGCCGTCAGGACGGTCGCGACCCGGCGCGCATCCACACGTCGCAGGCGCGCCACGTCGGCCGCGGCCCGCGCGGTGGTGTCGCCCGCGGGGTGCGGGTCGAGCCGGGTCGCGCTCACAGGCCGACCGCCCGGCGCGATCGGACGATCGCGATCAGCAGCGGCGCCCCGGCGGCCGCGACCACGATCCCGGCCTCGAGCTCGCCCGGCGGTGCGACGACGCGTCCGAGGCTGTCCGCCAGCAGCAGCAGGGTCGCGCCCACCACGGCCGCCACGGGCAGGAGACGCACGTGGCCGCCACCGGCCAGCGCGCGCGCCCCGTGCGCGCCGACGAGACCGACGAACACGAGTGGTCCGGCGAGCGCCGTCGCGGTCCCGGAGAGCAGCACCACCGCCCCGATCGCCGCCGCGCGCGTCGGCAGCAGCCGGAAGCCCAGCCCGCGCGCGACGTCGTCCCCGAGCGCGAGCGCGTCGAGCGCCCGGGAGAGCGCGATCGCGACCACGGTGCCGACGAGCACGAGGGGCGCGAGCGTCGCGGCGGTGTCGAGCCCGCGTCCGGTGAGCGAGCCGACGGTCCAGAACCGGTACCGGTCGAGCGCGGCGGGGTCGCCGAGCAGCACGAGGTTGGTGAGCGAGGTCAGCCCGGCGGTGATCGCCGCGCCGGCCACGACGAGCAGCGCGGGAGTCGTGCCGGCCCGCGCGGACGCCGCGACCGCCGTGATGAGCGCGGCCGCGCCGAGCGCCCCGACGAGCGCGAACCCCGCGAGCGGGACCGCGCCGGTCACCCCGAGCAGGCTGATCCCGAGCACGACGACGAAAGCGGCGCCCGCGTTGACGCCGAGCAGGCCCGGATCGGCGACGGGGTTGCGCGTCACGCCCTGCATGAGGACGCCCGCGAGGCCCAGGGCGCCGCCGGCGAGGAGCCCGATCACCGTGCGGGGCAGGCGCAGGTCCCGCACCGCGACGGCGTCGGCGGCGGGTACCGAGCCGGGGTCCAGCAGCGCCGAGACGACCGTCAGCGGGCTGGTCACCCGCGCACCGACCGCGAGGCTGATCGCCACCGCGACGAGCAGGCCGGCCGTCAGGAGCACGGTCCTCGCCCGTGCCGGGCGCCTGCCGGTCGCCACGCGCAGGACGGTCTCGGGGGAGAGCGTCCCCGTCACCGGGCCGCTGGCCTGTCGAGCAGCGCCTGCGTCACCGGCCCGTCGAGCGGCTCCCTCACTGTGCTTCGGAGCGACCGAGTCGCCAGTACCCCATGAACGCCACGTTGGACCGGGCCACGCCGAGCTCGCTCACGAGGTGCCGACGCAGCGCCTTGACCGTCGCCGCCTCGCCCGCGATCCAGGCGTAGAAGTCGCCCGCGGTCGGGTCGACGGGCGAGTCCCACAGGAGCTCGGTGTCCACGTCGACGTCCTCGAGGGCCTGGGGCGTGGCGCTGACGACGCTCGCGAGCTCCCTCATGTGCCGTGGGAGCCAGGTGTGGACCGCCTGCGTCACGAGCACACCGTGCGGCGCGACCGCCTCGAACCCCTCGGCGGTCTCGCACCCCGCGTCACGTGCGACCCACGCGACGCGCGACCGGCCGCGCGGGTACACGGTGAGGATGTCGGCGCCCGTGGGCACCTCGATGAACGCCTGGGCGCTCACGTGCTCGGGAAGCTGCTCGACGATGCTGCAGATCGCGGGCGCCGCCGTCTCGTCGCCGACGAGCAGCAGGTGGCGCGCCGCGCCCGGCCGCCAGTCGAGCCCGACGGTCGGGTCGGCCGTCCGTGCATCGGGGCCGACGACGACGACGCGGTCACCGACCGACGCGCGGCGCAGCCACGCCGCCGCGGGCCCGTCGGGCTGCCCGGCCGTCGGGTCGTGCAGCACCATGTCGACGTCGAGCTCGCCCCGCTCGGGGCGGATCGCGCGGACCGTGTAGGTGCGGAACGGGTTCCGCTCGCCCTCGGGGAGCGCCTTCCACCGCGCGTACCAGGAGCCGTCGCGGAGGCAGTCCTCGTCGCTCGCGCCGACGTCGCAGACCCGGCCCTCGGCGTCGGGCAGGAGGAGCTTGATGCGCTGGTCCAGACCGGCGGTGCCGAAGACGGCGAAGTCGTCGCACAGGAACGTCACGCGCACGAAGTGGGGGCTGAGCCGCAGGACCCGCCCGACGGTCGCGTCGTACGGGCGGTACGCGGGGTAGACCGGTACGACGACCGTCGTCTCGTGCGAGGTAAGCATCGCCTAACCTTAGCTTAGCGCCCGGGCGCGCGGAACCCCCTGCGGACGGGTGTCCGGTGCACCGGACGGGGGACGGACGCACCGGACCGGTCGCCGCGACGCGCCTCGCCACGGTAGGAATGGCCCATGACGTCAGGGCCGACGCAGAACTACGACGACCCCACGCTGGGTCAGTGGAAGCCGTACCCCGTCCTGGCCCTCGCGATCCGCGTCGGCGTGGTCGCCGTCCCGCCCCTGGTCGCAGTCGCGTTCGGTCTCGCCGCGGTGCGCTGGGCGCCGCCCCAGCGGCTCGGGGTGAACCCCTGGGCCTGGCTCGTCGTCGAGGTCGCGGTCGCGACGGTGCTGCTCCTCCTCCTGGTGCGCCTCGCGCGCCGCGCCCTCCCGCTCGGCACGCTGCTGCGCCTGACGGTCTTCTTCCCCGACCGCGCGCCGTCGCGGTTCGCGCTCGCGGTCCGGCGCTACTCGCCCGACGCCCTGCGGCGGCGGATCGAGCGCGTGCGCGCGGGCCGGGCGCCGTCGGACGAGACCTACCGGCACGCGGCGGCGCTGCTCGACCTCGTCGCGTCGATCGGTCGGCACGACCCGGGAACCCGCAGGCACTCCGAACGGGTGCAGGCGTACGCCGCGCTCATCGGCGCGGAGATGGGCCTGTCCGAGGTCGAGTGCGCCGAGCTGAGCTGGGCCGCGCTGCTGCACGACGTCGGCAAGCTCCGCACGCCGACCCACGTGCTCAACACGACCGGTCACCCGAGCGCGGCCGACTGGCGCCTGCTGTCCGAGCACCCGGCGCAGGGGCTCGAGATCGCCGCGCCGCTGGCCGGCTGGCTGGGCGAGTGGGTCAACGTGATCGACCAGCACCACGAGCGCTGGGACGGCGGGGGCTACCCGCAGGGTCTCGCGGGCACCGGGATCAGCCTCGGCGCGCGGATCGTGGCCGTGGCCGACGCGTTCGACGTGATCACCTCGGCACGGCCCTACAAGCGGCCGCTCTCGGCGTCGGCCGCGCGCGCGGAGCTGGCGCGGTGCTCGGGGGAGCAGTTCGACCCCGAGGTGGTGCGGGCGTTCCTCGCGGTGGGCCTCGGGCGGCTGCAGCGGGTCGCGGGACCGTCGTCGCTGCTCTCGGGGCTGCCGGCGCTCGGCTCGGTGCCCATGCCGAGCCCGACGCCGTTCGTGGGCGCCGCGGCGCACGGCAGCTCCGCGGGGGTCGTCGCCGCGGCGGTGAGCGGGGTGGTGGCGACCGGGCTGTCGCTGACCGGTGCGGCGCCGGCGATCGGGACCGCCGACGTCGTGGCGGCCGTGGCGAGCGATGCGGTGGCCGCGGAGAGCTTCCCCGTCGTGCGCGGCGAACCGATGACCGACGGAGCGCCTGTGGTGGCCGAGGCGGTGCCGGAGGCGCTGCCGTCCCCGGTCACGGCACCCGCTCCGGCGGCACCGGGCGTCGCAGGGCACGGCGCGCCGTCTTTTCCCGAGGTCGCGTCGAAGCCCGGTCCGGCCGAGCCCGCGCTCACGTCGTCCGCGCCGGCCCCCGCAGTGGCGAGCGAGATGTCCTTCTCGGACGGCCTCGCCGACGTCGGTCTGGTGGCCGGGCCGGGCGGTGTCGGCGTGGATGCCGACGTCGCGGGAGTCGCCGTCGCGGAGGTGGACGTCGGGCTGCGCCCCCGCGACCTCGGAGCGAGCGTCGGGGTGGGCGTCCTGGGCAACCCCTTGCTCGGCCTCGACGTCGGCGGCCCCGGTCTCGGCGTGGAGGTGCCGCGCTCACGCGCTGGCGACCCCACCGCCTGACCGCACCGCCCGACGGCTCCGTCGCGGGGCGCTGTGGCCCTCCCCCTTGACCAGCCCGCCGCTCACCCACCCGCGGATCGCGGCGACGTCCTGCGGGCTCAGCTCCATCCGGGCACCCCGGCACAGCCCGACGACGTTGTCGGCCCAGGTCTCGGCGATCTTGCGCGCCGTCGTCTTCCTGGCGAGGTCGAGCCCGGAGTACAGCACCCCCGCGATCACCGTGTTCACCGAGGACCGACCGATCGGCTCGCCGGCCGCCTGGCACGCGTCGCGGACCCGGCGCGACGTCTCCGGCCGGTCGAACGGGTGCGCGTCGACGTCGTCGGCCAGCGCCTCCAGGAGCACGCGGTACCGCTCGGGCGGCAGGTTGGGGATGTCCGTGACCTCGACGACCTGCCGCTGCAGAGGGGGCAGCGGCGGGAGCTCAGGCGCCGGCTTGCGGGACGTCGTGGTCCCCGACCGCGCCGTGCCCGACGACGTCGCGGTGGTCTCCCCGGCGACCGGCCCCGCCGCGGGGGCGGCCGCGGTCGAGACGGCGCCCGACGGCTCGTCCTGCGGTGCCTTCACGAGCTCGGCGAGCTCGTCGGCGGTCACGACCGAGTCCGCGACCGCCCGGTACGCGCTCGCGGCCGGGCCCGCGGTGACGATCGTGACGCGGCGGTCCTCCGCGCGGCACCGCAGCGCGAGCGGCGTGAAGTCGGCGTCCGCCGAGAGGATGACGAACTCGTCGTACCGCGTGTGCGCGCTCAGCGCGTCGACGGCGTCCAGCACGAGGTTGATGTCGGCGCTGCTCTTGCCCTGCTGCGTGAGCGAGGGGCAGTCGACGACGCTGAACCCGGCACGCGTGAAGTTGGGCCGGAAGTGCGAGAACGCCGACGGGTTCAGGTAGCACGACCGCACGAGGAAGCGCCGGGTGAACGGGCCGTCGGCGTCGACGCCGTCCTCGAGCGCCGCGAGCCAGTGCCCGGGCGAGCTCGCGAACGCCTCGGCGGCGTCCGGGTCGAGGCGCTGGAGCCCGATGTAGACGTTGTCGAAGTCGACGAACAGGGCGCAGCGCAGGCGGCGAGTCTCAGGGGTCGCGGTGGTGGTCACACCCGCATCCTTCCCGACGACCGGCTCGCGGGCACCATGGCCCTTTCCCTCATGCGTCGCCGCGTCGCGACCGTCGGATGCTGCGGCCCGACGCCGTCCGCGAGCGACCCGGCCGTCCGTGGGCGACCCGGCCAGCCGCGCGAGCGAGCGCACGACCTCGGCCTCCTCCTCGCCGGTGGGCACCTGGAGCCGCACCCCCGTCTCGGCGGTGACGAGGACCAGGTGCACGGTGTCCGACCCCGCGTCCAGCACACCGAGGCGCGCGGTCCCACGCCGGTGCGCACCGGTGCACCGGGCCACGAGCGGCAGGCGCGCCCGGCCCGTGTCACGCTGAAACGGACGAATCACCTGAGCCGAAGGCGGTACCGATGCGCGCCATGGTCTATCGCGGCCCGTACAAGATCCGGGTCGAGGAGAAGGACATCCCGAGGATCGAGCACCCGAACGACGCCATCGTGCGTGTGACGCTCGGGGCGATCTGCGGCTCCGACCTGCACCTTTACCACGGGATGATGCCGGACACCCGGGTCGGCACGACCTTCGGGCACGAGTTCATCGGCGTGGTCGACCAGGTGGGTCCGTCGGTGCGCAACCTCGTGCCCGGCGACCGGGTCATGGTGCCGTTCAACATCTACTGCGGGTCCTGCTACTTCTGCGCGCGCGGACTCTTCTCGAACTGCCACAACGTCAACGCCAACGCGACGGCGGTCGGCGCGATCTACGGCTACTCGCACACCTCCGGCGGGTACGACGGCGGGCAGTCGGAGTACGTGCGAGTGCCGTTCGCCGACATCGGGCCGACGATCATCCCCGACTGGATGGACGACGAGGACGCGGTGCTCCTCACGGACGCGGTCGCGACCGGGTACTTCGGCGCGCAGCTCGGCGACATCGTGGAGGGCGACACCGTCGTCGTGCTCGGTGCGGGACCGGTCGGGCTGTTCGCGGCGAAGTCGTCCTGGCTCATGGGCGCGGGCCGCGTCATCGTGATCGACCACCTCGAGTACCGGCTCGAGAAGGCGCGCAGCTTCGCGCACGCCGAGACGTACAACTTCGCCGAGTACGACGACATCGTCGTGCAGCTGAAGAAGATCACCGACCACCTGGGTGCGGACGTCGCGATCGACGCGGTGGGCGCCGAGGCCGACGGCAACCTCCTCCAGCACGTCACCTCGGCGAAGCTCAAGCTGCAGGGCGGATCGCCGGTCGCGCTGAACTGGGCGATCGACTCGGTGCGCAAGGGCGGCACGATCTCGGTGCTGGGCGCCTACGGCCCGATGTTCAGCGCGGTCAAGTTCGGCGACGCGATGAACAAGGGACTCACGCTGCGGATGAACCAGGCGCCGGTGAAGCGGCAGTGGCCCCGGCTGTTCGAGCACATCCAGAACGGCTACCTCAAGCCGAACGACGTCGTGACCCATCGCATCCCGCTCGAGCACATCGCCGAGGGGTACCACATCTTCTCCGCGAAGCTCGACGGCTGCATCAAGCCGCTCATCCTCACCGCCGCGGCCTGACGCCCGCGGCTGCCGGCGACGTACCAGACCGAGGGAGTGACCATGCCGTACACGGCGGACAAGCCGTCCCGGGCCGAGTCCAGCGAGCAGCTGCGCGCCCGCATCCCGGGCTGGGGTGCCGACCTCGACCCGCGGATGCGGCCCTCGGTGCCGAAGGAGCGGTTCGACCCCGGCCTCAACGGGGCCCACTGGGAGTTCCCCGACCGCCAGCCCGAGACCCGGCCGCGCGAGCGGTCGATCGAGCACGCGTTCCTCACCCCGGTGTTCGGGACGTCGGCGCCACCCAAGGGCCTGTCGGGGGTGATCCGGAGGTACGCGTACCGGAGGTTCAGCGAGGGGCGGGCCGCGCACTGGCTCCTGCTGCTCGGCGCCGACCGGGTCGACGCCGTGGAGAGCCACCTCGCGTCGTTCGTGACGCTGCGGCCGGACAACCCGATCACCGAGACGGGTGTGGTCGCCGAGCCGTCGCACCACCCGGTCGCCTCGCGGGTAGGCCAGAAGCGGGCCGACCTCGCGCACCTGCCGCTCGACCCCGTGCTGGTGGTGGGGCCGTGGCTGCTCGCGGGGGGTCTGGTGCTCGCCGGGGTTCGCGCGGTCGTCCGGGCCGTCCGTCGCTGAGCCCCGGGGGTGGCCGCCGCCTCACGACGACGGCGGCCCCCCCAGGTCGGTCGGTCAGCTCAGCATCGCCGCCTCGTCACCACCCCTCAGCGTCGCGTTGCGAGGCGTCCGGATCGGGCGGTCGTCCGGCGTGACGACGCCGTTCACCGCGGACGTGTCCGTCGCGAGCGTCGCCACGGCGTAGGCGATGGCGTCCGAGTTGACGTCGAGGGCACGCAGGTTGACGTTGCCCTGGAGCTCGTAGAGGGCTCGCAGCTCGGTGTACGGGTCGTCCGGGAGGGCGTCGTCGTCCAGCGAGTCGCACGCGTGGTAGCACGGGTCGTACGGGACCCCTGCGAGACCGCCGTACTTGGCCACCTGCTCCTCGGTCTTGGGAAGCCCCGCACCGGTGAAGAGGCCGCCGGCCGGGATGTCGTTGAGGATGAACTCCTGGTAGTCCGACTGCCCGCTGAACTCCGAGTCGTCGAACGGGTGGCCGCGGTCGGCGTAGAACTCCTGGAAGACCTCCTCGATAGCGGCCGACCCCTCGGGGATCACGACGCCGTCCTCGACGGCGGTGCCGCCCGAGTCGTCACCGTCGAAGATGCCGAAGAAGTAGTTCGGCGAGGCGACCATGTCGAAGTTCAGGTACAGCGCGAGCTGGTCCTTCTCGGCACCGGTCAGGTTCTGGACGTAATACTCCGAGCCGAGCAGCCCGGACTCCTCCGCGCCCCACCACGCGAACCGAACCGCATTGGGCACCTGGCTGCGCCCGATCTGCTTCGCGACCTCGAGCAGCGCGGCGCTGCCGCTGCCGTTGTCGCTGATGCCGGGACCCGTCATGTCGCTGTCGAGGTGCGCGCCGGCCATGACGACGTTGTCCGGGTCGCCGAAGCGCGTCTGCGCGATGACGTTGTACGTGGGCCGCTGCTCGGCGAGGAACGACACGTCGATGCGGACCATGACGCCCGGCGTCTGCGCGAGCTGCACGCCGAGGTCGAACGTCACGCCGATCACGGGGATGGTGAGCTGCGAGCCCTCACCGCCCATGCCGGGCACGTCGGTCCGGTTCGGCTGCCCCTCGTTCATGATGATGACGCCTGCCGCCCCGGCCGTCTGCGCGTTCAGCGCCTTGAGATCGAAGTTGCAGGTGCCTCGCTGGATGAGCGCGATGGCGCCGGCGGGGAAGCCGGCGAAGTCTGCGGCCTCGCACCCGCTGGGGCTGGTCCCGGCCTCGGCGGGCGGCGGGATGGTCAGGTTGACGGGGACCACCGTGCCGGTCGCCTCGGCCTGCGGCCCGTCGGTGAACGCGTTCCGCACGAAGTCCTCGCCGTTGACGTACGTGGTGGGCGTGGGCGAGACCTGCTCGAACGACGAGTTGTCCTCCTCGTACTGGAACATGAACTCCTGCACCTCGGCCCGATAGCCCGCGCGGCGCAGCTCGAGCACGACGTAATCGACCGACGCCTGGTAGCCAGGGGTGCCCGAGGCGCGCGTGCCGCCGTTCTCGTCGGCGATCTCCTGGAGCTCCTCGATGTGGTCGAGAACGCGGGGGAGCCTGACCTGGCTCTCCATCCTGCTCGCGAGGTCGGGCTTCCCGGGGGTCGCCGTCGCCGGTGCGGTGAGCGAGATCGTCGCCACCATGGCTGTCGCGAGTGCTCCGTACGCCACTCGTCTGTGAACCTGTCGTCCCACGGTCGCCTCCTGGCGGTAGGTCGTGTCGTGCTGGCCCGGCGCCGTTGCCGGGCTCTGCGAACGTAACCGGGGGGTGTGATGGGGGATAGGGGGCTGTTGCCCCCGTTCACGCGGATCGCGTGGAGAAGGTGGTTGCGCGTAGCATCCGTCGTGAGCGGCGGGTCCCGGTCGTCTCCGTCGCCTGGCCCTCGCCTGGGAGGCGCGATGAGCATCCGGTCAGTGCACCCACCCCGCCCCGCACAGGTCGACGAGGTCGACGAACGCACCGCACGGGCGGTCGCCGAGGCGGCCCGTGAGACCGAGTGGACCCGGCCCAGCTTCGCCAAGGGGCTGTACCTGGGGGCGTTCGACTTCTCCCTCGTCCACCCGTACCCGCTGCCCGACCCCGAGAAGGCGGCGCTCGGCGACGCCTTCCTGGTCGAGCTCGAGGCGTACTGCCGGACGCTCGACGGCGGCCGGATCGAGCGTGAGGACCGCGTGCCCGACGAGTACCTCGCGGGACTGACCCGCCTGGGCGCGTTCGGCATGAAGATCCCGACGCGGTACGGCGGGCTCGGGCTCTCGCTGGTCCACTACGGCCGCGCGCTCATGCTGGTCAGCTCGGTGCACCCGAGCCTCGGCGCCCTCCTGTCGGCGCACCAGTCGATCGGCGTCCCCGAACCGGTGCGGATGTTCGGCACCGAGGCGCAGAAGGAGGAGCTGCTGCCGCGCTGCGCGCAGGGCGCGATCTCGGCGTTCCTCCTCACCGAGCCGGACGTCGGCTCCGACCCGGCGCGCATGGGGTCGACGGCGACGCCCACCGAGGACGGCTCGGCGTACCTCCTCGACGGGGTCAAGCTGTGGACGACGAACGGGCCGATCGCGGAGCTGCTCGTGGTGATGGCGAAGGTGCCGGCCCACGCGGGCGGGCGCGGTGGCATCAGCGCGTTCGTCGTCGAGGCCGACGCGCCGGGGATCACGGTCGAGCGCCGCAACGCCTTCATGGGGCTGCGCGGGATCGAGAACGGCGTGACCCGGTTCCACCAGGTGCGCGTCCCGGTCGGCAGCCGCCTCGGACGCGAGGGGGAAGGGCTCAAGATCGCCCTGACAACGCTCAACACCGGCCGGCTCTCGATCCCGGCGATCTGCGCGGGCGGCGGCAAGTGGGCGCTCAAGATCGCCCGCGAGTGGTCGGCCACGCGCGTGCAGTGGGGCAAGCCGATCGGCGAGCACGAGGCCGTCGCCACGAAGCTCGCCTTCATCGCGGCGACCGCGTACGGGCTGGAGTCGGTCTTCGAGCTCTCGGCGGCGATCGCGGACTCCGGGCAGAAGGACGTCCGGATCGAGGCCGCGCTCGCCAAGCTGTGGTCGAGCGAGCTGGCCTACCGGGTGGCGGACGAGCTGGTCCAGCTGCGCGGCGGTCGGGGCTTCGAGACGGCGGACTCGCTCGCGGCGCGCGGCGAGCGCGCGGTTCCCGCCGAGCAGGTGCTGCGCGACATGCGGATCAACCGGATCTTCGAGGGGTCGTCCGAGATCATGAGGCTCGCGATCGCGCGCGAGGCCGTGGACGCGCACCTCGCCGCGGCAGGGGACCTCGCCTCGCGCGACGCGACGATGTCCGCCAAGGCGCGGGCCGCCGTCGGCGCCAGCGGGTTCTACGCGCGCTGGTTGCCGACGCTCGTGACCGGTGCCGGGCTGCGTCCCGACGCCTACGCCGAGCTCGGGCCGCTCGCCCGGCACGTGCGGTACGTCGAGCGGGCGTCGCGGCGGCTCGCGCGGCGGACCTTCTGGGCCATGGCGCGGCACCAGGCGGGCCTCGAACAGCGCCAGGCGCTGCTCGGCCGGGTCGTCGACATCGGCGCCGAGCTGTTCGCAATGTCCGCCGCATGCACGCGGGCGGAGCTGATGCGGAGACAGGACCCGGTCCAGGGCGCGTCCGCCCAGCGCCTCGCCGACGCCTTCTGCGAGCAGGCGAGCGCCCGGGTCGAGGAGCTGTTCCGTCGGCTGTCGGACAACACCGACCGGCGGGACCGCGCCCTGGCGACGGTGGTCCTGAAGGGTGACGCGGCGTGGCTCGAGCGGGGGGTGATCGACGCGTCCGAGGGCACCGGCCCGTGGATCGCGGACACGGCGCGCGGCCCGTCCGCCGTCGAGACGGTCCGCCGCCGCTACCGCTGACGCCGGCCGCCGCTGGCGCCGGAGGGTCAGCCGGCGAGGAGCTCGTCGAGGCGCTCGTAGCCCTCGTTGACCCCGACCTCCATGCCGCTCACGACGAACGCGTCACGGCCCTCGAACGAGTCGACGAGCGAGGTCGTGGTGAGCCGCGTGCGCCCGTCGCCGAGGTCCTCGAGCAGGAGCGTCTCGAGCGCGACGGCGTCGGGGTAGCCCTCGAACGTGAACGTCTGGACGATGCGCTCGGACGGCCGGACCTCGTGGAACGAGCCGTGGAACCAGTACTCCTCGCCGTTCTCGGCCTGCACGTAGCGGTAGGACCCGCCGGTGCGGCAGTCGTAGTGCTCGACGCGCATCTCCAGGCCCCGCGGGCCGAGCCACCTCGTGACGAGCTCGGGATCGGTGTGGGCGCGGAAGACCTTCTCGGCAGGCGCGTCGAACTCGCGCACGATCCGGACGAGCGGGACGGTCGGATCGGAGGTGATGGTGGTGTGGTGCGTGCTGGGGCTGGTCATGGCCGGTCTCCTGCTTCGGGTCCGGACGCCGGTGCCGGCGTCGCGGTCGGGGGGAGGGGGGCGACGTCGTCGGGCAGGGTTGCCAGGACGTCGTCGAGACGGCGGTAGCGAGCCTCGGCCTCGCGGCGGTAGCGCTCGATCCACTTCGTCATGAGGTCGAGCACCTCCGCCTCCAGGTGGACGGGGCGACGCTGCGCGTCCCGGGTGCGGCTGACGAGGCCGGCGTCCTCGAGCACCTTGAGATGCTTGGACACCGCCTGCACAGTCACGTCGTAGGGCTCGGCGAGGTCGTTGACCGTGGCGTCGCCCGCGAGGGCGAGCCGGGCCACGATGTCCCGCCGGGTGGGGTCGGCGAGGGCCGAGAACACCCGCGAGAGCGCATCCGCGGTCAACCCTCCACCTCCTTGGACAACCATTCGGTTGAACTCGACGGTAAGGCCCGGTGGGAGCCATCGTCAACCAGGTTGTGAATGGATTCGGCAGGCTGCTCCTGAGCAGCGTGGCGAGGAGCTCGACGGTCGACGGGAGGACCGCGGGCGCGGCGAACGCGCCCGAGCCGCCGGCGACGCGGGATCTCGACCTGCGAGGGCGCGGACCCTCCCGCATGCTGGGTCGTGGGCAGCAGTCCGGAACGGCGCTGCACCCTCCGTGCCACCGAGATCCGTGTGAGGAGATGTCATGACGACCAAGGTCGAGAAGTCCGTCATGGTGAACGTCCCTGTGAGCGTCGCCTACAACCAGTGGACGCAGTTCGAGGAGTTCCCCCACTTCATGGGTGGGGTCAAGAGGGTGACCCAGCTGAGCGACGACCGGCTGAAGTGGGTGGCCGAGATCGCCGGCGTCAAGCGTGAGTGGGAGGCGCGCATCCTCGAGCAGGCCGCCGATCGCAAGGTCGCCTGGGCAGCCACGGAGGGTGCGACGAACGCCGGCGCGGTCACGTTCGAGGACGTCGGTGGTGGGCAGACGCAGGTCCACCTCTCGCTCGAGTACGAGCCCGAGGGTCTCGTCGAGAAGGTCGGCGACAAGCTCCACGTGGTCGAGAAGCAGGCGGAGGGCGACCTCGAGCGGTTCAAGGCGTTCATCGAGGCCGAGGGCTACGCCACCGGTGCGTGGCGGGGCACGGTCGGTGCGGGCGGCGGTGTCGGCACCCCCGGCGTCGACGACGCCGCGGCGTCGCGCGGTGACAAGGGCAAGGCGGGGATCTCGGGCACGGCGGCCGCAGCGGGTCTCGGCGTCGCGGCTGCGGCGGCCGCCGCGGTCGCGGGTGCGACCAAGGCGTCCTCGAGCGACGAGGTGACCGAGGTCGACGTGGCGTACGTCTCGGAGCCGACCGAGCCTGTGGTCGTCGTGGACGAGGTCGAGGCCGTCGACGTGCCGATCACGCAGACGGAGGACGTCCTGCCGGACGACCAGAGCCGCCTCTGAGCACTCGGCCTTCTGAACACCCAGCCCGGCGGTCGGTCGCCGGACGCCGGGCCGGGTTCGACGACCGGGGGGAACCGAGGGAGCGCACGTGCCGCTCTCTCGGTTCCCCTCGGTACGTGCCCCTCAGGGCGCCTGGTCGCCCGTCACGTGCGCGATCACGTACGCGGGCTCGCCGTGGCGGTCCGTGACGACCGCGGCGCGGACCCGGGCCGGGACCGCGCTCCCGTCCTGGTGCAGGTACCGCTTCGCGACCTCGTGGGCGTGGACGCCGCCGGACAGGATCTCGGCGAGGTTGTCGTCGTCCTGCCGGCGGTCGTCGGGATGGGTGAGCTGGGCGACCGTGCTGTGGACCAGGTCGCCCGGCTCGCGCCCGAGCAGGTCGGCGAACGCGGCGTTGACACGCAGGACGCGTCCGTCGAGGCCGGTGAGCGCCATGCCGATGGGCGCCCCGTCGAACGCGTGCCGGAACTTCGCCTCGCTGTCCTCGAGCGCGTCCTGCGCCTCGACCGCCTGGGTCACGTCGTGGCCCAGGCACAGGATCTCGAGCGTCGTCCCGTCGTCGCCGCGCAGGCCCGTCGTCGCGAGGTCGAGCCACCGACGGCTCCCGTCCGCGTGCCGCAGGCCATGGCGCCGGCGGTCGTCCGGCAGCACCGGCGTGACGCCTGCTGCCACGCCCGGTCCGAGGACGACGTGATCGGGGAGCCGCGTCCCGACGAGCTCCTGCGGGCGCATGCCGAGGATCGAGGAGCTCGTCGACGAGGCGTACGTGATGGTCCAGTCGGGGGTCGTGACCAGCACGAGCTCGTCGGGGGCGCCGAACCCCACCGGGACGCCGACGTCGAGCGACAGCTCCGGCCGCTCGACCGGAACCGCGCGCAGCGACCGGGTGAGGCGCGCGGACGGAGCCTCAGGACGTCCGAAGAACCAGCCCTGCGCCGAGTCGCAGCCCATGGCGACCAGCTGGCGCGCCTGCTCGGCCGTCTCGATGCCCTCGGCGCACACCCGGAGCCCGAGCGTGTGCACCGCCTCGATCACGAGCCTGACCAGCACGGCGTCCTGGGCCGACCGCGCGACCTTCTCGACGAAGGAGCGGTCGATCTTGACGACGTCCACCGGCAGGGCCCGGAGCAGGGTGAGTGACGAGTGCCCTGTGCCGAAGTCGTCGAGCGCGATCCGGACGCCCCGGCGACGGAGCTCCGCCAGCCGGGTCGCGGTCTCGTGGAGATCCGCGATCGCGGCGGTCTCCGTGATCTCGAGGCACAACCGGTGCGGCGCGAGACCGGAGTCGGCGAGCGCCTGGCTGACGACCTCGACGAACTCGGGCAGCACGAGCTGGACCGGGGAGACGTTGACCGAGACGCTCGTCGTCGGGTCGACCTCCGGCGGCCAGGACGCCGCCTCACGGCACGCGGTCCGCAGCACCCACGCCCCCAGGTCGTGGATCAGCCCGGTGGTCTCCGCGAGCGGGATGAACACGTCCGGCGGCACCGCGCCGAGCTCGGGGTCGTGCCAGCGCGCGAGCGCCTCGACGCCCACGACCCGGCCCGACGGCAGCTCGACGACCGGCTGGTAGTGCAGCCCGAGGCCGCACGCACCGATCGCCGCCCGGAGCCTGCGCTCCATGTCGCGCCGCCCGAGCGTCGCCTCGGCGGACCGGAGCGCGGCGTGCAGCGCGGGGTCGTAGTGCGCGACCCGGCCGCGCCCGTGCTCCTTCGCACGGTGCATCGCGGCGTCGGCCTGCTTGAGGAGGCCTTCGAGGTCCCAGCCGCCGTCCTGCGCGGCGTCCGTGCCGACCCGTGCGATGCCCACGCTCGCGCCGATCGTCACCGCGTGCTCCGCGGTCTCGTGGCGGCCGTCCGGCACCTCGACGACGAACGGGGCCGCGGCGGCGCGGACCACCTGGTCGCCGAGCATGCGGCTCCGCTCCTCGCTCGCGTCGTCGGTCAGCAGCACCGCGAACTCGTCGCCACCGAGCCGGACGACGACGTCGCCGGGGGCGGACAGCGCCCGCAGACGCTCGGCGAACTCGGCGAGCACCTGGTCCCCGGCGGTGTGGCCGTGCTGGTCGTTGACGTCCTTGAACCGGTCGAGGTCGACGTGCAGGAGGACCGGCTGACGGTGCGTGCCCAGCGCGTGCTGCACCTGCTCGGTGAGGTGCCGCCGGCTGGGCAGCCGGGTGAGCGGGTCGTGCACCACCGTCGCCGCTCGCGCCGAGGCAGGGGCGCTCGCGTCCACCGGCACGGGGTTGGTCACCTCCACGCGATCGGCGGCCGGGTCGGTCTCCTGAGGGTTCCGGCGACGTCCGGTCACCATGCGGCGTTCCTTGCCAGCTCGAGCAGGTGGTCCTCCCAGTACCGGCCGGCCGGCGGGCCGCCGTTGCACCGGCCGTCGCTGAGGCCGACGGTCTTGATCCACAGGTCGGCGACGTGCGCGCCGTCGTCGAGGACCCGGGGCGGGTCACCCAGCGCGCGGCCCGGCGGGTTGCACCAGACGACGCCGTCGTCGTCCCGCAGCGGGCCGTTGCCGTTGCGTGACGTGTCGACCACGAAGCGCGCGCCGTCGAGCAGCGCGGCCAGGGCGTGGCCGTAGGCGCGCTCGTCGTCGGACGTCTGGAAGTTCGAGACGTTGGTCACGAAGCCGGCGACGTCCCGGACGCCCGCGCGCTCGAGCCGCTGCGCCATGTCCGCCGTGGCGTCCGGGGCGTGGCCGAAGCTGTTGCTGCTGCCGGCGTCGAGGTACACCTCGGCCCCCGCGGCGGCGTACCGGGCCGACGTCTCGCGCAGCAGCGCGAACCGCTCGTCGGCGTCGCCGCAGCGGTAGACCTGCAGCAGGGAGTCGGGCTCGACGACGACGACGGCGCGCGCGCCCGCCAGGCCGCGCGCCACCCCCTCGGCCCACGTGCGGTAGTCGCTCGCGCCGAACCCGCCCGCGGACTCGCTGCCGCAGTCGCGGTCGGGGATCGCGTAGGTCACGAGGACGGGCGTCCGGCCGGCCGCTCGCGCCGCCCCGGCGTAGTCGCGCACGGCCTGCTCGACGTCGTCGGGGTGGTCCGCCGTCGTCAGCCAGCGCGCCGAGCCCTGCGCCGCCGCCTTCTCGAGCAGCGCGGCGTCGTCGTCGCGACCCTCGGCGCGTGCGATCCGCGCGGCGCGCGCCGCCGGGGAGTCCGGGTTCACGTACGGCGGGGCCTCGCGCAGGTAGCTCGACGCCGGCGCCTCGACCGGTGGCTCGCCCGGCGCGCCCGTCGGTGCGGTCGTGTCGCCCCCGGTCGCGCGCCCGCCCGACCGGTCGTCGGAGCGGCTGCCCAGCCAGGAGCCGACACCGAGCGCGACCGCGACCAGGACGCACGCGCCGAGTACCACCGCGAGGGTCGTCAGCCGGCTCCAGGGGGTCGGGCGGCCCGCTCCAACGGGTCGGGCCGCCGGGGACCGGGGGCGCGACGGCTGGTCGGCGGTGGGGGGAGACATCGGTCGTCCACGGTACGTGACCCAGGGCCGGGGTCCGGTCGCGTGGGGACGCGGCGCTGGCCGGGCACCGGCGGCTCGTAGGGTGGGTGCCGTGACCGCCACCGCCCTCGACGTGCTCGCGCGCGTGTTCGGCTACGACGCGTTCCGGGGCCAGCAGGCCGAGATCATCGACACCGTCGTCCAGGGCGGCGACGCGATCGTGCTCATGCCGACCGGTGCGGGAAAGTCCCTCTGCTACCAGGTGCCGGCGCTCGTCCGGCCGGGCACCGGCGTCGTCGTATCGCCGCTCATCGCTCTCATGCAGGACCAGGTGGACGCACTGTCCGCGCTCGGCGTCCGGGCCGGGTTCCTCAACTCCACGCAGGACGGCCACGCGCGTCGCCAGGTCGAGGAGGCGTTCGCGGCGGGCGAGCTCGACCTGCTGTACCTGGCGCCCGAGCGGCTGCGGGTGCCGAGCACCCTCGAGCTGCTCGACCGGGGGACCGTCTCGCTGTTCGCGATCGACGAGGCGCACTGCGTCGCGCAGTGGGGTCACGACTTCCGCCCCGACTACCTCCAGCTGTCGCTGCTGCACAAGCGCTGGCCGACCGTCCCGCGCATCGCGCTGACCGCGACGGCCACCGAGACGACGCACGCCGAGATCGCCCGACGCCTCCAGCTCGAGGACGCACGGCACTTCGTCGCGAGCTTCGACCGGCCGAACATCCAGTACCGGATCGTGCCCAAGGACAACCCGCGCGCCCAGCTCCTCGAGCTGCTGCGCACGGAGCACCCGGGGGACAGCGGGATCGTCTACTGCCTGTCGCGCGCGTCGGTCGAGCAGACCGCGCAGCACCTCGTCGACCAGGGCATCCCCGCGCTCCCGTACCACGCGGGCCTCGACCGCGAGGTCCGGGCGACGAACCAGTCCCGGTTCCTGCGCGAGGACGGCCTCGTGATGGTCGCGACCATCGCGTTCGGCATGGGCATCGACAAGCCCGACGTCCGGTTCGTGGCGCACCTCGACCTGCCGAAGTCGGTGGAGGGCTACTACCAGGAGACCGGCCGGGCAGGTCGGGACGGCCTGCCCGCGACGGCGTGGCTCGCGTACGGGCTCCAGGACGTCGTGCAGCAGCGGCGCATGATCGACACGTCCGACGGCGACGCCGCGCACCGCCGTCGGCTCGGGGCGCACCTCGACGCGATGCTCGCGCTGTGCGAGACGGTCGAGTGCCGCCGGGTCCGGCTGCTCGCGTACTTCGGGCAGCCGAGCACGCCGTGCGGCAACTGCGACACGTGCCTCGCGCCGCCCGAGTCGTGGGACGGGACGGTGGCCGCGCAGAAGCTGCTGTCGACGATCGTCCGCCTCGAGCGCGAGCGGGGCCAGCGGTACGGCGCCGGACACCTCGTGGACATCCTGCTGGGCAAGCGCACGGCCCGGGTCACCCAGCTCGGCCACGACTCGCTCACGGTGTTCCGGGTCGGGACGGAGCTCACGGAGCCCGAGTGGCGCGGCGTGGTGCGCCAGCTGCTCGCGCAGGGGCTGCTCGCCGTCGACGCCGACGGGTACGGCACGCTGCGGCTCAGCGTCACGAGCGCCGACGTGCTCACCGGCGCCCGGCAGGTCGAGCTCCGGCGCGAGGTCGTCCGCTCACGGACGCGCGGGCCGCGTGGGTCGGCGCAGGGCTCCGCCCGCACGGGTGGAGCGGCGCCCGAGCTCGACGCCGCGGCGAGCGCGGTCTTCGAGCGCCTGCGGGCGTGGCGCGCATCGACCGCCAAGGAGCAGGGCGTGCCTGCCTACGTCGTCTTCCACGACGCGACGCTCCGGGAGATCGCGACGCGGGCTCCCGCCTCGCTCGACGAGCTCGGCACGGTGACCGGCGTCGGCGTCACGAAGCGCGAGAAGTACGGTCCGGCGCTGCTCGAGGCGCTGCACGCCTGACCTGGGTCGGACATCGATGGTCACCGCACGGCAGCGTGAACTCGCCCGACGACCCCGGGGCCGGCGCACCTGCGTCGCGAAACCCGTTCCGGTGCGCCGTCAGGCGGTTCGCCCGCAGCATCGACGCCCCCGGTACCGGACCGTCACCGCGTCAGCCGCCAAAGCCAGGGTGGCGGCCTGAACCTCGATTCACCGATGGGCTGATTGCCGCGGGGTGGGCGTGGGAACGCGAGAATGCCCTCCTGACTTGGGAAGATACGACTTGTCGAAGGTCCGTATCGCCAGTTCAAGAAGGGCATCTCGTCGATGCAACTTTCTCACACCCGTCCGGTCGTGTCC
>NZ_JABCJJ010000022.1 GCF_012952065.1 Cellulomonas fimi
CGCGCCTCGCGCAGGTGCACCGGCGGAACGTCGCTGCCTGCGTCGGAAGGGGTGTCCCACGCGGCGAGCTCGAAGCGGTCGCGGCCCGCGGCCTTGGCGGCGTAGAGCGCGGACGCCGCAGCGGCGGTCGCCGGCGTCGCGCTGGACCACGCGCCCGAGCGGCTGCCGGCGCTCGTCGGGCCGGCCGAGGCCAGGGTGGTCCACGCCGACGACGCCGCGGTCGCGCCCGCGCCGATGTGGCTCCAGCGCACGGACCTCGCCGCGCTCGTGCCCGCACCCGGCGCCGGCGCCGAGCGCCTCGCGTCCCTGCTCGACCTCCCGCTCGCCGACGAGCTCGGCGACGACGACGCCCGGGGCGGCCCCCACGCTCCCGCGCCCGACGACGACGGCGCCCCCGGCCCGACGCCCGACGCCGCGCTCGCCCTCCTCCCCGGCCTCCCCCGCACGTGGCACGAGCACGAGGACCTGCACGTCGGCGGAGCACCGGTCGACTGGTGGGTCGAGGGGGAGGGGAGCGACGCCGTCGTGCACGCGACGCAGCTCGCGGGACTCGCGCGTGGCCTTGCGCAGGCCGCCGGCCGGTGGGAGCTGCGGCACGCGCTCGAGGTCGTGCTCACGGAGCCGGAACGCGTCGCGGAGCTCCGGGCCGAGGCGGGGTTCGACCGGTGAGGCGACCATGACGCGCTCCGTCGTGCGCCAGATCACCCTGGGCGTCTACGCACCCGCGCTCGTGTTCGAGATCGGGATCGGCGCGATCATGCCGATCATCCCGCTGTCCGCGACGGCGCTCGGCGGCTCGCTCGCGACGGCCGGGCTGCTGGTCGCGCTGCTCGGCGTCGGGCAGATCATCGGGGACGTGCCCGCGGGCGCGCTCGCCGCCCGGCTCGGTGAGCGGAACGCGATGCTCGTCGCGGCGTCGACGTCGGTCGTGGCGCTGGCGGCGTGCGCGCTCGCCCCGAACCTGGGGGTGCTGGGCGCGGGGGTGCTCGCGGTCGGGGCGACCAACGCCGTGTTCCTCCTCGCGCGGCAGGCGTACCTCACGGAGGTGACCTCGGCGCTGCAGCGCGCCCGTGCGCTGTCCACGCTCGGCGGGGTCCAGCGGATCGGCGCGTTCATCGGGCCGTTCCTCGGCGCCGGGATCGTGTACCTGTTCGACCTGCGCGGCGTCTACTGGCTCGCCGTCGCGACGAGCCTGGCGGCGGGCGTGGTGGTGCTGGTCGTGCCCGACATCGCGGGTGCCGACACGCGCCTGCGCCGCGACCGGGCGCCCGTGAGCCTCCGGCGCGTGCTGCGCGACAACGCCCCGGTGTTCCGCACGCTGGGCTTCGCGGTGCTCGCCGTGAGCGCGGTGCGGGCGAGCCGGCAGGTCGTGCTGCCGCTGTGGAGCGAGCACCTGGGCTTCAGCCCCGCGACGACGAGCCTCGTCTTCGCGGTCTCGGGCGCCGTCGACATGCTCCTGTTCTACCCCGCGGGCTACGTCATGGACCGCCGCGGCCGGCTCTGGATCGGCATCCCGTCCATGCTCGTGCTCGGCGGCGCGATCCTCGCGCTGCCGTTCGGCACGACGCTCGCCGCGGTGACCGCTGCGGCGATCGTCATGGGCCTCGGCAACGGGATCGGCTCGGGGATCCTCATGACGCTCGGGGCCGACGTCGCGCCGGCGCCCGTGCGCGCGCAGTTCCTCGGGATCTGGCGCGTCTTCGCCGACGTGGGCAACGCGGCGGGGCCGCTGGTCGTCGCCGCGGGCGCGGCGCTCGGCAGCCTCGCGGCCGGGATCGGCGCGATGGGCGTGGTCGGGCTGCTCGCTGCCGGCGGGCTCGGCCGGTGGGCGCCGCGCTGGTCGGACCACGCGAACCGGACCACGCGGCGTCGGGCCGCGGAGCGCGCCGCGGCGGTCGCCGCCGCGCGGGGAGCCGAGGCTGCGCCGGAGCAGGGCGGCTGACGGCTCAGGCGGCGGGGCCGGGGAGGTCGACGTCCGCGGGCCGGTCGACGACCCCGGGCAGATCGAGGTCCTCGGGCCGCCGGTAGTGCTCCCACACGAGCGCGACGACGCCCAGCCCGACCCCGGCGACACAGGTCCAGACGGCCTCCGTCGGACCGTTGCCGTCGCCGCGCGCGAGCGCCCAGGTCACCACGAGCGCGACGACCCACGCGGCCAGGCCGGCCGAGAAGACGATGCGCAGGTCGACCCGCACGGGGGCCGGGTCGGGGCGGCGCCGGTCCGGGTGCAGGACCAGGTCGAGGACGGAGGGCACCGGCTCAGCGTACGGCTAGCGTCGCGCCGGACCCGCGAGCAGCGTCGCCGTGCCGAGGGCCTCGCTCACCGCGGCGAGGTAGGCGTGCGCGACCTCGAACGGGACGAGCCCGGTGGCCTCGACCGCGGCCACGTCGTTCTCCTCGTGCGCGAGCACGGCGGCGAGCACCGGGCCGTACGGGCCGGAGAGGTCGCACAGGGCGCTGCCGACCTCGTCGGACACCCCGGTGCGCGCGACCAGGTCGCTGGCCGGGACGCGGAGCTGCGCGGCGGCGGCGGAGAGCAGGCCGACCGTGTACCCGGCGTCGTCCCCGGCGAGCGTGGCGCACGCGATCGCGCGCGTGAGGACGGACCAGAGCGAGGCGATCGTGGCGCGCTCCGCGCCGGCGAGCGCCGACGTCGCGAGCGCGCCGAGCTGCCGCGGGCCGAGGAGGACCACGGCCTGACGCACCGAGTCGACCTCGTGCCGCACGGGGACCGCGCTCGAGTTGACGAGCCGCAGGACGCGCATCGCGAGCTCGGGGTCCGAGCCGACGACGCGGACGACGGCCTCCTGGTCGGGGGCGGGCGCGCTCAGCAGCTGCATGAGCTCGAGGCACTGGAGCTCGCCGGTCGTGTACTCGCGCTCGACGGTCGGGGCGTCGCGCTGGAACATCGGCCCCTGCTGCAGGTCGACGCCGGCCGACGTGCAGTACCCGACGCGGGCGTCGGTGTCGACGCGCATCGCGATCGTGGCGCGGGCCGCGGCCTGCGCCGCGCGGATCGCCGTCGTCGCGAGCTCCTGGCCGCGGCCGAGGTCGACCTTGACGAAGTGCACGATCGGCAGCAGCGGGTCCTGCCCGCCGCCAGGGACGTAGTCGTTCAGCGCGAGCCCGTACCCAGCGGCACGCAGGCGGCTCAGGTGCGCGCCCGCGCCCGGCAGGTCGGCGAAGTGCCGGGGCACCTCGAGCACGATGAGGTCGCGGTTCCCCGCGATCGGCTCGTCGCGCAGCAGCATGCCCTGGGTGGCCTGGACGAACACGGGCGAGCCGCCGCCGACCGCCTCGAGGTCGAGCCGCTCGTACTGCGCCTCGACCAGGGCGTCGAGCCGCTCGGTGAGGTGCGCGTGGGCGAGCGACGTCCGGACGACGACGCCGACCGCGTACCCGTGCACCGAGCCGTCGCGCCGGATGAGCGGCTGCCGATGGACGGTCACGTCGACGCCGGTCAGGGCAGCCGAGTCGGCGGGGCGGGTACCGGGGCTGGTCATCGAGGCTGTCCTGGTGGCGCGGGGGAGGGGGATCGTCCCTCCCATCGGCAGGACGCCGCGCCGGATGAGGCGTTCGCCGGCGGTCAGCCGAGCGGCGCGCGCAGGGGCCAGTCGCCGTCGAGCACGACCTGCGCCGCGGCGCCCGTCGCGGCGTTCACGACGACCGGGGCGAGGAGGTTCGCCGTCGTCGGCCGCTCGCCCTCCCCGGGGTGCACGACGACGAGGAGCAGCGCCGCGTCGTCGTCCCCGAGGGCGAGGGCCGAGCGGGTCGCGTCGTCGACGCGGGGCGTGTACCCGTCGAAGAAGGCCTCCGGGCGCACGACGAACAGGCGCACCGCGGGGTCGCTCAGGCTGCGCAGGGCGTAGAGGATGCCGGAGTCGTCCAGGCCGTCGAGCGAGTAGTCGACGTGACCCGGGAGACCGGGCAGCGGGGCCACGGCGTGCAGGGCGTGCGGGGCGGGGTGCGCGGCGGCGGGGGCGGGGGCGGTGCTCATCGCAGGTAGTCCATCAGACTCGGCTGGAGGACGCGGGACGCGGCGCCGAGGGCGGACTTGTACGCGACCTCCTGCATCTGGAGCTCGATGATCGTGCCCGGCAGGTCGACGTCCTCGATCGTGCTGAGGCGGCCCGCGAGCTCGGTCTTCGTGTCGAGGGCGCGCAGCTTCGCGGTCTGGACCTGGCTCTGGCGCGCGCCGACGGCGGTGAGCTGGCCGAGCATCGCGTCGCGGTGCTCGTCGAGCGTGGTGAGCTCGCCCGAGACCGGCTCGTTCGCGCGGAGCTTCGCGGCGATGCGGTCGAGGGTCGAGAAGACAGAGCCGGTTCCGGTGACGGGGTCGTCCTCGCCGAACGCGAGGGCGCCGTCGACGTCCACCCTCACCAGGGTGTTCGCGTCGATGCGGCGCTCGACGCTCGCACCGGTCACGCTGGTCGAGGTGTAGCTCGGCGGCGTGGTGGTCGTGTCCACCGTGACGGCGCTCGCCGCGTCGGAGGTCCCCGCGAAGACCGACCGGCCGAGGTAGCTCGTGTTGGCCTGGTTGAGCAGCGCGTCGCGCAGACCCTCGATCTCCACCGCGAGGGCCTCGCGGGCCTGTGCGTTGAGCACCCCCTGGTTCGAGCCCTGCACCGTGAGGTCGCGCGCCTGCCGCAGGGCGTCGAGCGAGCCCCGCAGCGCCGAGTCGACGTTGGTGAGCCAGCCGTCGCCGTCCGAGATGTTGCGCGCGTGCTGCTCGTTGGCGCGCAGCGCGCTGCGCAGGGCGATCGCGGAGCTCGTGCCGGCCGGGTCGTCCGACGGCCTGGTGATGTTCTTGGTGCTCGAGAGCTTGCCCTGCAGCGCGGCCATGGCGCTGAGGTTGGTCTGCAGGTTGGCGAGCGTGGAGCGCTGGACCGTCTGCTGGGTGACGCGGCCGATCATGGTCATCTCCCTACGACGCCGGTGCGGTTGATCAGGGTGTCGAGCATCTCGTCGATCGCCGTGAGCACCCGGGCCGCGCCCTCGTAGGCGCGCTGGTAGGCGAGCATGTTGACCGACTCCTCGTCGATGTCGACGCTCGCGTTCGAGAGCTGGAGGCGCTCGGCCGTGGTGCGGGTCGCCTCGGTGACGGATGCGCGCTGCGCGGCCGAGCGGGAGGTGACGCCGAGGTCGACGACGAACGACGACCAGGTCCGGTCGGGGCCGCCGGTCGCGGTGGCGATCGCCGACATCGGGTCAGCGCGCGAGCCGTCGAGCGGGCCCAGGCCGTCCGCCGCCACCGCGATGTCCTTGACGTCGGTGATCGCCACCGCGAGCGTCGCGGCGGTGACGCCCGTGGCCGGCTCGGTGAAGAACACGCCGCCTTGGGCCTGCGGGTCGCCGGCGGTGTACGACCCGGTGTGGATCCCGTTGACCTGGCCGACGAGGGCCTGCGCGAGCTTGTCGTACGACGCCGCCGCCTTGGCGAGGATCCCGCCGTCGGCCTCGGGCGCGAGGGCCGTGACCAGGCCGGCGACGCGACCGGCGTCGGCCCCGAGGGCGTAACCCGTGCCGGCCCAGCGCAGGGCGACGGGGGAGCCCATCGTCCACGTGCCGGGCGTCACCTCGACCGCGTGCGCCTTGTCGCCGCGGACCAGCGCGTTGCCGCCGACCATCACGTCGAGCGTGCCGTCCTCGCGCTCGACCGCGCTCGCGCCGACGAGCCCGGCGAGCCGGGTGACCTTCGAGCTGCGCGTGTCGATCAGCTCGTTGGCCGAGCCGCCCGAGACGAGCACACCGCGGATCCGCTCGTTGAGGTCGGCGACGGCGGCCGCGGTCGCGTTCACGTCGACCACGGCGGCGTCCAGCTCGGTGCGCGCCTGGTCCCACTGCGTGACGACGGCCGCGTAGCCCGACGAGATGCGCTGCGTGAGGGCCGACGCGTTCTCGAGCACGACCTTGCGGGCCGCGTCCGAGTCCGGCGTGTTGCCGAGCTCCTGCCACGCCGACCAGAACTCGCCGAGGGCCTGCGAGACGCCCTTGTCACCGGGCTCCGCGACGGTCGACTCGAGACGCAGGTAGGTCTCGCTGCGCGTGGCGGCGAACGAGGCGCTGCCGGTCTCCGCGCGCAGGCGCGCGTCGAGGAAGAGGTCGCCGAGCCGCTCGATGCCCGTGACCCGCGTCCCGTTGCCCGCGACGCGCCCGGCCGAGTACATCGACGGCGCGGAGAGCGCCTCGACCGAGGCGAGGTCCGCGCGCTGACGCGTGTAGCCGACCGTGTTGGCGTTGGCGACGTTCTGACCCGCGACGTCGAGCGCCTGCCGCTGCGCGATCAGCGAGCTGAGGGCGGTCGAGAGGCCGGAGAAGCTGCTGCTCATGGGTGTCGGGGCTCCTAGAAGGACTCGTCGATGAGCTGGGCGGCGGCGGTGCCGACCGAGGTCGCGCCGCGGGGGTCGTACGTGTGGACGGTCTCCTGGAGGCCGAGGATCGTCTCCTGCGCGGCGCGGTGCGAGCTGGTGAGGAGCTCGCGGTTGCCCTGCGCGACGCCCTGGATCTCGGACGTCAGCGTGACGAAGGCCTCGCGGTGGCTCGCGAGCAGCTCGTCCCACGGCTCGGGGGCCGCGTTCGCCAGCGCGAGCAGACCGCTGCCGGGCTCGATGCCGACCTCGCGCGCGGCGTCGTCGGCCTCCATCGAGCGGCCGAGCTCGGCCGAGCGGATCTGGTCGAGGACCTGCTCGACCTCGCGGGTCGCGTGGCCGAGCCAGCGGGTGCGGCCGCTCGAGAGCACCAGCTGCTCCTCCTCGAGCTTGAACAGCAGGAGCTCGAGCAGCTGCCGTTCGTGCCACAGCACGGCGGAGAGCTCTGCCAGTCCCATGAGGTCTCCTGTCCTTATGGTGCGTGTGCGGCACGTCGCGGCCGTTCAGGAGATGGATCGGACGGACACGCGCCGATGTGACGATTCCGCCCGAACGAGCGACGGGATGTGACCTCCGTCACACCCGTAAGGTCATGCGTTCAACAAAACCGCAGGCCGGAGGCTCTCGGCACCGTTGCGATCGGCCCGGCGTCGGGCAGATCAAGAACTTCGCATGGATCTCCCCCTCAAGCCGCGTCGGCGCTGCGCCGAAGGGATGGGGTGCGCAACTCTCCCGCTGAAGTAGACGCCCTCGTCACGGCCAACCTGCCGCTGGTCGGGTACCGCGTGTCCGAGCTCCTCGGCCGCGTCCCGGCCTACGTGTCGCGGGACGAGCTGGCCTCGGCCGGCTCGCTCGCCCTGGTCCAGGCGGCCCAGGCCTACGACGCCGAGACCGGGGTCCCGTTCGCCCGGTACGCCTCGCTCCGCATCCGGGGCGCGCTGCTCGACGAGCTGCGCGCGATGGACTGGGTCTCCCGGGGCGCCCGCCAGCGGGCCCGCCGCGTGAGCACGACGTCCGACGAGATGACGTCGCAGCTCGGCCGCACTCCGACGCGCGAGGAGCTCGCGACCGCGCTCGGCACCGACGTCGCCGAGGTCGACGCCGCCCGCGGCGACGCCGAGCGCCGCATCCTCAGCATCGAGGCGTTCGACAGCGCGATCGCCGACACGGTCACCGAGCCCGGCATGGGCCCGGAGGAGAGCCTGCTCGTCAACGAGAAGCTCCAGCACCTCAAGGCGGCCGTCACGGCCCTGCCCGAGCGGCTGCGCCACGTCGTCGAGCAGCTGTTCTTCCACGACCGCCCGGTCGTCGAGCTGGCCGAGGAGCTGGGCGTCACCCAGTCCCGCATCAGCCAGCTGCGCACCGAGGCGCTCGCGCTGATGAAGGACGGCATGAACGCGAGCCTCGAGCCCTCGCTGGTCCCGGTGGCCGAGCGGCCCGACGGCGTCGCCGAGCGTCGTCGCAAGGCGTACTTCGACCTCGTGGCGCAGCAGGCGTCGTTCCTGGCGCGGGCCTCGCAGCTCGCGGCGCCCGGGCCCGGCGTGCTTCCGCAGCAGCGCGACGAGGCGAAGGAGCTGGCCGCGGCGAAGGCCAAGGCGCGGTCCCGCGCCGGGGCCGCGTACGCCACGACGGCCTGACCGCAGGGCTCTTCACTACCGCACAGCAGCGCACATCGCCGAGGGCGACGCTCTTCCGGATCACCGGGGAGCGTCGCCCTTCGCGTTGGCGCAGGTGCGGCGCCAGAAAAGATCTTCGGCGGAATCCTTCACAACCCGGCGGGGTGACCGATGAGGGTGCTGTCAGCCCATGGATGGGCGTCAGCAGGTCCGACCCGAATCAAGGAGGAGTTCCATCATGGGTCTCTCGATCAACCAGAACATCGCGGCGGTCAACAGCTACCGCAACCTCTCCAACACGCAGAACGACCTCTCGAAGTCGCTCGAGAAGCTCTCGTCGGGCTTCCGCATCAACCGGGCGGCGGACGACGCTGCCGGCCTCGCCATCTCCGAGGGCCTGCGCTCGCAGGTCGGCGGTCTGAAGGTCGCGGCCCGCAACGCCCAGGACGGCATCTCGGTGGTGCAGACCGCTGAGGGCGCCCTGACCGAGGTGACCTCGATCCTCCAGCGTGTGCGTGACCTGGCCGTGCAGGCGGGCAACGACTCGAACAACGCCGATGCCCGCAAGAACATCGACACCGAGGCGACGCAGCTCGTCTCGGAGCTGGACCGGATCGCCGCGTCGACCAACTTCAACGGCACGAACCTGCTCGACGGTTCGGCCGGCGCAAACACCGGCAAGCTGAAGTTCCAGGTCGGTGCCGACGGCGACGCCAACAGCCAGATCGAGGTCGACCTGTCCAAGGCGAACATCAAGGCGATCGCCGCCGACCTCACCACGGGCTCGCTCGCGGTCGGCGGGACGAAGTTCGCCGTGGCGGCGACTGCCCTCGACGACGGCACGTACACGTTCTCCGTCGACAACGGCTCCGGTGTCACCTCGGACGTGGTCGTCACCGGCGTGGCTGCGCAGACGTCGGTCCAGGGCCTCGCGGACGCGCTCGCGGCGGACACGAACTTCGCGGCCAACTTCTCCGTGAGCGTCGACAAGGACGCCGACGGCGCCGCGACCGGCATCACGGTCAAGGCGCTCAACGGCGGGTCGGTGGCCGACACCGCGCCCAGCACCGACATCGCGGCCGGCACCGTCGTGGCGAACACGACCGCGGGACTCGACTTCTCCTCGGCCACCGCCGCCCAGGCGTCCATCGTCAAGATCGACGAGAAGATCTCGTCCGTGTCCACCGCTCGTGCGGGTCTCGGTGCCCTGCAGAACCGCTTCGAGTACACCATCAAGAACGTCAACGTCGCGGTGGAGAACCTGTCCGCGTCGGAGAGCCGGATCCGTGACACTGACATGGCCTCGGAGATGGTGCAGTTCACGCGGGCGCAGATCCTGTCGCAGGCCGGCACGGCCATGCTCGCGCAGGCCAACCAGATCCCGCAGGGCGTCCTGTCGCTCCTCCGCTGATCTGAGCGGGCGAAGCCCGCGCACGGCATGACCGCATGACCGCATGACCGACCGGCGGTGGGTTGACCTCGCGTCGCCCACCGCCGGTTCGCATTCCGGCCGCAGACCCCGCGGCCGCCCCGCACGAGATCGAGCACGGGACGGAGCAACCTGATGGCCGTGATGGGCATCGACGGGCTGGCGAGCGGCCTCGACACGACCGGGCTGATCAACAGCCTCATGAAGGTCGAGGCGATGCCGCAGACCCTCCTCAAGGCCAAGGTCACCACCACCCAGTCCTACATCTCGGCCCTGCAGTCCCTCAACACCAAGGTCTCCTCGCTGGCCGAGGCCGCGAAGACCGCCGCGACCCCCGCGAAGTGGGACGCCGTCACCGCGAATTCGTCCGCGAAGACCGTCACCGCGACGACCTCGGCCGGCGCTCAGGCCTCGTCCCTCAGCTTCACGGTCGACGCGCTCGCCACCGGCCAGACCTCGGTCAGCGCGGCCGTCACCGACCTCGCCGGCTTCTTCGGCCCGGGCACCGTCCCGGGGAGCGTCACGCTCGTGAGCGGATCCGGACCCGACGCGACGCTCACCGCGGTCGACCTCGACGGTGTCACCGACCTCGCCGGCTTCGCCCGAGCGGTCAACGAGGCCGACGCCGGCATCACCGCCACCGTCGTCAAGGTCTCCGACACGCAGTCGCGGCTCCAGCTCACCTCGAAGGCGACCGGAGAGCCGGCGGCGTTCGACGTCTACCGCGACACGGTCACCGCGGACACGCTCGCGACCGGCACGAAGGTCGTCGACCGCGCTGCCGCCATCACCTCCGCGGCAAACGCCCGGATCACCCTCTGGAAGGGCACCGCAGCCGAGCAGTCCGTGACGTCGGCGACCAACACCTTCAGCGGCGTGCTCACCGGGGTGGACCTCACGGTCACCGCCAAGGAGGCCGACCCGGTCACGCTGACGATCGCGCGCGACGACGCCGCCGTGAAGAAGCTCGCCTCCGGCCTGGTCGGCGCGCTCGGCGTCGTGCTCTCGGAGGTCAGGTCCCGCACCGCGACGACGACCACGACCTCCGAGGACGGCCGGACCGTCATCAGCGGCGGCGTCCTCTCGGGCGACAGCGCCACGCGCGCGCTCCAGCAGTCGGTCCTCAACGCCGCGTCCTACCCGGTGGACGGCGTCTCCCCGTCGGAGGTCGGCATCGTGCTGGGCCGCGACGGGACCGTGACGTTCGACGAGGCCAAGTTCAGCGCCGCGATGGCGGCGGACCCCGCGAAGGTGCAGGGCGTCGTCGTCGGCCTCGCTGCTCGCGTCGAGACGGCCGCGAAGACGGTCTCGGACCCGATCGACGGGACGCTCTCGCTGCAGATCAAGAACCAGGAGAGCTTCAGCAAGAGCCTCTCGGAGCAGGTGTCGGACTGGGAGCGCCGCCTCGAGCAGCGGCGCGAGGGCCTCCAGCGCACCTACGCGGCGCTCGAGGTCACGCTCAGCGGCCTCAACTCGCAGTCCAACTGGCTCGCCGGGCAGCTCGCCGGCCTCTCGTCCAGCTCCGCCTGACGGCGTCGACCCGACCGATCGGAGACCCCATGAACCTCGCCCTGACCCGCAGCCGGTTCCTCGACAACGCCGTCGCGACCGCCGGTCCGCAGCAGATCCTCACGATGCTCTACGACCGCCTGGTGCTCGACATCGACCGCGCGGAGGCGGCGCAGCGCGAGGGCAACCGCTCCGCCGCGGCCGACCAGCTCGACCACGCGCAGGACGTCGTCTCCGCGCTCGCCTCGACCCTCGACGTCGACGCCTGGGCCGGCGGCAAGGGCCTCATGGAGCTGTACATGTACCTGCTGCGCGAGCTGATCGGCTGCTCGATCGCCGGCGACCCCGAGCGCACCGCCAAGGCCCGCGAGCTCGTCGCCCCCCTGCGCGACGCGTGGCACGAGGCTGCCGCGACGGTGGCCGCGTCGTCGGCCCCGGTCGTCCCGACCCAGCGCACCGTGGCCGCCTTCGGCGAGCGCGCGGTGGGCGGTGAGCTCGGCGTCGGATGACGACCGCGCTGGTCGGGCCCACTGGCGCGGCTCCAGGCTGGGACGTCGCGTGGTCGGACGCGCTCGCTGACCTCGAGCTGAGCGTGGCCGACGCCGAGGCGCTCCTCCGTGCCGGGCACGCGACCGGACCGGTGGGGCCGGGCTGGGTTCCACCGTCCCACCTCGGACAGCTCCCCGCGCCCCTGGTCGAGCGGGCCCAGGCACTGCTGGACCGGCAGGTGCGGGTCGCACGCGGACTCGCGGCAGCCGCCGCGCAGAGCCGTCGCGAGCTGCGCGCCGTCGAGCAGCTGCGCGCGACCCCCGAGGCCACCCCGGTCTACCTCGACACCGCCGGCTGACCCCGCCCGCGCGTCGTCGCCGGCGAGGCACGTCGTCGCAGGCGAGGCGCAACCCGGGCGCGGCGGTATCCAGCCGACCGCCCGCCGGCACCTTCCCCCAGGCGCGACGACGCGCCGCCTCGGGAAGGTCGCCGCCATGTCCCTCACGCTCACCCGGTTCGACGGCATGGTGGACGCCCAGGTCGAGGGCCCGCTGGATCCGACGCTGCCGCTGGTGATCCTGCTGCACGGGTTGTCCGGCACGAGCGGCGACATGACGTCACCGCTGACCGCGCGCCCCGGAACCGCGTTCGACCGCACCGCCAACCCCGGCGGGTACATGGACCGCGGGTTCGCCCCCACCCCACCCCTGCTCCCGGCGGACAGCTTCTTCCTCGACCCGACGCCCGCGAGCCTGACGAGCTGGCAGGACGCGCTCCTCACGAGCGGGCTCAGCACCGTGGTGTACAGCCAGTCGGGACCGCTCATCGCGAACGACGCCGCCCAGCTCACCGCCCTCGCGCTGGCAATCGACGCGCACCCCCAGCTCATGGGTCTGCGGGTGGCGATCGTCGCGCACAGCCGCGGCGGGCTCGTCGCGCACAGCCGCGGCGGGCTCGTCGCGCGCACGTTCCTCCGCGGCGCCGTGGGGAACCCCGCACTGGCTCGATTCATGGGCCGGATGACGACGCTGGTCACCCTGCACTCGCCCCACCTCGGCTCGGGAGTCGCCTCGCTCGCGGCGAGCATCGACGGGCTGCTCGCCGGCGTGCAGGGGTCGGTCGCGGCGCTCGGGGCGCCACCGCCCGGCTTCCTCGCGATGATGCGCGGGATGGTGCTCAACCCGGCGATCGCGGAGCTGGTGATCGGCACCCCGACCGCGTCGATCGCGCCGGGCGAGCCGGTGCCGGGCGTCACGTACCACACGTTCGGCGGGACCAGCACGGTGTTCTCGCGGCTGTGGGCCACCATGTACACGCCCGACTCGTACCTCCCGTGGCCGGTGCCATGGCCCTTCTTCCACTGGGGCGTCGTGCCGGTCCCGGTCGGGGCGCCGCTCGACGCCGTGAGCTTCGGCCCGCTCGCCCTCGCGCTCGCGCCGTTCCCCCCGGTGACGCACCTCATCGCCGCCCTGACGGCTCTGGTGGGCTCTACACCGGAGCTCGCGCCCGGCGTCGGCGACGTGCTCGTGACAGACGCGCGATCGCGGCTGCCGTTCGCGGCGTCGCACACGACCAACCCCCTGAACCACGCCGAGGCCCTGTGGGACGCGACCCTCCAGGCGCAGGTGGCCGCCCTCCTGCTGCGGCTGCGTACCGCGCCGGCTCCCGTCCCCGGTCAGGCGGAGGCGCGCATCAACCCGTACCCGGCACGGTTGACCCCGGCCTCGCACACCGTCACGGCGAAGGACTCGGCCACCGGCGCCGCGATCACGAGCGGCACGGTGACGGTGTTCGACACCTACGGCAACGTCGCGCTCCAGGGCCAGGTGGGCGTGCCGGTCACCTACTCGTTCAAGGCCCGCAGGCTCATCCGGTTCGACGACAACGGCGACCGGGTCGTCGAGCTCCTGTATCCCACGGCGGAGGCGACCCTGCCGGCGCCCTACGGACTGGTCCCGGTCGACACCGGCCGGTTCTGAACGCCGGACACTCCTGGTTTCGTTGACACGGCCACCGGGGCGGCCCTACAACAGGAGACCTGACGGCCTCCGCCCCTCCGGCGGGGACTCACCGATCAAGACGGTGAATGCCATGGACGAGCGCTCGGGTCTCGGGCCTCCGTCGTCGCGCCTGGTCGTCCGGTTCTCCGACGACGAGTCGCGGCCCGTCCGCACGCTCCTCGCGGGGTTCGAGGACGAGCGGGCCGTCGACGAGCGACGCCTGCGCGCCGCCGAGGCGGTGCTCGAGCACGAGGGCGAGCTCCGCGAGTGGCTGCACGCCGACCCGGGGAACCCGCGCCGGCTGCTCACCGACCCCGGAGCCGTGCTGCGTGAGCTGCTCCCCGAGATCGAGCCGGTCGACCTCCCGCTCACGGGCCGGCACCTGGTCGAGCGGCTGCTCGCGTCGGCCGGGATGCTCGACGCCGGGATCGTGGTCTACAGCCCGCCCGAGGTGCTCGCGATCGAGCTCCTGCGTGACGTCGCGGTGCAGGCCGGGACCCAGCCCGACGGCTACGCGTCGCTCTTCGCGGACATCGAGGGCACGGTCGGTGCCGTGGCCGCCGGCCGGTACGGCCCCGACGTCGTCGCCCTCGTGGTGGCGGGCGTCAAGCGCGCGGTGCTCGGGCCACCGACGCCGGCGTCGCCCGCGGTGCCGATCGCCGTGCCCTCGGCGCTGCTCGCGTTCCTCGCGCGCGATCCGAACTCCTCGGTGCAGCTGGCCGCGGGAACGGTCGGGGAGGTGGGCGGCGATGACCTTCGCTGACCACGGCGGGTTCGACCTCGCGCTCGACGTGACCGAGGAGCTGCTGTCCCCGGCCCTCCTGGGCGCGGTGACCCTGCCGAACCCGCCGGACCGCGACCTCAACGACGCCGAGATGGACCTGCGGGTGCACGTCGTCTCGATCAGCGCCGCGAGCGTCGACGTGCTGGTGGGCGAGCGCGTGCTGGTCCGGGGGGACTACGTCGCGCAGATCACGGTCGTCGCGGCGCGGGTCGGGGGCTTCCCGGTGCCGATCCCGCCGGGGCTGTCGGTGGCCGACGTCCGCGGCACGTTCGCCGTGCCGCTGGCGGTCTCGGTCGGCACGGTGGGCGGCGGAGCGCGCGGCGTCGTGCTCGCCCCGGCGCCAGGGGGCGGGTCCGCGACCGTGGACCAGAACGCCCTCTTCGCCTCGCCCCCGGTCCAGCTCCTGCTCGCGATGGCGTACGTCGCGGCGGGCGGCGCGCAGGGCAACGGCGAGATGGCCTACCAGCAGCGCAGGCAGGACATCGCCGCCCGCGTGGACGGCGCCGTCGTGCAGCTGGTGCAGGGGGCCCAGGCGAGCATCACGAGGACGATGGTGATCGCCGAGCCGGCCGGCCTCACGTTCGGCGGGGTGCGCACGAGCGCCCGGTCCCTCAAGGTGCTCGCCTCGCTGCTCCTCGCGCCCGGGAACCCGGCGGCGGCCACGGCGGTCACCCTGCGGCGCAATGCTCTCGGGGCACCGCTCGACCACGTCGCGCTCGTCCTCAACAACGGCTCGCTCCTCTCGGCGGTGCGCGCCGCCGTCAGCGCCGGCCTCGGCATCCCGCCGACGTTCCCGCCGTGGGCGCCCGGCCATCCGTCCGTCATCCTCGCGAGCACCCCGGTCCCGACGCCGCCAGGGACCATCCCGACCCTGCCCAACGGCGCGCCTGCCGCGACGGTGTCGGTCGAGTTCCTGCTGGCGCAGGTCAACGCCGCCGGGCTGCTGCAGGTCGACATCCGGATCCAGGCCGTCGCGTTCCAGAGCCTGGCGACGGTGGTCGCGACCGCGACGGCGACGGCCCCGGTCGTGGCGACCGTGGCCGGCGGCGCGCTGACCGTCGGACTCGGCACGCCCGCGATCGCGGTGACGTCCGACGTGCAGATCAACCCGTTCCTCTACGTGATCGCCGTGCTCCTCGGCCAGTTCACGCTCTTCGCGATCCTGGCGACGCTCGACCTGTTCGCGGGCCCGTTCCTCACCTCGCTGCTGACGACGGCGCTCGGCGGTGCTGCGCTGCCGCTGCCGCCCGCGGTGGCGATCCCGCTCGCGGGGCCGTTCGCGGCGCTGACAGCGCTCTCCACGAGCGGGGTCGAGCCGGGGGCGCCGCTGCGGGTCGTCACGCTGCCGGGCCCGTTCCCGATCCCGCTGCCCCTCGACCGGGCGCAGGACGTGACCGCCCGCTTCGCCTGAACCGGTTCTCGCGCGGCGCGCCGATCCTCGCAGCCGCGCGAGTGACGGGCGGGGCGGGTGGGGCCGGAGTGATGCCCCACGGGCACCGCGAGCCCCCGCAGTCACTCGCGCGGCTGTCAGCACCGCCACCGCCCCTACGCGGGATCGCCCGTCACCCGTTCGGCCGCACGCAACCCCGGGCGCATCTCGGACACACCAGGCCCAGAAGCGGACACACCTCACCACCTGCGGAAACGTACGACCAAGAAACCTCACACCCGCCGCGGCGACACCGATGAACCCCCTGAGCACGGATCGCTCGACCCGCAGGCCAAGGATCGGCCGACACACCTGACATACGTCGCTGAGGTGATCGCTGCCGTGTTCGACTCCGTCGCTGCCGTCGCGCTGAACAGTGCGCTGGACGGCCTCGCGCTGCGCCAGCGCGTGATCGCCAACAACGTCGCGAACATCCAGACCCCCGGGTTCCTCGCCGGCCGCGTCGCGTTCGAGGACAGCCTCGCCTCCGCGGTCGCGGACGGCTCCGGCGCGGTCACCCCCACGGTCGCGCGCTCCCTCGAGCCGACCCGCATGGACGGCAACAACGTGAACCTCGACGCCGAGACGCTCCTCAACGTCGACACCAACCTCCGCTACCAGCTCGCCACGCAGGCGATCGACGGCAAGTTCTCGTCCCTGCGCATCGCGATGCGGACCGCCTGATGGGCACCTTCGGCGCGATCGGGATCGCCGGCACCGGTCTGACCGTCTACCGCAAGTGGCTCGATGCCGTCAGCGACAACCTCGCGAACATGAACACGGTCTCGAGCACCGACGAGGCCGCCTTCCAGGCGAAGTACGTCGTCGCGCAGGCGTCCAACGACGGCAACGACACCGACGACGGCGCCGGCGTCCAGGTCCGCGGCATCGCCCTGGGCAGCGCCGAGGGCCGCCTCACGTACGAGCCCGACCACCCCCTCGCGGACGCCGACGGCTACGTCCGCTACCCCGACATCGACATGGCCAGCCAGATGACGCAGCTGATCATGGCGCAGCGCGGCTACCAGGCGAACGCCGCGATCGTCGACCGCGCCCGCGAGACCTACCAGGCAGCCCTGCAGATCGGACGGTCCTGATGCCCATCGACGTGATCGGCGCCGTCACCGGCGTCGCACCCACCTCCTACCTGGGAGGGGCCGACGCCGTCGCCTCGGCCGGGACCGTCGCCGCACCCGCCGGCGGCCCGGGCTTCGCCACCGCGCTCACCGGCTCGATCGACCAGCTCCAGGGCCTGCAGTCGACGGCCGACGAGCTCGCGGTCCGCGCGGTCACCGGTGACCTCGACGACGTCCACGACTACACGATCGCCGCGAGCGAGGCCAAGGTCACGCTCGAGCTGACCGCGGCCGTCCGCAACAAGGCCGTCGAGGCGTTCACCGAGATCATGAGGATGCAGGCCTGATGCCCACGCAGATCGCCACCGCGCTGGACCGGATGCGCACGGTCACCAACCAGTTCAGCCTCGCGCAGCGGACGCTCGCGATCATCGGCGTCGCGGGACTCGTGCTCGGGCTCGTCGCGCTGTCCGCGTTCCTGACCAAGCCGACGATGAGCCCGCTGTTCGCGGACGTCTCGCCGGCCGATGCGAGCGCGATCGTCGACCAGCTCGACGGCGAGGGCGTGCCGTACGAGCTCGCCGACGGCGGCCGGACGATCCTCGTGCCGGCCGACCAGCTGTACGCGACGCGCCTGGCGGTCGCCGCGGCGGGCCTGCCGGCATCGTCCGACGGCGCGGGCTACTCGCTGCTCGACGACATGGGCATGACCGCCTCGGAGTTCCAGCAGCAGACGACGTACCAGCGTGCGATGGAGGGCGAGCTGGCCAGGACGATCGGCGCGATCAACGGCGTCGAGGCCGCGACGGTCAAGCTCGCCCTGCCCGAGGAGAGCGTGTTCGTCTCCGAGAAGGCGGACCCGACGGCGTCGGTGTTCGTCCAGACCGCGCGCGGCACGACGCTCGAGCCGGCGCAGGTCCAGTCGATCGTGCACCTGGTCTCGGCGGGCGTGCAGGGCATGAAGCCGACCGACGTCGCGGTGATCGACTCCGAGGGCCAGGTGCTCTCGGCGGTCGGCGGTGCCCCCGCGGGTGGCCTGTCCGACCAGAAGACCGCCGAGTACGAGCAGCGGGTCTCGACCGCGGTCCAGGCGATGCTCGACCGGGTCGTCGGTCCGGGCAAGGCCGTCGTCACCGTGAACGCGGAGCTGAACCTCGACAACACCGACCGCACGAGCGAGACGTTCGCCGCCCCGGAGGAGGTCCCCGCGCTGTCCTCCACCAGGACGACCGAGGAGTACGCCGGCACCGGCATGCCGGCGGGCGGGGTCCTCGGTCCCGACAACATCGCGGTCCCGAACGGCGGCACGGGCGAGAGCAGCTACACCAAGTCGAGCGAGACCCTCAACCCGGCGGTCAACAAGGTCACCGAGCGCACGACGACGACGCCGGGCACGGTCCGCCGGCAGTCCGTCTCGGTCGTGGTGGACCAGGCCGCGGGCGCCGACCTCGACATGACCGACCTGTCCGCGCTCGTCACCACGGCGGCGGGCATCGACCCGGCGCGCGGCGACACGGTCGAGGTCGCGCGGATGCAGTTCGACACCCGGACCGCCGAGGAGGCGCAGGCCGCGCTCGCCGCGGCCGCCGAGGAGACGAAGGCGGCCGCGCAGGCCGAGCTGCTCCGCACCGGCATCATCGCGGGCGCGGTCCTGCTCGCCCTCGTGCTCGCGTTCCTCGTGGCCAAGGGCCGCTCGCGCAGGTCGCGGCGGGAGGCGCTCGACATCGGCGAGCTCACCATGGTCAACGAGACCCCGGCGCTCCCCTTCGACGGCGGCGACACGATCGCGATCAGCGCGCCGCGCCCCTCGGTGGACGACGCCGCGATCAAGCGCGCGGAGATCGGCGCCCTCGCGGACGAGCAGCCGGGTGAGGTCGCCGACCTGCTGCGCGGCTGGCTCGTGGGCGGCGGGGCGAAGCGATGACCGTCGCGACCCTCCCCGCGTCGTCGGGCACCGTGACCACCGTGACGGCCCCCGCGCCGTCGACCCCCACGCTGCCCTCGGCGACCGCGGCCCTGTCCGGGACGCAGAAGGCGGCCCTGGTCCTGCTCCAGCTCGGTCGTGAGCGTGCGGCCCGCGTCATGGCGCAGCTCGACGAGCAGGAGATCGACGAGATCACCGCGGAGATCGTGCGGCTCGAGAACGTCGACCCGACGCTCGCCGACGGCGTGGTGGAGGAGTTCCACGCCGTCTCCATCACCGGGCCCGGGCTGATCGCACGCGGCGGCCTGAGCTACGCGCACCAGCTGCTCGAGGCGTCGCTCGGCGCCGACCGGGCGCGCAGCGTCATGGAGCGGCTCACCACGGCGATGGCCCCGCAGCCGTTCGAGTTCCTCCAGAACGCCGACGCCCGTCAGGTCATGGGGCTGCTCACGGGCGAGCACCCGCAGACGGTCGCGCTCGTGCTGGCGCACCTGCGACCGGAGCACGCGTCGGCGATCCTCGCGGGTCTGCCGGCCGACACCCAGGCCGAGGTCGCGCACCGCATCGCGCTGCTCGAGCGGGCGGCCCCCGACGTCGTCGCCGTGGTGGCAGGCAACCTGCAGCGCAAGGCGTCGTCGGTCCTCACGCCCCAGGAGCTGTCGGCCGTCGGCGGCGTGCAGCCGCTCGTCGAGATCATCAACCGCGCCGACCCGGGCACCGAGAAGCTGATCCTCGAGGGCCTCCAGGTGCGGGACAAGGAGCTCGCCGAGGAGGTCCGCAGCCGCATGTTCGTGTTCGGCGACATCGTGCTGCTCGAGGACCGCGCGGTGCAGCTGGTGCTGCGCTCGGTCGACGGCGCGACCCTGGCCGTCGCGCTCAAGAGCACGAGCGAGGAGGTCCGCGACAAGATCCTCGACAACCTCTCCGAGCGTGCGCGCGAGAACCTCGTCGAGGAGATGGAGCTGCTCGGGCCGACCCGCATGTCGACGGTCGAGGAGGCGCGCGCCGGCATCGTGCAGGGCATCCGCCGCCTCGAGGAGAGCGGGCAGATCGTCATCCGCCGCGACACCGAGGACGAGTATGTCTGAGCCCGTCGCGGTCTCGGCTCCGGTCGTGGCGCCCGTCGCGCGGTTCCGGCCCGCGCCGGTCGGGGGCGTGCTCGACGCACGATCCGACCACGGCGTCGAGCAGGCGCGCGCCGCCGGCTGGGCCGCCGGGTGGGCCGCCGGGACCCGTGCTGCGTCGGAGGCGGCGCAGCACCAGCGACGCACCCTCGACGACGCGTTCCGGGCGGCCGAGCGCGAGCGGGCCGCCGACGTCCAGGCGGCGCTGGCCGCGCTGGGCCGGGCTGCGGCGGCTGCGTCGGCCCGGGTCGACCCCGTGCTGGCCGAGTCGTCCGCGGCGCTCGACGCCAGCGCCGTCACGCTCGCCGAGGCAGTGCTCGGTCACGAGCTCGCCGACGGCGACGCCCGTGCGCGCGCCGCGCTCGCCCGCGCGCTCAGCCTGCCCGCCGAGCCGGCGGTCCACACGATCCGCCTCCATCCCGCCGATGTGCGGGCGCTGACCGCGCTCGGACTCGTCGACTCGCTGCCCGACGGCGTCACGGTCGTCCCCGACGCGTCGCTCGCCCCGGGCGACGCCGTGAGCGAGCTGCCCGACGGTTTCCTCGACGCGCGCATCGGGTCGGCGGTCGAGCGTGTCCGCCGCGCCCTGGCCGCGGACACCCCCGCCGCCGACGTGTCAGACCGTGCGCGTGCCCAGGCGCGCGCTGGGTCTGACACGTCGACATGGGGCGGTGCCCGTTGACCCGCAGCACCACACTCGCCCTCGACGTGTCAGACCGTGCGCGTGCCCAGGCGCGCGGCATGTCTGACAGCTCGCGTCAGGAGGCGCTCGCCCTCGACGTGTCAGACCGTGCGCGTGCCCAGGCGCGCGCTGGGTCTGACACGTGGGTCGGGGGTGCGCGGTGACCGCGACGATGACCCCCGCACGCGCGGCGCGGACGGATCGCTGGGAGCGAGCCCTCGCGGCGGCGCGGCCCGAGCGCATCGGGTCGGTCCGGACCGTCGTCGGCCTGTCGATCGAGGTCGCGGGCGTGGACTGCGCCGTCGGCGGGCTCGTCGAGATCGGCGAGCCGGGGGACACCGTGCTCGCCGAGGTCGTCGCGACCACGCGCGACGCCGCCCGCTGCATGCCGCTCGCCGCGGTGCACGGCCTGCGCGCCGGCACCCCGGCTCGCGCGCTGGGTCGCGCGATGACCGCGCCGGTCGGCCGGGGACTGCTCGGGCGCGTGCTCGACGGGCTCGGCCGGCCGATCGACGGCAAGGGCCCGCTGCGCGCCGCCGGCCAGGTGCCGGTCGACGCCTCGGCGCCGAACGCGCTCACCCGGCGTCGCGTCGACACGCCTCTCAGCCTGGGCGTGCGCGCGATGGACACCCTCACGACCGTCGGCCGCGGCCAGCGCATGGGCCTGTTCGCCGGCTCGGGCGTCGGCAAGTCGAGCCTGCTGTCGATGATCGCGCGCGGGACGGACGCCGAGCTCACCGTCATCGCGCTCGTCGGGGAGCGCGGGCGCGAGGTCCGCGAGTTCCTCGAGGACGACCTGGGCCCGGCCGGGCTCGCGCGCTCCGTCGTCGTCGTCGCGACGTCCGACGAGCCGGCGCTGGTCCGCCTGCGCTCGGCGTTCCTCGCGACCCGGATCGCCGAGTCCTTCCGCGACCAGGGCGGCGACGTCGTGCTCATGATGGACTCGCTCACGCGCGTCGCGATGGCCCAGCGCGAGATCGGGCTGTCGGTCGGCGAGCCGCCGGCGACGCGCGGCTACCCGCCGTCGACGTTCTCCGTCCTCGCGCAGCTGCTCGAGCGTGCGGGCACGGGGGAGTCGGGCTCGGTGACCGGCCTGTACACCGTGCTCGTGGACGGCGACGACCACAACGAGCCGATCGCCGACGCCGCGCGCTCGATCCTCGACGGGCACGTCGTGCTCGACCGCAAGCTCGCCGTCGCCGGCCACTTCCCGAGCATCGACGCGCTCGGCTCGATCTCGCGCGTCGCGTCGCGCGTGACGACCGACGAGCAGAAGCGCCTCGCGACCGTGCTGCGCCGGGTCATGGCCGCGCGTCGGCAGGCGCAGGACCTCATCGACGTCGGCGCGTACGCGGCCGGGACCAACCCGCTCGTGGACGCCGCCGTCGCGCATGCCGACCACATCGACCACTTCCTGCGTCAGGGCATGACGGAGCAGGTCCCGGCGACCGACTCGTGGCAGCGCCTCGGTGCGCTCGTCGCCCGGCTGGGGGTGGCGTGATGGAGCGTGCGTTCCGGCTCGCGGGCCTGCTGCGCCTGCGCAAGCTCCAGGAGGACGAGGCCGCCGGTCGCCTCGCGCTCGCCAACGCCGAGCTCCGGTCGGCAGAGGCGGTCCGCGTCGGCACGCAGGCGACGCTCGCCGCGCACTCCATGCCCGACGGCGATCGCCTCGCCTTCGCGCGTGGGGTCGCCGGTCGTGCGGCGCTCGGTGGGCTGGTGACCGAGGCCGTGACCGTCGCGGGCGCCGCCGCGGACGTGGCGCGCGTACGGACCGGGGAGTGGTCGGCGACCCGCTCCCGGTCGGTCGCGCTCGAGAAGCTCGAGGACACGCACCGCGCCGAGGTCCGGTCGGAGGACGACCGCCAGGAGCAGCTCGCCCTCGACGAGATCGCCTCGCGCCGCGCGGCGTCGGTCGGCGTGGGTGCGGGTGGCTCGATGCTCGCCGACGGTTCGAGGAACGGAGCAGTGCGATGAACCTCCAGCTGGTGCTACCGCCGACGCCGCGCACGGACCCGGTCGCGGCCGCTGCGGGCGGTCGGGGGTCGGCCGACCGGGCGTCGCGGGGCGAGGCGTTCGCGTCGGCGCTCGACGCGCAGGTGGCCGACCCGCGTCCCGGGTCCGACGCGTCCTCGGCGTCGGGCGACCGGCAGCCGGACCCTGCGGTCACGGAGCGTGCGGACGACGCGCCCGACGCGCGCGCGCTGCCCGACGGCGAGACTCCGACCTCTCGGGAGACGGCGGCCACGGTCGCGCCCGAGGCGGTCGTCGCCACGCCGGTCGTGATCGCGCTCGGCGGGACGCCCGACGCGGCCGACGTCGGAGCGGCAGGCACCGACGACGGCGCTCGCGCCGCGACCGCGACCCTCACGCCGGCGGGCGGTCCGCCGCCGACCACGGCCGCGGCGACCCCTGTCACGCAGACCCCCGCCGCGCCGACCACGGCCGCGCCGACCCCTGTCACGCAGACCCCCGCCGCGCCGACCACCGTCACGCCGAGCTCCGCGGCCCGGGACGTACCCGCACCGGGCGCGACGCCCGCCGTCGTACCCGGTGCGGCGAACGACGGGGCGACGGACACCGACGGCACCTCGGCCGGTGGCCACGGACCGCAGGACGACAGGGGCGCCCGCCCCGGCGTCGTCGGGTCGCTGACCGCGGCCCCGGCAGCGAGCGAGGCCGTCGAGAGGCCCGTCGAGAAGGTGACGACGCCCGCGGTCCCGGCCGCGGCGTCGTCGGCGGTCGGCGAGGGCGCGGGAGGCGGCGAGCGCGTCGTGGTCGCGGTGCCCGCGGGGACCTCGAGCGCAGCCGCCGCCGCGCCGGCCGCACCGGTGGCCGCGCCGTCGAGCGCGCTGCCCGACCGTCCCGTCGCCGCCCAGCTCGCCGGCCCCCTCGCGACCCTGCGGACCGCGGCGCCGGGCGAGCACGTCATCGTCGTGCGGGTCTCGCCCGACACCATCGGACCCGTGCGCGTGCTCGCCCACATCGGCGCCGAGGGCGTGCGGATCGAGCTGCTCGGCGGCTCGGACCACGCGCGTGAGGCGCTCCGGGCGGCGCTGCCCGACCTCCGCCGCGACCTCGCGGGTGCCGGCCTCCAGGGCCAGCTCTCGCTCGGCACGGGCAAGGAGCAGGCCGGGTCCGACGCCGGGGCCGGCCTGGGCGGTCACCGTGGCGGTGCGCAGGGCGAGCCGTCGGGCGCCGGGCGCGGGTCCGAGTCAGTGCGTGCGCCGCGAGCCGGCGCGATACCGCCGACGGGACCGCCGAGATCGACGACCGGGCTCGCCGGCCTGGACGTCACCGTCTGATCCGCCGGACCCCGCACCACCACCCAGCCACCTCACCCGTCGACCGCACCACCACCCAGGAGCCGCACCCCATGAGCATCGAGACGATCACGTCGGCCAGCTCCGGCATGTACTCGCCGGCCGCCGTCGAGGCGAGCGCGAAGAAGGACAACGCCACGCTCGACAAGCAGGCGTTCCTCGGGCTGCTCATCGCGCAGCTCAGCAACCAGGACCCGAGCTCGCCCATGGACAGCGACTCGCTCATGACCCAGACGACGCAGATGGCGTCCATGGAGGCGCTCACCGAGCTCTCCACCACCCAGCGCGAGAGCTTCGCGCTGCAGATGCGGGCCAACGCCGCGGCGCTCGTCGGGCAGCAGGTCAGCTACACGGGGGCCGACGGGAAGACCGTCTCCGGCGTGGTCGCGGGCGTGTCCTACGCCGGGTCCGTGCCGACGGTGACCGTGGGCGAGGACGAGATCCCGCTCGACGCCATCGCCTCCATCCGCTCCGCATCCACCCCCCCAGCCCCCGCGGCCCCCGCAGCTCCCGCTGCTTCCTGAACCACCCCATCGAAGGGAACCGACCATGCTCCGCTCGCTCTTCTCCGGCATCAGCGGCCTCCGCGCCCACCAGACCATGCTCGACGTGACCGGCAACAACATCGCCAACGTCAACACGACCGGCTTCAAGTCGTCCCAGACGCAGTTCCAGGACACGCTCTCGCAGGTCCTCACGAACGCAGGCGGCGCGCAGGAGGGCGTCGGCGGCACGAACCCCGCCCAGGTCGGTCTCGGCGTGCGCGTCGCGGGCATCACGACGAACTTCCAGCAGGGCGCCGCGCAGCTCACCAACCGCAGCACCGACATGATGATCAACGGCGACGGGTTCTTCACCGTCCGCAGCGGCAACGAGCAGCTCTACACGCGGGCGGGCTCGTTCAACTTCGACACGCTCGGGCAGCTCGTCACGCCCGACGGCGCCCTCGTCCAGGGCTGGGCCGCGGCGGGGGACGGGTCGATCGACACGAACGCGCCGCTCGTCGACCTGCAGCTGCCGATCACCACGCTGATGGGCGCGCGGGCGACGGCGGCCGTCGGGTTCCAGGGCAACGTCCCCGCCGACGCTGCTGACGGGACGATCCTGAACCGCACGATCGAGGTGTTCGACGACCTGGGCAACGCCCGCACGCTCTCGCTCCAGCTGACCAGGTCGGCGACGGGCTGGTTGGTCGCCGGCGGCGACGGCACGGCCGCCGACGGTCCCTACGCGATGACGTTCGACGCAACGACCGGGGCACTCACGTCGCCCGCCTCGCTCACGATCGGGGCGGTCGCGGTCGACCTGTCGACGATGACCGGCTTCGCGGGCCTCGAGACGGCCAAGGCCGCGTCGCAGGACGGGCGCGAGGCGGGCAACCTGCAGTCCTTCTCGCTCAACGCGGACGGCACGCTCATGGGCTCGTTCAGCAACGGGCTCAAGCAGGCGATCGGCCAGATCGCGCTCGCGACGTTCGCCAACTCGACCGGGCTCGAGAAGTCGGGCAACTCGCTCTACCGGACCACGGTCAACTCGGGTGCGGCGCAGGTCGGCACGGCGGGGACGGGCGGCCGCGGCGGGCTGTCGGGCGGCGCGCTCGAGATGTCGAACGTCGACCTGTCGTCCGAGTTCACGAACCTGATCATCGCCCAGCGCGGGTTCCAGGCGAACAGCCGCGTGATCACGACGTCCGACGAGCTGCTCCAGGAGCTGGTCAACCTCAAGCGCTGATGCCGGGCACGGGGCGGTGGTCCGCGCCACAGGCCACGGATGCCAGGCCCGTCGCACCCGGGCGGTAGTGTGCCGGGACGGCACTCATCGGTCGGAGGATCGCAGTCTTGGAGCTCTACGCGCTGATGTCCCTGGCGCTCGTCGCCGGGGTGATCTCGTTCACGTCGCCGTGCTGCCTGCCGATGCTGCCGGGCTACGTGTCCTACGTCTCCGGGCTGCGCCAGCCGGTCGCGGCGGCCGGCGGAACGGTTGCCGTCCAGGAGCGCACGCGGGTGATGACCGGCTCGGTGCTGTTCGTGGTCGGGTTCACGCTCGTCTTCACCGTGCTCGGGATCACGGCGTCGGCCCTGGGGTTGCTGCTGGTGCAGAACCGGCAGGTCATCAACGTCGTCGGAGGCTCGTTCGTCGTGCTGATGGGCCTGGTGATGGTGGGCGTCGTCCGGGTGCCGCTCCTGCAGCGGCGCTTCGCGATCGACACCGCACGGTTCAGCCGTGGCCCGGCCGGTGCGCTGCCGCTGGGCGCTGCGTTCGCCTTCGCGTGGACACCGTGCGTCGGCCCGGTGCTCACGGCGATCCTCGCGACCGCCGCCGGCTCGGGGACGCTAGGACGCGGCATGGCGCTCCTCGTCGCCTACAGCCTCGGCCTCGGCATCCCGTTCCTGCTGCTGGCGGCCGGGATGATCCGGGGCAAGCGGCGGCCGGAGTGGCTCGCGCGCAACACCCGCCGCATCGAGCTGGCCGGCGGGGTGCTGCTCGTCGTGACCGGCCTGGCGATGGCCACTGGAAGCTGGAACCAGCTCATGAGCTGGTTCCTGGCCTCGTACGCACGCATCGGCTGGCCGCCCATCTGACCTCGACCCCGGCGCTCGCCGCCGGAGGCCGCCCTCCGGCGGGCGTCAGCCGCCAGGCTCCCTCTGCACCGGACCGTTGACGACCTCGCCCGGCGACCTGCCGGCGAGCACCTGGTCGAGCGTGCTGGACAGCAGCGGAAAGTTCGAGGCACCCATGATCTTGGCCACGATGGTGCCCTCCCGGTCGATCACGAAGGTCTCCGGGACCCCGTAGACGCCGAAGTCGACGGCACCCCGGGACCCCGAGTCGGTGACGTACTCGTAGCTCTCGCCACGCCCGAGCTCGTCGAGGAAAGCCGTCGCGGTGGACTGCCGATCCTGGTAGTTCACGCCGACGAACGTGACGCCGGCGTCGGCGTAGGCATCGGAAGCGGCGACCAGCTCCGGATGCTCGGCGCGGCACGGGACGCACCAGGACGCCCAGAAGTTGACGACCACGACCCGGCCTCGCAGGTCCGCCAGCTTCAGAGCTCCCTCCCTCTCCAGGTACGGCCACTCGATGTCGGGCGCCGGCGTGCCGATCAGGGGCGAGCGCACGAGCGTCGGATCTGTGCCGAGCCGTGCCCCGAGCACCGCGCCCAGGCCCACCACCCCGGCGAGGACGAGCACCGCGAGCCACCTGAACATGCCCGCCCGCGACCGCGGGCGTCGGTCGGCGGTGACGAGGGCCGGGACGGCCGGCTCAGCGGAGGCGCCCGGCTGCTGCGTCGAGCGATCCTGCCCCAGCGACCGCGCACGCTCATCCGGCGGCGGGCCGACCTCGGCGTCGGCCGTCTTGTGCCCGCTCATCCGCCACCTCCGGCCGCCAGGCGCGCCTGGACCTCCTGCTCCAGCGCGGCCATCTGGTCCCGCACCTCCGGCTCGGCCGGCAGCTCCTGCATCCGCCGCACGGCCTCCAGCGCGCCGCCGGGGTCGTCCTGCCCGTAGAGCCGGACGTTGGCCTGCACCCACCACGCCAGGGACAGCTCGGGGTCGCTCCGGACCGCCTCGTCGGCGAAGCGTGCCGCCTGCCCGGCGTCGTCCAGCATGAGAAGGATCCAGCCCAGCGAGGCCAGCGCCTCCGCGTTCTCCGGCTGGCGGTCGAGCACCTGGCGGTAGTGCGGGACGGCCTTGTCGAACTCACCCTGGTCGCGGTAGCGCCCGGCCAGCGCCAGCCGCATGCCGATGACGTCGGGGTTGGCCACGACGACGCGCTCCATCTCGGCGTCGCTGACCTTCGACAGGTCACGCCCCGGTGGTGCCGACGGAGACGGCCCGGGCTCCGGGTCGACCTGCATCACCTCGTTACCGCTGACGAAACCGCCGTCCGGTCGCTCCTGCAGAGCGGGAGGGAGGACGACGACGAGCGCCACGACGGCCGCGAGCGCTCCGGCGCCGTAGACCGCGGCACGCCACGTCACCCTGCGCGGTGGTTCGCCGTCGGCCGCGACGCCGTCGTCGTCGCCGTCCAGCACCGCGAGCGCCTCCGCCGCCGTGCGTTCGTAGCGCCGCCTCAGCGCCACGGCCGGGCCGGGCGGCACGTCCCCCGCGCTCACCTGCTGCTCGAGCTCGAGCAGGTCACGCAGCGCCTGGTCCCGCTGCTGCTCCATCCCGGCGCGGCTGGGGAGGCGTGGCCGCGGTGCCGTCACGGCTCCTCCTCCACGGTCGTGACCGACCGCAGCCGGTCGAGCTCGCGCCGGACGCGCTCGCGGTCCTCCTCCGGCAACGGCGGCACCTGCCGTCGGGGCAGGGTCGCCAGGACGCCGAGTGCGACCGCCGCAGCACCCGCCGGCAGCAGCCAGACGAGCAACGTCACGCCCTGCGCCGGCGGGTCGAGCACCACCCAGTCGCCGTAGCGGGCGCGGAAGTAGTCGAAGACCTCCTGGTCGCTGCGTCCGGCAGCGACCTGCTGGGCGACCTCGAGCCGCATGGCGGCAGCCGTCTCCGACGGGGAGTCCGCGATCGAGACGCTCTGGCACGTCGGGCAGCGCAGCAGCTGCTCCAGCGCGTAGGCGCGGTCCGCCGCAGGGCCCGGTCGGCCCAGCAGGCCCCAGGCCACGACCGCGAGCGACACCAGCAGCAGGAGGGGCAGGACGGCACGCCGGACCTGGCTACGCACGTGGGGACACCTTCTCGACGGACCGGACGGACCCCGATCCCGGCGTGACGGCTGCCGGTCCTGTACGCCGCCCCACCAGAGCCCACACCCCGCCCACCGCGACCAGGGTGCCCGCTGCCCACATGAGCCACATGAACGGCTTCGTGGACACGTTGATCGCGATCGAGCCAGGCTCGAGCCGCGTGAGCGAGATGTACACGTCCTCCGAGGGCCTGGTCCACACCGCGGGCGTCGCGACCGCCTGCGGCTGGTTGCGGAAGGCCGTGAGGGCAGGCTCCATCGTCCGGACCACCTCACCGTCCCGGCTGACCTCCAGGCGGGCGGCTCGGCGCGTGCGGTCGGGCATCTCGCGCTCGACGTCCTGCACGTAGGTGACGGTGTAGCCGGCGACGGAGAGGCTGTCGCCGATCTCGAGGTCGGCGGAGTCGCGCTGGGCCAGCCCGCTCGACGTCGCGACGCTGACGGCGAACAGCGCCACGCCGATGTGGGCGAGCTGTCCGCCCCAGTAGCCTCGGCGCCCCCGCGCGACGCGCCACACCCCGCGCAGCGAGCGCCCCGGCGCAGTGACGAGGAGCTCCCGCACGCTGGCCGCGGCGATGGTGGCGGCCAGGAGGACCGCGAGGACGACGGCCGCGTCGGTCACGCCCGCGACGACGAGGCCGACCGCGGAGAGGCTGCCCACCAGCAGCGGCCACGACACCTTCCGCCAGAGCACCCGCCCGCTCGCGCGGCGGTACGGCATGAACGGCCCGACGCCCATCGCGAGGAGCAGGGCGAAGGACAGCGGCACCGCCATCCGGTCGAAGAACGGACGGCCGACCGAGACCTGCTGCCCGGTCACCGCCTCGACGAGCACCGGGTAGAGGGTGCCGAGGAGCACCACGAACGCGTACAACGACAGCAGGACGTTGTTGACGAGGAACGCACCTTCCCTGCTGAGCAGGGACTCGGGCCGTCCGCCACCGACGAGGTCCGCCCCGCGCCAGGCGATGAGCCCGAACGAGACCACCGCCACGAGCAGGAAGAATCCCAGCAGCACCGGCCCGACCGCGGACTGGGTGAAGGCGTGGATCGAGGCGATGACGGAGGAGCGGGTCAGGAACGTGCCGAGCAAGGTGAGCGAGAACGTCGACACCACCAGGACGAGGTTCCACAGCTGAAGCATGCCGCGCCTGAGCTGGACGACCGCGGAGTGGATGAACGCCGTCGCGACCAGCCAGGGGATGAGGGCCGCGTTCTCCACCGGGTCCCACGCCCAGTAGCCGCCCCAGCCCAGCACGTCGTACGACCACCACGCACCGAGCACGAGGCCGCCGGTGAGGCCGGTCCACGCGACGAGGTTGGCGCGGCGGGTGCGGCGCAGCCACTCCACGCCGCCCTGCCGCAGCAGCAGCGCGGAGATGGCGAACGCGAACGGGACGGTGAAGCCCACGTACCCCAGGTAGAGCAGCGGCGGGTGGAACGCCACCATGAGGTGGTTCTGCAGCAGCGGGTTCGCCCCTGGCCCGTCGAGCGGCGGGTCGGCCAGGATCTGGAACGGGTTGGTCACCGTGGTGACGAGCCCGAAGAAGAAGACGGACACCAGGGCCATGACGCCCAGAGCGCCCGTCCCGAGCCGATCGGCCGTGCTGGGGATGCCTCGCGCGACCGCGACGACGAAGCCGGCCAGTACCAGCACCCAGAGCACGGAGCTGCCGTCGAGAGCCGACCAGGCCGCTGTCACCTTGAACAGCAGGGGGGTGGTGCGCGAGCCCGTCTCGGCGACGTAGGACACCTCGAAGCTGTTCGTGAGCAGGGCCGCCACCAGGGCGCCCTGGGCGAGCAGGCCGCCCGCCAGGATGCACGCGGCAAGGACACGCAGACGTCCGATCGGCACCGCGGCGGGACGTCGCTGGGCCCGCAGCGCCCACCACGCCAGCACGGCGGACCCGGCCAGCCCGAGCATGGCACCCGTCCAGCCGGCAGCAGCCCAGATCACGACGTCGTCCCGCCTGCCTCCGTCGCGGGGGCACGGTACTCCTCGTCGTGCTTGACGATCATGGTGTCGGAGACGAACACGTCCGCCCGCCACCTCCCTTCGACGACTACCCCGATGCCCTCCTGGAAGAGCTGGTTGGGCGCACCGCTGTGCTCGACCTGCACGGTGCCCCCGTCGGACTCGCCCACCACGGTGAACCGCACGCCGTCGGCGGTGGGGACGACGCTGCCGGCCTCGACGAGACCACCGAGACGGAAGCGCTCGCCGTTCGAGGCGGCCGCCCGCCCCGAGACCGCCTCGTCGGGCGTCAGGTAGTAGACGAGGTTGTCGTTGAGGTTGCCGAACATCAGCGTCCCGGCCAGCACGGCGGCCAGCCCGACCCCCGGCACGACGAACGCGCGCGCTCTCATCGCAGCTCCTCCAGCCGGCGCCGCGCCCGTGCCGTGCGGGCACGCAGGACGGTCAGGTAGACAGCCATGGCGCCGTACGCCACGGAGAAGCCCAGCAGGACCCAGCCCCAGTCAGTCACGTCATCCCTCTCTCTGGTCCATCTGCCTGGTCACAGCCGCGACCTGCGCGGCGGGCGCCGTGACGGCGGACCCGGCCACCGGCCGTCCCGGTGCCTCCGTGGCGGCGGCGAGCTCGGCCTCGTCGCGCGCCAGACGCATCCGCATCCGCAGGAACACCGTGAAGACGGCGCTGAACGCCACCACGTTCACCACGAGAGCAGCGAGCATGACGTGGTCGATGGTGGGGTCGCCTGGACGCAGGACGGTCGGTGGCTGGTGCAGGCTGCGCCACCACAGCACCGAGAAGTGCACGACCGGGACCTGGACGAAGCCGACGACCCCGAAGAGGGCGCTGTTGCGGGCGCGCCGGGTCGCGTCCACCGTGGCACGGCGCAACGCGAGGTACCCCAGGTAGACGAAGAGCAGCACCGCGGTGGTCACGAGCCGTGGGTCCCAGGTCCACCACACGCCCCAGACCGGCTTGCCCCAGATGGCGCCGAGGGCGATCGCCAGTCCCGTGAAGAAGACGCCGACCTCCGCGCTCGAGGCCGCGAGGCGGTCCCACCGCTCCTGGCGCGACCGCAGCCAGGCGACGCTGCCGACCAGGGTCAGGCCGAACGACAGGTACGCGAGCCACGCAGCAGGCACGTGCACGTACATGAGCCGCTGCAGCTCCCCCTGGAGCCGATCCGGCGGAGCCGACACGGCGGCCGCCAGCCCGGCGAGCACGAGGGCGCCCGTGGCCGCCCCCAGATAGCGGTCGATCCGGGTCATCCTGCCTCCTCCAGTGCACGCGCTGTCAGCACCGTGGCCAACAGCGCGAGCAAACCCGCCAGTCCCATGAGGACCAGCCATGGCCACGGTGCCCGAGCATACTTGGCCGCCTCGATGACCTGGGTGGCGCCCAGCAGGAGCGGCACTGCGAGCGGCACGACGAGCAGCGGACCCAGCACGGCGCGGCCGGGGACGCCGGCGGACACGGCTCCCGCCAGCGCGCCGAGCGCCGCCAGCCCGACCGCGACCAGCGGCAGCACGAGGAGAAGCGCCGGCCACCCGGGGATCCTGGGGTCGTACAGCGCGACCGCAACCGGTGCGAGGAGCAGCTGGAAGGCCAGCAGCAGCACGGCGTCCGCGACGACCCGGGCCAGAGCCCGAGCGACGGGGTCGACCCCGCACTGCGCGAGCAGCGCTCGAGGTCCGGGCCCGTCCTCCGCGCTGTGCCGCACCGTCAGCATGACCCCGAAGAGCAGGACGACGAGCCAGTAGAAGCCCGGTCCCACCTGGCGCAGGAGCGGGACGTCCGTCCCGACGGCCATCGGGAGCAGGAGCAGCGCGACCGCACCGAACGGCGCGACGACGAGCAGGGCCTCACCGGTGCGCCGCTCGAGCGCCAGCTGCAGACCCACGAGCGCCCGGACCTGCTCTCCTGCGCCGACTGCCCTGCTCACGGCACGCTCACGGAGGCAGGGACGACCGCGCCGTCGACGAGCTCGACCGCCCGGTCCACCATCGGTCGCAACCGGTCCCGCTCGTGCGAGACCAGCACGCAGGCACCCGACCGGGACCGCACCGCTTCGGTCAGGACCTGGACCAGGTGCACGCTGTCGCGATCAAGACCTGCGTGGGCCTCGTCCAGGAGCAGCAGGTGAGGTTCGGTCAGCAAGGCCCGGGCGAGGTCCGCCCGGCGAAGCATGCCGTGGGAGCACTGGTCGGCCCTCCGGTGCGTCGCCGCCGCGAGCCCGACCGACTCCAGCGCGGCTGTCGCGTCGGTCTCGTCGCGACCGGTCAGCCGCGCGACCAGGCGGAGGTTCTCCCCGAGCTCGAGCTGCGGGTACAGCGCGGGCTGGTGCCCGATGAGGGTGACGGAGGTGCGGACGGCGGCGCGGGCCGCGCGCCCTGCGGCGCCGTCGGCGCTGATGTCGGCCCCCAGGACCCGGCACCGTCCCCCGGCCGGCGGGATGAGGCCCGCGAGCATCCGCAGCAGGGTGCTCTTGCCGGAGCCGTTCGGTCCGAGCAGCCCGACGACCTCGCCCGCCTCCAGCCGCAGGTCCAACCCTCGCAGCACCGGGGTGCCCGCGATGTCGACGCGGACGGACTCCACGACCGCCACGGGACCCTGCGCGGGTCTGGACGCACGCCCGGTGAGAGCATGCAGCGGCTCCGGCATCGGCTTCCTCCGTCGGGTTCGACCCGAGGGCGGCCATCGCGACCACCTCCGCCGGACGAACGGGCATCAGGTTCTGCCTTGCATGGTAGGCCGGGTCCGCGACGACTCGATCCGGCCCGCGCGGTGTCGAGGCGACCGCAGGGGTCACCTGTGGTGACAATCACCATGACCTCGCCGTGCGGCGTGCCCCGACGAGCTCGCGTCAGGCGAGGTACGACAGCACGGTCATCATGCCCAGCTCACCGTGGTAGATGTTGTGGCAGTGGATCAGCCACTGGCCGGGGTTGTCGGCCTGGAGGTCCACCGAGAGGGTCTCCATCGGGAGCACGTTGACCGTGTCCTTGCGGATGCCACGCCCGCCACGGGCCGCGAGCGCGAAGGTGTGGCCGTGGACGTGCATGGGGTGGAACATCATCGACTCGTTGCGCAGGACGAGCCGGACGCGCTCGTCGCGTCGGATCTCCAGCGGCTCGTGGTCCCCGAAGGCCGCTCCGTTGATGAACCACTGCCGACCGCCGTCCACCATCTGCAGCGCCAGCTCGAGCTCCCGGTCGACCCCGCGCGGTTCCAGCGCGGCCGCCTCGGTGGCCCGCAGGTCCGCGTAGCTGAGCAGACGGCCCCCGAGCTCCGCGGGGCGCGCGACCGCGGACGGCGTCTCGCCGGAGGCGGTGCGGAGGACGGCGAAGCCGGGCGCGGCGTCCTTGCCCTCGGGGACGGCGACGACCGGGAACGCGCCGTCGCCCGCGGTGATCACCACGTCGTAGCGCTCACCCATGCCGATGATGAGCGTGTCGACCTCCACCGGCTCCACCGGGAAGCCGTCGGTGTGCGTCACGGTCAGGCGGTGGCCGCCGACCGCGAACCGGTACGCGGTGTCGCCACCGGCGTTGATGATCCGCAGGCGGAGCCGGCGCCCGGGTGCCGCGTCGATGACGAAGGGGTTCTCGGGGACCCGCCCGTTGACCAGGTGTGCGGGGTAGACGACGTCGCCGGTGTCGGCACCGAGGGGCTGGGCCGCGGACGGCATGCTGCCCTCCATGTCCATCCCGTCCATGCCCTCCATCCCGTCCATGCCCTCCATGCCTTCCATGGAGTCCATGCCAGCCATGGAGTCGTCGCCCATCACCATCCCCTCGCGGCGCATGCGCTCGAGGACGGCGTCGGGAGAGTCGCCCCACCCGTCGGTCCAGTCGTCCAGCACCAGGACGACCTCGTCGTCGTAGCGCCCGGGCTCCGCCGGGTCCTCGACGATCAGCGGCGCCTGCAGCCCCCGGTCGAGCTGCACCCCGACGTGCGGGTGGAACCAGTACGTTCCGGGGTCGGGGACCACGAACGCGTAGTCGAAGCTCGCGCCCGCGGCCACCGGGTCCTGGGTCAGGCCGGGCACGCCGTCCATGTCGTTGCGCAGCGCGAGACCGTGCCAGTGCACGGTCGTCTCGGCGGGCAGGTCGTTGACGAGCCGGACCCGCAGCTCGTCCCCGGCCGTCACGCGGATCTCCTTGCCGGGGACGACGCCGTCGTACGCCCAGGTCTGCACCGCCCGCCCGGCGAGGTCCAGCGTCGTCGGGGCGGCGCGCAGCTCGCGGCGCACCACCGTGCCGGTGGCCCGCCGCGCCGCCTCGGTCTGGGCGACGGAGGCGGCACCTGGTCCGACGGGCGCCGCGCCGGCGAAGAGCCGGGTGCCGGCGAACGCGCCGCCGCCCACGACGACGAGCCCGGCGGCGCCGAACTGCAGGAATCGCCGCCGGCTCAGGTCCTTGCGGGCATCAGGCGTGGAACGCGGACCGGGCGTGGAAGGCAAGGGGGAGCTCCATCCGTCTCTCGGGATCGTGAAGGGTGCGCCACGGGGCGCCGGGACATCGTCACCGTGCGGCACGAAGGTTCTGCTTGGGGACGATGAAGATCTCATGAAGCCGCAGGCCCGAGCGGTCGGCGGCGTCCGGCCGACAGTGGTCGGTCACCCCAGCAGCAGCGGTCCCAGGGACGCGACGAGCGCGACGGCCGCTGCCACGAGGGAGACGACCCGTCCGTGCGCGGTGGCACGAGGGATGCTCCGTAGCGGGAACAGGACCTGTCGCCCGAGCACGTAGGCCGCCACCGTCGCGACCAGCACGAGACCGCTGCCCACGCCGGGCGCCGTGAGGACGGCCAGCAGGGCGAGAGCCCCGAGGGCTGCGGAGAACCCGGACTCGAGCAGCTGCACCGGGATCCGTCGGACCCCGACGCGTCTGTCGGAGGACCAGACGCCCCACCGCGACGACGTCGGCCGGCCCACGCAGCACCCGCCGAACAGGCAGCCGAGCCTGCCGACCGCCATCGCGAGGAGCAAGCCGGGCGCCGTGACGTCGAGCGACGTGCCCAGGGGCAGGTCGAGGAGGAACGTGCCCGCCACGAGCGTCGCGACGGTGGTGATGACGAAGCCCTGCACCGACAGGCCCTGCGTCACCGGACTGCGTCCTTCTCTGCGGTGCGTGAGCAGGTAGTAGAGCTTGGCACCCGCCAGCCCGAGAGCGCTCGCGATCACGGTGAGCAGGAACAGGCGCGGTCCGGCCAGGCCGACCTGGCGTGCCAGGATGCTCTGGAGCACGAGCGCGAGGACGAACCCCGTGCCGACCAGCGCGGGCCATGCGCCGAGGCGCACACCGGGCGCGAGGGCGCCGACGAAGGGCGAGAAGGCGGTGCGGCCCGAGGTCGCAGCCCGCGGCAGCAGAGGGTCGCGCACCTCCATCCACGGGCTGGGCGCGCCCGCGGGTGCAGGCCGCACCGGCGTGGCCACCACCTCCCACTGACCCGGCGCGACGTCGGGGATCCGGGTGGTGACGGCGATCCGTCCGGAGCCGGGCAGGACCTTCTCGAGCGTCGACGTCACGGCGAACTCCGTGCGGCCACCCGGTGTCGAGGAGGCGCCCTCGCCGTCGGCACCACTCTTCAGGCGACCGCGGAGATGCACGTTCAGGGTGTACGGCTCGCCGGCAGGCTCCGCGTCGAACCAGTACGTGACACCCAGGGACTGCTGGTCGGTGTTCTCGAGCGGGCTGCAGCTGAGCTCCGTGATCGCGACCGGGGAGGGCAGTGCGTGCCGCGCCAGCCTAGGCTGCGAGTCCCGCGGCTGCGTGGTGGCAGCGGGGGCCGCTTCCGCAGCGGCCGGGGTCGCCGACGGCGACGCGGGGAGGTCGGCAGCGGCGCGCGGTTCCGCTGCGCGTGGCCGAGCCGGTGACGGCGTGGCGGCGGCGCGAGGCTGGGCGGGTGACGGCGTGGCGGCGGCGCGAGGCGTGGCGGGCGACGGCGTGGCGGCGGCGCGAGGCGTGGCGGGAGCGGCTGGACGTCCCTGTTGCCGCGCCTGAGGCGCCTTCTTGCCGCCGGGATCGGGCCGCCGTGCCGGGCGCGCGTCTCGGCGAGGGGTCCGCGTCTCGCCCGTGCGGAGGGGAGCCGGTCGGTGGGGTTGGCTCGGGGGCGGCGCAGCGGCTCGGAAGAAGGAGGCGCCGGCAGGCTTCTCGCTCGTCGCGCCGCTCGTCGTGCCGCTCGTCGTGCCGCTCTTCGCGTCGTGGTCGCCCGTCGGTGCAGCCTGCCGGTCCTTCGGCTTGTCGGATCCGGCGGACATCAGGACTCGCGGTGGACGCCACGGTCCACGGTGGCCAGGTTGGTGCTGCTCATCGGCACAGTGTCGCCGCCCTTCCGCGCAGTCTGCAGTTCCGAGCATGGAGAAGTGATGAAGATGCCATGCGTGCCAGGACGACGATACCGGTCCGGCGCGCAGGCCCCAGGACCACCCCGTGATCTCGCCGCGCACCTGCTCCCGCCTGGCCCGGGCGACGAGCACGCCGCGGACCCGACGGCCGCCGAGCCGCGACCGCGCCTGGTCCAGGTGATCCACACGTGGGCAGCGGTCGCCGTCGACCAGGACGACGAGCCCGATCGCAGCGCGAGCGCCGCGAGCGAGACGGTCCGGGCAGCAGGCGATCGTCTCCTCGTGGCTGCGCCATCGACGCGCCCATCGGGGCGGGCCGCCTCGACGAGGCGGTGGAGCTCGCGCTCGAGCTGATCGAGCACCTCGGGCGCGTGTGGAACGACTACTTCCTCGGCGCGATCCGGCGCGCGGCACTGGCGATCGAGGCGCCGTCTCGGAGTGTGACGTTTCGCCGGGGAGTCCCCGCGGATGGGCGGGTCGACGTCGCACTCGCCGGCAGGGGTGCCGGGCTCCGGTCGTGAGTGTGCCGTCTCGCCGGGACCCGTCGGAACCCCTCACACCCGCCGACTCCCCGCCGATCAACCCTGCACAGGGCTCATGGATGGGCCCGCTACTGCTCGGGACCCACGGACGGGATGGACATCGTGATCATCGTGACGCGCCTCAACGGCCCGCAGTTCGCGATCAACCCTGACCTGCTCCAGCGCATCGACAGCGCCCCGGACACGATCCTCACGCTCGTCGACGGCACCAAGTACATCGTCCAGGAGTCGATGGCCGCGGTCATCGACCTCGTCACGACGTACCGCGCGACCCTCGTCGCTCGCAGCCAGGACGTGCAGCAGAGCTTCGGCCTGCGCGCTGCGCCGGACGAGCCCGACGACGACGCGCCGCTCGCCACCACCGTCCAGCTCTACCCGCGGAGGGGCTGATGGATCCCGCCTCCCTCATCGGGATCGTCGTCGCGCTCGGCGCGGTTCTCGCTGCGATCATCCTCGAGGGCTCGAGCCCGATGTCGGTGATCCTGCCCGCGCCCATGCTGCTCGTCATCGGCGGCACGCTGGGCGCCGGGCTCATGGGCAGCACCGTCATCGACGCCAAGCGCGCGTTCGGCTCGCTCGGCAAGGCGTTCACCTTCAAGCCCCCGAACCCGGAGAAGACGGTCGAGACCCTCGTCGACCTCGCCGACCGCGCCCGCCGCGAGGGCCTGCTCGCGCTCGAGGACGCCGCGCGCGAGATCGACGACGAGTTCCTGCGCAGCGGCCTCCAGGGCGCGATCGACGGCACCGACCCGGACGACCTGCGCACGATCCTCGAGGACCGGATCCAGACCAAGCGCGCCGCCGACCGGGGCGCGGCCAAGTACTTCACCGACATGGGCGGCTACGCCCCGACGATCGGCATCATCGGTACGGTCGTCTCGCTCGTGCACGTCCTCGAGAACCTCGCGAAGCCGGAGGAGCTCGGCGAGCTGATCGCGGCCGCCTTCGTCGCGACCCTGTGGGGCCTGCTCTCGGCGAACCTCATCTGGCTCCCGCTCGGCAGCCGCCTCAAGCGCGCCTCGGACCTGGAGTGCGCGCAGATGGAGGTCGCGGTCGAGGGTCTGCTGGCGGTCCAGGCGGGCGCCAACCCGCGTCTGGTCGGCGAGCGGCTGCGCTCGCTCCTGCCGGCAGCCGATCCGAAGGCGGCCGCCAAGGCGGGCGCCGCCAAGAAGGCCGCCGCGTGAGCACCGCGCACAGGACCGGTGGCAGGCAGGGCCGCAGCCGCGGCGGCGCCCACGAGGAGGAGCACGAGAACCACGAGCGGTGGGCCGTGTCCTACGCGGACATGATGACCGTGCTCGTCGGCCTGTTCATCGTGCTGTACGCGATGAGCCAGGTCGACCAGGTCAAGTTCGAGGCCCTCCGCGACTCGCTCGCCCAGGGCTTCGGCAACGCGTCCGCGAACGTCCTCGACGGCAGCGCCGGGGTGATGAAGGACGCCGGTGCGGTGCCGAACAGCCCGCAGGCCAGCGGTGAGACGGGGCCGATCCAACCCGTCATCGAGGGCGTGCCGGGCAAGGACCCGAACGTCGAGCTCGCCAAGCAGGAGGTCACTCGGCTGCAGCAGATGCAGGCGGAGATCGAGGCGCGGCTCGCCGCCGTCGGCATGGCGCAGCAGGTCCGGTACCGGATCGACGAGCGGGGGCTCGTCGTCGGGCTCGTGGCGGACGACGTCTTCTTCGACCCGGCCAGCGCCGCCCTCAAGCCCGCGGCCCAGGCCGTGCTCGACGCCGCCGCGCCGCTGCTCGTCGCGATCCCCGAGGAGATCTCGGTCGAGGGCCACGCCAACATCATCCCGGTCTCCGGCCGCTACGCGAGCAACTGGGAGCTCTCGGCCGACCGCGCCACCCAGGTGCTGCGGCGCCTGGTCGAGACGGGCGGGGTCCCGGGCCGCCGCATCTCGGCGATCGGCTTCGGGGACACGCGCCCCCTGCCCGACCCCGACGGGGACCCCCTCGAGGTCAACCGCCGCGTCGACATCGTGATCCACAGCGCCGTGCCCGAGCCCGTCCGGGCCCTGGTGCCGAGCGTCATCGCCGGAACGGAAGGATGACCCCGATGCCCACCGAGCAGCGCGTGATCGCCAGCACGCCCCGCCCCGCAGGCGGTATCCGGGCCGGGCGGTCCGGGATCTCCGTCGCGCCCGCGCCGGCGGAGGAGAAGGCGAAGCCGACGAGGTCGAGGAAGAAGCTGCTGCTGCTCCTCGGCGTCGTGGTCGTGCTCGTGGCGGGCGCCGCGGCGTACGTCTTCCTCCTCGCGCCCGACGACGGCGCGGCGCCTCCCCCCGAGCCGCCGCCCGTGGCGGGCGAGGTGCTGACGGTCCCCTCGATCAGCGTCAACCTCGCGGACGGCCGCTACCTGCGGCTCGGCCTCGGGCTCCAGCTCACGGCCGACGTCGAAGAGGCCCCGGAGCCGGCGCGAGCCCTGGATCTCGCGATCGCCCTGTTCTCCGGGCGCAGCATCCAGGAGATCTCCGACCCCACGATCCGCGCACAGCTCAAGACCGAGCTCGCGCAGCTGCTCGCCGAGGCGTACGAGGGCGAGGTGATGGACGTCTACCTGACCGACTACGTCACGCAGTGACGTGGTCCGCGTGACCACCCCGTGGTGCCACCCTGCGAGGTGACATCCCATCGGCACGGATGCCGATGCGTTCACGGCGCCATGGAGGGCGCCACACCGCTCGCGCCCCGCGCGAGACGAGGGGCACGGCGCGAGACGACGCGACGTGAGCCGCCACGAGTCGGAGCCGGTTCCTCACAACCGTGCGCCCGCCGCCGATCACCCTCTCGTGACGGTCCAGGATGTCCAGCGCGCCACGTCGCGCCGCCGCAAGACCGGCCCCCCCGAGGTGTACGACTTCCGGCGGCCGATGACCCTCGTGCGCGAGCACGGGCGGATCCTCGAGATGGCCTTCGAGACGTTCGCCCGCCAGTGGGGCAACCAGCTGGTCGCCCGTCTGCGCGCGAGCGCCCAGATCTCGATCGACTCCGTGACGATGAGCTCGTACGACGAGTACGTCCGGAGCCTCCCGACGCACACCGTCATGGTGATGTGCACGCTCGACCCGAGCCGCGCGACCGCCGTCGTGCAGGTGCCGACCGCGATGACGATGAGCTGGGTCGACTACCTGCTCGGCGGCCCCGGCATGGTCTACGGCGAGCCGACCCGCGAGCTCACCGAGATCGAGTTCGAGCTGGTGCGCGACCTGCTCCAGCACTCGCTCGGCGACCTCACCTACGCGTTCGAGTCGATCCTGCCGATCAAGGTCGCGGTCCAGTCCGTGCAGTACGCACCGCAGTTCGTGCAGGCCGTCGCGGCGTCGTCGCCCGTGATCGTCGCGACGTTCACGGCCAAGGTCGGCGAGCTCGAGGACACCGCGACGATCATGCTGCCGGCCGACGTGATCCTCGCGAACCTCCGCGCGGGCGAGGCGACCGACAGCCGCACCGCCGACGAGCGTGCCGCGCACGCCGACGCCCTCGCGCGCCTCGCGCTCGGGATGGAGGACGTCCCGGTCCCGGTGGCGGTCCGCTTCGGACCGGTCACCGTGCGCCCCGCCGACGTGGTCGGCCTCGCCGTCGGCGACGTCCTCCAGCTGAACCACCCCACCACCCGTCCTCTCGACGTCGTCGTCGACGACGTCGTGCTCGCCCAGGCTGCGGCCGGGACCCAGGGCACGCGGCTCGCGTGCCTCGTCGTGAACTCCGAGGAGACCTCCTGATGCCCGCCACCGCTCCGCGCGCCGCGCAGACCGCCGCAGCCCCCGCGCAGACCGCCGCCGCACCCCCCGCCGCGACCGCACGCGCCGCCGCCGACCTGCTGGTCACGCTCCTGCCGTCGACCGTGCCGCTCGCGGTCGCGCCGCTCGGCCCCGGGCAGGGTCCCTCGCCCGCGGACTCCGCCGTCGTCGCGACGTTCGTCGGCGCGACGAGCGTCGAGCTGGTGCTGGTCGCCGAGCTCGCGGTCGCGCAGGCGCTCGTCGGCGACGGCGCCGCTCCGCTGTCGCTCGCCGACGCGCTGCGCCCGGCGCTCGAGGCCGCGGCGGGCGCGTTCGGCCCCGGCGTGCTCGACGTCGCGGAGGTCCGCCCCGTGGGCGGGGACCTCGCGGGCGACGGCCTCGAGGCCTTCGCGCTCGTGGCCGACGGCGCCCCCCAGGCCTGGTTCGGCGTCCGGGCCCGCACGAAGGCCCCCGTCGTGCCGCAGCAGCGCGACGGCGTCGAGCGCGCGGACCTGCGCCTGCTCTACGACGTCGACATGACGCTCACCGCCGAGATCGGCCGCACGAAGCTCCCCGTCCGTCAGGTGCTCGAGCTGGTGCCCGGCGCCGTGCTCGAGCTCGACCGCGCCGCGGGCGCGCCCGCCGACGTCATGGTCAACGGGCGTCTCATCGCGCGCGGCGAGGTCGTCGTCGTCGACGAGGACTACGGCATCCGCATCACCGAGATCGTCTCGGCCGACGCCGCCACCGCCTGATGGACGCCCTCCTCCTCGGGCTGCGCGTGGCGCTCGCCCTCGCGTCCGTGCTCGGCCTGATCTGGTTCGCCGGGCGCAAGCTCGCGGGCACCGCCGGCGTGCGCCGCACCCGCTCGGTCCCGCTCGCCGTGATCGGCCGGCAGTCGCTGGGCAAGGGTGCGGGCGTGGCTCTCGTCGAGGTCGCGGGCCGCGTCCTGCTGCTCGGCGTGGGTGACCAGGGTGTGCGCGTGCTCACGGAGATCGACGTGCCTGCGGCCGACGGAGCCGACGACGGCGCCGCTGCGCCCGCGGCCGACGCGCCACGTGCTGTGGCTGGGCTGGGCGGCGTGCTGGTGCCGGTGACCGAGGTGCGCGAGGAGCTCGACCTGTCGGTGCTCGAGCAGGACCCGACGGCGCTCGACGACCCCGAGCGGGTCGCCGAGCTCGCGGCGCTCGCGGGCCTCGCGGCGTCCACGAGCGCGCGGCGGTCCGGCGCGCTGCAGACCGGCGCGCTGCAGACCGGCGCGCCGACCGGCGCACGCCAGACCGGCGCACGCCAGACCGCAGCGCTGCAGGGCTCGATCCTGTCACCCGAGACGTGGCGTCGTGCGGTCGACGTGGTGCAGCAACGGACCGTGCGCCGGTGACGGCCACCCAGCGCCTCGTGCGGACCGTGCTCGCGGTCGCTACTGGGACGGCCGCGACACCGTGGAGCAGATGCGCGCCGGCGGGTCGCGGAACTGGCGGCAGATGGAGTGGCCCGGGTTCCACTTCGAGGAGCAGGTCGGCGCCCTGCTCAACGTCGCCTACCCGAC
>NZ_JABCJJ010000023.1 GCF_012952065.1 Cellulomonas fimi
CGCCTACGACCAAGGACCATCAGTGGAAAAGCCGGGCAGACCGGCGAACACCACACACCCGAGAACCACCACCGCCGTCCCGGCCCAGATCAACGAGCGAGCCACGGCCCATCGGTGGATCGAGGCTGAACCGCCCCGGGTTCAGTGGAGGCTCGGTTCTCTGGTTTCCAGGTTCGTCGACGAGCTGACTTGACGGTAGTGGTTGGTCTCGTGCTCGCTCGGTGGGAAGTCGCCGAGCTCGGTGTGCAGGCGGCGGGTGTTGAACCGGTCGACTCAGTCCAGGGTCGCGATCTCGACGTCGTCCAGCGTCCGCCAGGGCACGCGACGACGGATGAGCTCGGTCTCGAACAGCCCGATGGTCGACTCGGCGAGGGCGTTGATGCTCCTAATAGCTGTCAAGCGGCGCGTGCGGCGCCTGTGGCTGCTGAGCGGAGGGTCGGATGGTGGCCCAGAGCTCGCGGGCGAGGTGGCGCTTGAGGCGGCGGATGATCTCGGATTTCCTCTTGCCGTCGGTGATACGTCGGGCTGTCGCCGTCACGAATCTCACTACCCACACCGCCTAGGACCGTACGAGTCACCGGGCTCATGACCAGGGAAATACCCCTATTGACCCAACGTGTCCACCCCTGCCAGTCTGCGGGCGCAACGGGAACCCAATCGAAGGAGATCATGCACCTCGACACCCGCAGTCCGCGCACCACCGTCGCCGCGGCCGCCGCCGTGGCCATGCTTCTCACCCTGACCGTCGGCCCTCCCGCCCAGGCAGCCGACCACTTCGACGAGGTGGCCGACCTCATCTCACGGGTCGGCCCCGACCAGGGCACCGTCGTCCCGGCGACCGCGCTACCTGGCGGCGACCTCACGGCGGTCGCGTCCGGCGTGCACGCCACGATCCCCACGGACCCGTCCGCCGAGCTACTGCTGAGCAAGCCTGCCGACGTCGCCATGCCGCAGCTAGCAGTGAATCTGCCTGCTGAACTCAACCTCAGCAAGGGCGGCGTTGCTAGGGACGGCACGGTGGTCTACAAGGGCAAGGGGAAGGGCAAGGGCGTCGACGCCGCAGTGCAGGTCCTCGACGACGGCTCGATGCGCGTGCAGACGATCATCCGCAACGCGAAGGCGGCGCACTCGTTCACCTACACGTTCGGTGACGATGTGAAGGTCGCTGAAGGCTCGAACGGCGAGGTGGCGCTGGTCACCGACACCGCTGACGGCGGCGTGGCGATCGCGGAGGTCGGCGCCGCGTGGGCCGTCGACGCGAACGGCGCCCCAGTCGCCACGCGCTACGAGGTGCAGGCCAATTCCCTCGTGCAGGTGATCGGGGCCGACGCGAGCACGGCGTACCCCGTGACCGCGGACCCGCGGTGGAAGTGGTTCGCCGCGGCGTGGTCGGCGAAGTTTAACAAGCCTGAAACCCGCGACTTCGCCAACGCGGGCAGCGCGATCGCCATGTGTGGGGTGTTCGGGAAGTACGGACTTCCGGCGTTGGGGTTCTGCGCTTTCTACGCGGGCTACATCAACGCGCAGGCGAACATCGCCAGGGGCGCCGGCCAGTGCATCGCGATCACGGTCACCCCGCCGCCGTTGGTGTACCGGTACAATGACAGGGACTGCTTCGGTAGCTACTAGGAGCCCCTGATGACGCGGTGGCATGACCCGACGCCGGCGCTGCGGAGCACTCCGTGGCGATCGGCCCTCTCAACGGTTGCCACGGTGGTGGTCGCCATCGTCGCGGTGGCGCTCTACGGCGCGGGTGCCCACGGGTTGCTGTGGGCGGTCATGGGTGTCTACGTCGCCGTGCTGTACGTCGTCGCAGGTGAGATGGAGACGCGGGACATACTGCGCGCCGCTTCGCAGGAACCATCCCCGGATGACCAGCGGGCGCCGACGCCCCACTGAGCACGACGGAGCGGCCCGCCGCGGACGTCCGCGGCGGGCCGCTCCGTCGTGCGTCAGGACGACGCCGGTGTCGGCGGGTCGACCGCGCCCAGTCGCCCTCAACTCATCCGAGGTCGATCATGACGCTTCAGTTGATGAAGCCTTCCGGGCCCATTGCTGCAGGGCGCATTCAAGGCGGCTCTGCGGCATGGTCATCTGCCGGGCGTCGCCCCGGCGGCCGCGTGCCGGACCGGATGAGCCCGAGCAACTGGTTCTCGTCGGGGCGAGTGCGCATGTTCACGAGGGCACCACGTCGGCAGCGGGGGGACTCCGGCGGGAGTGACTCAGGCCACAGGCCGCGGGCTTTCCCAGGTAAGGCTTACCTGAGTAAGGTTCACCTCGCCCCGCTGACCACTCTCAGGAGACTTTCGTGCGACGTTCCCGCCTGCTGGTGCCCGCCCTCGTCGTCGCGGTCGCCGCGACGCTGGCCGCGTGCGGGGGGTCGTCCCCCGAGGACGGCGACGGGGCGCGGGCGGGCGGCTCGCAGGACGCGCTCGTCATCTACTCCGGGCGCAATGAGAACCTGGTCGAGCCGGTGCTCGAGAAGCTCGAGGAGGCCGTCGGGGTACCCGTCGAGGTGCGGTACGCGTCCTCGAGCGAGCTCGCCGCGCAGCTCCTCGAGGAGGGGGACGCGACCGAGGCGGACGTGTTCTTCAGCCAGGACGCCGGCGCCCTCGGCGCGCTGGCCAAGGCCGACATGCTCGCGCCGCTCGACCCCGCCGTCACGGACCTCGTGCCCACGGAGTACCGCGACGCGGAGGGCCGCTGGGTGGCCACGAGCGCGCGTGCGCGGGTCCTCGCGTACGACCCCGAGCAGGTGCCGGGCATCGACCAGATCACGTCGATCGACCAGATCCTCGCGCCCGAGTTCAAGGGCAAGCTCGCGTACGCGCCGAGCAACGCGAGCTTCCACGCCTTCGTGACCGCGCTGCGCGTGGACCGCGGCGAGGAGGGTGCCCGGCAGTGGCTCGAGGCGTTCGCCGCGCAGGACCCGAAGGCGTACGACAACAACATCGCCGTGCTCGACGCGGTCGACTCGGGCGAGGCTGCCCTCGGGCTGATCAACCACTACTACTGGTACGAGAAGGTCGCCGAGCTGGGCGAGGACGAGGTCAACGCCCGGATCCACTTCCTCGACAGCGACGACCCCGGGGCGCTCGTGAACGTCGCCGGCGCCGGCGTCCTGGCCGGTTCGGACAAGGCCGAGGCCGCCGCGGCCGCGGTCGCGTACCTGCTCTCCGACGAGGCCCAGCAGTACTTCGCCGACAAGACCGCGGAGTTCCCCGTGGTCGCCGGCATCACGAGCACGGAGTTCGAGCTCGCGCCGCTCGCCGAGCTCGACTCGCACCAGATCGACCTCAACGAGCTGGACTCGCTCGAGACGACGCTCGAGCTGCTGGCGGACGTGGGGCTGACCTGATCCTCGCCCCGCACCTGACCCGACCCCGGCCCGCGCGCCGGGACGCCGAGCGGCCCCCCGCTGCCCTCGTCGTCCCGGCGTGCGTGGCCGGGGCCGTCGCGCTGCTGCCGCTGGTCTACCTCGTGATCCGCGCCTCGGAGGGTGGCGCTGCGACGGCCGTGGACGTCCTGCTGCGCGAGCGGACCTTCTGGCTCGTCGCGCGCAGCGTGGGGCTCGCCGCCGCGGTCACCGCCGCGTGCGTGGTCGTCGGCGTCACGCTCGCCTGGCTCACCACGCGCACCGACCTGCCCGGGCGGCGGACGTTCGGCGTGCTGGCGGCGCTGCCCCTCGCGGTGCCGAGCTACGTCGCGGCGTACGCGTGGATCTCCGCGCTGCCGGGCCTCGCGGGCTTCTGGGGCACGTTCCTGGTCATGACCGCGTGCACCTACCCCTACGTGTACCTGCCGGTGGTCGCCGCACTGCGGCGCACGGACCCCGCGCTCGAGGAGGTCTCGCGGTCGCTGGGCCGCTCGGCCCGGCAGACGTTCCTGGCCGTGACCGTCCGCCAGGTGCGCCCTGCCGCGGCCGCGGGGGCCCTGCTCGTCGCGCTCTACGTGCTCTCCGACTTCGGCGCGCCGTCGCTCCTGCGGTACGACGTGTTCACGCGGGTCATCCACGCCTCGTACCGCTCGAGCTTCGACCGCACGCCGGCCGCGCTGCTCTCGCTGCTGCTCGTGGCCCTCACGATCGCGATCACGGTGGCCGAGTCGCGCTCGCGCGGGCGGGCGAGCCAGGCGCGGGTCGGCGGCGGGGTCGCCCGGGTCGCGGCGACGGTGCGGCTCGGTGCGTGGCGCGGTCCTGCGGTCGGGGCCTGCGTCGCGGTCGCCGCCGTGGCGCTCGCGTTCCCGGCCGCCTCGCTCACGTTCTGGCTGGTCCGCGGGTCGTCGGCGGCCTTCGAGCCGGGCAGGCTCGTGGCGGCGGGTCTCGCGACGGCGGGCGTCTCGGTGCTCGGCGCCCTGCTCACGACGACGCTCGCCGTCCCGGTCGGCGTGCTCGTCGCCCGGTTCCGTGGTCGCGGCGTGCGGACGCTCGAGCACGCGACGTTCGCGGGGCACGCGCTGCCGGGCATCGTCGTCGCGCTGTCGCTCGTCTTCTTCGGCGTGCGGTTCGCCCGACCGGTCTACCAGGAGACGCCGCTGCTCGTCGTCGCCTACGCGGTCCTGTTCCTGCCCGCCGCGGTCGGGGCCGTGCGGGCGTCGGTCGCGCTGAGCCCGCGCCGGCTCGAGGAGGTGTCGCGCTCGCTCGGTCACGGCCCGTGGTCCTCCATGCGACGCGTGACCCTCCCGCTCGCCGGCCCCGGCGTGGCCGCCGGTGCTGCGCTCGTGCTGCTCTCGTGCATGAAGGAGCTGCCCGCGACGCTCCTGCTGCGCCCGACCGGCATGGACACCCTCGCCACGCGGCTCTGGACCGAGACGGGGACCGGCGCCTACGCCGCAGCCGCGCCCTACGCCGTCCTGCTCGTGCTGCTCGCGGCGGTGCCCACGTTCCTGCTCACGACGGCGCACGCGCGCCTCGGCCGGGACCCCGCCGTGCTCGCCGGGACGCCCCCGGGTGCCGAGCCGGCACCCGTCCCTGCTCCTGCCCTGGAAGGACGATCCCGGTGAGCCTGCTCGAGGTCCGCGGTGTCCGGAAGTCGTTCGATGACCTGGAGGTGCTGCGCGGCGTCGACCTCGACGTGCCGTCCGGGGCGCTCGTCGCCGTGCTCGGCCCGTCGGGCTGCGGCAAGACGACGCTGCTCCGGGTGATCGCGGGGTTCGAGCGCGCCGGTGCCGGCACGGTCTCCGTCGGCGGTCGCCTCCTCACTGCGCCGCCCGGGACGCACGTCGCGCCCGAGAAGCGCCGCATCGCCGTCGTGCCCCAGGAGGGGGCGCTGTTCCCGCACCTCACGGTTGCCGACAACGTCGCGTACGGGCTGCGGCGTCGCGACCCGCGGCGCGGTCGCCGGGTGTCGGAGCTGCTCGAGCTGGTCGGGCTCGAGGGGTACGAGCGGCGCATGCCCGCCGAGCTCTCGGGGGGTCAGCAGCAGCGCGTCGCGCTCGCGCGGGCGCTCGCCCCGGAGCCGCAGGTCGTGCTCCTCGACGAACCCTTCTCTGCGCTCGACGCCGCGCTGCGGGCGAGCGTGCGCGCCGACGTCCGGGCCGCGCTCCGCGCCACGGGGGCCACCGGCTTCCTCGTGACGCACGACCAGGAGGAGGCCCTGTCGACCGCCGACGTCGTCGCGGTCATGCGCGACGGCGTCGTCGTGCAGGCCGGGACGCCGGAGCAGGTCTACCGCGCCCCGCACGACCTCGACGTGGCGCGCTTCGTGGGCGAGGCCGTGGTGCTCGCCGCGACGGTGGCCGGCGGCGTCGCGCGCACCCCGCTGGGCGAGCTGCGGCCCGCGCCCGGCTGCGTGGACGGGAGCGGGACCCTCGTGGTGCGGCCCGAGCAGGTGCACCTCGTGGCGTGCGACGTCGGCGTGCCGGCGCGCGTCGTGGACACCGTGTTCTACGGGCACGATGCCAGCGTGCTGCTCGAGGTCGACGGGGAGGGCGGGGCGCCGCTGCCCGTGCTCTGCCGGCTGCAGGGCGACCTGCCGGTCACCGAGCGCGTCGGGCTCCGGGTGGACGGTCCGGTCTCGTGGTTCCCGCGCGCGTCGTGAGGTTCGCGGCGTTAGCGTGACGGCTGCGCGGGTGGCGCGCGAGGGAGCGCGCACCGCGACCCGACGGGAGGACGCCATGCTGACGACCCGGGTGGCCGACGGGGTCCACCGGCTCGAGCACGCGCACGTGAACTGCTACCTGATCGAGGACGGCGGCCGGCTGACGCTGGTCGACGCCGGGCTCCCCGCGATGTGGTCGCTGCTCCACGAGGCGCTGCGCGAGCTCGGCCACGAGCCGCGGGACATCGCCGCGATCGCGCTGACGCACGCGCACTTCGACCACGTCGGGTTCGCCGCGCGCGCCCAGCGCGAGCTGCGCGTGCCGATCTGGGTCCACGCCGACGACGCGTACCTGGCCGCGCACCCGTACCGCTACAGCCACGAGCGGCTGCGCAGCACGTACCCCCTGCGCTACCCCCGCGCGATCCCGATCCTCGCCACCATGACGCGGGCGGGCGCGCTCGCGGTCAAGGGAGTGCGTGGCCTGCGCACCTACGACCTCGACGGCGGAGTCGGGACGCTCGACGTGCCGGGCTCGCCACGGGTGCTGTTCACACCCGGCCACACGTTCGGGCACTGCGCGCTGCACCTGCCGGAGCGCGACGTGGTGATCAGCGGGGACGCGCTCGTGACGCTCGACCCGTACACCGGGCGGACCGGCCCGCACATCGTGGCCGGCGCCGCCACGGCGAACAGCAGCCGGGCGCTCGCATCGCTCGACGCCCTCGCCGCGACGGGGGCGTCCGTGGTGCTCCCCGGGCACGGCGAGCCCTGGGCGGACGGGGCGGTCGACGCCGTCGCACGCGCACGGCGTGCCGGCGCGGCTTGACGGGTGCTTCCGTCGTGCCAGGCGAAGCATCCCGCGTACCGTCCGACAGCCGTTCACCAGGAAGGACCGGGGCCGCGCTCCTAGGCTCGGTCGGTGGCTGCCGTCCGCGTCGGGATCTCGGGGTGGCGGTACGCGCCCTGGCGCGGCTCGTTCTACCCGCGCGGGCTCCCGCAGCGCGCGGAGCTGGAGTACGCGTCCGCGCACCTGAACTCGATCGAGATCAACGGCTCCTTCTACTCGCTGCAGCGGCCGGCGAGCTACCAGGCCTGGTACGCGCAGACCCCGCCCGGGTTCGTCTTCGCGGTCAAGGGTCCGCGCTTCGTGACCCACATGAAGAAGCTGGCCGACGTCGAGGCGCCGCTGGCCAACTTCTTCGCCTCGGGCGTCCTGGCGCTGGGGGACAAGCTCGGACCGGTTCTCTGGCAGCTGCCGCCCATGCTCGGGTTCGACGCCGCGCGCCTGGCCGCCTTCTTCGACCTGCTCCCGCGCACGACCGCCGACGCCGCGCGGCTCGCCACGAGGCACGACGCGCGCCTGGAGGGGCGCGCCTGGACGACGACCGATGCCGACCGCCCGCTGCGGCACGCGCTCGAGGTCCGGCACGCCTCGTACGAGCAGCCGGCCTTCGTCGAGCTGCTCCGCGCGCACGACATCGGGCTGGTCGTGGCCGACACGGCGGGGAAGTGGCCGTTCATGCTCGACGTCACGTCGGACTTCGTCTACGTCCGCCTCCACGGCGCCGAGGAGCTCTACGTGAGCGGGTACGACGACGCCGCGCTCGACGCCTGGGCCGACCGCGTCCGCGCGTGGAGCGCGGGCAACGCCGCCGCCGAGCGCGACGTCTACGTCTACTTCGACAACGACGTCAAGGTGCGCGCGCCGTTCGACGCGATGGCCCTGGCTCGCCGTCTCGGGTAGCGGCCGCCCGGACGTGCCTCGCAGCCCGGCCGGGGTCCGCGCCCGGCCGGGTCAGGCCTGCGCGACCTTGAGCGCGTCGCGCACCCAGCGCAGCGCCTCGGCGTCCTCGAGCCCGAGCTCGCGGGCCCGGCGCGCGTAGTCCAGCGCCGCGGCCAGCGCGGCGCGATCACCCGCAGCACCCGTGGCGGCCACGAACGTGCCGTGCCGACCGCGCGTCTCGACGACGCCCGCCTGCTCGAGCTCCCGGTACGCGCGGGCCGCGGTGTTGGCCGCGACCCCGAGGTCGTCGGCCAGCCGGCGCACCGTCGGGAGCCGGGTCCCCGGGACGAGCGTCCCGGAGCGGACGGCCGCCGCGACCTGGCCGCGGATCTGCTCGTACGGCGGGACCGGCGAGCGGGGGTCGACGGCGAGGATCATCGGGTCGCCCCTGCCGCGCGGCCGGTCGCGGCGGCCGGTGCCGGGGTGGACGGCCACAGGGTCTGGCGGAAGTGGCGCGCGGGGCGGTCGATGGCGATCGCGGCACCGACCGCCCAGCCGCCGAGGCCCGCGAGCGAGCGCGCCCGCACCCGGTGCAGCACGTCGTCGTGCATCGCGGACGTCGGCGCCAGATCCACCATTCGGGCGAACGTGGTGGCCGCGCGCTGCTGGGCGGCGGGGCGACGCAGGTCGGCTGCGGCCACCAGCACGGCGAGCGCAACCGCCACCAACCCGATGATCTCGGACGTGCTCATCGGCACGGGCTCCTCGGGTGGCGTCGGACGGCGGTTGTGCCGAGCGTTGTGCCAATGTAGCACTACAGAGTAGCGCCCGGTGGAGCGGGTTACTCTCCGCGGATGACTGCCCTCGCGCCCGCCCTGAGCCTGCGGGGCCTGGCCAGGCGGTTCGGCGCCACGATCGCGGTCGCGGGGCTCGACCTCGACATCCCGAGCGGCTCCTTCTACGGCGTCGTCGGCCCGAACGGCGCCGGCAAGACGACCACCCTCTCAATGGCGACGGGCCTGCTCGTCCCCGATGCGGGGCGCGTGCTCGTGCACGGCGTCGACCTCTGGGCGGACCCGCACGCGGCGCGCCCCCTGCTGGGCGTGCTGCTCGACGGCCTGCGCACGTTCGACCGCCTCACCGGTGCCGAGCTGATCAGCTACGCCGGGCTGCTGCGCGGGATGCCCGCCGACGTTGTGCGCGAGCGTCGCGACGACCTCCTGGCCGCGCTGGACCTGCGGGCGGCCGCGGGCCTGCTGGTGGCCGACTACTCCGCGGGCATGACGAAGAAGGTCGCGCTCGCGTGCGCCCTGGTCCACGCGCCGCGCCTCCTCGTGCTGGACGAGCCGTTCGAGGCGGTGGACCCGGTGTCGGCCACGGCGATCCGCGGCATCCTGACCCGGTTCGTCGCGGCGGGCGGCACGGTGGTGCTGTCGAGCCACGTGATGGCGCTGGTCGAGCGGCTGTGCGACCACGTGGCGGTGGTCGCCGCGGGCCGCGTCGTGGAGGCCGGGACGCTCGACGAGGTGCGCCGCGGCATCGACCTCGAGGACCGGTTCGTCGGTCTCCTCGGTGGGGCCGTCCCCGAGCAGGAGCTCGCGTGGTTGCGACCGTCGTCCGCCTGAAGCTCACGCTCCTGCGGAACACGCTGCGACGCGACCGGTGGCGGGTCGTGCTGCTCGCTCTCGGCGCCGTGTGGGCGCTCGGGGCGGTGCCCTCGGTCCTGGGCGGGGCGCTGTTCCTCGCTCGGCAGGACGTCTCGGTGCGGCACGACATGCTGGTCGTCGTCGGCACGGTGCTGGTGACCGGCTGGGCGGTCGTGCCGGTGCTCGTCTTCGGCTCGGACGACACCCTCGAGCCCGCGCGGTTCGCGACCTTCGGCGTCCGGGTGCGCCGCCTGGTCCCCGGGCTCCTGGTCGCCTCCGTCCTCACGGTGCCTGCGCTGTTCACGGCCGTCGTGTGCGCGAGCGCCGTGGTGGCCTGGGGGAGCGCGGGCACCGCGGCCGCGGTGGTCGCGGCGGCGGGGGCCGTGCTCGCGCTGGCGACGTGCCTGCTCGCCGCGCGCATCACGACCACGGCGGCGGCGCGGATGCTGGGCAGCCGACGCGCACGCGAGCTGAGCGCCGTCACCGCCGCGGTCGTCGTCACGTCCGCGCTCCCGCTCGCGTTCGGGATCGGCGGGCTCGGCCTCGAGGGCACCCTCGAACGCGTTCCGGGAATCGCCCGCGTGCTCGGCTGGACCCCGCTCGCCCTCGCGTGGGCGGCTCCCGCGTCCGCCGCCGACGGCGACACCCTGGGTGCCGTGTCGCGGCTCGCCCTCGCCTCGGCGTGGGTCGTGCTGGGCGCGGTCGCGTGGGGCCTGCTGATCCGGCGGCGCCTGGTGAACCCGTCCGAGGGCTCGGGTCGTTCGCGTCGCCAGGTCGACGCGCTGCTGACCGGGTCGCGGCTCGGCGCCGCGTCCCGCGAGCGGATCGCCGCGCGCGCGATCGGCGTCCGGGCCCGCCGGTACTGGGTCACCGATCCCCGCTTCGTCACGGCGCTCGTCTCGTTGCTCGTCCTCCCGGCGCTCATCACCGTCCTGCTCGCGACCGTGGTCGACGTGCCGGGGATCGTCGCGATCGCGCTCGGGCCGCTGCTCGGCGCGACGCTCGGCTGGGGGCGCCACAACGACCTCGCGTTCGACGGGTCAGCGTTCTGGCTGCACGTGGTCAGCGGGACCACCGGCCGCGTGGACCGGTGGGGCCGGCTGCTCGGCCTGCTGGGCTGGGGCGTCCCGCTCGTGGTGGCCGGCAGCCTGGCCGGCGTGGCGGTCGCCCGCCGGCCCGACCTGCTCCCGGCGACGCTCGGGCTCGCGCTCGGGCTGCTCGCTGCCGGGCTGGCCGTCTCGGCCGTCACGAGCGTCGCGCTCCCGTACCCCGTCCCGGCCGCGGGCGCCAGCCCGTTCGCGAGCGAGGCCGGCGCGATCGGCGCGAGCATGGCGGCGCAGCTGGTCGCGTCCGCCGCGACGGCGGTCGTGGCGCTCCCGGTGCTCGTGGCGTTCGCCCTCGCGGTGGCGTGGCAGCCCGCGATCGGGTGGGTGGTGCTCGCGCTCGGCGCGGGTGGGGGAGCGGTCGCGGTGCGGGCCGGGGTGGTCCTGGGCGGCCGGGTCTACGACGCGCGTGCGGTCCGACTTCTCGCTCGTCTCCGGTGAGCGAGCCGCCGGTCTGTCACAGGGCCCGTCGTAGACTCGTCGCCATGAGCGAGCCGCTTCCCCCCGCCACCGGCCCCGACGACCCGTTCGGTGAACCGGGCGGAGCCGGCGGCACCTCGACGAGCATCCTCGAGCGCGAGGAGACCACCGAGCAGGTGGAGCCGGGGGACCACGAACGGTTCGCGCACTACGTCCGCAAGGACAAGATCCTCGGCTCTGCGCTCTCGGGAAAGCCGGTCATCGCGCTGTGCGGCAAGGTGTGGGTGCCGGGCCGGGACCCGAACAAGTTCCCGGTCTGCCCCATCTGCAAGGAGATCTACGACGGTCTCCGCGCGCCGCAGGACGGCGGCCCGGGCGGCTCGGGCAGCGGTTCTGGTGGCAGCGGCGCCGCCGGCGGCAAGTGAGCGCCGCGCACCGCCAGGGCGCACGTTCCGCATCGGCCGCATCCTCGTCGGCTGCCTCGCACCTCTCGCCTGCCTTCCCCGGCCGTGCGCCGTGGGGCACCGCGCAGAAGCTGCGTGCGTGGCAGGCCGCCGCCCTGGACCAGTACCGCTCGCAGGCGCCGCGCGACTTCCTCGCCGTCGCGACCCCGGGCGCCGGCAAGACGACGTTCGCCCTGCGGATCGCCACCGAGCTGCTCGAGGCCGGGGCTGTCCGGCGCGTCACCGTCGTCGCGCCCACCGAGCACCTCAAGAAGCAGTGGGCCGACGCCGCCGCACGGGTCGGTATCCGCCTCGACGCGAACTTCCGCAACGCGCAGGGTCGCACGGGAGCCCACTACGACGGCGTGACGCTGACGTACGCGCAGGTCGCCATGAAACCCGCGCTCCACGCGGCCCGGACGGCGGCGGCGCCGACCCTCGTCATCCTCGACGAGGTGCACCACGGCGGCGACGCGTTGTCCTGGGGCGACGGCATCCGGGAGGCGTTCGAGGGGGCCACCCGCCGCCTGAGCCTGACGGGGACGCCCTTCCGCTCGGACACCGCCGCGATCCCGTTCGTGCGGTACGAGCGGGACGCGCAGGGCATCCGGCGGAGCTCGCCGGACTACAGCTACGCCTACGGTGACGCGTTGCGCGACCACGTCGTGCGCCCGGTGATCTTCCTGACGTACTCGGGCCAGATGCGCTGGCGCACCAAGGCCGGGGACGAGGTGAGCGCCCGGCTGGGCGAGCCCCTCACCAAAGACATGACCGCGCAGGCGTGGCGGACGGCGCTCGACCCGAACGGCGAGTGGATCCCGTCCGTCCTCGCCGCGGCCGACCGGCGGCTCACGGAGGTGCGACGGACCGTCCCTGACGCGGGGGCGATGATCATCGCGACCGACCAGGCAGACGCACGTGCGTACGCCGGTCACCTCGCCCGGCTCACGGGCGAGTCGCCCACGGTCGTGCTCTCGGACGACTCGGGCGCGGACACGGGACCGTCCGAGGCGATCGACGCGTTCTCGGCGGGCGACTCCCGCTGGCTCGTCGCGGTCCGCATGGTGTCGGAGGGCGTCGACGTGCCCCGGCTCGCCGTCGGGGTGTACGCGACCTCGACCGCGACCCCGCTGTTCTTCGCCCAGGCGGTCGGGCGGTTCGTCCGTGCGCGGCGTCGCGGGGAGACCGCCTCGGTGTTCCTCCCGAGCGTGCCGCCGCTGCTCGAGCTCGCCGGCACGCTCGAGGCCGAGCGGGACCACGCGCTGGACCGGCCGCTGACCGGTGCCGAGGCAGGCGACCTGTTCAACCCCGAGGACGCGCTGCTCGCCGCGGCGAACGCACGCGACTCGGGACCCGATGCGGTGGGACCGGACGGGCTGCAGGGCGCGTTCGAGGCGCTCGAGGCCCAGGCGTCGTTCGACCGCGTGCTGTTCGACGGCGGCGAGTTCGGCACCGGGGCCGACGTGGGGTCGGAGGAGGAGCTCGACTTCCTCGGCCTGCCCGGCCTGCTCGAGCCGGACCAGGTGACGACGCTGCTCCGGCAGCGTCAGGCCGACCAGCTCACGGCCCGGCGCAGCCGTGGCACGCCGAGCGATCCGGCCCCCGAGGTCGACCACCGCCGCCTGGCGGAGCTGCGCAAGGAGCTGGCCGCCCTGGTGTCGGCGTGGGCACGGCGCAGCGGGCAGCCGCACGGGTCGGTGCACGCCGAGCTCCGCCGTCGCAGCGGCGGGCCCGAGGTCCCGCTCGCGACCGTCGACCAGCTCGAGGCACGCGTGGCGCTCGTCCGGACGTGGTTCGTGGGCAAGCGCTGACCGCCCAGCTGCGAACAACGTTTGAACAACCCTTGGCGCGTTTCAAGATGCGTGATCGCTTCAGTGGTGCGATCCTGTCGTCAGCACTACCCCGCCGGGACCCCCGCGCGGGCCCCGGAGTGAAAGGGCGACTCATGCCTACCTGGCTCATCCTCATCATCATCGGTGCTGTGCTGCTCATCCTCGGGGTCGCGACCGGAATCGGTCAGTGGCTCATCTGGATCGGTGTCGCCGTCCTCGTCGTGAGCCTGATCCTCGCTCTCGTGGGCCGCGGCAGCTCGCGCGTGTAGCTCAGCCGTCGATCTCGACCAGCACGGTCGGGATCGCGGCCTCGTCGGCGGAGAGGCGCCGGGCACCCCGTGGCAGCTCGGCACGGGAGGTCCGGTGCCTCTCTGCTGCGAGGTTGACCCCCGCTGGACCGGTCCACCGCGTGTCGATCGCGCCGGCCTGCACCAGCGGGACCTGGAGCGGGCGGAGGTCGACCGTCTCCGGGGCCCACGCGGCGACCGCGGCGTCCGGGCCGCCCACGAGCACCTCCTCGCTCGCCCGCCCCTGCGCGTCCAGCCGGCGTGCCGCCTTCTTGCGTCCGCCCACGCTCACCTTGCTGCTCGAGGTCTTGGCGACCGGCGCCATCACGCCGTCGGCCCCCTCGCGCGCGACGAGCTTGTAGACCATGCCGCACGTCGGTGCGCCGGACCCCGTCACCACGGAGGTCCCGACGCCGTAGCTGTCGACCGGCGCCGCGGCCAGGGCCGCGATGGCGTACTCGTCGAGGTCGGACGTCACGACGATCTTGGTGCCGGTGGCCCCCAGCTGGTCGAGCTGGCGACGGACGTCCTGCGCGAGCGAGAGCAGGTCGCCGGAGTCCAGGCGGACCGCGCCGAGACCAGGCCCGGCGGCTGCGACGGCCGCCTCGACGCCCTTGCGGACGTCGTACGTGTCCACGAGCAGCGTGGTGCCCTTGCCCTGCGAGGCGACCTGGGAGACGAAGGCCGACTCCTCGTCGTCGTGCAGGAGCGTGAAGGCGTGGGCCGCGGTGCCGGTCGTGGGCAGCCCCCACCGACGCCCCGCCTCGAGGTTGGACGTCGCCGCGAACCCGGCGATCACGGTCGCCCTCGCCGCGGCGACCGCCGCGGCCTCGTGCGCCCGCCGGGCCCCCATCTCGATCACGGGACGGTCGACGGCGGCGCTCGTCATGCGGGACGCGGCCGACGCGACCGCCGAGTCGTAGTTGAGGATCGACAGGACGAGCGTCTCGAGCAGCACGGCCTCGGCGAACGTCCCGTCGACGACGAGCACCGGTGAGCCCGGGAAGAAGACCTCTCCCTCGGCGTACCCGTGGATGTCGCCGGTGAACCGGTAGCCCTCGAGGAAGGCGAGCGTCCGGTCGTCCACCACGCGCTCGCTCGCGAGCCACTCGAGCTCGGCCGGGCCGAACCGGAAGTCCGCGATCGCCTCGAGCAGGCGCCCGGTGCCTGCGAGCACGCCGTAGCGTCGGCCGGCCGGCAGGCGCCGCGTGAACACCTCGAACACGCAGTGCCGGTGAGCCGTCCCGTCGGCGAGCGCGCCCTGCAGCATCGTCAGCTCGTAGCGGTCGGTGAGCAGGGCGGTGCTGGGCCGCGCGGGCTCCACGGGGGTGGTGCGGGCGACCGCGGGGCGGGCGGGGGTCGAGGGCTCCGGTGCGCTCATGGGCCTCACGCTAGGGCTCGCGCCCGCCGCGCGCCGCTGATGTCCGCCGGACGTCGTCGGGCGGGGGTCCGCCGGACGTCGTCGGGCAGGGGTCCCACGGCGGCGAGCGACCCACCTACAGTGGACGCGTGCCCGTGCTGACCTCTCCCGACCAGGACCTCCGGGTCGACGAGGAGCAACGGCTCGCCGACGCGTGGGTCACCCTCGTCTGGAACGACCCGGTCAACCTCATGAGCTATGTCGCGTACGTCTTCCGGTCGTACTTCGGCTACCCCGAGGAGAAGGCGACGCGGCTCATGCGGCAGGTGCACGAGGAGGGTCGGGCGGTCGTGTCGTCGGGGAACCGCGAGCAGATGGAGGTGGACGTGCAGGCGATGCACTCCTTCGGGCTGTGGGCGACGCTCCAGCAGGGTGGGGTCTGAGTGCGGGCGTTCCGATGGCGCGACGGGCGCTACGTCGCAGGTCTCGACGGGGCCGAGCGTGAGGTGCTCGCGACCGTGGTCGCCGACGTCGCGGAGCTGCTCGGTGCCGAGCGGTTCGGCCGCGCGGAGGGCGGGGTGCCCGACGGCGCGACGGACGGTGCGGACGACGTCGCCCGGGCGGACCGCGGGTCGGGCGCGACCCCGCACCCGCTCGGCCTCGCGCTGAACCCCGACTCGGTGCCGGCGCCGACGGACCCGGCCGTCCGTCGTCTGCTCCCGGACGCCTCGGACGACCGTGAGCTCGCGGCCGAGTTCCGCCGGCTCACCGACCAGGACCTGCGCCGGGTCAAGATCGACCGGCTCAGGTCGCTGTGGGACGCACTCGTCGCGGAGCCGGGCCCGGCGTCGGGCAGCGACTCCGCGAGGACCTCCGGGCACGCCGGCGCCGACGCGGAGCTCGCGATCCGGCCGGAGGAGGCGCCTGCGGTCGCCGCGACGCTCACCGACCTGCGCCTCGTGCTCGCGGACCGCCTGGGCATCGAGTCCGACGAGGACTCCGAGGCCCTCTACGACGCGCTGGACCGGCGCGAGCTCGAGGACCAGCTCGACGAGGTCGGCGGGGCAGGGCCTTCGCGGTCCGGGCGGAGCGCGCGCGAGGAGCTCGAGGCGGAGCTCCGCGACTACCTCGGCTCCGTCTACGCGGCGCTGACCTGGCTCCAGGAGTCGCTGCTGACGGTGATGGTCGACGACCTGCCGTGAGTCCCCGCCCCTCGGCACCGCCCGTGTCAGGACCGCCCGTGTCAGGACCGCCCAGTAGGCTCGCCCTCGTGAACGACGCGCCTATCGGCATCTTCGACTCCGGCGTCGGCGGGCTCACGGTCGCCCGGGCGATCCTCGATCAGCTGCCTCATGAGTCGCTGCTCTACATCGGGGACACGGCGAACACGCCGTACGGCCCGAAGCCGCTCGCCGCCGTGCGCGCGCACGCGCTCGAGGTCATGGACGACCTGGTGGACCAGGGCGTCAAGATGCTCGTCATCGCCTGCAACAGCGCGTCCGCGGCGGTGCTCCGCGACGCGCGTGAGCGGTACACGAGGCGCCACGGGCTCCCGGTCGTCGAGGTGATCCTCCCCGCCGCGCGCAGGGCGGTCGCCGCGACGAAGACCGGACGTGTCGGCGTCATCGGGACCCGCGCGACGATCGAGTCCCACGCCTACGAGGACGCCTTCGCGGTCGCGAGCCGGCTCGAGCTGACCACGCAGGCGTGCCCGCGGTTCGTCGAGCTCGTCGAGGCGGGGATCACGTCGGGTCCCGAGGCTCTCGCGGTGGCGCACGAGTACCTCGACCCGGTGCGCGAGGCCGGGGTCGACACCCTGGTGCTCGGCTGCACGCACTACCCGTTGCTGACCGGCGTGATCTCGTACGTCATGGGAGACGAGGTGACCCTCGTCTCGAGCGCCGAGGAGACGGCCAAGGACGTGTACCGCACGCTCGTCGCGCACGACCTCGAGCGGTCCGCGGCGGTCGGCGAGCCGGTGCACCGGTTCCTCGCCACGGGCGACGCGGAGTCGTTCCACCGGCTCGCGCGCCGGTTCCTGGGACCCGAGGTGGCGACCGTCGAGGCAGCCAGGGCGGTGCGGTGAGGCTCACGGTGGTGGGCTGCGCGGGCTCGTTCCCGAGCGCCGAGTCCGCCGCCTCGAGCTACCTCGTCGAGGCCGACGACGCCGCGGGCCGCACGTGGCGCGTCGTGCTCGACCTCGGCAACGGCGCGCTCGGCCCGCTCCAGCGGTACTGCGACCCGGCGGAGCTCGACGCGGTCGCCGTCTCGCACCTGCACGCCGACCACGCCGCCGACCTCGTGGTGCTCGGCGTGTACCGCCGCTACCGCCCGACCGGGCCCTGCCCGCCGGTGCGGGTGCTCGGGCCGGAGGGCACGACGGAGCGCGTGGCGCAGATGGCGGGTTCGGACCCGGCGACGGACACGTCCGCGCAGTTCGCCGTCGGCGAGTGGCACGAGGGGGTGCCCGTCGACATCGGTCCGCTGCGGCTCGAGCCGGTCGCGATGCTGCACCCCGTGCCCGCGTTCGGCGTCCGCGTCACCGGCCCGGCCGAGCACGAGCCGGGTCGTCGCGTCACGCTCGCCTACACCGGTGACACCGACGCGTGCGCCGGGCTCGATGCGCTCGCCACGGGCGTCGACCTCCTCCTCGCAGAGGCCGGGTTCATCGAGGGGCGCGACGACGCCGCCCGCGGGATCCACCTGACCGGCCGCCGGGCCGGCGAGGCGGCGACGACCGGCGGTGCCGCGCGACTCGTCCTCACGCACCTCGTGCCCTGGAACGACCCGGCCGTGAGCATGGCCGAGGCCCGGGAGGTCTACGCGGGCCCGATCGAGCTCGCCGTCCCCGGCGCGGTCTACCGGCTCTGACCCGAGTGCTCCGATCGCAGGCGTGTCGGGCGCCGCGCTCCGCCGCGCGTCGACATCGGCTCGTGCCGAGGACCGCGCAAAGCGGGTGAGCTCGCGGGGCGGGCGCCGGGGGCCCGTGTCCGCAGAGCACATGGGTCGCACTCGAGCCAGCCTTCCGAGTCCTCGTGCCGTGTGTCTGAGGGCCGCGCGACGCTCCGTGAGCGTCGCTAGGCGGAGGCTCTCAGGGGCTCGAGGGCGGCGAGGACGAGGTCGAGGCCGAACATGAACTCCTCGGCCGGGTCGAAGCCGGCAGCGACGAGCGCCGCGGCGGACTCGTTGAGGTAGGGGAACTCGTCAGGAGGAAGCTGGGGCAGGAAGACGTCCTCGATGATGTCCGCGAGCTCATCGGCGGTGTCGAACGGCAGGCTGGCTTCCTGCAGGGCAAACCCGTAGATGTAGCTGTCGAGCAACCAGTTGGCGTGCGTCGCCATCAGAACCGGGAAGCCGGCCCTCCGCAGGCAGGCGGTGACCGCCTCGTGGTGGCGGAGGTTCGCGGGCCCCGGCGATGTCCGCGACTCGATCAGGCCGTTCGCCCACGGGTGGCGTGCCAGGACCTGTCGGGCGGAGACCGCCCGCCGTCGCATCGCCGACTGCCAGTCGGTCTCCTCGGGCGGGAGCTCGATCTCCTCGTACACGGCGTCGATCATGGCGTCCAGCAGCTCCTCCTTGCTCGCCACGTAGTGGTAGAGCGACATCGCGCCCGCGCCGAGCGCGCCGGCCAGCCGGCGCATGCTCAGCCCGTCGACCCCCTCGCGGTCGGCGAGCCGGATCGCCTCGACCACCACCCGCTGCTTGCTCAGTCCCGCGTCTGACGCGACCTGGCGTTGTTCCCTCGCGGACACAGATCGTCTCCTTGCTCCCTCGAACGGCTTGACAACCGTACAGCGTACGAGCACAGTACAGTGTACGACGTACGGTGTACGAGCCAGCGGGGGCCGCGGCTCCGACGTGAGGAGGCTTCTATGGGAACCGAACAGGGATCGAGTGCCGGAGCGCGCCTGGTGCTGGGCGCGAGTCCGGGCGGGGCGGCGACGATGCGGGCCGCCGTCCAGCACCGCTACGGCCTGCCCTCAGTGCTCGAGACGTCCGAGGTCGGGCTACCGATGCCCGGGCGAGGCGATGTGCTCGTCCAGGTGGGCGCGGCCTCAGTACATCCCGGCGACTACTTCGTCATGACCGGCGAGCCGTACATGGTGCGCCTGGCGTTCGGGCTCCGCCGGCCGCGCCACGGCATCCCTGGCATGGACCTCGCCGGCGTGGTGGCCGCGGTCGGGAAGGATGTCACCGCTTTCCGCCCCGGCGACAAGGTGTTCGGCTGGAGCACCGCGGGAGCGCTCGCGGAGTACGCCTGCGTCCCGGCGCACAAGCTCGTGTCCGTGCCTGCCACCCTGTCGGTGGTGGACGCGGCAGCGGTGCCCACGTCGGCCATGACGGCGTTGCAGGCATTGCGTGACATCGCGAACGTCCGACCGGGCCAGACGGTGCTGGTCACGGGCGCGTCGGGCGGCGTGGGCTCCTTCGCCGTACAGATCGCCAAGGCGTTCGGCGCCGAGGTGACGGGGGTGTGCAGCACCCGCAACGTCGACCTGGTCCGGTCGCTCGGTGCCGACCACGTCGTCGACTACTCGAGGACCGACTTCACCCGCACCGATGATCGCTACGACGTCATCCTCGACAACGTGGAAGCCCAGCCCCTGGCTGCTGTCCGCCGAGCGCTGGCGCCCGCCGGCACCCTCATCCCCAACAGCGGACGCGGCGGCCGCTGGTTCGGCCCCCTCGGTCGGATCGTCCGAGCGCGCGCGCTGTCCGGGTTCACCCGTCAGCGGCTGAGGCCCTTCACGTCGGTCGGGAAGCGCCAGGACCTGCTCACCCTGGTCGACCTCCTCGCGACCGGGCAGGTCACGCCCGTCATCGACCGTACCTACCCCCTCGACGAAGCAGCCGACGCCCTGCGCTACGTCGGGGCCGGCCACACCCGAGGGAAGGTCGTCGTCACCGTCTGACGACCGGACCGACGAGAACGACCCCACCCGTGCGTATGCGCGCCCAGACCTGCCGCCACTCCGGCGGACGGACCGCTCCTCTCGAAAGAAGAACCGATGACCATCCGAACGAACACCCCGAAACTGCTCGACGACCCGCCGGTCCCCGTGCAGGCCACGCTCGCGGCAGCCTGGACCAGCCTCATGTTCCTCGTCATCTACATCGACTACTTCCACCTCTACCAGCCGGGGGAGATCGACGTGATCCGGGGTGGCGACATCTTTGCGTTCGACATCACCCCGACGTTGATGACCATCATCTTCGTGGTCATAGGGATCCCGGCCCTCATGGTGATGCTCTCCAGGACGCTGCCCGCCCGGGTGAACCGCGCCACGAACCTCGTCGTGGCATCGCTCTACATCCCGGTCATGGTGTTCAACGCGGCAGGGGCGTCCTGGGACTGGGCCTTCTACTACGCCCTCACCATCGGGCTCGAGGTGCTGATCCTGGCCTTCATCCTGCGCGCCGCCTGGACCTGGCCCCGCGGCGCGGCGTCGCGGCCGGGGTGGGTAGCGACATCGCGCTGATCCAGGATCAGGGCACCGTGTATCCGGCGGTGCGGAACAGCTCGTACCACTCGGCCCTGGTGAGCGGCAGGTCTGAGCCCTGTGCCGCACCGGCGACACGCTCAGGGGTGGTCGTGCCGAGGACGACCTGCATGCCCGCCGGGTGTCTCGTGATCCACGCGGTGGCCACCGCGATGGCCGGGACGTCGTACTGCGCCGCCAGCCGGTCGATCACCGCGTTCAGCTCGGGGTACTCGGGGTTGCCCAGGAACGGCCCGGTGAAGAAGCCGGCCTGGAACGGCGACCACGCCTGGACGGTGATGTCGTGCAGCCGGCAGTAGTCGAGCAGGCCTGAGCCGTCCCGCACGACGGACTGGTCGAGGTTCGCCATGTTGGCCGCGACACCCTGCGCCACCAACGGCGCGTGCGTGATCGACAGCTGCAGCTGATTCGCCACCAGCGGCTGGCTCACCGAGCGCTTGAGCAGCTCGATCTGGGCCGGCGTGTGGTTCGAGACCCCGAAGGCCCTCACCTTGCCTGCCGACTCGAGCTCGTCGAACGCGCGCGCCACCTCGTCCGGCTCGACGAGCGCGTCAGGGCGATGCAGGAGCAGCACGTCGATGCGGTCGGTGCCGAGCGCCTCCAGCGAGCCGTTCACCGACTCGATCAGGTGCTCGTAGGAGAAGTCGAAGTACGGGCCGTCGGGGACGATCCCTGCCTTGGTCTGGATCGTCCAGGCATCACGCTCGGACGGCGTCAGCTGCATCGCCTCGGCCCACCGGCGCTCACAGCCGTGCAGGGTGTCGCCGTAGACGTCGGCGTGGTCGACCATGTCGATGCCGCCGTCGCGCGCGGTCCGGACCAGGGTGCGGACCTCGTCGTCCGACTTCCCGTCGATGCGCATGAGGCCCAGGACGACGTTCGAGGCCGACATCCCGTGGGCCAGGTCGATGCTGCGCATGTCAACTCCTGTGAGGTCGGACGTTCTCGCGGACCCCCGCCGTCGAGGTCGCTCGAACGAGAAGACCGAGGACCCCGACCGAGGACCCCGACCGAGGACCCCGTCAGCATGCAGCACCCCGCGCAGCGGGACCAGCGCGACCCCCGGATAGGCTCGGACGCATGACCACGCCCACCACCGACACGTCCGCGCGCTCCGACGGCCGCCGTCCCGACGAGCTCCGCCCGGTCACGATCACCCGCCGCTGGCTCGACGCAGGCGAGGGCAGCGTCCTGGTCGAGTTCGGCGGCACCAAGGTGCTCTGCGTCGCTTCGTTCACCGAGGGGGTCCCGCGCTGGAAGAAGGGGTCCGGCCAGGGCTGGGTCACCGCGGAGTACGCGATGCTCCCGCGCGCGACGTCCACGCGGTCGGACCGCGAGTCGGTCAAGGGACGCGTGGGTGGCCGGACCCACGAGATCTCGCGCCTGATCGGCCGCTCGCTGCGCGCCGTCGTCGACGTCTCGGCGCTGGGGGAGAACACGCTCGTCCTCGACTGCGACGTGCTCCAGGCCGACGGCGGCACCCGGACCGCGGCGATCACCGGTGCCTGGGTGGCGCTGGCCGACGCCGTCGCGTGGGGTCAGCGTCGGGGCGCCATCAAGGGCTCCAGGCCGGTGCTGCGCGACTCGGTCGCCGCGGTGAGCGTCGGCATCGTCGACGGCGTCCCGGTGCTCGACCTGCCCTACGTCGAGGACGTGCGCGCGGAGACCGACATGAACGTCGTCGTGACCGGCTCGGGCCTGTTCGTCGAGGTCCAGGGCACGGCCGAGCAGGCGCCCTTCGACCGGCGCGAGCTCGACGCCATGCTCGAGCTCGCGGCCGCGGGCACCACCGAGCTCACCCGTCTCCAGCAGCTCGCGCTCGCGACGGACCCCGCCCCGCGACCGTGACCGGGTCGGCTCGCGTCGTGCTGGCCACGCACAACGCGCACAAGATCGGCGAGCTCCGCGCGATCCTCGCGCCGCTCCTGCCCGACCTCGCACCCGAGCACGTCGTCGGGGCGGGCGACGTCGGCGCGTCGGAGCCGGTCGAGGACGGCCTCACGTTCGCCGCGAACGCGCTGATCAAGGCGCGTGCGCTCGCGGCGTTCACGGGGCTGCCCGCGATCGCCGACGACTCGGGCCTCGCGGTGGACGTGCTCGGCGGGGCCCCGGGGATCTTCTCGGCGCGGTGGGCCGGGCGGCACGGCGACGACCGGGCGAACCTCGAGCTGCTCCTGGCGCAGCTGTCCGACGTCGCGCCCGAGCACCGCGGCGCCCAGTTCGTGTGCGCCGCCGCCCTGGTGCTCCCCGACGGGTCCGAGCACGTCGAGCACGGGTTCCTGCGGGGGTCGCTCGCGACCGCGCCACGCGGTGGGCACGGGTTCGGGTACGACCCCGTCCTCGTGCCGACCGGGTCGAACCGCACGACCGCGGAGCTCGCGCCGGGCGAGAAGAACGCGATCTCGCACCGCGGCGAGGCGTTCCGTGCGCTGGCCCCGGTGATCGCGGCCGTGCTCAGCGGCGAGCCGCTCCCGGCCCCGAGCCCGCGGGCGGTCCGGTCCGCCGACGAGCCGCGCTGATCCCGACGACGACGCCGCGCCAGCCGATGATCAGCAGCCCGAGCGCCGCCGCCGCGACCGCGAGGAACGCCGGGGCGCGGCCGTCGCCCGCGAGCCCGCGCAGCACCATGCCGAGCCCCCACGTCAGCGCCCAGATCGCGACCCCGCGCGGCCAGAGCTGCGCCGGCGCGCGCCACGCCCGGGTGACGACCCAGGCGACGACGAGGGCCGCGAGGAAGGGCCAGGCGATCCGCGCGACGTCGGCCAGGGCGTCGTCGCCGGAGTGCGAGGCGCGGCCGGCGACGGCGAACACCAGGACGCCGACCGCGTCGGCGGCCGCGGCGAGTCCCGCGCGGACGCGCCGAGGCGGTCCGGAGCGGGGTTCGGCGGGTGCGGTCGGGGAGTGCGAGGTGGTCGCGGCCATGACGCCGAACCTACTCGCCCCGCCGCGTGGGCCGGTCACCTCCGGGTGGGAGGTCCGGTGACGGCGGAGCCGGCACCCGTCGCGCCGGGCACGGTGCACCTCGTGGCCGACGACGTCGCGTTCGCCTACCCGGGGCGTCCCGTCCTGCGCGGCGTGAGTCTCGTCGTGGGCGCGGGGCAGCGCATCGGGGTCGTCGGCGAGAACGGCGCCGGCAAGTCGACGTTGCTCCAGGTGCTCGCGGGCGCGCTCGTGCCGCAGTCCGGGCAGGTGCGGTGTGCGGGCTCGCTCGCCGTGGTGACGCAGGAGCTCGAGCTCACGTCCGGCGCCACGGTGGGCACGCTCGTCGACGAGGCGCTCGCCTCGGTCCGCGAGGCCGGGGCCGCGCTCGAGCGGGCGGTCGACGAGTTCGACCACGCGACCGGCGAGCTGGGCGCCCTGACGGACGCCCTGGCCAGGGTCGACCACCTGGCGGGCTGGGACGCGGACCGGCGCATGGACGAGGCGCTCACCCGGTTCGGGGCACCCCGCGATCCCTGGCGGGCTCTCGCGGAGCTCAGCGTGGGGGAGCGCTACCGGGTGCGGCTCGCGTGCCGGATCGCGGCCCGCGCGGACGTCCTCCTGCTCGACGAGCCCACCAACCACCTCGACGAGGCAGGCATCGAGTACCTGACCGGGCAGCTGGGCGCGTGGCCCGGCGTCGTCGTCATCGTCACGCACGACCGCCGACTGCTCGACGACGTGATGACCGGGATCCTCGATCTCGATCCGTCGATGGACGGCCGGCCCGTGCTCTACGGCGCCACCCGGTACGCGACGTACCGGTTTGCGAAGGACCAGGCGCACCGACGCTGGCACCAGCGGTACTCGGCCGAGCAGAAGCAGCGGCAGGCGCTGCTGCGGCGCCTCGACGAGTCGTACGAGGGGCTCTCGGACGAGTGGCGTCCGCCCAAGGGCAGTGGCAAGCACCGCCGCGCCACGCACGCGCGCATCCACGTCAAGGCGGCGGACCGGCTCGTCGAGCGGCTCGAGGCGCACGCCGTCGAGCTGCCGGTGCCGCCCCTCGCGCTGGCGTTCCCGGACCTGCCGGCGATCCCCAGCGCGCTCGGTGGCACGCCGTCCGGCGAACCTCTGGTCGAGGTCAGGGCCCCGCTCGTCCGGGGGCGTCTCGACCTCGCGGGGACCCGGGTCTCGCTGCCGCCGTGCGGTCGGCTGCTGGTCACGGGGCCGAACGGGTCGGGCAAGTCGACGCTGCTCGCCGCGCTCGCCGGCACGGTGCCGCTCGACCGGGGCGCGCGCCGGATCGCGCCGGGCGTCCGCCTCGGTGTGCTGACGCAGGACGACCATGCCGCCCTCGCGGGCCTGGCGCCCACGGCGACCGGCTTCGACGCGTACGCCCGCTGGGCGCTCGACCTGCTCGCGGAGGGTGCCCTCGACCCCGAGCAGCTGGTTCCGGTCGCCTCGCTGGGCCTGTTGGCCGAGAGCGACCTCGACCGCCCGCTCGCGGACCTCTCGGTCGGCCAGCGACGGCGGTTCGAGCTCGCGCGGGCGCTTCTCGCCGCGCCGCACGTGCTCGTGCTCGACGAGCCGACGAACCACCTGTCCATCGGGCTCGTCGACGAGCTCACGGACGCGCTGCGGGCGACGTCGGCCGCCGTCGTCGTCGCGACCCACGACCGCAAGATGCGCGGCGACCTCGCGGACTGGCCGCAGCTGCGGCTCGCGTAGCCGCGTCTCGGTCGGGGTGCTCGACGCCGAGATCGTCCTCGTCGCGCGCTCCCGCACCGTTACGATCGAGCCCGATCCCCTCGCGACGCTCGCGATCGTCACCATCGAGGGCGCCGCGCTCCTCGCGGCGGTCGAGGGCCCTGAGCACCTGAACTGCCTCGTGAACGAGCCGTCGACCGGTTCCTCGCGCTCGTGCGGGCGGACGCGCACTGACATCGGATGGGACATCGGAGGGGCCTTCCATGGACGTCGCCCGCACAGAGCCGACCTGCGGGGCCGGTGCTGCCCCGCCTCCGGGACCGGGATCGTCGCCGTGCTGACCCGCGGCGAGCGCGCCGTCCTGCTCGGGCTTCAGCCGGACCTCGGACCGGACGCGTTCGAGGACCGTCTCTCACTCGTCGGGCACGGTTTCCTGCGATCCGCGTTCGCGGTGTCCGAGCTGGCGACGGCGTCGCTGTCTGCGGTCGCCCTCGCGCTCTCCGAGCTCGGCGACCGCCTCGGGCACGACCGTGCGGTCGAGGTCGACCGGGAGCTGTGCGACGCGTGGTTCGGCCTCCACGTCCGACCGATCGGATGGACCGCGCCGTCGGCGTGGGATCCGCTCTCGGGAGTCTTCGCGACGGTCGAGGGCTCGTGGATCCGCACCCACGCCAATGCGCCTCGTCATCGAAGCGCGCTGCTGACCGTCCTGGGTTGCGACCCGGATCAGCAGGCCGTCGCGAGAGCCATCCGGTCCTGGCGCGCCGAGGAGCTGGAGACGGCGATCATCGAGCGAGGCGGTGCCGCGGCCGCGTTGCGCACCGCCGCGGACTGGAAGCGCTCACCTGCCGGGCAGGCCGTCACGGCCGAGCCGCTCGTGAGGGCGCAGGCGGGCACGCGTCGCGACGGACCGTCCGCGTGGAGCCCCACCCCCACCCGGCCGCTCCGCGGTCTTCGCGTGCTGGACCTCACGCGCGTGATCGCGGGGCCGGCGTGCACGCAGGTGCTCGCCGGGCTCGGGGCGGATGTGCTGCGGATCGACCCGCCCGGGTGGGACGAACCGGCGGTGCTGCCCCTCGTGATGTGGAACAAGCGCTCGGCGCGTCTCGACGCGAAGGAGCCCGCCGGGGCGGCGCGGCTCCGCGACCTGCTCGCCGAGGCTGACGTCCTGGTGCACGGCTACCGCGCCGGCGCGCTCGACCGGCTCGGGTTGCCGTTCGCGGAGCGACAGCGGATCCGGCCCGGGCTGATCGAGGTCAGCGAACGGGCCTACGGCTGGAGCGGCCCGTGGGCAGAGCGGCGCGGGTTCGACTCCCTCGCTCAGTTCGCCACGGGCATCGCTCACACCGGGATGGTCTCGTCCGGCAGGCGCGAGCCGCTGTCGCTGCCCGTCCAGGCACTCGACTGGGCGACGGGGTACCTCGCGGCAGCCTGCGCCCTCACCGGTCTCGTCCGGCGGGTCGACACCGGCGCCGGATCGTCCTGGCACCTGTCGCTCGCACGGACCGCGCACGAGCTGCGACGACTCGATCGAGCCCCCGCGGTCGACGAGCTCTCCGCCGAGGCCCGGGAGCCACCGTCCCAGGTCGTCTCGACCCCGCACGGACAGGTGGCACTCGCCTCCTCACCGATCCGCGTGGGGGCAGCAGCCCTCGACCACTCCCGAGTCACCACGACACTCGGCATCCATCGGCCGGAGTGGCGGTGATGCCTGCACCTCCGGCACCTGTCAGTGCAGCCGCCCGACGTGCGCCATCGCCTGGCGCAGCAGGGTGCCCTGGCCGCCGGTCATCTCCATCTGGATCTGCTCGCTCGTGACCTCCTCGGGCGTGAGCCAGGCCAGGTCGAGCGAGTCCTGCTGCGGCGTGCAGTCGCCCGCCACCGGCACCACGTAGGCGAGCGAGACGGCGTGCTGCCGCGGGTCGTGGTACGGCGTCACGCCCGGGGTGGGGAAGTACTCGGCGACCGTGAACGGCTGCGGCGACGACGGGATCTGGGGGAGCGCCACGGGGCCGAGGTCCTTCTCGATGTGCCGGACGAGGGCGTCGCGCACGCGCTCGTGGTACATCACGCGGCCGGAGACGAGCGCCCGCGACATCACGCCCTCGGGCGTCACGCGCAGCAGGAGCCCGACGGCGACGACGTCGCCCGAGTCGTCCACGCGGACCGGCACCGCGTCGACGTACAGGATCGGCAGCGAGGCCCGGGCGGTCGCGATCTCCTGGGCACTGAGCCAGCCTGCGGGCCGCTCGGGACGGGGGAAGTCGGCGGTGTCTGTCACCGTGACGTTCTATCGCGTCGGCGTCCGGGCGGGCGACCCGACGCTCCGGCGTCGCGCGCGGGCGCCGGATCACGGGCCCTCGGCGCCAGGGGCGGGGAATATCCGCACGGCGCGATTTGTCCTACCAGCGGTTGACACGACGACGGGAGAACCATGGCCACGAAGGAACTGACCGAGACCACGATCGAGCAGGCGATCAAGGACAACGAGATCGTCCTGGTCGACTTCTGGGCCGAGTGGTGCGGGCCGTGCAAGCGGTTCGGCCCGGTGTTCGAGGCGTCGTCCGAGACGCACCCCGACGTGCTGCACGCCAAGGTCGACACCGAGGCCGAGCAGGCGCTCGCGGGGGAGCTCGGCATCACGTCCATCCCCACGCTCATGGCGTTCCGCGACGGCATCCTCGTCTTCAACCAGGCCGGAGCGCTGCCGGCGCCGGCCCTCGAGCAGGTGCTGACCGCGGTCAAGGGGCTCGACATGGACGACGTGCGCGCGCAGATCACCGCGCAGCACGCGGGCCACGAGCACGCGGAGGACGGCGCCGCTCAGCACTGAGCACGCCTGCGCAGCCGAGCAGGACAGAACGGCCGAGCGCGACGGACAGTCGCATGACGCCGAACGCGGGTGCCGCCCGACGGGCGGCACCCGCGTTCGGCGTTCCCGTGCGGGAGACGGGACTCGAACCCGCACGCCCGGAGGCACGGCGACCTAAACGCCGCGTGGCTGCCATTTCACCACTCCCGCGCCGACCACCCTTCCACACCGGGCGAGGGTTCGCGCCGCCCTGCCGACCGGGGCAGCCCAGGCGGTCAGGCGATGCGGAGGTCCCGGCGCAGCTTGGCGACGTGGCCGGTCGCCTTGACGTTGTACTGGGCCAGCTCGACCTTGCCCTCCGGGTCGACGACGACGGTCGACCGGATCACCCCCGTGATCGTCTTCCCGTAGATCGTCCGCTCGCCCCAGGCGCCCCACTGCTCGAGGACCTTGTGGTCGACGTCCGAGAGGAGGGGGTACGGGATCTGGTCGCGTGCGACGAACTTCGCCAGGTCCTCGACGGTGTCCGGTGAGATGCCGACCACGCGGTAACCCTGCGAGTTGAGCGCGTCGAGCGAGTTCCGGAAGTCGCACGCCTGCGTGGTGCAGCCCGGGGTCATGGCGGCGGGGTAGAAGTAGACGACGACGTGCCGGCCGCGCAGGTCGGACAGCGTGAGGCTGTCGCCGTCGGCGGTCGGGAGCGTGAAGTCGGGCGCGGGGTCGCCTACGGCGAGACGGGTGGTCATGGCGCCCCAGCGTAGTGATCGGCGCCGCCGCCACGGAACCGTCCCGCGGCACAGGACCCTCCTCGGCCGGGGTACCGTCTGGCCGTGACCTCCGGACCGTCCCCGTCCTCGGCTCCCGAGCCGTTGCCGTCCCCGGCCGCCGAGCCGCCGCCGTCGATCCGGCTGCTGGGCGACCGCCTGCTCGTGCGGCTCGACGGCGAGGCGGCGGAGCGGCGCTCGTCGTCGGGCATCGTCATCCCCGCCACCGCCGTCGTCGGCCGCAAGCTCGCCTGGGCGCACGTCGCCGCCGTCGGGCAGGGTGTGCGCCAGGTCGGGGTCGGTGACCGCGTGCTGTTCGACCCGGACGACCGCGCCGAGGTCGAGCTGACCGGTGTCGTCTACGTGCTCCTGCGCGAGAAGGACGTCCACGGTGTCGCGCGGCCCGAGGCGCAGGGCGAGGGAACCGGCCTCTACCTCTGAGCGTTGACGTGAAGGCCACTCAGGCAGGCGGCGCTCGTTGCGCTCAGACCCCCGGGTGGTGCCATGAGGATCCGAGAGAGGGAGGTGGGCGCCGTGACCGAACCACGCGACGCCGCCCAGCACGACCCCGACGTCGAGCGTGCGACCGAGTGGACGGGGGCGGGCACGGTCGCGGACGCGCCGGAGCCGCCCATCGCCGCCCCGGACGTCATGGAGCTCCTTGCCGAGCACGTGCCGCTCGCGCTGCTCGTCGACCTCGCCGCGCCCGACGGGCCGGTGTCGACCGCGATCCTCGAGACGGAGGGCCTGCCCGAGGACGCCTGGTGGGACGCGCCGGTGGTCGGCCCGGTCGACGACGACCCGTCTGGCGACGGCCCGTCTGGCGACGGTCCGGCCGGCGACGGCCCGGCCGACGCAGCGGGATCCGACGACGGTCCCCTCAGCGCGTGATGTGATCGACGTCCCGCACACCAGGTTCGCATCGGGCGCGGCGGCGGTGGTAGCGTCATGCACCGCGCGCCATTAGCTCAATTGGCAGAGCAGCTGACTCTTAATCAGCGGGTTCGGGGTTCGAGTCCCTGATGGCGCACCCTCACCGCAGGCCAGCGACTCGTCACGGTCGCTGGCCTGTCGCATGTCCGATGCCCGGATCGACGTGCGGCGGTGCCGAACGCCCTCACGCGCTCATCTCCCCGGACCTCGATCGGGAAGACCACGTAGCCGTTCTCGGCGATCTCGTCCCAGTGCAGAAGGACCCCGGCCGCGCTCTCCGTGGTCGGCTCGCCGGCAGGAACCGGAATGGCGACTCGTGGAGCCTCGGGGACGACCAGCCCGTGCTCGACAGCGGGCTCGGCGGGAACGTGTGCCCCCGCGGGAGCGAGCCGGCCGGGGTCGACCATCCGCTCCGCGCGCCAGGTGCTGTCGGGTGCGCCGCGGGTCACGATGGGGTGACCGCCGTGCGAGCCGAGGAGCGTCCATGACCACCACCGAGCCGGGAACCACCACCGAGCCGGGCACCACCACCGAGCCGGAGACCGGCACCGAGCCCAAGACCGGGACGGCGACCGGGGCCGGGCCGCTGACCTACGACGTCGTCGTCGTGGGCGCCGGCGCTGTCGGCGAGAACGCTGCGGACCGCGCGGGACGGACCGGGCTGAGCGTCGCCGTCGTCGAGTCCGAGCTCGTGGGTGGCGAGTGCTCGTACTGGGCGTGCATGCCGTCCAAGGCGCTGCTGCGCGCGGGTGCCGTCGTGGAGGCAGCGCGCGCGGTGCAGGGTGCCGCGGCCGCCGTGACGGGACCGGTCGACCGCGACGGCGTCCTCGCGCGCCGGGACTCGTTCACCCACGACTGGGACGACGCGAGCCAGGTCGAGTGGCTCGACAGCGTGGGGATCGCCCTCGTCCGCGGCAGCGCGCGGTTCACCGGACCTCGTCGGCTCGAGGTGACCGACGACGACGTCGGCACCCGCGTGCTCGTCGCGCGCCGCGCCGTCGTGGTCGCGACGGGCAGCGAGCCCGTGGTGCCCGACGTCGCCGGGCTGGCCGAGTCGGCACCGTGGACCAGCCGCGAGGCGACCTCGGTCCAGGACGTGCCCGCCTCGCTCGCGATCATCGGTGGCGGCGTGGTCGCCGTCGAGATGGCGACCGCGTTCGCCGACCTCGGGGCACGCGTGACCGTGCTGGTGCGGGGCGACCGCCTGCTCGCCGGCACGGAGCCGTTCGCGGGCGGGGCCGTCGCGGAGTCGCTCGTGCGGCGCGGCGTGGAGCTCCGGTTCGGGACCGAGGCGACCCGCGTCGTCCGCGACGACCACGGCGTCCACCTGACCCTGACCCGCGGCGACCCGCTGCACGCGGCGGAGGTGCTGGTCGCCACGGGTCGGCGGCCGCGGACCGGTGACCTGGGCCTCGAGACGATCGGGCTGACGCCGGGTGAACCGCTCCGCGTCGACGACCAGCTGCGCGTCGAGGCGGTCGCGGACGGGTGGCTCTACGCGGTCGGTGACGTGACGGGCCGCGTCGCGACGACGCACCAGGGCAAGTACGACGCCCGTGTCGCGGGTGACGTCGTCGCCGCCCGCTTCGCGCCGGCGGGCTCGGCGCAGGGTCCCGCCGTCGACGCCGAGAGAGACGTCGAGGGGGCGGGGCAGTGGTCGCGGTACCGCGCCACGGCCGACCACGCGGCGGTACCACAGGTCGTGTTCACGCGGCCCGAGGTGGCGACGGTCGGGCTCACGGAGGCCGCGGCGCGCGAGGCCGGCCACGCGGTGCGCACGGTCGAGGTGGACCTGAGCCAGGTGGCCGGCGCCTCGGTCGCGGCGGACGACTACCGCGGCACGGCTCTCCTCGTGGTGGACGAGGACCGTGAGGTGCTGCTCGGGGCCACGTTCGTGGGACCGGACGTCGCCGAGCTCCTGCACGCGGCGACCGTCGCCGTGGTCGGGGAGGTGCCGCTGCACCGCCTGTGGCACGCGGTCCCCGCGTACCCGACGGTGAGCGAGGTGTGGCTGCGGCTTCTCGAGGGCTACGGGCTGTGACCGCCGGGGCCGCCGGGCGTCAGCTCGTCGCGAGCACGGCGTCCGACGAGAACACGAGGCCGAGCGTGATCTTGCCCTGCTGAAGCGCTGTCTTCGTGAGCGGTCCGCCGGCGTCGAGCGACGTGAACTGCGCGATGTCGAGCCCGTAGGTCTCCTCGAGGCCCGGCTGGCAGAACGGACGCTCGGGGCACTCGGGCGGACCGCCGAGCAGCAGGCCACCGCACGCTTCGCCGAGGTCGCTGAGCGTCGTCAGATCGTGCTCCTCGGCGAACTCGACCGTGACCGCGAAGGCGTTCTGGTCCTGGGCCGCAGCGGGCTCACCGAACGTGAGCCCGACGCCCTCGCCCAGCCGGCGCAGCTCCGTCATCGTCTCGTCCAGGTCGGAGCTCGCGACCGGCGGCGCGTCCGCGCCGTTCGCGCTCTTGTTGAGGAACTCGGTCAGGGTGCCGACGTACTCGGGCACGACCGTGAGCTGCCCGGACTGGAGGGCCGGCGCGTAGGTCTCGCGGTTGCCGATCGTCTGCGTGCTCGCGGCATAGCCGGCGGAGCGCAGGACCCCGGCGTAGATCTCCGCGAGAGTCGCGCTCTCCGAGAAGTTCCCGGCGCCCACCACGACAGGCTTGCCCGCCCCGACCATGTCCTGCGCGTCGAGCCCGTTCGACTCGAGGTACTCCGCGGCGACCTGCGTGGAGGTCTGGCGATCGACGTCCACGGCCTTGTTGAGGGCGATCAGCGTCTCGGTGTCGAGCGTCGCCGACACGGCGTCGAGCAGGGACACGATCGTCGTGTCGCCCGCGACCACGGCGGCGTTGATCGCGGGCACGATGTTGTCGACCGTCTGCAGGCCCTGGTCGTCCTCGAGCACGACCAGCCGGTCGCCCGGGATCGGCTCGCACGTCGCGGGGGCCCCGTCGGCCGCGGCCGACGTGGGGTCGGAGGCCCCGGACGAGCCGGCCTGGCCGCAGCCCGCGGTGAGCAGCAGGAGCACGAGGGAACCGCCGAGCACCGATCGACGTGAGCGCATGGATGTGACCCCCTGGGTAGCGGTGCCGCGAGTGCAGCGCCGCAGCCATTCGACCCCGCGCGACCCGACCTCGGCAACCGGAGCTCGCACCCGGCCGGTCACATTCCGGTCACGATCCGGTCGAGGCGCGGAGCGGGCCGGGCCTGCGGGTGCGCATCGCCCGTGGTGTGAGCCGACGCTGCGCGAGCGCGAGGACGCCCTCCGCGAGGAGGCACAGCCCTGCGACCAGGATGCCGCCGGCGAGGACCTCGCCGAACCGCCGCGTGGCGAGGCCGGTGATGATGATGGGACCCAGTCCGCCGCCCCCCACGAGCGCCGCGAGGGGCACGGTCGCGATGACCTGGACGGTGGCGGTGCGCACGCCGGCGGCGATCAGGGGCAGGGCGAGCGGCAGCTCGACGAGTGCGAGCGACCGCGGGCGCGACATGCCCATCCCGCGGGCGGCGTCGCGGACACCGCGGTCGACGTCCCGCAGACCCGCGTACGTGCTGCTCAGCATCGGCGGCACCGCGAAGATCGCGGCCGCCAGCACCGTGGGCCGGTTCCCGAAACCGATCGAGGTGGACGCGAACAGGAGCAGGAGCGCGAACGTCGGCAGGGCCCGCGACGTGTTGGCGAGCGCGACCGTCGCGGCTCCGCCGCCCCGCCGTTGGCCGAGCCAGACGCCGACCGGGAGCGCGACGGCCGCCGCGAGCAGCACGGCGAGCACCGACATGCCGAGGTGCTCGAGCGTGAGGGCGGTGATGCCCTGCGGCCCGCGCCAGTTGAGCGGGTCGTTGAGCCAGACGAACGCGTCGCCGACGATGGACGTGCTCATGATCGCCGGCCCGCCGCCCACGGCGTCGCGAGCCTCCCGGCGAGCGCCAGCAGCAGGTCCGCGGCGAACGCGATGACGAGGCACAGCACGGTCGCGGTCACGATCTCGGCGCGGTAGGCGCTGTTGAACCCGCGGTACATGAGCTGGCCGAGCCCGCCGTAGCCGACGACGACGCCGATGGTGACCAGGGCGACGGTCGTCACCGTCGCGAGCCGCAGGCCGACGACCACGGACGGCAGCGCGTTCGGGAGCTCGACCGTCACCAGCATGCGCATCCGGCCGTAGCCGAGCCCGCGGGCGGCGTCGACCACCCCGGGATCCACGCCCTCGAGCCCCACGAGGACGTGGCGGACCAGCACGAGCAGCGCGTACCCGACGAGCCCGATCAGCACCGTGGTGCGGCCGATGCCGGTGAACGGCGCGAGGATCGCGAACAGCGCGACCGACGGCACGGTGTAGAGGACGCCCGAGACCCCCAGGACGGCGGCGGCGAGCCGCGGGCGGCCGTGCACCAGCGCCGCGAGCGGTAGTGCGACGGCGAACGCGACGAGCACCGCCTGGACGGTCAGCGTGAGGTGCTGCCCCAACGCCTCCGCGATGTCCGCCCGGTTGGCCTCGACGTAGCTCCAGGAGAACCACGGGTTGGCGACGGGCGGCGCCTCGGCCCACGATCTCGCGTCCACCGCCCGGAGGTTACTCGGCGCGCGGCCGGTCGGCGCGGGTAGCGTGCCGCGCATGACGACCGACGCAGGCCCGAGGCGCGAACCGACGGGTGACCCGGTCATCCGGTTCGAGGCCGCGCGCAAGGAGTACCCCGACGGCACCGTCGCCGTCGAGGGACTCGACCTCGACGTCCGCGAGCACGAGCTGCTCGCCCTGGTGGGCCCCTCCGGGTGCGGCAAGTCGACCATCCTGCGGATGGCTAACCGCCTCGTCGAGCTGACCTCGGGCCGAGTGCTCGTCGAGGGGACCGACGTCGCGCAGGTCGACCCGGTGCGGCTGCGGCGCCGGATCGGCTACGTCATCCAGGACGTCGGGCTGTTCCCGCACCGCACGGTCGCGCAGAACATCGGGACCGTCCCCGCGCTCCTGGGCTGGGACGCCCGGCGGACCCGCAGCCGCACGGCCGAGCTGCTCGAGCTCGTCGGCCTCGAGCCGGGCACGTACGCGCGCCGTTACCCCCACCAGCTCTCGGGGGGCGAACGGCAGCGCGTCGGGGTGGCCCGCGCACTCGCCGTCGACCCGCCGGTGCTGCTCATGGACGAGCCGTTCGGAGCCGTGGACCCCGAGGGCAGGCGCCGGCTCCAGCAGGAGTTCTGGCGCATCCAGCGCGAGCTCGGGACCACGGTCATGCTCGTCACGCACGACATCGACGAGGCGGTGCGGCTCGGCGACCGGATCGCGGTGCTCAGCCGGGGCGGCCACCTCGAGCAGCTCTCCGACGCCGTCGAGCTGCTCGCGCGGCCCGCGCCCGGGATGGTCACGGACTTCGTCGGCTCCGGACGGGCGGTCCGGCTGCTCGGCATCGGGCGTGTGACGCCGGCCGACCTCGCCCCGAGCGACGAGCAGAGGCCCGGGGCGCTGCACGTCGGCGCGCGGCTCGACGACGCGCTCGCGGCCCTCGCGTCGTCGGGCGGCGAGGCGGTCCCGGTGACGGGCGACGGGGGCGTCGTCGTCGGCCGCCTCACGTCCCAGGGCCTCCTCGCGGCGCTGGCACGCATGGTGGAGGAGAGCGGGGACGACGCCGGGGACCGCGGTGCGGGCGCCGAGGTCGACGGCCCGCGCGGGAACGGTCAGGTCGCTCGATAGCCTGAGGCCATGACCCCACCGCGCGTCGCCCTGGCCACCTGCTCCGCCTTCCCGGAGATGGAGGCCGACGAGGCGCCGCTGATCCCCGCGCTCGGCGAACGTGGCGTCGAGGCGGTCCCCGCGGTCTGGGACGACCCGGAGGTCGACTGGAGCGCGTTCGACCTCGTGGTCGTGCGGAGCACCTGGGACTACACCCCGCGGCACGAGGAGTTCCTGGCCTGGGCGTCGGGCGTCCCGCGCCTCGCGAACCCGGCGGAGGTGCTCGCCTGGAACACCGACAAGTCCTACCTGCGGGACCTCGAGCAGGCCGGTCTCCCGGTGGTCCCCACGATCTGGCTGGACCCCGCGCGCAACCTCACGTCGCGTGCGGTCCACACCCGGTTCCCCGCGAGCGGGGAGTTCGTCGTCAAGCCGACCGTGAGCGCGGGCGCCCAGGACACGGGCCGCTACCAGTCCAACGAGGCGCACCAGCGCGGGATGGCGATCGTCCACGCGCGCGACCTGCTCCGTGCGGGCCGCCACGTGATGGTCCAGCCGTACCTCGAGCGTGTCGACACGGTGGGCGAGACGGCGCTGGTGTACCTCGACGGGAAGTTCAGCCACGCGGTGCGCAAGGGTGCCCTGCTCCAGGGCCCGTACCGCGGGGTCGAGGGGCTCTTCAAGCCCGAGGACATGACGGCACGCGAGGCGACGCCGCAGGAGCGCGCGCTCGCCGACCGCATCATGGCCGCCGTCCCGTCCGTCGTGCCGGGTGCGGCCGACCGGCCGTTGCTCTACGCGCGCGTCGACCTGCTCCCCGACGCCGACGGCAACCCGATGCTGCTCGAGCTCGAGCTGACCGAGCCCTCGCTGTTCCTCGGCCTGGACGACGGCGCCCTCGACCGGGCCGCGGACGCGATCGCCGCGCGCGTGGCCTTCGCCTGAGCGCGGCTCGCCCCGGTCGCCGGTCGTCGCTCCCGAGCGAGAAGCCGAACGGCGCCCGGCTCGATGAGCCGGGCGCCGTTCCCACGGGTGGCTAACGGGACTTGAACCCGCGACCCCCTGGACCACAACCAGGTGCTCTACCACCTGAGCTATAGCCACCGTGCCCCCGGCGCGCGTGCGCCGGGGCCGACGAAAGTGTACCGGGTGCGTGGGGGTGCTCGTGGGCCCTGCTCAGGCGCTCGGCACGGCTCGCGTGACCGACGTCGCGACGACCTGGGCCGCGATGGCCTTCGCGGTCCTGGAGTCGGGGCCGGGCTGCGGGACGAGCAGCGCGGCGCGGTAGTAGCGCAGCTCGTCGATGCTCTCGAGGATGTCGGCGAGCGCCCGGTGACCGCCGTTCTTGGCGGGGGACGCGAAGTACACGCGCGGGTACCACCGGCGCGCGAGCTCCTTGACCGACGACACGTCGATGACGCGGTAGTGCAGGTGGCCGACCAGCTCGGGCATGTCGCGCTCGAGGAAGGCCTTGTCCGTCCCGACCGAGTTGCCCGCGAGCGGGGCCTTGCCCGCCTCGGGCACCCAGTGGCGCAGGTACTCCAGCACCGCTGCCTGCGCCTCCTCGAGGGTCACCCCACCCTCCAGCCGCTCGAGCAGACCTGAGGTGGTGTGCATGGTGCGGACGAAGTCGTTCATCTGCTCGAGCGCCTCGGCCGGCGGCCGGACGACGACGTCGACGCCGTCCCCGAGCACGTTCAGCTCGGAGTCGGTGACGACCACGGCGACCTCGACGAGCGCATCCGCACCCAGGTCGAGGCCGGTCATCTCGCAGTCGATCCAGACGATGCGGTCGCCGCTCGCCCCGGCGATGGTGCTGTTGTCGCTCACCGCACCAGCCTACGGCGCCGCCGGTGCGCCCCCCGGGCGGACGGCGAGGCGCGCCGGACCGCAGCGGTCCGGCGCGCCTCGTCGGTGCTCAGCGGATCGCCAGAGGGAACTACGTGGACCGGTTGGAGAGCACGTCATTTTTCGTCCCCCGGCGCCGTGGCCTCAGCGGGCGCCGGTGTCACCGCGCGTGTCGCGGGTGCCGACCGGGTGGTTGGCGAGCAGGCGCCCGGTCGGGTCGACCGAGGCGCGGACGGCCTGGAGCCGTCGGTACGCCGCGGGGGCGTACCCCGTGGACGCGTCCACGCGGCTCTCGGCGAAGTTGAGGTACTGCCGGCCGTTGGCCCACGGCTCGAGCGCCGCGACGACGTCGGCGGCCTGGTGACCCATCGCGGCGCCCATCTCGGGCGTCGCCGCCAGGCCGCCGGCGAAGAGCACGAAGGCGCCGTCGAGGTGGTCCAGGGCGCTGCCGCCGGCGTCGGGCCGGCCGAGCGCCCCGCCGAGCTGACGCAGCTCGACCATGGTGAGCCCCGACGTCGAGCCCGGACCCGCCACCGCCAGCAGCATGCTCTGGGCCGCGGCGGGGAGCTCGGCGAGGACCGACGTGTCGGCGACGGCCGGCGTCGGGCCCTCGGGGTCCAGGTGCAGCCGCACGAGCGACGCGGCCGGGACGCGCGCGAACGTGTCGATCTCGGGGGCGAGCCCGCGGAGGTCGGCGATCACGTCCGCGCACGCCGCGTCGTCGTCCCCGAGCACGGCGCCGTCGACGATGACGAGGCGACGGCCCCGGAACGGCTCCGGGATGTCGGGCAGCGGCGGGATCTGCATGAGGCGGAACGACGTCGTGACGGCGTCGGGGGCGTCTGCGGTCCAGGCGACCCAGCGCTCGAGCACCTCGGGTGCACGCTCCCAGCCCCACACGAGCATGCCCGCGTAGGCGTCGGGGATCGCAAAGAGCTCGAACTCGAGGCCGACGACGACGCCGACGTTGCCACCACCGCCGCGCAGCGCCCAGAGCAGGTCCGGCTCGTGGTCGGCGTCCACGTGGACGGTCGAGCCGTCCGCGAGGACGAGGTCGGCCGCCGTGACGTGGTGCGCGGCGAGGCCGTGGGTCCGCGCGTACCACCCCATGCCGCCGCCGAGGGTGTAGCCCACGACGCCGACGTCGGGCGACGAGCCGTGCAGGGCCGCGAGCCCGTGCTCCGCGGCCGTCCCCACGACGTCGGACCACAGCGCCCCGGCCTCGACGCGCGCCCGACGCGCCGTCGCGTCGATCTCGACGCCCCGCATCAGGGACGTGCGAAGGAGCACCACGTCCCCGAGCGGACCCAGCGGGCCGGCGTTGTGGCCCGTGCCCTGAGGCGCGACACGCAGCCCGGCCGCCGCGGCGGCGCGGACCACGTCGGCGACCTCGGCCGCGTCGCGCGGGAGGGCGACCGCGGCGGGACGCTGGTCGACGGCGAGGTTCCAGGGCGTGCGCGCGTCGTCGTAGCCGGGATCGCCCGGAAGGTGGAGCGGCGCGCCGGTGAGCGTCCGCAGGGTGCGCGCGCGGTCGAGGGCGACCGGCGGGGTGGCGACGGGGTGGGTGGCGACGGGGTGGGTGGCGACGGCGGGCGTGGTGCGGGTGTCCGTGCTCATCGGGGTGCTCCTGAGTGGGGTGCGGCTGGTGGTCGTGGAGGCGCGCGGGTGCGGCGCTCGACCGCGGGATCGAGGCGGAGGAGTCGGGGTGCGTCCCGCAGATACGTCGGCGGCGGGCGACGGCGGCGAACCGCCGGTAGCGTCGCGGGGATGACGACCGGTCACACCCCGGGGCCCCTCGGGGTCCGTGTCCGCGAGCTCTACCGGAGCAGCCCGATGCTGTGGGTGGTCGTCCCGGGACTGGTGCTCGTCGTCGTCGGCGTGGCGGCCTTCGCGGGACTGCTCGACGCGGTGCAGGAGCGCGACGACATCACGGTGTTCGACCGTCCCGTCCTCGCCTGGCTCGTGAGCGTCCGGGGCGACACCGCCACCGCGGTGCTGAGCGCCGTCACGCTGGTGTCGGGGCCGGTGGTGCTGCCGATCCTCGTGGCGGCGGGCTGCCTCACCTGGGGTCTCGTACGGCGCGAGTGGTGGCGTCCGCTGCTGCTGGTCGCCGCGATGGTCGGCTCGACCCTGCTGTCGCTCGCGATCAAGGGCCTCGTGGCGCGGCCCCGCCCGCCGCTCGACACGATGGACGTCCCCGGTTCGGAGACGACGCAGTCGTTCCCGTCCGGCCACACGATCGGGGCCGCGACGCTGCTGCTCGTCGCGGGCTACCTGGTGGCCAGCCGGCGGCTCACGGCACGGGCGTTCGTGGTGTGGATCGTGGCCGCGGTCGTCGGCATCGGCGCGGTCGGGCTCAGCCGGCTGTACCTCGGCTACCACTTCCTCACCGACGTGCTCGGTGCCGTGGCGCTCGCGGTCGCCGTCCTCGGGATCGTCACCGTCGTGGACCGGCTCCACGTGCTGCGGGGGCTGCCGCCGGGGGAGCCCCCGCCGCGCTGGCGCCCCCGGCAGGACTCGAACCTGCAACCTACGGATTAGAAGGCCGTTGCTCTATCCATTGAGCTACGGGGGCTGGGTGTCCCACAGTAGACGGACAGGTGGACGGACCGTATCCGCACGGCGCGGACGTTTGGCCTGTTCACGGGCGTCGGCCAGGATGGGACCGTGAGCGTCCACCTGGAGCCCGACGTCGCGGACGCGGCCGTCGAGCCGCCCACCGTGACGCTGTCGCTGCTGGACGCCGTCCGTGACCTGCGCCGCGACGTCGACGCCACGCGCTTCCCGCTCGACATCCCGGGGGTCGCGGCTGCCCGCGCGTCCCGGACCCGCCTGCTCGACCAGCTGAACGACCACCTGCTGCCGCGCCTCGAGGAGCTCTCGACGCCGGCGGTCGTCGTGCTCGCGGGGTCGACCGGGGCGGGCAAGTCGACGCTGCTCAACTCGCTGCTCGGCGAGGAGGTCTCCGAAGCCGGCGTGCTCCGCCCCACGACGCGCCGCCCGGTCCTCGCGCACCACCCCGACGACGGCGAGCTGCTCGCGAAGCACCCCGTCCTCGAGGCGGTCCGGGTGGTGGTCCACGAGAAGGTGCCGCGCGGGATCGCGCTCCTCGACGCCCCCGACCTCGACTCGGTGCTCGACTCCAACCGCGCCGCGGCCCACCGGCTCCTCGAGGCCGCCGACCTGTGGCTCTTCGTCACGACCGCCGCGCGGTACGGGGACGCGCTGCCGTGGCGCGTGCTCGGCGACGCGATGGAGCGCGGGGCCTCGGTGGCGATGGTGCTCAACCGCGTGCCCCGTGACTCCCTGCCCACGGTGCGCGGCGACCTGCTCCAGCGGCTGCGGGACCGGGGGATGCAGGGCGTCCCCCTGTTCGTCGTGCCCGACGTCGGGCCGCACGAGGGTCTGCTCGACGTCGGGACGGTCGCGCCGATCAACCGGTGGCTCGCGATGCTCGCCGGGCCGGACCGTGCCCGGACGGTCATCGCGCGCACGCTGCGCGGTTCGCTCGCGGCGCTGCGGCCGTGGGTCGACGCGCTCGCGGACGCCGTGCAGGAGCAGGTCGACGCCGCGGCCGAGCTGCGGGCCGAGGTCGAGCGCGTGCTCGCGGCGCCCGCCGCGGCTGCGCGCCGTGCCGTGGCCGCGGGCTCGGTCGTCGACGGCGCGGTCCG
>NZ_JABCJJ010000024.1 GCF_012952065.1 Cellulomonas fimi
CGGACAAGACCAAGCAGCGCGCCCTGACCCAACTCCGCCAGCTCGGCTACGACGTCACCCTCAACCCACTACCCGCCACCGGCTGACGCCCGTAGCGCCCGTGGCCTGGCAGCCATCTTCATGTCAGTGCGAGCCTCCTGAGCGCGAGCCTCCCTGAGCGCGGGCCTCGCGTCGCGGCGCGGAGCGGTCCCCGGTAGACCTGACGCATGACCGAGCCCCGCACCTCCGACGCGCCCCGCACCTCCGACGAGAACGACGGCGCGGCACCTCCGGGCGCTGTCCTCCTCGACATCGACGGCACGCTCGTCGACTCCAACTACCTGCACGTCCACGCCTGGACCGAGGCGTTCGCCGCCGCCGGGCGGCCGGTCGACGCGTGGCGCATCCACCGCGGCATCGGCATGGGGTCCGGGCAGCTGCTCGACGACCTGCTCGGGCCCGACGCCGAGCGCCTCGCGGGCCAGGTCAAGGACGAGCACGCGCGGCGCTACCTCGAGCTCGCCGGCCTGCTGCGTCCGTTCGACGGCGCACGCGACCTGGTGCGTGCGCTCGTCGACCGGGGTGCCGCCGTCGTGCTCGCGACCTCGGCCGCCCCCGACGAGCTCGAGAAGCTGCGCGAGGTGCTCGACGTCGACGAGCACGTCCTGGTCGTCGGCGCCGGGGACGTCGAGGAGGCGAAGCCCGAGCCGGACCTGGTCGAGTCGGCGCTGCGCAAGGCCGATGTGCCGCCCGAGCGCGCCGTGTTCGTGGGCGACTCGCGCTGGGACGCGATCGCGTGCGCCCGTGCGGATGTCCCGTGCGTCGGCGTGCTCACGGGCGGCACCAGCGCGACCGAGCTCGCCGAGGAGGGGGTCGTCGCGGTGTACGACGACGTCGCGCACCTCCTGCGCGAGCTGGACCGGAGCCCGCTGGCCGCGGCGTGGTCCGACGGCTGACGCGGGGGAAGAATCTGCGCGTGGAACAGCAGATACGTCCCCCGTGCGGGGCTGGGCCGGTCGCCCTACCCTCGACCGAGGCGGGGAACGAACCCCGCCGCAAGGAGGCGACCATGAAGTCGAAGGCAGTGTTCATCCTGGGTGCCGGCGTGGGGTACGTGCTCGGTACGCGTGCCGGTCGCCAGCAGTTCGAGAAGATCAAGGGCTGGTCGCGCGGCGTCTGGGAGGACCCGCGGGTCCAGGCCCAGGTCACCGGCCTCGAGGAGAAGGCGACGGAGTTCGCGAAGACCCAGGCGCCGGTGCTGAAGGAGAAGGTGACCGGCACAGTCAAGTCGGCGGTCGGCTCGGTCACGGGCGGCTCAGGATCGGGCTCGACCACCGGCCGGGACAACGACTCGGGTTCGCTCACGAACGAGGACGTCGAGGCCTCCATCGGCGGCGCCGACCTGCCCCGCAGCGCCGGCACGAGCACGGACGACGACTCGCCGTTCGCGAGCCCGCCCGGGTCGCAGACGAACGCCGGCGGTCCCGCGTAGGCCTGTCGCAGCAGCGGTCACGCCCAGCGTCCGCACTCCTCAGGGTCATCGCCCCGTGGAGTGCGGACGTCGGTGTCGAGGGGGCCGTCGGCTGTGGTGGGGCGAGGGAGGGGCCGCCGTCGTCGGCGGGCTGGCCTGCATGGGGGCCGTCGTCGCGCTCGTCCGGCGCCAGCGCAGGTTCCTGCACTACGACGCGCACGACCCGCAGCCCTGACGGTGCGACGCGCCCGGCGACGGTGAACCGTCGGACCGTGACCGTCCGGTGCGGTCGTCCGTGGGGCCCGGTGGGGAAACCGCCACGTGGCCGACCGCGCTGCGCGGTACTCTCTCGCCCGGCGGCATACGTGACGAACTCGGGCAAACCGCATCGTGGACGGGGTGAGGGTGGCGATGGCACGTGCTCTGCACAGCGCCGTGGTGGACACGCTGGGACGGGAGATCACCTCGGGCGAGCTCCGCCCCGGCCAGGCGCTCACGCTCGAGCGGCTCCAGCACCGGTTCGGCGTGTCGCGCACGGTCGCCCGCGAGGGGATGCGCTCGCTCGAGCAGCTCCAGCTCGTCACGTCCGGCCGACGCGTCGGCATCGTGGTGCGACCGACCGTCGACTGGGACGTGCTCGACCCGCGGGTGATCCGGTGGCGGCTCGACGGGCCCGGGCGGCGGGACCAGCTCCGTTCGCTGACCGAGCTCCGCGCCGCCGTCGAACCCCTTGCGGCCGCATCGGCAGCGCGTCGCGCGAGCGCGGACGAGAGCGTCCGGCTGCTCAGGATCGCTCGGCGCCTGCGCGAGCCCGTCCCGGACGGCGGCGTGAGGAACCACCTCGAGCTCGACATCGCCTTCCACGTGACGGTGCTGCAGGCCAGCCGCAACGAGATGTTCGCCGCGCTGACCGATGTGGTCGCCGAGGTGCTGAGGGACCGGTCGACGCGCCGGGCGACCCCCGCGCCGCCGCCCGAGGTGCTCGACCTGCACGAGACGGTGGCCGTCGCGATCAGCGAGCACGACGCGCCCGGGGCCGAGCTCGCGATGCGCCGGATCCTGAGCCGGCTGGGCGTGGCGATCCGCGCCGAGCTCGACCCGGTCTGACCGGCGACGTCTGACGGGCGACGTCGTCCAGACTGCTAGGGCCGCGGCACGTTCCGCAGGTTCGACCGCGCCATCGCCATGACCTCGCCCATGCCGCCGCCGAACACCTCCTTGCTCATCGCCGCCGTGAAGCCGGTGACCTGCTTGCGCGTGATCTTGGGCGGCAGCGAGAGCGCGCGCGGGTCGGTCACGAGGTCCACGAGCGCGGGCCCGCGGTGCGCGAAGGCCTCGCTGAGCGCGGCCCGGATGTCCGTGGGCTGCTCGACGCGCACCGCGTGGATGCCGACGGCGCGCGCCACGGCCGCGTAGTCGATCGCCGGCGAGTCGGTGCCGAAGCTCGGCAGGCCGTCGACCAGCATCTCGAGCCGGACCATCCCGAGCGTCGCGTTGTCGAAGAGGACGATCTTGACCGGCAGGTCGTAGTGCCGCAGCGTGACGAGCTCGCCGAGCAGCATCGACAGGCCGCCGTCGCCCGCGAGCGCGACGACCTGCCGGCCCGGCTGGGCCAGCGCCGCGCCGATCGCGTGCGGGAGCGCGTTCGCCATCGAGCCGTGCAGGAACGAGCCGATCACGCGGCGCCGGCCGTTCGGCGTGAGGTACCGCGCGGCCCACACGTTGCACATGCCGGTGTCGACGGTGAACACCGCGTCCTCGGAGGCCTCCTCGTCGAGGAGCACCGCTGCGTACTCCGGGTGGATGGGGAGGTGGTGCTCGACGTCGCGCGTGTACGCCCCGACGACGCCGCTCATGAGCTTGTCGTGCTTGCTCACCAGGGAGTCGAGGAACCGGCGGCTCTTCTTGCGCGCGACCTGCGGCAGCAGCATCCGTACGGTCTCCCCGACGTCGCCGACGACGGCGAGGTCGTTGCGCGTGCGGCGCCCCAGGTGCGTCGGGTCGATCTCCACCTGGGCGGTGCGGACGTTCCGTGGCAGGAACTGGTCGTACGGGAAGTCGGTGCCGAGCAGGAGCAGCAGGTCCGCCCCCTCGACGGCGTCCTGGCACGCGCCGTAGCCGAGCAGGCCGCTCATGCCGACGTCGAAGGGGTTGTCGTACTGGATGTGCTCCTTGCCACGCAGGCTGTGGCCGACGGGCGCGGCGATCTTGTCGGCGAGCGCCAGGACGTCGTCGTGCGCGCCGCGGCAGCCCGCGCCCGCGAAGATCGTCACCTTCTTGGCGGCGTCGATCGCCTGCGCGAGGGTCGCGACGTCCTCGGCGTCGGGCACGACGCGCGGCGGTCGGGTCCGCGTGAGGACGTCGGGGAGCGGCTCGGCCGCCTCGAGGTCGGCGACGTCGCCCGGCAGCGTGAGCACCGCGACCCCCGGTGCCCCGTACGCGTGGTGGATCGCGCTGCGGATCACGCGCGGCGCCTGCTTCGGGCTCGAGATCATCTCCGAGTACACCGAGCACTCCGTGAAGAGGCGGTCGGGGTGCGTCTCCTGGAAGAACTGCGTGCCGATCTGGGCGCTCGGGATGTGGGACGCGATCGCGAGCACGGGGACCCGTGAGCGGTTGGCGTCGTAGAGCCCGTTGATCAGGTGCAGGTTGCCGGGGCCGCACGAGCCGGCGCACACGGCGAGCGTGCCCGTGAGCTCGGCCTCGGCCGCCGCCGCGAACGCGGCCGCCTCCTCGTGGCGCACGTGCACCCACTCGATGCCCTCGGTGCGGCGGACGGCGTCGACGATCGGGTTGAGGCTGTCGCCGACGATGCCGTAGATCCGGCGGACCCCTGCCGTGACGAGCTGGTCGACGAGCTGATCGGCGACGGAGCGTGCGCGGGCCATGACGGCTCCTCTCGGCGGGCGGGCGTGCGCCCATCGTCTGCCCGTCCGCAGGGAACCGCACCTCCGCGGCTCCGCCCCACCCGGGCGCGCTCAGGGCCGCGCGGGCTCGACCTCGGGCGCGGAGCTCCCCGCCCGCAGCGCGCGCAGCGAGACGAGGGTGGCGAGGACGGCGACCACGCCGGCCGACGTCACCACGAGGAAGCCGCCCGACGCGCCCATGCGGTCGATCAGCGCGCCCGCGCTGGACGCCCCGATCGAGACCCCGAGGCCGAGCGCGGTGGACACCCACGTCAGGCCCTCGGTCAGACGCCGTGGCGGCACGAAGTTCTGCACCAGCCCGTTGCCCGTGATGAGGCTCGGCGCGATGGCGAACCCTGTCACGAACATGACGACGCCGAGCATCGCGGTGCTCGTGACGAACAGGAACAGCGAGACGCCGACCGCGAGCGCGACGACGCTCATCGCGAACCGCTTCCACAGCGCCATGACGAAGTGCCGCGCGCCGTAGCCCAGGCCGGCGATCAGGGACCCGAGCGCGAACACGGCGAGCAGGAGCCCGGCCGTCGCGGTCGAGCCGCGCGCCTCGGCGAACGCGACGGTCGAGACGTCGGTGGCGCCGAAGATCGCGCCGATGCCCGCGAACACCGCGCAGAGCACGACCATCCCGGGGTGCCGCAGGACGCTGCGCGACCGTGGGCCCCGCGTGGGTCGGCGCGCTTCTCGCGCCTCGTCGGTCGAGCGGGCGCCGGCAGGCACCGGATCAGCCGCGCCGGACGCGGCGATCGCGGCGTCGGCGTCGGCGTCGGTGTCGGCGTCCGGCAGCGGCTCAGCGAGATGCACGGGCGGCTCGGTGCCACGCTGCGCCAGGAAGAGGTAGCCACCCGTGAGGAGCGCCACGAGCGGCACGAGCAGCCCGGCGGCCGGCGCCACCGACGTCGCGAGGACGGTCGCGAGCACCGGGCCCACCACGAACACGACCTCGTCGAGCGCCGACTCGAGCGAGTACGCCGTGTGCAGCGCGCGCGGGTCGTCGAGCACGTAGGACCAGCGCGCCCGGACCAGCGCGCCGAACGACCCGGCCGGGGCACCCGCGAGGACCGCGGTCACGTAGAGCCAGGGCGTCGGCGCGTGCGCGGACGCGACGAGCACGAGCGCGGCGAGCCCGATCGCGGTGAGCCCGATCGCCCAGCGCATGACGCGCGCCTGCCCGTGCCGGTCGACGAAGCGGGCGAGCTGGGGTCCGCAGACCGCGTTCGAGATGACGTAGACCGCCGAGACGCGGCCGGCGATCGCGTACGAGTCGTACACGACCGAGACCATCAGGACGATGCCGATGCCGACCATCGAGATGGGCAGGCGGGCGAGCAGGCCGGTCGAGGAGAACGCCAAGGCCCCTGGTCGAGTCAGGATGTCGCGATAGGGGCCGAGCACCACGTCAGTGTGTCATCCGGCGCCCACTCCGCTCGCCGTCGGGCATGCGACTGCGGGCGCGTCTGCGCCTGCGGGCGCACGCACCCTGGGGCAGGATCACCTGATGGACAACCTCACCGTGACCGACAACGCGCCCGCGCACCGCTTCGAGGCCCGCGCCGACGACGGCACCGTCCTCGGCTTCGTCGCCTACGACATCGAGGCCGCCGCGCGGCTGCAGGGTGAGGCCGACGCCGTCGTCGTCACCCACACCCAGGTCGACCCGCAGTACGAGGGTCAGGGGGTCGGTGCGACGCTCGCCCGCGGCGCGCTCGACCTGATCCGGGAGAGCGGCCGGGGCGTGGTCCCGCTGTGCCCCTTCGTGTCGGCGTACATCCGGCGTCACCCCGAGTACCAGGGCATGGTCCAGCTCGAGCAGGACACCGGCCAGGGCGGCTGACGACCAGCGGGCCCTCGCAGTCAGCCGAGCGCGTCGCTCACCACGCCGCGCGCCTCCTCCTGCACGCGCGCGAGGTGGTCCGCCGACACGAACGACTCGGCATAGATCTTGTAGACGTTCTCGGTACCCGAGGGGCGCGCGGCGAACCAGGCGTTCTCGGTCGCCACCTTGAGCCCGCCGATGGCGGCGCCGTTGCCGGGCGCTGCCGTGAGCTTGGCGCCGATCGCCTCGCCCGCGAGGGTCGTCGACCTGACCTGCTCGGGGGTGAGCGCGCCGAGCGTCGCCTTCTGCTCGAGCGTCGCGGGCGCGTCGACCCGCGCGTACCAGGACTCGCCGAAGCGGTCCGTCAGCTCGCCGTGCAGCTGCGAGGGCGAGCGGCCCGTCGTCGCCTGGATCTCGGCCGCGAGCAGCGCCAGCTGGATGCCGTCCTTGTCGGTCGTCCACACCGTGCCGTCCGTCCGCAGGAACGACGCGCCCGCGGACTCCTCGCCGCCGAACCCGACCGAGCCGTCGAGCAGCCCGGGGACGAACCACTTGAACCCGACGGGGACCTCGAGCAGGCGCCGGTCGAGCGCCGCCGCGACGCGGTCGATCAGCGCCGACGAGACCAGCGTCTTGCCGATCGCGGCGCCTGCGGGCCAGGCCGGGCGCGCACCCGAGAAGAGGTACTGGATCGCGACGGCGAGGTAGTGGTTGGGGTTCATGAGCCCGCCGTCGGGCGTGACGATCCCGTGCCGGTCGGAGTCGGCGTCGTTCCCGGTCGCCAGGTCGTACGGCGCGGAGGCGGGGGCGGTCGCGGCGGTGCCCGCGGTGCCCTGCATCATCCGGACGAGCGATGCCATCGCCGACGGCGACGAGCAGTCCATCCGGATCTTGCCGTCCCAGTCGAGCGTCATGAACGACCAGCGCGGGTCGACCTGGGGGTTGACGACCGTGAGGTCGAGCCCGTGGCGCTCCGCGATCGCGCCCCAGTACTCGACCGACGCGCCGCCGAGCGGGTCGGCCCCGATGCGGACGCCGGACGCCCGGATCGCGGGGATGTCGATCACGCTCGGCAGGTCGTCGACGTACGCCGTGAGGTAGTCGTGCCTGCGGGTGGTGTCGGCCGCCAGCGCGGTCTCGGCGCTCACGCGCCTCACCTGCCCGACGCCGGAGCGCAGGAGCTCGTTCGCGCGCCGGGCGATCCAGCTCGTCGCGTCCGAGCCGGCGGGACCGCCGTGCGGCGGGTTGTACTTGAAGCCGCCGTCGCGTGGGGGGTTGTGCGACGGCGTGACGACGATCCCGTCGGCGAGCCCCGGCCCCTCGACCCGCACGCCCTGGGACGTCGCCGCGCCGTTGTGGAGCAGGATCGCGTGCGAGACGGCGGGCGTCGGCGTCCACGAGTCCCGCGCGTCCACGTGCACCTCGACCCCGGCCGCCGCGAGCACCTCGAGCGCCGTCTGCCACGCCGGCAGCGACAGCGCGTGCGTGTCGCGCCCGATGAACAGCGGCCCGTCGGTGCCCTGCGCGCTCCGGTACTCCACGATGGCCGCGGTCGTCGCGACGATGTGCGCCTCGTTGAACGCGCCGTCGAGGCTCGAGCCGCGGTGGCCGGACGTGCCGAACACGACCCGCTGCGCGGGATCGTCGAGGTCGGGCGTGCGGTCGTAGTAGGCGCCGACCACGGCGTCGACGTCGATGAGGTCGGAGGGCTGGGCGGGGGTTCCGGCGCGCGGGTCCATGCGGTCGATGGTCTCACCCGGGGCCGACGACGTCGCGGGGTTCGGGCGGACGTCGCTCACCCGTCGGCGGCTCTCAGCGGGCCGACCTATCCTGACGCGATGGTCCAGCCCCAGGTGCCCACCGTCCTCGTCTCCGACCTCGACCCGCACGCGCCGGTCCCGCCCGGCACGACGCTGCTCGACGTGCGTGAGCAGGACGAGTGGGACGCCGGTCATGCCCCGCAGGCCCTGCACGTCCCGCTCGCCGACCTCCCCGCCCGCGTCGAGGAGCTCCGTGCGGACCAGCGCGTGCTCGTCGTCTGCCACAGCGGCGGGCGCTCGGCGCGCGCGACGGCGTGGCTCAACCAGCACGGCTACGACGCGACGAACCTCGACGGGGGCATGGTCGACTGGGCGCGGGCCGGCCTCCCGGTCGTCTGACGCGTCGAGCCGGTCCCGCGGCGTCCTCGTCGGAGGCCTTCGGTACGCTGCCGCGCATGGCCAAGAAACCGTCCGTCGAGTTCGTGCTGCGCCCGTTCGAGGGCCTGCCCGGTGAGCCCGACTGGGTCGCGCTCCGCGAGGTCGTCCCCGCGGCGACCGCCCCGGTCCGCACGACGAAGGAGCACGGCGCACGCGACGTCGTGATCACCACCGTGCTCCCGGCCGGGTGGCTCGCGCTGCACCGGACCGACGGCACCGTGCTCGTCGCCCTCCAGAACAACGCCGGCTCGGGGGACGCGAGCCGCGACGTCGCCGCCGTGCTGCTCGCCGCGCTCGAGCTCGAGCCCGGTAGCCCCCTCGAGACCGCGCCCCCGGTCGAGCCGGGCCCGCGCCTGCAGGACGTGCTGGACCTGTCGGTCCCGTTCGAGGTCACCGTCCACGAGGGATTCGACTACTGGCTCGGGTCCGACGCCGAGATCACCTCCGAGGTCACCGCCTCGCTCGAGGAGGCCAACGCCACGATCGTGCCGACCCGCAAGCTCACCGCGGTCGACGCCGCGTACTGGTGCCGCATGGGTGCGCGCGAGTACCTGCGCTGGGCCATGCCCCACGACGAGCAGCAGATGATCGACGCGCTCGCGCGGCTGCACGCCGAGCGCGAGTCCGGGATCGGTGACGCGCGGTTCGTCGGGTACTTCCGCGCGTGCGGCGTCGTCGTCCCCGTGTGGGACCTGGCGCCGGGCACGGAGGCCGAGGAGCTCGAGAAGCCCGCGCAGGAGTTCCTCACGCGGTTCGACCGCGCGCTGGCCGACACCTCGGCGCTCGACCCCGCCGCGCGGCGCGCGCGTGCGGGGCTGGTCGCGCGCCAGGTCACGCTCCGCTGAGACACCCCGAAGACCCTCGCCGCACGCCGCGCCGGACATCTCGCCGCGAGCACCGACGCATGGGGTGAACTTGGGACTGCCTTGACGGCCCGGTGGCGCTGTACGGAGATGTTGCACGTCGTTCACCTGGCTAGGGTGGACGCGTGACTGCGGCGGGTGGCGAGACGGTCGGGGAGCCGACGCACGGCGATCGGCCGAGCGACCCACCGAACCCGACCTCGAGCGCCCCCGACCGCGGTGCGCGAGCCCGGCGCAGACGCCCTGGGCGCGTGCCCGCGGTGGGCGCCCCCCTCACCTCACCGACGCGCAAGGTCGCCCACGCGCCACGCCCCCGTCAGCGGGTTGCCGTGATCATCCCGGCCAAGGACGAGTCGCGACGCATCGCGGCGACCGTCCGGTCCGCGCGCGCGATCCCGTACGTCGACCTCGTGCTCGTCGTCGACGACGGGAGCATCGACAACACCCAGCACGTCGCTCGCGAGGCGGGGGCCGTCGTCGTGCGCCACTCCCACAACCGGGGCAAGGCCGCCGCGATGGAGACCGGTGCCGCGATCGTCGCGATGCGCGACACGGACGACCGGCCCCCGCGCCTGCTGCTGTTCATCGACGGCGACCTCGGCGACACCGCGGTCAACACCGCGCCGCTGATCCCGCCGGTCCTCGAGAGGGCGGCCGACCTCGCGATCGCGCTCCTGCCGCCGCAGCCGGGGGCGGGCGGGCGGGGGATAGTCGTGGGCGCCGCCCGCCGCGGCATCGCGCAGCTCGCGGGGTGGGCGCCGACGCAGCCGCTGTCCGGCATGCGCTGCCTGACGCGGGAGGCGTTCGAGGCGGCGACCCCGCTCGCCCACGGGTGGGGCGTCGAGACGGGGATGACGATCGACCTGCTGCGTCAGGGCTTCGTGGCGGTCGAGGTGCCGTGCGACCTCAGGCACCGCCCGTCGGGCACCGACCTGCGCGGGCAGCTGCACCGGGCGGCGCAGTACCGCGACGTCATGATCGCGATCGGCAACCGGCGGGTGCGCAGCGCGGTCGACGCCGTCCGCGGCAGGGTCGCGCCGCCCGCGCCGCCCCGCACGCACCGCTAGACGCGCGTCACCACCGGCGTGGCCGGGGTCGCGGGTCGCACGCCGAGCATCCACCCGGCGCACGCCGCCACGACGAGCGGCACGACGACCGAGATCCCCACCGCCGGGATGACGATCCCCGAGTCGTTGAGCGCGAACCCGATCCCGAGCGTCACGGCGAGCGCGACGAGGCCCGGGCGGAGCATCGGCGCGTCGGTGCCGAGCTGCGTCAGCGGGGCGCCGGACGAGAGCCACGCGAACGGGCCGCCGTCGGGCGCGGTCGCGATCCCGCGCAGCGGCCGGCCGAGCACGAGCACGACCAGCGCGATCCCCGCGATCGCGAGGAAGGTGAGCGTGCTGCCGAACAGGTTGTCGAGGTTCTGCGACGCCTTGCGCGCGACGACCGGCCAGAGCCCACCGTCGAGCACGGTCTGCACGAAGCGCCCGAGGTGCGTCTGCGAGTCCGCCGGACGCATCCAGTCGACCAGCGCGAACCCGACGACCACGGCGGCGCCCGCGGCGAGCACCCCGAGCGCGCGTCGCCACGTCAGCCGGATCCCGGCCGCCAGGAGCGCGAGAACCGCGAACCCGGGAACCATCGCCGGCGGGCCGCCGAAGTCGCTGCCGAGCCCCGGCATGCCGTCGAGCACCGTGGCGACGACCCCGATCCCGGCCACGGCCGCGGCGGCCTGGCGGCGCCGTCCCCGCCGCACCAGCGGGTTGGCGACCGCGACGGCCAGCAGGATGGTCGACGCCGCGAACAGCGCGAACGCCTGGTTGTTGAACCCGTAGAACCGCGCACCGACCAGCGGCTGGACGCCCATGAGGGCCGAGATCTGCAGGCCGCCGCCGGTCGCGATGTCGGCCGCGATCACGAGGGCCGTGGCGCCGGCGACGACGCCGACGGGGCCGAGCAGCCAGGACTTCCAGCGCGGCACCAGCGCGAGCGCGGTGAGCACCGCGACCCACACCACCACGAGCGCGATCAGCGCGTAGGACGGTGGGCGGAGGCGCCACCAGGGCGAGAGGTTCGCGAGGAACGTCGCGACCGGGATCGACGCGACCGCGACGCCGGCCATCCGCATGAGGCTCAGCACGAGCCGCGGTCGGCTGGTCAGGCCGTGCGCGACGGCGCGCCCCGCCCGCCCGGGGAGCACCCGGTTGAGCCCGCTGCTGAGGCTCGCGAGCACGTGCCCGTTGAGCCCGAGGGTCACGAACGCGTACAGCAGCAGGTTGACCACGATGAGGAACGTGAAGAACACCGGGACCAACGGACGCACGGCCCACGCGTGCCGGTCCTCGTCGATCATGGCCGCGACGCGCTGGCTCGCGAGCTCCGGACCGGGCACGGCCGTGATCACCGACCCCACGAGCGCGCCGGCCGGGGCCTCGCCGCGGATCCCCAGGGCCGAGAGCACGGTCGGCGTGAGGTCCGTCGTCATGACGTACCCGGGCTGGCGCGTCGACCGCGACTCGAGCAGCGCCTCGGCGAACGCCGCGCCCGGTCCGGCAGCCGCGCCGGGGTCGGCGCTGGGCCCGGAGGCGGCCGCGAGCTGGAGGTGCGGGCTGCGCCCCGAGTCGGCGAGCGACGCGACCAGCACCGTGACGTCGCGACCGGAGTCCTCGACCGCGGCGAGCGCGGCGCCGATGCGTGCGTCGATCTCCCGGACCTGGTCCGAGCGGGTGGGCTCGGTGACGGCGTCGGGAGCGGTGAGGTCCTCCTCCGACCCGGTGGGCGGCTCCGGGGTCGGGGTGGCGCCGGGGTCCGGCCGCCCGTCGCCGTCCTCGTCCAGGCCCGACGCCGGGCGGGCGACGGTCCGCTGACCCGGGTCGCGCACGGCGCCGACGTCGAGCACCACGAGCTGCGAGTCCCGCAGCGCGGTCTCGACGGTGCGCTCGAGCTCGTCCGCCTCGCGCGGCAGCCGGACGTGCGTGCCGACCGGTAGCCCGTCGGCGTCCGCGAGCGCGATGGCGGCCCCGGGGCCGATGCCGGTCACCCCGGGCACGACGGCGCCCGCGGCCGGCGCCGACGCACCGGGGACCAACGGGCTCGCGGCCGCGAGGGTGTCGCCGAGGAGCCCGAGCCGGGCGTCGTAGTCGGCCTCGCTCGCGGACTGCACGAAGTCGGCCCACCCGGCGACCCGGCCGTCCGGCATCGGCTCACGCAACGTGCGGCACTCGCCGTAGGTGGCGCCGTCGAGGTCGGCGGCGCGCGCACCGGCCGAGAGCGCGAGCCAGCCGTCGGCCGGGCACGCGAAGGGACGCAGGCTGCGGACGGCGACCGTGCCGACCGCCGCCGTGCGCGACAGCCCCCAGAGCGCCGGGGTGGTGAGCGCGCCGACGTCGTCCCAGCGCAGCCCGCTGGTGCCGATGACGAGAAGGGGCGCGCCGGCGTCGTCCACGGCGGCCGGGGCAGGCGCCGCCCAGCCCGGTGCCGTCCCGAGGAGCACCGTCAGCGCGGCGACCACCAGGGCCGCGGCGACCCGGACGGCGCGCACGCGGCGGGCAGGACCGCTCGGACGGGACACCGGTCCAGCCTACGGTCGCACCGCTGACCGGCGCGGGCACGGCGAGCGGCTCACGTGGAGGACTTGTACAGGGCGGCCCCGGTGGCGAGTTCGCTGATCCGGACCAGCGAACTCGGGCCGCGATCAGCGAACTCGGCAACGGCGGGCGGTGCGCCGAGGTATCGGTGCCCGCGGTTAGGCTCGGGCGCGCCGTCCAGGACAAGGAGCACGACCATGCCCGGCTCGCACCCCGGCTCCGACCCCGCCGTGACACCCGGCGTGACACCCGGCGCGCTCCCGCGCTACGCGTTCCTCGGGCCCGCGGGCACGTTCACCGAGGCCGCGCTGCGCCAGGTCGTGAGCCCCGACGACGCCGAGTACCTGCCCCAGGTCGACGTCGTCTCCGCGCTCGAGGCGGTGCGCATCGGCACGGCCGACTACGCCGTCGTGCCCATCGAGAACTCGGTCGAGGGCGGCGTGACGGCGACGCTCGACACGCTCGCGACCGGCGACTCGCTCGTGGTGCTGGGCGAGGCCCTCGTCCAGGTCGAGTTCGTGCTGGCCGGGCGCGCGGGCACGCGGCTCGACCACGTCGAGCGCGTGTCGACGCACCCGCACGCCTGGGCCCAGTGCCGCCGCTGGTTCAACGCGAACCTCCCGGCAGCCGTGCACGTCCCGGCGACCTCGACCGCGGCCGCGGCGGCGCTGCTGGCCCGGACGCCTGCCGCCGCGGACCCCGGGTTCGACGCCGTGCTCGTCGCGCCGCTCAGCGCCGAGCGCTACGGGCTCGAGGTCCTCGCCCGGCACGTCGCGGACAACGAGTCGGCGGTGACGCGGTTCGTCGTCGTCGGGCGTCCCGGGGACCTGCCCGCGCCGACCGGTGCCGACAAGACGTCCCTCGTGGTGCACCTGGCCAGCAACGACGCCGGTGCGCTGCTCGAGATGCTCGAGCAGTTCGCGGCCCGCGGGGTCAACCTGTCGCGGATCGAGTCGCGCCCGATCGGCGACCTGCTCGGCCGGTACTCGTTCTCGATCGACGCCGAGGGGCACATCGCCGAGGAGCGCGTCGCGGAGGCGCTGATGGGCCTGCACCGCGCGTGCCCGTACGTGCGGTTCCTCGGCTCGTACCCGCGGGCCGACCGGGCCGTGACCGAGGTGCGGCCGGGGACCGCGGACCTCGACTTCGCGGCGGCGCGCGACTGGGTCGAGGCGCAGCGGCGGCGGCCGGAGTAGGCGGGTCCGGCGGGTCTGGCGGGTCTGGTCTGGCGGGCCGGTCGGGTATGCCAGGCCGAGCGGGTCAGGCCGCCGTCGGCGTCCGCACGACGAGCGCGCCGGCGTCGACCCGCGCGGTGACCTCGAGCGCCTTGCCGAGCACGTCGCCGTCCACCTGGATGGCCTCGGGGCGGTCGACGGACACGTGCAGGTGCTGGGCCCGACGATGGTCGATCCGCCCGATCTTGCCGGGCAGGTCGTTGCGGATCCCGACACCCTGCAGCACGATCTCGCCGAACAGCTGCGCCCACCCCATGAGCCCGCCGCGGGTGTCGATCGCGCCGAGGTCGAGCCAGCCGTCGTCGAGCACCGCGTCGGGCAGCAGGTTGATGCCGCCGGGGAGCTTGCCGCAGTTGCCGATCAGCAGGCTGCGCAGCCGCGTCGCCTGCGTCTCACCGCCGTCCACCCGCAGGCGGAGCTTGAGGCGACGGCCGTGCAGGTGGCGCGCGGCGGCCGCGAAGTAGGCGATCCAGCCGACCTTGGCCTTGAGCTCCTCGTCCGTGTCGCCCACCATCGCGGCGTCGAACCCGATCCCGGCGATGACGAGGAAGATGTGGTCCCGCGGCGGCTCCTTGGCGCCGGGTGGGACGTCGCCCGGCCCCACGTCGTCGGGCCGCCCGCCCGCGCCGGGGATCTCGTCGGCCGCCTCCGCGATGTCGTCCGACACCTGCGACTCGTCGCGCACGACCCGCAGCCAGCCGACGTCGATGGTCCGTTCCGGCCCGGTGAGGGCCATGCGCAGCTGCTCGTCGACGTCGGTCAGGGCGATGTCGAGGTTCCGCGCGAGCAGGTTGCCCGTGCCCTGCGGGATGAGCCCCATCGGCACGCCGGTGCCCGCGAGGGCCTCGGCGACGGCGCGGACGGTGCCGTCGCCCCCGACCGCGATGACGGCCTGCGCCCCGCGCGCGACCGCCTCGCGCGCCTGGCCCACACCCGGGTCGTCGACCGTCGTCTCGAACCAGAGCGGTTCGGGCATGTACCGCGACGAGCAGGCGCGGATCGCGGCGTCGCGCAGCTCGCTCGCCCCCGGTTTGGTCGGGTTGGCGACGAACGCCACGAGCTCGCCGTGCGTCCCGACCGGCGGCAGCGGCTCCTCGTCGGTCCCCTCGGCGTGGCCCGACGCCGTCGCGCCCGGTGCTGAGGGCCGTCCGTCCCGGCGGAGCGCGCGTCCGCGTCGGATCGCGGCTGTTGAGAGTCCGAGCGCTCCGATCGCGACGACGACGGCGAGCACGCTGAGCCACTCCGACCACGACATGGGCGCAACGGTACGGCGCGGGGCGCCATGACCGCGCGCGCACGTTGTCAGACCCGGAGGAGTCTCTGGGTTCCTGTGTGTCTGACACGTCCGTGGGCTTGCGAGTTGTCAGACCTGGAGGAGTCTCTGGGTTCCTCTGGGTCTGACAAGTCCGTGGGGCTCCTCGGTGCGCGAGGGGTCGGCGGGAGGGGGAGCTGGGGGAGCGGGGGGACGTGCGCGGTGGGCTGTGTCGTGGGGTGTCGTTACCCTCGGGGGGTGATCGACCTGCGTGTGCTCCGTGACAACCCCGACGTCGTCCGCGCGAGCCAGCGCGCCCGCGGCGAGGACCCCGGCCTCGTCGACGAGGTGCTGGACGCCGACGCCCGCCGCCGCGCCGCGCTGACGGACTTCGAGCGCCTGCGCGCCGAGCAGAAGGCCCTCGGCAAGAAGGTCGCCTCGGCCCAGGGCGACGAGAAGGCCGAGCTGCTCCACCGCACCAAGGGGCTGGCGCAGGAGGTCAAGGCCCGCCAGGCCGATGCCGACGCGGCGGACCAGGCGCTCGCCGAGACGATGTTCCGGATCGCCAACGTCGTCGAGGACGGGGTCCCGGTCGGCGGCGAGGACGACTACGTCGTGCGCAAGAGCGTCGGCGCCCCGCGCGACTTCGCGGCCGAGTACGGTGCCGACTTCCGCGTCCGCGACCACCTCGAGCTCGGCGAGCTGCTCGGCGCGATCGACACCGAGCGCGGCGCCAAGGTCTCCGGCTCGCGGTTCTACTTCCTCACGGGGATCGGCGCCCGGCTCGAGCTCGCGCTGCTGAACATGGCGGTCGACCGGGCGCTCGCGGCCGGGTTCACGCCGATGATCACGCCGACCCTGGTCAAGCCCGAGGTCATGGCCGGCACCGGCTTCCTCGGCGCGCACGCCGACGAGATCTACCGGCTCGAGGCGGACGACCTGTACCTCACGGGCACGAGCGAGGTGGCGCTCGCGGGGTACCACGCCGACGAGATCCTCGACCTGAGCGGCGGCCCGAAGCGGTACGCCGGCTGGTCGGCGTGCTACCGGCGCGAGGCCGGCTCCTACGGCAAGGACACCCGCGGCATCATCCGCGTGCACCAGTTCCACAAGGTCGAGATGTTCAGCTACGTCCGCGCGGAGGACGCGGCGGCGGAGCACGAGCGACTGCTCGGCTGGGAGGAGGCCATGCTCGCCAGGGTCGAGCTGCCGTACCGGGTCATCGACACGGCGGCCGGCGACCTCGGCATGAGCGCGGCGCGCAAGTACGACTGCGAGGCGTGGCTGCCGACGCAGGAGCGGTTCCTCGAGCTCACGTCGACCTCGAACTGCACGACCTTCCAGGCGCGCCGCCTCGCCACGCGCGAGCGGACCGAGCAGGGCGAGACCCGGCCGGTCGCGACGCTGAACGGCACGCTGGCCACGACGCGCTGGATCGTCGCGATCCTCGAGAACCACCAGCAGGAGGACGGCTCGGTCCGGGTCCCCGAAGGCCTGCGCGGCTACCTCGGTGGGCTCGACGTGCTGGAGCCGGTCGCGCGATGACGCCGGTCGAGCGGGCTGGCGAGCGGGCAGGCGAGCCTGGGGCCCGGGCGATGGGCGGATCGTGGTCGGGCCGGGCGCACCTCGTCGGCGACGGCCCGCTGCTCGTCGCCCTCGACATCGACGGAACGTTGGTCACCTACGACGAGGCGATGTCCGACGCCGTCCGGCACGCCGTCGCGGGGGTGCGCGCCGGCGGGGAGCACGTCGTGCTCGCGACGGGGCGATCGCTGCACGCGACCCTCCCGGTGGCGCAGCACCTCGGGATCGACGAGGGCTGGTTGGTGACCTCCAACGGCTCGGTCACCACGCGGCTCGACCCCGACGCCCCCGGCGGGTACCAGATCACCGAGCGGATCACCTTCGACCCGGGACCGGCCCTTCGGCTCATGCACGCCGAGCTCCCCGACGCCCTCTTCGCGGTCGAGGACGTCGGCGTCGGGTTCCGGATGAACGGCCTGTTCCCCGACGGCGAGCTCAGCGGGCGCCAGGCCGTCGTCGACCTCGAGGACCTCTGGTCCGATCACGTCACGCGTCTCGTCGTCCGCAGCCCCGGTCACACGAGCGAGCAGTTCCACGAGCTCGTGCACCGCATGGGCCTGTCGGACGTGACCTACGCCATCGGCTGGACGGCCTGGATGGACATCGCCCCGCACGGTGTGACCAAGGCGAGCGCGCTCGAGAAGGTGCGTCAGCTGCTCGGCGTCGAGCCCTCGCGCACGGTCGCGATCGGCGACGGCAGCAACGACGTCGAGATGATCGACTGGGCCGCGCGCGGCGTGGCCATGGGCCACGCGCCGCAGCACGTGCGCGAGGTGGCGGACGAGGTCACGGGCACCATCGAGGACGACGGCGCGGTCGAGGTCCTGCTGAGCCTGATGGACTGACCTGCTGGGCCTGATGGACTGAGCTGCTCGGCCTGATGGACTGACCTCACGCCCGGTGGCACCATCAGCCACCGTGGCCCATGGCATCGACGAGGTTGCCCGCGCCGCCGGCGTCTCGACGGCGACGGTGTCCCGCGCGCTGCGTGGGCTGCCGAACGTGTCGGCCGAGACCCGTCGCCGGGTGGCCGACGCCGCCGCCCAGCTCGGGTACGTCGCCTCGCCGTCGGCCGCGTCGCTCGCCTCGGGCCGCACCCGCACGATCGGGCTGCTCACGCCGTGGATCAACCACTGGTTCTTCGCCAACGTGATCGAGGGCGCCGAGCGCGCGCTGCGGACCCGGGGGTTCGACGCGCTGCTGTACACGTTCGAGGTCCCGCGGCGGGCGCCTCGGCGACGGCTCGACCCCGACGTGCTGCGGCGTCGGGTCGACGGGGTCCTGGTGGTAGGCCTGCCGCTGGAGGACGGCGAGGTCGAGGCGTTGCGTGACCTCGGCCGTCCGCTGGTCTTCATCGGGACCGGGGTCCCGGGCCAGGTGACCGTCCGTCTGGACGACCGTACGACCGGACGGCGGGCCACCGAGCACCTCATCGACCTCGGGCACCGCCGCATCGGCCACATCAGCGGGTCGCCCTTCGACGTCGCGCCGGCGTCACCGCCGGTCGAGCGGCGCGAGGGCTGGCTCGAGGCGATGCGCGCCGCGGGCCTCGCGGTCGACCCGACGATGGAGACGCACGGGCACTTCGACGTGGAGGGCGGTCGCGAGTCGCTCGCCACGCTGCTGCGCCAGTGCCCCGACCTCACGGCCGTGTTCGTCGCGTCGGACGAGATGGCGATGGGCGCGATCCTCGCCGCCCGTGCCCTCGGCCTCGCCGTCCCGGACGACCTCTCGGTGATCGGCGTCGACGGGCACGACCTGGGTGAGCTGGTGGGCCTGACGACGATGGCGCAGCCGGCCGTCGACGAGGGCTCCGCGGCGGCGACGTTGCTGCTCGACATGATCGCGGGGGCCCCGGCGCCGGCGGAGGTGGTGTACCCCACGACGTTCGTCGAGCGGGGCTCGACCGCCGCCCCGCGGCCCCCGGCAGCCGACCCGGTCCATCGTTGAGCACGACGTTGCGCAATTGTGACCCTCGCCGAAGGGTGGGGTGCTTGCACTTGCCAGATGTAAGCGTTTGCATGAGCCGCAAGGCTCCGCCGGAGGCGTACTTTGTCCCCATTCGGAGCGACTCAGACCACAACGCAGTGGAGGTCACGTGATGTCCAGCATCCGTTCTCGTCGCTCTCTGGCGGCGGTCGCCGGCGGGCTGGGGTTCGCCCTGGCCCTGTCGGCATGTTCAGGGGACTCCGGTGGGGGCGGCGGGGACGACACCGCGGGTGGCGGTGCCACCGGCGGTGACACCGACTGCGCGGCCTACGCGGACTACGGCGACCTGTCCGGCAAGGAGATCTCGGTCTACGCCTCGATCGTCGACCCGGAGGCCCAGCAGCAGCGCGACTCGTACAAGCCGTTCGAGGAGTGCACGGGCGCGACGATCGCGTACGAGGGCTCGCGCGAGTTCGAGGCGCAGCTCCCCGTGCGCATCCAGGCCGGCAACCCGCCGGACCTCGCGTACATCCCGCAGCCGGGGTTCCTGAAGTCCATCACCGAGGACTACCCGGACGCCCTCGTGCCCGCGCCGCAGGGCGTGATCGACAACGCGAACGAGTTCTACACCGAGGGCTGGGTCAACTACGGCACGGTCGACGGGACGCTCTACGCGACTCCGCTCGGCGCGAACGTGAAGTCGTTCGTCTGGTACTCGCCCTCGATGTTCGACGAGGCCGGCTACGAGATCCCGACGACGTGGGACGAGCTGATCGCGCTCTCCGACACGATCGCCGAGTCCGGCGCCAAGCCCTGGTGCGCCGGCGTCGAGTCCGGTGACGCCACGGGCTGGCCGGCCACCGACTTCCTCGAGGACGTCGTGCTCCGCACGGGCGGCCCCGACGTCTACGACCAGTGGGTGAACCACGAGATCCCGTTCAACGACCCGCAGATCGTCGAGGCGCTCGGCACGGTCGGCTCCATCCTCAAGAACGAGGACTACGTCAACGGCGGCCTGGGCGACGTCCAGTCCATCGCGGCGGCGCCGTGGGTCGACGCCGGTCTGCCGATCCTCGACGGGACCTGCTGGCTGCACCGCGCGGCGAACTTCTACCAGGCGAACTGGCCGGAGGGCACCGAGGTCGCCGAGGACGGTGACGTCTTCGCGTTCTACCTGCCGGGTCAGTCGGCCGACGACAAGCCGCTCCTGGGCGGTGGCGAGTTCGTCGCCGCGTTCTCGGACCGCCCCGAGGTCCAGGCGTTCCAGGCGTACCTCTCGAGCCCCGAGTGGGCCAACGCCAAGGCCGAGGTGACCGGGCAGGGCTGGATCAGCGCCAACAGCGGCCTCGACCGGGACCTCCTGAAGTCGCCGATCGACATCCTGTCGTTCGACCTGCTCACCGACGAGAGCTACACGTTCCGGTTCGACGGCTCCGACCAGATGCCCGGTTCCGTGGGTGCCGGTGCGTTCTGGACGGAGATGACGGCCTGGTTCGCGAGCGACAAGGACGACAAGGCCGTGCTCGACGCCATCGAGGCCGCGTGGCCGGCGTCCTGACCTCACGATGAGCCGCTGGGGGACCCATCGACCGGTGGGTCCCCCAGCGCCACGGCCGGGCACGCGAGGCAGACGCCCGCCGGACCTCTGGGTGGCTACTGCGGGGACGTCCGTCCCCGGGACGCGGAGTGCGAGATGGACTGGTTGACCGACGCGGGGACGCCCGCGGAGAAGCTCACGCTCATGGTCGTGGCGATCGTGCTGTTCGTCGTCGTGATGGGGGCGATCCTGCTCGCCGTCGACCGGCCCAAGCGGATCCCGAACTGGCTGGTCGTCCTCGGCTTCGTCGGTCCGACGGTCCTGGCGATCGGCTTCGGGCTCGTGTACCCGGGGCTGCGCACCATGTACGCCTCGTTCTTCGACCGGGGCGGCAAGAACTTCGTCGGCCTCGACAACTACGTCACGGCATTCACCCAGGACCAGTTCCAGATCGTGCTGCGCAACACGGCGCTGTGGGTGCTCATCGTGCCGGTCGTGGCCACGTTCATCGGGCTCGTGTACGCCGTGCTCGTCGACCGCACGCGGTTCGAGGCGGTCGCGAAGGGCCTGATCTTCCTGCCCATGGCGATCTCCATGGTCGCGGCCTCGATCATCTGGAGGTTCGTCTACGAGTACAAGCCGAACCAGCCAGGGGTGAACCAGACCGGCCTCGCCAACCAGCTGCTCGTCTGGCTCGGCAGGGAGCCCCAGCAGTTCCTGCTCAACGCGCCGACGAACACGTTCTTCCTCATGGCCGTCATGGTCTGGATCCAGACCGGCTTCGCGATGACGGTGCTCTCGGCCGCGATCAAGGCGATCCCGGACGACATCATCGAGGCGGCGCGGCTCGACGGCCTCAAGGGCATGCAGATGTTCCGCTTCATCACGGTGCCGAGCATCCGTCCCGCCCTCATCGTGGTGGTCACGACGATCGCCATGGGCACGCTCAAGGTCTTCGACATCGTCCGGACGATGACCGGTGGCAACTTCGAGACGTCGGTCGTGGCGAACGAGTTCTACACGCAGAGCTTCCGCTTCAACGAGCAGGGGTTCGGCGCGGCGCTCGCGGTCATCCTGTTCGTCTTCGTGATCCCGCTGATCGTGTACAACGTCCGCCAGCTGCGCCTGTCGGAGGAGATCCGATGACGACGACCCCGCTGCCGCCCCAGTCGTTCGTCAAGAAGGAGCCGGGCGAGGCCTCGGTCCCCGCGCCCGGGCGGGGGCGACGGCTCACCCGCGTCGAGAAGCGCGCCATCGCCGCCCAGGGCAAGCTGAGCTCGCCGTGGGCCTCGCTGCTCGCGATCGTCATCGCGGTGCTGTGGACCATCCCGTCGCTCGGCCTGCTGATCACCTCGTTCCGCCCCGAGCTCGACATCCGCCGGTCCGGCTGGTGGACGTTCTTCACGTCGCCCGAGGTGACGACGGACAACTACCAGGAGGCGCTGTTCGGCAGCTCGACGAACTTCTCCACCTTCTTCATCAACTCGTTCGTCATCACGCTGCCGTCGGTCGTCATCCCGATCTCGCTCGCGCTGCTGGCGGCGTACGCCTTCGCGTGGATCGAGTTCAAGGGCCGCAGCATCCTGTTCGTCGCCGTCTTCGCGCTCCAGGTGGTGCCGATCCAGGTCACGCTGATCCCGCTGCTCTCGCAGTACGTCGACTGGGGGCTCGAGGGGTCGTTCTGGGTCGTGTGGCTCTCGCACTCGATGTTCGCGCTGCCGCTCGCGATCTTCCTCCTGCACAACTTCATGAAGGACGTGCCGCCCTCCTTGGTCGAGGCCGCCCGGGTCGACGGCGCGGGTCACGTGAAGATCTTCTTCCAGGTCCTCATGCCGCTCCTGACGCCGGCCATCGCGTCGTTCGCGATCTTCCAGTTCCTCTGGGTCTGGAACGACCTGCTCGTCGCGCTGACCTTCGCGGGCGGCGCACCCGACGTCGCCCCGCTGACCGTCCGCATCGCCGAGCTGTCCGGCAGCCGCGGGTCGGAGTGGCACCTGCTCTCGGCCGGGGCGTTCATCTCGATGGTCGTGCCGGTCCTCGTCTTCCTCGCGCTGCAGCGCTACTTCGTCCGCGGCCTGCTGGCGGGCTCGGTCAAGGGCTGACGCGCAACCCCCTCTGGCCCGCCCGTCGCGTCCGCACCCGCTGAGGCGATGACCCCCGCGAGTGCGGACGCAACGCGCCCGAGGGTCTCGTAGCCTCCAGAGGTGACCAGCGCCCCCGGACGTCCGCCCGACGTCCCGGCCCGGGACCGGGTCCCGGCGCCCGCGCTCTTCCTCCTCTCCGGCCTGACGCTCTACCTGGGTGCGGCGATCGCCGTCGACCTCTTCCCGGTGCTCGGCGCGCCGACCGTCGCCTGGCTGCGGATCGTCGTCGCGGCGGTCGTGCTCGTGGCCTGGCGGCGGCCGTGGCGAAGCCGCTGGTCCCGGCGTGACCTGCTCGCGGTCGCCGGGTTCGGCACCGTGCTGGCCGCCATGAACGTCACGTTCTACGTTGCGATCGACCACCTGCCGCTCGGCACCGCGGTCGCGATGGAGTTCCTCGGCCCGATCGCCGTCGCGACGCTGACCGGTCGAGGGTGGCGTGAGCGCGTCGGGATCGCGCTCGCCGCCGTCGGGGTCGTGCTGCTCGCGGGGGTGACGCTCGACGCGGGAGGCGGGCCCGACGTCGTCGTCGGCCTGGTCGCGGTCCTCGCCGCGGCCGCGTGCTGGGCCGCGTACATCCTGCTCGGACGGCGGGTGGCGCTCGGCGAGTCGGGCGTGACGTCGCTCTCGCTGGCCATGGTCGCCGGCGGGCTCGTCTTCGCGCCGTTCCTCGTGGGATCGGCCGGGCCGGTCGTCACGGACGGGCGCGTCGCGCTCGCGGTGCTGGCGGTCGCGCTGCTCTCGTCCGTCGTGCCGTACGTGATCGACCAGGTCGTGCTGCGTCGGGTCAGCTCGGCGACCTTCGCGCTGCTCCAGGCCATGCTGCCCGCGACCGCCGCGGTGATCGGTGCACTCGTGCTGCGCCAGCTCCCTACGCCGCTCGAGGTGCTCGGCCTGGTCGCGGTCTCGGGCGCGATCGCGCTGACCTCGTTCACGCGCGGCACGCCGGCACCCGCGCCGGTCGCCGACCCCGGCTAGCGCTCAGACCTGCAGGCCGGTCAGAGGTACTGCCCCGGCGTGGGCCGCCCGTCGTTCGCCTCGGCACCCTCGCCTGCGCCCGGCCCACCCGGCACATCCGGCCCACCGGGCACCACCGTCAGCCCCGGCGGCAGCGCGCGGCGCATCTGCGCGAGCTGGGCCTGGGACGCCATGTGCTGCGCGACGAGCGCCGTCTGGATCCCGTGGAACAGCCCCTCGAGCCACCCGACGAGCTGCGCCTGCGCGATCCGCAGCTCGGAGTCCGACGGCGTCGCGTCGTCCTCGAACGGCAGCGTGATGCGATGCAGCTCGGCCACGAGCTCCGGCGACAGCCCGTCCTCGAGCTCGCGCAGCGAGCGTTCGTGCACCTCCGCGAGCCGCGCGCGGGCCGCCTCGTCGAGCGGCGCGCTGCGCACCTCGTCGAGCAGCTGCTTGATCATCGTGCCGATCCGCATGACCTTCGCCGGCTGGTCGACCGTGCCCGCGGCGTCCTCGCCGGCCTCGTCCGTGCCGACGGTGGCCTCACCGGGCCCGTGGTCGTCGCTCGCGACGCCGACGCCATCGGGTCCGACGACGACGACGCGCGGCCGGGCGGTCTCGCCGCGCCCCGCGGTGTCGCTCGCGTCGCGCGCTGTTGTCCGCTCGCCAGGCGCTGGTTCGGGTGTGCGGGTGTGCTCAGGGTCCGTGTCAGACATCCGCCCATCATCGCCCGCGCCGCCCCGCGCCGGGCAGCACCGCGCAGCATCGGTCCGGGCTCGCGCGGCGGGGTCGGGGACGCACGGACTGCACGGGCTGCAGGGCTGCACGGGGCGCAGAAGCTCAGGAGCGGGCGGTGAGCGGTCAGGGCACCAGGAGCACCTTGCCGAAGACCTCGCCGCGCTCGAGCATGCGGTGGGCGTCGCCGGCCGCCGCCAGGGGCAGCCGCGCGTGGACGACCGGGCGGAGCCGGCCGTCGTCGACCATCGGCCACACGTGCTCCCGGACCGCAGCCACGATCGCGGTCTTCTCCGCCGCGGGCCGGGACCGCAGGGTCGTGCCGACGACCGTCGCCCGGCGGGACAGCAGCAGCCCCAGGTCCAGCTCCGCCCGCCGGCCGCGCTGCAGCCCGATGACGACCAGCCGCCCCCCGGTCGCGAGGGCCTCGAGGTTGCGCTGGAGAGCGCCTGCGCCGAGCACGTCGAGCACCAGGTCGACCCCACGCCCGTCCGTCGCGGCACGCACGGAGCGGGTGAAGTCCTCGGCGCGGTGGTCGACGGTCAGCTCGGCCCCGAGCGTCGCGCACAGGGCGGCGCGCTCCGGTCCGCCGGCCGTCGTCGCGACCCGCGCGCCCAGCGCCGTCGCGAGCTGGACGGCGATCGACCCGACGCCGCCCGAGCCGCCATGCACCAGCACCCACTCGCCCGCCCGGAGCCGCCCGGCGTCGACCAGGTTCGACCACGCCGTGCAGACCGCCTCGGGGAGCGCGGCGGCATCGACGAGGTCGATCCCCGCGGGCGCAGGGAGCGCCTGACCTGCGGAAACGCGTACCCGCTCGGCATACCCACCCCCGCTGAGCAGCGCGCAGGCCTCGTCGCCGACCGCCCACCCCCGGACCTCCGAGCCGACCTCGACCACGGTCCCGGACACCTCGAGGCCCGGCCACTGCGGGGCGCCGGCGGGCGGGGGGTAGCTGCCCTCGCGCTGGAGCACGTCCGCACGGTTCACCCCCGCCGCTGCCACCTCGAGCACCAGGTCGTCGGGACCCGGGACGGGTTCGGGCACAGTGCTCTCCTGGAGCACCTCGGGCCCCCCGGGCCGGCTGATGATCACCGCGCGCACCTTGTCGACTCTAAACCGGGTGTCCAGAATCGAACCGTTTGACCCCGGCGCGGTGAGAAACTTCGCCGGGGCTGCTCATGACCTCGGGACGGCGAGCCGATGTAGGGGAAACGGCGCCGGACCACCCTGGTCGGGCCGGCCGTCGGCGCATCGCGTCGGCCAGGTGATGGAGAGAGGTAAGCCATGCTGCGCAGGTTGGGCATCCGCGGGAAGGTTCTAGCGGCCCTTGCCGTGCCCGTGCTCGTCCTGTTCGCTGCTGCGACGCTCTTCTCGGCGCAGGCGGTCCAGGAGGCGCGTGCGGCCCGAGCGGTCACGCAGCTCATCGGCGTCGCCGACGAGCTCGGCACGCTGACCCGGGCCATGCAGGCCGAGCGGCAGGCATCCCTGACGCTGATCTCCGACCCGGCGACCCGCCCGGCGCTCGACCAGGCGCGAGCCCAGACCGACGCCGGTGCGGCGGCGGTCACCGCGGTGGTCGACGAGGTCGACGTCGAAGCCCTCCCGAACGAGGTCATCGTGGCGCTCGCGGGCACCCGTGAGGCGCGTGCGGACCTGCCCGGCATCCGCGACTGGGTGGACGGCAACAGCCTGCTGCTCCCGAGCGCGGTCGAGGCCCAGTACAGCTCCATCATCGGCCTCCACGTCGCACAGGCCCGTGTCGTCTCCGACTCGCTGAGCGACCGGGAGCTGGCCCGCTACTTCAGCGCCTACGGGCTCGTGGGCGAGGCCGGTGAGGCCATGGTCCGTGAGCTCCCGTCGGCCATGCGGGCGATCATGACCCGGGGTTCGGAGCCCGACTCCGTCCGGGCGCTCGCCGCCCAGACCGCGGCCGACACGGTGCTCCGCGACCAGGCTCGCGAAGCCGTCAACGCGCTCGACCTCGAGGACGTCACGCTGACGTCGATGGACGCGACCTACGCCGTGCACCGCCTCACGCTCTCCTCCGGCAACCCGGAGGAGATCGCGAAGATCAACCCGGCAGCGTTCCAGGCCGCGGCCATGGCGGAGCTCGAGGAGCTCGGGACCGTGAACGAGCAGATGCGGGCCGTCGGCGCGGCCATCGCCGACCGGAACTCGGCGGCCGCGACCCGCGAGGCCGTACTGACGATCGCCATCGCCATCGTCACGTTCATCGTCTCGGTGCTCGTCGCGCTCCTGGTCGCCCGCCAGATCGTCGTCCCGCTGCGCCGCCTCACCACGGCCGCCGGTGAGGTCCGCAAGCAGCTGCCTCGCCTCGTCGAGCAGGTGTCGATCCCCGGTGAGGGTCCCGACCTCACGCTCGCCCAGATCCCGGTGAACTCGCGTGACGAGGTCGGCCGGCTCGCGGCCGCGTTCAACTCGGTCAACGCGACCACCATCGAGGTCGCGCAGGAGCAGGCCGCGCTGCGTGGCTCGATCGCCGAGATGTTCGTCAACGTCGCCCGCCGCGACCAGGTGCTCCTCAACCGGCAGCTGTCCTTCATCGACTCCCTCGAGCGCGCCGAGGAGGACCCGAACGTCCTCGCGAACCTGTTCCGCCTCGACCACCTCGCCACCCGGATGCGCCGCAACGCCGAGTCGCTCCTGGTGCTCGCCGGGATCGACTCGGGTCGTCGCATGCGCGACGCCATGCCGCTCTCGGACGTCATCCGCACGGCCTCGTCCGAGATCGAGCAGTACGACCGTGTCCAGCTCGAGCTCGGCGTCGACCCCGCGATGCTCGGCCACAACGCGCTCCCTGCCGCCCACCTCCTCGCCGAGCTGCTCGAGAACGCCACCGTGTTCTCCGAGCCCGAGGTGCCCGTCGAGGTCGAGACGTCGATGACGAGCGACGGCACGCACATGGTCGTCGTCGTGCGCGACCACGGCCTCGGGATGTCGGACGCCGAGCTGCAGGCCGCGAACGAGAAGATCCGGACGTCGAGCGCGGGTGACGTGCTCGGCGCCCAGCGACTGGGCTTCTACGTGGTCGGCCGCCTCGCGAACCGGCTCGACGCCGACGTAACGCTCGCCAGGAGCTCGACGGGGAACGGCACGACCGCCACGGTCCGCTTCCCGTCGTCGCTGTTCGACCTCTCCGAGACGCCGCTCTCGAGCCTGGCCGGCCCGCAGGCCGCCGCCCCGGCGTCGACGCCCACGCAGCGACCCGCCGAGCCCGAGGCGCCCGTCGCGGTCCCCGTGGACCTCGCGGCCCTGACCGACGGATCGACCTCGCTCGGCCTGCCTCGTCGCCGTCAGTCGGCGCCCGAGCCGCAGCAGCCGGCCGCCGAGCAGGCGGAGCGGGACGAGAGCAAGATCGTCCTCCCGCTGCGGAGCGAGCCCAAGCTCGCCCCCGAGCTCGCGGTCGGGGCCGAGGACAGCTGGACCCCGCCGGTCGTCGACGCCGCGGGCCCCCGGCTCCTCCCGAGCCGCGAGAAGGCGAGCAGCCAGCACTGGGCGCAGCCGGACGACGAGCCGGCCCCGGCCGCCGCGCCGACGCCGCTGCCCCCCGCCGCGCGCAGCAGCCTCTTCGCGGGTTTCCGCGGCCGCGCGGTCGACGCGCTCCCTCCGGGTGCGGACGCTCCCCTCGAGCGTCGTGCGCCGTCCGACGCCGCGACGGCCGGCGACGCCGTGACCGCCGGCGACGCCGTCGCGGGCGCTGCGCAGGTGGCGCCGGCCGGACCGGTCGGTCCGGCGTTCGTGATCCCCGAGCTCGCGCCCGACGACGACGCGCCGTGGACCCCGAGGCCCGCCTCGCCGCAGATGCACTCGATGCACCAGGACACGATCCGCCTCGAGCCTGTGGACCTCGAGCCGGTGCCGCACGAGCCGGTGACGCACGAGCCGGAGACGCACGAGCCGGTGACGTACGAGCCGGTGACGTACGAGCCGGTGGCCGAGCCCGCTTCCGACCTCGAGCTGCATGCGCCCGTGGCCGAGGTGCCCGCCCCGCAGTCGTCGGTGGAACAGCAGTCGTCGGTCGAGCAGCAGTCGTCGGTCGAGCAGCAGTCGCCGGTGGAGCAGCCGCTCCCCGCGCGCCGGAGCCCCGGCTTCACCGCGTTCAGCGGCTACGCCGGGTACACGTCGTCGAACGGCGGGGAGCCGGCCGGCTTCGAGCGGACGCTCGACGAGGCCCGGGCGTGGGGTGTCGACCAGCAGGGTGGGGGCGCCGACGGCCGGTCCGGTCAGCAGACCGGGACCGGTGCGGTGGCCGACCCGGCTGCCGCCGATCAGCCCGCCGCGCACCGGCCCGCCGCGCAGCCTGTGGACGCGCAGCCTGTGGACGCGCAGCCTGTGGACGCGCAGCCTGTCGACGCGCAGCCTGTCAACGCGTGGCAGGCACCCGCTGAGCGATGGGCTCCGGCCTTCGCGGAGAGCGAGGAGCCGACGCCGGTCGCCGAGAGCTGGGAGCAGCCCGCCGGCCCCGAGGCGTGGGCTCCGACCCCCGTCGCGGAGACCTGGGCACCGACCCCCGTCGCGAGCACGTGGCAGGCGCCGGAGAGCGAGGAGTGGGCCCCGGCCCAGGCCGCGCCCGAGCAGGCGGTGGCCGCGGATCAGACGCTGCCCGGGCGCACCCCGGTCGCCTCGTGGCACGCCGAGCCCGCCTCCGCGCCGTCGGTCGAGTGGCGCGTCGAGCCGACCCCGACCCCGACGACGGCACCGACCGTGGCCCCGGTCGCGGACTGGCATGTCCAGCCGACCTCCAGCGCAGCCCCGGACGCGGCCCCGACCTCGGCGCCGTCGGTCGGATGGCTGGCCACGCCCGCCTCGAGGCCCGCCTCGACGCCCGCCCCCACGCCGGCGTACGAGCCGACGCCGGTCCCGGGTCTCGCGCCGACCCCGACGGGCACGGCCGCCGCACCGGCATCGCCGTTCCCGGTCCCGCCCGCAGCCGAGCCGCGCAAGGGCTTCTTCGGATGGCTGCGGCGCAAGTCGGGGGACGACCAGCACGCACACGCCCCTGTGCCGGCAGCGGCCACAGCTCCGGCGGGACCCATGGCGGCCTCCGCCCCGGTCGCCGAGACGCCCGCGCCGTCGGTGCCCGCCGGTCCGCCCGTCCGCTCGTCCGCCTGGGACTCGACGCCCGGTGCCCACGCCGACTCCGACGCCCCCGCGTCCGACGGTCGCTGGACGTCCGCCGTCCCGGCGGCACCGCGATGGAGCCCGCAGCAGCACGACGTCGAGCCTTCGGCACCGGCTGCGCCCCCGGCTGCGACCTCCTTCACGCCGGCCGCGCCGGCCGAGAGCTGGTCCGCGCCCACGTGGTCGGCCGAGCACGCGGCCGCGGCTGCGGCGCCGGAGGACAACGGGGGGCGGCTCCCGTCCCCGTCGCTCCCGGCAGCAGTCGCGCGGCGTCCGGTGTCCCCGGGAGTTCTCGACGGAGAGGTGGCTGCGATGCTCGCGCTCCGGTCCGACATCCAGGAGCAGGCGCTCGCCGAGCTCAGCCAGCTGTCCGCCTACCGGCCGAGTGCGGTCGGTACCAGCGGGACCGGGGGCGGCGCGACGCTGCAGCGCCGAGTCCCCACCGCCATCCCGGCCGCCCCGGAGATCGTTCTCCCCGACGGCGACCGGCCCACCGCACGGGATGCGGAGCAGCTGCGTTCGCGGCTGTCGAGCTTCCAGTCCGGTACGAGCCGCGGACGTCGCGCGGCTGACGGACCTGCCGACGGCGAGTCCGCGAGGGGCGACGAGCCCCCCGTCGACCGTGGATCTCATGACCACACACCGGCACCGACATGGTGACCATGGGATCTCGTGCCGCCGGCATCTCCGGCGAATCTCTCAAGGAGGAAGAGTGACAGCGCTCAGCACCGAGGCGGCCAACTTCGGCTGGCTCCTGGACAACTTCGTCCGTACCGTGCCGGGGACCCGGCACACCATGGTCGTCTCGGCGGACGGGCTGCTCATGGCCATGTCGGACCAGCTCGACCGGACCAGCGGCGACCAGCTCGCCGCCATCGTCTCGGGGATGTCCAGCCTGACCCGCGGAGCCTCGCGCCAGCTGCGGGCCGGCGAGGTCCGCCAGGCGATCATCGAGATGGACAACCTCTTCCTGTTCCTCATGAGCGTCTCGAACGGCTCCGTCCTCGCGGTCGTCGCCGACTCGAGCTGCGACGTCGGCCTCATCGGCTACGAGATGGCGATGCTCGTCTCGCGCACCGAGGCGACGCTGACGCCTCAGCTCATCACGGAGATGCGTGGACAGCTCCCGGTCGACGGGGCCACGCGGACCCCGGTCGGGTGACCCGATGACGGAACACGTGGAGTACGAGGCGCGAACGGTCCGGCCCTACGCCGTGACCGGCGGGCGGGTACGCACGACGAGCTCCGACGCCCCGCTGCCGCTCGAGGCCCTGGTGGAGGTCATGCCCGGCGCCGTCGGCGGGCAGGGCCTCACCCCGGAGAAGCGGGCGATCCTGCAGCACGCCGCCCACACGTACGTCTCGATCGCCGAGCTCTCGGCGCTGCTGCACCTGCCCCTCGGGGTCGTCCGCATCATCGTGGCCGACCTTACGGACGCGAAGTACATCCGCGTCCACACCTCGACCCCGGTGGACGTCCACACCGGACAGTCACCTGCCCTGTCCCTGAGCGTGCTGGAGAGTGTTCTCAATGGCATTTCCGCCCTCTGACACCGCGGTGGCCGCCCCGACGGCCACTGGCGGAAATGTCGCGCCCACCGTCGTCAAGATCGTCGTGGCAGGCGGCTTCGCCGTCGGCAAGACGACCTTCATCGGGTCGATCTCCGACATCGAGCCGCTCAACACCGAGGCGGCCATGACCGAGCACTCCCTCGGCGTCGACGACGCCGGTGGGGTCTCCGACCGCAAGACGACCACGACCGTGGCGATGGACTTCGGTCGCATCGCCCTGCCCGGGTCGCTGTGGCTGTACCTGTTCGGCACGCCCGGTCAGGACCGCTTCCTCTTCATGTGGGACGACCTGGTCCGCGGTGCCATCGGCGCCGTCGTCCTCGTCGACACCGATCGCCTCGAGCAGTGCTTCCCGGCGATCGACTACTTCGAGAGCCGCGGCATCCCGTTCGTGGTCGGGGTCAACTGCTTCGACGGCGTCGCCAAGCACCAGCTCGACGACGTCCGGGAGGCGCTGCAGATCCCGGCGCACGTCCCCGTGCTGTACACCGACGCGCGCTCGCGCGCGGCGACCAAGCAGGCGCTCATCCAGCTCGTCCAGCTCGCGATGGAGCGGCTGCGCGGCGCCTGAGCGCTCGACGTGACAGCCCCGGTCGGCCCTCCCCCCAGCGGCCGACCGGGGCTGTCGCGCGCCCCCGGTCGGCCGCGTCGGCGAGGCGCCCGACCCTGGCTAGGCTCGGAGCCCTGACAGCCCCACGGGGGCACGCCACGGGGATCGGGGCAGCATGCTGGTCTACGTCGACGGGTCGGCGCTGAGCCGCTACCTGCTCGACCTGCCCGGCTCGCGTGAGTGGCGGGCGTGGGCCGAGGCGTTCGAGCCGTCCTTCGTCACGACGCCGCTCGGGCTCACCGAGCTCAGCCGCGTGGCGCAGGGGCTGGACGCCGGGGGTCGGACGCGCGCCCACGAGGTGGGCGAGCGGCTCACCGTCGTGCGGTTCTCCGACCAGACGCTCGCGGCCGCGGCGACGGCGCCCGGGTCGCTCTCGCCGTTCGCCGCGCTCCATCTGGGCACCGCCGTGGCGCACCCCGACATCACGATGCTCGCGACCTACGACGCGCTGCTCGCGCGCGAGGCCGACACGTACGGGCTGGCGATCGTCTCCCCGGGGTACCCGGAGGGCTGGTGGTTCCGGCGTCGTCCGACGGATGCGGCGTCGCCACCGGGTGCGGGCTAGGGCAGGGTCAGGGAGGGCTAGGGCGCCGTCGCGACCAGGCCGAGCTGGGTCGGGAGCCACAGCGACAGCTGCGGCAGGAAGACGACCACGAACAGGCCGACGATCAACGCGAGGAGGAACGGCACCAGCTTCGCCGCCACGGGCTCGATGCGGAGCCCGGCGACGCGTGCGCCGACGAAGAGCACGTTCCCGACCGGCGGCGTGATCACCCCGACGCTGAGGTTGTAGACGATCATCGTGCCGAAGTGGATCGGGTCGATGCCGAACTGCGACACGATCGGCAGGAAGATCGGCGTGAAGATGAGGATCGCCGGCGTCGGGTCCATGAAGGTCCCGACGATCAGCAGGATGACCATCATGAGGACGAGGATCGCCGTCGGGTTCTCGGTGAGCGCGAGGATCCCGGCCGAGATGGTGTCCGGCACGCGGGCGAAGGACATCACGAACGAGAGCGCCGACGACACGCCGACGAGCAGCATGACGATCGCCGTCGTCCGCGCCGCGTCGAGCAGGATGCCCGGCAGCTCGGAGACCTTGAGCATGCGGTACGCGAACCCGAGGACGAGGCAGTAGACCACCGCGATCGCCGCCGACTCCGTCGCCGTGAAGAGCCCGGCGAGGATGCCGCCGATCACGATGATGATCATCAGCAGCGACGGGACGGCCTTCCAGAGCGTGACCAGCACCTGCTTCCCGGTGACCCGGGGGCTGACCTGGATCGAGTCGCGGTTCCGTGCGACGTAGAGCGCGACGACGAGCATGCAGGCGATGACCCAGACGAGGCCCGGGCCGACACCGGCCATGAAGAGCGCGGCGATCGACGTCCCGCTCACCAGCGAGTAGACGATGAACGTGTTGCTCGGAGGGATCAGCATCCCGGCGGGCGCGGAGGCGACGTTGACCGCCGCGGAGAACCTCGGGTCGTACCCCTCCTTCGCCTGGCGCGGACCCATCACGGTCCCGACGGCCGCGGCTGCCGCCACGGCCGCGCCGCTGACCGCGCCGAACATGGCGTTCGCGACGACGTTCGTCTGGGCGAGCGACCCGGGCGCCCGACCGACCAGCACCTTGGCGGCGTCGATCAGTCGGCCCGCGATGCCTCCGTTGTTCATGAGGACCCCGGCGAGCACGAAGAACGGGATCGCGAGCAGGGGGAACGAGTTGATGCCGGTGAACATGCGCTGCGAGGTGACGAGCACGGCCCCCTCGAGCCCCACGAGCGCGATCACGGCGAGCAGCGACGACAGGCCGATGGCGATCGCGATCGGTGTGCTGGACGCGATCATGAGGACGATGCTGACCAGCAGGATGAGTGCGGCGAGCGCTCCAGGGTCCATGGTCGTCTCCTAGATCGCTTCGTCGACTTCGGCGTACCCGAGGGGTTCTTCCTTCCGCCGCACGACGAGCTGCAGGTGGTAGACGGCGTAGAAGGTGATGAACAGCCCGGCGATCGGCATCACGAGGTACATCACCCCGAGCTGTGTGGGCAGGGCGCTGAGGCTCTGCCCCCACGCGCCCATCGCCGCTCGCCAGCCGCCCCAGACCAGGGCGCCGAGCGCGAAGACGATGATCAGCACCTGGACCCCGATGGCGACGACCCGCTGGGCGTTCTCGGAGAACTTGCGCACGAGGAAGTCGACGGCGATGTGGCCCCGTTCGGAGAAGACGAGCGCCGCGGCGAAGAAGCCGAGCCAGACGAACTCGTACCGCGCCAGCTCCTCCGACCACGTGCTAGGCGCGTCGAGCACCTGACGCGAGAACACCTGCCACACGACGGTCACGACCAGCAGCGCGAAGAGGATCCAGCAGATCACCGCGAGGATGCGGTCGAGCCCGGACTTCACGGCGGTCATGTCACGGCTCCTCGGGCTCGGCGGCGGCGCGCGCCGCGTCGTACAGCTCGCGCTGGACGTCGTTGCTCAGGTACTCCTCGGCCAGCGGCTCGAGCACCGCGTCGAACGCCTCGGTGTCGACCTCGCTGAACTGCGCCCCGCCCGCCTTCGCGTCCTCGATCGCGTCCTCGGTCGCCTGCGCCCAGAGCTCGGTAAACTGGTCGCGCGCGTCGGCCCACTCGTCGTCGAAGGCGCTTCGGACGTCGTCCGGCATGCTGCGCAGCGTGTCGGTGTTGATGATCAGGTAGTCCAGCCCGACGAGATGGTTGGTGGACGACCAGTACGGCGCCACCTCGAAGTGCTTCTGGGTCACGTAGGAGACCTCGTTGTTCTCCGCTCCGTCGAGGACCCCGGACTGCAGCGCGGTGTAGACCTCGCCGAACGCCATCGGGGTCGCCGACCCACCCATCGCCCGGATCATGTCGATCTGCAGCTCGCTCTCCTGCACGCGGATCTTCTGGCCCGCGAGGTCGTCGGGCGTGACGATCGGGCCGTCGGTCGTGTAGATGCTGCGCGCCCCCTGGGTGAAGCCGCCGAGCACGGTGAAGCCGTTGCTCTCCTCGAGGGAGGAGTACAGCTCGCCGACGATCTCGTCGTCGTGCACCACGCGCATCTGGTGCTCGACCGAGTCGAAGACCCGCGGCAGGTTGAACACGAGGAAGTCCCGGTTGAGGTTCTCGAGCTGGGTACCGGACACGATCGCGAAGTCGATGATCCCGTCGCTGACCAGCTGGAGCGCCTCTTGCTGGGCGCCGAGGGTCTCGTTGGGGAAGACGTCGATGGTCCAGGCGCCATCGGTCGCCTCGCTCAGCCGGTCGCCGAACGCGGTGAGCGCGATGTACGAGGGGTGCTGATCGGTCTGGTTGAGGGCGAGATGGAGGATCTCACCGTCGCTGGGCTCGCCGCCGCCGCCGCCGCTGCCGCTGCACGCAGTGAGCGCCAGTGCCAGGACGACGGCGCTCGCTGCGGCCCGTGATCGAGCGGTTCGCGCCATGTGGCTCCCCCGTCCGTCGCGGGACCGGTACGGTCGGCCCCCCGCTGCGCCCTGGGTCCATTCAGGACCAGTGCAAGCAGGCCCGCAACCCCTGGCACAATGCGGACCGTGCTCGCGCCGGCCCTCGGGTTCGGTGCGCCGGCACCAGGAGGGCTGTCTGAGCGGCCGAAAGAGACGGTCTTGAAAACCGTTAGTGCGGTGACCCCGTACTCAAGGGTTCGAATCCCTTGCCCTCCGCTGGTCGCTCTCGCGACCCGCCTCATCCCGGCTCGCCTCATCCCGGCTCGCCTCATCTCCTCGCCTCGCCGTCCGGCCCCGCCGCCCGTCTGCCGCGTCTAGCTCTCGCTGCATGGCGAGCCACCTCGACGGACGACGACGCGCCGGCCGGGCCCGCCCGTCGCGCACCTACCGGACGGGACCCGTCACGTCCTGAGGTCCGCCGACGCGATCGCCCCGCCCGGCGACCTGTCAGAGCTGGGCGACGCTCACGCCTCACGTAGCTCTGACAACGCGGAGGTTCGCTCAGATCGCCGCCGCGAACGCGGAGTCGAGCACGTCGAGCGCCTCGTCGAGCAGCGCGCCGGGGATCGACAGGGGCGGGAGGAACCGCAGCACGTTCCCGTCCGTGCCGCACGTGAGGACGATGACGCCCTCCGCCCGAGCCGCCACGGCGACGGCCGAGGTGAGTGCGGCGTCGGGCTCGCGCGTGGCCGGGTCGACCAGCTCGACGGCGAGCATCGCGCCCCGCCCGCGGACGTCGCCGACGCGCGGGTCGCGGGCCTGGAGCGCCCGGAGCCGAGCGGTCACGCGGTCGCCGATCTCGGCCGCGCGCGCGACGAGGCCCTCCTCCCGTACCGTGTCGAGCGTCGCGAGCGCGGCAGCGCACGCGATCGGGTTGCCGCCGTAGGTGCCGCCGAGCCCGCCCACGTGCACCGCGTCCATGATCTCCGCCCGCCCGGTCACGGCGGACAGCGGCAGGCCGCCGGCCAGGCCCTTCGCGGTGACGACCAGGTCGGGGACGATCCCCTCGTGCTCGCTCGCGTACATCGTGCCCGTGCGCGCGATGCCGGTCTGCACCTCGTCGGCCACGAACACGACGCCGTTCTCCCGGCACCAGTCGACGAGCGCCGGCAGGAACCCGGGCGCGGGCACGACGAACCCGCCCTCGCCCTGGATCGGCTCGATCACGAGCGCCGCGAGGTTCTCGACGCCCACCTGCTTCTCGATCGTCGCGATCGCCCGCCGGGCCGCGGTGACGCCGTCGAGCCCGTCACGGAACGGGTACGAGACGGGCGCGCGGTAGACCTCGGGCGCGAACGGCCCGAACCCCGACTTGTACGGCTGGTTCTTCGCCGTGAGGGCCATCGTCAGGTTGGTGCGGCCGTGGTAGGCGTGATCGAACGCGACCACCGCGTCCCTGCGCGTGAAGGACCGCGCGATCTTGACCGCGTTCTCGACCCCCTCGGCGCCCGAGTTGAACAGCGCCGTCCGCTTCTCGTGGTCCCCGGGCGTCGCGGCGTTGAGCGCCTCGGCCACGGCGACGTAGCCCTCGTACGGCGTGATCATGAAGCAGGTGTGCGTGAACGCAGCCACCTGCGCCTGCACCGCCTCGACCACCGCCGGCGCGCTGCTGCCCACCGTCGTCACCGCGATGCCCGAGCCCAGGTCGATGAGGGAGTTCCCGTCGACGTCGACGACGACGCCGCCCCCGGCCGCGGCCGCGAACACCGGCATCGTGGTGCTCACCCCGCGCGCGACGGCGACCGCCTGTCGCGCCGCCAGCTCGCGCGAGCGCGGGCCCGGGATCTCGGTGACGAGGCGGCGTTCCTGGACCAGCGCGGGACCACCCGCGCGGAGGGGGGTGGTGGTCGGCATGGTGACGCTCCTGTGCTAGCGGGGGCTTGCGGGGGCTTGCGGGGGTCGCCGGTGGTGACGGGGCCACGCTAGGGCGTCACAGCCCCGGCGCGCACGGCCCCCTGCCGAGCGCGGCGAGCCCCGCGAGGTCACCCGCCTGGAACGCCCCCTGCCCCTGGTTGACCGGGTGCATCAGCTGCGTCGGGTCGTCGACGTGCCCGAGGCCCACGAGGTGCCCGAACTCGTGCCGCAGCGTGCCCAGGTAGGCGGGTTCGCCGTCGTGGTCTGGCCACGAGAGCAGCTCGGTGTCGAGGAAGACCGCCCCGGACACCAGGTGCCGGGTGCCGGTCGTCGGGTCGGTCGACATCGTCTGCCCGGCCACGCCCGCGACGCCGCCCGCGAGCGCCGGCGTCGCCGTCTCGTCCGCGAACCGCACCAGGACAGGTGCCCACCGGTCGCCGTAGCGCGCGTGCTGGAAGGCGGCGCGCGGAAGGGTCGCGGGTTCCGTCGTCGTGCCGTCGTCGGCCAGCACCAGGCCCGACGCCGCCTCGACCTCGTGCGCGACAGCGCGGACCCGCTCGGCGAAGTCGGGCGGGGCGCTCGCCGGGTCGACGACGTACGTGAGGGGCCGGCACGGCGACCAGGAGACGGGGATGGCCGCGCCGTCGGGTGCCGTGTCGGTGTGGTTGAAGGCGAAGGTCGCGTCGCTCGAGGGGACGAGGGGCGCCGCGAGCAGGCGCGCGGGGGCCTCGACGCCCGGGGTCGGGAAGTCGCGGTCCTCGGGTGCGGGCAGCCGGCCGGGGAGGTGGACGCCCGTGGCGTCGGCGACCGTGCCGAGCGCGTCGCGGACCACCTGCGGGTGGCTGACGCCCTGCGCCACGCCGGCGGCGACGAGCACCAGGCTGAGCGCGGTGCGCAACCCGGGGCGGACAGCGGCCGAGCGGACGCGCGTCGACCGGACAGGATCCGGCCGGATGTGGATCGGCCGGACGTGGTGAGGCCAGACGTGGTCCGGCCGCGCGGGGGTGCGGTCGGCGAGCGGCTCCGTCGCGAGATCGGGCGCCGTGGTCACGGCACATTCATCGGCGGGTGCGCCGGTGGGTTGAGCACTCGCCCAGCGCGCGCGCTCGCGGCCGGCACCCTACCGTCACGCCATGAGACCCGACCGCATCACCACCGCCCCGGCCCGCGCGGTCGACCACCTCATCGGCCTGTACCAGGACCGTGTCTCGCCCCGGAAGGGCTGGAGCTGCGCGCACCGCGTCGCGCACGACGGCGAGTCCTGCTCGGTCGCGGTCCGCGACATCGTCCGACGGCGTGGGCTCCTGCGCGGCGTCGTCCCCACCGGGCTGCGGTTCCTCGCCTGCTACCGCGCCGCGAGCCTCCTCATGGCGAGCGACGTGCGCGGCGTCTGCTGCTGCGGCCCGATCCCGATCCCGTTCAAGTTCTGACGGGCGCCCTGAGGTACTGACGGGCGCCCGGAGGGCGACCGGTTCCGAGGTACTGCGAGGTGCGCGGAGCGTCGGGCGGCACGCTGGGGGGTCCTTTGCGGCACGGTCATCGGGCCGGGTAACCTGTCCCAGCCTGGAGACGTCGCATAGCCAGGTCTAGTGCGCGACCCTGCTAAGGTCGTGAAGGGGCAACCCTTCCGTGGGTTCAAATCCCACCGTCTCCGCACTGCAGGGCCCCGGTCGCCGTCATGGGACCGGGGCTTTCTGCTGCGGGGTTGCCGCCGCCGGGGCCGGATCCTTCCGTGCGGGTGATGTGCGCCGAGCGACGACGTGAGCCCCGCGTTTGGGTGATCCCTCGCGGGACGCTATCCTCGTCTCCGGCCGTACGGCCACGCGCCCGTAGCTCAACGGATAGAGCATCTGACTACGGATCAGAAGGTTGGGGGTTCGAATCCCTTCGGGCGCACAGTGAGATCTCGGCTGTGAGATCTCGGCCCCAGGACCCGCGTCCTGGGGCCGAACTCGTTCCGGAGTACGGAGAGGATCACGGAGACAACTGCGTTTTCCCTGGTCACAGAGGTCGATGCGGGTGCCGATGTCGATGCCGTGCGCGGGACGCCGGAGCGAGCAGGGCTTCCCGCCGCCGCACGCAGGCTCCACGCCGCCCTGTCGCACCCGCATCGACCTCTGTGACCAGGGAAAACGCAGTTGTCTCCGTGATCCTCTCCGTACTCCGGAACGAGTTCGGCCCCAGGACGCGGGTCCTGGGGCCGAGATAGATC
>NZ_JABCJJ010000025.1 GCF_012952065.1 Cellulomonas fimi
TTCGTCCACGCCAAGCAGTGGCGCGCCCTGGCCACCCGCTACGACAAGCTCGCCATCACCTACCGCGCCGGCGCCACCCTCAGCGCCTGCCTCACCTGGCTACGCGCATAAGGGAGACACGCCCTAGCACCGGGGCAGGTGACGCGGGTTGGTCCTCCTGGGCCCGGTGAGGTGCTGGTGCCCCTTGCGCTGGACGCGGCGCGGATGCCTGCCGGCGGACTGCGCCCTGGTGACCGGCTGTTGGTGGTGGACACGCCCCCAGCGGACGCCGATCCTCCCGCGAGTTCTCCCCGGACGTTCGACGTCGAAGTGGTCCGGGTCGGGCCGGCGGATCTCAACGGCGTGGTGGTCGTGGATGTTGTGGTCGCGGAGGGTGAGGGACCGGCGGTGGCGACTCGTGCGGCCACCGGTCGCTTCGCACTGCTGCTCCAACCGGCCGAGTCCCGCGCGCCGGAGGAGGGGTAATGAGCATGCTGGTGTTCTGCTCCGCGACGGGCGCGCCGGGAGTGACCACGACCGCGTTGGCCGTGGCGTGGGCATTGCCTCTAGTTCACTCCGGGCGACGTTCGCTCGTGCTCGACGCGGACGTCGCCGGGTCGGCCATCTTGCCCGGGTTCCTGCGGGCGGGCGTGGGGGCCGACGGCGGCATCCTGGCCGCAGCAACGGATCGCACCGGTGTCAGTGGCGGGACGCTGCTCGAGCGCGCCGTCGCGCTGGACGAGACCGGTGCGCGTTGGGTGCTGACCGGCATCACCGACCCGACGCAGGGGCGCACGGTCCGGGATTTCGCGACGACGCTGGCCGAAGGTGCCCGTGCCCTGCGCGAGCCGGGGGTGGATGTGGTCGTCGACGTCGGGCGGCTGGGTCACCGGTATGAGCCGACCGCGTTGCTGGAGCATGCGGACGTGGTCGCGGTGGTCTTCCGTTCGACCCTGCCGTCAATCACCGGCGCCCGAGCGGCACTCGGATCCCTGCGCACCCTGCGAGGCCCGGCCGCGGGGACGCTCGGGTTGATGGTCGGGGCCGCGGGACCCTATGGGGCGCGGGAGATCGCCCAGGAGCTGCAGTTGTCGGGTGTGCTCACCCTCCCCGAGGACAGGTGGGCCGCCGGCATCTTGACGGCCGGAGGTGGCACGGGACGGCGGTTCGAGAACTCCGCGCTCCTGCGCGGGGCACGCGCGCTGGCCACCGACCTGTCCGCCGCCAGCCAGGCACTGCAACCCGTCCGGGGGGTCCGGTCATGACCGACGACAACCACTCCCGACCGGGGTACCGCCGCAACGGGCACTCCTCCAACGGACGCGCCCACCTCGTATCGATACCGGCCTTGGACGTGCTGCCCGCCGACCCGGCCGGGGTCCCTGGCTCCGGCCCCCCGTGGATCGGTGCCGAGGCGGCGCCGGAGCTCTCGGTGATCGATGTCGTGCTGGTGCGTGAGGTCCGCGGCGCGGTGGCCGGCCAGCTCGCGGCCCGGTTGCAGGCCGACCACGTCCAAGACCCGGGCGCGCGTCGGGAGCTCGCGCGGGCCCTGATCACCGACGAGCTCGCCCAGCGGGCCCGGGCCCGGGTGCGGGCGGGCGAGGACCCGTGGCCCCAGGCGGTGGAGTTCGCCACCGCGCGGGCGGTGATGGCAGCGCTGTTTGGTCTGGGTCGTCTCCAGCCACTCGTGGACGACCCGGACGTGGACAACATCGAGGTCGACGGGCACGACCGGGTGTGGGTGTCCTACGCCGACGGCCGCGACCAGGTCGGACCGGCGGTGGCCGAGTCGAACGCGGAGCTGATCGAGACGCTGCAGCTGCTGGCGGCCCGATCCGGGTCGGCGGAACGGACGTTCTCCTCGGCGCACCCCGTGTTGCACCTGCGCCTGGACGACGGGTCTCGGCTGACCGCGATGGCCTGGGTGACGCCGCAGCCGCACGTGGTCATCCGCCGGCACCGGGTCCGTGACGTGGACCTGGAGGACCTGGTGACGCTTGGCACCCTGGACACCGGGTTGTCGGGGTTCTTGCGGGCGGCGCTGCGGGCGGGCAAGAACATCGTGGTCACCGGCCTGCAGAACGCGGGGAAGACCACTCTGATCCGGGCGCTGGCGAACGAGTTCGCCCCGATGGAACGGTTCGCGACCATCGAGAAGGAGTACGAGCTGCACCTGCACGACCTGCCGGACCGGCATCCCCGGGTGGTCGCCATGGAGGCCCGGGAAGGGTCCAGCGAGAAGGACCGCGCTGGGCGGCGGGCCGGTGAGGTCACCTTGTCCGACCTGGTGACCGACGCGCTACGGATGAACCTGCGCCGGCGCGGCTCCGCCCTCGGCTTCCGCAACCTCACCAACTACATCGCCAGAAGCCTGCTCGAGACCGGCGGCTTCAGACCCCGACTACACCCTCAATCGCGATGAGCCCGAAATCGCTACCTGGCTGAGCCCGTCGGTGGTTTTCCGAACCTCCAACTTCGACGGCAAGCCGGTGCGCAATCACGCCAAGTTCGTTTCAATAGATCATCGCTGGATCGTCGTCACGAGTGCGAATTTTTCGTGGAGCGCAGAGTTCGGCAACGTCGAGCTTGGCGTCCTCGTGGATGACTCCAACCTGGCTGACGCCGTGGAACGGGAGATGAGAGAAGCGGAGAGCGTCTTGTACTTGGAGGCGTAGCGTCGGGTGGGCGGCTGCAGGAGTGGATCGGCGTCTCGCTCCGTCGGTCATGTCTGAGGGCGGGCAGGGCGGTCTTTGCCACGCCTTGGGGCCAAGGATGGCGTCGGGCTAGTGGCTGGTTGCACCCTCGTCCAACCGCAGGTTCACCGACACCGCAACGCCGAGTCGCGCCGGGCATACGGGTGACCCTGAGCCGAGTTTCACCCCACCGGCTTCGTCTGCGATGGCACGATCGACGTCGATGGAACGGGCGACACCCGCCTTTGCCCGGATTCCCAACAGAAGGCAGTGATGGTGTTGAGCTCCTCGGACCGCTTCGGTCTGCCGACCGAGGGACCGCGCGGGGGTGCGCCGCAGGTTACGCGTGGCGGTGTGGCACGCGGACTGCAGGTCGCCGCCGGAGGAGGGTCGTGATGGCGGAAGACGACCTGTATTACAGACCGATCGCTGGTGAACTCGGGTTTGAGTCACAGCAGCAACTCGCCCGGGTTCTTGTGGTTGGCTCGCCCGAAGAGGGTGTGCGCGCGCAGCTCGAAGCCTTGACGGCTGAGGTTCGGGAGACAGTTCCGACCGCGGCAGAGGTCGGACTGCACAAGGGGTGTTACTCCGTCTACCGCAGAGGCGAGTGGCACGGGCTCCTCGTCGTAGACGGGCAGGCGGAAACCCATCCTGCAGGCGCGCGGCACCAGTTCACCGATGACGGGCCCCGCCGGCACCTGGGTCTCGCGCGTCTGGCCCTGGCTGAAGCATGGGAGGACGCTCGACCGCTGCTGGGCGCATCTGCGTTCGCGATCAACGACATGGTCCGTATCGCCGGCGTTGACGCTCCCGGCCGCGTGCGCAGAGTGACGGCGACCCCGGCCGGCTACCGGATCGAGGTTGCGATCGATGGAGAGATCCGACATGTCGGCGAAGCGTCGATCGAGCGGATCGACGGAGACCCGCGCGACCCCAAGTTCTGGCTTGAGCAGGGCCCTGCTCCAGCGGCCGACATAGCGCTCACCCTCACCTGGACGAAGTTGCGGAAACCGCTCAGCAACGTTCTGTACTCGTTCCAGGCGTCAAAGACGATCTTCCGCGCCTACCAGTTCATTCCCGCCCTGAAGATGCTCAATTCGCCAACGGGGCGGCTCCTCATCGCCGACGAGGTGGGCCTCGGCAAGACCATCGAGGCGGGGATCGTCTGGTGTGAGCTCGAGCAGCGATCACCGCTTCGCCGCACGCTTGTCGTGGTCCCGTCATCGCTCACGCTCAAGTGGCAGAGGGAGATGCGCCGACGGTTCGATCGGCAGCTGGAGGTCATCAGACCGCGTGAGCTCGATGTCCTCGCGGACCAGCTGCTCGATGGGGCAGACCCCGAGTTCCACGCCATCGTGTCGCTCGAGTCGCTCCGCACCGCGACGGAAACCCTCGAACGTCTCACCCGGATTCCTCCACGGTTTGACCTCGTGATCGTGGATGAGGCCCATGCCCTCCGCAACGTGGGCACGCGGTCGAACCTGCTCGGTGCCCTGCTCTCGGACTGGGCGGACCACCTCTTGTTCTTGTCGGCGACGCCCATCAATCTCCGTTCGGAGGACCTGTACAACCTGCTCACCCTGCTGGATGACGGGATGTTCCCTGACGTCGATGTCTTCCGGCAGCAACTCGAACCTAACCAGCACCTCAATGCGATCTCACGTCTCATCGCTCAACGGGCAGATGTGTCCGCCGCGCGGACCGAGCTGGACGCTGTGGCCAGGACAACGTTCGGCAAGACGATCAGCGCGCGCCCAGACTTCGGGCGGCTGAAGGCACTTCTCGGAGGCACCCTCAACCTCAACGATGCCGAGCGGTCAGAGATCAAGGGTCTCGTTGCCGAGCTCAACACCCTCAGCACCGTCCTCTCCAGGACCCGCAAGGTGGACGTCCCCGACGCCAAAGCAATCCGCGAGGTGCACGAGGTCCGCGTCGACTGGAGCGGGGCAGAGAAGGACTACTACGACTCCGTCGTCGGGTACTACATGGCACGCGCCCTCGCCGCAGGAACACCTCCGGGGTTCGCGATGCAGATGCCGCTGCGCCAAGCGGCGAGCTGCCTTGCAGCGACCCAAGAGACCTTACGCACGCGAGATGCCAGCCTCTTCCGCAACTCGATCGACGACTCCGATGAAGACCCCGAGGAGGTCGCCTTCGAGGAGTTGAACGATATCCCTGTGCTCGCTAGACCGTTGGGCCGGGACTCGAAGTTCGAGGCACTGCTGGAAAAGCTTGTAGACCTGCGGCGGCAGGGCATTCGGCAGGCGATGATATTCTCGACCTTTCGCGGGACGATCTCCTACCTGATGGAGCGGCTCGGCGCTGCCGACTTCGATGTTCGTGCGATGCACGGTGGCGTGAAGATGGAGGAGCGGCAGCCGATCATCGACGACTTCCGCGCCGGCGTGTTCGACATCCTCGTAGTGAGTGAGGTGGGGTCCGAGGGTCTCGACTTTGAGTTCTGTAACGTGTTGGTCAACTACGACCTGCCGTGGAACCCGATGCGCGTCGAGCAGCGGATCGGTCGGCTCGACAGGTTCGGCCAGCAGCACGAAAAGATCCTCATCATCAACATGCATGTGCCGGGGACGATCGAGTCCGACATCATCGCCCGCCTGTACACGCGCATCGGGATCTTCCAGGACTCCATTGGCGACCTCGAGCCGATCCTTCGTGATGAGTTCCGAGACGTCGCGACGCGGCTGCTTGATCCCCGGCTGACGCCGGAACAACGAGCTCGGCGCGCGGACGAGATTGCTCTTGCCATAGAGACGCGAAGCGCCCAGATCAAGAAGCTAGAGACTGAGCGCGCAACGCTGACGACGATCGACCAACTGAAGATCGACGGCATGACGGAGTCCGGGCCCGCCGATGGCCGCTATGTCGGCGCCAGCGAGATCGAGTCCATTATGGACCGATTGATGCGGGCGACCGGTGCGACTCTTGGTCCCGCCCGGCGCAAGGGCGTCTGGGTGCTGCGAGGCAACTCTGAACTGGCCGAACGCTTCTTCCAGGTGCGACGGCGTGAGCGCAAGGCGGATCGGGGCAGCAAGTACCCGGTCGCAGCGCTTGAGGCGAAGTTGCGCGCGGGGGAGCCACTGGAGGTGACGTTCGATGCTGAGCTCGCTAGTCGGCATGACGTTGAGCTGCTCTCTGCGCGCCACCCCCTCGTCGACGTGGCGTTGGCCTCGTTGGAATCCGACGACCTTCACCTGCGCCGCTTTGGCCGAGTGGCCGTCCCGGACATCGACGCGGGGCGCCGGTTCGCCGTCCAGATCGATCTCGTCGAAACAACGGGAATTCGTCCCTCGCGTGAGTTGGTCGCCACCGCGATCGACGTCGGCACCGGCGAGGTGTCCGACGTCGTCGGCTCCGCAGTCTTGACTGCTCTGGCGGAGGGAACGCTCGTAGACGCTCCTGGCGCACCATGGACTGGAGTCGAGCGTCTTCATCGACAGCTCGAGTCCAGCGCCTGGGCACGCCTAGCGCCAGAGGAGGAGCGACGACGGCTTGATAATGACGCACTAGTGGCAGGCCGTACGCAGTCCCGACGTGAGGCATTGCTCATCAAAGAGAGAAGGGCTTTGGCGAGTCTCGCGACGGTGCGTGCGGACGGTCGCGACCCTCGAGTGATCCGGATGAACGAAGGACGGCTGCGAAACATCCGCGCGGAACTCGACTCTTTGCAAGCCACGGTCGTTGCGCACCGGGAGATGTCCATGTCGGTGCAGACGGTTGCTTTGCTCGACGTGGTCGGCGCCTGAGTTCGCCTACTTCGTGTCCCAGGCTCGTCGATCGTCCGGCACCCAGCGCGCCTCTTCAACGCGAACCAGCAGCTTCCCCTGTCCCGAGCGCAGCGCTGGCCAACGCTCGATGCGGAGCCTCTGCTCGTGACCATGGCCGTCGACGAACGTCATAGTTCCGTCCGGGGCGAGGGTGAACCTGGGAGTTCGGAAACCAAAGTTGATCCGCAGGCCATTCGTGTCTTTCTCGTTGGCGCCGCGCATCGCCACGACTGACCCGTCGAGAGCAACAACACGCAGTGTCGCATCGCCGGACTGGGGCAGGTTGCGCGCAGCCGCGGGCTCATACGCTGTTTTGCCCTCAGGCCAGGAGTAAAATACTCTTGCTTTGGTTTGTGCCTCCCACCATCGGTAGAACGGTGTGTGAGCCCGATAGAGGGTGATCGGCGAACGTCCGGGGATGTCGAGAACGAAATCGAAGCCGGGAAGGTGGAGGTTGACTTGCTCGTACGGTATGGGCTCGGCCAGCCCTGCTGCGATCGCCCCTTGAGACTTATCGCCGGGAAACGTGTGCACGCGTGACTTCGGCAGTCTCTCCATCAAGAATCGCGCGACTCCGGGGATGCGAGACATTCCGCCCACGAGGACCACATGATTGATGGTCTCGATCAAATCAGCCATCGGCAGGTTTCTGAGCCCAACGGTCGTTCGGAAACCTTTGGGCATCCATCGGCTCTCGTGCGTGAGGAGTGCAGCGCGCAGGGTGGACTCCACGAGCCCCCAGGCACGGTCCATCTGCGGCCGCAGGCAATCGTTCAGCTGTCCGACGGTGTAACTGAGGTGCGGCAGGTCTCCGTCGCCGTAGTCGATGTGAACATCCGTGGACGAGAGATCAGTGAGCGCGATCTTGGCTTGGGTCGCGGCGCGCTGGATGTACGCGCGCGCGACCGGGGGGTTTGGTTGGTCGGAGACGAGCACGCCGCGGTCTTGAAGCATCCGCTCGAGATCACTCGCGATCGCCTCGTCGAGGCGGTCTCCGGCTTCGTCTACTCCGTTCGAGGCGAGGACGTAGACCTGCGGATCGCGCCCCGGTCCAGTGGTCACGTCCAGTACGGCGACGTCGAGTGTGCCGCCTCCCATGTCGAAAACGAGGACTCGATCGTTGTCGAGGTACCGACGGTCACGTTGTTGTTCGTTGATCCACATCAGTCCGGCGGCGATCGGCTCGTCGATCAGCGTGGACGCGGCTACCGCGAACCCTGCCTTCTGCGCCAGCGTGAGTAGACGCGAGCGTTGGTCGCCGTCCCACATCGCAGGGCAGCCGAGCCTGACCGCACCCTCCTCCGCGATGTCGATCTGGTTGTCTCGTGCGCGTCGTGCGACCTCCAACAGGATCGCGGTGATGACCTCGTCGACGTTGGCCGTCACCGAACCATCGGGACTGCTGATGGTCTCGTGCCGCGTGGTGATGGCTCGCTTCACCGAAGAGATGAGACTCGCCGGGCTCCGGAGATGTGCGTCCTCACCTACGACCAGCTGACTGCCACCGTTCAACGTGGCCACGGAGGGTAGCCATGGCTCGCTATGGCCGATCGGCACCACATCGGAACCTCCTGCTGGGAGGCCTTCAGCGAGGAGCGTGGTGCTCGTGCCGAAGTCAATTCCGACGGTATACGGCGACGTTGCCAAGGCGGGTCTCCCTATGTCATCTGCTCGACCATCGCTCGAGCGAGCACAAGCTCGCCGTCGGGTCCGGCCCATGTGTACCCGGAGTGTCTGACAATCACTGCGGTTCCAATCTGCGCGGCGGGTCCGACAAGGTCATGCTTGTCGGGTTCGTACGGGACCGTCGCGCCGATTTCACCCAGCGGGGTGAGACCTTCCCGGGCCGTCATTGCACGAACTCGCATCACGACACGTTCGGCGGACTGCTGGCTGATCGACTTCTCGACATATCCAGCGAGGGACGCCAAAGCCCGCATCGCGTCGATCCGCACCTGGCGCGTCTGGGAATCGCGTAGCCGGTCCGTCGCCTCGCCCGCGGCGCGGAGCCTTTCCTCGACCACCCGCATCCTCTCGTCGGCCCGCTCGGCGCGATCGTTTGCCGTCGTGGCTTTGGCCTGCGCCGAGCTGAGCTCGGATCGAGAACGAGCCAGCTCGGTCTCCAGCGCCTTGCGGCCCTGTTCATCTCGGAGGGCCGACATCCAGCCCACCAGCACGTCATCGTTCTCCGCCGCGCGGGCGAGTGCGGCCGTCACCGCAGCCAGCGACGCGGAGCGTGCGATGACTCGCGGCGCCGCCAGCAGCTGCATGACGCGCCGGCGGGTCGTCGCCTCGTCCAAAGCGGCGAGGTAGCGCGGCCGAGTGATCGCGGACTCGACCTGGGGATCGTCGAGCACCTTCCCGAGAGCGGCCCCGGCAGCAGCCGCCAGGTCGTCAGCCGTGATGTTCGACCACCACACCGTATCGACGGCGCTTGCCGGGTCCACGCCGTGAATCGCAGCCAGGAGTCGCGCTCGCCCACCGTGCTCCGTCAGCGGCAGCATGGCGCTGCGACGGGCCAGTGCCGCGCACTCTACGACCGCGAGTCGTTGCCACCCCTTCGTTCCTACGCGTCGGACAATCCCCGCGATGGCGGCTGTCAGGCGCTCGAGCCGGCCCTCGTCGAACCGAATCGACTCTGAAGCCGCGACCCGCGCGACGAAACTCAGATCGAGCTCGTGTGCACGTTTGCTGTGAAGGACACGATCGAGCAACCAACCGAGTCCCCGGACCGCCTCCTTCGATCCGCGTCGCGCTGCGCCCCTCGCTTCATCGGCCGCTCGGTCGAAGAGCGCCGCGGCGCCTTCAGCACCGAGGAGTTCGACGACGTCGAGGGCGTCAACGAACTTCGAGGGGCGCGCTGTCGCGAGCACAAACGCACCTCGCGGGCCGTTAAGACGAGGCCACGCTGCCAGGAGCACGTCATCGGCGATCGTGGACAAGATGGTCCCGCTCTCGAGCACCGCCAGGCTGGCGTTGGCGGCGGCGCGGCCCACGTCCTGATCAGTAAGCGCAGCGAAGAGCGCCTGAACCGCCGCCGGCTGTTGCGCGACGACAGGCGCGAGGGCCGAGATCTCGACGTCTAGCTCTCGACCGCGAGCCAAGAGGTGAAGGTCCTTGGCGAAGTCTCGTTCGGCAGGTCTGCTCGGATCTGGGCTCTTCGCGTCTGCGTCGGCGATCGATACGGTCGCCTGCACCTTGACTTCTTCTCCTTCCGGAGACAGCTCGGGCGGTGTAGGTCGGCCGTCGGCGCCCAGGACCTCCCCGCTGGGCGACGCGACGTCGTCGGCCCGGTCGATTGACGTCTCGGCGGCGAACCATCGGTACTTTCGCCGGGCACCATCGCCCTGGACCTTGATGTCATCTCGCGACTCGAGCGACTTTCGCGCCCTGCGCCAGGCGGAACTGACATCGTCGGGATCGAACCTGTTGGTTGAGACCGCCTCGACGAGCTGGCGCGACGTCAGGGCGCGCTCCTGACCGCGTAACACCGAGACGAAGACCGCTGCCGGATCCGATGCAAGCAACCGTTCGACCTCACCTCGGTCGACGATCAAGCGGTGCTGCAGGCTCTCAGCGATGACTCCCATGTAGCGGCCACCGTCGCGCGCGGGTGCCCCTGGCCTGACTTCTTCTCGGCCGCCGTCGGGCCACGTGACGAGCCACTGGCCGCCGGGCTTGACCTCGACCGTCCCGATCCGCCGCATCGACTGATCGTGGCCAAGCTCAACCATCAGACGCTCGCGTTTCACAGCCGGACTCTACCGATCGAAGACCGTGGCGCCGTGCGTCCGCGAACTGATGGAGAGTCGTCGGTGGGACACCCTTCAAGGACTTGCACTCCCGTCCCACCCAGAACACACCGCGTTGCGAGGTCCTCCTGCAGCGCCGACGGGCTCAAGGTCGCGCACTCGAGTGCCAGTCGACGGCGCGCACGAGGCTCGAGGCAACGCGTCCGATCGCTGACGCGACGCTACGGTCGCTCGTGTCGATGGATTTGACCTGCCGCATGACGACGTCGGCGATCTCGCGCCAGGTGGTCCAGGCGAGGACCTCCGGAACGCGTGCGACGAGGGCCGCTTCGTTCCGTGCGTCGAGGACGACAGGAGCCAATTGCCCAAGCTCGCGCGCGATCACGTCCACCGGGTTATGGACCCCACCACCCGCCAAGCGGACCGGCGGTGGTGCACCGAGGACGAGCAGCATCAGCGGGGTGCGCTCGCCCGCCTGCTCGAGCAACGCAAGGTACTCGCGTGACAGCTGAAGCGTATTGAAGCGCGAGCGCCCCGGCCCCTTCGCCTCGACCAAGCAGTAGCTCGACGGGCCGGTGAGTGTGGCGTCGGGCTGCACCTTGGCGTCGTGACATGTCAGGAGGACTTCGTCCGGGAGGAAGGTGAGCTCGAGCACCTCCGCTTCCTCCGCGACTCTCATCCGGGCAGAGGTGGCGCCGTGCGCATCGCGGAGGACTGCGCCGAGGAAGCGATCGCGAGGCAAGTGGTCCAGGGCCTGGAGCACCTGTGCTGACAGCACGTTTTCCATGCCTTGGCCGCCTTTGCGGTACTGCTTGACCCGACCGCCCTCCCAGGAAATCTCCTCCAGCAGGCGGCCCATCATGGATTCATTGCTCAAGTGGGTGCTCCGGGGTTTGGGCCGTCAGTTCGGGCTCAAGAAGTTCGGCGGGACGCCTGCACGCGGCGCATCGGCCGAATCCCGCACGAGGTGAGCGATCCAGAGTCGAGAATCCCAGCGACCGGCCGAAGGCTCGTTGGTGCGTATGCCGCCTTCACCCGCCGTGAGGGTCCATGCGAGTCGCTGCTCTCCGATGCCTTGCTCGGCCTTCTCGGCTCTCACCTGCGAGCTGTACGGGCGGCAAGAGACCGCTGCGCGTCGTTGACAGCAACTCGCCCGCAGCCCGATGTTCACGGCTCGCCGTGCACACCTACTTGTAGAGCGACTCCATCCACAGCTCGGAACCCGCCGAATCGCCCCGCGGGTGCCGCCGCGCAGGGTGAGACGTGAACGTGACGGGACAGGCGGGTCGACCGTCGGACGGGACCTGGGATGGATGCGGAACAGCGCCAGCAAGCCGAGTCGCTCGTCGCTGGCGCAGTCGGATGGGGCGGCGCTTGGACTCTGGTGTACGCAGCGGGTCAGGCCGCTCTGAATGGCACTGACCCGTCGAGCACTGACTTGGCCGTCCGCCTGACCTACGCAGCCCTGGACCTGTCGTTCGCACTCACCGAGCTCGAATCGGTTGTTCCTCCCGAGGTCGGCCGGGCCGCAGTTGACCTCGGGGAGCTTTCGAGGGTCGACGGTCAGTCCGTCGCAGCCGCCGTGGTCGATCTGGTTGTCGCTGCGGAGCGGGCTGTCATCGATGCCGCGGCCCATGCCGGCCCGGACGTCACGTCGACGTTGCTTGGCGCACGGGTCTCCTCGCTCCTTTCGGCCGCGCGACTGAAGCTCTCCGGCGGTGCGTGGTGAACGTGCCGGCGACGTACGGGGACCTGATGCTGCGGGCGGCGATCGGGATCCAGGCCGGTGTTGCTTGGATGCAGGGGCTGCCGCTGGAGGAACCGGAGTTCGCCCGGGGCGCGATGCGGGACTTCCGTGAGCTGCTGCTGTCGTTGAAGGAGCACACCTGGGCGCTGTTGGAGCCGACACGGACTGCGGGCATCGTCGCGTCGGCGACGCCGGATCCGCGGGAGCGTGCCGCAGTGCGGCTGGGGGAGGCCCTCCACGAGGTCGTGGGGTCAAAGCCGCCGTGGGCTTGGGTGGGTGCGCGGGTGAGCCAGTCTCCGTGGGGAGATGCGGCGCGGAGTGTTCGCGCGGCGCGAGACCTGCTGGCGACGCACGTCGACGCGTCCGGCGCGCCTCGTACACCGGACGTGGACGCGGTCCTGCGCCATCCGGCGGCCCGCCAGGCTGGCCTAGCCCAGGTGGGGGACATCGCGGCCACCTTGCTGTCCGGTACGGACCACCTCGCGCTGCGGGCGCTGCAAGCGGGAGTGTCCTGGCAGGAGATCACGGACCTGGTGCCCGACCTGGCCGAGGTGCACGCTCTTGCGAGGGACGTGGCCGGCGTCGGGTCGCTGCCCACCTGGGCGCAGCTGGAGCAGCTGACCGCCGCCGGGGCACCGATCCGCACCGGGGATCCGGCCGGCGAGATCTACGACCGCATGCTGCGGTTGCGCCGGAACGCGTGGGAGATGGCGCGGGCGGATCACCCGTCCGTGGACACCCTCAAGGCCTACGCCACCCTCGGTGTCGCGGTGCATGCCCATGCCTTGGCATTCCTCGGCGGCGACCCCACCGCCCAACCGACTATCCCCGCCGGCCCCCGCCGCGGGGCACTGGTCCAGCGTGGACAGGCGTGGCAGGACTTGTCCCGGGCGCTGTTCCCGTGGCAAGCAGCCGAGTCCGCCGACCCGCGCGTCACCGAGCACCTGCATCACCTTGGCCACCTCCTTCGTCCAGTGGCGCCGCTGGCCGCGCCCCCGCCGGAACTCCCGCCACGCGACGCTAGGCGCCTGGGCCAGGCGCTGGCCGGGGCGGTCCAGATGACTACCGAAATCGCGACCTGGAACCGGACGACCGTCGCGCGGATGGCCCGTGCCCACCAGATCTACGTCCCGGGCCGGATCCTGACGGGAGAGGAAATCACCGACAGCCAGGTGCTGGCAGCCGCGAAGCTCACCGGTCGCCTCGCCCCGGCGGGCGAGCAGCAGCTCCGCCTCGTCGAGAGCCTGTACACCCGAGTGGCGACAGTGCGGATCCAGGCGCTCACCGGCGCCGGCGGACTCACCCTGCACGCCGAGCCACTGCGCGCCGACGCCGTGCGCATGGTCAGCCATGAGCCGATCGGGAGACGCGAGCCATGACCCGCCACCCTTTCGTGCGTCCGATCGATCTGCCCGGCTGGTCTCAGCGTTCGGCGTGGGGTTACGACGAGCGGCTGGAGAGCTACTGGGCCGAGCTCCACCAGGATTCGGACGGTGCCGACGGGCCGGCAATCTCGATCGTCGCGGACCACCTGATGGTGACGATCACGTCGCTGTCCGCGGTCATCGCCGAACGGGCAGATCTGAACCGGGACGAGGCCTACCTCGGGTTGGTCGGCCGTAGTCGAACCGCACAACAAGCGACCCGGCCGACGGGAGGAGCCCCGTGATGTCCGAGATCGACGACCTGACGTTCGAGCAGATCGCCACCGGTCTACGGGCTTGGGCGCGTGGGCTTTACCCCGCCGAGGCCGCCGTCGAGCTACTGCTCGCTCACAGGGGCTGGCTGCATCGACTCGACTTCACACGGACGGTGCTCTGGGTCAGCGACGACGGACCCGGGTGCATCGGCATCGACTGGGCCGCAGCCGCCGAACTGGCCAGGCGTGCCCCGGCAGCCGGCTCCGAGGCCGCGATGCTGCAGGTCGCCGTCGGCCTGGCAGGCCACGTCCTCGAGCAACCCCTCGGCGACCTGCTAAGCCGCCTGGACCAGGTCAACACGACGATCGTGCTCCACGCCATCGCCCGCACCGCGGGCTGGCACGAGCGCGGAAAGGTCGCCCTGGTCACCGGCGGTTTCGCGGCACTGACGCCAGCCTGACCAGCCGCCAACGTTCAAGGTGACAGACGCTGCTCCATCCGGGTGAGGCATGTCGGGGCCGGCTGAGACGGTTTGCGGGCGCCGGCGCTGGGTCGGCCGCGAATTCGAAGGTGGTGCGTGGTGGTTCTTCGCCTTATTGTGCGCTTGGCGCCGTTGGCATTTGCGGCGCTGGTGTTGTGGGGTTTCGCGTTTGACGGCTTGGGGATCCGCACGGCGTTCGCTGAGCTGATGACGACGCAACTGGTAGAGGCGGTGACACCTAGCTGACGCAGTGGGGACGCGTGCCGGAGCTGGTGATGGCGGATGAACACCGGAACGGTGTCGAACCGCCCCTTCGTGTCTGATGGCGGTCATCCGGGTGCGCGGGGGCGCGCAGCCTAACCACGCCGAACAGTGCTTTCACGAGCCGCTGCGTTCCGGTCGCGTCGCGAGCTGATGCATGGCGGCCATGTGCCCGGACCGGATCGGCGCGATGGGGTGCCGGTAGATCTCGGCGGTGACGTTGACCGAGCGGTGGCCCAGGGTGTCGGCGATGTCCTCGATCGGGACCCCGGCTGCCGAGAGCAGGCTGGCGGCAGCGTGCCGGAGCATGTGCGGGTGCAGGTGCTCAAGGCCGGCTGATCGGGCGAGCCGCATGTAGGTGCGGCGGACGTTGGAGGGGTCGAGCGGCGTGCCCAGCTCGGTGGTGAAGACCAGGTCGTAGGTGTTCTGCCAGGCGCGACCGGCGATCTCGCGTTCGGTTTTCTGCTGGCGGCGCTGGGCCTTGAGTGCGCTGACGACTGGGGGAGGGATCTCGAGCGTCCGTCGGCTGGTCGGCGTCTTCGGCGGAACGAGCACCAGGGCGCCCAGGGGAGTGCGCCGCAGGCTCGTCGCGACGGTGATCGAGGGCCGCTTTCCCTTGGTCTTGACGTGTTCCCAGGTCAGCCCCGCTGCTTCGCCCGGGCGCAGGCCGAGCAGGAGGGAGAGGGTCAGGAGGTTGCCGAGGCGGTCGCTGGCGGCGACCTCGAGCAGCCTCTTGGCTTGCTTGACGCTGAGCCCGTACCGCTCGGCCTTGGGGCCGCGAGGTGTCAGCACTGCATCCGCGACGTTGCGCATCGCGAGGTCCCGCCGGACGGCGAACTTCAGGACCCGTCGGGTGAGGTTCAGAGCGTGGCGCAGGCTGGAGGCGGACATTCCGCGCCCGGCCATGTCGTCAAGCATCTTCTCGACGTCACTCGCCTTGAGCTCGGACACTCGCACCTCACCGATGGCGGGTGCGACGTGACCGAGCAGGATCTTCTGGTAGTTGTAGATCGTGTTCTCGGTGACGTCGACCGGTGCGCCACGCTCGAACCACAGGTCGATGAGCTGCCCGACGGTGAGGGTCCGAGCGCCGATGTCGATGCCCGCCTCGCGTTGCACCCGGAGCGCGTCGAGCTTGTCGCGCACCTCGGCCCGCGTACGCCCGCGCACCTTCGTCCGGACGCGACGGCCTTCGTCCCTCGCGACGTCGAGCAGGCCGATCCAGCAGCCCGCGTGAGCGTCGTAGGAGATGGCGCCTTGACCGTTCTCGCGCCGTCGGGTTCGTTGGACTCGTTGCGCCACCGGGCACCTCACCTGGGCGCCGTGCGCGCCCGCTCTCGGCAGAGATTTCGGGAACCATCTCGGGAACCATCTCTGAGCGTATGAGGCCGCACGGGCACGGTCACCAGCGGCCACAAACCCGGTCTGACCTGCACGTCGACGGACACCGGCGGACGTCGGAAGTGGCCTGGTAGCCGCTGGGGGTCAAGGGGTCGCAGGTTCAAATCCTGTCAGCCCGACGGTGTGATGTCTCAGGACATCGGCGACACCCGGACCCACGGGAACGTGGGTTCGGGTGTTTGTCATGTCGGGGTGCGTGGCTGGCGCCTTCCGGCTCCTCGAACGCCTCTTCCCCCAGATCGAGCGGGTGCTGAAGATCAACGAACTGCAGACCATCACCAACGACGTCATCGAAGCCGCGCAGAGCACCACGGAGCCTGACCCGGTTTCCCGGACAGCTCCGGTTGGTTGGCTGTCCGAGCGCAGTACCGTCAGCCGGGCTCGGCTACGTGGGGGCTCTTGGTCGCGGCCAGCTCCGAGTCGGCTTCACGGTTCCGGTGCGGTTCCGGTGCGGTGCGGACGGCGCCGGTGTCGGGACGACGGCTCGTGCCTCCGGTGCAGGCGGCTGCGCTCGCGCGACGCCAGGTGCGCATGGAGGTCGAGTCCATCGACCAGCATCGTTTCCGAACGACGGGGGAGTATCTGCGGGGTGGTCGCGGCCTCGCTGGCGGTCGGTCTGCGCGCTGCCCAAGGCGCCACCTGCGCGCGTCATCGGCGACGAGCTGGATTAGAGTGGCCGCCCGCGGAACCACGGGCGGGCGGCGCGCGTTGTGGCGCCGTAGGCAAGTGATCAATCGGCCCAGGAGAGACATTGGACGGCGACAGTACGAGCCCCCCAGAACTGCGGATCGATGACGCGGCGACGGGGGGAACGCGCTGATGTGGGTGCTCTCGCTCCTTCTGGGGATCCTGGTCGTGCTGGCGATCACCGCGGTGACCGGGTACTTCGTGGCGCAGGAGTTCGCCTACATGGCGGTCGACCGGTCCCGGCTGAACGCGCGTGCGTCTGCCGGCGACGCGGGCGCGAGGCGGGCGCTGGCGGTGACGCGGCGGACGTCGTTCATGCTGTCCGGTGCCCAGCTCGGCATCACGGTGACCGGGCTGCTGGTGGGCTATGTCGCCGAGCCGCTGATCGGGCAGTCGCTGGGCGAGGCGCTCGGGGGGGTCGGGGTCCCGACAGGCGTGGGCATCGCGGTGGGCACGGTCCTGGCGCTGCTGTTCTCCACGTTCGTCCAGATGCTGTTCGGGGAGCTGTTCCCGAAGAACCTCGCGATCGCCCGACCCGAGCCGGTGGCGCTGAGACTCGCGACGTCGACCACGCTGTACCTGAAGGTCTTCGGCTGGTTGATCCGGGTCTTCGACCAGGCGTCCAACGTCCTGCTGCGGGCGCTGCGCATCGAGCCGGTGCACGACGTCGAGCACTCGGCCACCGTGCGGGACCTCGAGCACATCGTCGCCGACTCCCGGGAGAGCGGCGACCTGCCCGAGGACCTGTCTCTGTTGCTGGACCGGATCCTGGACTTTCCCGAACGCGACGTCGAGCACGCCATGATCCCGCGCGCCCGCGTCGACGTCGTCCGGATCGACGACAGCGTCGGGCAGGTGCGCACGTTCATGAGTGCCGGACACTCCCGCTACCCGGTGCTCGACGACGACGACCAGGTCACCGGCGTCGTGCATCTGCAGGACGTCCTCGTCGCGGAGCATCTGGACGCCGCGGCGCTGAACGACCTGATCCGGCCCGCGGTGATGGTGCCCACGTCGATGAGGCTGCCGGACGCGCTCCGTCTGCTCACCGAGAGCAAGAACCCGATGGCGTGCGTGGTGGACGAGTACGGCGGCTTCGCCGGTGTCGTGACGCTGGAGGACCTCGCGGAGGAGCTCGTCGGGGAGATCACGGACGAGCACGACGCGGCCCAGCCCGCCTACGTCCCGGTGGCCGATGACGGCACGTGGGTGATGCCCGGGGACGTGCACATCGATGAGGTGGAACGCGCCGTCGGGCACGACCTGCCGCGTGGGGACTACGAGACCATCGCCGGGCTGGTCATCGCCGAGCACGGGGCCCTGCCCGACGTCGGCATCAGCGTCATCCTCGAGCTGCCGCCGGACCCGGCGGACCTGGCCCGCGCGGACGAGCCGGAAGCCGTCTGGATGCGGGTCGACGTCCTCGCGATCGACCGCCACGTCCCGGCGACCGTCCGGGTGACCGTCCCCGCCGAGCACGCCGAGCACGCTGTGACGTCCGAGGACGAGGAGGACGACCGATGAGCAACCCCGTCGTCTTCACCGTCGTGACCGCCGCCCTGATCGCGCTGAGCGCGTTCTTCGTCGCGGTCGAGTTCGCCCTGCTCGCCGCCAAGCGGCACCGCCTGGAGGACGCCGCCGCCACCAGTCGCTCAGCCCGGGCGGCCCTGCGCAGCTCCACCGAGCTCACCGTGCTGCTGGCCGGGTCCCAGCTGGGGATCACCGCCTGCACCCTCGCCCTCGGCGCGCTGACCAAGCCGGCGGTCCAGCACTGGCTGACCCCGCTGTTCGAGACGTGGGGCGTCGCTGTGTGGCTCGCGGACGTGGCCGGGTTCGTCCTGGCGCTGATCCTGGTGACCTTCCTGCACCTGGTGGTGGGAGAGATGGCCCCCAAGTCGTGGGCGATCGCGCACCCTGAGACGTCCGCGACCGTGCTGGCGATCCCCATGCGCGGGTTCATGTTCCTCACCCGCCCGCTGCTGACCGCGCTGAACGAGATGGCCAACTGGTGCCTGCGCAAGGTCGGCGTCGAACCCACCAACGAGCTCGCCTCGGGCCAGAACCCCGACGACCTGCGCCACCTCGTCGAGCACTCGGCCAACGTGGGCGCCCTGGACGCCAGCTACTCCGCCCAGCTCGCCGGCGCACTGGAGCTGCAGACCCTGACCGTGCGCGACCTGGTGCCCGAGGGGGCGCGGCTCGCGGCGGTACCCGCCGGTGCCAGCGTCGAGGACGTCCGGGCCGCGACCCGGGCGACCGGACACCTGCGCATCCTGGTCGGCACCACCGGTTCCGTCGAGGGGGTCGTGCACGTGCGTGACACTCTCACCGAGCCCGAGGACCGCCCGGTCCTGGACCTGATGCGACCGGCCTTCACCATCGGCGCAGACACGCCCGTCTACAGCGCCCTGACCGCGATGCGCGAGTCCCGAAACCACCTCGCCGTCGTCAGCGACGCCGAGACCTTCGTCGGAGTCGTGACCCTCGCCGATGTCCTCAGCCGGCTGTTCCCTCGCACCACAGCACCCGCCCCCTGACCGAGCTCGGGGTGCTCGGCGACTCCTCGACCTCGCGGAGCAGCCGCGCGCCGCGAGGTCGTTCGCAGAGGCACCGAGAAGGATCGGGATCACGCAGACGTCGTCGCCCAGGATGGCCCGCCACGTCAGGATCGTCGTCTCCTTCGAGCACCCAGCCGGACTCGAGCGCCTCGGGGAGGAGCAGCAGGACCGCTCCGGCGAGCGGTCCTGCTCCTCGCCGCAGGTGCCGTCACGCATGTCCGCCCAGATGCCCGAGCCATCGCGCGAGGTACGCCCGCAGGGGAGCGAGATCGGTGTCGCCCCGCCAGGCGAGGTGTCCGTCGGGTCGCACCAGCAGGCTGGCCGCACCACGATCCGCGTCGAGCCGTCGGAGCGCGAGCCCGGTGCGGTCCCGCAGCGCGCCGGGCAGCTCGTCCCGGCTGAGCCGGTGCACGGTCAGCGCGCCGGGACAGGGGTTCTCCCACGACGACGGCGGCCACGCCTCGGCGGTCCCGCACAGCAGCAGGTGGAACCCGGGCGTGGCGAGCGCCGTGTGGAGCGTCCGCGGTTCGCCGTCGCACAGGACCGGCGCGTCGGGGACCCTGTCGCCGGGACGCAGCCGGCGCCGAGGCGTGGTGCGCGCGGAGAGCACGCTGTGGCGGTAGCCGATCGTCAGCTCGGCGACGGTCCGGAACGCGACGCCGCGCACGCCGGGGATGCGCAGGACGAACGGCAGGACGCGGGGGGCGAGTCGCGTGCGGGCGAACCGCAGGACCGGACGGGTCGAGGTGGCGGCGGTGAACGCCCGGTCGGTGAACCGCAGGACCCGGCGACCCACGGGGCCGCGCTCCGGCTCGTAGGTGTCGAGCAGCTGCCGAACTGCGCGACCGGAGCTGACGAGGGCGAGCTTCCAGGCCAGGTTGGCGGCGTCCTGGATGCCGGTGTTCATGCCCTGGGCGCCGGCGGGGCTGTGGATGTGGGCGGCGTCGCCGGCGAGGAAGACCCGGCCGTCGCGGTAGCGGACGGCCCCGCGGTTGTGCAGGCGGAAGTCCGTCATCCAGACCGGATCCCGCAGCCGCACCGTCGCGCCGGTGTAGCCGTCCACGAGCGCCTGGACCCGGGCGAGCGTGACCGGCACGCCCGGTGGGGTGGGGTCGTCGCGCGGTCGCATCGCGAGCACGCGCCAGCTCGCGGGGCTGCCCAGCGGGAAGAAGAACAGCGGCCCCGCGTCGGCGAGGAAGGCGTGGGCGACGCCGGTCGCCAGGCCGTCGGCCTCGACGTCGGCCAGCAGGAACGACTGCGGGTAGGCGGCGCCCTCGAAGGGGATGCCCGCCAGCCGGCGGACGGTCGAGCGGGCGCCGTCGCACCCGATGACGTAGCCCGCCCGGATCGTCTCGTCGCTGCCGGAGGGGTGCCGCACCGTGCAGGTGACCCCGTTCGCATCCTGCTGGAGCCCGACCAGCTCGACCGCGCGCTCGGGCGCCACCCCACGGCTGGTGAGGTGCGCACCGAGCACCGCCTCGGTCACCGCCTGGGAGACGAACAGCAGGTAGGGGTGGGCGGTGTCGCGCAGGCCGGCGTCGAACAGGGGGACGTCGACGACCCGTCCGGGCGCATGGAGGTGCAGGTGGACCGCCCGGTTGCCGCGTGAGACGAGGTCGCGCGTCACGTCGCCCAGCCCGGCGAGCACTTCCAGGGTGCGCGGCTGGACAGCCAGAGCCCGGGACTCCTGGACGCGGTCGGCGAGCCGGTCGATGAGACGGAAGGCGACCCCGTAGGACTGCAGCAGCGCGGCCGACGCCAGTCCGGTCGGGCCGGCGCCGACCACGAGGACGTCGATCTCCGAGGTGCCGCGCGCCAACGGGACCGTGCTCATGGGTCACGCTATGCCCTGGCCAGGGACGTTCCTGGGCCCCTGCTCCTGACGTCTCCTGACGTCTCCTGACGTCTCCTGACCCACGCTCCCATCTCCCGTCGTCCGCCCGCTGGAGGGCGACCGGTTCCTCGCCGCGGTCCCAGATCGGCGTGACGGAATGGGACGACGTCACTGGGTCAGGTCGCTGCGCGCGGCAGCGGTGACCGCGGCGGCGACGCGGTCCAGCGTGGGGGAGCGCAGCTTCCACTGCTGCCAGTACAGGCTGACGTCGATCGCCCCTGCGGGGTCGACGTCGACCAGGTCCCCGGCCGCCTCGTGCCGGCGGCTCTGCAGGTCCGGCAGCATCCCCCAGCCCATGCCGAGGCGGATCGCGGTGAGGAAGTCCGCCGACGAGGGCACGTAGTGGGTCGGCGGCCCGGCCGGGTCGACGCCGCGCTCTCGCAGGTAGCGGTGCTGCAGGTCGTCCTTGCGGTCGAAGACGACGACGGGGGCGTGCGCCAGGCCGGGGCCCGAGGGGCCGTCGGAGAACCAGCGCCGGGCGAAGGAGGTGGCCGCGAACGGCCGGTACCGCATCGCCCCCAGGCGGGTCACGGAGCAGCCGGCGACCGGTTCGGCGTCGGCGGTGATCGCCGCGACGACGGTGCCCGAGCGCAGCAGGGCGGCCGTGTGCTCCTCGTCGTCGCGGTGGATGTCGAACGACACCTCGCCGGCGAACGGGGCCAGCGCGGGCAGCACCCACGTGGTCAGGGAGTCGGCGTTGACGGCGAGCTGCACGGTCTGCACGCCGCGGCCCGGCGACCCGGTGCCGAGCTCTCCCAGGGCGTCGCTGGTCAGCAGGTCGATCTGCCGCGCCAGGCGCAGCAGGGCCCGACCCGACTCGGTGGCCCGCACGGGCTTGCTGCGTACCAGCAGCACCCGGCCGGTGCTGACCTCCAGGGCGCGGAGGCGCTGACTGATCGCCGAGGGCGTCACGTGCAAGGCACGCGCAGCCGCCTCGAACGTGCCCTCGGAGACCGCCGCGCTCAGCGCGCGCAGCTGCGCCAGGTCCAGCTCCATGAACAGCGATGCTAACTCCGCCGCAGAAACATGCGCTTCTCTCACGGGTTCGCCGACGCCTACGGTCGACGCGTGACCCCCGAGCTCCTCAGCACCGCGGCCGGCTTCGGGCTCGGCCTGTCCCTGATCGTCGCGATCGGCGCCCAGAACGCCTTCGTGCTGCGGCAGGGGTTGCGTCGCCATCGGGTCGGCGCCGTGGTGCTCGTGTGCGTGCTGTCCGACGCCGCACTCATCGCGGCCGGCGTCGCCGGCGCCGGTGCCGTGGTCCGGACCCGGCCGGAGGTCCTCGACGCGGTGCGGATCGCGGGTGCGGCGTTCCTGACCGTGTACGGGCTCATGGCGGCGCATCGCGCGGCGCGTCCCCAGGCGCTCGCACCCCAGCCCGGGACGACGCCCCCCTCCGTGATGGCCACCATCGCGACGGCGCTGGCGCTGACGTGGCTGAACCCGCACGTCTACCTCGACACCGTGGTCCTGCTCGGCTCGATCGCCCAGAGCCATCCGGGCCGTCAGTGGTGGTTCGCCGCCGGGGCGGTCGCCGGCAGCACCCTCTGGTTCACCGCGCTCGGCTACGGCGCCGCGCTGCTGCGCCCCCTGTTCTCCGCACCCCGGGCCTGGCGGGTGCTCGACGCCTCGATCGCCGTCGTCATGCTGTCCCTCGCCGCCTCCTTGGTGCTCGCCACGGTGTGAGAGGCGCTCGACCCGCTGAGCCCGGCCCGACGACGTCGCCACGTGACTTAGGGCCCTGGTCCCGGTGGGTGCGGCGGGTGAGTGTGGAGGGGCGGGCAACGCGGCCCGCCGCTCACACCGGAGGCATCATGAAGGCGCTCGTCTTCCACGGACCTGGCACCAAGAGCTGGGAAGAGGTCCCCGATCCGCAGCTGGTCGATGCGACCGACGCGGTCGTCCGGATCGACGCGACCACGATCTGCGGGACGGACCTGCACATCCTCAAGGGTGACGTGCCGGCCGTCACGGACGGCCGGATCCTCGGCCACGAGGGTGTGGGGACGGTCCTCGCGGTCGGCTCGGCGGTCCGGAACATCGCGGTCGGCGACCGGGTCATCATCGCGTGCATCAGCTCGTGCGGGGTGTGCACGTACTGCCGCAGCGGCAACCCGTCGCACTGCCTGGCGGACGAGGGCGCGCCGGGGATCGGCTGGATCCTGGGGCACCTCATCGACGGCACCCAGGCGGAGATGGTGCGGATCCCGTTCGCCGACAACTCGCTCTACAAGCTCCCCGCGGGAGTGCCCGACGACGCGGCCGTCCTTCTCTCCGACATCTTCCCTACCGGGTTCGAGATGGGCGTGCGCTACGGACGCGTGAAGCCGGGCGACACGGTCGCCGTCGTGGGCGCCGGTCCCGTCGGGCTCGCGGTGATGGCGACTGCCGGCCTCTACGGCGCGGCGCAGGTCATCGCGATCGACCTCGACCAGAACCGGCTCGAGCTGGCCCGGACCGTCGGGGCGACCCACAGCGTCGTGTCCGGCACGGACGCCTGGAAGCAGCAGGTCATGGACCTGACGGACGGGTTCGGCGTCGACGTGGCGGTCGAGGCGGTCGGCATCCCCGCCACCTTCCAGATGTGCGTCGACCTCGTGCGGCCGGGCGGCACGGTGGCGAACGTCGGGGTGCACGGCAAGCCGGTCCAGCTCGACCTGCAGGACCTCTGGATCAAGAACATCGCCATCACGATGGGCCTGGTCAACACGGACACGCTCGGGATGCTGCTCAAGCTCGTCGCGCAGCGCAAGCTGCCCGCCGAGGCCTTCGTCACCCACCGCTTCGCGCTGTCCGACGTCGAGTCGGCGTACGAGACGTTCGGTGACGCGGCGAGCACCAAGGCGATCAAGGTCCTCATGACCGGCTGAGGAGCCGCCGCGCGACGAGGTGCCGGCCGGGTGCCCCGGTTGCACTCACTTGCGGGAGTAGTCGACCTGCGGGTCGCCGATGTGCCCCGGCGCGTTCGCGGCGAGCACCCGCTGGACGAAGGCGGAGTACTCCTCCATGTAGTGCCGTAGGAAGCCCGCGGTGGTCTCGTCGGTCACCTCGCCGGCGTCGGTGAAGACACCGGGCTTGTACGTGATGTAGGCCTCGGGGGTGTTGAGCTGCGGCGCGTCGAGGAAGCTCAGCACGCTCCGCATGGAGGCCTGCATCACGGCCGTGCCGATACCGCCCGGAGAAGCGCCGATGATCCCCGTCGGCTTGCGCGCGAACGAGTTCTGGCCCCAGGGCCGCGACCCCCAGTCGATGGCGTTCTTGAGCGGTCCGGGGATCGAGCGGTTGTACTCGGGGGAGACGAACAGGATGCCGTCCGACGCCGAGATCGCGTCTTTCAGCGCACGCGCCTGCGCCGGGTAGTCGGCGTCGTGGTCGTAGTCGTAGAGCGGGAGGTCCCTGATCGGGATCTCCGTGAACGCGAGCTCCTCGGGAGCCAGCCGGACCAGGGCGCGGGAGAGCGTCCGGTTGATCGAGCCGGCGGAGAGGCTGCCCACGAAGTACCCGATCGTGTACTCGGCCATGGTGGTCCTCGATTCCAGGTGGTGCTACGGGAAGGCGCCCTCGAGGCGGTGCTCGGACGCCTCCATCGTCTCGCCGGACCCGCCCGGTGTCACTCCCACCCGAGCCGTGGCACGGTGGGACGTCGACGTGGTGCGGCGGTCGAGGACTGCGTTGGAGCGAGGACGTCAGGTACGGAGGAGCGCAGGATGACCGACGAGCCCGGGATCGACCTTTCCGGCGGGCGCGGGTGCGACGACGGGGAGCTCGACGACCTGCTGCTCGGTACCGCGACGGTCGAGGACTACCTCGCGGACTTCGCCGCCCGCGCAGCGGACCGGATCGTGCCCGGCACGGAGTGCAGCATCACGCTGCGCCTTCGTGCGGACGACCGACGGGCGGCGAGCAGCAGCGAGCGCTCGGCGCGCTGCGACCAGGCGGAGATCATCGCCGGGGCGGGTCCGTGCGTCACCGCCATCGACGAGATGCGGGTGCTGGCGGGCCGCGAGGTCTGGTCGGACCCGCGCTGGCCCGAGTGGAGTGCCACGACCACCGAGGTCGGCTTCCGTCCCGCTGCGGCAGTTCCGGCGAGCGCGGGTCCCGACGCGCGCATCGCGCTCAACCTCTACCACGACGAACCGGGGCTCTGGGACGACGACGGCCTCGCGAGAGCCGGGGACTTCGCCCACGAGATCGGCCGCGTCGTCGCGCTCTGCCTGCGTATCGCCGAGCAGATGGTGCTCAACGAGGACCTGAGCGCGGCCATGCTGTCGCGATCCGTGATCGACCAGGCGATCGGCATCGTCATGGCGCAGAACCGTTGCACCGCGGAGGAGGCGTTCCGTATCCTGCGCAGCGCCTCCAGCCATCGCAACGTCAAGCTCCGCGAGATCGCTGCGGCGATCGTGCACAGCGTGACCGGTGCGGAGCCCGCCGCGGGAGGCTTCCGCTCGCGCGCGTCGAGATGACTCCCGCTCATGCGCGTGGAACGACGGACGCCCTGCGCCCCAGGAGTGCGCAGAGCTGCCGGACGAGAGCCACCTGGGCGCGGCGACTGCAGGCCGCGTCCTGCCCCGGCGCTGGGAGCTCCAGCGGCTGCACGCCATCGCACGCGGACGCGACCCCGCCGAGCACCGCGGACCTCGACGCCGCGTTCGACGCGCTGCTCGCGGAGCTCCACGCCGTCGTGCCGACCCTCCTCGGGGTCAGCATCACGATGGTGGACAGCGAGATCGTCGGCTGCGCAGCGGCGTCGTCGGCGGACGCCGGCGTGCTCGAGGTCGGCGAGGCGGTCGTCGCGCTCGACGGACCGGAGGCTCCCCTCGTGCCGGAGGTCGACGCCTCGGCTCCCGTGGACCGGGCGATCGCGGAGCTCGCCGCCGAGGTCGACGTCGACGAGGCGAGCGCGCGTCGCCTCCTGCAGGATGCCGCGCGCCGCGCCTCGGTCGACGTGGTGGCCGTGGCGATGGCGTTCGTCGGGCTCGGGAGGTCGTCGGGCCAGGGTGAACGCCGACGCGGCGGCTCAGGGGACGCAGCGGCCTCAGGGGAAGTCGAACGTGGCCACGACGGGAGCGTGGTCGGACTCGGGGTACTTCCGGTCGACCGCAAAGGCTGCCGACTCGTCGTGCAGGATCTCGTTGTGGATCTCCGACCCGCGATAGTGGGCGAGCAGGTTCCTGGTCACCAGCATGTGGTCCAGCATCTGACCACGGCCCTGGTGGAACAACGTGTACCGGGCGGGCTCGGGGATCGTCTGCTCGATCGGCACGAGCACGCGGCCGACGAGGTCGGGGTTCCCCGTGTTCTCGACGTCCCCGCGGATCGCGAGGACGGTGATCTCGTCGGGCTCCGCGTTGTAGTCGCCCGCGACCACGATCCGGGCGTCACGACCGGCGTCGAGGATGCGGTCGACGAGACGCCGGACCTCGAGGGCCTGGGACATCCGCTTCATCGAGGACAGGTACGTCCCCTCCGCCCAGCCGTCGGCGGTGCGCCACGTGAAGCCGTCGACCTTCTGACCGGGGATCTCGGTCGGGAGCTTCGACTTCAGGTGCACGTTGACGACGTGCATCGTCCCGCCGTCGGGCAGGCCGAGCTCGACGAGCAGGACGGGACGTTCGATACCGATCACCACGGCGGTCTGGTCGGGCGGCACGGCCGTGAGGCGTCGGTAGGTCAGCGGTGCCACCAGCTGGTTGCGCAGCTGCTCGACGTGCAGCACAGGGAGGTGGCTGACCACCACGAGGTTGCGCTGGTCGTACACCGCGTCGCCCTGCGGGCGGGTGCTGGTCATGGCCGCGCCCTCGAGGTTCGTCCCGCGCAGGAGCTCGGCGAGCGCGTGCAGCGCTCTGGGCTGACCGGCGCGCTCCTGCCCGTGCACCTCCTGGAAGCAGACGACGTCGGCGCGCAGCCGATCGATCTGCGGGCGCATCACCGCGACGCGTTCGGCCAGGGACGGCCGCTCGGTCGGGCCGGTCCCGTCGAAGTTCTCGACGTTGAACGTGGCGACGCGCAGCTGGACCATGACCGTGCCACCCTTCCGTCACCAGTGCAGGTGCGCTCGTGCAGCGGAAAGATACGGAGCCGGAAGATGGGGTGTGGCGTCCCGGCGGGACGGAGGGACGCGTGGGGCTCCAGGAGATCGCGGCCGAGCTGTACGCGCTGACGCCGGCGGAGTTCACCGCGGCGCGGAACCGGAGCGCCAAGGACGCGCGTCAGGCGGGCGACAAGGAGCTCGCCGCGCGCGTCGCCGCGCTGCCGAAGCCGAGCACGGCCGCGTGGGCCGTGAACCAGCTGGTACGCGGACGGGGTGCCGCCGTCGCTCAGCTGCTCACCGTCGGTGGGGAGCTGCGCGAGGCCCAGCAGTCCATGTCGGGAGCGGACCTGCGCGAGCTCAACCGTCGGCAGCACCAGCTGCTCGTCGCCGTCCGTCGCGAGGCGGAGACGCTGGCCGCGGAGCAGGGCCGGCCGCTCACCGAGACCATCGCGCAACGGGTGCAGGCGACCCTGCACGCCGCCATGGCGGACCCCGACGCAGCCGACGCCGTGCGGACCGGTCTGCTCGTCGCGGACCTCGAGAGCACCGGGTTGGCACCGGTCGAGCTCGAGGGGGCCGTGGCCGTGCCGGATGCCGCCCCCGTCGTCGACCCGACCGCCCGTGCGCAGAGCGGGCGTTCACAGGCGGGGGGCGCGGAGGCGGGGCGAGCGGGGGCGGGCCCCGCCAAGGCGGGCCCCGCGACGACGGAGCGTCAGAAGGCGGCGGACGAGCGTGCCGAGCGCGAGCGTCGGGAGCAGGCCGAGCGCGAGCGTCGGGAGGCAGCCGCCGCGGCGGTGGAGAGCAAGGCCGCGGAGCTGGCGGCCGCCCGGGATGCCGCCGAGGGGGCGCTCACCGAGGTCACCGCCCGCCGGGATGCGATCGAGGCGGAGATCGCGGAGCTCGAGGCGCGTCTCGCGGAGCTGAAGGTCGAGGCTCGGCAGGCGGTCCGGCTCGAGACGAAGGCGCGGTCGACCCGGGACTCGACGACCCGCCGTGCCGCGTCCGCCGCGCAGGAGGCCGCGACGCTCCGCGCCCGCGTCCGGGTCTCCCCCGGGAGCGCCGCCCCCGGCGCGGGGGCGGCATCTCGTCGTCGGCGATGAGTTCGCCCGCCCGGCGCGGTCTGCACTGCCACCACCCGCACAGCCGACCGAGGGAGTGACCAGCGATGGGCATCGTCCACCCGCACCTGTGGTTCGCCGCCGACGCCGAGAAGGCGGCCGCCTTCTACGCGGAGGTGATCCCGAACTCGTCCGTCTCCCGTGTCATCACGTCCCCCGAGGGCGTCCCGGACGTCGAGCCGGGCGCCGCCTTCATCGTGGACCTCGTGCTCGACGGCATGCCGGTCACCGCGATCAACGCGGGGCCTGCGTTCAGGCTCGACGAGGCGTTCTCCTTCTACCTGACGTGCGAGACGCAGGACGAGGTCGACCACTACTGGGACGCGCTCGTCGCCGACGGCGGTGAGCACTCGCAGTGCGGTTGGCTCACGGACCGGTTCGGCGTGTCCTGGCAGGTCGTGCCGAAGCAGCTCGACGACATGATGGGCCGGCCGGACGCGGCCGGCGTCGCCCGCGCGACGGCCGCGATGCTCCGGATGAGCAAGCTCGACATCGCGGAGCTCGAGCGCGCGTACGCGGGCACCTGACCAGGAGCCCGCACGCCGTCACGTGCCCGCGGCGACCTCCCTCAGGCGTGGGACGTCGAGCACTGCCGTCCACCGGCGTCCCGAGTCGACGACGCCCTCCTTCCGCAAGGCGCTCATCACCCGCGAGACGGACTCCGGCGTGGATCCCGCCATCCCGGCGAGATCGGCGCGGGAGAGCGGGAGCTGCAGCAGCGTCCCGCCGGACGCGCGCTCCTGCCCGAGCTCGTCGACGAGGTCGAGCAGCACGGCGGCGACCCGTTGCGCCACGGTGTCCGTCGTCTGCCGGCCGACGCGCGAGCGCGCCCGCGCGAGTCGGCCCGCCACGTCGTCGAGCACGCGGAGCGTGACCTCGGGATGGCCCGCCAGCACGGCGCGGAACGACGGCTGGTCGATGCGCAGCGCACAGGTCGTCACGAGCGCCTGGGCGCTCTCGCCGTGGACGCTGTCGCCCAGGAGGCTCATCGCGCCGAACAGCCGGCCCGGCACGAGGACGTCGGTGACGACCGGCGTCCCGGCCACGGACGGCTGGCTCAGCTTGACCCGGCCCGACGCGAGCACGAAGAGGTGCTCCGCCGGCTCACCGGCGCGGTAGAGCGGGTCTCCCTGGGCCCACGAGAGCGCCGTGAGGTGCGAGTCGATCTCCGTGAGCTCGCGGTCCGAGAGCCCGGCGAAGTACGGGACGTGCCGCAGGACGTCCATGCGGACGGCCGGCGGGCAGTGGTGCGGCCGGGCGCACGTCGACCGCAGTGGGACCCGCCGCCGCGCCGTCGAGCTCTGCGTCACTACATCACCCTCTCCCGGCCGGCTCCCTGCGGTCGATCGCTCTGCGGCGCGCCCGGTCCCGTGGCGACCACGCTAGCCGCCCGGCCGGCAAAGGCGCAGCGCCCGTCGGCGACGACCGCCTCAGCGCACCTTCTGCGGCCGATCCACGCGCTCCCACCCGGGCCGGGCGGCCCGTGCGCCGTACCGGTCGCTCCGGCTCCGGTACACGACATACGGCCGCCACAGGTAGAAGACGGGGGCGCTGAAGACGTGCACGAGCCGCGTGAACGGCCACAGAGCGAACAGGAGCATCGCGGCCATGCCGTGCAGCTGGAACCCGAGCGGCGCCGCCGCCATGAGCTCGGGGTGTGGCTGGAAGAGGAAGATGCTCCGGAACCAGACCGACACGCCGTCGCGGTAGTCGTAGTAGCCGCCGAGGTTGAGCACCGACCCGGCGACCGTGTTCCAGAGCCCGAGGAAGATCACCACGGCGAGGACGAGGTACATGAGCTTGTCCATGCGGGTGGTCGCCCGGAACACCGGCCCCACCGTGCGCCGGCGGTAGATCAGCAGGACCATCCCGACGAGCGTGCACAACCCGGCGATCGCCCCGATGCCGACGGCCATGACGTGGTAGGCCTCCGCCGAGATCCCGACGGCCTCGGTCCAGCTCTTCGGCACGCCCAGACCCATCACGTGCCCGAGGAACACCGCGAGGATCCCGAAGTGGAACAGCGGGCTGGCCCAGCGCAGCAGCCGGCTCTCGTAGAGCTGCGACGAGCGCGTCGTCCACCCGAACTTGTCGTAGCGGTACCGCCAGACGTGCCCGAGCACGAACACGGCGAGGCAGACGTAGGGGATCACGACCCAGAGCAGGGTCTCGGTGGTGTTCATCGGCGGGCTCCCGTGGCAGGCAGGTACGACGGCGGCGCGAACGGCTCGAGGCCGACCTCCTCGCCCGGCGGCCCCTCGGCCGCGAGGCGGGCGACCGCGACGTGCTCGTCGCCCTCGAGCGGGGGCAGCGTCGCGCAGACCGCGACGACGGCCGCCGCGTAGGGCGAGCCGGTGTCCAGCAGGGCGAGGCGCAGCAGCTCGAGCCCGGCGCGGTGCTCGAGGAGCAGGCGGATCCCGGCCTCCTGCGCCGGGGTGCCGCCGGTCGCGGCGAACTCGAGGACGACCCCGAGGTGGTCGGGCAGCTCGTCCTCGGTCAGCTCGAAGCCCACGGCGCGGTAGGCCTGCTTGAACGTGACGAGCGCGAGCCCGCGCTTACGCGTGTCGCCGTAGGCGTAGTACGAGAGGTACAGGCTGCAGCGTCGCCTCAGGTCGAACGTCTCGACGTACCGGGCCTGGAGCGCCGTCAGGGGCTCGCTCGCCAGGTGGTCGACGAGCCCGGCGAGCGGCGCACCGAGCGTCGGCGGGAGCGACCCCACCGCCTCCCGCAGCCGGGGAAGCATCTCGACGAGCTCGGGCGTCGGGTACTCGAGCAGCAGCGCCGCCACCCGGTGCACGACGGCGTGGTCCCGGCTCGCGCCGGCCCGCGCGGCTCTGGCGCGGGCTGCTCGGTTCCTCACCGGCCGGCCCCGGCGTCGTCGTCCCGGGCCGGGCCCGTCGGTGGGGTGCCGGTGGGTGGGGTGCCGGTGGGTTCGGTGCCCGTCCCGGCCGGGCCCGGCACGCTGCCGCCCGCCGGGAGCGGCTGGGTCTCGCCGGACGGGCCCTCGGGGTCACGCAGGTGGGGACCGTCCGTCCCGGACCTGGGCGGGAAGAGCCCGGCGGGCGCCCCCTTGCCGTCCCAGCTGAGCAGGTTGACCCGAGCCTTGCGGGTGCTCGGGTCGGCCACGGTGTCCGTGGTCTGCCGCTGCCTGAGCATGTGGAAGTTCTCGACCGCGATCGGGTCGTTCACGCCGGACCCCTCGCCGAACGGGCCGGAGCCGCCCATCCCTGGCCCGCCGTCGTAGTCGAGGCTGCACTCCGTGGCCAGCTCCTCGAGCCCGTGCGCCTGCTCCGCGTGGGCGCTCGGGATCACGTACCGCTCGTCGTACTTCGCGAGCGCAAGCAGCCGGTACATCTCGTACATCGACGCCTCGTCCATCCCCACCGAGGCCGGGATGGACGCGTCGGCATCCCGCCCCATGTTCAGGTCCCGCATGTACGACCGCATCGCCGCGAGCCGCTTGAGCACCGCGGTGACGGGCACGGTGTCGCCCGCGGTGAACAGCTCGGCCAGGTACTCGACCGGGATCCGGAGGGTGTCGATCGCGGCGAAGAGGTTCCCGGGGTCCTCGGCGTCCTCGCCGGTCTCGGCCACGACGTCGACCACCGGCGAGAGCGGGGGGATGTACCAGACCATCGGCATGGTGCGGTACTCGGGGTGCAGGGGGAGCGCGACCTCGTACTTGTTGATGAGCGCCCAGATCGGCGAGCGCTGCGCGGCCTCGACCCAGTCGCGCGGGATCCCGGCGGCCTCCGCCTCGCGGACGACCGCCGGGTCGTTCGGGTCGAGGAACACGCTGCGCTGGGAGGCGAGCAGCTCGCGCTCGTCGGTGACGGAGGCGGCTTCGAGCACCCGGTCGGCGTCGTACAGCACGAGGCCGATGTACCGCAGGCGCCCGACGCACGTCTCGGAGCACACCGTCGGCAGCCCGACCTCGATCCGCGGGAAGCAGAAGGTGCACTTCTCGGCCTTGCCGGTGCGGTGGTTGAAGTAGACCTTCTTGTACGGGCACCCGGTGACGCACTTGCGCCAGCCCCGGCACGCGTCCTGGTCCACGAGGACGATGCCGTCCTCGGACCGCTTGTAGATCGCCCCGGACGGGCAGGACGCCGCGCACGACGGGTTGAGGCAGTGCTCGCAGATGCGCGGCAGGTAGAACATGAAGGTCTGCTCGAACTCCAGCTTGACCTTGTCGGAGATCTTGGCGAGCACCGGGTCGGCCGCGGCAAGGGCCGGCGACCCGCCCAGGTCGTCGTCCCAGTTGGCGCTCCAGGTGACGTTCATGTCCTGACCGCTCAGGAGCGACTTCGGCCGGGCGACCGGCGTGTGCTCCTGGAGCGGCGCGTTCGTGAGGTTCTCGTAGTCGTAGGTCCACGGCTCGTAGTACTCGTCGATCGACGGCTGCTTGGGGCTCGCGAAGATCGTCATGAGGTTCTTCAGGCGCCCGCCCGCCTTGAGCCGCAGCCGGCCGTTCTTCGTGAGGGTCCAGCCGCCCTCCCACTTCTCCTGGTCCTCGTAGGTGCGGGGGTACCCCTGGCCCGGCCGCGTCTCGACGTTGTTGAACCACACGTACTCGGTACCGGTCCGGTTGGTCCACGCCTGCTTGCACGTGACCGAGCACGTGTGGCACCCGATGCACTTGTCGAGGTTCATCACCATCGACATCTGCGCCATGACCCTCATGCGGCACTCCCTGCTTCGCTCGTCGCGCCCATCAGTACCGGACCTCCTGCTCACGGCGGCGGATGACGGTGACCTCGTCGCGCTGGTTTCCCGTCGGACCGAGGTAGTTGAACGCGTACGACAGCTGCGCGTACCCGCCGATCAGGTGGCTCGGCTTGATGAGGAGGCGGGTCAGGGAGTTGTGGATGCCGCCGCGTCGCCCGGTGGTCTCCGTGAGCGGGACGTCGATCAGCCGGTCCTGGGCGTGGTACATGTACACCGTCCCCTCCGGCATCCGGTGCGACACGATCGCCCGCGCGGCCACGACGCCGTTGCGGTTGACAGCCTCGATCCAGTCGTTGTCCGCGATCCCGACCTTGGCGGCGTCCTTGTCGCTCATCCAGACCGTCGGGCCGCCGCGCGACAGCGACAGCATGAACAGGTTGTCCTGGTACTCGGAGTGGATGGACCACTTGTTGTGCGGCGTCAGGTACCGCACCGTGACCCCGAGCGCCCCCGTCTCGCCGATCTGCGGCTCGCCGAACAGCGCCGACATGTTGAGCGGCGGCCGGAAGACGGGCAGCCCCTCCCCGAGCTCGGTCATCCAGTCGTGGTCGAGGTAGAAGTGCTGCCGGCCCGTGAGCGTGTGCCACGGCTTGAGCCGTTCGACGTTGATCGTGAACGGCGAGTACCGACGCCCGCCGTGCTCCGTCCCGGACCACTCGGGCGACGTGATGACGGTGGTCGGGGCCGCCTGGGTGTCGGCGAACGTGACCTGCTTGCCCTCGTGCTCGGCCGCGAGGTCGGCCATCCCGGTGCCCGTGCGCTTCTCGAGCGTGTGGAAGCCCTGCGTCGCCAGGCGGCCGTTGGTCGTCCCGGAGAGCGCGAGGATCGCCTCGCACACGTGCACGTCGCGGTTGAGCAGCGGCCGGCCGTCCGCGGGGCTCCCGGGCGCGCGCGCGATGCCGTTCTTGCGCGCCAGGTACTCGACCTCCTTGTCGACCGTGAAGGTCACGCCCTTGGTCGTGGCGCCCAGGGTGTCGAGGAGCGGGCCGAGGGTCGCCATCTTCGCCGCGACCGCCCCGTAGTCGCGCTCGACGACGACGAGCTTCGGCATGGTCCTCCCCGGCACCGGCTCGCACTCGCCGGCCTTCCAGTCGAGCACCCGGCCGTGCGGGTTCGCCATCTCGTCGGGGGTGTCGTGCGTGAGCGGGACCGCGACGACGTCCTTGCGGACGCCGAGGTGCCGCTGGGCGAGCTCGCTGAACCGGCGGGCGATCGCGTGGAACGCGTCGAAGTCCGTCCGGGACTGCCACGGCGGTGCGATCGCGGGGCTGAACGAGTTGACGAACGGGTGCATGTCGGTGGTGTTGAGGTCGTACTTCTCGTACCAGGTGGCCGCAGGGAGCACGACGTCCGAGTACACGGTCGTGCTCGTCATCCGGAAGTCCAGCGACAGCAGCAGGTCGAGCTTCCCGGTCGGCGCCTCCTCGTGCCAGACGACGTCGCGTGGCCGGCTGCCGGTCGGCGCCTCGGTGGCCTGGAGGTTGGAGTCGGTGCCGAGCAGGTGCTTGAGGAAGTACTCGTTGCCCTTGCCCGACGACCCGAGCAGGTTCGCGCGCCACACGGTGAGGACCCGCGGGAAGTTCGCGGGGGAGTCCGGGTCCTCGGCCGCGAACCGCAGCCGCCCCTCGGTGAGCGCGCGGGGGACGTACTCACCGACCGGTTGGCCCGCCGCCTCGGCGTCGTCCGCGAGGTCGAGAGGGTTCCGGTCGAACGTCGGGTAGGACGGCATCCACCCCATCCGTGCCGACTGCGCGATCACGTCCGCGGTCGACTTGCCGGCGAGCTGCCCACCCGCGGTCGCGGCCGAGAGGGTGTCGGCGCTGAACGGGTCGTAACGGAACTGGTTGGTGTGCAGGTACCAGTACGCCGTCTGGATCATCGTGCGCGGCGGCCGCGACCAGTCGAGCGCGTTCGCGTAGTGCGAGTGGCCGGTGACGGGCCGCACCTTCTCCTGGCCGACGTAGTGCGCCCAGCCGCCGCCGTTGACGCCCTGGCACCCGGTGAGCGTGGTCAGCGTGAGGAACGCGCGGTAGATGGTGTCGGAGTGGAACCAGTGGTTGGTTCCCGCACCCATGATGATCATCGAGCGGCCGCGGGACTCCTCGGCGTTCGCCGCGAACTCCCGCCCGATCCGCTCGGCCTTGTGCGCGGGCACGCCGGTGAACTGCTCCTGCCAGGCGGGCGTGCACGGCTGCGAGGCGTCGTCGTACCCGGTGGGCCAGGTGCCCGGGAGCCCGGGACGCCCGACGCCGTACTGGGCGAGGAGGAGGTCGAGGACCGTGGTGACGAGGTGGCCGCCGACACGGCGGACGGGCACGCCGCGCCGGATCGTGCCCGGCGCGCCGTCCAGGGAGTCGAACCGCGGCAGGTCGACCTCGACCGCCTCGAGCGGTGTCCCGGCCGTGGGGTCGTGCGCGCTGAGCAGCGGGTCGACGTCGCCCAGCTCGAGGTTCCAGCGGCCGGCGCCCTGCTCGCCGTAGTGGAACCCGAGCGAGCCGCCGGGGACGACCGGCTTGCCGGTCCGCGCGTCGATCAGCACCGTCTTGAACTGGGCGTTCTCGCTCGTCGCCTCGGCGCCCGGGAGGTCCGCCGCGGTGAGGAACTTGCCCGGGACGTGCGCGCCGTCGTGCTCGTCGAGCCGAATCAGGAACGGCAGGTCCGTGTACCGCTGCACGTAGTCGGTGAAGTACGGCACCTGCCGGTCGACGAAGAACTCGCGGAGGATCACGTGGCCCATCGCCATGGCGAGGGCTCCGTCGGTGCCGGGCTGGGCGGCGAGCCACTCGTCGGCGAACTTCACGTTGTCCGCGTAGTCGGGCGAGACCGCCACGACCTTCTGGCCGCGGTAGCGCGCCTCGGTCATCCAGTGCGCGTCCGGGGTGCGCGTCACGGGCAGGTTCGAGCCCCACATGATGAGGTACCCCGCGTCCCACCAGTCGCCGGACTCCGGGACGTCGGTCTGGTCACCGAACACCTGCGGTGACGCGACCGGCAGGTCGGCGTACCAGTCGTAGAACGAGAGCATCGGGGCGCCGATCAGCGAGTGGAACCGCGCGCCCGCCCCGTGCGACACCATCGACATGGCCGGGATGGGGGAGAAGCCCGCGATCCGGTCCGGGCCGTACGCCCGGATGGTGTGCACCTGGGCCGCGGCGACCATCTCGACGGCCTCGTCCCACGTGGCCCGCACGAGGCCGCCCTTGCCGCGTGCGGACTTGTACCGGCGCGAGGCCTCGGGGTCGTCGACGATGCTCGCCCACGCCGTGACCGGATCCCCCGTGCGGGCCTTCGCCTCGCGGTACATGTCGAGGAGCAGCCCCCGCACGTACGGGTACCGGATCCGCGTCGGGGAGTAGGTGTACCAGCTGAAGGCGGCGCCACGGGGGCAGCCGCGGGGCTCGTACTCGGGGCTGTCCGGGCCGACCGAGGGGTAGTCGGTCTGCTGCGACTCCCACGTGATGATGCCGTCCTTGACGTAGACCTTCCACGAGCACGACCCGGTGCAGTTGACGCCGTGCGTCGAGCGCACCACCTTGTCGTGGCTCCACCGGTCCCGGTAGAAGCCGTCGGCGTCGCGGCCGCCGATCTGGTGCAGGGTCCGCAGGTCGGCCGAGATCTCGCTCTTCTGGAAGAACCGGCGCGTCCTCAGCAGCGCCTCGGTCACACCTCCGTCCAGGCCCGGTGCGGTCGTGGGGTGGTCGTCCTGGAGTGTCACGGGGTGCAGTCCTCTCGGGTGGCGCAGCGTTGACGGCCGGAGGTCGTGGAGGTCGCGGGATCGGCCCCGGGGTCAGTCCGGCCCGGCAGGCCGTGCCGAGCGGCGGACCGGCCCGCGCGTGAACACCGCGGTCCCGAGGCAGGCGAGGGCCAGGAGCGCCAGGCCCAGGCTGTAGTCGCCCACGACGTCGAACACGGCACCCATCACGAGCGGCGGCACGAAGCCGCCGAGCCCTCCGGCGGCACCGACCAGCCCGGTCACCGCACCAACCTTCTCCGGCGGCGCCATCCGGGCCACGAGGGCGAACGTCGCGCCCGACGCGCCCCCGAGACACGCCGCCAGCCCGAGGAACGCGACCGTCCCGATCGGGATCAGGGGAAGCTCGAGTGCCGCGACCGCGGCGAGCACCGCCGCCCCGACGAAGAAGACGGTCAGGACGCCGACGGCGTCGTACCGGTCGCAGAGCGCGCCGCCCACCGGTCGCATGGCGACCGCGAGCACCACGAACCCCGCGGTGCGCATGGCGGCGTCGTTCGGGTCGAGCCCGAACGCGTTGATGAGGTAGGTCGGCAGGTAGACGCTGAACGCGACGAAGCCGCCGAACCCGATCGCGTAGAGCAACGAGAGCTGGCCGGTCGCGGGGAGCTTCGCCGTGGTCCACGTGCGTGCCAGGAACGAGCCCCGGCGGACCGACCTGCCGGGGGCGTCACGCAGGAGCGCCGCCCCGACGAGCGCGTACACGAACAGGAGTGCGGCGACCAGCAGGAACGGGGCCTCGGGCCCGACCGACTCGGTGATGCGCACGGTGGTGAAGGCGGAGATCGCCGTGCCGCCCATGCCGATGCCGAAGATCCCCAGAGCCGTTCCGCGGCGTTCCGGCGGGTACCACGCGTTCACGAGCGGCACGCCGACCGCGAACGCCGTCCCGCCCAGGCCGAGGAAGAACCCGCCGATCAGCATCGCGACGTAGCTCTCGGCGACGAGACCGACGAAGAGCACGGGGAGCACCGTGATGAGGCTGACCGCGGGGAACATGACACGGGCGCCGACGCGATCGGTCAGCGCGCCGATCGGGATGCGGCCGACCGAGCCCACGATGACCGGGACCGCGACGAGTGCCGATTGCTGGAAGCCAGTGAGCTCGAGCTGGCGGCCGTACGCGGCGCCGAGCGGGCTGATGAGCGCCCAGGCCCAGAAGTTGACCATGAAGCCGACGGTCGCGAGAAGGAGGATCCGACTCGGGCTCGCACCGGTGGCCGTGTCGCGAGGGCTCGCCGGGCTCGTCGCGGCGCCCGTCGCCGGGTCTGATCGTCGTCGATCCGTGGCCACCGTCGGCCCCCCTGTCAGTGGTTCCAGCCTCGCGGTGAAATCAGTGAGCTGCCGAGAACGTAGCATCGACGAGGTCCCGCAGGGGGCCGGAAGTCCCAGGTGGGTCGCCGGGTGCGCGGGTGGTGCCCGTCGGCGGTGCTACGCCGAGACGGCGAGCTCGTGCTGCAGCGTGCCGGCGACGGCTGCGTCGTCGGAGCACTCGTCGAGCAGCACGAGCGCTCCGTCGCCGCCGTCCTCGTCCGGGAGGTACACGGCCCGCTGCCCGCACGAGCACACCAGCTCGAGCCAGCCGTCGTCGTCGAAGTAGACACATGCGTGAGGTCGGTTCACAGCCATGTCGCGACGGTAGCCCGGGCCACCGACACTCCCCGCGGCGACATGCCGGTCCCGGCTGAGCATTTGAGCGCCCTGCGGGCGCATCGTGGGTGGGGAAGATGGCGCTGGGATGTGGCGGTTGCCTCGGGCTCGCCGGTGGGTTCATCGTGGTCGGGTCGGTCCCGGTCAACGCCGGAACG
>NZ_JABCJJ010000026.1 GCF_012952065.1 Cellulomonas fimi
GGACAAGACCAAGCAGCGCGCCCTGACCCAACTCCGCCAGCTCGGCTACGACGTCACCCTCAACCCACTACCCGCCACCGGCTGACGCCCGTAGCGCCCGTGGCCTGGCAGCCATCTTCATGTCAGGTCGGCCCCGTGCGCCAGACATCCGTCGCGCTGCGCGTGGTGAACAGCGAACGGCTCGACGCTCAGGACTCGCCGGGCTCGGCGCGCCAGCCGCTGTGCTTGCGCGCCGCGACCCATGCCGCCACCTGCGTGCGCCGCTGGAGGCCCATCTTGGCGAGCAGGGACGTGATGTGGTTCTTGACCGTCTTCTCCGCGATGCTCAACCGCTCGGCGATCTCGCGGTTCGACAGCCCCTCGCCGATGAGGTCGAGCACGCGCAGCTCGCTCGGGGTCAGGTGCTCGGTCGGGTCCTCGTGGCCGGCCCGGCGCCGCGTGACGGTGCGCTCGTCGAGCAACGTGCGACCCGCCGCGACGGCCCGCACGACGTCCGTGATCTCGGCGCCGCGCACACTCTTGAGCAGGTAGGCCGCCGCCCCTGCGTCGAGCGCGGCGGCGAGCGCGTCGTCGTCGTCGAAGGACGTGAGCACGATCGCGCGCACCTCGGGCTGCGACTCGCGCACCTTCTTCATGAGGTCGATCCCCGTGCCGTCCGGCAGCTGGAGGTCCACGAGCATGATCTGCGGCCGGACGAGCCCCGCGCGACGCACGCCGTCAGCGACCGTCGCGGCCTCGGCGACCACGTGCATGCCCTCGGCGCGCTCCACCACCTCGGCGATCCCCCGTCGCACCACCTCGTGGTCGTCGACGATCATCACGTCGATCACCGCGGACCGGTCTGCGGACTGGGTCAGGTTGCTCGTCGCCACGCGGGCATCGTATCCAGGTCGGTCGGGCCGGCGGTCGTTCGGCGGTCGACCCGCGCGCTCACCAGCGCCCGCGCCGCGGCCGCGGCTGGCACACCGGGCAGGTGAACGACGAGCGGTTCATGAACTCGTCCCGGCGGACCGGCGCGCCGCAGCGTGGGCACGGCCGGCCCGTCTGCCCGTAGACCGCGAGCGACCGGTCGAAGTAGCCCGACTCCCCGTTCACGTTGACGTAGAGCGCGTCGAAGCTCGTCCCCCCGGCAGTGAGGGCCTCGCCCATGACCTCCGCCGCGGCGTCGAGCGCCCGCTCGACCTCGCCGCGCCGCAGCGTGTCGGTGGGCCGGGCGAAGTGCAGGCGCGCCCGCCACAGCGCCTCGTCGGCGTAGATGTTCCCCACGCCGGACACGAGGGTCTGGTCGAGGAGCGCCCGCTTGATCCCGGTGCGACGCCGACGGACGGAGGCGACGAGCGTCTCGCGGTCGAGCGCGGGGTCGAGCAGGTCGCGCGCGATGTGGGCCACGGGTTCGGGGACCGCGGGGACCGGGGACCCGCGCCCGCCTGCAGCGCCGTCCGGCGTCGGCACCAGATCGGGGGCGGACAGGTGCCCGAAGGTCCGTTGGTCCACGAAGTGCAGCTCGGAACCGTCGTCCAGCGCGAGCCGGACGCGCAGGTGCGGCGAGGTCGGTGCGGTGCGCGACTCGTCGTCGGGCCCGCGAACGATCAGCTGCCCGCTCATGCCCAGGTGCGCCATGAGCGCGGCGTCGGGGTGGGCCCCGGTCGGGGTGTCGAGAAGCAGCCACAGGTACTTGCCGCGGCGGACGGCGGCGTCGAACCGGCGGCCCGCGAGCCGCCCGGCGAGGTCGACGGGTCCGCCCACGTGGCGGCGCACGCTGTAGTCGCGCAGCACCTCGGTGTGCTCGACGGTGCGACCGAGCACGTGCCGGGCGAGCCCGTCACGCACCGTCTCGACCTCCGGCAGCTCGGGCACTACACGGCCTCTCGGTCGGGGCCGCTCACGCGCCCGGCGTCGCGCCGACGCCGTCGATCGCCCGCAGCGTCTCGTACGCGACCGCGGCGGCCCGCTGCTCGGCGATCTTCTTGGCCGGCCCCGCACCGGTGCCGTGCACCTCACCCCCCACGACGGCGTGCGCGGTGAAGGTCCGCGCGTGGTCGGGGCCGACGCCGACGATGTCGTACGACGGGACGCCGAGACCGAGCTCGGCCGTGAGCTCCTGGAGCGAGGTCTTCCAGTCGAGACCGGCGCCGAGGTCCGCCGCGGCGTCGAGCGTCGGGCCGACCAGGCGCTCGACCAGCGCGCGCGCCCGCTCGAGCCCGTGCGCGAGGTAGACGGCACCGAAGAGCGCCTCGAGCGTGTCGGAGAGGATGGAGTCCTTGTCGGCGCCGTCCGTCGCCAGCTCGCCCTTCCCGAGCAGCACGTAGCCGCCGAGGTCGAGCGTGCGCGCGGTCTCGGCCAGGGCACGCTGCGACACGGTCGCCGCGCGCATCTTGGCGAGGTCGCCCTCGCTGCGCTCGGGGTGGCGCCGGTAGAGCGCCTCGGTGACCACGAGCCCCAGGACGGCGTCGCCGAGGAACTCGAGCCGCTCGTTGGTGGGGATCCCTCCGGCCTCGTGCGCGAACGAGCGGTGCGTCAGCGCCAGCACGAGAAGCTCGGGGTCCACAGGGACCTCGAGCTTCTCGATGAGCTGGTCAGCCGAGACGGCGGCACTGCCGCCGGAGTGCTTCGGCTTCACGCGGCTGCGTCAGCCGGCGTGCTCGGTGCGCAGCGCCTCGGCGTACTGGCGACCGTTGTAGGTGCCGCACGTCGGGCACGCCTGGTGCGGGCGCATGTTGCTCTTGCACTGGGGGCAGGTGGTGAGCGTCGTGGCAGTGGTCTTCCACTGCGACCGACGCGCACGGGTGTTGCTGCGCGACATCTTGCGCTTCGGAACAGCCACGGCTAGCTCTCTTTCGTGTCGTCTGACATTCCCTCGAGGCTGCTCAGCGCGGCCCACCGGGGGTCAAGGATCTCATGCGAATGATCCGGGTCGTCCGCCAGGCGTGCTCCGCACTCGGAGCACAGTCCCGGGCAGTCCGGCCGGCACAACGGTCGGAACGGCAGCGCAGGCACCACCGCATCCCGCAGCGCGGGCTCGACGTCGATCAGCTCGCCGTCCAGCTCGCGCACGTCTTCCTCGTCGTCCCCGTCCTCCAGCGCGACGCGCGCCCGCTCGGGGTACGCGTACAGCTCCGTCACGGACACGTCGACGTCGTCGACCACCTCGTCCAGGCAGCGCACGCACTCCCCGACCGCCCGGCCCCGGACGTTGCCCGAGACCAGGACCCCCTCCATGACGGCCTCGAGCCGGAGATCCAGCTCGAGATCCGTCCCGACGGGGACACCGATCACGTCGGTACCGAGGTCCTCGGGCGCCGGCACCGTGCGCTGAACCCGTCGCATCGATCCCGGACGTCGGCCGAGCTCGTGGGTGTCGAGCACGAACGGCGAACGGGGATCGAGGTGAATGGCGCGCTCCACGGCTGTGCGGTTCCTACTGGTGAGGGGGCTCGGTACCGCCACGACCGGCAGGACCGACGGACGATGTTACCGGCTCGCGCGCGACTGCCCAAACGCGACGCGGCGTTCGTGGGCGGGCGGGCTCAGCGGACGGGCTCGGCCCCACCCAACCGGCCGGCCAGCTTGGCGCGACCCGCCTGCACCTGCGTCAGCACCTTGCCCAGGTCGATCTCGAAGTCCGCGAGGCGCCGGTCGCAGTAGTCGTCGGCGTCCCGCCGCAGCCCCTCGGCCACGCGCTCGGCCTCTGCGAGGATCTCCGCCGCGCGCGCCTGCGCCGCGAGCGTGACGGCCTCCGTCTCGACGAGCTCCGCCGCCCGCGCCCGGGCCGCCTCGAGGATGGAGTCCGCCTCGGCCTGCGCAACACCGCGGGCCGCGTCGGCATCCGCGAGCACCGCGTCGGCCTGGCTCAGCTGGGTCGGGAGGACGTCCCTCGCCTGGTCGAGCAGGTCGAGAAGCTCGGCGCGGTTGACGAGCACCGAGGACGACATCGGCATCGCCCGCGCGCCCTCCACGGCGGCGGTCAGGGCGTCGAGGATCCCGGTCAGCCCCTCGGGCTGCGTCCGGTCGACGTCGTGGTCCAGGTGTGAGCTCTCGCTCATCGTCATCTCCTCTCGTACGCCGGGGCGGTGCCCAGCGCCTCACGCACGACTGCCTCGACGCCGTCGGGCACGAGGTCGGCGATGGGACCGCCGTGGCGCGCGACGTCCTTCACCAGGGACGACGCGATGTGGGCGAGTGCGGGGTCGCCCACGACGAACACGGTCTCGACGCCGGTCAGATGCCGGTTCATGAGCGCCATCGGCAGCTCGTGGTCGTAGTCCGCGCCGCCGCGCAGTCCCTTGACGACCGCGACGGCGCCGACCTCCTCGCAGAAGTCCGTGAGCAGGCCCGCGACGAGCTCGACGCGCACCCCCTCGACGCCCGAGAGCGCGGCACGCGCGAGCTCGACCCGGATCTCGGCGGGCAGCAGCGCCTGCTTGCTGGCGTTGTGCGCGACGCCCACGACGACCTCGTCGAACATCGCGCGCGCGCGACGGACGACGTCGAGATGGCCGAGCGTGACGGGGTCGAACGACCCGGGGCAGACGGCGACGGTCACGCGGTCAGGGTATGTCAGCGGGGCCGGGAGCCGGGTGCGGACGAGGCGTGCGTCTCGTCCGGGCTCGCGTCAGGGCTCGCGAACCACACGACCGTCTCCCCGTACGCGCGGCGGTCCGTGGGCCCGAGGTCCGTGGGCCAGCGCGGCTCGGGGCTGCGCGACGAGCGCTCGACGACGACGACGCCGTCCGGGTCGAGGGCCGTCGGTCCCGCGAGCCTGGCGAGCACCTCGGCGAGGACGTCCTCGTCCAGGTCGTACGGCGGGTCGATCAGGACGAGGTCCCACGGCGCCGCGACCGGCCGCTGCACGAACCGCTCGGCCCGCTCCCCCACGACCGTCACCAGCGGCAGACGCAGCGCGGCCACGTTGGCGCGGCAGGCGTCGACCGCCACGCGCGCCGAGTCCACGAGCGTGACCGCGGCGGCACCGCGGCTCGCCGCCTCGATGCCGAGCGCCCCGGAGCCGGCGTAGAGGTCCAGCACGCGGGCACCCGCGACCGCGTCGAGGTGCTCGAGCCGCGAGAACAGCGCCTCCCGGACGCGTTCGCTCGTCGGCCGGGTGCCCCTGGTCGGCACCCGCAGCGTGCGCCCCCCGGCCGTGCCCGCCACGACCCGCGTCACCGCGCACCTCCCGCGCCCGCACCCGCACCGCCGGCTGCCGTCGCCGGGAGCCGGACGCACACCGCGACGACGATCGCGGACGCGACCCCCTGAGCCACGAGGACCGGGACCGGCGCGGCGCCCAGCAGGAGCGCGATCAGCACGGGCACCAGGCCGAGCGCGACGACGTCCGGCCCGCGCGAAAGCACCGCCAGCACGCCCAGCGGCACCGCGCCGGCCGGCGTCGAGACGAGCGGGCCGGCCCAGTCGGGCGCGGGCCGGTAGGCCGACCGGACCGCCGCGCCCGCCCACACCGGTGCCGACGCCAGGCCGAGCGCGAGCCACGCCATCAGGCCCTCTGCCCCGCCGTCGGCCAGGTCGCCGTGCAGCTGCGCGACCGCCGCGAACGCCCCGAGCGACCACACGACCGCCACGGCGCCCGGCACCGCGGTGCGCAGCACCCGGACCCGTCGGGCCGAGAGCGGCAGCAGCCGGTCGAGCACGGGCGCCATCTCGGCGCGGCGCGCGCCCTCGGCGCCCGCGAGCATCGCGACGTAGCCCGACCCGACCAGCACGATCGCCAGCACCGCGGTGCTCGCGAGCTCCGGGACGACGAGCACGACGGCGGGCGCCACCGTCGCGCCGAGCACCTGGACGACGTGGCGCGGCGAACGCACGAGCAGCGCCACGTCGGCGGCCACGACCGCGGCCGACGCCGACCGCACCGCCCCGAACCGCGCGGAGCGCCGCCGCCGTGGACGGGCCGCGCCCTCGACGAGCGTGCGCCCGAGCTCGCGCGAGTCGAGCGAGACGACCGCGCCGACCGCCTGGCTCGAGATCGAGCCGCTCTCCCGCAGGTCGCGCCCCGGGATCCGGCCGAGCCGCCGGTCGAGCGCGACGGCCGCGGCCACCACCACGACCGTCAGCACTGCCAGCACGACGGCTCCCGGCGACGGCAGCGCCTCGAGCCGCCACCCGGTGAGCGCGCCGACCACGGCGAGCACGGGCACGAGCGCGACCGACGCATGCCCTGCGGCCGCGATCCGCCGCCGCACCGCTCCCAGGCTCTGACCCACCCCGGCGAGCAGCACGAGCGCCGCCGTGCCCAGCCCGCCGAGCGCACCGAAGCGCACCAGGCGGTCGGCGCTCGTCCCGCCGTACCCCTGGACCGTGAGGTCGACCAGCACCAGGACGAGCGCTCCCACCCCGCCGGCGAGCAGCGGGAGCCGCGCGGCGGTCGGCCGCAGCAGGCCCCGCCGGTCGACCGGCAGCGGGAGCCACCAGGTCGCCTCGGCCGCGCCGACCCCCACCGGACCGAGGCGTCCCGCGAGGGACAGCACGACGCCGACGAAACCCAGCACCGCCAGCCCGGCGAGGCTCGGCAGGCCGAGATCAGGGCCGGGGGCCGGCACGACGGGCGCAGGGCGCAGGGCGTCCCGCGCCACCTCGACGACGCCGAGGGCCATCCCGATCCCGATCGCGACCATGATCAGCGCGTAGTACAGGTCGCCGAGCAGCTGCCCGATCCCGGCGTCCGATCGCCGCCGTGCCGTCGCCGCGGTGGCCCGCCGGACCGCCCGGCCCGCCGGGACGCGGGAGCCGTCGGCCGTGCCGGTCCCCGCCCCGGCCGACGGCGGCGTCATCGGGTGGGCTCGGACCGGATGGCGCGGGCGGCGTCGGTCACCGGGAGCACCGGTGACTCGACGTCGCCGACGAGGACCGCGGCGTCGGCCACGGCCTCGAGCAGGGCCGGGTCGTGGGTCGCGAGCAGCACGGCGCCGCCGGCGTCGGCCTCGTCCCGCAGCCGGGCTGCGAGGGCCGAGCGCATCCGCTGGTCGAGCCGCTGCTCGGGCTCGTCGAGCACCAGCAGGCGTCGGGGGCGCGCGAACCCGGCCGCGAGCAGCAGGCGGCGGCGCTGGCCCGACGAGAGCGCGACCGGCAGCACGTCCGCGTGGCCGGTCAGTCCGAAGTCGTCGAGGAGGTCGGCGACCACGTCCGCCGCGTCGGCGACGCCGTGGCCGCGCGCCGTCAGCACCAGGTGCTCGGCGACGGTGAGGGCCGGGAAGTACGCGTCGTCGTCGAGCACGCTCGAGACCTGGGCGCGGAACCGCGCATCGCGCTCGTCGACCTGCGCGCCGAGGACCTGGAGCTCGCCGCCGGCCGGCTCGAGGAGGCCCAGCACCGCCCGCAGGACCGTCGACTTGCCCGAGCCGTTGGGACCGACCAGGGCGAGCGCTCGACCGGCCTCGAGCGTGAAGGAGACCGGGGCGCAGACCGGTTCCCCGCCGTAGCCGAGCACGAGCGCGTCCGCGTGGATGACGGGGGACGCAGGCACGTGACCACCCTAGGACGCCTCACGTGCGGTCGAGGAACTCCTCCCGCTCGCCCGCGAGCTGCTGGTCGATCGCGGCGCGCAGCGCCGGGATCCCGTCCAGCGCCGGATCGGCCTCGACCACGGCCGTCGCGTCCGTACGGGCCTGCGCGATGACGTCCGCGTCGCGCGTGACCCGCAGCAGCCGCAGCGAGCTGATCCCGCCGGACTGCGCGGCGCCCAGCACGTCGCCCTCGCGCCGCAGCTCGAGGTCGACGCTCGCGAGCGCGAAGCCGTCGGTCGTCTCCGCGAGCGTCTGCAGGCGCACAGCGGCCGGCGAGGCCCCCGCAGCCGGGCGGCCGGCGCCGCCCGCGCCCGAGACGAGCAGGCACAGGCCCGGCGCGGTCCCCCGCCCGACGCGACCGCGGAGCTGGTGCAGCTGCGAGAGCCCGAAGCGGTCGGCGTCGAGCACGACCATCGCCGTGGCCTCGGGCACGTCGACGCCCACCTCGATCACGGTGGTGGACACCAGCACCTGGACCCGCCCGGCCGCCAGGTCCGCCATGACGCGCTCCTTGTCGTCGGGAGCCATGCGGCCGTGCAGCACCCCGATCTCGACCCCGGCGAGCGCCGGCAGCGCGCGCAGCTCCGCGGCGACCTCGAGCACGGCCCGGAGCGGCCGACGCGCCTCGGGAGCGTTCCGGGCGGCCGACCCGCGCCCGCTCTCGTCGGCGGCCCCGACGACGTCGACCGCGAGCAGGTCCGCGCCGTCGTCCTGCGGCTCGTCCGGGTCGATCCGCGGGCACACCACGTACGCCCGGTGACCGCCCTCGACCTCCTCGCGCACGCGCTGCCACGTGCGCGTCATCCAGGCGGCGTTCTCCGCCGGCACGACGACGGTCGTCACGCCGCTGCGGCCGGCCGGCACCTCGGTGAGGGTCGACGTCTCGAGATCGCCGAACACGGTCATCGCGACCGTGCGCGGGATCGGGGTCGCGGTCATGACGAGCAGGTGCGGCGTCGTGCTGGCCTTGGCGCGCAGCGTGTCGCGCTGCTCCACCCCGAACCGGTGCTGCTCGTCCACGACGACGAGGCCGAGGTCCGCGAACTGGACCGTCTCGCTGAGCAGCGCGTGCGTGCCGACGACGATCCCCGCCCGGCCGCTCGCGGCATCGAGCAGGCTCTCGCGCCGCGCGGCGGCCCCTTGCGACCCGGTGAGCAGCGCGACGCGCGTGCCGTCGTCGGCACCGCCCAGGAAGCCGGCCTCCGCGAGCGGACCGAGCAGCGCCCGGAGCGTGCGGACGTGCTGCGCGGCGAGGACCTCGGTCGGCGCGAGCAGCGCGGCCTGGCCACCGGCGTCGACCACCTGGAGCATCGCGCGCAGCGCGACGACCGTCTTGCCCGAGCCGACCTCGCCCTGGAGCAGCCGCTGCATCGGCCGCGGGCGGGCGAGCTCGACCGCGAGCTCCTCGCCCACCGCGCGCTGCCCGGCGGTCAGGGTGAACGGCAGCCGGGCGTCGAAGTCGGCGAGCAGCCCGTCCGCACGCGGCGGCCGCGCGGTCGCGTGCTGACGCGCGGCCTCCGCACGACGACGTGCCAGCGCCGCCTGGAGCACGAACGCCTCCTCGTACCGCAGCCGGTCGCGGCCCCGCCGCCAGTCGGCATCGGTGAACGGCTCGTGGACGTCCTTGAGCGCCTGGTGGAGCGTCACGAGGCCCCGCTCGGAGCGCAGCCCCGCCGGGACCGGGTCCGGGACGTCGGCCTCGGCCAGCGGGTCGAGGACGGTGCGCACGCTCGCCTGGATGCGCCACGACGCGAGCGACGCGCTCGCGGGGTAGATCGGGATCGGGCGACCGGCCTCGGCGAGCGCCTCGGCCTCGTCGTCGACGTCGACGCCGATGATCTTGTAGTCCGGGTGCGTGAGCTGCAGCGTGCCCTGGTAGGCACCGACCACGCCGGTGAACAGGCCGACCCGGCCCGGCCGGAGCTTCTGCTCGTGGTGCGTCAGCGCGCGCGGGCCCTTGCCGAAGAACGTGAGGTGGAGCGTGCGGGCGCCGTCCGTGACGACGCCCTGCAGCATCGCGCCGCTCCGGTTCCGCATCGTGCGCACGGTCGCCTGCCGCACCTCCGCCATGACGGTCACGTGCTCGCCGACCGCGAGCCCGGAGAGGTCCGTCAACGTGCCGGGGTCGGAGTAGCGGCGCGGGTAGTGGCGCAGGAGGTCGCCGGTCGTGCGCAGGCCCAGCTTCTCCATGGCGCCCGACGTGCGCGGGCCGAGCACGCGCACGAGCGGCTCGGCGAAGCGGTCGACCGGGCCGCCGACCACGTCGCCCAGGTGCTCACGACGGTGCTCGCTCACCCGGTGCCCACCCGGTGCTCGCCCACCCGGTCGTCGCTCACTCGGCCCCCAGCGCGAGGAGGGGCTCTGCCTGACCACCCTCGAGCACGACGACGTCCACGCCCGGATGGGCGGCCGCGACGTGGTCGACGAGCGCCGCGGTGAGGGCGTCGAGCGTCCCGTCCGCCGCCCGGGCGCCGCGCAGGACGGTGAGGACCTCGCCGCCCGGGCTGAGCAGGGCGTCCACGACGCGACGCACGTCGGCCGGGTCCTCCGCGGCCGTCACCTCGGCCGTGCGCACGGCGCCGACGGCGCGGGCGACGGCGGCGACCGCGGCCGTGACGTCCGGCGGGGCGACGGCGCCGACGTCGGGCACGGCCGCGAGCGCGGCAGCCAGTCCGGCGGTCACCCGCACGTCGTCGTCGGCCTCGACCACGTGGACGGTCTGCCGCCCCCGGGCGCGGGCGGTCCCGGTGACGGCACGGGCCGCCGCACCGGCCGAGGGCGATCCGGGGAGGACGAGGACGTCGGGGGCCGCCGAGTCCACGACGGCGCGCAGCACGCCCGCGGTCGTCGCCGGCTCGTCCGCGTGCACCATCACCACGGCGCCCACCCGTGCGAGCTCGGCCACGAGGCCCGGTGCCCCGGTCCCGACCACGAGCCCGAGCCCGGTCCGCCGGCCGCCACGGGCTTGAGGGTGCACGTGAGACTGCGCGTGGGCGTGGACGCCCAGATGACGCACGGTGACCTGGCGACGGCGGCCGAGCCCCCCCGCGGCGATCGCGCCTGCCGGGTCGTCGGTGTGGACGTGCGCCTGCCACACGTCGGGACCACCGACGACGGCGACCGACTCGCCGAGCGCCTGCAGCCGCGCGCTGAGGTCGGCCGCGATGTCCGTGGCGGCCTCGAGCAGGAACATCACCTCGAACTCGCCGTCGGCGCCGGCCGCACACCCGTCGGTCGGCTCCGTCCCCGGCACGTCGTGGACGTCGGCGCCGTCGCCGTCGCCGCGGGCCTCGCGCACGTGGTGCCCGAGCACCGTGGTCGGCCGCTGCCCGGTGATCACGCCGACGAGCGACCCGAGCAGCACGACCAGCCCGCTCGCACCGGCGTCGACCACCCCTGCGGAGCGCAGGACGTCCAGGTCGTCGGGTGTCCGGGCGAGCGCGTCGCTCGCACCCGCGAGCGCCGCCGTGGCAGTGGCAGCGAGATCGGCCCCCTCGCCCGCGGCCGCACGCGCGGCCCGTGCCGCCGCGGTGGCGGCGGTCAGGATGGTGCCCTCGACCGGCTTGGCGACCGCCGTGCGCGCCGCCGCCTGCGCCGCGTCCAGGGCGCCGGCCAGGGCGAGACCTCCGGCCGAGACGCCGTCCGCGGCATCCGGCTCGCGCGCGGCGTCGGGCAGGCCCGGGACACCCTGCGCGAGCCCGCGGGAGAGGCCGAGCAGGAACTGGCTGAGGATGACCCCCGAGCTGCCCCGGGCGCCGAGGAGCGCGCCGCGCGCGAAGGCGCGCATCGCCTCGGGTGCGGTGGCAGGACCGGGCAGGGCGTCGACCTCGTCGGCCCCCTGCGCCACGGTCAGGCTGAGGTTGGTCCCCGTGTCGCCGTCGGGCACGGGGAACACGTTGAGGAGGTCGATCGAGCCGCGCGCCTCGTCGAGGTCACGGGCGGCAGCCCGGGCCCAGGCTCGTACCGCCGCGCCGTCCAGCCGGTCCACGCGCATCCCTTCCCGCTGCTCGCCCACCTCCGGCGCCCCGGGGGCAGGCACCATCCTCGGCCCTCGCGCACACGATGCCGCATGCCACCCTCATTTGGGCGGCGCGCGATCCATCGGCTAGTCTTGCCAGGTTGTCCGGCCTCGACCGGGCATCGTCCTCACGAGGGCCCTGTCCTCGACAGGGCGTTGACGGAGCGCCCCCCGGGTGCGCACCGCAACCCTCGCCCACTTCCCCTCGCCGCCCTGCGGCGTGCACGACGATCAGGAGAGACCGTGGCTGCCAACTGCGACGTCTGCGGCAAGGGCCCCAGCTTCGGGCACAGCATCTCGCACTCGCACATCCGGACGAAGCGTCGCTGGAACCCGAACATCCAGCGCGTGCGCGCCGTCGTGGCGGGTGCCCCGAAGCGCCTGAACGTGTGCACCTCGTGCCTCAAGGCCGGCAAGGTCGTGCGGCACGTCTGACCGCACCGCACCATCGTCACGAAGCCCGCGGGTCGAAACCCGCGGGCTTCGTGCATCCCGGCGGGTCACCGGCAGGTCACCGGCAAGGTCATCCGTTCCGGGTTGAAGGGCTGCATCTGCCGAGCGCAGGTGGCATGGTGTGCGCCATGGGGGAAACGCTCGAGGACCTGACCATCCGGCCGGCCGACGTCTCCGACGCGCCGGAGATCGCGCGCGTCCACGTCGCCTCGTGGCGCGAGGCCTACGACGGCATCGTGGCCGCCGACTACCTCGCGTCGCTCGACGTCGACGAACGCGCCGGCCGGTGGGCCGAGCGGCTGCGCACCGGCCCGCGGGACGACGTCCGGACCTGGGTCGCTGCCGCGGGTTCTCGGGCCCTCGGCTTCGCGTCGCTCGGTCCGGCACGCGACGAGGACGCGGCCCGGAACGAGCAGGAGATCTACTCCATCTACCTCGACCCCGGGATGTGGGGCAAGGGCGTCGCGCGCGAGCTCATGCGGACGGTGCTCGCGGAGGTGCCCGACGGCGCCCCGGTGTCCCTGTGGGTCCTCGCCGCCAACGAGCGCGCGCGGCACTTCTACCGTCGCCACGGCTTCGCCGCCGACGGCACCGAGCGCATGCACGAGCGCGGGGGCGCTCCGCTCCTCGAGGTCCGGTACCGGCGCAGCTGACCGACGCGCAGGGCGCCTGCCGCTCAGCGTGCGAAGTGGTCCCAGCCGGGTGACGCCGTCGTCGGTGCGGCTCCGCCCACGAGCACGCCCGGCCCGTCCGCCCCGGCCGCGAGCACGCGACCGACAGGCCGGAAGGGCGCCGGCAGCCCGGAACCCGCCGGGAACGTCGCGAGCAGGCCGTGGTCCTCGCCGCCGCTGAGCACCCAGTCCTCGGCGGTGATCCCCGTGGCCGAGGCGGCCTCGCGCAACGCCACCAGGTCGGCACCGAACGCGCCCGGGACCCGGTCCAGGTCGAGCACGACGCCGCTCGCGCGAGCCAGACGCCCCGCGTCGCGCAGCAGCCCGTCGGACACGTCGAGCATCGAGGTCGCCCCGGCGTCCACCGCGGCCCCGCCCGCACCGAGCGGCGGGTCCGGACGCAGGTAGGCGGCGACCAGCGGCGGTGAGACGTGCCCGGCTCCTGCCGCGAGGAGCGCGAGCCCGGCCGCGGACCAGCCGCACACCCCGGCGTGCCCGACGACGTCGCCCGGGCGCGCACCCGAGCGCAGCACCGGCGCGTGGCCGGCCAGGTCGCCGTGCACGGTCACGCTCACGACGACGGCGTCGCCTCCTGACAGGTCACCGCCGACCACCCCGACGTCGTGCCGTCCGCAGGCCTCCGCGAGACCCCGCGCGAGCCCGGTCACCCAGTCCACCCGGAGGTCGGGCGGCGCGACGAGCGCGACGACCATCGCCGTCGGGCGGGCGCCCATCGCGACGACGTCCGCGAGGTTCTGCACGGCCGCACGCCAGCCCACGTCCGCGCCGCTCGACCAGTCGCGCCGGAAGTGCCGACCCTCGACCAGGACGTCCGTGGAGATCACGACCCGGCCGTCCGGCGCCTGGACCACCGCCGCGTCGTCGCCCGGGCCGACCAGCGTCGACGAGCCGGCGGGCAGCAGGGGGAAGATCCGCGCGAGCAGCTCCTCCTCGCTCAGGTCCCCCACGACGAGCGCCGGGTCGGCACGGGTCGGGTCGGGTCGGGTCACGGGGCGCAACGCTACCGACCCCGCTGCGGGCGTGCACCGGACCGGTCCGCGGCCGGGCTACCGTGACAGGGTGCCCCGACCGTCCAGCTTCTCCTCCCGCGTGCGCGCCGTCGCGCTCGTCGTCGTCGCCATGGCCGCGCTGGGCGCCTGCGCGTCCACGGCCGACGTCGAGGTGGCCCCGAACGCCGCCGACCCCGTGTGCGCGAGCGTCGTGCTGGCGCTGCCCCAGGAGCTCGCCGACCTCCCTCGCCTCGAGACCTCGAGCCAGGGCACCGCGGCCTGGGGTGATGCCTCGGCGCCGGTCGCCCTGCGGTGCGGCGTCGAGCCGCTCCCGCCGACGACCGACCCGTGCGTCACGGTGACGGACCCGTCAGGCGTGAGGGTCGACTGGGTGGCGGTCGAGGACCCGTCGCAGACGTCGGCGTCGGGAGGCACGCTCTGGACCTTCACGACCTACGGGCGTGAACCGGCGGTCGAGGTCGTGGTGCCGCCCGAGGTCACCGCGGGCCGCTCGGCGTCGTTCCTCGTGGACCTCGGCCCGGCGGTGGCCGAGACCGAGCAGGTGCGGGAGTGCCTCTGAGGCGCGTCCTCAGCGGAGCCCGGTCGGGCGCGCGAGCGCGAGCCGGAGCAGGTCGTCGATCAGGTCCGGGTACGCGAGCCCCGACGCCTCCCACATCCGCGGGTACATCGAGTACGGCGTGAACCCCGGCATCGTGTTGATCTCGTTGACCACGACGTCCCCGTCGGCCGTCACGAACACGTCCACGCGGGCGAGCCCCTCGCAGCCGACCGCCTCGAAGGTGCGCACCGCGACGTCGCGCACCGCCTCGGACACGGCGTCGGACAGGTCCGCCGGGCACGTCAGCCGGACGCCGCCCTCGTCGAGGTACTTGGCCTCGAAGTCGTAGAAGCCGTGCCGGCTGTCCGTGACCACGATCTCGCCCGGCTGGGACGCGCGCGGCCGGCCGCCGTCGACCCCGCCCAGCACGGCGCACTCGATCTCTCGACCGACCACTCCAGCCTCGATGACGACCTTGGGGTCGTGGCGTCGTGCCTCGTCGAGCGCGGCGGGCAGGTCCGCGAGGTCGTCGACCTTGGTGATGCCGAGGCTCGACCCGGCCCGAGCCGGCTTCACGAACACCGGCAGGCCGAGGCTCGCGACGGTCTGCGTCCAGGCGTCGGGGTTGCGCTCGAAGTCGCCGGGCCGGAGCACGGTGTAGGGCGCGATCGGCAGGCCCTGACCCGCGAGCACGAGCTTCATGAAGTGCTTGTCCATGCCGACCGCGGAGGCCAGCACGCCCGCACCCACGTACCGCAGGTCGACGAGCTCGAGCAGCCCCTGGACCGTCCCGTCCTCGCCGAACGGTCCGTGCAGCAGCGGGAACACGACGTCCACCGCGCCGATCGCCGCAGGCAGCGTGCCCGGCTCGAGCACCTGGAGCTCTCGGTCCTCGGCGGACTGCGGCAGGAGCACCTGCTGGGGTCCGTCCTCGACCTCGGGGAGCCTGCCGTCCACGATCGACCAGCAGTCCGGGTCGTCGGACACGAGTACCCACCGGCCCTGGGGCGTGATGCCGACCGGGACGACGTCGTAGCGCGTCCGGTCGATCGCGCGGAGCACCCCACCGGCAGTCGCGCAGCTGATGGCGTGCTCGCCCGACCGGCCGCCGAACAGCAGGAGGACCCGCGGTCGGACGCCGGCGGGCTCGGGCTCGGACGCAGGACCGGGCGCGGGGATCGTCTCCATCGCGCCCGACCCTACCGCCCGGTCGGACGCTCGCCGCCTGCGAGGCAGCGGTCGGCCGCGCGTCTCCGGCTCTGCTCGGCCGCGACTACCCTGCGAGGGTGCGTGCACCCATCGGGCCCGAGGGCCGCCCCCACGACCTCTCCCCCGCGACCGTGGCGGTCACGGCCGGCCGGCCCGACCGCACGCCCGGCGGGCCGGTCAACCCGCCGGTCGTCCTGTCCTCGACCTACGTCTCGACCGGCACCCCCGGGCCCGGCGAGCTGCTCTACGCCCGCAACGGCACCGAGACCTGGGTCCCCTTCGAGCGGGCGCTCGCCGATCTCGAGGGTGCCGCGCAGCCCGCGCTGGTGTTCGGGTCGGGCATGGCGGCGATCGCCGCGGTGCTGTCGCTCGTCCCGTCCGGTGGACGTCTCGTCGTCCCGCGGCACGCGTACCAGGTGACGCTCGGGTTCGCGGACGACATGGCGCTGCGGAACGGCGTCGAGGTGGTGCGCGTCGACATCGCGGACACCGCCGCCGTCGTCGAGGCGCTGCGGGCGGCTCCCACGTCGCTGCTGTGGGTCGAGTCCCCGACCAACCCCATGCTCGAGGTCGCGGACCTCCCCGCGCTCGTCGACGCGGCGCACGCGGTCGGCGTCCCGGTCGCGGTCGACAACACGTTCGCCACGCCGCTCGGCCAGCGTCCGCTCGCGTGGGGCGCCGACGTCGTCGTGCACTCGGTGACGAAGTACCTCGCGGGGCACTCGGACGTCGTGCTCGGCGCCGTCGTCGTGGACGACCCCGAGCTGCACGCCCGCTTTCTCGCCTACCGCACGCTGCACGGGTCGATCGCGGGCCCGTGGGAGGTCTGGCTCGCCCTGCGCGGGCTGCGCACGCTCGCCCTCCGGGTGGGGCGCTCGCAGGAGACCGCCGTCGAGCTCGCCCGGCGGCTCGCGGCGCACCCCGCGGTCGCCCAGGTGCGGCACCCGAGCCTGCCCGACGACCCTGGCCACAAGGTCGCCGCGCGGCTCATGACGGGGTTCGGCTCGATCATCGGGCTGCGACCCGTGGGCGGCGTCGCGGCCGCCGACGCGGTCGTCTCGGCGCTCCGGCTGTGGGTGCCCGCGACGAGCCTGGGAGGGGTGGAGTCGAGCCTCGAGCGTCGGCGCCGGTTCACCACCGAGTCGGCGACGGTCCCCGAGGACCTCCTGCGCCTGTCCGTCGGCATCGAGGACGTCGAGGACCTGTGGTCGGACCTGTCGCAGGCGCTCTCGGCCGCCGCCGCGCTGCCCGGGCGCTGACCCGCTTCCGCGGGCAGCATCTGGTCAGCTCAGGTCAGGTCCGCTCGGCCTTGTGCGGGCGGCCCAGCAGCAGCGGCGCGAGCTCGTCGACCGGCAGCCCCTCGTGCAGCACCGCGACCACCGCCTCGGTGATCGGCATCTCCACGCCGACCGACCGCGCCAGCTCGAGCACCGACCGGGACGTCTTGACCCCCTCGGCCGTGCCACCGGTCGCCGCGATCGCCTCGTCGAGCGTCATCCCCTGACCGAGGTGTACGCCGAGGCTGTGGTTGCGCGACGCCGGCGACGCGCACGTCGCCATGAGGTCACCCATACCGGCGAGCCCGGGGAACGTCTCGGCGTCGGCCCCGAGCGCGAGCCCGAGCCGCGTGATCTCGACGAGCCCGCGCGTGATGATCGTGGCCATCGTGTTGTAGCGCAAGCCCCGGCCCTGCGCGATCCCGACGGCGACGGCGATGATGTTCTTGACCGCGCCGCACAGCTCGACGCCCACGACGTCGTCGTTCGTGTACGGCCGGAACGTCGCCGAGGCGCACGCGCGCGCGACCAGCTGCGCGGTCTCGGGGCTCGTCGAGGCCACGACGGTCGCGGTGGGCTGGCGCTCGGCGATCTCGCGCGCGAGGTTGGGGCCGGAGACGACGGCGACGCGGTCGACGGGCAGGCCCAGCACCTCAGCGACGACCTGGCTCATCCGCTGGTCGGTGCTGAGCTCGACGCCCTTCATGAGCGAGACGGCGACGGCGTGGGCCGGGACGAGCGGGCGCATCGGCGCGAGCGTCGCCCGGACGCTCTGCGAGGGGATCGCGATCGCGACCAGGTCGGCGCCCGCGAGCACCGTCGCGGGGTCCGTGGAGGCCGTCATCGTCGCGGGGAGGTCGATCCCGGGGAGGTAGGCCTCGTTGCGGTGCGTCGTCGCGATCTCCTCGCACACCGCGGCGCTGCGACCCCAGAGCGCGACGTCGCACCCGGCGTCGGCCAGGACCGTCGCGAACGTGGTGCCCCACGCGCCCGTGCCGAGCACAGCGGCGCGCAGCGCGGTCACGGGGCCGGCTCCCCGCCGGGGGCCGCACCGGGCGCCGTGCCCGACGACGGAGGCTGGGTCGGGTCAACCGACGCGCCGTTGTCGGCCGCCTTCGCGCGGCGCATGTCGAACCGCTCCGCGGGCGCCTTCTCCCCGCGGATCTCCTCGAGCAGCACCGTGATCGCGGCCATCACCCGCTCGGTCGCCTCGCGCAACGTCGCGTTGTCGAGCGGACGGTCGTACAGGTCGTCGAGGTCGACCGGCGGGCCGGCGACGATCGTGACGCGCTTGGGCGGGAAGGGCTTGAGCAGCTTCTCGTAGTGCCCGAGCAGGTCCTGGGGGCCCCACTGCGCGGCGGGGATCACGGGAGCCCGGGTCGTCAGGGCGAGTCGCGCGACCCCGGTCTTGCCTGCCATCGGCCACAGGTCGGGCTGCCGGGTGAGCGTCCCCTCGGGAAAGACCGCCACACACTCGCCCGCCTCGAGCGCGGCGACCGCTGCGTCGAGCGACCGACCGGCGTCGGACGTGTTCCGGTGCACGGGGATCTGCCCGGTCGCGGTGAGGATCTTCCCCAGCACGGGAACCGTGAAGAGCGACGACTTCGCGAGGATCCGCGGGGCGATCCCGTGGTCGTAGAGGTAGTGCGCGAACGTGATCGGGTCGATGTTCGTCATGTGGTTCGCCGCGGCGATGAACCCGCGGTCGGTCGGGTAGTTCTCGGCGCCGCGCCAGTCCCGCCGGGTCATGGCGAGCATCGGCGGACGGACCACGCGGGCGACGTTGCGGTAGGCGCGGTTCGCGCGGGCGGGGTCTGGCACGGTGAGCGATGCTACCCGCCGCCCGGCCGCCCTCGCGGCCCGTCCCCTCAGCTCCGGCTGAACTCGGCCCCGAGCGCGGTCAGCTTGTCCGTGAAGTGCTCGTACCCGCGGTCGATCAGGCCGATGCCCTTGACGGTGGACGTGCCCTTGGCGGCGAGCGCCGCGATGAGGTGGCTGAAGCCGCCGCGCAGGTCGGGCACCTCGATCTCGGCGGCCGCGAGCGGCGTCGGGCCCGAGACGACCGCGGAGTGGAAGAAGTTGCGCTGCCCGAAGCGGCAGGGGCGTCCGCCCAGGCACTCCTTGTAGACCTGGATCGTCGCGCCCATGCCGACGAGCGCGTCGGTGAACCCGAACCGGTTCTCGTAGACGGTCTCGTGCACGATCGACAGGCCCTTGGCCTGCGTGAGCGCGACGACGAGCGGCTGCTGCCAGTCCGTCATGAACCCCGGGTGCACGTCGGTCTCGAGCACGATCGACCTGAGGTCGCCGCCCGGGTGGTAGAAGCGGATCCCGGCGTCGTCGACGTCGAACTCGCCGCCCACCTTGCGGAAGGTGTTGAGGAACGCCGTCATCTCCGGCTGCGTCGCGCCGCGCACGTAGATGTCGCCGCCCGTGGCGAGGGCCGCCGACGCCCACGACGCGGCCTCGATGCGGTCGGAGAGAGCCGTGTGCTGGAAGCCCGAGAGCCGGTCGACGCCCTCGATCCGGATCACGCGGTCGGTGTCGACCGAGATGATCGCGCCCATCTTCTGCAGGACGTTGATGAGGTCCATGATCTCGGGCTCGATCGCAGCGTTCGCGAGCTCGGTGATGCCCTCGGCGCGGACCGCGGTCAGGAGGAGCTGCTCGGTCGCGCCGACGCTGGGGTACGGCAGCGCGATCTTGGTGCCCTGGAGCCGGCGCGGGGCACGGATGTGGATGCCCTGCGCGCGCTTCTCCACGACGGCCCCGAACTGCCGCAGGATGTCGAGGTGGTAGTTGATCGGCCGGTCGCCGATGCGGCACCCACCCAGGTCGGGGATGAAGGCCTCGCCGAGACGGTGCAGGAGGGGGCCGCAGAAGAGGATCGGGATGCGGCTCGAGCCGGCGTGCGCGTCGATGTCGGCGACGTGGGCGGACTCGACGTTGCTCGGGTCCAGGTGGAGGGTGCCCGCGTCGTCGTCGGCCGCCACGGCGACGCCGTGCAGCTCGAGCAGGCCGGTCACGACCGCGACGTCCCGGATCTGCGGCACGTTGCGCAGGACGCTCGGGCCGTCACCCAGCAGGGACGCCACCATGGCCTTGGAGACGAAGTTCTTGGCACCGCGGACCGTGATCTCGCCCGACAGGGGCGTGCCACCGTTCACGTAGAGCAGGTCGGTCATACGTCCATCGTCGCTCACTGGCTGACTCCCTCATGACGCCCACGCCGTGGCGCTGGTCACGTCGTCCCGAACCGGACCTGGACGTAGCGAAGGCTACGCGCCCTGCTCGACCGCGACGCGCCCTGCCCCGGACTCCGGCGGGTCAGCCCACCGGGCGCGCGGCCGCGACCTCGACCGGCGGCAGGTGCTTGGCAGGCAGGGTGCGTGGCCGCCACGAGGCACGCGTGGCCTCGTACGCCGAGATCTCGTCGGCGTGCTGGAGCGTCAGCCCGATGTCGTCGAGCCCCTCCATCAGGCGCCACCGCGTGTAGTCGTCGACCTCGAACCGGGCCACGACGTCGTCGCACGTCACGGTGCGGGCCTCGAGGTCGACGGTCACCTCGGTGCCGGGCCGGGTCTCGAGGACCTTCCAGATCAGCTCGATGTCCTCGGGCGCGACGACGGCCGCGAGCAGGCCCTGCTTGCCCGAGTTGCCGCGGAAGATGTCGGCGAACCGCGACGAGACGACGGCCTTGAAGCCGTAGTCCTTGAGCGCCCAGACGGCGTGCTCCCGGGACGAGCCCGTGCCGAAGTCCGGGCCGGCGACCAGCACCGAGCCGTTCGCGTACGCCGGCTGGTTGAGCACGAACTCCGGGTCGCCGCGCCAGGCGGCGAACAGCGCGTCCTCGAACCCCGTGCGCGTGACGCGCTTGAGGTAGACCGCCGGGATGATCTGGTCGGTGTCGACGTTGCTGCGGCGCAGCGGGACCCCGACGCCCGTGTGGGTCGTGAACTTCTCCATGGTGGCTCTCGCGATCTTCTCGGTCAGGCAGGCAGGAGGTCGGGGGCGGGCGCGTCGGCACCGTCGTCGGCGAGGTCGGCGACCGACGAGAGCGTCCCGCGGATGGCCGTGGCGGCCGCCACGAGCGGCGAGACGAGGTGCGTGCGCCCGCCCTTGCCCTGCCGACCCTCGAAGTTCCGGTTCGACGTCGACGCGCTGCGCTCGCCCGGGGCCAGCTGGTCGGGGTTCATGCCGAGACACATCGAGCAGCCGGCGTTGCGCCACTCGGCGCCGAAGTCGAGGAAGATCCTGTCGAGCCCCTCGGCCTCGGCCTGGAGGCGGACGCGCGCCGAGCCGGGCACCACCAGGACGCGCAGCGACTCGGCCTTGTGCTTGCCCTTGACGACGTCGGCGACCGCACGCAGGTCCTCGATGCGGCCGTTGGTACAGGAACCGATGAAGACCGTGTCGACCGCGATGTCGCGCAGCGGCATCCCGGGCGTGAGGGCCATGTACTCGAGCGCACGCTCGGCGGTCGCGCGCTCGGCCTCGTCCGCGATCTCGGCCGGCACGGGCACGCGCGCCGACAGCGGCAGCCCCTGCCCGGGGTTCGTGCCCCACGTCACGAAGGGCTCGAGGTCGGCGGCGTCGAGCACGACCTCGGCGTCGAAGACCGCGTCGTCGTCGCTCTTGAGCGTGCTCCAGTAGGCGACGGCCTCGTCCCAGGCCGCGCCCTCGGGCGCGTGCGGGCGACCCTTGAGGTACTCGAACGTCGTCTCGTCGGGCGCGATCATCCCGGCACGCGCGCCGGCCTCGATCGACATGTTGCAGATCGTCATGCGCGCTTCCATCGACAGCGCACGGATCGCCTCGCCCCGGTACTCGAGCACGTAGCCCTGGCCGCCCCCGGTCCCGATCCTGGCGATGACGGCGAGGATGATGTCCTTGGCGGTGGTCCCTGGACGCAGGGTCCCGTCCACCGTGATCGCCATCGTCTTGAACGGGTTGAGGGGCAGCGTCTGCGTCGCGAGGACGTGCTCGACCTCGCTCGTCCCGATGCCGAAGGCGAGCGCCCCGAACGCGCCGTGCGTCGACGTGTGCGAGTCGCCGCAGACCACGGTGAGCCCCGGCATCGTCAGCCCCAGCTGCGGGCCGACGACGTGCACGATGCCCTGGTCGGCGTCGCCGAGGGAGTGCAGGCGGATGCCGAACTCGGCCGCGTTGGTGCGGAGCGTCTGGATCTGCGTCCGGCTGGTGAGATCGGCGATCGGCTTGTCGATGTCGACGGTCGGGGTGTTGTGGTCCTCGGTCGCGATCGTCAGGTCCGGACGCCGCACGGTGCGGTCCGTGAGGCGGAGCCCCTCGAACGCCTGCGGGCTCGTCACCTCGTGGACGAGGTGGAGGTCGATGTACAGCAGGTCGGGAGCTCCGTTGCTCCCGCGGCGCACGACGTGCGCGTCCCAGACCTTCTCCGCCAGCGTGCCGGCCATGTCTCTGCGTCCTCTCGGGTCCTCACCTCCGGACGAGTGTCCGGGGGCGCCTCACGGGCTGGTACTTGCGTCTCAGCCTTCGAGACGTCAGTATCGGTCTATGGACAACTCTAGCGGAGTCGGCGTGCTGGACAAGGCCGCATCCGTCCTCAGCGCCCTCGAGGCCGGCCCTGCGACCCTCGCCCAGCTCGTCGCGGCCACCCATCTCGCGCGCCCGACGGCGCACCGGCTCGCGGTCGCGCTCGAGCACCACCGTCTCGTGGCGCGGGACATGCAGGGCCGGTTCGTGCTCGGACCGCGGCTGGGCGAGCTCTCGACCGCGGCCGGCGAGGACCGCCTGCTCGCCGCGGCCGGGCCCGTGCTCGCCGCGCTGCGCGACCACACCGGCGAGAGCGCGCAGCTGTTCCGGCGGCAGGGCGACCAGCGCATCTGCGTCGCGGCCGCCGAGCGGCCCATCGGGCTGCGCGACTCCATCCCGGTCGGCGCGACGCTGTCGATGCAGGCCGGGTCGGCGGCGCAGATCCTCCTGGCCTGGGAGGAGCCGGACCGGCTCCACCGCGGCCTCCAGGGCGCGCGGTTCACCGCGACCATCCTCTCCGGTGTCCGACGCCGCGGCTGGGCCCAGTCGGTCTCCGAGCGCGAGGCGGGGGTCGCCTCGGTCTCGGCACCCGTGCGCGGGCCGTCGGGCCGGATCGTCGCGGCGGTCTCGATCTCGGGCCCCGTCGAGCGCCTCAGCCGCCAGCCGGGCCGCCTGCACGCCGGCGCCGTCGTCGCGGCCGCCAACCGGCTCACCGAGGTCCTGCGCCGTTCGGGCGAATGACATGTTCGAGTGACGTGTCGTTGCGGTGAGCCGTCGCTCGCCCGGGCGACTCCACCTCGCGGACGACGAAGGCCCGGTCACCATGGTGACCGGGCCTTCGCCTTGCGTACCCCCGACCGGATTCGAACCGGCGCTACCGCCGTGAGAGGGCGGCGTGCTAGGCCGCTACACAACGGGGGCCTTCGCAGCTCCATCAAGACCGATGGCATCGGTCCCGATCGACTACCGAGTGAGCACCCTACCGGATGTCCGGAGGGGTTCACGCTGGGGTACCAGGACTCGAACCTAGAATGTCGGTACCAGAAACCGATGTGTTGCCAATTACACCATACCCCATGGGGGTACATTCCTCGGGTTTAGTCCGTCCGGAGCTGGAGGCCCGTACGTCCGAACCCGTGGTCCGTACCGGCCATGAACTCTACCCGAGCAGATCGGGTGGGTCCAAACCCGCACGTCTTCGAACCCCACCGAACGCCACCACGGTCCGTACGGTAGACGGCGCGTTCGACAGCCGTCACCCGTCATGGCACCGTCGGACCATGAGCACGCCCGACCCTTCCGAGCCGTCCGCAGCCCGAGCCCGGTCGTTCGGTCGAGGGGCAGACGCCTACCGGCGCTCACGCCCGACCTACCCCGCCGACGCGGCCCGGTGGCTGGTCCCCAGCACGGCCCGGCGGGTCCTCGACCTGGCCGCCGGCACCGGCAAGCTGACCGAGCGGCTCGTCGAGCTGGGGTTCGACGTGACCGCCGTCGAGCCCGACGACGGGATGCGGTCCGAGCTCGTCGCTGCCGTCCCCGGGGTGCATGCGCTCGCGGGGAGCGCCGAGGCGATCCCGTTGACGGGGGACGCGGTCGACGCGGTCGTGGTCGCGCAGGCGTGGCACTGGTTCGACGTCGGCCGAACCCTGCCCGAGATCGAGCGGGTCCTGCGGCCCGGCGGCCGGCTCGGCGTGGTCTGGAACGTCCGCGACCACCGGGTGCCCTGGGTCGAGGAGTTCACGCGGATCATCCACCGCGGCGACTCGCTCGACCCGCTCCATGGCGAGCCGGTGCTCGACGGGCGGTTCGGGCCGCTCGAGCACACCACCGTCCCCTGGGTCCACCGCATCCCGGCTGCCGACCTGCGGACACTCGCCGCGTCGCGCAGCCACACCCTCACGCTGCCTCCGGCCGACCGCGACCGCCTGCTCGACGACGTCGACGAGCTCACGCGCACGCACCCCGACCTCGCGGGACGCGCGGAGATCGAGGTGCCGTACCGGACGGAGTGCTGGCGCGCCGACCTGCGCTGAGCCGACCGCCGGGCCGGGCAGCCCGCCGGTCGCGCCGCGCTCAGACCCCGAGCGCGGCGCGCAGCTCGTCGAGCCCGTGCACGACGACCACGCCGGCCGCCGCCACCTCGGCCACCTCGGCGTCGTCGACCGCGTGGCGGCGCGCACCCGGACGGTCGAGCCAGACCCCGACGAGCCCGGCCGCGCGCGCCGCACGCGCGTCGAAGTCCAGCTCGTCGCCGACGTAGGCCGTGCGCGCGGGCTCGGTCCCGAGCCGGCGGCACGCCTCGGCGAAGACCCGGGCGTCGGGCTTGCCGAAGCCGAGCGTGTCGACCCCCACGAGCATCGGGACCGACCCGGCGAGCCCCACGCGCTCGAGCTTGAGCGACTGGTACGCCACCGAGGCGTTCGACAGAGCGCCCACCGCCACGCCGGCGGCCAGCAGGTCCTTGACCACCTGCGCGGCGTCGTCGTGCGCCGCCCAGGCGTCGCGGAAGCCCGCCTCGAAGACCTCGTCCCAGACCGCGAAGCCGTCGGCGTCCAGCGGCGCACCGCCGAAGACCTCCTGGAGCTCGGCCGCGCGTGCCATCCGTTGCGCGCGGTACCCGAGCGCCCCGCTCGTGTAGCTCCGGTAGTAGCCCGTCGGGTCCGCGCGCCAGTGCGCCAGCACCTCGGCGTGCTGGTCGACCGTCAGGTGCGGCAGGTACGTCGCGCAGGTGGCGGCCAGCGCCGCGGCGAACGCCGCCCGCGTGTCCACGAGCGTGTCGTCGATGTCGAACAGCACGCCGTCGACCAGGCCGTCGACCCGGGGCACGACGGCGCCGCCCGCGGCCACCGTCCCGGTCACCGCAGCGTCGCCCGCAGCGCCCGCACCCGCGTGAGCGAGCTCTCCTTGCCGAGGATCTCCATGGACTCGAACAGCGGGGGCGAGACACGCCGGCCGCTGACGGCCGTCCGCAGAGGCGCGAACGCGAACCGCGGCTTGATGCCCAGGCCCTCGACGATCGCCTCCTTGAGCGCCTCCTGGACCGGCTCCGCCGTGAAGTCCGCGGCCGAGATCCGATCGAGCGCCGCCAGCGCGGCGTCGAGCACGGCGCCGGCCTCGTCCCGCAGCGCCCCGACCGCCTCGGGCTCGAGCGTGACGGCGTCGTCGGCCACGAAGAGGAAGCCCAGCATCCCGGGCGCCTCGCCCAGCAGCGTCATCCGCTCCTGCACCAGGGGCGCGCCCGCGTCCAGCAGAGCCCGGTGCTCCGGACGCAGGTCGGCGTACGAGTCGGCCGCGACGAGGCCCGCCGCGTGGAGGTACGGCACGAGCCGGTTCCGGAAGTCCTCGGGCGCGAGCAGCCGCACGTGGGCGGCGTTGATGGCCTCCGCCTTCTTGAGGTCGAACCGCGCGGGATTCGGGTTGACGTCGACGATGTCGAACGCCGCCACGAGCTCGTCGACCGAGAAGATGTCGCGATCGGGCCCGATCCCCCAGCCGAGCAGGGCCAGGTAGTTGAGCAGCCCCTCGGGCAGGAACCCGCGCTCGCGGTGCAGGAAGAGGTTCGACTCCGGGTCCCGCTTCGAGAGCTTCTTGTTGCCCTCCCCCATCACGTACGGCAGGTGCCCGAACTGCGGCATCACCTCGGCGATCCCCAGCTCGAGCAGTGCGCGGTAGAGCGCCACCTGCCGCGGGGTCGACGAGAGCAGGTCCTCGCCGCGCAGCACGTGCGTGATGCCCATGAGCGCGTCGTCGATCGGGTTGACCAGCGTGTACAGCGGCTGGCCGTTGGCCCGAACGATCGCGTAGTCGGGAACGGAACCCGCCTTGAAGGTGACCTCGCCCCGCACGAGGTCCGTGAACGACACGTCGTCGTCGGGCATGCGCAGCCGCAGCACCGGCTCGCGGCCCTCGGCGCGGAACGCCGCCTTCTGCGCGTCGGTGAGGTCGCGGTCGTGGCCGTCGTACCCGCGCTTCGGGTCACGGCCGGCGGCACGGTGCCGGGCCTCGATCTCCTCCGGGCTGGAGAACGACTCGTACGCGTAGCCGCCCTCGACCAGCCGGGCGACGACGTCGCGGTACAGGTCCATGCGCTCGGACTGCCGGTACGGCTCGTGCGGGCCCCCGACCTCGACGCCCTCGTCCCAGTCGAGGCCCAGCCAGCGCAGCGCGTCGAGCAGCTGGAGGTAGCTCTCCTGGCTGTCGCGGGCCGCGTCGGTGTCCTCGATCCGGAACACGAACGTCCCGCCGACGTGCCGCGCGTACGCCCAGTTGAACAGCGCCGTCCGGATCAGCCCCACGTGCGGCGTCCCGGTCGGCGAGGGGCAGAACCTGACCCGCACGGCGGGGACGGCGGCGTCGGTCGAGGTGCTGTCGGAGGACGAGAGCGCGGTGTCGGTCACGCGCCCCAGCCTAGTGAGGCGGGCCGGCCGGGCTGCGGCCGCCCCAGGACCGGCTCAGTCCCGCCGCACGACCGGGTTGCGCAGCACGCCGATGTCCTCGATCTCGACCTCGACGACGTCCCGGTCCACGATCGGGCCGACGCCGGCCGGAGTCCCGGTGAGGATCACGTCGCCGGGCAGCAGCGTGAACGCCTCGGAGATGTACGAGACGAGGAAGGGGATGTCGAAGATCAGTGCCGACGTCCGCGCGTCCTGCCGCGTCTCGCCGTTGACGCGCGCCCGGATCCCGAGGTCGTCCGTGTCGAGGTCGGTGACGATCCAGGGGCCGATCGGGCACGAGGTGTCGAACCCCTTGGCGCGCGCCCACTGGTCCTCCGCACGCTGCACGTCGCGGGCCGTCACGTCGTTCGCGGCCGTGAAGCCGAACACCCGCTCGAGCGCGTGCTCGGGCGACACGTTGCGGGTGACCTTGCCGATCACGACCGCGAGCTCCGCCTCGTGGTGGATCTCCTCGGACCACGGAGGCAGCACGATGAGGTCGTCCGGCCCGATGACCGAGGTGTTGGGCTTGAAGAACAGCACCGGCGAGACCGGGACCTCGTTGCCCATCTCGGCGGCGTGCGCGGCGTAGTTCCGTCCGACGGCGACGATCTTCGACCGGGGGATCACGGGCGCGAGCAGCCGGACGGCGTCCGTGAGCGGGATCCGCTCCCCCGTCGGCTGGACGGGGGTGTAGATCGGGTCGCCGGTGAGGACGACGAGCTCCTCGGCCCCCTCCTCGCCGTCGACGAGGGCGTAGCGAGGGTCGTCCCCGGTCGTGAACCTGGCGATGCGCATGCCGACAACCCTAGAGGCGTCGCCACCGTCCGTCAGACGCGCGCCAGCACCTCGCCGTGCAGCACCGCGAACCAGCCGTCCTCGTTCTGGCCCCACGTCCGCCAGGCGTCGGCCAGGTGCTCGAGCGCGACGTCGTCGGCCAGCTTGTGCGCCATCGCCTGGGCGGCGAAGTTGGACGACGTCGAGCGCTCGGCCCACAGGTCCGCCCACCACGTGCGGTCCTCGGGCGTGGCGTAGCACCAGACGCCCGCGCTCGGGACGATCCCCGCGGGGTCGTACCCGGCGTCGCGCACCCAGGACAGCAGGCGGCGGCCCGCGTCGGCCTCGGCGCCGTTCGCGGTCGTGACCTCGTGGTAGAGCTCGCGCCACTCGTCGAGGCCCTCCGACGGCGGGTACCAGGTCATCGCGGCGTAGTCGGCGTCGCGCACGGCCACGAGGCCGCCGGGCTTCGTCACGCGCTTGAGCTCGCGCAGGGCCGCGACGGGGTCCGTCAGGTGCTGGAGCACCTGGTGCGCGTGCGTGACGTCGAAGGTCGCGTCCCCGTAGGGCAGGGCGTAGACGTCGCCGACCTCGAACGTGGTGTTCGTGACGCCGGCGGCCTCCGCCGTCTCGCGCGCCATCCGGATGACCTTCTCCGACCGGTCGAGCCCGACCACCTCGCCCGGGGTGATCCGCGCGGCGAGGTCGACCGTGATGGTGCCCGGGCCGCACCCGACGTCGAGCAGGCGCTGACCGGGGACGAGGGCGGGCAGCAGGTACCCCGCGGAGTTCTCCGCGGTGCGCCAACGGTGCGACCGCATGACGCTCTCCTGATGCCCGTGCGTGTACTGATCGAGGCTGCTCACGCGTCCAGTAGGCAGGGTCGGGGCTCCGGGTTTCAAGTCTTGGACCTTACTGTCTCGTATCACGGGACGTTCTGGCGTGACCGTGTCGCGGCCGTTCAGGGCGCGTCCGGGTGCTCGTTGGGTCGCGGGATCCCTGCCGGCCACGGGCCGAGCACGGGCAGCTCGCCGTGCTCGGCGGCCTCGACGCGGCCCTGTAGCTCGCGTCCCGCGAGCCACGCGACCAGGTCGGCCCGCCTGCCCCGCACGACGGTCGGCCGCCCGGACCCGAGCTCGCGCACCCAGGCCTCGTCGTCGGCGTCGAGCACGAGCCGGGTGCCGACCGGCACGCGCTCGGCGAGGAACACCGTGAGGTGGTCGCACAGCGCGCGGCTCCAGTCCTCACTGCCGACCCCCAGCTCGAGGTCCACGGCGTGGATCGAGCACTCACGCCACCACGCGAGCGCCACGTCCCTGACGTCAGCGTCGCGGAACCGCACCCGTCGGACCCAGTCCTGGGGCGCGAGCCGTCCGAGCACACCGTCGATCCGCTCGACGGTCCGGCGCACCGCCCGCACGTGCTCACGCGCGGGGAGCCCGGCGCCCGCATCGACCGCCGCGTCGCGCGCCGGCTGGCCGCCGTCGTAGAGGTCGACGAGCTCGTCGCGCAGCGCGTGCTCGATCTGGCGCGCGAGCGCCGCGCCCACCCCCACGAGGTGCGCCAGCACGTGGCCCCGGGTCCAGCCGGGGAGAGCCGAGGGCGCGGCGACCTGAGCATCCGTGAGCGGTTCCATCGCTCCCCCGAGCTGCTGCTCGCTGCGCGCGATCGCGGCGACGAGCTCGCCCGCCGTCGGGCCCGGCGCCCCCGTCACGGCCTGCCCTGCTCGCGCCCGCGACGGGTCGACCGACGTCGGGACCGGACCCTGCTGGCTGCTCATCGACCACTCCCGCCCTCGAGGACCGTCCGTCGTGCCGGCCCCCCTCCCGCCGACCGACCCTACGACGCGACCTACGCTGGGCGCATGACAGGTGCCGGGACCGGCGTGCGCGCCGGGGTCGTCGTGCTGTCCGCCGAGCGGTGGCTCCCGTTGTCGGTCGCCCACGCAGCCCGCGCCGACTCGATGACCGCAGGGCACCGCGAGCGCCGCAGCGCCGACGTCGCGCACCCGATCGACGACTTCCTGTACGACTACTACGGCGTCAAGCCGGGCCTGCTGCGGCGCTGGCACCCCGGCGGCGGCGTCGTCCTCGCGGGCTCGCGCGACGACCTCGCGACGCACGCCGCGTGGCGCTGGTACCGCACGGCCGCCGACGGCGTCGGGCTCGACGTCACCGCGTTCCTCGCCGACCGCGGTGACACGGTGCGCTACGTCGCCGCCCTGCTCGCGGCGACGGCCTCGCGCTCCGCGCAGACGGGCTGCCTGGGTCTCCACGAGTGGGCGATGGTCTACCGCCAGGACGACGCCCGTCGCCGCCACAGCCTGCCGCTGCGCCCCGGGCGCGCGGGGACGGACGCCGTCGTCGAGGCCCACCGGCTGCGGTGCAGCCACTTCGACGCGTTCCGCTTCTTCACGCTCGACGCCGTGGGACGCAACCGCGTGCCGCTGACGCGGGAGAGCCAGGTCGCGCACGAGCAGCCGGGCTGCCTGCACGCGAACATGGATCTCACGAAGTGGGCCCTCAAGCTGGGACCCGCCGTGCCGGGCGACCTGCTGCTCGACTGCGTCGAGCTGGCGCGCGAGATCCGGACGCTCGACATGCAGGCGTCGCCCTACGACGTGTCCTCGCTGGGCGAGCCGGCGGTGGCGATCGAGACCTCGGCGGGCAAGGCCGAGTACGTCGCGCGCCAACGCGGGTTCGCCGAGCGTGCTGCTGGGCTGCGCACGCGGCTGCTGACGGTCTGCGCCGCCCTCACGTCGTCAGAAGTTCATCCTTGACGTCACGCGCCGGCCATGTTTGCGAACCACGATAAGGTGCATCGACAACCACCAGGGGGCAGACATGGACACGACCACCAGCGACGACCAGCAGACGACCGACGAGCTCGACGTGAGCCTGTACACGAGCGTGAGCAACCCGCGCCGCGTGCGGATCTGAGCCAGAGGTCCTTCTCCGGGTCGCCGTTCGGGCAGCTCGACCTTCCCCCGTGGCACGTCCTCGTACGGGATGGTCGAGAGTGGAGCAGTCCTCCCAGCGGTGGATCGACTCGAGGCCCATCGGGCTCAGCTTCCACTGCCGCACCGGGTCGCCGAGCCGTGACCTGAACCGCCGCAGCTGCTCGGCGTCGGACACCGAGCACCAGTACTTGCGCAGCAGGATCCCGTCCTCGATCAGCATCTGCTCGAAGATCGGGGTCTGGCGCATGAACCGCGTGTACTCCTGCGGGGTGCAGAAGCCCATGACGCGCTCGACGCCGGACAAGGCCGCGATCCGCGCGACGCGGCGCGTCCACTGCTGGACCTTGACGAGCTCCGCCTCGTACACGCCGTGCGGGATGTTGGGACCACGCCTGCCCGCGTCGGCCCGCTTCTTCTTCCCTTGGGACGGGACGCTAGCGCCGGGCCCGACGGCGCGCCCGTGCTATGCGGCGGCGCTCTCCATCGCCTCGGCCAGCAGCGTGACGGAGCGGAGCCGGCCGGCAGCCGTGGGCGCCTGGTGGGCGACGATCAGCTCGTCGGCGTCGGCGTGCCCGAAGAACCGCGTGACGTAGTCGCGGACGTCGTCCCGGGTGCCGACCGCGGAGTACGCGAGCATCTGGTCGACCTGCTGGCCGGCCGGGGAGGCCAGCAGCGCCTCGACCTGCGCCTCGTCGAGGTCACGGCCGCGCCCGAACAGCCCGACGGCGCGGATGCGGCGGATGCCCTCGAGCTGCTCCCCCGCCTCCTCCACCGTGTCGGCCGCGATCACGTTGACCCCCGCGATGACGTGTGGACGGTCGAGCTGCTCGGACGGTTGGAACTCGCTGCGGTACGCCGCGACCGCGGCCTCGAGCGCCTGCGGCGCGAAGTGGGACGCGAACGCGTAGGGCAGCCCGAGCGCCGCGGCGAGCCTGGCCCCGAACAGCGAGGACCCGAGGATGTAGAGCGGCACGCGAGCCCCCTTCCCGGGGACAGCGTCGACCCCCGGGACGCGCGACTCGCCCGCGAGGTAGGCCTGCAGCTCGAGCACGTCCTGCGGAAAGCTTTCGGCGGACCGAGGGTCCCGTCGGAGCGCGTACATGGTGGCCTGGTCGGAGCCCGGCGCGCGGCCCAGGCCCAGGTCGATCCGCCCGGGGTGGATCGCGTCGAGCGTGCCGAACTGCTCCGCGATCGTGAGCGGCGCGTGGTTCGGCAGCATGACCCCGCCCGCGCCGAGCCGGATGGTGCGGGTGTGCGCGGCGACGTGCGCGATCAGGACGCTCGTCGCCGACGACGCGATGCCCGGCATGTTGTGGTGCTCGGCGTACCAGACGCGCTCGTACCCGTGCTCCTCCGCGCGCCGCGCGAGCTCGACGCTCGCGGCGATGCTGTCGCCCGCGGTCTGGCCCGGACCGATCGGGGCGAGGTCGAGGATGGACAGCGGGATGCGCATGGGTACCGGCCTTTCGGGTCGTGGAGCTCCTGCGACCCTACGTCGACTCCCCGAGCTCACCGGTCGGCGCCCGTCCGACCTCGCACGCAGAGCCCCTCAGCCCACGTCGGCGTCATGCACTGTGCGCGCGATCTGCACCCGGTTGACCACATCCAGCTTGGTGAACAGATGCCCGACGTGGGTCTTGACCGTCGCGACCCCCAGGTACAGCTCCCGCGCGATGTCCGCGTTGGACAGCCCGCGCCCGATCGCGAGCGCGACCTCGCGCTCGCGATCGGTGAGCCGGTCGAGCACCGCCTGCGCGCGGGCCCGGCGTCCGTCGTCTCCCGGCGCCGCGACGGCCGCGATGAGCTGCGCCGTCACGCTGGGCGAGAGGATCGGCCGCCCCGCCCCGACGCGGTGCACCGCGTCGACCAGGTCCGCGGGCGGCGAGTCCTTGAGCAGGAAGCCGGCGGCGCCGTGCCGGAGGGCCGTCAGCGCCATCTCGTCCGTGTCGAAGGTCGTGAGGACGATCACGCGCTCCCGCCTGACCAGCTCGAGCCCCGCCTCCCCGTCCGCGGCCTCGCCGACCGCCGTCCTGATCGGCCGCACCAGCGCCCCGGGCAACCCGACGCTCACGCAGCACGACGCCGTGCTCGACGCGCTCGGCGGCCTCGGGATCCCGGTCGTGGCCGACGTCGACTTCGGTCATGTGCCGCCCCAGCTGTCGCTGGTGAACGGCGCGCAGGCGACCGTGACGTGTTCCGCGAGTGTCCAGGAGATCGAGCAGACGCTCGCCTGATGGCAGGTCGCGGTACCACCTCGAACCTGCCGCTCAGCACGGTACAAAGGCGGCATGGACGTGATGCCGGTCGACCCACGCGATCAGACCTGGGAGGTTGCCGAGCCCCGGTATCGCGTGTACTTCTGGGACGGCTCGAGCTCGACCGAGTTCGAGCTGACCGCGTCGGATGTCCACGAAGCACACCGATGGGCAGAGGAGAACCGCGGCGATCGCACCTTCACCCTCTACGCGAGCGTTCCCGTCGATGGCTTGGGACTGGTGCGCCTGTCCGGGCTGGACCCGAGCGCCGGCGCCGGCGCCCCGGTCTCCTGAGGCACCGCGCCGCATCGGCGCTGGTCAGGCCGTGCCACGCCCATGCCTCGGTCGGAAGACCCGCAGCGCCCCCGGCGTCGCTCGTCGACCTCCGTGTGCCGCAGCTCGACCGCCCCTGCTCGCAGCAGCGCCCACGCTCCCCCGGCGCGCGCGGGTGCGGCCGACGGCTGCGGTGCGTATACAGGGACCGATGAGCACCCCGCTGGAGGACTACGCCCTGCTGTCGGACCTGCACACCGGTCCGCTCGTCTCGCGCGACGGCAGCATCGACTGGTTGTGCCTGCCGCGGTTCGACTCGCCTGCGGTGTTCTCCGCCCTCCTCGGTGACGCCGACGACGGGCGGTGGAAGCTCTCGGCCGTCGGCGGCGAGGTCGTCGAGCGCCGGTACCTGCCGCAGACGTTCGTGCTCGAGACGACCTGGCGCACGCCGACCGGGACCGTGCGGGTCACGGACTTCCTGCCACCGAGCACGAACCGCGCCGACCTGGTCCGGCGGGTGGAGTGCCTGGACGGCACGGTCGAGGTCGAGCACGACCTGCGCCTGCGGTTCAGCTACGCGCGTGCGACCCCGTGGACCCGTCGCCTCGTCGACCGCGACCCGCCGGCGCTGCTCTCGCTCGCGGGCCCCGACGGTCTGCTCATCAGCGGACCGCTGCTGAGCTGGTTCGAGGCCGACGACGACGACGTCGCCGAGCCGGCACGGGCGGCGCGGCCTGGCAGCGACGTCCCTGTCGACTCGGACGAGGAGGGCGCGCGGGCGCCTCGGCTGGTCGGGACGTTCGCGCTCGCGGCCGGCGACCGGCTCGACTGGGACCTCACCTGGTTCCCGTCCTACGAGGACCCGCCCGCGGCGGCCGAACCCGACCGGGCGCTCGCGCAGGCGGTCGAGTTCTGGACCGGCTGGGCCGCGCGGCTCACGGTCCACACGGATCACGACCCGATCGTGCTGCGCTCGCTGCTCGTCCTGCGCGCGCTCACCCACAGCGAGACGGGCGGCATCGTCGCGGCCGCCACGGCGTCTCTCCCGGAGGAGTTCGGCGGCAGCCGGAACTGGGACTACCGGTACACCTGGCTCCGGGACGCGGCGCTGACCATCGAGGTCGCGATCGACCACGGGCTGACGGAGGGTGCCCGCCTGTGGCGCGACTGGCTCCTGCGGGCCGTCGCGGGCGACGCGGACGACGTCCGGATCATGTACGGGCTGGCCGGCGAGCGGGACCTCACCGAGCTCGAGCTGGACCATCTCGCGGGCTACGAGGGCTCGCGACCGGTGCGGATCGGCAACGGTGCCGCCGGGCAGTACCAGGCCGACGTCGTCGGCGAGGTCATGATCGCGCTCGGCAAGCTCCGCGACGCCGGCGTCGCCGAGGACGAGTACACCTGGGGGCTGCAGAAGAGCCTGCTGCGGTTCTGCGAGGCGAACCTCGACCGCAAGGACCACGGCATCTGGGAGATGCGGGGCGAGCTGCACTGGTTCACCCACGGACGGGCGATGATCTGGGCCGCGTTCGACCAGGGGGTCCGCGCGGTCGAGGAGCACGGCCTGGACGGGCCCGTCGAGCGGTGGCGCGAGCTGCGGGACCGGATGCGCGCGGAGATCGACGAGCGCGGGTTCGACCCCGAGCTCAACAGCTTCACCCAGACGTACGACAACAACGAGGTCGACGCGTCCCTGCTGCAGCTGCCGCACACCGGGTTCCTGGCGTACGACGACCCGCGAATGCTGGGGACCGTCGCGCGCATCGAGCGCGACCTGCAGGGCGAGAGCGGCCTGGTGCACCGGTACCGGACGGCCGCGGGCCTGGACGGCCTCGAGGGCGACGAGTACCCGTTCCTCATCTGCAGCTTCTGGCTGGTCGAGCAGTACGCGCGGAGCGGCCGGGTGGACGACGCGCAACGGCTCATGGACCAGCTAGTCGGCTACGCGGGCGAGCTGGGGCTGCTGAGCGAGGAGTACGACCCCGCGACGGGCCGGCTCGCCGGGAACTTCCCGCAGGCATTCAGCCACCTCGGCCTCATCCGTGCCGCGGACGCCCTCGGCCCCACGCGCGGGAGGTGGGCGCCGGACTGAGACCATGGGTCCCGTGGCCACCCTCACCGACCGCCCGCTCACGCTCACCGAGCGGATGCCGGCGCAGCGCGACCCGGACTCGCTGTACGAGGCGTTCACCGCGTGGGCGCAGGACCAGGGGCTCGCTCTCTACCCGGCCCAGCAGGAGGCCCTCCTCGAGCTCGTGACCGGCTCGCACGTCATCCTGTCGACGCCGACCGGCTCGGGGAAGTCGCTCGTCGCGATGGCCGCGCACTTCGTCGCGCTCGCGCAGGGCCGGCGCACGTACTACACGGCGCCGCTCAAGGCGCTGGTCAGCGAGAAGTTCTTCGCGCTCGTGGCGGCGTTCGGCTCGGACAACGTCGGCATGATGACCGGGGACTCGGCCGTCAACCCCGGCGCGCCGATCATCTGCTGCACGGCCGAGATCCTCGCGAACATCGCCCTGCGCACGGGCGGCGGCGTCGCGGAGCAGCCCGGCCACCCCGACGACCCGGTGGTACCGGGGGACGACGCCGTCGGCCAGGTCGTGATGGACGAGTTCCACTTCTACGCCGACCCGCAGCGCGGCTGGGCCTGGCAGGTGCCGCTGCTGGAGCTGCCGCGCGCGCAGTTCCTGCTCATGTCGGCGACGCTCGGCGACGTCACGTTCTTCGCCGACGACCTCACGCGGCGGACCGAGCGGCCCGTCGCGGTCGTGACCCACACCGAGCGACCGGTCCCGCTGACGTTCGCCTACGCCGTCGAACCCCTGCACGAGCTCCTCGAGGAGCTCGTGACGACGCGACGCGCCCCCGTCTACGTCGTGCACTTCACGCAGGCGGCGGCGGTCGAGCGCGCGCAGGCTCTCATGAGCATGAACGTCGCGAGCCGCGAGCAGCGCGACGAGATCGCGACTGAGCTCGGCGACTTCCGGTTCGGTCCGGGCTTCGGCAGGACGCTCTCGCGGCTGCTGCGGCACGGCATCGGCGTGCACCACGCCGGGATGCTGCCCAAGTACCGGCGCGTGGTCGAGCGGCTCACCCAGAAGGGCCTGCTCAAGGTGGTGTGCGGCACCGACACCCTGGGCGTCGGTATCAACGTGCCGATCCGCACGGTCGTGCTCACCTCCCTCGTGAAGTACGACGGCGTCCGCATGCGCCACCTGACCGCGCGCGAGTTCCACCAGATCTCCGGGCGTGCCGGGCGCGCGGGCTACGACACCGTGGGCGAGGTGATCGTGCTGGCCCCGGAGCACGTGATCGAGAACCGCAAGCTGCTGGAGCGCGCGGGCGACGACCCGAAGAAGATCAAGAAGATCGTCCGCAAGAAGGCCCCCGAGGGCGCCGTCAACTGGACCGACAAGACGTTCGAGCGGCTGCGTGACGCGCCGCCCGAGCCGCTGACGCCGAGCTTCGCGGTCTCGCACGCGATGGTGCTCAACGTGCTGGCCCGCCCGGGCGACCCGGTCGAGGCCATGAAGCACCTGCTGCTCGACAACCACGAGCCCGAGTCGGCGCGGGGTCGGCTCGTCCGCCAGGCGGTCAACGTGTACCGCTCGCTGCGCGCGGCCGGCGTGGTCGAGCGGGTGCCGCGCGCCGGTGGGCGCGGCAGCACGGTGCGCCTGACCGTCGACCTGCCGCCCCACTTCGCGCTCAACCAGGCCCTGTCGCCGTTCGCGTTCGCCGCCCTCGACCTGCTCGACGTCGAGTCCCCCACGCACGCGCTCGACGTCGTCTCCGTGATCGAGGCGACCCTCGACGAGCCGCGCCAGGTGCTCGCTGCTCAGGCCAACAAGGCGCGTGGCGAGGCAGTCGCCGCCATGAAGGCCGAGGGCTACGACTACGACGAGCGCATGGCGGCGCTCGAGGACGTGACCTACCCGCAGCCGCTCGCCGAGCTGCTCCAGGCTGCCTTCGCGACGTACCGGACGACCAACCCCTGGGTCGCGGACCTCGAGCTCTCGCCCAAGTCGGTGGTCCGCGACATGGTCGAGCGCACGATGACGTTCCCCGAGTACGTCTCGTACTACGCGCTCGACCGGACCGAGGGGGTGCTGCTGCGGTACCTCGCGGACGCGTACCGCGCGCTGCGCCAGACCGTCCCCGAGGAGAGCCGCACCGAGGAGCTCGCGGAGCTCGTCGAGTGGCTGGGCGAGGTCGTGCGACGCACGGACTCGAGCCTGCTCGACGAGTGGGAGCGGCTGCGCAACCCCCTGGACGACGACGGCGCCGGGGCACGCGTCGACACCGGCACCGAGGACGTCGCGAAGCCGATCACGACCAACGCCCGGGCGTTCCGTGCGCTCGTCCGCAGCGCGCTGTTCCGCCGGGTCATGCTGGCGGCGCGCGAGGACTACCAGGCGCTCGGCGCGCTCGACGGCGCCGACGGCTGGGACGCCGACGCGTGGGCCGCCGCGCTCGACCCGTACTACGACGACCACGACGCGATCGGCATCGGCCCGGACGCCCGCGGGCCGCAGCTGCTGATCGTCACCGAGCGGCGCGACGGCGACGGCGCGCGCTGGGAGGTCCGGCAGCTCCTCGACGACCCGGCGGGCGACCACGACTGGCGCATCGACGCCGTGGTGGACCTCGCGGTGAGCGACGCGGCGGGCGACGTCGTGCTGCGTGTGACGGCGGTCGGGCCGCTGTAAGAGCGCGCGGACAGAGGGGTTAGTCGTTCGACGGTGTCGCCCGTTTCGTGAGTTCGACCGTCGCTGAGGGCGATGGCCACGGTCGCCGCAGACTAGGTCCAACCGGGCGCGCTGGCGTATCCCGGTCGGGACGGAGCGTTGATGTGCTCCGGTCGGGACGGAGCGCTGCCGTGCCCCGGTCGGGCTGGGCTGACCAGTCAGAACGATGGAGGACCAGTCAGAACGATGGAGGTCAGAACGGTGGTGGTTCGTCCCAGCCTGTTCGGGTGGGCGGGGTGCTTGGGTTCGGTGGCCCCGTGGCGGGCGGGGCGGTCGGCTGGACGGACGGGTGGCTCGGGTCCGCCGCGATGGTCGGACGCCGGTACCGGTGGCCGGTGGGCGCGGTCCAGTGGGTGGCGCCGGTCTCCT
>NZ_JABCJJ010000027.1 GCF_012952065.1 Cellulomonas fimi
CCCCGCGCCGGCGCCCGCGCCCGCACCGAGCGCCGTCACCCCCGAGGCCGCTCCCCCGGCGACGCCGCCGCCCACGGCCGCGCTCGCGCCCGCAGCGGACCCGACAGCTGCGGCCGTCCCGGCGCCCCAGGCTGCGATACCGCCGACGGGCAGCGGTTGCGCGAGAGCGCCCAGACCGGCCAGCCCGAGCACGAGGGGGGCGATCACCGCGCGCATCCCGTGGTTCACGTCACCGAGCTCGAGCACGAGGGCCCGGCAGTCTCCGCACTCCTGGAGGTGGGCGCGCACCTGCGCCGTCTCGCGCTTGGCGAGGCCGCCTCGCACGTAGGAGCCGAGCTTGCCGTTGACGACGCGGCAGCCGTCGCTGCGGGGCGCCGCGAGATGCTGCTGGAGGTAGGCCTGTCGGAGCGCCTCCCGAGCGCGGTACGAGAGGGCCGCGACCCCGTTCGGCGAGAGTCCGAGCAGCGGGGCGATCTGGGCGGGCTGGAGCCGCTCGATCTCCGTGTACCAGAGCACCGCCTGCCACCGCTCGGGCAACGAGGCGTAGGCCCTCGCGACGACGCCCCGCTCGAACCCCGCGATCGTCGGGTCCTCGACCGGCGGCGCCCACTCGGAGCCCGCCTCGAGCACGTCGAGGTCGTCCGTCGGGGCGACACGGCGACCGCTCCGCACTCCCGCGAAGGCCAGTCTGCGCACGACCGTGAACAGGTAGGCACGGAACGCGACGTCCGGGCCGCCACCCTCGCGAACCTTCGCGAAGACCCGGGCGAACGCGTCCGCCACCACGTCCTCGGCGTCGGGCCCGTTGGCCACGTACTGGCGCGCCACCGTGCGCCCGGCGGCCGCATGCCGCTCGTAGAGGGCGCCGAAGGCGGCCGGATCACCCGCGCGGGCGGCCGTGATCAGCTCGGCGTCACTGGAGACTTCGCTCCAGAGGTCCGTCCTGCTGTCCACGTAGCCATCCCCCAAGGGCGCCCACCCCGGGCACCCGCGCCCCAGGGTGTCATGGATCACGTCGCGGCGGAACGGGGGAAGAATCCCCCCGTGCACCCGCGTCATGGGGGGCACCCTCGGCACTCTCTTGAACTGTGACGTCCTTCGACGGGCCGGCGGCCATGCTGCCCGTGCATGCGCGCGAGCAGTGGCGCAGCGCGAGCGCTGCGTCGGTGTGGCTGCGCCCGGACGACTGGTACCACCCGGCCGTCGACGCCGTGCTCGAGGCGCTCCTCGCCGGCGCCGATCCCGTCCCTGCGGCCGGTCGGCTCGGTGAGGTCCGCAGCGAGTGCGGGGTCGGCATCGGCGAGTCGATCGACGACCTGGCGTGCCTCTACCGCTCGTTGCGCCTCGAGGGCCCCTCGCTCGACGTGGTCCGGGCGCTGTGCGACGGCTGGGCCGCAGCGCAGGACGCCGTCCCGGTGAACGCGCAGTGCGTCGACCCCGAGACCGGCCTGCCGACGGTTGAGTACCTGCGGGTCCGGCTCGCGGAGACGTACGGCGTCGCCGCGCGGCGCGGCGAGCGTGCGGGCGACCGGCACGCGCTCCTCGTGGTCGACGTCGCGGTCGGGATGCGCGACCCCTGGGCGCGGATCGCGCGGTCCGCCGTCGTCGGGCAGGCCCTCGTCCAGAGCTACGGCGACGGGCAGCCGATGGCGTCCCTCGGCGAGGGCGTCTTCCTGCTGCTGGTGGAGCGCGACGCCGAGCTGGGCACCCGCGCGACCGCCCTCCGCGACCGGCTCACGTCGCACGCCCGGCGGCTCGGGGTCGAGACCCTCGTGCGCCAGCCGCCACGGGTCTGGGTCGAGTCGCTGCCGCCGACGCACGCGCGGCTGGTCGAGCTCCTCTCGCACCTGGCCCGCTGAGTCGCGGGCACGCGAGCGGGACAACCCTGGGAGGCGACGCTAACGTCGTCGCATGACGACCCACGGAGCGACCGACGCAGACGGGGGTCCCGGGCCGCTGCTCGCGGCAGGGGGATCGGCCGACATCTACCTGCTCGACGACGACCGGCTCCTGCGCCGGAACCACGAAGGCGTCCAGGCCGACGTCGCACGCGAAGCCCGTCTCCTGCGGCACGTCGTGGCGCACGGGTTCCCCGCGCCCGAGGTGTTCGAGGCGGACCACCGCGACCTCGTGATGGAACGGCTGCACGGGCCCTCGCTCCTGCAGGCGCTGGCCGCCGGTGAGCTCAGCGTGAAGGACGGCGCGGACATCATGGCCGACCTGCACGCCCGGCTCCACGCGGTTCCTGCCCCCGAGGGGACCCCCGAGGGCGACGTCGTCGTCCACCTCGACGTGCACCCGGGCAACATCGTGCTGAGCGAGAGCCACGGACCGGCCCTCATCGACTGGACCCACGCGCGCACGGGCCCGCCCGACCTCGACATCGCGGTGAGCGCCGTGATCCTGGGCGAGGTCGCCGCCGACTCCGAGGGCGACTACTCGCGCGCGGCCCGGGCGATGCTGGCGGCCTTCCTCGCCGTCACGCACGGCGATCCCGTGGCGCAGCTCGACGCCGCCGTGCAGGCGCGGCTCGCCGACCCGTCGCTGGTCTCCGAGGAGCGCGCGCTGGTCGAGCCGGCCGCCGAGCTGGTGCGGCACTACGCGCCCGAGGGGCTCATCGGCGACGGCGCACGCTGACCTGGCACGGCGCAGCCCCCGCTTCGGTGACCCGGAGGGAACCGGAGCGGAGGCTCCTCGACGCCGTGGAGGATCCGGTCAGAACTCCCAGTCCTCGTCCTCGGTGTTGACGGCCTTGCCGATGACGTAGGACGAGCCCGACCCCGAGAAGAAGTCGTGGTTCTCGTCCGCGTTGGGCGACAGGGCCGAGAGGATCGCCGGGTTGACCTGCGTCTCGTCCTTGGGGAACAGCCCCTCGTAGCCGAGGTTCATCAGCGCCTTGTTGGCGTTGTAACGCAGGAACTTCTTGACGTCCTCGGTGAGGCCGACGCCGTCGTACAGGTCCTGCGTGTACTCCACCTCGTTGTCGTACAGCTCGAAGAGCATCTCGAACGTGTAGTCCTTGATCTCCTGCTGCTCCGCCGCCGTGAGCTTCTCGACGCCCTTCTGGAACTTGTAGCCGATGTAGTACCCGTGCACGGCCTCGTCTCGGATGATCAGGCGGATGAGGTCGGCCGTGTTGGTGAGCTTGGCGCGGCTCGACCAGTACATGGGCAGGTAGAACCCGGAGTAGAAGAGGAACGACTCGAGCAGCGTGCTCGCGACCTTCCGCTTGAGCGGGTCGTCGCCGCGGTAGTACTCCATGACGATCGCGGCCTTGCGCTGGAGGTTGTGGTTCTCCTCCGACCACCGGAACGCGTCGTCGATCTCCTGCGTCGTGTTGAGCGTCGAGAAGATCGACGAGTACGACTTCGCGTGCACCGACTCCATGAATGCGATGTTCGTGTACACCGCCTCCTCGTGCGGCGTGATCGCGTCGGGGATGAGCGAGACGGCGCCGACGGTGCCCTGGATCGTGTCGAGCAGCGTCAGGCCCGTGAAGACGCGGGTCGTGAGCTCCTTCTCGACCGGCGTCAGGGTGCCCCACGACGGGATGTCGTTCGACACCGGCACCTTCTCGGGCAGCCAGAAGTTCCCGACGAGCCGGTCCCAGACCTCGGCGTCCTTGTCGTCCTCGACCCGGTTCCAGTTGATCGCCGAGACCCGGCTGACCAGCTTCAGCTTCTCACTCATGACAGACCTATCTTCGGGGTGCGTGCGGGGGCGAGGGCGCTCAGAGCATGCACGAGACGCAGCCCTCGACCTCGGTGCCCTCGAGCGCCATCTGGCGCAGGCGGATGTAGTACAGCGTCTTGATGCCCTTGCGCCACGCGTAGATCTGGGCCCGGTTGATGTCCCGCGTCGTGGCGGTGTCCTTGAAGAACAGCGTCAACGACAGGCCCTGGTCGACGTGCTGCGTGGCGACGGCGTACGTGTCGATGATCTTCTCGTAGCCGATCTCGTACGCGTCCTGGTAGTACTCCAGGTTGTCGTTCGTGAGGAACGGCGCCGGGTAGTAGACGCGCCCGATCTTGCCCTCCTTGCGGATCTCGATCTTCGACGCGACGGGGTGGATCGACGACGTCGAGTTGTTGATGTAGGAGATCGAGCCGGTCGGCGGAACGGCCTGGAGGTACATGTTGTAGATGCCGTGCGTGCGGACGGAGTCCGCGAGCTCCCGCCAGTCGTCCTGCGTGGGGATCGCGACACCGGCCTCGTCGAACAGCTCGCGCACGCGTGCCGTCGTCGGCTCCCACGCCTGGTCGACGTACTTGGCGAAGTACTCCCCCGTCGCGTACGTCGAGTCCTCGAAGCCCTCGAACGCCCGGCCGCGCTCGATCGCGAGGCGGTTGGAGGCGCGGATCGCGTGGTACGCCACCGTGTAGAAGTAGAGGTTCGTGAAGTCGAGGCCCTCCTCGGACCCGTAGTGGACACGCTCGCGGGCGAGGTACCCGTGCAGGTTCATCTGGCCGAGCCCGATGGCGTGACCGCCCTCGTTCGCGCGCTTGACCGACGGGACCGACTCGATGCTCGTCTGGTCGGACACGGCGGTGAGCGCCCGGATCGCCGTCTCGACCGTGCGGGCGAAGTCGGGCGAGTCCATCGCCAGGGCGATGTTCATCGAGCCGAGGTTGCACGAGATGTCCTTGCCGACGTGGCTGTAGGACAGGTCCTCGTTGAACGTCGACGGCGTGGAGACCTGGAGGATCTCGGAGCACAGGTTCGAGTGCGTGACCTTGCCGGCGATCGGGTTCGCGCGGTTCACCGTGTCCTCGAACATGACGTAGGGGTAGCCGGACTCGAACTGGATCTCGGCGAGCGTCTGGAAGAACTCGCGCGCGTTGATCTTGGTCTTGCGGATCCGCGAGTCCTCGACCATCTCGTGGTACTTCTCGGAGACGTTGATGTCCGCGAACGCCGTGCCGTACACGCGCTCGACGTCGTACGGGGAGAACAGGTACATCGGCTCATTGTTCCGGGCGAGCTCGAACGTGATGTCCGGGATCACGACGCCGAGCGAGAGCGTCTTGATGCGGATCTTCTCGTCGGCGTTCTCGCGCTTGGTGTCGAGGAACCGGTAGATGTCCGGGTGGTGCGCGTGCAGGTACACCGCGCCGGCGCCCTGGCGCGCGCCGAGCTGGTTGGCGTACGAGAAGGAGTCCTCGAGCAGCTTCATCACGGGGATGACGCCGGACGACTGGTTCTCGATGTGCTTGATCGGCGCGCCGTGCTCGCGGATGTTCGAGAGCAGGAGTGCGACGCCGCCGCCGCGCTTGGAGAGCTGCAGCGCGGAGTTGATGCCGCGCGCGATCGACTCCATGTTGTCCTCGATGCGGAGCAGGAAGCAGGAGACGGCCTCGCCGCGCTGCGCCTTGCCCGAGTTGAGGAACGTCGGGGTCGCGGGCTGGAAGCGGCCGGCGATGATCTCGTCGACCATGCTCAGCGCGAAGCTCTCGTTGCCGTCGGCGAGCGTGAGCGCGACCATGCAGACGCGGTCCTCGAAGCGCTCGAGGTAGCGCTTCCCGTCGAACGTCTTGAGCGTGTACGAGGTGTAGTACTTGAACGCGCCCAAGAACGTCTGGAACCGGAACTTCTTCGAGTACGCGTACTCGAAGAGCGTCTTGACGAAGCTCGGGTCGTACTTCGCGAGGATCTCGGGCTCGTAGTACTTGTTCTCGACGAGGTAGTCGAGCTTCTCCTGCAGGTTGTGGAAGAACACCGTGTTCTGGTTGACGTGCTGCAGGAAGTACTGCCGCGCGGCGGCGCGGTCCTTGTCGAACTGGATCTCGCCGTCGGGCCCGTAGAGGTTGAGCATCGCGTTCAGGGCGTGGTAGTCCAGCCCCGCGTCTACGCCGGAATCTGTCGCTGTCGCTGTGGGTGCCAAAACTGTCCCAATCCCTCGCGGACGCGGTGGACGTCCTCTGGTGTGCCCAAGAGCTCGAAGCCGTACAGGTACGGCACCGTGCACTTGGCGGAGATGATCGATCCGGCGATGCAGTACGCCTCGCCGAAGTTGGTGTTGCCGGCGGCGATGACGCCCCGCAGCAACGACCGGTTGTGCTCGTCGTTCAGGAACTTCACGACCTGCCGGGGTACGGCGCCGCCCTCGTTGCCGCCGCCGTACGTCGGGACCATGAGCACGTAGGGCTCGTCGACCCGGAGAAACCCGTCGGCCGGGCGGAGCGGGATGCGCCGCGCGGGCGCCCCGAGCCGCTGGACGAACCGGTGGGTGTTCTCGGAGGTGCTCGAGAAGTAGACCAACGACGACATGACGCGGCCTTCCCGACGTGGAGCGGTGTGCGGTGGAGCGGTGTGCGGTGGTGCGGTGTGCGGTGGTGCGGCGTGCGGTGGTGCGGTGTGCGGTCAGAGCACCGCGCGCGCCGCCCGGCTCAGGCGACGGCGACGGCGACCCGCTCGGTGAGCGCCGCGATCTTGTCCGGCCGGTAGCCCGACCAGTGGTCGCCGTCGGCCACGACGACGGGGGCCTGCAGGTGCCCGAGGCCCATGACGAACTCGCGCGCCTCGGCGTCGGAGCTGATGTCCACGATCGTGTACTCGAGCTCGTTCTTGTCGAGCGCGCGGTACGTCGCCGTGCACTGGACGCAGGCCGGCTTGCTGTACACGGTGATGCTCATCGTTCCCCCACTGGTCTGCGCTGGTCAGCGGCCGGTTTCCGGCTGGTCGGTAGTCCCTTTGCGCGATGTGGCCGCGCCGTTGCCCAGACACTACACCTAGTAGCCCTCGATCGCGCCACCCCTAGATGTGGTGTTTCACCCATGTGATTTACACCGGTGCAATTCGGGACGAACCCATGCGCGACGGTGACCGGCACCACGCCGGAGCGGCGCCGCGCCACGGCCGAGCGGGTGACGTACGGCACGGCCCGCGGACTTGTCAGACCCAGGGCACACCAGAGACCGCCCTACGCCTGACAACTCGCAGGGGGGTGTGACCTACTGCGACCGGGGACGCCAGAGCACCAGCGCGCCCGACGCCGTCGGGCGGCTCGGGCGGCTCGGGCGTGAGCCCCGCTGGCCGCGCGGCACCGCCACGACCTCGCCCTCCGGTCCGGCGGTGAACACGCGCCGCCCCGGCTCGGCGAGCGCACGCAGCACCTCGACCTGGGCGCGCAGCCGCACGACCTCGGCCTCGAGCTCGAGGATCCGCTTGATGCCCGCGAGGTTGACGCCCTCCTCCTGCGAGAGGCGCTGCACCTCGCGCAAGGTCGCGACGTCGCGCAGGGAGTAGCGCCGGCCACGTCCCCGTGCGCGCGACGGCGAGACCAGGCCGAGCCGGTCGTACTGCCGGAGCGTCTGCGGGTGCATGCCGGCGAGCTCGGCGGCGACCGAGATCACCAGGACCTGGGCTTCGTCCGGCACGGACTGCGCCTCGCGGACGGTGAACCGCATGCCACCACCCCCTACTCGCGCGCCCGCGCCACGAGATCGGCGCGCGGGTCCTGGCCCGACGTCGCCGCGCGGAACGCCTCGACCGCCTCGCGCGCGGCGGACGTGAGCTTCTGCGGCACGACGACCTGCAGCGTGACGAGCAGGTCGCCGGTGCCCTTGCTCGTCGTGATGCCCTTGCCCTTGGCCCGCAGCACCCGGCCCGACGGCGTCCCCTCGGGGATGCGCAGCCGCACGGTCTCCCCGTCGAAGGTGGGCACGGGGACGGTGGCGCCCAGCGCCGCCTCGTCGAACGTGACGGGCAGGGTCATGCGGAGGTTGTTGCCCTCGAGCGCGTAGACGGGGTGGGGCGTCACGCGCACGGTGACCACGAGATCGCCCGGCTCACCGCCCGGCTCGCTCGCCCGTCCCTTGCCGCGCAGCCGGATCTTCTGGCCGTCGTGCACGCCGGCGGGTATCCGGGCCGTGACCGTGCGTCCCTCGACGCCGAGCGACACGGTCGAGCCCTGCACCGCCTGGCGGAACGGGAGTGTCGTCGTGGCGGCGAGGTCGATCCCGGGGCGCGGCTGACGGAAGCCCGCACCGGCGCCGGCGCCCGCCCCGCCGAACAGCCCGCCGAGGATGTCCTCGAACCCGGCGCCGCCGGCCCCCGGCTGCGTGTACCGGACGCGGGTCCCGCCGGGCGCCCCGGCACCGAACAGGCCTCCGAAGAGGTCCTCGAACCCCGCGCTCTGGCCGCCCGCGCCGCCCGGCCCGGCCGAGAACCGCGCGCCACCCGCCATTGCGCGCAGCTGGTCGTACTGCGTGCGCTGCTCCGGGTCGGAGAGCACCGCGTACGCCTCCCCGACCTCCTTGAAACGCGCCTCGGCCTTGGCGTCGCCGGGGTTGTGGTCGGGGTGCAGCGTGCGCGCGAGCTTGCGGTACGCCTTCTTGATCTCGCCCGCGTCGGCGGTCTTGGAGACGCCGAGCACGGCGTAGAAGTCCTTCTCCAACCAGTCCTGGCCGGTCATCGCGCCTCCTCTCTGCTCGTCTCGTGAACCCGGGACGTCCGCACTCCGTGGGGCCCTGGCACCACGGAGTGCGGACGCTGCAGGTGCTGCGTCGGGGTCAGGGTCAGGCGTCGGGGTCGGAGACCGCCACGCGCGCCGCGCGCAGGATTCGCGACCCGACCCGGTAGCCCGGCTGCATGACCATCGACACGGTCGGCTCGGTGACGTCGTCGGACTGCTGGTGCATGAGCGCCTCGTGCACCTGCGGGTCGAACGGCTCGCCGACCGTGCCGTACCGCTCGTAGCCGAACCGCCCCAGCGTCGCCTCGAGCTTCTCGGCGATCGCCCCGAAGGGCGTGCCCTCGAGCTCGCCGTGCCGGTGCGCCGCGTCGAGGTCGTCGAGCGTCGGGATCAACGCCTCGACGACGTCCTGGACCGCCTGCTCGCGCGCCACCGACCGGTCGCGCTCGACGCGCTTGCGGTAGTTGACGTACTCGGCCTGCAGCCGCTGGAGGTCGGTGAGCCGCTCCTCGGCGAGCGCGTGAACCGCGATGAGCTCGGCGTCGGCCGTGCCCGGCTCGAAGTCGAGCCCGGCGAGCGGGTCGGCCTCGGCGTCGGGCGTCGAGCCGGCAGCACCGGCCGAGCCGGCAGCACCGGCAGCACCGGCAGCACCGGCAGCACCGGCCGAGCCGACTGCACCGCCCTGGCCGCCCGGCGCCGCGTCGGCACCCGGGTCGCGCAGCCGCCCGGTCTCCGGGTCGATCCGTCGCTTGTCGGTCACTCGGGGGGCCTCCTCGGGGTTGCCGGCGGGATCGGGCAGCTCCGCCCCGTCGGCCCCGGTCACGGGGTGCTCGGTCACTTCTTCGCGTCCTCGTCGTCCACGATCTCGGCGTCGACGATGTCGTCGTCCTCCGGGGCCGGCGACGGCTCACCGTCGGACGACCCGCCGTCGGACGACGCGGGCGCCGTCTGCTCGGCCTGGCTCGAGCTGTAGAGCGCCTCGCCGATCTTCTGGCTGGCGGTCACGAGGGCCGCCTGCTTCGACTTGACCGCCTCGACGTCGTCGCCCTCGAGCGCCGTGCGGAGCTCGGTGACGGCCGCGCGGACCTCGGTCGTGACGTCCTCCGGGAGCTTGTCCGCGTTGTCGGTCAGGAGCTTCTCGGTCGAGTAGACGAGCTGCTCGGCCGAGTTGCGGGTCTCGGCCTCCTCGCGGCGGGCCTTGTCCTCCGCGGCGTGCGCCTCGGCCTCCTTGACCATGCGGTCGATCTCGTCCTTCGGCAGCGCGGAGCCGCCGGTGATCGTCATCGACTGCTCCTTGTTCGTGCCGCGGTCCTTGGCGGACACGTGCACGATGCCGTTCGCGTCGATGTCGAACGTCACCTCGATCTGCGGGACGCCGCGCGGGGCCGGCGCGATGCCGGTGAGCTCGAACGTGCCGAGCGGCTTGTTGTCCCGCGCGAACTCGCGCTCGCCCTGGAACACCTGGATCAGGACCGACGGCTGGTTGTCGTCCGCCGTCGAGAAGATCTCGCTCCGCTTGGTCGGGATGGCCGTGTTGCGCTCGATCAGCTTGGTCATCACGCCGCCCTTGGTCTCGATGCCGAGGCTCAGCGGGGTGACGTCGATGAGCAGCACGTCCTTGCGCTCACCCTTGATGACACCGGCCTGGAGCGCCGCACCCACGGCGACGACCTCGTCCGGGTTGACGCCCTTGTTGGGCTCCTTGCCACCGGTCAGCTCGCGCACCAGGTCGGCGACAGCGGGCATGCGGGTCGAGCCGCCGACGAGGACCACGTGGTGGATGTCGGACAGGCTGACGCCCGCGTCCCGGATGACGTTGTGGAACGGCGCCTTGGTGCGGTCCAGGAGGTCCGACGTCATCTGCTGGAACTGGGCGCGCGTGAGCTTCTCGTCCAGGTGGATCGGGCCGTTCTCGCTCATCGAGAGGTACTGCATCGAGATGTTGGTGCTCGTCGCGGACGAGAGCTCCTTCTTGGCCTGCTCGGCCGCCTCGCGCAGTCGCTGGAGCGCGATCTTGTCCTTCGACAGGTCGACGCCGGTCGAGTTCTTGACCTGCTTGATGAGGTGCTCCACGACGCGGTTGTCCCAGTCGTCGCCACCGAGCCGGTTGTCGCCGGACGTGGCGCGGACCTGGATGGTCGAGAAGTCGTCCTCGTCCTTGCCCACCTCGAGGAGCGAGACGTCGAACGTGCCACCACCGAGGTCGAAGACGAGGATGAGCTCGTCCTCCTTGCCCTTGTCGAGCCCGTAGGCGAGGGCGGCGGCCGTCGGCTCGTTGACGATGCGCAGCACGTTGAGGCCGGCGATCTGGCCGGCGTCCTTGGTGGCCTGGCGCTCGGCGTCGTTGAAGTACGCCGGGACGGTGATGACCGCGTCGGTGACGGGCTCGCCCAGGTACTCCTCGGCGTCGCGCTTGAGCTTGCCCAGGACGCGAGCCGAGATCTCCTGCGCCGAGTACTTCTTGTCGTCGATCGCGACCGACCAGTCGGTGCCCATGTGACGCTTGACCGAGCTGATCGTCCGGTCGACGTTCGTGACCGCCTGGCGCTTGGCGACCTCACCGACGAGGACCTCGCCGGTCTTCGAGAACGCGACGACCGACGGCGTCGTGCGTGCGCCCTCGGCGTTCGCGATGACGGTGGGCTCCCCGCCCTCGAGGACGGAGACCACCGAGTTGGTGGTGCCCAGGTCGATTCCGACCGCTCGTGCCATGGTGTTTTCCTCCGGTGATACCAGTGCCCGACGACGCGCTGCCGCGGGGTTCACGTTCTGTCTTGAGCCTGCTGCGCTCAAGTCTGCGTCGATGACCCCCGACGCGCAAGTTCACCGCGCCAGACTTGAGCCTGTCTGACTCAACCTCGGTCGGCCCGCATTCATTCCCTCGTGCCGGTTCACGACCACGTCGTCGTTGGTGCACCCCTCTGTCGTCAGCGGGTCGCGAGTCGCACGGATCTGCCGCGTGGAGGATTGCCCCGTGGAGGACTGCCGCGTGGAGGACTGCCGCGCGGGTCGGCCACGGATGGTCGACTGTCGGGTGCTCGGGGGTCAGGCGCAGCAGGAGGTGGGCATCTGGTTGCGGAAGAGGCCGGCGGCGATGCGCAGGCTCTCGGCCATGGTGAGGTAGGGCGCCCAGGTGTCGGCGAGGTCGTCGACGGTCATGCCGGCCTTGATGGCGTAGGTGGCGGCGAGCATCATCTCTCCGGCGTTGTCGGCCAGGGCGTGGACGCCGAGAACTCGTCCGGTGGTTGCGTCCGCGATGAGCTTGACGGCGCCGCGGGTGTCGCGGTTGACCAGGGCCCGGGGGACGTCCGAGAGATCGAGCACGCGACACTCGCAGGCGTGGCCACGTTCGAGGGCTTCCTCCTCGCTCAGTCCGGCCGAGGCGAGCTGGGGGCTGGTGAAGACCACGGCTGGCAGTCCGGTGCAGTCCACGCGGGCGCTGGGTGCAGAAGCGCCGTCGGCCAGGGCGTTGATCGCGGCGACCCGCCCGCCGGCAGCGGCGACGTAGACGTACTGCGGCGCGCCGGACACATCACCGGCGGCGTACACCCGGGGGTTGGTGGTGCGCTGGAACTCGTCGGTGACGATGAAGCCTCGCTCATCGAGCCTCACCCCTGCCGCGCCCAGGTCGAGCCCGTCGGTGCGTGCGGTGCGGCCGGTGGCTGCGAGCAGGCGCGCACCTCGCACGTCGTGTCCTGACGCCGTGGTGACCACGACCTCCTCCCCCGCCTCGGTGGAAACGGTGGTGGCGTGCTCCTCGACCACGGTGATGCCGTCGTCGGCGAAGACGCGCCGCAGACTGTTCGCCAGCTCGAGCTCGGCCTGCGGGGCCAGGCGCCCCACCAACGAGACCCGGGCGCCGAGGTGGGCGAACAACTGCGCCTGCTCCATGCCGACGTCACCGCCACCGATCACCACCAACGACTCCGGCAGTTCCTCGAGCTCCATGGCGGTGGTCGAGGTCAGCCAGTCGACCCGATCCAGACCGGGCAGGTTCGGGATCGTCGGTTGGGAGCCGGTGGCCACCAGGTAGGCCCGGGCTCGAAGTGGCCGGCCGTCGACAGCCAGGGTGCCTTCGTCCAGGAATCTCGCCTGCCCGGGCACGACCTCGAACCCGTAGGCGGCGGCGACGTCGGCGTACTTCGCTCCCCGCAGGCGCTCGACGAGCTCGTCCTTGTGCCGGACGAGCGCACCGAGATCCACCGTGCCGGCCGACGTGGGTACGCCGAGGAACGGGTGGGCCGCTGCCGAGTGGCGGGCGGCAGCGGCGGCCAGCAGCGTCTTGGACGGCACGCAGCCGATGTTCACGCACGTGCCACCGAGGATGCCGCGCTCGATGAGCACGACCGACCTGCCGGCCTGGCTCGCGGTGATGGCTGCGGACATCGCCGCGCCGCCCGAGCCCACCACGGCAAGATCGACGTCGTAGTCCTCGCCCATGTGGAACTCCTCGCTCTCGCTTCGGCCGCGGTCGACGACCACACTGGTCCTTCCAGTGCAGTGGAAGGTCAACCGACCCGGGTGCGGGAGGAGAGGCGACGTGCTCATCGGGGAACTCGCGCAGGCCAGCGGCACCACCACCAAGACGCTGCGCTACTACGAGCAAGCCGGGCTGATCCCGGCTCCGGGACGCACCGCCGGTGGTTACCGCGACTACCCACCCGAAGCGTTGTCGCGTCTGGACTTCATCCGTCGCGGCCAGGCCGCCGGCCTGACGTTGGCGCAGGTGCGCGGAGTGCTCGACGTCCGCGACCGCGGCCTCGCCCCCTGTGAGCACGTTCACGACCTGCTCGACGCCCACCTGACCGCCCTCGACCGTCAGATCGCCGACCTGCACGCGCTGCGCGACACCGTCGCCGGACTGCGCGACTCCGTGGACACGATCGACCCGGCGACCTGCGCCCCCGGCACGATCTGCCGGTACATCTGATCAGCACCCCGCCGCCTGTGGCCGGCTCACGAGCGTCGGCGGAGGATCCGGACACGAAGGTGAGACGAAGCCCGGCACAAGCGGAGCCTCGGTCGCCAGGAGACAGCGCGGGCGCCTGGGCGTCGTCCTTGGGGGTTGCCGGATGGGTGCGACGGTACGAGCGAGGTCAGGCGACTCGCGCGGTGCCGGCGGTCGTGGGCGCGGTTCGCGGCACGCGGCTGTCATGGTGACGGTGCCGGTCTTCCTCGCGGCGCGTGTGTCGCCCTGAGGGGCAGCGGTCGTCGGGCCACGGGAGAGCGCAGCGTGCGCCGCCCTGACGGTCATGCCTCGGGCGGCTGCCCGTTGTTCGTGTCCTGGTTCGTAGCCTCGGCGTCCGTGTCGGGGTTCATCTGCTCCGGTGGGATGACCTGGAGGCGGAGCAGGCGGTTGCCGTCGGTCTCGGTGACGACCAGCTCGTGGTCCGCGACCGTGACCGTGTCTCCGACGCGGGCGACTCGGCCGAGGCGGCTGATGACGTACCCGGCGGCGGTTTCGTAGGGCCCGTCTTCCAGCTCGACACCGGTCCGATCGGCGAAGTGCTCGATGGTGAGGCCGGCGTCGACGGTCATGGTTCCGTCTGTCGAGGGCGCCAGGGTCGGCTCGACCGCGTCGTACTCGTCGCGGATGTCTCCGATGAGCTCCTCGACCAGGTCTTCGAGGGTGACGATGCCGTCGGTGCCGCCGTACTCGTCGAGGACCACGGCCAGGTGGCGGCCTTCGCGGCGCATCTGGGACAGGGTGGGCAGGAGGTGCGCGGTGGAGGGTAGGTGCAGCACGGCGCGGGTGAGGTCGCGCACGGGCGTGGTGGGGGCTGCGTCGAGCAGGTCGCGGACGTGCAGCAGGCCGATGACGTCGTCGAAGTCCTCCCCGATGACCGGGTAGCGGGAGTAGGGGCGACTCCGGACCGTCTCCAGGGCCTGGCTGACCGGGGTGTCGCCGTCCATGAAGGTCACCTCACCGCGGGGGCGCATCACCTCGCTGAGGGACCGGTCGGCGGCGTCGAAGACGTCACCGACGATGCGCCGTTCGTCCTCGCTGAGGCCTTCGTGGGCGACGACGATGTCGCGCAGCTCTTCCTCGGTCATCGCCTCGGACTTGGCGGTGGGGTCTCCCCCGAGCAGGCGGACGACGGCGTTGGTGGAGATCGACAGCATCCACACCACCGGGCGCATCAGGGTGGCGAACCGGTCCAGGGCAGGCCCGACCAGCAGCGCGACGCCTTGCGACCGTTGCAGGGCGAACCTCTTGGGGACCAGCTCCCCCAGGACCAGCGACAGGTAGGCGATGACGAGGGTCAGGCCGATCAGCGAGATGGCCTGTGCCAGGCCGGTGGACAGACCGGCACCTTCGAGGACCGGGACGAAGTCCGGTGCCAAGGTGGAGGCGCCGTAGGCGGCGGAGAAGAACCCCGCCACGGTCACCCCGATCTGGACCGCTGCGAGGAAGCGGTTGGGGTCCCGTGCCACGGAGGCGACTCGCGCGCCGCGAGATCCCCGGTTCTCCAGGCGGTTGATCTGGCTCTCCCGCAGGGAGACCAGCGCGATCTCGGTACCGGCGAAGACGCCGCCGACCAGGATGAACAGCAGGACCAGGCCGATGTTGAACAGCGTGTCCTGGTCCATCAGGCGCCCACCCCCGCGGTCGGCCGGCGACGGTGGGCGCTGGGACTGCTCGGATCATCCATGACACGAAAGTGAACGAGAGGAACGAGGGTCACGTCAAACGTGACGTCAGCGGGTCGGCGTGCGGCGCCACGGGGCCGTGTCGCAGGGTGAGCCCCGCGAGGGGAGCACTTCCCGGCACCGGCCCGGTCACCACGGCGCGTCAGCGACCTCGGGCGCGCCGCAGCGTCGCCGCACGCGACCGGTGGCGAGAGCGCTGGGGGCTGCGCTCTCGCCATTGGGGTACCGCTGGTGGTTGACGGCGGGCGGTGTCAGCCGTCGTTGGTCTCGGTGTCGTTGTCCGCCTCCTGGGCCAGGACGCTGCCGTTGCCGGCGTCGACCTTGACCTGGACGGTGGTCCCGTCGGGGCTGGACACCTCGACGTTGTAGACGACGTAGCCGTTCTCGTTCTCCAGCTCCACCGCACCGGCGGTGCCGGGCACCGCGGCGGTGGCGGCTGCGGCAGCCTCCTGCGCCGTGGTGGTGGCCAGCGGCTCCAGGACCCTGGCCTCCTGCGCCTCGCCTGCAGCGTCGTCGTCGGTCTCGGTCCCGTCCTCGCCGTCCGGGGGGGCGGGGACGGTGCCCGTGAAGGACGGGTCCTGGGCGCCGTCCTCGTCCTCGGTGGCGTCGTCCTGCTCGGTCCCGGGCGCCTCGTTCTCCTCGGTGCCGGACCCGGCGTTGGGGTTCGCCGCGGTGCTGGCGCCGGGGGCCCGGGCGGGCGCCGGGTCGCTGGCGGCCATGGCGATCCCCGCGCCGCCCATGGCGAGCCCGGTGACCAGTGCGCCGACGGCGACCGTCCGCTTGGTGGTGGAGTTCATGATCGGTTGCTCCTCGCTCGTGTCGCGGACCACCTGGTGATGGACCTGTCCGACGTGACCACACACTGCGGGGACCGGGCTGTGGCACCTCTGAGAGAACCTGAGAGCCTCTCAGGGCGAGCGCTCACGCCCGTCACCTTCAGCCCGGTGGGCGTCCGGACCCGGTCGCGCCGTGCCGGGCACGCGCCGCTCAGCGGATCCCCAGGAGCGGACTCCTACCCTTGGCGGGTGCCTCAGTCCCCGACCTCACGGGCGCATGACTCACGAGCCGCGACGAGGCCGGCCGCCGGTCCGGAGGCGGCCGCCGATCCGGTGGCGCCCTGGTGGCAACGCCACCTGGGCGTGCGCGCACGCTCCACGCTCGCTGCGACGCTCGTCGTGGCGCTGGCCCTGGCGGTGGCCGGCGCGACGCTGGTGGTGCTGCTGCAACGCTCCCTGGTGGCCGGGATCGACTCCGCGGCCACCACCCGGGCGCACGAGCTCGCCGCCCTCGTCCCTCCCGGTGGCCTGGACCGCGCGGGAGACGATGTGGTCGAGGCGCTGACGGCAGCGGTCACGGCCGTCTCCACCCAGGCCTCGATGGTGCAGGTCCTCGCCCCGGACGGCACGGTCGTGGCCGCCAGCGACGACATCGACGGCGAAGGGCCGCTGAGCCCGGCCCGCCCCCGACCTGGTGACCTCGTGCGCGAGGACCGGCAGATCCCGGTCGAGGAGGAAGACCGGTTCCGGCTGGTCGTCGCCGCCGTCGGCACCGATGAGGGCGTGTACACGGTCATCGTCGGGCAGTCCCTGGGGCCGGTCGAGGACAGCATCCAGGCGGTGGCGGCCCTGGTGGCCGTCGGGTACCCGATCCTGCTGGTGGTCGTGGGCTCGGCCACCTTCTGGTTCGTGGGCCGGTCGCTGCGCCCGGTCGAGGCCATCCGCGCCAAGGTCGCGGGCATCGGCGGGCGCGAGCTCACCGAACGGGTCCCGGTCCCGGCCGCCCGCGACGAGGTGGCCCGGCTCGCGGTCACGATGAATGAGATGCTCGACCGGCTCGAAGCCGCGCAACGGTCTCAGCGGCAGTTCGTCGCCGACGCCAGCCACGAGCTGCGCAGCCCTGTCGCGACCCTGAGGGCCACCGCCGAGATCGCCCTGGCCCACCCCGGCCAGGCCGACACCGACCCCGCCGTGGTCGCGGCCGGGACCCTGGCCGAGACGCGCCGGCTCGAACGCCTGATCAACGACCTGCTGCTGCTCGCCCGCGCCGACGAACGCGGACTGCTCCCGGACCGGCGCGAGGTCGACCTCGACGACCTCCTCGCGGCGGAGGCGACCCGCGTCCGCGCCACCACCGGGCTCCAGGTCACCGCTCAGATCGCGGCCGTGCGCGTGCTCGGCGACCGCCACCAGCTGGCCCAGGCGGTGCGCAACCTGGTCGACAACGCCACCCGCCACGCCACGACGCAGGTGGATCTGGCCCTGGGCCGCCACGGCAGCGACGCCGTGATCGAGATCAGCGACGACGGGCCCGGCATCCCGCGGGCGGACCGCGAGCGGGTGTTCGACCGGTTCGTGCGCCTCGACGAGAGCCGCGAACGCGCCCGCGGCGGCAGCGGGCTGGGCCTGGCCATCGTCCGGGAGATCGTCACCGCTCACGGCGGCACCGTCACGGTCACCGACAGCGCCATCGGCGCCCGGCTGCGTCTGTCCATCCCTGCGCAGCCCGCCGACGTCTGATCAGCGGTTCAGCCGAGTCAGCGGTTCAGCCGAGTCAGCGGTTCAGCCGAGTCAGCCGCCGTCGTGGGCCAGGCGGTAGCCCACACCGCGGACGGTCTCGATCGCCCGGCGGCCGTAGGGAAGATCGATCTTGCGGCGCAGGTACCCCACGTAGACCTCCACCACGTTCGGGTCCCCGTCGTAGTGGGCGTCCCACACCCCCTCGAGGATCTCGGTCTTGCTGACCACGTCACCGCGGTGGCGCAGCAGGAACTCCAGCAACCCGAACTCCCGCGGGGTGAGCGTCACCTCGTGCCCGCCCCGCTCGACCCGACGGCGGGCCGGGTCCAGCGAGAGGTCCCCCGCGGACAGGACCACCGGGCGCTCGGGAGCCCCCCGACGGATCAGCGCCCGCAGCCGCGCGACCAGGACGACGAACGAGAACGGCTTGGTCAGGTAGTCGTCGGCACCCAGGTCGAAGGCGTCGGCCTGGTCGTACTCGCCGTCCTTGGCCGTCAGCATCAGCACCGGGGTCCACACGCCCGCCGCCCGCAGCCGCTCGCACACCTTGTACCCGTTCAGACCGGGCACCATGATGTCCAGCACGATCACGTCGTAGGCGTTCTCCGTGGCCCGCCACAGCCCCTCCACGCCGTCGTGGACCACGTCGACGTTGAACCCCTCGGCCGCCAGGCCGCGGCGCACCGTGTCGGCGAGCCGCACCTCGTCCTCGACCATCAGCACACGCATCAGGTACCTCCTCCACGCACCACTCTTGCCCCGACATCCTGAGAACACCCTGAGGGCGGGCGGGCGCTCGTGGCTCCGGCTCGCAACCCCCGTCGCGACGCAGCAGGACGTCTGCCTCTGCGTGGCGTGATGACCGCCACAGTCCGCACCCGTTTGCCGGTACATACCCCCTGGGGTATCGTCGGACAGTGCCCGCTCCCACTTGACCCCGCACTCCTGCGGTCCGGCGCATCGGCGTCGTCGGTCGGGCCGCCGGCGGCATGAGCGCCGCCGCGCCCGGCTCTGGCGGTGGACGTGCGGACAGCTGGCCGAGTCACCGCGATCGAGCGCGAAACCCGCACCACCCCCTCGGAGGAGCCCCGACATGAGCCTCCGCGACACCCTTGGTCGCATCTTCGGCCGGACCGACGACGCGACGTTCCCGTCGACGGTGAACGGCCCGACCGCCGTCCAGCTCGTCCGCGACGGCGCCAGCCTGCTCGACGTGCGCGAGCGTGCCGAGTGGAACGTCGGCCACGCACCCCAGGCCGTCCACGTCCCGCTCGGCGACGTCTCGGACGCACCCCGCCGCCTGAAGAAGGACGCGCCGGTCGTCGTCATGTGCGCCTCAGGCATGCGCTCGCGCACCGCGGCCACGCAGCTGCGCGCCCTCGGCCTGCAGGCCACCAGCCTGTCCGGCGGCATCAACGCCTGGCAGGCCGCGGGCGGGCCCGTCCGCCGCTGAGCAAGGAGACAGTCATGAGCTACGGCATCAGCACCACCGTCACGGGCGGCTTCGACGACATCGTGGAGGCAGTCCGGGCAGCCCTCGCCGAGCAAGGGTTCGGCGTCCTCACCGAGTTCGACCTCGCTGCGACCCTCAAGGCCAAGCTCGACGTCGACGTCGCCCGCCAGGTCGTCCTCGGCGCCTGCAACCCGCCGCTCGCGCACGCGGCGCTCCGCGCCGAGGAGAACATCGGCCTGCTCCTGCCCTGCAACGTCGTCGTCCGTGACGGCGGCGAAGGACGCGTCGTCGTCGCGGCGCTCGACCCTGCTGTGATGGTCGAGGTCACCGACAATGCCGACCTGCGTGCGGTCGCGGACGACGCCGCCGCGCGACTGCGCGCCGCGCTCGAGGCGGTCAGCGGCGCCTGAACGACCGGTTGCGTCCCACCGCGGGCCGACCGACAACCGAAGGAGGACCTCGTGGAACTTGATCCCGGGGAGATGAGCAAGGTCAGCAACCGGCTGAAGCGCGCCCAGGGGCAGCTCACCGCCGTCATCCGCATGCTCGACGAGGGCGAGAGCTGTGAGGACGTCGTCACCCAGCTCTCCGCCGTCTCCCGTGCCCTCGACAGGGCCGGGTTCGCCATCATCGCCTCCGGCATGAGGCAGTGCCTCACCCAGCCGGAGAGCGCGGACGAGGCGCCGACGCTCGACGTCGCGAGGCTGGAGAAGCTGTTTCTGTCCCTCGCGTGAGTGGATGCATCTGGGCCCGTCGACGACGGCGCGTTTTCGCGAGGGTCAGGCACCCACCGGCGAGGGGCGGCCGATGCCTCGCTTCATGTGCGGTCGGAGTGGTGGCGCAGCTTGAACCACCCATACGCGGCGGTTGCTGCCAGCAGGACGAGGCCGATCACCAGTAGCCACAGCAGGCCCTCGACCAGGGCCCCCAGCAGCGACAGCAGGAGCCAGGCGACGAGCAGCGCGATGATGAGCGTCTTCATGTCCCCCACCATGCCACGTACTGCCCTGGCGAGCAGGACGAAACTTTGCGCTTTGCGGATTCGGATTCAGCCGTTTCCTGCCTGAGCTATGGCGCGGCCTTGACCTTCGTCGCAAGGAGGAGAACTGGCGCGCAGCCGGTTCAGGCGAGGTTCCTGCAACGGATCGGGTGACCGAGGTCGGCCTGGGGACAACCTCGGCGCGCAGCGGCGACACGGGGCTACGGTCCTGCCCATGCCTCGCTACAACGCCCCCCCGAACTGGCCCGCCCCACCGCCCGGCTGGGCGCCGGCACCCGACTGGCGCCCCGATCCCGCATGGGGCCCGCCGCCCGCCGGCTGGCAGCTGTGGCTCCCCGAGCCGGGCGACGGGCAGCGCGCCAACAGGACGATCTTCGGCAGGGTCGGGATCGTCGCCGGCGCGGTCTGGTTGGCCGTGATGCTCGCCCAGGCCGCGCTCGGGGTCATGTCGGCGCGCAGCATCGGCGCCGCCTTCGGCTCGGCGCTCTTCCCGTGGCTGCTCGTCTCCCTCGTCGCGTTCTTCCGCCCGAAGCGTTGGAGCTGGCTCGCGGTCGTCGGGGTGTACCTGGGGACGTGGCTGGTGCTGAACGTGATGAGCGCGATGGGGCGGCTCGCCGGTTCTGCCTGAGGAGGCGATGCTCGCGGCCCCCTACTGAGCGGGGCCGGATCCCTGACCCGCACGACGTCGCCGCGTCTGCTCCGTACCGACCTCGCCGCCGAGCCACGGAACGACCGCCACACGGCGGAGCAGGTCAGCGGTCATGGCCGACGACGGCACCAGGTCGGGGTCCAGCACGAGGTGGAGCGCTCCGCCGGGAGCGTAGGCGCGCGGATCGGCGCGGATCGCGTCGAGATGGCGACGGTCCACGGTAGCGGTCCAGTCATGGGTGAGGCTGGCCCAGGTCGCGGGGTCCGACGTCGCCATCGACCCATCGTCGCACCGCCCAGGGGCGCGCCCACGCCGTTTCACGCCGGATCGAGGGCCGCCAGCGCGGCGTCGGCCTCGGCGAGCGCCGCACGGTCGTAGGTGGAGGTGGAGGCGAGGACCTCCGCGGCGCCCGTCCGAGCCACGAGCTCGCCGAGCTGGTCGGCCACCTCCGCGGCCGTGCCGTAGACGGACTGACTCAGCTGCTGCTCCACGACGAGCTCCTGCTTGGCGGTGAGCCGCTCCGGCGGCTCGGGGCGCAACGGTCCGAACACGCCGGTCGCACGGGACTCGGCCATCGCGTACGCCTCCGGGAGCACGAGCTCGCGCGCCCGCGCCGTCGTGCTCGCAATCGCGATGTCCAGGCTGATGATCACCCGCGGCTCCGGGCAGGCGGCGTTCGGTCGGAACCGGCGTCGGTAGTCGCCGAGCGGCGCGAGGTCTCCGGCGAGCACCGGTCCGCCGACGACGACGGGCAGGCCCCGCTCGGCGGCGACGGCGAGCCCTGCGCCGGTGGCCAGGACGAAGATCGGCGGCGCCGGCACGTCACGGGGCATGGCGGTCACCGGCCCGGAGTCGCCGAGGAAGGACTGGAGGTCCGCGAGATCCCGGGCGAACCGGTCCTGGCCGTAGCTGCTCACGCCGAGGGCCTCGCGAACGGGTGCCGTGAAGCCGAGCGAGCGTCCGACACCGAGATCGATCCGACCCGGGTGGAGCGCGGCGAGCATCCGCGCCTGCTCCGCGACGACGAGCGGGCGGTGGTTCGAGAGCATGACCCCGCCGGAGCCCACTCGGATCCGGCTGGTCCGCGCCGCGATCTCCGCGACGAGGACCGGAGGGCTCCCGCTCGCGATCCCCGGGACCGCGTGGTGCTCCGCCACCCAGAAGCGACGGAACCCGAGCTCCTCGGCGCGGCGGGCGCGGTCGACCGTGGCCCGGAGGCTCTCGGCAGGCGTCTCGCCGACCCGGGTCCGCGACCGGTCCAGCAACGACACGGGCACCGGAAGGGAAGCTGCGGGCCGACCGGTCCGGTGCGGCCGATCGGCACCTCGCGTCATAGGGCTGGACGGTACCTCCGGCGCGCGTCCCGCCGCGCCTGCGCCTCTCCGCGCCGTGCGACTCGCGTGCGTGCCGCTCGGCACGCACGGAACGGGCGCGCGAACGGCTCGGGCCCCTCCGCGACGCGGAATGGTCGTCGAGCCAGCACTCATGCTCGCCCGTGAGCCGGGCGATCTCGTCGTCGATGAACTGCGTGCGCGCGGTCGGGTTCGGCGCCCGCTGACCGAGGCGGCGTGCGGGCTGCGGTTGGGGGTGCCGTAGGAGCCCGACGGCGGCGGGGGCGTGACCCGTCGTCGTTGCCCACGGAGGCGGTTGCGGGAGTGGGATCCCGGCAGCCGGTCGCGTGAACCGAGGCGCCGCGACTTGCGCCCACGGACGTGGAACGATAGTTTTCTATCGTTTTTCGATCAACAACGGAGGGACGACGGCGATGGGCCGCCTGGCGATACTCGCGCTGCGAGTGGTGATCGTGATGATGTTCGCGGGGCTGCTGGTCATCCAGGGGATGATCCTGCCCCTGCTCGGCGTCGACATCGTCGAGGAGGCCCCCGAGTTGGCGCACCTGCGGTGGCCGGTGGTGGCGATCGGCATCCTCGGTGCGCTGGCCGTCGAGGTCGCGCTCGTCTGCATCTGGCAGCTCTTGACCATGGTGCGCCGCGACACGGTGTTCAGCCGCGCGGCGTTCCGGTACGTCGACGTGATCATCGGCGCCGCCGTCGTGGCGTCGGGCCTCGGGATGCTGCTCGGGATGCTGCTGGCACCCGGAGAGGCGGTCGCCCCGGGGATCGTGCTCGTGATCGGGATCGTCGCCATGGGTGTCCTCGGCATCGGGCTGCTCGTGCTGGTGCTGCGGCTGCTGCTCGCGAAGGCCGTCTCGCTCGACACGACGGCGACCACGCTGCGCGACGAGCTCGACGAGGTGATCTGATGCCGATCGTCGTCGACATCGACGTCATGCTGGCCCGGCGCAAGATGTCGGTAGGCGAGCTGGCCGACCGCATCGGCATCACACCGGCGAACCTCGCCGTGCTCAAGAACGGGCGCGCGAAGGCCGTCCGGTTCACCACGCTCGAGGCGCTGTGCGAGGTGCTCGAGTGCCAGCCGGGCGACCTGCTTCGCTGGGAGGCGGGCGCGTAGCCCGGCCCCCCTCAGGCCGCGCGGCCGAGCTCCGCGCGCAGCCGGGTCCGCACCGCGTCGGGTGCGACGCCGAGCCGCAGCAGCGCCCGTGCGACCGGGGCGCCGTCGTCGTGCACCATGGCCAGGACGAGGTGCTCGGTCCCGATGTGCTTGTGACCCAGCGCCAGCGCGTGGCGCAGCGACAGCTCGAGCGCCTTCTTCGCCGGCGCCGTGAACGGGATGTGGTCGACCCGGCGACGGAGGATCCCCCGGCGACGACGGGTCCGGCCGGAGTCGTCCAGCGCCCCCGGTCCGAAGCTCGACTCGGCCTGCTGACGCACCGCGTCGAGGTCGATGCCGATGCTCCGGAGCGCGTCCGCGTCGGCGATGCCGAGCGAGGCGACGTGACGCTCGAAGGTGCCGCGGCCCAGCCCTAGCTCCGTGAGCACGCGCGTCGCGAGCCCGGTCTCGTCCTCCAGCACGGCCAGCATCAGGTGCTCGGGGCCGATGCGGTCGTGGCTCAGCCGTCGGGCCACCTCCTGCGCGTGGACGACGGCGGTACGCGCCTCGCTCGTGAATCGCTCGAACATCACTGCCTCCCTCTGGGCGCGGACATCAGCCGCCCGGCGTGCTTCTTGTGGACCGCCTGCTTCGAGACGCCGAGCACCGCGGCGATGTCGGACCACGACCAGCCCTGCTCGCGCGCGCTGCGGACCTGCAGGTCCTCCAGCTGCTCGACGAGCCGCCGCAGGGCCGCCACGGCGCGGAGGCCGACGGCCGGATCGGCGCTGGTCCCGCTGTCCACGAGATCCTTCTCGGTGCTCATGCGCGTCAGCATAAGTTGACTGCTACGGCGTCGTCAATAGATGTTGACGGCTGGTACCGCCGTCGACTCCGCACGACGGTGCTTGCCGTGCTGCCCGTGCCTGTGCCCGGTCGCGCCGAGACCCGTACGGTAGGTCGATGAGGATCGTGATCGCTGGCGGCCACGGGAAGATCGCACTGCGGCTCAGCCGCCTGCTCGCCGCGCAGGGGCACGACGTCGTCGGGCTCGTCCGCAACCCGGACCACACCGCGGACGTCGAGGCGACCGGGGCGTCCGCCGTCGTCGCCGACCTCGAGCACGAGGTGCTGCACACGCTCGCTCCGCGCCTCGCCGGGGCCGACGCCGTCGTCTTCGCCGCAGGCGCCGGACCGGGGAGCGGCCCGGCGCGGAAGGACACCGTCGATCGCGCCGCCGCCGCGCTGCTCGCCGACAGCGCTGCCCTCGCGGGCGTGCGCCGGTACCTGCTCGTCTCGTCGATGGGCGTCGGCGCCGAGCCGCCCCCGGGCACCGACCCGGTGTTCGTGGCCTACCTCGCGGCGAAGACGGCCGCCGAGGAGGACCTCCGCGAGCGCGACCTCGACTGGACGATCCTGCGGCCCGGGAGCCTCACCGACGACACCGGCACCGGGCGGGTCCGCCTCGAGCCGGAGGTCCCGCGCGGGCAGGTCTCCCGGGACGACGTCGCGGCCGTGCTCGCCGCGCTGCTCGCCGAGCCGCGGACGGCCGGGCTGACGCTCGAGCTGGTCGAGGGCGACGTGCCGATCGACGCCGCGGTCGAGGGGGCGTTGGCGGCGCCGCCGACCTAGCGATCTCTCGACCAAGAACGCGGTCGACCGGGTAGTACCGTCGCAGTACCGTGGCGTCATGGCGCTCAACCTTCGGCTCGCCTCGGCTGGGTCGCGAGGGCGGTCTTCTACGGCCTGAACGACATGCGGCTCGAGGCTCCTGAGGAGCCCGCCTACGACCTCGTCATCGCCGTGGCGGAGGGGACCGTCGGGTATCCGGAGGTGGCGAAGGCCTTGGCCGAGTGGGTCACCGGTGCGTGACGTGCGGCCGATCGGGGCACCGCTGCCCCGCTGCTGACGGGGGCGCGTCCGACGGGCTGGGCCGTTCGCGTCGTGAGGCTCGGACCCCGGCCCGACGCCCGGTGGGTACCGTCCCTTCATGCCGACGCGCCGCTTCGCCCAGGTCAACGTCTTCTCGACCCAGCCTCTGCTGGGCAACCCCGTCGCCGTCGTGGTCGACGGCGAGGGGATCAGCGAGGCCGACATGCAGGCCTTCGCACGCTGGACCAACCTCTCCGAGACCACGTTCCTGCTGCCGCCCACCACGGACGACGCGGACTACCGCGTCCGGATCCTCACCCCGGACGGCGAGCTGCCCTTCGCGGGTCACCCGACCCTCGGCTCGGCGCACGCCTGGCGCGAGGCCGGCGGCGTGGGACGCACGGAGGGCCGGATCGTGCAGGAGTGCGCGGCGGGGCTGGTCATCCTGCGGCGCGACGGCGAGCGCTGGGCGTTCGCCGGGCCGCCGCTCACGCGCTACGAGCCCCTCGACGCCGCGACGCTCGCCCAGGTGTGCGCGGCCCTGCGGATCGACCGCGACGACGTGCTCGACGCGTCCTGGCTCGTCAACGGACCGCAGTGGATCGGCGTGCGGCTCGCGTCCGCCGCACAGGTCCTCGCGATCCGGCCGGACGGCTCGGCCTTCGCCGGGCTCGACATCGGCGTCGTCGGCCCCCATCCCGAGGACGACGCCGGACCGCACGACGGCGGAGTCGACGACGTCCCCCGTCCGGACGTCGAGATCCGCGCGTTCGTGGGCGAGGGCGGCGGCTACGAGGACCCGGTGACGGGCAGCTTCAACGCGGGCGTCGGCCGGTGGCTCGTCGACACCGGCCTCGTCCCGGCGTCGTACGTCGCGGCGCAGGGGACGGTCCTGCACCGCGCCGGCCGCGTGCACGTGCGGGCAGTCGACGGCGAGATCTGGGTCGGCGGCGACGCCACGACCGTCGTCGCGGGCACCGTCACGCTCTGACGCGGCATCGACACGCTCTGACGCGGCAATCAGGCTGTGCACCCGCGTGCCGTCGCCGCAGAAGACTGAGACCGTCGTTGGCTCGGACACCAGCGGTGATGCGGTTCGACGCTAGGCGTGCTCGCCCTTCCTGGGTGCCATGCGGTCCGTCAGCGGAACCCGGTGCGCCCGACGGCAAGGAACAGCGCCTCGTCCGTGGCGGCGACATCGGGCGCAGACGACAGTCGGATCTCAGGAGCCGTCGTCACTCCCACGCAACAGCCCGTCACTCGGACGTCGTTCAGCGTCGTACTCGGCACCGTGCGGGATCGGTGGCTCAGATCCTGCCTCGGTGCGGCGCTGCGCGTCCGCCCTGTCGGCCGAGCGACGAGACCACCAGCGAACTGGCTCGCCCGGGGGGTTCGGGGGGCAGGTGGGCGCGGGGCGCGGGCGCGGGGGGCGGGGGCTGAGTGCGGGGTCCGGGCTGTCGGGGACCGGTCAGGTGGCTCGGAGTCCGCGGGGACTGGTCCGCGCGGACTCCTGCGGGGTCCGCGGGGGCGGACCTGAGGCGGATCCGCGGGCGGCGCGCACCTCAGGCGACGCCGGGGGTGATCCTGTCCACCGGGTCGGGCGGCGGCGACGCCGGGTCGAGCGCCACGAAGCGGGTCCGGTCCCAGCCGCAGCGCGTGCAGCGTTCGTACACCGACTTCGGGCCGCCCTGGTCGGTGACGACATGCCGCTTCCAGGCATGCAGTCCGGCGACACATCGAACGGCGCGCATGGCGCCTCCCGTGACGCGTGGGAGCGAGCGGTTCCGAGCGTGCACCCCCGACCCCGGCGTGGTCAACGGGCGGCTCGCCTGGCCGACGGCGGCGGTGGCGTCCGCCCGACCTGCGGACTGCGCTGCGACATCGGCGCCGGGGCGGCAGAGTGGCACCAGCCACCCCGACGCCGACGCCGACCCCCAGGAGGCACCCGTGCTGGGCCTGCCCGACACCGTCACCGCATGCCTGTTCGACCTCGACGGCGTCCTCACCCGCACGTCCACCGTGCACACCGCCGCGTGGACGCGCACGTTCGACGACTACCTGCGGGCTCGCGCAGGACGCACCGGCGAGCCCTTCGTGCCGTTCGACCCCCAGGACGACTACGCCCGGTACGTGGACGGTCGCAAACGGCCCGACGGCGTCCGCGCCTTCCTCGCGAGCCGCGGCATCGTGCTCCCCGAGGGTGCGCCCGACGACCCGCCGACGGCCGAGACGGTGCACGGCGTCGGTGCCCGGAAGAACGAGCTGCTGCTCGCGATCCTGGCCGAGGACGGCGTCGAGGTGTTCGAAGGCAGCCGCGCGTATCTCGAGGCGGCGCGCGCGGCCGGTCTGCGGCGCGCGGTCGTGTCGAGCAGCGCGAACACCGAGCTCGTGCTCGAGGTGACGGGGCTCGGGGAGCTCGTCGAGGCGCGGGTCGACGCGATCGTCGCGCGCGAGCGCGGGCTCCCCGGCAAGCCGGCGCCCGACATGTTCCTCGCCGGCGCCGAGCTGCTCGGCGTCGCACCGCAGGCCGCCGCGGTGTTCGAGGACGCGCTCGCCGGCGTCGCGGCCGGCCGCGCGGGCGGGTTCGGCTACGTCGTCGGGGTCGACCGGCTCGGCCAGGCCGACGAGCTCCGCGCGAACGGGGCCGACGTCGTCGTGCGCGACCTGGGCGACCTCCTGTGAGCGCGAGCCGCGCGGGCCACTCCCCGCGCGCTGCGCTGCCGGTCGAGCCCTGGTGCGTCCGCGAGCCGTCGGTCGACCTGACCACCCTGGCCCAGACCGAGTCGCTGTTCGCGCTCTCCAACGGCCACCTCGGGCTGCGGGGCAACCTCGACGAGGGTGAGCCCAACGCGACGCCCGGCACGTACCTCGGCTCGTTCTTCGAGAACCACCCGCTGCCGTACCCGGAGGGCGGCTACGGCTACCCCGAGTCGGGCCAGACGCTCGTCAACGTGACCAACGGCAAGATCATGCGGCTTCTGGTCGACGACGAGCCGTTCGACGTGCGCTACGGCGACCTGCTGACGCACGAGCGCCGCCTCGACCTGCGCGGCGGCGTGCTCGAACGGCACGTCGACTGGGTGTCGCCCGCCGGCAAGCGCGTCCGGGTCCGCTCGACCCGGCTCGTCTCGTTCACGCACCGCGCGGTCGCGGGGATCGAGTACGAGGTCGAGGCGGTCGGTGACCCGGTGCGCCTGATCCTGCAGTCGGAGCTGGTCACCAACGAGGCACCGCCCGAGGTCGACAGCGAGGACCCGCGCGTCGCGCAGGCCCTCGACAACCCGCTGGTCGCGGTCAGCCAGGACGTCGAGCAGGGCGGCGTCGTGATGCTGCACCGCACCAGGCAGAGCGGGCTCACGATGGCAGCGGGCATGGACCACGAGGTGCACGTCGACGGCCGGTACGACGTCGAGCACGACGCCCGGCCCGACTGGGCGCGCACCACGATCGTGACGACGCTCGCGCCGGGCGAGCGGCTGCGGGTCGTCAAGTACCTGGCGTACGGGTGGTCCGCCCGGCGCTCCGAGCCCGCGCTCCGCGACCAGGTCGCGGCCGCGCTCACGGCGGCCCGGTACGCGGGCTGGCAGGGGCTCGTCGACTCGCAGCGCGCGTACCTCGACGACTTCTGGGGCTGCGCCGACGTCGAGGTGGACGGCGACCCGGTGCTGCAGCAGGCGGTCCGGTTCAGCCTGTTCCACGTGCTCCAGGCGGGTGCCCGCTCCGAGCGCCGCGGGATCGGCGCGAAGGGCCTGACCGGCACCGGGTACAACGGCCACACCTTCTGGGACATCGAGGGCTTCGTGCTGCCGCTGCTCACCCTCACCGCGCCCGACGCCGCCGCGAACGCCCTGCGGTGGCGCGCCTCCACGCTCGACCTCGCCCGCCAGCGCGCCGCGACCCTCGGTCTCGCCGGCGCGGCCTTCCCCTGGCGGACGATCGACGGCGAGGAGACGTCCGCCTACTGGCCTGCCGGCACGGCGGCCTTCCACCTCAACGCCGACATCGCGCGGGCGTTCGAGCAGTACCGCCGGATCACCGGCGACGACTCGCTCGAGGTGTCGTGCGGGCTCGAGGTACTCGTCGAGACGGCCCGCCTCTGGCTGTCGCTCGGCCACCACGACCGCCACGGCCGCTGGCACCTCGACGGGGTGACCGGGCCGGACGAGTACACCGCCGTCGTCGACGACAACGTGTTCACCAACCTCATGGCCGCGCGCAACCTCCGGGCGGCCGCCGACGCCGTCGCGCGCCACCCCGAGCAGTCGCGCACGCTGGGCGTGACGACCGAGGAGTCGGCCGCCTGGCGCGACGCCGCGGAGGCGGTGCATCTCCCGTACGACAAGGAGCTCGGCGTGCACCCGCAGTGCAACAGCTTCACGCGGTACGCCGAGTGGGAGTTCACGGACCCGGAGGACGACCGCCCGCTGATGCTCCGCGCGCCGTACTTCCAGCTCTACCGCAAGCAGGTCGTCAAGCAGGCCGACCTGGTGCTCGCGATGCAGTGGTTCCCCGACGCGTTCACGGACGAGGAGAGGGCGCGGAACTTCGACTACTACGAGAAGCGCACGGTGCGCGACTCGTCGCTGTCCGCGGCGGCTCAGTCCGTCATCGCCGCGCGCACCGGCCACCTGCGCCTCGCGCACGACTACCTGCACGAGGCGGCGCTCGTCGACCTCCGCGACCTGCACGGCAACACGAGCCAGGGGCTGCACATCGCATCGCTCGCGGGGGCGTGGAACGCGCTCGTCGAGGGCTTCGGCGGCATGCGTGAGGACGGTGAGCGGCTCCGGCTCGAGCCCACGCTGCCCGCAGCGATCGACCGCCTGTCGTTCCGGCTCCGGTGGCGGGGGGCGCGCGTGCGCGTCGAGATCACGGCCGACGAGGTGCGGTGCAGCCTCCCCGGGCAGCCGGACGCGAGCGCCGACCTGCTGCTCTACGACGAGCTGCTCACGGTCACGGGCGCCGGGGAGGTCGTCCGACCGCTGCGCTCACGTGAGCCGCTGCTGCCGACACCGACCCAGCCGCCCGGGCGGGCGCCGGAGCCCGCGCGCACGAGCGCCGACGTCGTGTCCTGACCCGTCGTGCCCTGACCCGTCGTGTCCTGACCCGTCGTGCCCTGACCCGTCGTGCCCTGACCCGTCGTGCCCTGACCCGTCGTGTCAGGCCGAGCGCGTGCCGCAGCGCGCGCCACGCCTGACACGTCGGGTGATCCACCCCCGCGACCCGACCTGTCAGACCCAGCGCGCGCCCGGGCACACGCCACGTCTGACAGGTCGCTGGGCTGCCCGCGGAAATCGGGTGCTTCGTGACCCGACGGGCGGCACCCTGGGGCGGTGAGCACCTGGGAGATCGTCGACGTGCCGGTCCCGTCGAGCCTGGACGACGACGCCGCGTGGGGCGTGCGCGGGACGACGGCGCTCGAGCGGAGCCTGGCCGAGGCGACGTGGGGTCACCACGACCTCGCGTACACCGCGCTCGACACCCTCGTCGCCCTGCAGGACCAGCGCTACACGCAGCGGATCCACCTCGCGGCGGTCTCTCCCGAGCGGTCCCGCGACGTCGTCGGCGCGGCCTTCGTGCGCCTGCCGACCCGGGGCAACACGCACACGGCCGAGGTCGACGTGCTCGTCCATCCGGAGCACGTGCGCACCGGGCTCGACGACGGGCTGCTGCGCGCTGCCGAGGACCGGGTCCGCGGCCTCGGGCGCACGCTCGTCATCCTCTCCTCGGAGCACCGCGGCGAGCCGCCGGGTGACGAGCCCGGCGTGCTGGTCGCGCCGACGGGGAGCGGGCGGATCCGGCGCACCGACGCCGGCGCCGAGCTCGCGGCCCGGGCCGGCTACGCGCTCGAGCAGGCCGAGCGCTACAGCGTGCTCCCGCTACCCGTACCGACCGAGCGCCTGCGCGCGCTGCGCGACGAGGCGCTCGCCGTGGCCGCCGTCGGCCACGAGTACCGCGTCCGTACGTGGGTCGACCGCGTCCCGGACGAGTGGCTCGACCAGCTCGCCCGGCTCGAGACGAGGATGAGCACCGACGCACCGGTCGCCGCCCTGGACGTCGGCGCGGACCCCTGGGACGCCGACCGCGTCCGGGCGACCGATGACCAGCGCACGAGCAGCTGTCGCGGGGCCCTGATCACGGTCGCCGAGCACGTGCCGACCCGGACCCTCGCCGCGTTCACCGTGCTCGAGTACCCGTTCGCGGACGAGGAGGTCGTCTACCAGGAGGACACGCTCGTGCTGCGCGAGCACCGGGGGCGACGCCTCGGTCAGCTCGTCAAGGCGGTCAACCTCGAGCGCCTCGCCGAGGTGCGCCCGCACGCGGTCCGCGTTCACACCTGGAACGCCGAGGAGAACTCGTTCATGCTGCGGATCAACGTGGCACTCGGCTTCGCCCCCGCCGGCGTGTACGGCGTCTGGCAGAAGCGGCTGCTCTGATCAGGCTGCGCTGATCGGGGCTGCGCTGATCAGACCCAGATCCGCGAGTAGTGCGGTTTGGTGGGTGTGTCGCGGAATGAACAGATGCCCCTGATCTGGGAAAATGAGGCTTGTTGAGGTTCTCAGGTCCCAGATCGAAGGGCATCTGTTCGATGG
>NZ_JABCJJ010000028.1 GCF_012952065.1 Cellulomonas fimi
GTCATCGTGGGTCTCCACTTCGAGGGTGCTGTGAGAGGTTCACTCGAAGGGTCACGCGGTGACCGCGCCGTCGTCTACCGCGACGCGCTCACCGGGCTACCGGTACACCACTCTGGCGGACTCCACTGACGCACGATCCGAACTGGAGGAGATCGCGTTCCTTCTCGGTGACTCCTCGGATGACCTCTAGTCTCGCCGAGCGGTCGCGTGAGTTCGCAGGGGAGGTAGCCGATCTTCTGGAGAAGACGATCGGCTGTCCGTTCCCCATCGTGTCGGTCGCCGCGCCGGACGGCGAGAAGTACGTGGTCCGACCCGGCGACGATGCTGGACGCCTCGTGCGCATCCCTCTGCGTGTGGAAGGGGAGCACCTGGCTGATCTCGCAATAGTGATGTACCAGATGCTTGACCGCGCCGGTACGCACCTCAAGACGAGCAGGACTGACTTCCGCATCTTCTCGACGATCGACAAGACGCCGTTACTGCGGCTTGAGTACGACAGCACAGCGCGGGTCGTGCCCACCGCCCACTGGCAGTTCCATGCCGAGCGTGGTGCGTTCGCGCATCTCCTGACGATCGCGAGCCGGACCAAGCAGGTCAGAGGTCCAGGTGACCTGTCAAAGCTCCATCTTCCCGTAGGCGGCGAGCGCTTCAGACCCGGACTCGAGGACCTGCTGGAACTGCTCATCCGTGACTGCGGCATTGATGCGGCGGACGGCTGGGATGACGCGATCAAGGAAGGCAGGAAGCGCTGGCGACTGCGGCGACTTCGGTCCGCAGTGCGGGATCAGCAAGAGGAGGTAGCCATGCTGCTCCGCGATCTGGGGTGGGACGTGACGCGCGAGGGTGCGCTGCCGAGCCCGCATGACGAGCCGTACACACACTGGTGAGCCTAGGCCGACCAGGCGAGACGGCGGTGGTGGGGGATGGCGTGACGCGGCTTCGGATCATGACAGTCTGCACCGGCAACATCTGCCGCTCGCCGATGGCCGAGGTCGTGCTCCGCGACCGGCTCGACGCCGCGGGGCTGGGGGACCGCGTCGTCGTGCACTCGACCGGCATCAGCGACGAGGAGCACGGCAACCCGATCGACCGCCGCGCCCAGGCGGTGCTCCGCGAGCACGGCTACCCCGTCCCGGAGCGCGAGGCGCGGCAGGTCCGCCCGACCGACCTGACGGCGTCGGACCTGGTGCTCGCGATGACGTCGGTGCACGCGCACGCGCTGCGGCGCCTCGCGGGTGCGGACCGGCGCGTCGCGGAGCGCGTCCGGATGTACCGGTCGTTCGACCCGGCCGCGCCGCAGGTCGACCCGGGCGCGCCCGAGCACGTGCTCGACATCGACGACCCCTGGTACGGCGGGCGCGAGGACTTCGAGGTGTGCCTCGAGCAGATCGAGGCGGCGGCCGACGGCGTCGTCGCGCGGGTACGCGCCGAGCTCGACACGCGCGGCTGAGCGGGCGGGCTGAGCGGGCGGGCTGAACGGGCGGCTGCCAGGCGGGCCGGGACGGGTCGGTCAGAGCCAGTGGTTCCGGCGGAACAGCGCATGCAGCCCGACGCACGCGGCGGCGATCACGCCGAGCACCACGTAGTACCCGTACCGGGTGTGCAGCTCCGGCATGTTGTCGAAGTTCATGCCGTAGATGCCCGCGATCGCGGTCGGGACCAGCGCGATCGCCGCCCAGGCCGAGATCTTGCGCATGTCCTCGTTCTGCCGGACCGCCACGCGGTTCTGCTCGACCGACACCTGCGCGAGGTCGGCCTGCAGCACGTTGGTGAGCAGGTTGTCGTGCGCCTCGATCGCGTCGGCGGCACGCAGCGCGTGGTCGTGGATGTCGCGGAAGTAGGGCCGCGCGTCCGCGCCGACCCAGGGCACGTCGCCGTCGTGCAGGCGCTGAAGAGGGGTGACCAGGGGGACGACGGCGCGGCGGAACTCGAGCACCTCGCGCTTGAGCTTGTAGATGCGCTCGGCATGGTCGCCGCGGGCGCCCCCGAACACCTGCTCCTCGATCTCGTCGACGTCGTCCTCGATGGCGTCCACGACCTCGAGGTAGCCGTCGACGACGAGGTCGAGCGAGCGGTAGACCACGCCCGCGGGTCCGTGGCTGAGCAGAGGCGTGTCGTGCTCGTACTCCTCGCGGACGTGGGCCGGCACGTCCGAGACGCCGTGCCGGACCGTGATCACGTAGTGCTCGGCGAGGAAGATGGCGAGCTCGCTGACCTCGATGATCTCCTCGCGGTCGACGTACCGCACGGGCTTGACGACCATGAACGTGATGTCGCCGTAGCGCTCGAGCTTCGGGCGCTGGTGTGCGCGGATCGCGTCGTCGACCGCGAGCTGCGGGAGCGCGAAGCTCGAGGCGAGGTCCTCGAACTCGGCGACGGTCGGCTGGAAGAGCCCGATCCAGACGAAGCCCCCGGCGGAGCGCGCCTCCGCCAGGGCGGCGGCGACGTCCGTCACCCCGTGCTCGCGTCCGCCTCCGACGTAGAGCGCGCAGTCGACGATCACCCGCCGAGGCTAGCGAACAACCCGGCTGCGAGGATGGGCGCATGAAGGTCTCGCGACGCTCGCACGTGCCCCCGTTCGCCGTCATGGAGATCCTCGCCGCCGCGAACGCGCGCCGGGCCGCGGGCCAGTCGGTGCTCAACCTGTGCGCGGGCGAGCCGGCCACGGGCGCGTCGGGCGTCGTCCGCGACCTGGCCGCCCAGCTGCTGGCCGAGGGCGACCTCGGGTACACCGAGGCGCTCGGATCGCCCGCGCTGCGGCGCGCGATCGCCGCGCACTACGAGCGCTGGTACGGGGCCGACGTCGACCCCGCGCGTGTCGCCGTGACCACCGGCTCGTCCGGCGGTTTCATGCTCGCGTTCCTCGCGGCGTTCGACGTCGGGGACCGCGTGGCGCTCGCCCGCCCCGGCTACCCCGCGTACAAGAACATCCTCGCCGCGCTCGGCTGCGAGGTCGTCGAGCTCGACTGCGGACCCGAGACCCGCTACCAGCCGACGGTCGCCCAGCTCGAGGCGCTCGACCGCCCGGTCGCCGGCCTCGTCGTCGCGAGCCCCGCCAACCCCACCGGCACGATGATCCGCGCCGAGGAGCTCGACGCCCTGGCGCACTGGTGCGCCGACCACGACGTGCGGCTCGTGAGCGACGAGATCTACCACGGCATCACGTACGGCTCGGAGATCGGGCCGGTCACCGCCGCGAAGTACCTCGACCTGGGCGCGATCGTCATCAACTCGTTCTCGAAGTACTGGGCCATGACCGGCTGGCGACTCGGCTGGATGCTGCTGCCCGACGACCTCGTGGTCCCGGTCGACGCGCTCGCGGGCAACGTCGCACTGTGCCCGCCCGCGCTCGCCCAGCACGCCGGCGTCGCGGCGTTCAGCGCCGAGGGGTACGCGGCGGCCGAGGAGAACGTGCGTCGGTACGCCGCCTGCCGCGAGCTGCTCCTGGCCCGGCTCCCTGAGCTCGGCTGGACCCAGGTCGCACCCGCCGACGGCGCGTTCTACCTCTACGCCGACGTCTCGGCGTCGGGCCTCGACTCGATCACCTGGTGCGCCCGGCTGCTCGACGAGGCCGGCGTCGCGCTGACGCCGGGCACGGACTTCGACGGGGTCGACGGCGCGGCGTGGGTCCGGCTGTCGTTCGCGTCGTCGGTCGAGGTGGTCGGGGAGGCGGTCGACCGGATCGTGGCCTGGCAGCGCACCCTGAGCACCTGAGAACGCCGAGCACCTGAGAACGCCGAGCACCCGCCGGTGCTCGGCACCCCGGCAGAGAGGTCGTCCCATGCCACCGAGGCTCTCCGCGCGTCAGCTGTTCTGGACGGGCTCGGCGTCGGTGTGGGCAGCGTCGTGCTGCTCAACCGGCTGCCCGGGCTCTACGTGTCGAGCGAGATCCAAGCCACCGTCGTGGGCGGGGTGCTCATGATCGTCCACGCGCTCGTGATCGCCCTCTCGTACGTCGGTCCCGCCATGGTCGGGGCCTCGTTCGTGGTTCGCTCGCTGAGCGGCGGCGCCACGACGGCGTCGTACCGCGAACCGCCGGCTCGGGACCCGTACCCGCTGAACTGAGGTCGGCGCGCAGGCGCACGACGCCGGCGGGCGGGCGGCGGGGGTCGGGCTCCGATTCGTGGCACCGACGGGCGCGCCCGGACGTTGAGGTCGTGAGAGCCAGGCGACCGCGGCGGCCGACCAGGCCAGGACCGACGACGAGAGGGGTGTCGCATGAGGTGTCCGGTGGACACGGAGGTCGAGCTCGTGATGTCCGAGCGGCAGGGCGTCGAGATCGACTACTGCCCGACCTGTCGAGGGGTGTGGCTCGACCGCGGTGAGCTCGACAAGATCCTCGACCGCGCGGCGACGGCGACCGAGGCCCAGGTGCCGACCAGGTCGGCGGCCGATCCGCTCCCGACGTACGACTCGCGCTACGCGTACGACTCGCGCTACGGGCCGCCGGGTGACGACACGCCGCGCTACGGCGCGGCCCGTGAGGACACCCCGCCGCACGGCACCCCGCGCTTCGACGCACGCCGCTACGACGACCATGACCAGGGCTACGGCGACCCGCGCTACCGCGACGACCGCGGCCGTCCGTACAAGAAGAAGCGCAAGGAGTCCTGGCTGGGCGACATCCTCGACTTCGGATGACCCCGTCGCTGCGACCGACGTCTCCGGGTCGGCCGACGCGCCTGCGGCCGACCCGGCTCGTCACGCCCGACGACGTCCCGACGCTCGCGGCGCTGCTCACGATGAACCGCACGTTCCTCGCGCCCTGGGAGCCGCTGCGCGACGACGACCACTTCACGGTCGCGGGCCAGCGCCGGCTGGTCGAGGAGCAGCTCGCCGACCACGCGGCCGGCCGCTGCCTCCCGCACGTGATCGTCGACGAGGCGGGTGACGTCGTCGGCCGCATCACGCTGACGAGCATCGTCCGGGGCGCGTTCCAGTCGTGCAGCGTGGGGTACTGGGTGGGCGCGGCGTCCAACGGGCGGGGCCTGGCGACGGCGGCGGTCGCCGACATCACGCGCGTCGCGTTCCACGACCTCGGGCTGCACCGGATCCAGGGCGACACGCTGCTGCACAACGCCGCGTCGCAGCGCGTGCTCGAGCGCAACGGGTTCGAGCGGATCGGGCTCGCGCCGAGGTACTTGTGCATCGCGGGCGAGTGGCAGGACTTCGCGCTCTACCAGGTGCTCGCCGACTGAGCGTGGATGCTGCCCCGCCTTCCGCGCGGAGCGTGCGACGCGACGGCTCTGGAGTGACGGGAAGACGGCTCCGGCAGGTCCCAGGCGTCACACGAGCACCATGCTCCGCGCAGTAGGACGCGCCGGCGCCGCAGGCGATCGCCGTTCACACCGGATCGAGCGCCTCGTGCGGACCCTCGGGCAGCTCAACGACGATCGCGTCCCCAGGTCGCACCGCGCCGCCTGCGAGCACGACACCCATCACGCCGGCCTTGCGGACCAGCGCGCCGTCGGGCGTCCGGTCGAGCACCGCGCGCATGAGCCCGTCCTGGAACCGGTCGAGCTGGACGCACGGGTTGCGGAGGCCGGTCACCTCGACGACGGCGGCGTGCCCGAGCCGGAGGCACGTACCCCGCGGCAGCGCCAGCAGATCGATCCCGTGCGTCGTGACGTTCTCGCCCAGCGCGCCGGGTTCCACGTGGAACCCCTGCTCCCGCAGCTCCTCGAGCAGCTCGGCCTGGATGAGGTGGACCTGCCGGAGGTTCGGGCCGCCCCGACGGACGCGTGACCGGTGCTTCACCGTCGGGCCCGCGTGCGCGTCGCCGTCGACGCCGATCCCGGCGAGCAGCACGATCTCGGGCTCGGTCGGCTTGGAGAACGTGTGCCGAGAGCTGCGCCCCACTGCGACGACTTCCCCGACCAGCGCGGCATCGGCACGTGCGGCACTCGCCAGGTCAGCAGGCGCAGTATCGGTCACTGCGTCATCATGCCCGAGCGGACGGACCTGACAGCCGCACGAGTGACGGGAGCGACAGGTGTAGCCTGCCGTGACGCACCCGGCGCCCCACGGGTCGCACGTGTCACGCACGCGGCTGTCCGGACCGGCCACCCGCCGCGACGGGCCGGTAGGTGATCCCGACCACAGCCCGTATCCTGGTCCCGATCGCCCAGCCCCATCACAACCGAACATCGACGCTGCTCGAACCACGGCGGGAGAGTCCTCCCGCCCGCCCCCCCGCCCCGGTCCGCCGGGCACGTCGGGAGGCGCGCGACGAGGCGCCGAAGGAGCAACTCCTCCCCGGGAATCTCTCAGGCCCCCGTACCGCCGTGGCGAGGCAACTCTGGAAAGCGGCCGCGCCGTTGCACGCGCGGCCCACCGACGGTGCAAGCCGGCGCGTCCCGAGCCGCGGAGCGGTCCGCGGCACCGACGGACCGGCCAAACTCTCAGGTCGACGGCTCACGCCGCCGGATGACAGAGCGGGGAGGGCCACCCGCCCACTTCCGGCACCCCCCGGACGTCCCCCGGAGCCGCACCGTGACCGACCTCTACGAAGCCGCCCAGACCGCCGCGACGGTCGGCGAGCTCACCCGCCGCACGGACGCGGCCGTGGACTTCCCCGACCGGCACATCGGGCCGCGCGGGAGCGAGACCGCGCACATGCTGACCCAGCTCGGGTACGACTCCCTCGACGCCCTCGTCGACGCCGCGGTCCCGGCCTCGATCCGCGCCGATCGCCCGCTCGACCTCCCCGCGCCCCGGAGCGAGGCCGAGGTCACCGCCGACCTGCGCGCCCTCGCCGGCAAGAACACGGTCATGACGCAGATGATCGGCCTCGGGTACTCCGACACCCTCACGCCGCCGGTGATCCGCCGCAACGTGCTCGAGTCCCCAGCCTGGTACACCGCCTACACGCCGTACCAGCCCGAGATCGCCCAGGGCCGCCTCGAGGCCCTGCTCAACTTCCAGACGGCGGTCGCCGATCTGACCGCCCTCCCGATCGCCAACGCGTCGCTGCTCGACGAGGCGACGGCGGTCGCGGAGGCCACCGCGCTCATGCGCCGCGCGGTGAAGGGTCGGCCGAACGGCGTCGTCGTGCTCGACGCCGAGTGCCTGCCGCAGACGATCGCCGTCACCCTGGGCCGGGCGGAGGCCACCGGCCAGCCGGTCGTCGTGGCCGACCTGAGCGAGGGGCTGCCCGAGGGCCTGGGCGGGGACGACGGCGTCGTCGGCGTCGTGCTGCAGCAGCCGGGCGTCTCGGGCCTGGTGCGCGATCTGCGCGGCGTCGTCGCGCAGGCCAAGGAGGCCGGCGCGATGGTGACCGTCGCGGCCGACCTGCTCGCGCTGACGCTGCTCACGCCGCCGGGCGAGCTGGGCGCCGACATCGCCGTCGGCAGCAGCCAGCGGTTCGGGGTCCCGCTGTTCTACGGCGGACCGCACGCCGCGTACATGGCGGTGCGCGAGGGGCTCGAGCGGTCGATCCCCGGCCGCCTGGTCGGGGTCTCGATCGACGCCGACGGCGACCGCGCCTACCGCCTCGCGCTTCAGACCCGTGAGCAGCACATCCGCCGCGAGAAGGCGACGAGCAACATCTGCACGGCGCAGGCGCTCCTCGCGATCGTCGCGTCGATGTACGCGGTCTACCACGGGCCCGACGGGCTCCGGGCGATCGCGGAGCGCACGCACGGCCGGGCTGTCGCGCTCGCGGACGGTCTGCGCGGCAGCGGCGTCGAGGTGGTCCACGAGACGTTCTTCGACACCGTGCTCGCGCGCGTGCCCGGCCGGGCCGCCGCCGTCCTCGCCGCCGCGGTCGAGCGGGGCATCAACCTGCGCCTGGTCGACGCCGACCACGTCGCCGTCGCGTGCGACGAGACGACGACGCCGGAGCACGTCGCCGGGGTCCTCGCCGCCTTTTCTTCCGCAACGTCCGAGCTCCGTGGTGCCAGGACCCCACGGAGTGCGGACGTTGCGCGGGAGGAGACGGGCACCATTCCCGCCGAGCTGCTGCGGACCAGCGAGTACCTGACCCACCCGGTGTTCCACGCGCACCGGTCCGAGACTGCGCTGCTGCGCTACCTGCGGCGACTGTCCGACAAGGACCTCGCGCTCGACCGCACGATGATCCCGCTCGGCTCGTGCACCATGAAGCTCAACGCGACGGTCGAGATGGAGCCCATCTCGTGGCCCGAGTTCGCCTCGATCCACCCCTATGCGCCGCGCGAGCAGGCGGTCGGGTACGCCGAGCTCATCGACACGCTCCAGCGCTGGCTCGCGGAGATCACCGGCTACGCCGCGGTGTCCGTGCAGCCCAACGCCGGCTCGCAGGGTGAGCTCGCGGGCCTCCTCGCCATCCGCGAGTACCACCGCGCGAATGCCGGGCCCGACGCCGAGGCGCGCGACGTGTGCCTGATCCCCGCCTCGGCGCACGGCACCAACGCGGCGTCGGCCGCGCTCGCGGGCATGCGGGTGGTGGTCGTCGCGACGGCCGACGACGGCTCGATCGACATGGACGACCTGCGCGCCAAGCTCGAGCAGCACGGCCCGCGCGTGGCCGTGATCATGCTGACCTACCCCTCGACCCACGGGGTCTACGAGGAGCACGTGCGCGAGGTGTGCGACCTGGTGCACGCCGCGGGCGGGCAGGTCTACATCGACGGCGCGAACCTCAACGCGCTGGTCGGGCTCGCGCGGCCGGGCGAGTTCGGCGGCGACGTCTCGCACCTCAACCTGCACAAGACGTTCTGCATCCCGCACGGCGGCGGCGGCCCAGGCGTCGGCCCGATCGGCGTACGCGAGCACCTGGTCCCGTACCTCCCGCGCGACCTGGGCACGTCCTTCCCCGCGACGTCCGCACTCCGTGGTGCCGGGGCACCATCGAGTGCGGACGTCCGCGAAGGTGCGACTGCCGGGGCGGCCCCCGTGTCGGCGGCGCCGTTCGGGTCGGCCGGGATCCTGCCGATCTCGTGGGCGTACGTCGCGCTCATGGGCGGCGCCGGACTGCGGCGGGCGTCGGAGGTCGCGGTGCTCAGCGCGAACTACGTCGCCTCGCGCCTGACCGACCACTACCCGGTCCTCTACACGGGCCCGAACGGCCTGGTCGCGCACGAGTGCATCCTCGACCTGCGCCAGATCACCAAGGAGACCGGCGTGACGGCCGAGGACGTCGCGAAGCGGCTCATGGACTACGGCTTCCACGCCCCGACGCTGTCGTTCCCGGTCGCCGGCACGCTCATGGTCGAGCCGACCGAGAGCGAGGACCTGGCCGAGGTCGACCGCTTCATCGACGCGATGATCGCGATCCGCGGCGAGATCGACGCCGTCGCGGCGGGCCGCTGGTCGCTCGCCGACTCCCCGCTGCGCGGCGCCCCGCACACCGCGGCGGCGCTGACCGTCGAGGAGTGGACCAAGCCGTACTCGCGCGAGCTCGCGGCCTTCCCCGTCGCCTCGCTACGGTCCGACAAGTACTGGCCGCCGGTCCGCCGCATCGACGGCGCGCACGGCGACCGGAACCTCGTCTGCTCGTGCCCGCCGATCGAGGCGTACGCCGAGTAGCAGCCGCACCCTCCCCAGCCGCTCGTCCGCCGACCACCCCGAGAGAGAGCCGACGCGATGACCGACACGACTGCGCCCGACACCACCGCGCCCCACACCAGCACGTCCGACTCCAGCACGCCCGGTACGACCCCGCCCGCCACGAGCACCGCCGTCGTCCCCGAGACGCCGACGCCGATGCACAGCCCGCTCCACGACGAGCACGTCGCGCTCGGCGCGACGTTGACCCCGTTCGCCGGCTGGCTCATGCCGCTGCGCTACTCGAGCGACCTGGCCGAGCACCAGGCGGTCCGCCAGGCGGCCGGGCTGTTCGACCTCTCCCACATGGGCGAGATCCGGGTCAGCGGTCCCCAGGCCGGCGCGGCGCTCGACCACGCCCTCGTCGGCAACCTCACGGCGGTCGGGGTGGGCCGGGCGCGCTACACGATGCTGTGCGCCGAGGACGGCAGCGTCATCGACGACCTCGTCGTGTACCGCACGGGCGAGGAGGACTTCCTCGTGGTCGCCAATGCCTCCAACGCCGCCGTCGTCCTGGCCGAGCTCGCGCAGCGCTCGACCCGCTTCGAGGTGACGATCGGCGACGAGTCCGAGCACACCGCGCTGGTCGCCGTCCAGGGGCCCCGCGCCCAGGAGATCGTCACGTCGATCACCGCGCCCGACGACGTCGACGCCGTCGCCCGCCTGAAGTACTACACGGGTCTCGAGGCGACGGTCGCGGGCATCGACGCGCTCGTCGCCCGCACCGGGTACACGGGCGAGGACGGGTACGAGCTGTTCGTGCCGGCCACCGAGGCCACCACCCTGTGGCGCGCGCTCCTCAAGGCCGGGGAGCCCCACGGGCTGGTCCCCGCGGGCCTCTCGGCGCGCGACAGCCTGCGCCTCGAGGCGGGCATGCCGCTCTACGGCAACGAGCTGGACCGCACCACCACGCCGCACGACGCCGGCCTCGGCCGGGTGGTCAAGCTCGACAAGGCCGAGGCCGACGGCGCGCCCCTGCCGTTCGTCGGGCGCGCGGCGCTCGAGGCGCGGGACGCGAGCCAGCCGTCGCGCGTGCTGGTCGGCCTGCAGGGCCTGGGTCGTCGCGCTGCCCGCCACGGGTTCCCGGTGGTCCGGTCGACCGACCGGCTGGACCTCGTCGTCGGGCAGGTGACCTCGGGGGCGCCGTCGCCCACGCTCGGCTTCCCGATCGCGATGGCGTACGTGACGCCTGAGGTCAGCGGCGTCGGCACGGAGCTCGCCGTCGACGTGCGCGGACGCGCCGAACCCGTGCGCGTGGTGGGGTTGCCGTTCTACCGTCGTCCGCAGTAGTTCCTGCCCCAGTCCCTCGCCCCAGTCCCCGCCCCGACCGAGGAGTCCACGTGAGCACGTTCCCCGAGAACCTGAAGTACACCGTCGAGCACGAGTGGCTGGCGCAGGGCGAGCCGTCGACCTTCGGGATCACCGACACGGCGGCCGGCGCGCTCGGCGACATCGTCTACCTCGAGCTGCCGGCCGTGGGGACCGAGATCACCGCAGGCGCGGTGTGCGGCGAGATCGAGTCCACCAAGTCGGTCTCCGAGCTGTTCTCCCCCGTCACCGGGACGGTCGTCGCGATCAACGACGCGGCGGTCGAGGACCCCTCCCTGGTGAACTCGGACCCCTATGGCGAGGGCTGGCTCGTGCGGGTGGACGTGACCGAGACGGGTCCGCTCCTCACCGCGGAGGAGTACCGCGCCGAGGTCGGGAGTTAACCCGATCGAGTGATCATCGTTGGCAGGTGCAAGTTCCTTCGTCCGCCCGTGACCTGCGAGGACGCGCGAGATGTCCTCCTTATCGGACCCGGCACCCCGGAAGGCGGCATGTCGCGGGTGAAATCCGCGTCATAGCCTCCATGCGTCGGCATCTCTTCAGGTGTCAGCACACCCACGGGCGATGTCGCCCACCACGTGGCACCACCCGTGGAGCATCCGGAGGTCGAAGATGAGCATTCTCGAGCTGGACAGGCGTACCGAGGCGACGACGCTCGCCGAGCCACTGACGCGTCGCGAGATCGTCGTCCTCCAGGAGCTCTCGGAGGACGTGACGCTCGAGGAGATCGCGACCAAACTCTTCGTCACGCGCAACACCGTCAAGTCCCAGGTGCGGAGCCTCTACCGCAAGCTCGGCGTCTCCACGCGCGCCGACGCCGTTGCCTGGGCCGAGGCCGCCGGCCTGCGCTGACCCTCGTTCCTGCTCAGCGCCGGACTCGGAGCGGTACCTCCGAGCGGTTCCGCCGAGCCGGAGCCCCGCGCTGAACGGCTGACAAGGCGCGACCCTGCCCGCCCCTGGCACACTCGCGCCATGGAGTCGCGCGCCCAGCCTGTCCTCGTCGTCGCCGCGGCGATCGTCGACGACCTGGACGCGCCACGCGAGCTGCTGGCTGCCCGACGGCGTACGCCGGCCCGGCTCGCGGGCCGCTGGGAGTTCCCCGGCGGCAAGGTGGAGGACGGCGAGAGCGCGCGCGAGGCCCTGCACCGCGAGCTCGACGAGGAGCTCGGCGTGCGGGTCCGCCTCGGCGCGGAGCTCCCCGGGCCCGACGACGGTGTGTGGGTCCTGTCGGAGCGTCACGTCATGCGGCTGTGGCTCGCCGTCGTCGTCGACGGGACTCCTACGCCGCTGATCGAGCACGACGAGCTTCGCTGGCTCAGCGCTGACGAGTGGCCGGGGGTCCCGTGGCTCGACGGCGACCTGCAGATCCTGGACGCGCTGGGCGACGTGGTGGGTCTGCCGGTGACGTCACGCGCCGCGACCGTGAGAAAGGGGCCTGGGGGTGTCTGACCGTGTGTCGTTCCACGAGCGGCGGCACGCCGCAGCGGGAGCACGGGCAGGCATACGCGCCGGCGGGCTCGGTCTGCGCTACCTCGGTGGCGGAACGGTCGCTGTCATGGTGCGACCTGGCCCGGCGGTCGCCATCAAGTCGACCCGCGGTCGCACCTTCCTGGTGACGACGGACGACGCAGAAGGACTCGAACGCGCGCTCCGCGCGGGCGCACCTCTCAGCGACTGAGGCTGCCCGCCGATGCCGAGCGCGAGACAGGTAAGTGCCGCCTGACCAGGCGGGCGGCACCGCAGAGACGGCGTTCGCCCGGGGAGAAACGACCGCGGAGAAGGCTGGCACTCCTCACGCGAGAGTGCTAAAACTGGAGCCGTAGCCACCCGGGCCGGTGACTCCGGACCCCGGGACAGCAGGAGGCCTCGGAGCCGCCGGGGCCTCACGTGGGACGCAGGAGGTGAGAGCTGTGGCTACGCGTTTCGACCCCTTCCAGGAGATGGACCGTCTCATGGGGCAGGTGTTCGGCTCGGCGCGCGCCGCCGGGACCATGCCGATGGACCTGTTCCGTACCGGCGACCACTACGTGCTCCAGGTGGACCTGCCCGGGGCCGACCCCGGCTCGATCGACGTCGGGTTCGAGGACCGGACGCTCACGATCACGGCGCAGCGGTCGGTGCGGACCGACGGTGACGCCCAGTGGCTCGCGCAGGAACGCCCGAGCGGCACGTTCGCCCGCCAGCTGACCGTGGGCCGCGGGCTCGCGCTCGACAAGATCGACGCGACGTACGCCGACGGCGTGCTGACGCTCACGATCCCGGTCGCCGAGGAGGCCAAGCCGCGCAAGGTCGAGGTCAGGTCCGTCGGCTCGACGGCCGAGCAGGGCCAGATCGCGAGCGCGCAGAGCTAGGTCTCGGCCGGCGGCGCCGATGCGCCGCGCGAGAAACCCCGTCGGCATCCGACGCGTGGGTCGGACCCAGGTCGCCCAGGTCGCCTGGTAGCACCTCGGGTCGCCGCCACGGTCGAAGAACCGTTCCACGTGGATCGGGTGCCGACGGTCACGGGGGTCGCCCCCGCCCCTCAGGGCGAGGACGACCCCCGTTACGCGTGCTCAGTCAGCTGCACGCGCTCAGCTGAACACGTGTGCCCAGCTGACCGCGTGCTCAGCTCCCGAGCGTCGCCCGCACCGCCCGGGCCGCGGCCACGACGTGCTCGAGCGACGGCGTCACCTCCTCGTACCGGCGAGTCTTGAGCCCGCAGTCGGGGTTGACCCAGAGCTGCTCGGGTGCGACGGCCCCCACGGCCGCCGTCAGCAGCTCGGTCACCTCCGCCTCGCTGGGCACGCGCGGGGAGTGGATGTCATAGACCCCCGGCCCGATGCCGCGCGGGTACCCGGCTGCGGCGATGTCCGCGAGGATCTCCATCTTCGACCGCGCCGCCTCGATGCTCGTGACGTCGGCGTCCAGCCCGTCGATGGCGCCGATGACCTCACCGAACTCCGAGTAGCACAGGTGCGTGTGGACCTGGGTCTCGTCGCGCACACCGGACGTCGCGAGCCGGAACGCCGCGACCGACCACGCGAGGTAGGCGGCGTGGTCCGCAGCGCGCAGCGGGAGCAGCTCGCGCAGCGCCGGCTCGTCCACCTGCACGACGCCGATCCCCGCGCCTTCCAGGTCCGCGATCTCGTCGCGCAGCGCCAGGGCGACCTGGTTCGCGGTGTCGGCGAGCGGCTGGTCGTTGCGCACGAACGACCACGCCAGGATCGTCACAGGGCCGGTGAGCATGCCCTTGACCGGCTTCGCGGTGAGCGACGCCGTGTAGCTCGACCACGCGACGGTGATCGGCGCGGGCCGCACGACGTCGCCCCACAGGATCGGCGGACGCACGCAGCGCGAGCCGTACGACTGCACCCACCCGTTCTGCGTCGCCGCGAACCCGTCGAGGTTCTCCGCGAAGTACTGCACCATGTCGTTCCGCTCAGGCTCGCCGTGCACGAGGACGTCGAGCCCGATCCGCTCCTGCAGCTCGACCACCCGGCGGATCTCGGCGCGCATCTCCTCCTCATACCGCTCGGTCGAGAGCTCGCCCCTGGCGTGCGCCGCGCGCGCCCTGCGGATGTCCGGGGTCTGCGGGAAGGACCCGATCGTCGTCGTCGGCAGTAGCGGCAGCTGGAGCCGCGCGGCCTGCGCCTCCTTGCGCTCGGCGTACGGGCCCCGACGGAAGTCCCGGCGTCCGAGCCCATCCGCGCGCTCACGCACCTCGGGTCGCACGACGCCGGGGGCTTTCGCCCGGCTCGCCAGCGCGGACCGCGAGGCCTCGAGCTGGTCGGCGACGGCGTCACGCCCCTTGGTCAGGCCCTGGGCGAGCGTCACGACCTCGCCGACCTTCTGGTCCGCGAACGCCAGCCAGCCACGCAGCGTGGGGTCGAGGTCCGGCTCGTCGTCGACGTCGTGCGGGACGTGCAGGAGCGACGTCGAGGTCCCGACGGCGACCGCCGCCGCGCCCAGGCCGGCCAGCGTCTCGAGCCGGTCGAGCGCGCTCGCGAGGTCGGCGCGCCAGATGTTGTGGCCGTCGACGACGCCGGCGACCAGCGTCGTCGTCTCCAGCCCGGCAACCGGATCGGACGGCACGCCACCACGCACGACGTCGAGCGCGATCGCCTCGACGTCCGTGCCGGCCAGGGCGGGAAGAGCCGCGGCGAGGTCGCCGTAGGGTGCGGCGACCAGGATCGCGGGCCGGTCCGGGCGAGCGAGGTCGGTCGCGAGGACCGTGTACGCCTGGACCAGGGCGTCGATCGCCCGCTCGCTGGTGACGTCGACCGAGTCGGAGACCAGCGCGGGCTCGTCGAGCTGCACCCAGGTCGCGCCCGCGTCGGCGAGCGCACGCAGCAGCTCGGCGTACACCGGGAGCAGGTCGCCGAGCCGGTCGATCGGCGCGAAGTCGGCGGGTGCGCCGTCGGCGGCCTTGGCCAGCAGAAGGAACGTGACCGGGCCGACGATCACCGGGCGCGTGACGACGCCCTCGGCGAGGCCCTCCGCGAACTCGCGCACCGGACGGTCGTCCGCGAACCGGAACGCGGTGTCCGGACCGATCTCGGGGACGAGGTAGTGGTAGTTCGTGTCGAACCACTTGGTCATCTCGAGCGGGAGGTCGTCGCCGGCGCCGCGCGCGATGGTCGAGTACGCGGCGAGGTCGAGCGGGCGCGTGCCGCCGTCCACCTGGCCGGCCTCCGGCGCGAGGTGCGCGAAGCGGGACGGGATCGCCCCGACCACGGCCGCGGCGTCGAGCACCTGGTCGTAGAACGAGAACGACGACGGGATCGACGCGTTCGACGGGTCGAGGCCGAGCTCGACGAGGCGTGCGCGCGTGCGGGAGCGGAGCTCCGCGGCGGTGCGCTCGACGTCGTCGGCGGTGGTCCTGCCGGCCCAGAACGCCTCGATGGCCTTCTTGAGCTCGCGGCGCGGCCCGATGCGGGGGTAGCCGAGGATGGTGCCGGACGGGAACTCGGGGGTGGCGGCGTCGATCGTGCCGGCGCTGCGGGGGTCGGGTGCTGCAGTCATGGGAGAGGCCTCAGATCGTGACGTAGTCCATCGTGTCGGTGCTGACCCGCGGCCCGCTGGCCTGGTCGGGAGCCGTCGGGGCTCCCCCGCCGAGGTGAGCACCCTCGAGCAGGTCAAGTGCGGCTTCGTGCTTGTTGAACGTGTAGACGTGCAGGCCGGGGGCGCCGCCGTCGAGCACGGCGTTGGCAAGGTCGACGCTGGCGCGGATGCCGATCCGGTGCCGTTCGACCGGGGAGTCGGTGGACGCGAGGCGTGCCAGCAGCGCCGACGGGACCTGGACCCCGGTGAGCGCCTCCACGCGCAGGAGGCGTCCGGGGTCGGTGGTGGGGATGACTCCCGCGACGATGGGGATCGTGACGCCGACGGCGCGGGCGTCACGGACGAGGTCGAGGTAGTCGGCCGGGTCGAAGAAGACCTGCGTGATCGCGAAGTCGGCGCCCGCCTCCTGCTTGGCGAGCAGCGCCCGGAGGTCCTGCGCCCGGCTGCTTCCCGCCTTCGGGTTGCCGTGCGGGAAGGCCGCGACGGCGACGCTCAGCTTCCGGGCCGCTCCGCGCAGGGCCTCGCTCGCGGAGGAGCCGCACCGCGCGGTCTCGACCTCGCGGATCAGCTCGACGAGCTCGCTCGCGCGGCTGAGCCCGTCGGGGTGCGGGGTCCAGTCGGGCTGGTCCTGGGGTGGGTCGCCGCGCAGGGCCAGGAAGTTGCGGACGCCCTCGTCGAGGAACTCGTTGACGACGGTCGCGACGTCCGAGCGGGACGCGCCGACGCAGGTCAGGTGCGCGATCGGCAGGACCGGGGTGCGCTCGAGGAGCCGGTGGACGAGCTCTCGGGTGGTCTGCCGCGTCGAGCCCGAGGCGCCGTAGGTCACCGAGATGAAGTCCGGTCGCACGGCCGCGAGGGCCTCGATCGTGGTCCAGAGCTGATCGGTCGACTGCGGGGTGCGCGGCGGGAAGAGCTCGAACGAGACCGTGGGCCGCGTGGTCGCGCGGGTCGTGGTGGTGGTACAGCCGTCAGCGATCGTCATGTCAACTCCATCGGTCCTGGCGGAAGCACCCACACCCTTCGGGAAGGGGGGTTGCTGCGGCGTCGTCGAGCCAGGTCTCTCAGCCGCTCTGGATGGTGACCTGGAGCATAGACCGAACCCAGGTCGGGGAGAAGAGGTTCTCGCCGTCCCCGGTGTGGCGTGCAGCACGGTCCACGCCCGCCGCTCAGCCCTTCGTGGCGCCCGCCGTGAGGCCCGAGACGATGTAGCGCTGCGTGAGGAGCGCGATGACGATGACCGGCAGCGTGATCACGACGGATGCCGCCATGAGCCCTCCCCAGTCGATGCTCGAGTACGCGATGAAGTTGAAGATCGCGACTGGAAGCGTCCGCGTCGCCTCGCCGGACAGCACGAGCGCGAACATGAAGTTGTTCCACGAGAACACGAACGCGAGGATCGACGCCGTCGCGATGCCCGGGACCGCGAGCGGGAGCGCGATCCGCCAGAAGACACCGATGTTCGTCAGCCCGTCGACGCGGCCCGCCTCCTCGAGCTCCACCGGCACGCCGTCGAAGAACGACAGCAGGATCCACGTGATGAGCGGCAGCGTGACGAACATGTGGGAGACGAACAGCGGCAGGAAGGTGCCGACGGTGCCCATCCGCGAGAACAGGAAGTACCACGGCACGAGCAGCGAGACGCCGGGGATGACGCGCGCGAGCAGCAGCATCCCGGAGGACCGGTGCATCCGGTACCGGCTCATCGCGTAGGCGGCCGGCACGGCGAGCACGAGCGACAGGCCCGTCGAGACCAGGCCGACGATCAGCGAGTTGCCGATGAACCGCCCGAAGTTCTGCTCCTGCAGCACGCGCTCGTAGTTGCGCGCGGTCGGCTCGAACCCGAACATCGCCGACGGGTCGGTGATGTCCAGGCTCGTCTTGAACGACGAGAGCAGCATCCAGAACAGCGGGAAGAGGAACGTCGCCGCGACGACGAGGATCCCGGTCCACCGCCACGCGGTGGCGCGCCGGCGTCGTGAGCTGCGGCGCGGCGTCGGGCGCTGCCGGGTGAGGGCCTTCGCCTCGTCCTGCACCTGCGGCGTCGTCATGTGCGGCGACCTGCCTTCTGGATCTGCCACAGCGCGAGGCATGCGGCGACGATGATGACGAAGAACACGACGAGGACCGCCGAGGCCATGCCGTAGTCGTTGTACTCGAACGACAGCGAGTAGGCGAGGATGTTCAGCGTCTCGGCCTCGTTCAGCGACCCGCCGCCACGGCCCTTGGTCGCGTAGAGCAGGTCGAAGGTCTTCAGGGCGTCGATGCTGCGGATGAGCACGGCGGCCACGATCGCCGGCAGCAGCATCGGGATGGTGATGTGGACGAGTCGCTGCCACGCGTTCGCCCCGTCCACGCGCGCCGCCTCCTCGGGCTCCTCCGGCAGGGTCGACAGGCCCGCGAGGAGGATGAGGGTGACCATCGGCGTCCACTGCCAGATGTCGACGAAGATCAGCGTCGGGAGTGCCTGGTCGGGGTCGGAGATCCAGCCCTGCGCCGGCAGGTTGAACCAGCCGAGGAACTCGTTGGCGAACCCGATCGTGGGCTCGAAGATCAGCAGCCACATCATCGCCACCGCGACGGGTGTGGCGACCAGCGGCAGCAGGATCACGACGCGGACGAAGCCCTGCCCCTTGAACGGCTTGCGGAGCAGGAGCGCGATCGCCAGCCCGAGCACGAGCTGCACGGTCACGGCGACACCGGTGAACAGGACGGTGCGCCAGACGGCCGGCCAGAACCGGTCGAACGTCGAGAGCATCTCGACGTAGTTGTCGATGCCGACGAACGAGAAGTCGCGCTGGATCGAGCCGCGCGCGTCCGTGAACGACAGCACGACGGTGTAGACGACCGGAAGGCTGATCATCACCACGGTGAAGACCAGCGCGGGTGCGGTGAACACCCACTTGACGTTCCGGTTCGCCCAGGCGGAGAGTCCCGCGAGGGGTCCCGCGCCACCGGCGCGGGACCCCTGACGGACGGTCGTGTCAGCCATGCGGCCGATCCTTACCGCTCGTCGTCCAGGAGGGCCTGGTACTGCTCCTGGGCATCGGCGAGCGCGGCGTCGAGGTCCTGCCCGTCGAGGTAGGCGATGACCGGGCCGCCGACGATGTCGCGCGCCCGCCCCACCTCGACGACCACCGGACGGTCGTGGTCGACGCCGTCCTCCATGGAGGTGCGGATGACCTCGGCGAGCTGCTCGGGGAAGGCCGAGGTGCCTTCCGGGTCCTCCCAGACGGACGTGCGCGCACCGGCCACACCCTCGACCTGGATCTCCTTGGTCATCTCCGGGCTGGTGACCCACTGGATGAACCGCCAGGCGTTGTCGACGTTCTGCGACGCCTGGTTGACGGCCAGGCCCCACGACGGGATGGAGTACGGCGCGGAGCCCTCGGGGCCCGCCGGCATCTGCGCGACGCCGAACGTGTCACCGATGCGGGACTGCTCCGGGTCGATCATGTTGTTGTAGAACACGCTGGCGTCGGTGTAGAAGGCCGCCTGACCCTGCTGGAAGATCGCGCTGGCCTCCTTCCAGCTCATGTTGGTGACGCCGGGCGGGCCGTAGTCCTTGAGCATCGAGGCGTAGTACTCGTACGCGGCCCTCGCCTCGGGCGTGTCGATCGTCGCGGTGCCCTCACCGTCGTCCCAGTCGCCGCCCTGGGCGTACAGGTAGCTCGAGAACTGCGTCACGAGCGCGGCGCGTTGGCCCCGGGCGACGAACCCGTAGACGCCCTCGTTCTGCTGCTGGATCGTCGCCGCCGCCTGCTGGAGCTCCTCGAGCGTCCCGGGGACCTCCAGCCCGGCCGCGTCGAGCAGGTCGGTGCGGTAGTACAGGACCTCCTGCTCGGTGACGATGGGGACGGCGACGACGCCCTCCTCGGTCGTGACCGACGTCTGCATCTGGAAGTCGTCCCAGTTCCAGTCGTCGCCGCCGTCGGCGAGGAGGTCGTCCAGCGGAAGCAGCCAGCCGTTCGAGGAGAACAGCTTCGCCTCCTGCAGGGGACGCATCATCATGACGTCGACGTCCGTCGCGCCCGCGTTGAGCTTGACGTTGTACTGGTCCGACAGCTGGTCCTCGCCCAGCACCGTCACCTCGACGTCGATGCCGGTCTCGGACTCGAAGTCGGCGATCTTGTCCTGGACGACGTTCGTCCAGGGGTGGTTGGCCAGCGTCACGAACAGCTGGCCGCCGTCGCCGTCGGCGCCGGCGCCACCGTCCCCACCACCGCTGCCGCCGCCGCAGCCGACGAGCAGGGCCCCTGCCGTGGCTGTGGCGATCGCGGTCAGGACCGGTCTGGTCATCCTCATGTCGGAGCTCCCTTGCTCAACGTGATCCACTCTCGGTTCGCAATAAGTATCACTTTAGGCACCTGAGGTCACGAGGTCCCGGGTCACGGTCGGGTCACGACGCCGGTCGCAGCGGCCCCTCCGAGGGGACCAGACCTACCACTCCGCGAGGCTGCCGTCCCGTCGGTGCCAGACCGGCGTGCGCCACCGGTGCCCCAGCTCGTCCGCACGTCGCACCGCCCCCTCGTCGACGGTCACCCCGAGCCCCGGCGCCGTCGGTCGGTGGATGTAGCCGTCGGTGAACGCGAAGACCGCCGGGTCGACGACGTAGTCGAGCAGCTCGCTCGAGCCGGCGTTGTAGTGGATGCCGATCGACTGCTCCTGGATGAGCACGTTCGGCGTCGCGAAGTCCACCTGGAGCGACGCGGCCAGCGCGAGCGGACCGAGCGGGCAGTGCGGCGCGATGGCGACGTCGAACGTCTCGGCCAGCGCGGCGATGCGTCGCACCTCGGAGATCCCGCCCGCGTGCGCGACGTCCGGCTGCAGCACGCTCACGCCCGCCTCGAGCGCCGGGAGGACCTCCCAGCGCGAGTAGAGGCGCTCACCGGTCGCGATCGGGACCGAGGTGCCCTGGACGAGGCGGGCGAGCGCCCCGGTGTTCTCCGGGAGCACGGGCTCCTCGACGAACAACGGGTGGAACGGTTCGAGCAGCGGCAGGAGGCGCCGCGCGTAGCCCGCGGAGACGCGCCCGTGGAAGTCGAGCGCGAAGTCGCCGTCCGGGCCGAGCGTCTCACGGGCCGCCTGGGCGCGCGCCAGGATCCCGTCGGTGTCCTGAGCGGAGCCCAGGTGGTCCAGCGGTCCGGACGCGTTCATCTTGACCGCGGTGAGGCCCGCCTCGAGCTGGGCCGCGACCGCTTCTGCCACACCCGTCGGGTCGTCGCCCCCGACCCAGCCGTAGACCCGCACCTTCTCCCGCACCGGACCGCCGAGCAGCTCGTGGACGGGGAGGTCCAGGGCCTTCCCCTTGATGTCCCACAGCGCCTGGTCGATGCCGGCGACGGCGGAGCTGAAGACGGGACCGCCGCGGTAGAACCCGCTCTTGGTCATCCGCTGCCAGAGCCGCTCCCCGTGTCGCGGGTCCTCGCCGAGGAGGCAGTCCTCGAACGCGTGGACGGCGGCCCGGACCGCCTCGCCGTGCCCCTCCAGACTGGCCTCTCCCCAGCCGACGACGTCCTCGTCCGTCGCGATCCGGACGAACACCCAGCGCGGCGCGACGAGGAAGGTCTCGATCTGGCGGATCTTCATCTCATCTCCGTCGACGAGGGGAACGGTCGGTCGCTCAAATCATACCTTTGGCGCTCGGGCGGCGTCGACGACGTCCGCGTGCAGCGCGTCAGCGCCCGTGGTGCTCCACCACGGACCGGACCTCGGTCACGATCTGGCGCATCGCGCTCTCCGCCGTGGCCGGGTCGCCGTCGCGGACGGCAGCCGCCAGGAGCTGGTGGAGGATCACCGCGACGTTCTCCGGCCGGTGCGGCATGAGCTGCTTCTCGTGCCGGGCACGCAGGACCTGACCGGTCACGTCCGAGAGGGCGGCGAACATCTCGTTCCCGCACGAGCGCAGGATCGCGGCGTGGAACTCCAGGTCGGCCTCGAGGAACCCGTCCAGGTCCTCGGCCTCCGCGGAGATCGTCATGGCGTCCGCGAGCCGGACGAGGCGCTCTCCGAGCCCGGGCGGCGCCGCCTCCGCCGCGAGCGACGCTGCGACCGGCTCGATCGCCAGGCGCAGCGACACGAACGATCGCATCTGGCCCTCGCCGTCGTGCTCCAGCCGCCAGCGCACGACGTCGGACGCGAACACGTTCCACTCGTGCTCCGGTCGGACGGTGACCCCGACGCGCCGCTGCGGCCGGACCAGGTCCATCGACTCGAGCGAACGGAGCGCGTCCCGCACGACGGTCCGCGACACCCCGAACTCGGCCTGGAGGTCCTCGATGCGCAGCACGGTGCCGGCGGCACGCCGCCGTGCCACGATGCTGCGCCCCATCTCGTCGAGGACCCGGCGGCTCAGCGTCGGGCGAGGGCCACTCATGCGCGGTCGATCAGGGACCGGACGGCCTCGAGCTGCCGGGGGTCCGCCACCGCGGAGCCGAGCGAGACGACCCGGGCCCCGGCGTGCAGGAAGGCCGGCGCGTTCTCCGCCGAGATGCCGCCGGTCGCGACGAGCCGCACGAGCGGGAACGGCGCCCGCACGGCGGTGAACCACGACGGGCCCAGGACCGTGGCGGGGAACGCCTTGACCCACGTGAGCCCGAGGCGCACGGCGCGCTGGATCTCGCTGGGCGTGCTGACCCCCGGCAGGTGCGGCAGCTCGCGCTCCGTGCTCCACCGGACGACCTCGTCGTCGAGGCCCGGGGCGACCGTGAACGCCACCCCCGCTGCCGCGACCTCCGCGAGCTGCTGGACCGTCGTCACGGTGCCCGCCCCGACCCCCCGGTCGCGCTCGCGGCCGGCGGCGATCGCCGCGCGCAGGCTCGGGAGCGCGTCCGGTGACTGCACGGGCACCTCGACCTGCGCGATCCCGGCGTCCCACGCGCGGGTGCACAGCTCGACCGTGCGCGCGGGCGGGAAGCCGCGCAGGATCACCATCACCCGTTGAGCGGCGAACACGCTCTCGAACCAGTCGGAGCCTGCGGGTCCGTCGTCCGTCATCGTCCGTCCGCCTCCTCGTCGCCCTCGGGGCGGACCACGGGGCCGTGCCCCGGTCGGTGGTCGCCCACGGTCCCCATCGTCCACGCCGCGAGCGAGTGCCCCAGCCTCAGCCGCTCGGGTGCCGGGTCCCCGCGCAGCCACGCGCCGAGAAAGCCGGCCGCGAAGGCGTCGCCCGCGCCGACCGGCTCGACGACGTGCACGCGCCGCGCCGGCTCGGCGTGCCGGGCGGGGACCCCGGCGCTCCGGTCGATCTCGACCGCCTCCCGGTCGGAGTCCTTGACCACGACGAGCCGCGGACCGTCGATCAGCGCGGCGACGTCGTCGGCGGTCGACGTGCTCCACAGCCGCTCTGCCTCGTCCAGCCCCACCAGCACGATCGTCGCGCGGCGGGCGAGCGCCAGGAGCCGCTCCGCCGCGTCGTCCGTCGACCACAGCGTCGCCCGGTGGTTGACGTCGAACGACACGGGGACGCCGAGAGCGGCGCAGCGGTCCAGGACGGCGTCCGTCATGGCCGCGCACGACTCCGACAGCGCAGGGGTGATCCCGGTGAGGTGGACGAGCCGCGTCCGGTCGAGCGGCCAGCCGTCGACGTCGCCGGGGGACAACGCGCTCGCCGCCGAGCCGTGACGGTAGTAGAGCACGCGCGTGCCGCCGGGCGTCGGATCCTTGAAGAAGACGCCGGTCGGGGCGTCGGCGCGGCGCGGCACCCACGAGACGTCGACGGACGCCGCGGCGAGGCCAGCGGCGATCCGCTCGCCGAGGGGGTCGTCGCCGAGCGCGCTCACCCAGCAGCTCGCGAGGCCGAGGTCGGCGAGGTGCCGGGCGACGTTGGACTCTGCACCCGCGTACGTGAGAGCGACGGACGAGGTCCGGGCGAGTCGCTCGCCGTCGGTCGGCGCCACGAGCGCCATCGTCTCGCCGATGCAGACGGCGTCCAGCGCCGACGGCTCACTCACGCGGGTCCTCCGGTCGTCCGTTCGTCTGACCCGCGACTCTAGCCTCGCCGCGGTCAGGGGTCGCCGCCCCGCCCGTCCAGCGCGGGCACCACCGGGCACCCGGCCAGGTGGTCGTCGACGAGCCCGCAGGCCTGCATCGCGGCGTACGCGGTGGTGGGTCCGACGAACCGGAAACCCGCGGCCTTGAGCGCCGTGGCCAGCGCCGTCGACTCGGCGGTCGACGCCGGCACCTCGGCCCACGTCGTCGCGCGCTGCGGACGTGGCGCGGGGGCGAACGACCAGAACAGGCCGGTCAGCGTCCGGCCCTGCTCCCACAGCGCGAGCACCGCGCGGGCGTTCGCGACCGTCGCGTCGATCTTGAGCCGGTTGCGGACGATGCCGGCGTCGCCCAGGAGGCGTGCGACGTCGTCGTCGTCGAAGCGGGCCACCGCCTCGGGGTCGAAGCCAGCGAAGGCCGCGCGGAACGCCGGACGCTTGCGCAGGATCGTGATCCACGAGAGCCCGGACTGGAACGCCTCGAGGCTCACGCGCTCGTACAGCTCGCTCTCGCCGCGCACCGGGACGCCCCACTCCGTGTCGTGGTACGTCTCGTAGAGCGGGTCACCGTCACCGAAGCAGCGCAGGCCGGGAGTCGTCATGCGCTCACTCTCCCCGGCGGGACCCACGCGGCCCGAGCAGGCGCGACGGACGTGTGCACGAGGGCTCGAGACGGTCGGCTCGGGTCGGGCGACGCGCTTCTCAGGCGCGGTGGCGTCCCGGCAGCCGACCCGCGTGCGGGGTGGGCCGCTGGCCGGGGATCCCGTACCACTCGTTGGCCGGACCGGCGGGAACCTTCGCGAGCCCCGCCTCGACGGCGATGAGGATCTCCTCGGTGGGAGGGTGCGCCGGCCCGCGCAGCGCTTCGCGGGCCTCGTGTGCCGCGTCGTCGCGGTCAGGTCCGGTCATCATGCCGAGAACTGTAGGGCGACCCGCGCGGCTCGGGGCAGGGTCCGGTCGTCCCTTTCACCCCGCAAGAGCCGGTGCTGTCACCCGGTCTGCCCAACGGAGCGGGACGTCACGGGCGTCCCGCTCGACCGGGTCATCCCGCGAGGGCGGTGCGGATCCGCTTCTCCGAGACGGGCACGGGAGTGCCGAGATGCTGCGCGAAGAGGCTGACGCGCAGCTCCTCGATCATCCACCGGACGTCGCCGAGGGCCGCGTCCCGAGCCGGGTCGGGCGGTCCCGCAGCCGCCCGCTCGCGCGCCGTGCGGTACTCGTCCTCGAGGTCGTGGATGCGCCAGGCGAGCTCGGCGTCGCGGTTCGGGTTGTCGGCGGCCTTGCCGAGCCGGTGCTGGGCGGCGCGCAGGTAGCGCACGAGGTGCGGGAGCCGCGCGGCGCCGACCTCGGACACGAAGCCGTCGTGCACCAGGTCGGCCGCCTGCTCGCGGACGTCCTGCAGCGTGTTGAGCAGCGCGAGGCTCGTCGCGCCGCGCACCGCGACGTCGAGCTCGCGCGCGGCCGTCAGCACCGCGACAAGGTCGGTGACGACCCGGTGCACCGTGTCCTCGAGCCCGCGGCGGACCGTGGCGCGCAGGGCCTCGTACCCGGCGCGGTCGCGGACGTCGGCCGCGCCGGTCGGGCCCGCGCCGGTCGGGCCCGCAGCGCCCGCGTGCGCCGTCATCAGCGCCTCGATCGCCGCGACCTGCACGTCGGTGACCAGCGCGTCCGTGCTCCGGTACGGGCTCGCGGCAAGCGTGAGCGACTGCGTGCCCGACCACCGCGTCGTCACCCGCGCCGTCGCCAGGCCGGTCTCGATCAGCAGCAGCCGCCTGAGTCCTCTGTGGTGCGCGCGCGCCTGCTCGACCGGGTCCGCCAGCACCCGCAGCGCGACGTGCACGCCCTTGCCGGGGCCGGGCTCCTCGACCAGCGCCGCGTACCCGCGCACGCGGAACCCGCCCGGTCCCGCCGTCTCGACCACCGCCGGGAGGTGATCGTCCGGGAGGTCGCCCGGCCAGGTCGCGAGGCCGGTCTGCTCGGCGATCGCCGGCGCCGCGAGCGGGAGTCCGTCGTCGCCCCCTGGCCGCGGCGCTCCGGCATCGTCCACGCCCGTGCCCGACGACGCCGCCTCGCCCGCGCGCATCGACTCGCGCACGGCGTCGCGCACCGCCGAGCGGACCGCCACCCGCACGGCGTCCTGCGTGTGCGCGGCGAGCCGGCGCTGGAGCGCGAGCAGGTCCTTGCTCTCGTCGAGCACGACGCCGTGCGCGCCGGCCTGCCCGCCGCGGTCCTCCTCGACGCGGAACGTCATGCGCAGGTGCGCCGGCAGCCGCTCGTCGTCCCAGGCGTCGTCGGGGACCTCGACGCCGCGCAGCGCGCGCACGGCCCGGGCGACGGCGTCGTGCATCGAGTCGGCCATGTCCGCGGCGCGGACCGTGTCTGCCCAGCCCGGGAGGTTCTCGTCGATCCAGCGGACGACGTCGCGCGCCACGTCGGGCGCCGGCACCAGCTGCACGCGGACCGGCTTGGCGAGGGAGCGGATCAGCGCGGTCACCAGCTCCTCGCGCAGCCCCGGCACCATCCAGTCGAAGCCCTCCGGCCGCACGCGCCCGAGCACGACCACGGGGATGTGGACCGTCACGCCGTCGGCGTCGGAGCCCGGCTCGAACTGGTAGGTCAGCGGCAGCTCGAGGTCGCCCTGCGGCCAGAGCGACGGGAAGTCGGTCTCGCTGACGCCACCCGCGGCGTCGTCCCCGCGCACGAGCATGTCGAGCGTGAAGGTGAGCAGGTCCGGCTGGGTGCGGCGCGCCGTCTTCCACCAGGTGTCGAAGTGGCGGGCGGAGACGACGTCGGCCGGGACGCGCTCGTCGTAGAAGGCGTAGAGCTCGTCGTCGTCGATCACGAGGTCACGGCGGCGGGCGCGGGCCTCGAGGTCCTCCGCCTGGGCGAGCAGGTCGCGGTTGTGGTGGAAGAACTGGTGGTGCGTCGTCCATTCGCCCTGCACCAGCGCGTGCCGGAGGAACAGCTCGCGCGCGTGCTCGGGGTCGACCTTGGCGTAGAGCACGCGGCGCTGGGTGACGAGCGGGACGCCGTAGAGGAGCACGCGCTCGTCGGCCATCGCGGCGCCCTGTTTCGTGGACCACGCCGGCTCGGAGTACGTGCGCTTGACCAGGTGCGTCGCGAGCTCCTCGGCCCACTCGGGCTGGATGCGCGCGACGTCGCGGCCCCACAGGCGCGAGGTCTCGACGAGCTCGCCGGCCATGACCCACGCGGGCGGCTTCCGGGACAGCGGCGAGCCCGGGAAGATCGCGAACTTGGCCCCTCGCGCGCCGAGGTACTCGTTGCGGCCGCCCTTGCGCGGCCTGGGTGGGGGCTTGGCGCCGCCGCGGGCAGCGGACGCGCGGACCTCGGTGACCTCCTGCCTGCCGATCTGCGAGAGCAGGCCGGCGAGGAGCGAGACGTGGATGCGGTCGGCGTCCCAGTCGAGGCGGAGGTTCGTGGGGGTGTCGGCGGTGTCGGACGCGAGGGTCTGCTGGGCGGCGCCGGGGGCGGTGCGGCGGCGGGGCTGTGTCGCGGGTGGTGCGGCTGGCGTGTCAGACGCGGCGCGGTGCGGGGGGCGCGCGAGGTCTGACACTGCGGTGTCCGTGGGCGCCCGACTCGAGCTGTCAGACTCAGCGCGCGCCGGGGACCGCGTGCTGTCTGACACGTCGGTTGCGCGAGCGGCGTCGGCGGCGGTGCGGAGGGAGCGGTGCCGGTGCGGCGGGTCGACGCGGATGCCGAGCGGCTTGGCCATCTCACGAAGCTGCGTCACGACGTCCTGCCACTCGCGCAGCCTGAGGTAGTTGAGGTGCTCGGCGCGGCACATGCGCCGGAACGCCGAGCCGGACAGCTCGCGCTGCGACTCCTTCACGTACTCCCAGAGGTTGAGGTAGGCGAGAAAGTCTGACGTCGGGTCGGAAAAGCGGGCGTGGAGCTGGTCGGCGTGGGCGCGGGTCTCGGTCGGGCGCTCGCGGGGGTCCTGGATCGAGAGCGCGGCGGCGACGATCATGACCTCGCGCGCGACGCCGCGGCGTCCTCCCTCGACGATCATGCGCCCGAGCCGAGGGTCCATCGGCAGCTGCGCGAGCGCGCGCCCGACGTCGGTGAGCCGCGCGGCGGCGGGAGCTGGACGCGACGTGTCAGACCTGCCGCGGTCCATAGCGCGCGCTGGGTCTGACACGTTGCCGGGGGGCTGCGGTGCGTCGGACGTGTCAGACGTGCCGCGGTCTGTGGCGCGCGCTGGGTCTGACACGTCGGAGGGGCTGGGCGCCGTCGCGAGGGCGCCGAGCTCGGTGAGCAGCTGGACGCCGTCGCGGATCGAGCGCGTGTCGGGCGGCTCGACGAACGGGAACCGAGCGACGTCGTCGGGCGTGGCCGCGACCCCCACCGCGACCATCTGCAGGATCACCGACGCGAGCGACGTGCGCAGGATCTCCGGCTCGGTGAACTCGGGGCGCGACGCGAAGTCGGCCTCGGAGTACAGGCGGATCGCGATGCCCTCCGCGACGCGCCCGCACCGGCCGGACCGCTGGTTGGCGCTCGCCTGCGAGATCGGCTCGATCGGCAGCCGCTGGACCTTCGTCGCCTTGGAGTACCGCGAGATCCGGGCGGTCCCGGGGTCGACGACGTAGCGGATGCCCGGAACCGTCAGCGAGGTCTCCGCCACGTTCGTCGCGAGCACGATCCGGCGGGTGGTGTGCCGCTCGAACACCCGGTGCTGCTCGGCGGACGACAGGCGCGCGTACAGCGGGATGATCTCGATCGCGTCGGGCCGACGCTGGTCGGTGACGCGCTCGCCGAGGTGGCCCCGCAGGGCCTCGTCGGCGTCGCGGATCTCCCGCTCGCCCGAGAAGAAGACGAGGATGTCGCCCGGCCCCTCGGCGCACAGCTCGTCGACCGCCTCGCACACGGCGGTGAGGGGATCGCGCTCCTCGACCTTCGCGACCCGGGTCGCGCCCGCCCCCGACGTGTCAGACCGTGCGCGAGCCCCGGCGCGCGCGCGGTCTGACACGTCGGGGGTGGAGGGGTCGTCGGGATCGGAGCCCGGGCGGCCGGGGCCCTCACGATCGGGTGAGAGGGGGCGGTAGCGGATCTCGACCGGGTACGTGCGACCGGTGACCTCGACGACCGGCGCGGGCACGCCGTCGGGCCCCGCGAAGTGCTGCGCGAACCGCGCCGAGTCGATCGTCGCCGAGGTGATGACCACCTTGAGGTCGGGCCGCTGCGGCAGCAGCCGCGTGAGGTACCCGAGGATGAAGTCGATGTTGAGGGACCGCTCGTGGGCCTCGTCGATGATCAGGGTGTCGTAGGCGCGCAGCATCGGGTCGCGCTGGATCTGCGCGAGCAGGATCCCGTCGGTCATGACCCGCACGAGCGTCTCGTCCGACGACGTGTCCGTGAACCGCACCTGGTACCCGACGATCTCCCCGAGCGTCGTGCCGATCTCCTCGCTGATCCGCTCCGCGACGGTCCGCGCGGCGATCCGCCGGGGCTGCGTGTGCCCGATCTGCCCGTCGCGTCCACGCCCGAGCTCGAGCGCGACCTTCGGCAGCTGCGTCGTCTTCCCCGAGCCCGTCTCGCCCGACACGATCACGACCTGGTGGTCCCGGATCGCCGCGGCGATGTCCTCGCGGCGCGCCGAGACGGGCAGCTCGGGCGGGTAGGTGATCGCCGGGACGACGACGCCGCGGCGCACCTGCGCCTTGCGGCTCACCCGGCCGCGCTGGCGCCCGTCGAGGGCCTCGGGCGACTCGGGCTCGAACCGCGGCCGGTCTGGCGCGAGCCCGGCGTCGTCCGGCCGACGATCCGCCCGACCGCCGCGCCCACGACCGGAGCCGCCGCGGCGTCGTCGGGCACGAGCGGTCGGGGCCTCCGCCCCGCCCGACGTCCCGGACCCGCTCTGGCTCTCGCTCACGACGCACCATTGTCCCCGACCTCCGAGCGAGGTCGCGAGCGGGCAGCGTGCGTGGCGGTCGGCGGTGCGGCGGTCGGCGGTGCGGCGGTCAGCCGGCGTCGACCCCCGCCGCGGCGAGCGGTTCTGTGTCGAGGTCGTCCGGGTCCTGCGTGTCCTCGTCCGGGCTCTCGGCCTCGGCCCCCGCCTCGGATCCCGCGAGACGCAGCTTGGTGCACAGCCGCTCGAGGTCCTCGAGCTCGCCCGGCTCGAGCGACGACCCGACGCGCTCGATGATGGCGCGCGCGTGGATGCGGCCCATCCGGCGCTGGAGCTCGCGGCCCCTGTCGGTGAGCGCGACGAGGGTTCCGCGACCGTCGGCAGGGTCGCGCGTGCGGTGGACGAGCCCGTCGGACTCCATGCGCTCGACCAACCGGCTGAGCCCGGGCTGGCTGAGGCGGACGTTGTGCGCGACGTCGCGCAGCCGGGCCTGCCCGCCCGCGAACCCGGTCAGCGTGTAGAGCACGTCGTACTCGGGCATCGTCACCGGCCCGCCGCGGAAGTCGACCGCGAACTCCTTCATGAGCGTGATCTGGGCGCGCAGCAGCGACTCCCAGGCGTTCATGGCGGCGTGGGTCATGGCGGGTGCTCCTCCGGGTCGCGCGGCTCCGGGCCGTGCGCGGGCATGAACCTAGTCTCGCCCGTGCAGCCGCCCCGTGGGGGTCCGTTCGCTGCCCGCGATCGGCGCCCGGGCCCGCTCGGACGTAGCATCGTCGGCGCGAAGGGAGCAGAGGCGATGAGCGAGCACACGGAACCCGCCCCGTCGGACGGCGAGCGGCGCGCGGTCGGGGCGCTCGACGCCGCCGGGATCCGGTACACGCTCTCGCGCCACGGGCGCGTCTCGTCGCTCGCCGAGGCCGCCGCCGCGCGCGGCGTCGAACCGGCGGGCATCGTCAAGACGATCGTCGTGCGCCGGGCCGACGACGACTTCCTGCTCGTCCTCGTCCCGGGCGACCGCACCATCTCGTGGCCGAAGCTGCGCGAGCTCCTCGGCGTCAGCAGGCTCTCGATGCCCGACGCCGGGACCGCGAAGGACGTGACCGGCTACGAGCGCGGCACCATCACGCCCTTCGGCTCGATCCGGCCGTGGCCGGTCGTCGCGGACGAGCGCGTCCGGGGGACGGTGTCGATCGGTGCCGGGGCGCACGGGGTCGCCGCGACGGTCGACGGCGCGGAGCTGGTCCGGGCGCTCGGCGCGCAGGTCGCGGACGTGACCGAGCCGGAGGACCCGAAGGGCTGACCGGGCCCGCTGGCCGCGGGGAGCGGCTGCCCGTTGCGCTCGGAGCCGTCAGACCCGCTCGGAGCTGTCAGACCTGCGCGGAGCTGTCAGACCCAGATCCGCGAGTAGTGCGGTTTGGTGGGTGTGTCGCGGAATGAACAGATGCCCCTGATCTGGGAAAATGAGGCTTGTTGAGGTTCTCAGGTCCCAGATCGAAGGGCATCTGTTCGAT
>NZ_JABCJJ010000029.1 GCF_012952065.1 Cellulomonas fimi
TCATCTGGCACTGCTGGCAAGACGGCACCGCCTACGACCCCGACCGACACAACGCCCTGCAACGACTCCTCACCAACCAACACCACACCACCGAAACGGCGGCGGCTTGACACAGGGCTTCTCATGCCGTCACCCTGCCTGCCGCGGCGCCCGGCAGCAAGACGTCGCGACAACCCGCGGCAAGCGATTGCCGTTCCACCGGTCCCCACGACAAGATCGTCCTCATGCCCAGCCAACCACCCCTCGCTCCTCATCCCGACCGGCTGCTGCCCGCGGACCCCGCGGTCCGCGACATCGCCCGGCGGCTCTACGGCTCGGTCCGGGACCTGCCGATCATCTCGCCGCACGGTCACGTCGACCCCCGGGTGCTGCTCGACGACGAGCCGTTCCGGGACCCGGCCCAGCTCTTCGTCACACCCGACCACTACGTGACGCGGCTGATGCACGCCTCGGGAGTCCCGCTCGAGGCGCTCGGCGTCGGGCGTGGGCCGCTGAGCGAGGGGGAGGCCCGCGAGGTGTGGCGGCTCCTGTGCAGCAGCTGGCACGTGTACCGCGGGACGCCGGTGCGGTACTGGCTGGAGTCCGAGCTCGCGGAGATCTTCGACGTGACCGTCCGGCCCTCCGCCGAGACGTCCGACGCGATCTACGACCAGATCGCCGAACGCCTCGCCCAGGACGAGTACCGTCCGCGCGCGCTCTTCGAGCGGTTCAAGATCGAGGTCCTGGCCACGACGGACGACCCGTGCGACGACCTCGCCCCGCACGCGGCGCTGGCGGCCGACCCGACCTGGTCCGGCCGCGTGCTGCCGACGTTCCGTCCGGACCGCTACCTCGAGGCGGCGCGCCCCGACTGGGTGGGGTCCGTCGGCCGGCTCGGCGAGGTCTCCGGGGTCGGCACCGGCACCTACTCGGGCTGGGTCGAGGCCATGGAGGCGCGGCGCCGGCACTTCGTCGAGCACGGCGCGGTGTCGGCCGACCACGCCCACGTCGACGCCGGCACGCAGCCCCTCGAAGGGGGCGACGCCGAGCGGCTCTACGCGGCCGGGCTGGCCGGGACGATCTCGACCGAGGAGGGCGCGGCGCTGCGGCGTCACATGCTCCTCGAGATGGCGCGCATGTCGACCGAGGACGGTCTGACGATGACCATCCACCCCGGGGTCCGCCGCGACCACCACGGCCCGACGGCGAGCCGGTTCGGCGCCGATGTCGGCGACGACATCCCGCTGCAGCTCGAGTTCACCGACGCGCTGCGTCCGCTGCTCGAGCGGTTCGGCACGCACCCGAAGCTGCACGTCGTGCTGTTCACCCTCGACGAGACGGTGTTCTCGCGCGAGCTCGCGCCGCTCGCCGGTTTCTACCCGTCGGTGTACATCGGGGCACCCTGGTGGTTCCTCGACGCGCCGGAGGCCATCCGTCGCTGGCGGTCGGCGATCACGGACACCGCCGGCTTCTCACGGACCTCCGGGTTCATCGACGACACGCGGGCCTTCTGCTCGATTCCCGCGCGCCACGACATGTCCCGCCGCCTCGACAGCGGCTTCCTCGCCCAGCTCGTCGCCGAGCACCGGCTCGACGAGGATGAGGCGGTCGAGACGGTCGTCGACCTCGTCCGAGGTCGCCCGAAGGAGGTGTTCCAGCTGTGAGCACGCTCAGCAGGACGGCGCCCGCGCCGACCGTCCGTCACGTCCATCTCGGCCTCGGGAACTTCTTCCGTGCCCACCAGGCGTGGTACACCGAGCACGCCCCCGACGGCCAGGAGTGGGGGATCGCGGCGTTCACGGGCCGCTCGCCGCAGCTGTCGGACGACATGGCAGCCCAGGACGGGCTCTTCACGCTCGTGACGCGCGCCGCGGACGGTGACCGCTTCGAGGTCGTGGGGAGCGTCGCGAAGGCCCACGCCGCGAGCGACCACGCCGCCTGGCTCGCGTACTTCGCGGACCCGCAGGTCGCCGTCGTCACGACGACCGTGACGGAGGCGGGGTACCTGCGGGCTCCGGGCGGTGGCGGCGTCGACGCCGAGCGGCCCGAGGTCCGGTCCGACCTGGACACGCTCCGGTCCGACCCCACCGCGCGCGTTCTCACGGCCCCGGCCCGGATCGTCGCGGGCCTCGCCGCCCGCCGGGCTGCGGACGCCGGCCCGCTCACGATCGTCCCGTGCGACAACCTTCCCGACAACGGGCCGGTGGTGGCCGGGGTGCTCCGGGACACCGCCGAGAGGTGGGACCCCGACCTCGCCCGCTGGATGGACGCGAACGTCGCGTACGTCACGACGATGGTGGACCGGATCACGCCCGAGCCCACGGCCGCGGACCTGGCGACGGTCGAGTCCGAGACCGGCGTCGCGGACCGCGCCCCGGTCGTCACGGAGCCGTTCAGCGAGTGGGTGCTCAGCGGCGAGTTCACTGCCGGCCGTCCGCGCTGGGAGGACGCCGGGGCGACGTTCACGGACGACGTCGGGCCGTTCGAGCAGCGCAAGCTCTGGCTCCTCAACGGGGCGCACTCGACGCTCGCGTACGCCGGCTCGATCCGCGGCCACGAGACCGTGGCCGACGCGATGCAGGACGCGACGTGCCGCGCGTGGCTCCAGGAGTGGTGGGACGCGGCGTCGGGGCACCTGGCCCTTCCCGCCGACGACGTCGCGGCCTACCGGGACGCGCTCACCGAGCGGTTCGCGAACCCGCGCATGCGTCACCTGCTCGGGCAGATCGCGGCGGACGGTTCCCAGAAGCTGCCGATCCGTGTCGTCCCGGTGCTGCTCCGCGAGCGCGCCGCCGGGCGCCTCCCGCTCGGCGCCACCCGTCCGCTCGCGGCCTGGGTGTGCCACCTGCGTGGGAGCGGCGCACCGGTCACCGACGCGCGCGCCGACGAGGTGGTCCCGCTCGCGGCCGGACCGCTCCCGGAGGCGGTGCGCCGGGTGCTCGGGGTCCTCGACCCGGCGCTCGCCGACGACGAGGTGGTGGCGGCGGTCGTCGACCAGGTCGGGGAGCTCGGGGCCTCATGAGCGGGGCCGTCCGGCCCCCGCAGGAGGTCGTGCTCGGGCTGGACGTCGGCACCACCGCCGCAAAGGCCGTGGCCTTCGGCGTGGGCTCGTTCTGGCGGCACGGCGAGTCGGTCGAGTACCCGCTGCTCGAGCCGTCTCCCGGCTGGCAGGTCCAGGACCCGGACCAGCTGGTCGGCGCCGCGCACGAGGCGCTCGCGCGCTGCGTCGCGGCGTGCCGCGGTGCGCAGGTCGTCGCGGTCTCGCTCAGCACCGCGATGCACGGGCTGATCGGGCTCGACGCCGGGCTGCGCCCGCTGACGCCGTTGCTCACCTGGGCCGACGCACGGGCGACCGAGCAGGCTCGCGCCCTGCGCGAGAGCGGGCAGGCCACGGGGCTGCACCAGCGGACCGGGACCCCGGTGCACTCCATGACGCCGCTCACCAAGCTCATGTGGTTGGCGGAGCACGAGCCCGCGCTCTGCGCCGACGTGCGGTGGTGGGTCGACCTCAAGGCGTACCTCGTGGCCAGCCTCACCGGGCAGCTCGTGACCGAGCTGTCGTCGGCCTCGGCGTCGGGCCTGATGGACACCGCGACGCGCACGTGGAGCCCGCCCGCCGTCGCGCTCACGGGCGCCTCGATCGACCAGCTCCCGCCGATCCTCCCGACGACGACGGCGCTCGACCTCACCCGCGCCGTCGCCGAGCGCACCGGTCTGCCGCTCGCGACCCCGGTCGTGGTCGGCGCGGCCGACGGCCCGCTCGGCAACCTCGGCGTCGACGCGCTCGAGCCCGGTGTCGTCGGCCTGTCGCTCGGGACGAGCGGCGCGGTGCGGATGATGGTCCGGCAGCCGCCCGCGCACCTCGACGAGTCGCTCTTCTGCTACGCCCTGACCGAGGACGCGTGGGCGGTCGGGGGAGCGGTGAGCAACGGCGGCATCGTGGTGCGGTGGGTGGGCAGCGCGCTCGCGCCCGACCTGACCGGGGTCCCGGGCGGACCGACCGCCGACGAGCAGGTCCTCGAGCTCGCCGCCGCTGTCCCGCCGGGGAGCGACGGGCTGCTGATGGTGCCGTACCTGCTCGCCGAGCGGGCGCCCCTGTGGGACCCCACGCTCACCGGTGCGTACCTGGGGCTGCGCCGCGAGCACACCCGCGGGCACCTCGTCCGCGCCGCGGTGGAGGGTGTGAGCCTGCAGCTCGCGACGATCGTCGACCGGATCGACCGGGTCGAGCCCGTGGCGTCCGTCCGGGCGACCGGCGGAGCCCTGCGTTCGGCGCTGTGGCGCCAGGTGCTCGCGGCGACGCTCGACCGCCCGCTCCACTCGGTCGGGGCGGCGGAGGGATCCGCGCTCGGTGCCGCGGCGCTCGGCCTGTACGCGCTCGGGCGAGCGCCGAGCCTGGGTGCGGCGGTCGACCTCCTCGCGGCGCCGGGTCGCGGCGCGGCCGAGCTCGTCGAGGTGGACACCTCGATGGTGGACGTCTACGCCCGGTCACGAGCGGCGCTGCCGTTGGTGGTCGACTCGCTCGAACGCGTCGCCGCGCTCCTGCGGACGGGCTCCGGCGCCGTGGGTGCCGGCGCGGCCGCGGCGGTCCTGCCCGCCGACCTCTCCTCGCGCCGGGGCTGATCCGAGGTCGGCGCGGGGTGGCGTGCGGGGTCGGGTGCGGGGTCGGGTCCGGAGCCGTCGCCGGTAGCGGCGCTCGGCGCGGTACTCGCCCACCGGGGCGCCTGACGACGCCGGGGCGGCGGGCCGGTGGACTCGCGCACCACGAGGTGGGTCGGCAGCATGGCGGGCCGCACCACGCCCGACGTGCGGTTGCCCAGCTCCTGCAGGAGCATCCGCACGGCCACCGCGCCCAACGAGTGGAGGGGTGCGGCCACGGTGGTGAGCGGCGGCGTGCAGAAGTCGGACCCGAAGATGTTGTCGAACCCGATCACGCTGACGTCCCTGGGGATCCGGGCCCCGAGGTCGATGAGTCCCCGCATGAGCCCGATGGCCATGAGGTCGTTGTACGCGATCACGGCGGTGCTCGGGTTCGCCGCCATCTCGCGTACCGCAGCGGTGCCCCCGGCCAGCGTGGGCGGGAACGGACCGACGCGACGGACCCGCAGGTCGAGCTCGGAGGCGGCCTCGAGGACCGATCGCCACCGCATTCCGTCCGCCCATGACGCCTCCGGCCCGGCCACGTAGGTGAGCGCGTGGTGCCCGAGCTCGGCGAGGTGCTCGACCGCACGCCGGCTCCCACGGGCGTTGTCGCTCACGAGCGACGGCATGCCGCTCATCGGCCGGTTGAGCACCACGGCGGGGCGCTGGGCGGAGACCGTGCGGATCGCGTGGTTCGACATCCGCGAGTTGGCCAGCACGAGGCCGTCGACGATCGGGATGGCACGGCTGATGGCCTCGCGCTCGTCGGTCGACGACTCCTGCGCGTCGACCAGCAGCATGACGTACCCGGCGTCGGCCGCAGCCGCCTCCGCCCCGCGGATGATCTCGAAGAAGAACGGGTTCGTGACGTCGGAGATGATCACCGCGAGCATGGACGTGCGGCCGGTGGGGAGCGCGCGGGCGATCGGGTTGGTGCGGTACCCGAGCTCGCTCGCGACCGCGTGGATGCGCGCGGCGGTCTCGGCGTTCACGCGCCCGGGGCGCGAGAAGGCCCGCGACACGGTCGACGGGGCGACGCCGGCGGCGGCCGCCACGTCGTAGATCGTCGGGCCGCGGCGACGGCGTCCAGGGGGCACCGCCGGACCGGCCACAGGTGCAGGCTAGGTCGCGACGACAACCGGTGGCAATCGATTGCAGCCCAAGCCGCGTTAGGGTCGACCGTCACCACACGACCCAGCAGGGGAGTACCACGCACATGCCTCTCACGTCGTTGCCCGAGGCGGACCAGCACGCCGTCGCCCGGCTCGTCGCCGACCTGCGGACGGACGTGCGGGCGCCCGGCCGGCTCGGGGTCGCGTTCTCGGGCGGGGTGGACTCCTCGGCGCTGGTCGCACTCGCGGCGCACGCGCTCGGTCGGGAGCGCGTCGTCGCGGTCCTCGGGGTGTCGCCGAGCCTCGCCGCGGACGAGCGGGACGCAGCCCACGTCGTCGCAGCGACCGTCGGCGTCGAGGTCGTCGAGGTCGAGACGCACGAGGGCGACCGCGCGGACTACCGTCGCAACGACGTGGACCGCTGCTTCCACTGCAAGGACGAGCTCTTCGCGCGCATCTCGGACGAGGTCGTCGCAGCGCACGGCCTGGTCGCCGTGGCGTACGGGGAGAACGCCGACGACGCACGCCGGCCGGACCGCCCCGGGTCGGCCGCCGCCACCCGGCACGCCGTCCTGCGACCGCTCGCCGACGCCGGGATCGACAAGGCCGCGGTGCGACGGATCGCCCGTGCGTTCGGCCTGCCGAGCGCCGACAAGCCGGCGGCGCCCTGCCTCGCGTCCCGCATCCCGCACCACTCGGAGGTCACGCCGGAGAAGCTCGACCAGGTGGAGCGCGCCGAGGCCGGGCTGCGCCGCCTCGGGCTCACCGACCTCCGGGTGCGCCACCACGGCGACATCGCGCGCCTCGAGGTGCCGGTCGGGGACATCGCGGCCGTCGCGGCGGCCCCGTTGCGTGACGAGGTGCTGCGCGTGGTCCGTTCCGCCGGGTTCCGTTTCGTGGCGCTCGACCTCGCGGGGGTCCAGTCGGGTGCCTTCACGCTGCCCCTGGTGGCCGTCCGTGGCCGATGACGAGCGCACCGCGAGCCCGGCGCGCGCCGACGGCTGGGTGGCACCGTCGGTGCTGTCCGACTTCGCGGACCTCGACCACGACAGGCTCGCCCGGCGCGGGTACCCGGAGGCGGTGTACTGCGAGGGCAAGTCGGTCGAGCAGGTGCGTGCCATCGCCGCCGCGCTGCGCGACCGGGGCGGCCGCGCGCTCTTCACGCGCGTGCGGGCCGACCAGGTCGACACCGTCCTGACCGAGCTCCCGGGCGCCCACCACGACGTCGACGGCCGCGTCGTCGCGTGGCCGGGCGAGCCGCCCGCGCCGACCGGCGGCCTGGTGGTCGTCGTCGCGGCAGGAACCTCGGACCTCCCCGTCGCGCGCGAGGCGGAGACCACCGCGCGCCACCTCGGACGAGAGTGCGCGCTCGTCGTCGACGTCGGGGTCGCCGGTCTGCACCGCGTCCTCGGTCACCTCGAGATCCTGCGTCGGGCGCGCGCGCTCGTGGTCGTCGCCGGCATGGACGGGGCGCTCCCCGGGGTCGTCGCCGGTCTCGTGAGCGCGCCGGTCGTGGCGGTGCCGACGTCGGTGGGTTACGGGGCTGCCTTCGAGGGCCTCGCGCCGCTGCTCACGATGCTCAACGCGTGCGCGCCGGGCGTCGCCGTCGTCAACATCGACAACGGGTATGGCGCGGGTCACCTGGCGGCGCAGATCGCCGCGCCGGTGCCCGCGGGCTGACCATCGGTGTCACCGGGTTCTCAGGACCTCGCGGACACCGGCGGCCACGGAGCCCCGGGCACGAGGCCGGCGTCCCCGGCCGCCCGGTGCGCCGCCGTGAGCACGTCCGCGACCGGGAGGTCGTGGTCGTCGGCCAGGGTGACGACGTCGGCGAACTCGGGCATCGCGCGGGCGATCCGGCCGTCCCGCCAGCCGACCTTGATGCGGATCTCCGGCGCACCGGGCTGGGCCTGACCGGGCTCCGCCTGACCAGACTCCGCCTGACCGGGCTCCCCCTGACCGGACTGCGCCTGACCGGGCTCCCCCTGACCGGGCGCGGCGGCCAGCTGTGGCCGGACCACGACCCAGTCCCGGCTCAGCGCGTCCTTGGCGACCTCCGTCCGCCGGACGCCGAGCGTCGTCGTGTGCCGGAGGATCGCCGCGCTCAACCGTGGCGCGAGCGCAGGCTCCGCGAGCGCGTGCAGCGTGTGGGCGGGTCGCCCCTTCTTCATCAGGACCGGCGTCAGCCACGCGTCCGACGCTCCCGCGTCGAGCAGCCGCGCGAGCACCTCGGGCCAGACACGCGGGTCGAGGTCGTCGACGTTGGCCTCGAGCACGACCGCGGGCTCGAGGCCCCCGCCGCCGCCGTCATGCGGGTCGACGGCGCCTACCGGAGCGCCGAGGACCACCCGGACGACGTTGGCCCGGCCGTGGACGTCGCGCGTGCCGGCGCCGACGCCGACGGCGTGGACCCGCATCGCCGGCAACGGGCCCGACGACGACGCGAGCGCGGTCACGAGCGCGACGCCGGTCGGTGTCGCGAGCTCGCCCTCGCCCCCCGCGTCGACGTCCCAGCCGACCGTGAGCTCGAGGACCGCCGGCACCGGGACGCCGAGCTCGCCGTGGTGCGCACGGATCCGGCCCGACCCCAGCGCGATCGGTGACACCACCACGGCGGTGGCACCGAGGTCGTCGAGCGCGGCGCACGTGCCCACGACGTCCGCGATGGCGTCGAGCGCACCGACCTCGTGGAACTCGATCTCCTCGGCCGGCACGCCGTGGACGCGGCCCTCGGCGGTCGCGAGCCGGCCGAACACGGCAAGCGCGCGCCCGCGCGCCGTCTCGGTCAGCTCGGCCTGCTCGAGCAGGCCACGGATCGTGTGCCACGTGCGGTGCGGCGGGTCGGCGACCAGCACGGCGACGTCGACCTTGGCGGCGCGCTGCCCCGCACGGGTCACCTGCGAGACGTCGAGCCGCGCGGACCCGGGGATGACGGCGTCGACGGCGGCCTGGATCCGCTCGACGCTCGCGCCGGCGTCGACGAGGGCGCCGAGGAGCATGTCACCCGCCACCCCGGCGGACGCGTCGATCCAGGCACGGGTGGGTTCGGTCATGGACCGAGGCTATCGGCGCTCAGCGGGCGAGCCGCTCCACGACCGCGCCGAAGAGGGCCGGTGCGCGAGCCGACATCGGGACGATCCGTGCCCGGAGCGGCGAGGTGGCCATGGCCACCAGACCGCTGGTCAGCGCACGGTAGTCGCGCGTCGAACGGCTCCACGCGCGCTCGTACGCGGCGGCGTCGTCCAGGTGCCGGACGACGGCGGCCGCCTGCGCGAGGCCGACCCGGAGGCCCTCGCCGGTGAGCGCGTCGACGTACCCGGACGCGTCACCCACGAGCCGCACCCGGCCCGCGGTGCGCGCCGTCGTGCGCTGGCGCAGCGGGCCGGCCCCACGGACGGGGCCCACCGGGGCCGCCCCGGCGAGCCGGTCCATCAGCTCGGGGAACGTCCGCAGGGTCGCGGCGTAGTCGATCCCCGGGGGGCCCAGCAGGGCGATCCCCACGAGGTCGTGCGCGACCGGCGTCACGTACGCCTCGACCCTGGAGCCCCAGTGCACCTCGACGAGGTCGGTCCAGGGGGCGAGGCCGAAGTGCCGGCGGGTCCCGTACCGCCGCCGTGCCGTGCCCGGACGGTGCGCGGGCGCGAGGCCCACCAGCCGGCGCACGCTCGAGTGCAGCCCGTCGCACCCGAGCAGCCAGCGCGCCCGGACCCCCGCCGCGCACACCGTGTCCGCGTCCTGCTCGACGTGCCGCACGCGGGCCGCGACGTGGCGCACGCCGAGCCCGGCCGCGCGGGCCCCGAGGGCGGCGTGGAGCGTGGTGCGGCGCACGCCGAGCCCGGTCCCGGCGGCGAACACGTGGTCGACGGCGTGGGCCGGGCCGCGGTAGGCGATGCCGCGCAGGCGGTGGCCGTCGGGCTCGACGCCGAGCCGCTCCAGCGCCGCCACGGCACCGGGCATGAGCCCTTCGCCGCACGCCTTGTCGATCGGAATCCACCGCCCCTCGGTCCACCGTGGCTCGACGACCACGACGTCGAGCCCGGCGAGGCGTGCCTCGATCGCCGCGGCGAGCCCGACCGGCCCGCCGCCCACGACGAGCACGTCGGTCCGCAGCTCGCGCGCGTCGCTCACGCGGGGGCCGCGCTCGACGCCGCGTACGCGAGGGCCCTCTCCTCGACCGGGATGCGGAACCGCAGGAGCAGGATCGCGTTGAGGACCGTGAACGCGATGGCGGTGACCCAGGCGGTGTGCACGAGGGGCAGCGCGACGCCCTCGACCACCACCGCGAGGTAGTTGGGGTGCCGGAGCCAGCGGTAGGGACCGCTCGCCACCAGGGGGAGCCCAGGCACCACGACGACCCGCGTGTTCCACCTCGGGCCCAGCGTGCGGATGCACCACCACCGCAGCGCCTGGCTGCCGAGGGCGGCGGCGAGCGCGACCCACCCCAGCAACGGCACGAACGGGCGTTCAGCCGCGTGCACCTCGACGACGCTTGCCACGAGGAGCCCCACGTGGAGCAGCACCATCGGCGGGAAGTGGCCACGGCCGAGCTCGACGCCACCTCGGGCGAACGACCACCGTGCGTTCCGCGCCGACACCACGAGCTCTGCGAGTCGCTCGAGGGCCACGGCCGCGATCAGCAGGTCGAACACCAGCAGGGTCATGCGGCCCGACCCTCGGCCCCGTCGGTCACGACGCGGTGCCCGACGCCGCGCGGCGTCGTCGTCGCCGTCGCCGTCGCCGTTGACCCAGGCCAGCGCAGCAGCACGATCTCGGCGCAGACGCCGGGACCGAGCGCGAACAGGACGGCCGGCGCGCCCGGCTCGTGGCCCCCGGCGTCGAGGGTGTCCGCGAGGACGTGGAGGACTCCCGAGGAGGACAGGTTGCCGACCCGCGCCAGCGAGCTCCAGCTGCGCTCGAACGCCCCGGCCGGCAGGTCCATCGAGCGCGAGGCCGCCTCGAGGATCTTCGGGCCACCCGTATGGGCGACCCAGGTCGGGATGTCACCCGTCTTCAGCTCGTGCGCGGCGAGCAGGTCCGCGACGTCGTGCCCGAGGTGCTCCTCGACCACGTCCGCGAGCCCGGCCGAGAGGACGATCCTGAAACCGCTGGCACCGATGTCCCACCCGAGCGCGTCCTCGGTGTCCGCGTAGAGCCGGCTGCGGGTCGCGACGACGTCGGGTCCCGGGGCACCCGTGGCGCGCGCCCGCTCGTCGCCGACCATCACCACGGCGCTCGCGCCGTCGCCGAAGAGCCCGGTCGAGACGAGGTTCGCCATCGACGCGTCGTCGGCCTGCATGGTGAGCGAGCACAGCTCGACCGACACGAGCACCGCCACGTCGCCGGGGTGCCCCGTGAGGTAGTCGTGGACGCGCGCGATGCCCGCGGCGCCCGCGACGCACCCGAGCCCGAACATCGGGACCCGCTTGACGTCCGGCCGCAGCCCGATCCGGGGCACGAGCAGCGCGTCGATCGACGGGGCCGAGATGCCGGTGACGGAGGTGAAGACGATGAGGTCCACCTCGTCGGGCATGACCCCGGCCGTGCGGAGCGCAGCGCGCAGCGCACGCTCGGCGAGATCGGTGCCGATCTGGATGAAGAGGTCGTTGGTCGCGCCGAACGAGTCGAGCTCGCGGTACCGGTCGAGGGGGAGGGCGAGGTGCCGGGTCCGTACGCCGGCCGACGCGTGCAGCCGCTCGAGCACCGCCTGCCGTCGGGCGTCGTCGCCCACGAGGAGGGAGGCGAGCGTGGCGGTGATCTCGTGCTGGGCGTACACCAGCTCCGGGAGCACCGGCGCCACCGCTGCGATGCGCGACATGTCCGGCATCGTGCCACGGTGCGCGGTTCGCGGCTTTCCGGGGCGCGCGGCGCAGGAGAGAGGAGGGCGGGATAGGAAAGGGAGAGGGGAGGGGAGGGGAGGGGAGGGAAGGGAAGGGTTGGTACGGTCCACCACGTGACGTCCGGCGCGCCGAGTGCGACCACCCCGCACGGCGAGGCGGCGGTGCGGCGCGGTGCTCGACGCGTCCGCGCGCTCGCGCTGGCGAGCCACCTGGGGCCCACCCTGGCCGTGACGGCGTTCACGACCGCCCTCGCGATCGGCGTCGGGGCCGACGTGCGGACGTGGGTCCTGGTCGGGGCCGCAATGCTCGCCGGCCAGCTCTCGGTCGGCTGGTCGAACGACTGGGTCGACGCCGCGCGCGACGTCGCGGTGGCGCGCGCCGACAAGCCGGTCGTGCGGGGTGAGCTCTCGGTGGGCGCCGTCCGGGCCGCCGCGTTGCTCGCCGCGGCAGCCTGCGTCCCCCTCTCGCTCGCGACGGGGTGGCGGGCGGGGCTCGTCCACCTGGTCGCCGTGGCGTCGGCCTGGGGGTACAACGTGCGGCTCAAGAGCACGCCGGTGTCCTGGGTGCCCTACGCGCTGTCGTTCGGCCTGCTGCCGGCGTTCGTGACGCTCGCGCTCCCGGGTCACCCGTGGCCCGCGCCGTGGGCGGTCGCCGCGGCCGCGCTGCTCGGCGTCGGCGCGCACCTCGTGAACGCGGTCCCGGATCTCGAGGACGACGGGTCGACCGGGGTCCGCGGGCTGCCGCACCGGCTGGGCCGCACGTGGTCGAGCGTGCTGGCCCCGGTCGCGCTCGTGCCGGCGAGCGCGCTCATCGTCCTGGGGCCCGCGACGGGCGGCAGCGGTCCGGGGCCCGGGGCCTGGGTCGGCCTGCTGGCCGCGACCGTGCTCGGCGTCGCGGCGGGGGTGGTCGCCCTCACGCGCGCCCACAGCCGCGTGCCGTTCTCGCTCGCGATCGCGGTGGCGGCGGTCGACGTCGTCCTGCTCGTGTCCGCCGGACGGTCGCTCGCCGCCTGACCGCCGTCATGGACGCCGAGGCGGCGCCACCTCACTCCTCGAGGATGCTCCCGCGCCTCTCGGGCAGCCCGAGCGCGCCCACCGCGGCGACCACGAAGACACCGGCGAAGACCAGGAAGACCAGGCCGGTCCCGCCGGCGTCGCGCAGCACGGGCACGCTCAGGGGAGCGAGGACCGAGGCGATCCGCCCCACGCCTGCGGCCCAGCCGGAGCCCGTCCCACGCAGCCGCGTCGGGTACTGCTCCGGTGTCGTGGCGTAGAGCGCGCCCCAGGCACCGAGGTTGAAGAACGACAGGAGCATGCCGGCTGTCAGCACCTGGGCGGTCCCCGCCGCGCCGGCGAAGAGTCCCGCCGCGACGGCGGAGCCGACGAGGAACGCCGCGAGGGTCGGGCGCCGTCCCCAGCGCTCGACCAGCAGCGCCGACGCCGCGTACCCCGGCAGCTGCGCCAGGGTGATGACGAGCGTGTAGCCGAACGACGTGACGAGCGTGAGCCCCGACGCCACGAGGAGCGTCGGCAACCAGATGAAGGCGCCGTAGTACGCGAAGTTCACGGTGAACCAGACGAGCCACAGCATCGTGGTCCGACGGCGGAGCACGGGTGACCAGAGGTCACGCACGCGGGGGGCCGCGGCCGGTGCCGCCACCTCGGCGGAGGCCGGAGCATCTCCTCCGGCACCGGCGTCCGGGGCGGCGGCGACGTCGACGGGTCCCGAGGGAGAGGCGGTGGGTTCGGCAGTCGAACGCCCCGGTCGCAGCGGTGCGGACCGCTCGAACCGCCGGACCGTCGCCTCGGCCTCGGCATGACGGCCGCGCGCCTCGAGGAACCGCACCGACTCGGGCAGGCCACGTCGCACCACGACGGCGTACAGCGCCGGGAGCGCACCGAGGGCGAGCGCCCAGCGCCACCCGTCGTCCCCCCTCGGCACGACGAGGTAGCCGATCAGGGCCGCCATCGTCCAGCCCACCGCCCAGAACGCCTCGAGCAGCACGACGACGCGGCCGCGGATCCGGGGCGGCGCGAACTCGCTCACGAGGGTCGAGGCGACCGGGAGCTCGGCACCCAGGCCGAGCCCGACCAGGAAGCGCAGCACGATCATGGCGGCGACGGACCACGAGAGGGCGGAGAGCCCGGTCGCGAGCCCGTAGACCAGGAGCGTGAGCGCGAAGACCTGGCGACGCCCCACGCGGTCGGCGAGCAGTCCGCCCAGGCTCGCGCCGAGCGCCATCCCCACGAATCCGGCGGAGGCGATCCAGGACAGCTCGCCCGACGTGACGCCCCAGGTCTGCGCGAGCGCCGCGAGCACGAACGAGATGAGCCCGACGTCCATCGCGTCGAACGCCCAGCCGAGGCCGGAGCCGACCAGGAGCCGACGGTGCTCGTGCGTGAAGGGCAGCGCGTCGAGCCGCGCGGTGCGCGTCGTACGGGCCGGTCTCTGCGGGGTCGAGGTCTCCACGCCTCGTCATGCTGCCACTCCCGGCCGCGCCCGACCCGGGATGCGACCCGGGTGTATCCGGATGCACCCGCGACGGGTGTACCAGAGACCGGGTGTATCAGGAACCGGCGGTCGTGCCCTTGACGGGCGTCCGAGAGACCGCGGCTCGCGGGGGATCGCCCGCGCCGCTCCACCGAACGCGAAAGGCAACGACATGCTCGACCTCACCCGTGCCCCGGCCGCTGCTCGACGCTCGCGCGCGTCCGTCGACAAGCGCCACAAGAACCACGCGTCCGCGCAGGCCGGGCAGGTCACCGGCGTCGCGAACCCGCTGCGGACCCAGCAGCCGACCGCACCGGTCACCTCGCCCGGCCGCCTCCGGACCGCGACGCAGCTCGTCGACCTCGCGACCGCCCGGCTGCGGGCCGTCCTCACCCGCGCAGCGCTCCCGGCGCTGCGGATCAGCCTCGGCCTGGTGTTCCTCGGCTTCGGCGTGCTCAAGTTCTTCCCCGGTCTGAGCCCGGCCGAGGCGATCGTCCAGCGCACGCTCGACACCCTGTCGTTCGGGCTGGTCGGCCCGTCCGCCGCGCTGCTCCTGACCGCCGTCATGGAGACGTTCATCGGGCTCACGCTGCTCACCGGCAGGCTGCTGCGCGTCGGCCTGCTCGTGCTCGCCGGTGCGTTCGTCGGGATCATGTCGCCGCTCGTGCTCTTCTTCGGCGACCTCTTCCCGGCCGGTGGCCCGACGCTGCTCGCCCAGTACGTGCTCAAGGACGTCGTGCTCGTCGCCGCGGCGATCGCGGTGGCCGCGGCCGCCCTCGGGGCGCGCTTGGCGGACTCGAGCCGCTGAGGCGTCCCGGGGGCGTTCACGAGGCCCGACCGCGCCCCCCGGAGCGGTCGGGCCTCGTGCCGGGCGGTACGGTGCGCGCACGGACCGGCGGCGCCCGGTCCACCGCCTGGAGGAGGAGCCGTGCGCACGATCGAGGACCACCTGACTGCCGCGCTCGCCCTCGTCGAGCACCTGCCCGCGGTCGACGTGGACCTCGAGGACGCGCTGGGGTCGGTGCTCGCCCGCGACGTCACGTCGCCGACCGAGCTCCCACGCTTCGACAACTCGGCGATGGACGGGTACGCGGTGCGAGCCGACGACGTCGCGGACGCGGCCGAGGACTCCCCGGTGGTCCTGCAGGTCCTCGCGGACCTGCCCGCGGGATCGGCCGCCGAGCCGCACGTCGGGACCGGCACCGCGGCCCGCATCATGACCGGCGCCGCGCTTCCGCCCGGGGCGGATGCCGTCGTGCCGGTCGAGCGCACGGACGGCGGGCTCGTCGTCGTGCAGGTGGCCCACGCCGTCGCGCGCGGCGCGCACGTGCGCAGAGCGGGCGAGGACGCCCGGCCGGGCGACCTCGTGCTCGCGGCGGGCACCGAGCTCGGGCCCGCGCAGGTCGCAGCCGCCGCGGCAGTGGGCACGCGGAGCCTGCGGGTCCACGCCCGTCCGCGGGTCGCGGTGCTGTCGACCGGGGACGAGCTGGTGCCGCCCGGCCAGCCGCTGCGGCGCGGGCAGATCCCCGACTCGAACTCCTACCTCCTGGCGGCCGCGGTGCGTGCGGCGGGCGGGATCCCGGTGCGCGTGGGTGCCGTCCCGGACGACGCGGTGGCCTTCCGGGGGGCCCTCGACCGGCTGCGTCCGGACGTCGACGCCGTCGTCACGTCGGGCGGCGTCAGCATGGGGGCGTACGACGTCGTCAAGGAGGTGCTCGCCGACGAGCCCGGCATGGAGTTCGTCGAGGTCGCGATGCAGCCGGGCAAGCCGCAGGGTCTCGGGACGCTCGGGGACGGCACACCGGTGTTCGCGCTCCCGGGGAACCCCGTGAGCGCGTTCGTCTCGTTCGAGGTGTTCGTGCGGCCCGCCCTGCTCCGCATGCGGGGGCTCACCGCGCTCGGGCGGCCCGAGGTGGCCGGCGTCGTCGCGGACGGCTGGCGCCCGCCCGGGGGGCGCGTGCAGTACATGCCGGTCGTCGTGGAGCGCGACCCGCAGGGCGGGGTCGCCGCGTGGCGCGTGCGACGTGCGGCCCGCGGTGGCTCCGGCTCTCACCTGGTGGCGAGCCTCGCGGCGGTCCACGGACTCGCCGTCGTCGGCCTGGACGTGGACGAGGTCCGGCCGGGTGACGTGGTGCGCGTGCTGCTGGTCTGAGCGGGGCGTCCCCGCGCACGTCGAATCTCGCCTGAGCGGGCACGTCCGGCGTCTCAGCCGCCGATCGCGCTCATCGGGCGGTCCGGCTGCAGGAAGCTCGGGTCGTCGATCCCGTGCCCGGCCAGCTTCCCGGCGAGGCACGCGAGGACGGCCGCCTCGAGCGCGACGTCGTCGGCGCCTGCCCGCACGAGCGCGCGCAGGTCGGTCTCGGTCCGCGCGAACAGGCACGAGCGCAGCTGCCCGTCCGCGGTGAGCCGGATGCGGTCGCAGCTGCCGCAGAAGGGCGCGGTGACGGAGGCGATCACGCCGACCGACGCCGGTCCGCCGTCCACGTACCAGCGCTCGGCGGGCGCCGACCCGCGGCCCGGCACGGGGGTCAGCGTGAACGCCTCCGAGAGCGTCGCGAGGATCTCGGGCCCGGTGACCATCGCGACGCGCGACCACACGTGACCCGCGTCGAGCGGCATCTGCTCGATGAACCGCATCTCGTAGCCCCGGTCGGCGGCGAAGCGCACGAGGTCGACGAGCTCGTCGTCGTTGACTCCGCGCATCGCGACCGCGTTGAGCTTGAGCGGGCGGAACCCCGCAGCGTCGGCCGCCGCGATGCCCGCGAGCACGTCGTGCAGCCGGTCCCGGCGGGTCAGCTCCGCGAACCGGTCTCGGCGCAGCGTGTCGATGCTGATGTTGACGCGGGCCAGGCCCGCGGCGGCCAGCGGGGCCGCCAGGGCGGGCAGCCGCAGCGCGTTGGTGGTGAGCGAGACCTCGGGCGACCCGCCCGGACCGGTCAGGGCTGCGATGCGGGCGACGACGTCGACGACGTCCGGCCGCAGGAGCGGCTCGCCGCCCGTCAGGCGGACCTCGGTGACGCCCATCCCGACCGCGACCGCGGCGACACGCACGAGCTCGTCGGTGCTGAGCAGGTCGCGTCCGGGGATCCACGGCACTCCGTCGGCGGGCATGCAGTACGTGCAGCGCAGCGAGCACCGGTCGGTCAGGGAGATGCGGAGGTCCCGGTGCACGCGGCCGAAGCGGTCGACCAGCCCGGCACCGGCGACCGGCGGGTCGACCGACGTAGGGAGCGGTGCCGCGAGCGGCGCGGTGACCCGTTCGGCGGCCGCCGGCGAGCCGGTGACGCCCGCGGCGGCCGCGGCGCGCACCGGGATGCTGGGCCCGAGCACGGTCGTCCCGCCGCCGACCCCGCACCCCGCGTGCGCGTTCATGCCGAGCCGACCCACACGTGCGAGCCGTCCGCCAGCACCTCACGCTTCCACACGGGCAGCTCGGCCTTGATCCGCTCGACGAGGTCACGGCAGACCTCGAAGGCGAGCGCGCGATGGGCCGTCGACACGGCCACCACGATGGCCGGCTCCCCGACGGTGAGCGACCCGGTCCGGTGGCTCGCCGCGACGCCGAGCACGGCGTCGTCGTCCGCCGCCGCGGCCGCGAGCCGCGCGAGCACGTCCGCCGCGACGGGATGCGCCGAGTACACGAGGGCGACCACCTCGCCACGGACGTCGGGGTCGTGGTCGCGGACCTGCCCGACGAACGTGGCGACCGCCCCCGCACGCGGGTGCGCCACGGCCGCGACGTGCCGCGCGACGTCGAGCGTCGTCGTGGAGATCGCCGTCGTCACCGCCCCGCGGGTCGCCGGGGCCGGCGGCTGCGCAGGACTCGCCTCAGCCACGGTGGTCGCCTCCCACCAGCTGGTCCAGGAGGTGGGGGAGCAGGGGGAGGAGGACGCCGAGGCCCTGCTCGACACCACCCGTCGAGCCGGGCAGGTTGACCACCACGGCGCCGCCCTCGGTGACCCCCGCCAGGCCCCGCGAGAGGACCGCGGTCGGGACGTGCTGCGCACCCTCGCGCCGCAGCGCCTCCGCCAGGCCGGGGAGCTGGCGGTCCAGGAGCGGACGGGTCCCCTCAGGGGTGCGGTCGCGCGGTCCGACCCCGGTGCCGCCCGAGGTGATCACGACCCGGGCGCCGCCCGTGAGCGCGGCACGCACGGCGTCCGTGACCGACGCGTCGCCGTCGGGCACGACGCGCGGCGGGCCGACGCTCAGGCCGGCCTCCTCGAGCAGCGCGACCGCGCGGGGGCCCGAGCGGTCCGTCGCCTCGCCGCGCGCACAGCGGTCGGAGACGACGACGACCGCCGCAGCCACCGGCATACCCGTCCCCGTCATCGACCCGTCCCCGTCATCGACCCACCGTACCCAGCACGGGCGCCCGTGCGGCTAGGTTCGTCCGCATGCCGGTGCAGCGATGACGACGCCCCGCCCGCCCTTCGACGCCCTCGTGCTCGCGGGTGGCCGGGCCCGCCGTCTCGACGGGGCGTCCAAGCCCGACGTGCTCGTGGGCGGGCGACGACTTCTCGACCGGGTCCTCGACGCCGTCGCCGGAGCAGGTCGCACCGTCGTGGTCGGTCCGCCGGGCCTCGCGCCGCCACCGGTCCTCTGCGTCCAGGAGGACCCCCCGTGGGGTGGTCCCGTCGCGGGGCTCGAGGCGGGGCTGCGCGCGCTCGCGCGAGCAACGGACGAGCCGGCCCGAGCAACGGACGCGCCGGCGGGACCGGCGGGCGGCGGGATCCCGGCGCTCGTCCTGGTGCTCGCGTGCGACACGCCGCTCGTCGCGCCGCTCGTCACCGCCCTCCTGGCGGAGGCCGGCGCGGCGGTGTCGGCCGGCCAGGACGGCGCCTGGGTCGTCGACACCGGCCGCCGGCCGCAGCCTCTCGTGGGCGCGTACCGGCGCGGGTTCCTCGAGGCAGCGCTCGCGCGCGCACACGCCGCGGGCGGCACGCGTGACGCCTCGGTGCGCCGCCTGCTCGAGGGGGCCCGGCTGCGTCACGTTCCCGACGCCGTCGGGCAGGCGGCCGACGCCGACACGTGGGACGACGTCGCGCGACTCGACGAACGCCTCCGAGCCCGCGAGGACTGACCGGGTCGCACGTCGGGATCGCGTCGCACGGCTACCGCCGCGCGCGACCGCCACCCGGCACATCAGCCGAACAGGCCGCCCAACTTGTCGCCCGCGAACTTCCGGATCAGCTCCTGCGGGTCGATCCCGAACTTCGAGAGCAGCCCCGCGTCCTGCTCCGTGTCGACCTTCGCGGGGAGCTCGCTGTCTGCCTCCTTGGCCTTGCCCTCGCCCATCTGCGAGCGGATGAAGTCGATGACCTGGCTCTTGTCGATCTGCATCGTGACCTCCTCGTGGTGGTGGTGCTGGTGGAGCGCTCAGGGGCGCGGACCTCGATCTCGGTCGGCGGACCGCCACGGAGCTGCTGGACCTGCCGTTCGGGGCGGCGGGGTGGCCCGGGGATGGGTCATGCGTGACGTCCTTTCCGTTCTCGCGGGGCGAGCGGGCGAGCGGGCGCCGGTCCCGCCAACGAACCACGGCGCGCGGCCGCTCGCAACCGCATGGCCGCTCGCGACCGCATGGCCGCTGGCGACCGCGCCGTCGGGCTGGCGACCGCGCCGTCGGGCTCGCCGCGCCGCCCGACGCGCGAGCGGGTAGGAAAGCAGGATGCCGCACACCACTCCCTCGTCGGGCCCGGCGAGCGCGCCGCGTCCTCGGTCCGCCGCAGCGACCCCCGTGGACGCGGCGACCCGACAGGTCCTGGGTGCGGACGGTGAGCTGCGGCAGGCGCAACGTGATGCCCTCGACGGCCTGGTGGAGCACGACACGCTGCTGGTCGCACGCTCCGGTGCGGGGAAGACCGCGGTGTACGCGATCGCGACGCTCGTCGCGGGCCGGCTCACCGTCGTCGTCTCGCCGCTGCTGGCCCTCCAGCGCGACCAGGTCGCCGCGCTCTCCGCGGCCGGCCTCCGGGCGCGCGCCGTGAGCTCGGCCGTCCCGGCGGGCGCGCAGCGCGCCGCGGTCCGGGCCGCCGTGGACCGAGAGCTCGACGTCCTCCTCCTGGGGCCCGAGCAGCTCACGCGGTCCGCGGTCATCGACGCGCTCGAGGATGCGGACGTCGGCCTGCTCGTCGTCGACGAGGCCCACTGCGTGAGCGAGTGGGGGCACGACTTCCGGCCGGACTACCTCCACCTCGGTGCCGCCGTGGAACGGCTGGGCGGGCCGCGGGTGCTCGCCCTCACCGCCACCGCCAGCCACCACACGCGTCAGGAGGTCGTGGAACGGCTGGGCATGGTGGACGCACGCGTCCTGGTGCACGACGCCGACCGGCCCAACATCCACCTGGCCGCCCGGACCGCAGCCACGGTCGCGGAGCGCGACGCCGCGGTCGTCGGGGCGGTCGTCAGCACGGAGGGCGCCGGGATCGTCTACGCGCAGACCCGCGCGCACGTCGAGGAGCTGGCGGTCCTGCTCGAAGAGGCCGGACGACCGGCCCTCGTCTACCACGCCGGGCTACCGGCGCGGGAGCGTACGCACGCGCAGGACCTGTTCCTCGGCGGTGGCGCAGACCTCGTGGTCGCCACCAGTGCGTTCGGCATGGGCGTCGACCGCCCGGACGTGCGGTTCGTGGTCCACGCCGGTCCGCCGCCCTCGCTCGACGCGTATTACCAGGAGGTGGGTCGGGCCGGCCGTGACGGGGAACCCGCGCACGCGCTGCTGGTCTACCGCCCCGACGACTTCGGGCTCAACCGGTACCTACGATCCGGTGGCGGGTCCCGACCGAGCACGCTGCGGGCCGTGCTCGCCGCGCTGGTCGACGGGCCCGCCACGCGGGCCCAGCTCGCGCAGCGGTGCGCGCTCTCGGACCGCACGGTCTCGCGGGCGCTGGGCGCGCTGCTCCAGGTGGCGGCGGTCCGTCACGAGGGCGAGCGGCTCGTCGCCGCGGACGACAGCGATCCCGGCACGGTCGTCGAGGCCGTCGAGCGGGATCGGGCCCGGTTGCGAGCCGTGGACCTGTCGCGCGTCGAGCTCGTCCGCAGCTACGCCGACACGGCCGACTGCCGGCGTCGGCTGCTGCTCGAGCTCCTCGGGGAGGACCACCCGCAGCGGTGCGGCGCGTGCGACAGCTGCGACCGGGGGACCAGCCTCGACGTCGGACGTGCGTCGTTCCGCCCCGGCCAGCTGGTCCGGCACGCCGAGTGGGGCGAGGGCACGGTCACCGTGGTCGAGGCAGAGCGTGTGACCGTGCTGTTCGCGGACCGCGGCTACGTGACCCTGGACTCGACGCTCGTGGTCGAGTCGGGTCTCGTCACGCCCGCCTCGGCGTGAGAACGCGACGCCGGCCGGTCGGGGGCGGCGCCGCCCACGCACGTCTGAACCCGTGTCGGGTTGCCGACGGCACAGTCGCGCGTACTTTCGGGAGATGGTCACGGTCGAGCGCACGTTCCACTGCCCCCCGCACGCCGTCCTCGACGTCCTCGCGGACGGGTGGACCTACGCGATCTGGGTCGTGGGCACGTCCCGGATCCGTGCGGTCGACGCCTCGTGGCCGTCGCCCGGGTCGCAGATCGCCCACTCGGCCGGGCTGTGGCCGGTGCTCCTCGACGACACGACCGTGTGCAGGCGCTGGGACCCGAGCGGCCGGATCGAGCTCCAGGCCCGGGGGTGGCCGCTCGGGGAGGCCCGCGTCGTGCTCGAGGTGGTGCCGCGGCCCGGCGGCACATGCACGGTGCGCATCTCGGAGGATGCGGTGCGCGGGCCCGGCACGCTCGTTCCGAAGCCGATCAGGTCCGCCGTCATCGGCTCCCGGAACACCGAGACGCTGCGGCGGCTCCAGATGCTCGCCGAGGGTCGGCACGGCCGGCACACGTCCGCCGCCGAGGGGTCGCCGGACGGCTGAGCCGGCCTGACCCGCGCCCGGCCGGCCGGGTCCGCGCCGCGGCTCACGGCCGGACGTCGAGGATCTCGCTCAGCCGGAAGTCGACCGGCTGCTCGAGCTGGTCGTAGGTGCACGAACGGGGGTCGCGGTCGGGGCGCCAGCGCCGGAAGCGCGCGGTGTGCCGGAAGCGGTTGCCCTGCATGCTGTCGTAGGCCACCTCGACGACGAGCTCGGGCCGGACCGGCGTGAAGGAGAGGTCCTTGCCCTGGCTCCACCGGCTCTGCGTCCCGGGCACGCGATCCGGGTTCGCGACGGCCCACTCGTCCCAGGCGCGCCAGGGGTGGTCCTCGGTGCCGCTCTCGTACGGCGCGAGCTCCTCGAGCAGCTCGGCACGGCGCGCGGCCGTGAACGACGCCGCGACGCCGACGTGCTGCAGGCGCCCCTCGTCGTAGAGGCCGAGCAGCAGCGAGCCCAGCAGCGGCCTGGCCGACGTCGAGGTCTTGTGCAGCCGGTAGCCGGCGACGACGCAGTCGGCCGTGCGCTCGTGCTTGATCTTGAACATCGCGCGCTTGTCGGGCTGGTACGGCGCGTCCAGCGGCTTGGCGACCACCCCGTCCAGGCCCGCTCCCTCGAAGCGTGCGAACCAGTCCCGTGCGACCGCGAGGTCGGCGGTCGACGGCGTGAGGTGGACCCGGTCCGTCGTGCCGTCGAGCGCAGCGAGCGCCTGGGTGAGCCGCGCGCGGCGCTCGGAGAAGGGGCGGGCCATCACGTCCTCGTCCCCCAGCGCCAGGAGGTCGAACGCGATGAAGGTGGCCGGGGTGTGCTCGGCGAGGAGCGTCACACGGCTCGCCGCCGGGTGCACCCGCTGCTGGAGGGCGTCGAAATCGAGCCGGTCGCCGGTGACCACGACGATCTCGCCGTCGAGCACGCACCGGTCCGGCGTGCCGGCCCTGATCGCCTCGACCGCGTCGGGGAAGTACCGCGTCATCGGGCGCTCGTTGCGGCTGCCCAGCACAACCTCGTCGCCGTCGCGGAAGACGATCGTGCGGAAGCCGTCCCACTTGGGTTCGACGTGCCCGACGTCCGGTATCTCGGGGACCGACCTGGCGAGCATCGGCGCGACGGGCGGCATCACGGGCAGGTCCATGGCCTCATCCTCCCCGGCCGAGGCCGACGCGTCCGGCCTCGCGACCTAGGACAGGCTGCCCGAACCTGTGAAGCTCGCGCTCGAGGGCGCGCCGTCGGTGGCCGCGTCGGCCTCGCCGCTGAGCTCGGGGACGCGCGAGCCGACCTTGCGCGCGACACTGAGGTGCCCGCCCAGGAACCCCCCGACACCGAGCGCGAGCCCGCCGACGAGGGCGAGCGCCGCGCCGCGGACGTGGCGTCCGCGGCGCCTGGCCAGCCAGGAGGCGGTGTAGCACAGGAGCGCAAGGCTGTTCGACGTGGCGTGGACGAGCCCCGTCCGTCGGTCCACGCCGGACGTGTCCGCGTACTCGGCAGCGCCCGTCAGGGCGGTCGGGACGGCCGCGACGATCCCGAGCGCGACGAGCCGACGGGCCGCGGGGCGAGCGGCGCCGCCCCCGACGAGGTCGAGCACCGAGGCGGACGTCCACACGCCGATCGGCACATCGGTGAGCATCGGGTGGAGGGCGCGCCCGAGGGCGTGGCCCTGCAGCATCGCCTTGCGCGCCGGATCGGCGACGAGCGACTGCGCGAGGGAGTGCAGGCGGCCGGCGGCGGCGTCGAGCGACTCGTTCTGCTCGATCTGGAGGGCCGCGTCCACGAGTGCGGACGTCGGGTGCGCGCTCTGCTCGGTCCCGAGGACGCCGTCGACCATGATCCTGCCCGCCTCTCGCGTCGGGGGCCCGCACCGATGCGGCGCCCGTCCCAGCATCGCCGCGCCCGCTGCGCGCCGCATCCGGAGCGCGGCTCAGTGCGGGCCGGCTCCGTCCGCGCCGCGCGCCGCGCGGATCAGCCGGAGCGGCACGAGCAGCCAGAAGACGGCCAGCAGCCCGATCACGCCCGCGCCGACCACGAGGCCCGCGGTGCGCCCTACCACGACGTCGAAGATCAGCAGCGTGGTGCCCGCGACCACGAGCGCGAGCACGACGAGACCGGCGCGCGCCATCCGGTCGCCCGCGTCCACCAGCTCGGGCTTGAGCCGCTTGCGGAACATGACCCGGTGAAGGCTCACCGGCGCCACGATGAGGGTCGTGGCGATCGCCGCGAGGACGACGAGCGTGAGGTAGATGAGGCGCTGGGTGTCGTCCAGGTCGTCGAACCGCGCCTGGAACGGCAGCGTGAGCAGGAACCCGGTGAGGATCTGGACGCCGGTCTGCGTCACGCGCAGCTCCTGGAGCAGCTCGTTCCAGTTCCGGTCCATCCGCTCCTCGACCGTCTCGTGCCGGCCGGTCGCCGCGACGTCGCGGGCCCGGTCACCGGCATCGGCGCCCTGCCGGCGCCCGTGGCCGCGGCCACGGCCGCCGGCGTTTCCCGAGTCGTTCGATGCGCGCGATCCCATGCCCGCATCGTGGCCGGGCGGGCCGGTGTCCGCGCGGTGGACCCGCGGGTGAAGTGCGAGCCGAGCTGCTGGTGACGGGGTCGTGGATCGCGTCGGGGCCTCCGCGCTGCGGCTCCGGATGCACGGCCCCAGCCGCGGTGGAACGGTGGGCGCGAGGGAACAGTCGCGTCGACGGCGCGCAGCAGACAGGAGATCGGCACATGAGGGCACTGACCTGGCAGGGCCGCGAGCACGTGAGCGTCGAGACCGTCCCGGACCCGCGCATCCAGGAACCGACGGACGCCGTAGTCCGGGTCACGTCGACGGCGATCTGCGGCTCCGACCTGCACCTGTACTCGACGCTCGGCATGTTCCTGGAGCCCGGCGACGTCCTCGGGCACGAGTCGATGGGCGTCGTGGAGGAGGTGGGGGCGGACGTCACGCACATCCGGCCGGGGGACCGCGTGGTGATCCCCTTCGGCATCGCGTGCGGCCGCTGCTGGATGTGCGAGCGCGGCACGTACTCGCAGTGCGAGACCACCCAGGTGCGGGCGCAGGACAAGGGCGCCGCGCTGTTCGGGTACACCACGCTCTACGGGCAGGTCCCCGGTGGCCAGGCGCAGTACCTCCGCGTGCCGCAGGCGCACTTCGGCCCGGTCCCCGTACCCGACGACGGGGGTCCGGACGAGCGCTACCTCTACCTGTCCGACGTGCTCCCCACCGCATGGCAGGCCGTCGTGTACGCGGACGTCCCGGCCGGCGGATCGGTCGCCGTCATCGGGCTGGGCCCGATCGGCCAGATGGCGGCGCGCATCGCCGCCCACCGGGGCGCGAGCACGGTCATCGGCGTGGACCGGGTCCCGGAGCGCCTGGCGATGGCCCGGCGCCACGGCGTCGACGTCATCGACATGTCGGCCGTCGACGACGTCGCGGCGGCGGTGCGTGACCGGACCGGCGGACGCGGCGCGGACGCGACGATCGACGCGGTCGGCATGGAGGCGCACGGCTCGCCGCTCGCCGCGGGCGCGCAGCGGGTCGCCGGCCTGCTGCCCGACGCCGTCGCGAGGCCGATGACGGAGAAGATCGGTATCGATCGCCTCGCCGCGCTGCTCGAGGCGATCTCGGCGGTACGCCGCGGCGGGACGGTCTCGATCTCGGGCGTGTACGGCGGGATGGTCGACCCGCTGCCGATGATGCAGATGTTCGACAAGGGCCTGACCCTGCGCATGGGCCAGGCCAACGTCCGCCGGTGGACGGACGAGATCCTCCCGCTCGTGGCCGACGTGACCGACCCGCTCGGGGTCCTCGACCTGCGCACGCACCGGCTCCCGCTCGAGCAGGCGCCGGAGGCGTACGCGATGTTCCAGGCCAAGCGGGACGGCTGCATCAAGGTGGTGCTCGACCCGGCCGGTGCGAGCGGCGCCGGTGGCTGAGACGGGCAGCACGGGGCGATGGACGCCGACGCAGGACCGGGGCGTGACGCGTCGTCCGACGCGCCGTCGGGCCGGGGAACCGGTGGGGTCGACCTCACCTCCACGGAGCACGGTCTGGTGGTGGCGTTCTGGGGCGTGGTCGACGACGTGGTCCGGGACCGCGGCACGGCCGACCTGTGGGAGCTCCGGGCGCCCGGCGGCACGCTCGAGATCGACTGCTCACGCGTCACGGCGATGGACTCGATCGGCCTGTCGATCCTCGTGCGTCTCGTGCGGGACGCGGTCGAGGACGATCAGCGCGTCCGCTTCACCCGCGCGAGCGCACCTGTGGCCGAGCTGCTCGCGACCTCGGGCGTCCGGGACTGGATGCTCGACCTGGGCGTCGAGGTCGGGCCGTAGCGGTGCGACCATGGGGTGGTGAGGGCGGAGCCGGTGACGGGAGCCCGGGAGGTGGCGACGAGCTACATGCCCGAGCAGCCGGTCGACGTGCGGCGCACCCTCGCCCGCCTGGCGCGCGGCCGGCACGACCCGACGTTCCGCACGACTCCTGACGGCGCGCTCTGGCGCACGAGCCGGTACCGCTCGGGGCCGGCGACGTACCGCCTGGTGCAGGCCTCGCCGGAGCGGGTCGACGTGCGGGCCTGGGGGCCGGGGGCGGACGAGGCCGTCGAGAGCGTGCCGGACCTCCTCGGCGCGCGCGACGACCTGCGCTCGTTCGACCCGGTCCGTCCGGACCTGCGTGACGCGCACCGCCGCCATCCGGGCCTGCGGGTCCCACGCACCGGACGTGTGCTCGAGGCGCTCGTCCCCGCCGTGCTCGAGCAGCGGGTGATCGGGCGGACCGCCTTCGAGGCGTGGCGGTGGCTCCTGGTGCACCACGGCGAACCGGCTCCCGGCCCTGCGCCGCACGGCATGCGCGTCGTGCCCGACGCCGCGGGCTGGCTCGGCGTCCCGAGCTGGGACTTCCACCGGGCGGGCGTCGACCCGGGCCGGGCCCGGACGGTCCGCGCGTGCGCCCGCGTCGCACCTCGGCTCGAGGAGACGACGTCGATGACGCCCGCGGACGCCGCGCGTCGCCTGCAGGCCGTGCCCGGCGTCGGCCCCTGGACCGCGGCCGAGGTCGCACAGCGCGCGCTCGGCGACAGCGATGCCGTCTCGGTCGGCGACTACCACCTGGCCGCCGATGTCGGCTGGGCGCTCGTGGGCCGCCGGGTCGACGACGCGACCATGCTCGAGCTGCTCGAGCCGTGGCGCGGGCACCGCTACCGCGTCGTGCGGCTCCTCGAGCTGACGCGCGGGCCGGCGCCGCGGCGGGGCCCGCGGCTCACGATCCAGGACCACCGGCGGAGCTGAGCGGGTCACCGTCCCGGTCGAGGCGTCCGAGCACCTCGTCGGGGGACAGCTGCCGCAGGTCTCCGTCCTCGAGCTCGTCCCACCTCCGGGGCGCCGCGACGGCCGGACGCTCACGACCGCGCAGCGAGTACGGCGTGATCGTCGTCTTCGCCGGGTGGTTCTGCGACTAAGAGGTGACCAAACGACCCCTCGAGCATTGGTCGCACCGGGTGCGGCCCGCGCTGTACTTGGACCTGGGTGGTGATGATGAGGGGGGACGAAGTCCGCTGCGTGGGCCCGTTGGCTGCACCTCTCCGTATCAGAGGCGCATCCCTGAGGTGCCTCTGGCCGAAGATCGAACTACGTACGGTCTACGCTCGGCACGCATGGAGGGGGTCTACATCGGCTACGTCGAAATCTCCGATGCGATGGCCGAGAAGATCCAGACGAAGCATGGCGTGACGCCGGGCGAAGTTCGCGAGTGTGCTACGGCTGGCCGACGGCGCGATGGCACGTCCACCCACAGCACGGACGGAGGCTGCTGCTCCGAGGGTCGACAGCGCAAGGTAGGAGGCTCATGGTGATCCTCCAGCCTGTCGATGTCCCTGACGGAACTTGGCGCCTACGCACGGCGTTTGCGGAGTAGAGCGAGAGGAGAACATGATGAGCCGTATGAGCAGCGACGAGGAGTTCGCCGAGCTGGACACCACCGCGCAGGAGTTCCTCGCGATGTGGGATCAGGCGAGCCCGGCGACGGTCGCACGAACCGAACGAATCATCCCATCCATTGGTCGACTGAGTGTCACGCACGGAGCGTCGGCGGCGGCGGCATCCAGCGGCCACGGCAGCACCCAACTGTCCATGACTAGGGCGTGTCTCCCTTATCCGGGGTGAGGTGGGCGTCAGGCTGTGGCCATGAGCGTGTCGGCGTCGCGGTTCGAGGTGTTCACTGACGAGGAGTGGGCGCGGATCGAGCCGTTGTTGCCCTCGAA
>NZ_JABCJJ010000002.1 GCF_012952065.1 Cellulomonas fimi
GAACGGTCGGCTCGAGCACCTACGCGGCTCTGCCCTCGGCTTCCGCAACCTCACCAACTACATCGCCAGATCGCTCCTCGAGACCGGCGGATTCCGACCCCGACTACACCCTCGATCCGGATGAGCCGGTCAACTTCGCGGCTGGCTGCCACAGCGAATCACGAAGAATCTCGGCCGTGTGCTTGCAGCGGCCGAGAAGGATCACTACATCCATTTGGACGATGACCAGGTGTTCCTGACGCCGAACGGTCAGCGCTACGTCGAGGACAGTGGTCTTCTCCAGCCCGTATAATTCGTGTATGGACGGGGTGAAGGGGCCCCGGCTGGGCGGGGCGGGGACTGTTCGCTGTGAATTCAGTCAAGCGGCGTCGACCCTACGTGCCTGCGCCAACGCGTCGAAGTCCGCACCGCCGTTCAGCAAGCTCCGCGGATGCGGGAGAGCCGGGGCAGTTGCTTTCGATGGCACCGGGGGGACCGCGCCAACGCCAACGGAAGCGGGCGTCTGCCGTTGACCCGATTGCCTGAGAGGCCGTGCGACGCACGCCCGAGTGCCCCGGCCTTGAGGCGGCACGATACCGCTCCGTTCGACGAGCAGGCGTCGAAGGGGGATCTCGGATGGTGTCTCAGGGGGCCTCGCTGGTACCCACGGCGCTCTCGCGACTTGCTAACCAGAGCGCCCCGCGGAACGCTCTTAGGTGCACTGGTGGCGCAGCACTTCGGTGTGGGTCTCGTCGAAGTGCGTAAGGAGCCCAACCCTTTTACCGATAGCGACGCGTGGCTCACCGTCACGACGCCACCCGACTACAACGATCGGCACCTCACTTTGGGATTTCGGCGTGAGCTCGTGACATCCGCCGACCGGGTACTACTCGTCGACGGCTGGGTCGCGACCGGCGGGCAGGCTAGTGGCGCACGTGAGTTGGTGCGACGCGCTGGCGGCTCGTGGCTCGGCATGTCAGTGATCGTGGACGCCTTGACAGATCACCGGCGGGAGCTGGCAGTCGAGGGGCTCGTACACGAGCGGGATCTGCACCGGAAACCGTAGGCACACGACGACCCCCACTCCGCCGACGGCAACCGAGCAGCGACTCGGACATCCGGGGGCTCAGTCACCGCGCTCACTCATGCCGCGACGCGCTCGCCGGCTGGTCGCTGAGTCAAGCGGTCTCGCACGTGCTGGGATGTCCTCGTGGCGGGCGCATACGGATGGACCACCGCACCGGACGCCGACGCGTGCCGCGTCTGTGGCTGGGATCTCGGCGAGCCGGGATGGACCCAGGAACCGCAGTACGTCATCTGCCCGTGCTGCGGCGCGGAAGCCGGCGTCGACGACCTCGACGAACGGATGGCGCGTGCCTACCTCATTCGCTGGATCGCTGGTGGCGGCCGCTGGTTCGCGGCTGCGGAGCGGCCGGCGCGGTGGTCACTGACGAGCCATCTCAGCCGTGTTGGACTCTCGGTCAGCAGGGCAGAGTTCCCCCGCTCCTGAGCCGGCTCGCTCACCCGTCGGGTGCTCGCTCATGCCGCGCCGAGGGCGGCTACGCTCGCCCGGATCTGCCGCCATCCGCGCTCACTCAGAGACATACGTCGCGCTGGTCACCGGGCGTGACGCTTCCCTGCTCACGCCCGTCCTCGATCGGCGGCACCGGGCGACCGGCGACCTGCTGGGAGCACGAGCGATATCCCGACGACTCCCGCGAGCACTGTTCCCAGGGCCAGCAGCCAGGCGAACGCGGGAGCGAAATCCAGCGCGAGCGCGCCCGCGAGGAACGCCATGACGACGAACGGCCAGGCGGCGCGCCAGCGAGGTCCAGTCACCCCAGCAGCATGGCACTCAGAGCGGGTGGCCCGCGCGCATCTCCGCGACGAGCGACGTGACCACCGCGTCGAGCTCGCCCGCGTTGCGTCGGGCGACCGCGCGCTGGCGCTGGTACGACGCCCCGCGCTTGAGGATCGTCCGCACCGCGTCGAGCTCGGTCGAGCAGCCCAGCCGCTCCGCGACCGGCTCGAGCTCGCGCAGGAGCCGCGCGACGGCGTCGGTCACGAGCTCCTCGTCGCCCGCCGCGTTGAGGATGACGATCGCGTCCATGCCGTAGCGCGCCGAGCGCCACTTGTTCTCCTGGACGAACCACGGCGGCATCGTGGGGAGCGTGCGGCCCTCGTCGAGCATCGTCGAGAAGTGCTCGACCAGGCAGTGCTGGAGGGCGGCGAGGGCGGTGACCTCGGTGAGGTTCGTGGCGCCGTCGCAGATCCGCATCTCGAGCGTCCCGAACCGCGGGGACGGGCGGATGTCCCACCGCACCTCGTCGAACTGGTCGATGACGCCCGTGTGCACCATGTCGCCGACGTAGCCCTCGAGCTGCCGCCACGTCTCGAACTGGAACGGGAGCCCGGCGGTCGGGAGCTGCTGGAACATCAGCGCCCGGTTGGACGCGTAGCCGGTGTCCTTGCCGCCCCAGAACGGGCTCGACGCCGAGAGCGACTGCAGGTGCGCGAAGCACGTGAGCACGGCACGCAGGATCGGGAGCACCTTGCGGCGGTCCTCGATGCCGACGTGCACGTGCACGCCGTAGATGAGCATCTGGCGGCCCCACCACTGCGTGCGGTCGATCAGCGTCGCGTAGCGCTGCTTGTCCGTGACCTTCTGCTGCGCCCACCGGCCGAACGGGTGCGTGCCCGAGCCCATGAGCTCCGCCCGCAGCGGGTCGGCGACGGCCCGCACGTCGTCGATGGCGCGCTCGAGGTCGCGACCAGCGGCACCGACCGTGTCGCACACGCCCGAGACGATCTCGACCGTGTTGAGCAGCAGCTCCTGGCGGACGTGCGGGTGCTCGCCGCCGTCGGCCGGGCGCAGCGCGTCGAGGACCGTGCGTGCCACCTGCCGCAGGTCGCCCGAGTCCTTGTCCACGAACGCGAGCTCCCACTCGATCCCGACGCTCGAGCGGCCCGATCGCGCGAACGGGATCTCCATCACAACGGCTCCACCACGAGCACCTGCTGGGCGCCGCCGACGCGCGTGAGCACGACGGTCGCCTCGGCCGGACCGCGCAGGTCCAGCTGCTTGCGCAGCTGCTCGGGCACGACGGCGGTGCCGCGCTTCTTGATGGCGACGCGCCCGACGTCGCGCTCGCGCAGGTAGGTGCGCAGCCGCTTGAGCCCGAACGGCAGGGTGTCGAGGACGCGGTAGCCGGTCGCGGCGTCGCTGGGGTGCAGCACGTCGGAGGTCACATAGGCGATCGTGCGGTCGATCAGCCGTCCCTGCACCTCCAGAGCGAGCTGCGCCACGAGACCCGCGCGGATGACGGCGCCGTCCGGCTCGTAGAGGTACGTCCCCACGGCCCCGACGGGTGGCGCCTCGCCGTCGGTCTCGTCGCTGACGACCCTGGCCGAGGTGCCGCGCAGCACGAGCGCGCTGCGCCCGGGCCCGTCGGGGGCGAGCGGTCCGAACCAGAGCCCCGCCTCGACCACGTCGCCGTCGGCCGAGACCCACTGCGTCTCGGCGTCGGCGGGCAGGGCGGCGTGCGGGACGCCGGGACCGATCTTGACGCCGAGCGCCGGGACGCGCTCGCGGAGGTCGAGGACCGAGTCGAGCGGCGGCGCGTACGCCGCGGGGTCGAAGAGGCGTTTGCCCGACGCGCGCCGGGCGGGGTCGGCGTAGACGCCGTCGACCCCCTCGGCCTCCAGGTCGAGGGTGAGCCCGTCGGTGTGCCGGACCTCGGCATCGGGGAAGTGGCGCAGGTTGACGGTCGCGAGCGCCGCCGTCAGCTCGTCGGTGTCGGCGGCCAGCACCGCCAGCCCGACGCCCGCGAACGCCATCGAGTCGGCGCCGACCCCGCACGTGAGGTCGGCGACCTTCGTGACGCCGGCCGCGCGGTACCGGCGCGCGTGGTGGGCGGCGACCGTGAGCCGGGTGGCCTGCTCGAGGCCCGCCGGGGTGAAGAGCATGCCGTCGGCGAAGGACTCGAACTTCGCGTGCGCCTTCGCGCGCAGGCGCGACTGCGTGAGGGCGGCGGCGACCAGCTCCGGGTCGATGCCCTCCCGGCGGAGCCGGTCGGAGAGCGCCATCGTGCGTGCCTCGTCGTACGGAGGCAGCGCCGAGAGCAGCGCCCAGCCCTCGGGGCTGAGGATCTTCGCGAGGCCGGCGGCGTCCATGGGCGCGATCCTTCCACGCGCACCGCGACGGGGCCGTGGCGGGAGCTCACGCTCCACCCCGCTGCCCGCGATCTCGCCCGCTGCGGCCGGTATCGGCGTGCCGGGACGGGCGCTCGTTCACCGCGGGCTCCGATCCGCGGGGCGACGGGACGGGGGCACGGTGATGCGCAGCTGGCGACGAGGAACCGCGGGAGCAGGGACGATTCGACGCGGTGCACTGCGCGCGACGGTGAGCGGGCTCGCCGCGATAGCACTCGTGGTCACGGGTCTGGTGGCGGGGGCGGATCTCGCGCCCGCGTCCGCGGTGCCCTGCGAGGACTGCGACCCGAACACCGGCGGCGACCCGGGAGGCGGCGGGGGCGGGGGTGGGGGCCCGACGCCCGCGCCGTCGCGGGTCACGGGGCGGTTCACGTACGCGGACACGAGCGGGGCCCCCACCGTCCAGCGCCCGATCGCGTTCGCGAAGGTGGAGGTCTGGCGCTTCGCGCCTCGCGCGCTGGGTGTCTGGACCTGGGCTCCCGAGGCGACCGTCACCACCGACGCGAACGGGGTGGTCGACACGACGCTCCCGTTCGGGCAGTCGGGGATCCTCTACGAGCTGCGGCTCTTCGCGACCAACTACGCCGCCGTCGTCCACCCGAACGTGCTCGTGCCGTCGGCGCCCTTCGTCGTCGAGCCGGGTGAGCCGGGGCCGGCGACGCAGCTCACCGCCACCGCGCCCGGGCAGACCCTGGACTTCTCCTGGGACTTCACCGACGCCTGGGCGCCGCAGCACTTCAACCTCGCGGAGACGGTGCGTCGCGGGTTCGACTTCGCGGTTGCCCGACGCGACCCGGCCGAGACGGACACCATCCCCGCCGCGCGCGTGCGGCCCACGGCCGTCATGGTCCCGGGGACCTTCTACAACCCGTCTGACGACTCGCTCGTCATCGTCTCGGGTGGTGTCTTCGCCGACGGTCTCATCCTCCACGAGTACGCGCACTTCCTCGAGGAGCAGGTCGGAAGCTTCCCCTGGCTCCCGACGACCCACGACGGATGCGTCGCCAACGGGCTGACCGGCTTCGTCAACAGCCCCGAGCACGCGTGGATGGAGGGCTTCGCGAGCTGGTTCGCCCAAGCCGTGATGCTCGACGACCCGTCCGCCGGGCTCGTGGGCAACTCCGGCGGTGGCGGCGGGACCATCGGGCCCCTGACGCTCGAGACGCCGTCGTGCACCACGCTGCCGGCCGGGGCACGCAGCGATGCGGTCGAGCTGTTCGTCGCCGGCGCGCTGTACGACCTCACGGACCGGCCCAGCGACCCCGGAAGTCGCACCGAGCCGGCCGACGCGCTCTCGCGGATGGACGTCCCGATCTTCCAGATCATGGACCGAGAGCTCGATGTGCCGCCGGGTGCCGGCGCGTGGCCCGACATCAACGGGTTCCGCAACGCGTGGCGGGCACGCGGGCTGCCCACCGCAGAGCTCGATGCGGTGCTCGCCGCGGCCGGCGTGACTCTCTCCACGACCCCGGACGCGCCGGAGCCAGCACCGTCGCCGGGCCCGCGCGTCTGCCTGCGCAAGCCGTGGACGCCGGGGTGCGAGTGACGCAGGCGCCTGCTCGAAGCCACGCAGACTGGCACTCGCCTTGACCGAGTGCTAACACGTTCCTACAGTGGCCGGTGGCGCTCCTGCCATCAGGAGCGCCGCTCGCACCGAGCAAGGTTCGGCCGGCACCCGCGACGACGGACGGGCCCGAACGGTGCGACTCATTCGACATCAGAAAACTCTCACGCGAAGGGGAGGTCCGCAGTGTCGGTCTCCATCAAGCCGCTCGAGGACCGGATCGTCGTCAAGACGCTCGAGGCAGAGCAGACGACGGCCTCTGGCCTGGTCATCCCGGACAGCGCCAAGGAGAAGCCCCAGGAGGGCGAGGTCCTGGCAGTCGGTCCCGGCCGCATCGACGACAACGGCAACCGCGTCCCGCTGGACGTCGCTGTCGGCGACACGGTCATCTACAGCAAGTACGGCGGCACCGAGGTCAAGTACAGCGGCGAGGAGTACCTCATCCTCAGCGCCCGCGACATCCTGGCGATCGTCAACAAGTAGTCAGCACGTCACGACGAAGCCCCCGCACTGGTCTCCGGTGCGGGGGCTTCGTCGTGCGGTGGGGCTTCCCGAGGGGCTGCGGAACCCGTGCAGCCCAGCTCAGGTCGTGACCAGCCGTCGCGGGCGCGGCCTCAGACCACCTGGCGCGCGGGGCGGGCCAGGATCGCGGCGCGCTCGTCCTCGGACAGTCCGCCCCAGACGCCGTAGGGCTCCCGCACCTTGAGCGACTGCTCCCGGCACTCCTTGATCACGGGGCAGGTGGCGCAGATGGCCTTGGCGGCCTCCGCACGGCGGCGGCGGGCCGAGCCTCGCTCGCCCTCCGGGTGGAAGAACAACGTGTCGTCGGCGTCACGGCATGCGCCCTCGAACTGCCACTCCCACAGGTCCATCACCGGTCCGGGCAGACGCGAGATCTCGGTCACAGGGTTCCTCCTCGACTGGTGCGAGCCCGGCCTGGGTGAGCGGCCGGTCGTCGCGGTGCGGTGCCACACGTGCTGAACAAGTTGTGGATCGTGCTGGTGAAGCGAAACGCTACAACCGCTTCAGGAGTTGTTCAAGACCCTGTCGTGAACCAGTTCGCCTCGCCTCGGATCGCGCCGCTCCGTCCGATCCGCAGGTATCTGCCCAGGTCTTGCGCCCGTCGCCTCCCGCGTGCCAGGTGGTCATCGCTTCAGCGGGTCGGCACAATCGACGCATGAGCTCTGCTCAACCCCCGGGAGACGACCTCGACCAGGCCGGGTCTCCGCGTTCCGTGCTGGCCGAGAGGCCCGGGGGCGTCGAGCAACCGGCCCTCGCGGTCGCCGCTGTCGCGCGTCGGCTCGGCGTCGCACCGGCCACGCTGCGGACCTGGGACCGGCGCTACGGCCTCGGCCCGTCGGAGCACTCGGCCGGCTCCCACCGCCGCTACTCCGCCGACGACGTCGCGCGCCTCCTCGTGATGCGGCGGCTCACCCTCGAGGGGGTGGCGCCCGCCGACGCCGCCAAGTCGGCGCTCCAGCTCGATCCCGCCGCGGCCGCGGACGCCGCACCGCTCACCGGTCCGGACGCCCAGGGCGCGCCCGACGTGCCGGTGACGCCCGCGCAGCTGGTCGAGGCCGCGCTCGCCGAGGACGAGGAGGGCTGCCGCCGGCTGCTGCGCTCCTCGCTCGACGTCGACTCGTGGTGGACGCGCCTCGTCGAGCCCGCACGCGCGAGCGTCGCGAGCCGCACCGTGCTGGCCCGGCCCGGCGAGGACCCGGAGTGGGTCCTCGACTCCGCCGTCCTGGCCGCCCTGCGAGCGCGTGACGCGCTGCGCCGCCCGCCGAGCGGGGGGCGCCACGCGGTGGTGCTCCTGCTGGCCGCGCCGGGCGAGCAGCGCCCGGTCCCGCTCCACGTCCTGGCCGCTGCCCTGGCCGAACGGGGGGTCGACTCCCGCGTGATCACGGGGCCGCTCGAGGCCCGCCGCGTGCAGGAGCTGGCGCTCATGGCCCGGCCGGTCGCCGTCGTCATGCTCAGCGAGCTCGCCACGCCCGACCTGGGGATCGTCGCGGAGCTCCACGCGAGCAGCCCGGACCTGCCGGTCTTCGTCGCCATCGCCGACGACCGCGCAGCCGAGGGTCTGCCCGTCGGGCGCTCGATCCACCGGGCGCGCAGCTTCACCGGGCTCCTGCACGAGGTGCTCGCGGTGAGCTCCTGACCGCCGGACGTCTCCTGCGGCGGACCGCCGACCGCCGATACGGTGCCCGCACGGTCGATTCACCCCGGGACCGACCTCATGTTCGCGGGCCGGCCGCCGATAGTGCTCTCGTCGGAGGGTGCCGCAGGAGACCGCGCCCGATCGCACGTGTGAGGGAGGAACGCTGATGACCGGAGTCGTGGTGTGCCACGGCTCGGGCGTCGTGCGAGAGCGGCTCGTCGCCGCGGCGCAAGGCGTCCCGGCCCTCGCCCCCGCCCGAGCGGCGGCATCCGGCGAGGAGCTCCTGGTCCTGGCCCGCCGACAGCGGCCGTCCGTCGTCCTGCTCGACGCGCACCTCAAGGGCACCGGCCCGGTCGAGGCGATCCGTCGCCTGCGGCTCATGAACGCCAGCTCCGTCGTGGTGATGCTCGCGCAGCCCGGTGACGAGATCGCGCTCGACCGTGCCATCGCGCTCGGCGCTCGCGGCTTCCTGGCGCCTGACGTCGGCCGGGCCGAGCTCGCCGCTGTGGCCGCGCACGTCCTGGCGACCCCCGCCACCGGACAGCCGAACGGCGGGGCCGTGCAGCCGCGCGTCGCGACCGTCGCGGTCGACAGCGACACCGCGCGCCGCGTGACGTCCGACGGCATCCCGACCGCCGAGCTCACCAAGCGCGAGCTCGAGGTGCTCGGCGGGATGAGCCACGGCCGCTCGAACGCGCAGATCGGTGCGGACCTCTTCCTCTCCGAGGACACCGTCAAGACCCACGCTCGGCGTCTGTTCCGCAAGCTCGGCGCGGCGGACCGTGCACAGGCCGTGGCGATCGGTCTGCGGCGCGGCCTCATCCGCTGAGCCGCTGTCGCCGGCTCCCAGGGCTCCGTCCGGGGGTGCGCGCACCCACCGAGAGGGGCTCGCCCGAGGCGTAGAATCACCGGATGACCGAGCTGGAGACCCCTGGATCCGTCGCGGCCCACGACCCGTTCGGGTTCATCGGCCTCACCTACGACGACGTGCTGCTGCTCCCCGGCGAGAGTGACGTCGTCCCGTCCGAGGTGGACACGACGGCGCGGCTGACCCGCGAGATCTCGGTGTCCATCCCGCTGCTGTCGGCCGCGATGGACACCGTGACCGAGGCTCGGATGGCGATCGCGATGGCCCGCCAGGGCGGCATCGGCGTGCTGCACCGGAACCTCTCGATCGAGGACCAGGCGAAGCAGGTCGACCTCGTGAAGCGCTCGGAGTCGGGCATGATCACGGATCCCGTGACGGTCGGGCCCGACGCGACGCTCGCCGAGCTCGACGCGCTGTGCGGGCAGTACCGCGTCTCCGGGCTGCCCGTGGTCGACGCCGACCGCACGCTGCTCGGCATCATCACCAACCGCGACCTGCGGTTCGTGCCCGCGGGTGACTTCGCGACGCTGCGCGTGCGTGAGGTCATGACCGCCATGCCGCTCGTCACGGCGCCCGTCGGCATCGCGCGCCAGGACGCCGCGGCACTCCTCGCGAAGCACAAGATCGAGAAGCTGCCGCTCGTCGACGCGTCGGGCCGCCTGCAGGGCCTCATCACCGTCAAGGACTTCGTCAAGACCGAGCAGTACCCGCACGCGACGAAGGACGACGAGGGTCGCCTGCGCGTGGCTGCCGGCGTCGGCTTCTACGGCGACGCGTGGGAGCGCGCCATGGCGCTCGTCGAGGCGGGGGTCGACGTCGTCGTGGTCGACACCGCGCACGGTCACGCCCAGGCGATGCTCGAGATGATCCGTCGGCTCAAGAAGGACCCCGCCGCGCGGGGCGTGCAGGTGATCGGGGGCAACGTCGCGACCCGGGCGGGCGCGCAGGCTCTGGTCGATGCCGGGGTCGACGGCGTCAAGGTGGGCGTCGGCCCCGGTTCGATCTGCACGACGCGCGTCGTGGCGGGCGTCGGGGTGCCGCAGGTCACGGCGATCTACGAGGCCGCGAAGGCCACCAAGCCGGCCGGTGTGCCCCTCATCGGCGACGGCGGGCTCCAGTACTCGGGTGACATCGCCAAGGCGCTCGTCGCGGGCGCCGACACGGTCATGCTGGGCTCGCTGCTCGCCGGCTGTGCCGAGAGCCCGGGCGACCTGGTCTTCGTCAACGGCAAGCAGTACAAGCACTACCGCGGCATGGGCTCGCTCGGGGCGATGGCCTCGCGCGGCCGAGTCTCGTACTCGAAGGACCGCTACTTCCAGGCGGACGTGGCGAGCGACGACATGATCGTTCCCGAGGGCATCGAGGGCCAGGTCCCGTACCGCGGTCCGCTGCGCGCGGTGGCGCACCAGCTGGTCGGCGGGCTCCACCAGTCGATGTTCTACGTCGGCGCGCGCACGATCCCCGAGCTCCAGGAGCGCGGCACGTTCGTGCGCATCACGCCGGCGGGGCTCAAGGAGTCGCACCCGCACGACGTGCAGATGACCATCGAGGCGCCCAACTACAGCTCCCGCTGAGCTGGTACGCGTCAGCCGGTCGCCGTCAGCCGGCCACCGTCAGCCCGCCCACCGGCATGGACACGCTGCCGCGTACGGGCCAGGTGAGCTCCGCACCGGGGCCGTCGAGGCCTTGCCGCGCCCGCCACGCGTTGAAGCTCTCGGCCCACGCGCGGTGGGCGGTGACCTGGTACGCGTGCAGGCGCTCGAGCTGCAGCTCCGCCAGGTGCGGGAAGCGACCCACGATCGCCTCGAGCACGTCGAGCGTCGCGACGACGTCGACGTCCGCGCTGTGCAGCCGACCCTCCTCGGTGATGCGGTAGAACCCGCAGAGGTCCACGAGCTTGCGCTTGCCCGGCCGGTAGCGGTCCTCGGCCCGGTCGAGCACCAGCGGGTCGATCACCGGCACGACGTCGTGGCCCAGGCGCTGCGGGAGCGTCGCCAGGCCGTGGCGCCGCAGCTCCGCGTCCAGGATGCACAGGTCGAAGCCGGCGTTGTACGCGACGACCGGGACGCCGTCGGCGATCGCTGCCGCGAGGCCCGCCGCGATCTCCTCGAGCGCGAGGACGGCCGGCTCGCCGTACTCACGTGCGTGCTCCGTCGACACCCCGTGGATCGCGCTCGCCTCGGCCGGGATGTCAACCCCGGGGTCGAGCAGCCACGTCCGCACGTCGGTGCGGTCGCCGTCGCGGCGGACCAGGGCCGCGGTGACGATGCGGTCGCTGTCGACGTCCACCCCCGTCGTCTCGGTGTCGAACCCCAGCAGCGGTCCTTCGATCCAGCTCATCCGGCAGCCTCCCTTCGGCTGCTCGGCACCCTGCCACCGGCCACCGACATCCCCAGGGACCGCCACGCGCTGCGGTCGGGCTGACCCGGCACGCCCGCGCGCGCCGGTAGCCTGGGCCGGTGAGCAACGAGATCGAGATCGGTCGTGGCAAGCGCGGACGGCGCGCGTTCTCCTTCGACGACGTCGCCGTGGTGCCCTCGCGGCGGACGCGGGACCCGGAGGAGGTCTCGGTCGGCTGGCAGATCGACGCCTACCACTTCGACCTGCCCGTCGTCGCCGCCCCGATGGACTCGGTGATGAGCCCCTCGACCGCGGTCGCGCTCGGTCGGCTCGGCGGTCTCGGGGTTCTCGACCTCGAGGGCCTGTGGACGCGCTACGAGAACCCGGAGCCGCTGCTCGCGGAGATCGCGGAGCTCGACCAGGGCCGCTCCACGGCGCGCATGCAGGAGCTGTACGCGGCGCCGATCCAGGCCGAGCTCATCACGCAGCGGCTCAAGGAGGTCCGCGCGTCCGGCGTCACGGTCGCCGGCTCGCTCTCGCCGCAGCGCACCCAGGAGTTCTCGCAGACGGTGGTCGACGCCGGTGTCGACCTCTTCGTCATCCGTGGCACCACCGTGTCTGCCGAGCACGTCTCGGGTCGCGCCGAGGCGCTCAACCTCAAGCGGTTCATCTACGAGCTCGACGTGCCCGTGATCGTGGGCGGTGCCTCGACCTACACGGCGGCGCTGCACCTCATGCGGACCGGCGCCGCGGGGGTGCTGGTCGGCTTCGGCGGCGGGGCGGCGCACACCACCCGCATCTCGCTCGGCATCCACGCGCCCATGGCTACCGCGGTGGCCGACGTCGCGGCGGCGCGGCGCGACTACCTCGACGAGTCCGGGGGGCGCTACGTCCACGTGATCGCCGACGGCGGCGTCGGTCGCTCGGGCGACCTCGTCAAGGCCGTGGCGTGCGGGGCCGACGCCGTGATGCTGGGTGCCGCGCTCGCGCGTGCCTCGCAGGCGCCCGGCAGGGGCTGGCACTGGGGCTCGGAAGCGCACCACCCCGAGCTGCCGCGCGGCGAGCGGGTCGAGGTCGGGACGGCGGGGAGCCTCGAGGAGATCCTGTTCGGCCCGGGCCGGCGCGCCGACGGCACCCTCAACCTGATCGGCGCCCTCAAGCGTGCGCTCGCGACGACCGGCTACTCCGACATCAAGGAGTTCCAGCGCGTCGAGGTCGTCGTCTCCCCGTACCAGCCGCACTGACCGGGCGACTGCGCCGCGCACGTCCCACCGAGTCCCAGCGACGTCCGCACTCGGTCGGGGTGTGCGCCCACGGAGCGCGGACGCCGCACCTGCGGGGAACCTTGCCCCCGTGTCGGGGGCGGGTCGTAACCTGACGCGCATGACCTCAGACCCCTCCGCGGCCGAGCTGATCGATCCCGAGACCGATCCGCGGGCCACGTACGTCCTGGAGCCCGACGACGTGCGCGCGCTCCTGGGTCGGCTCGCGGCCGCGCCGGGCGCGGCGACGCAGACCACCTGCACGCCCCTGACGGGCGCCCCGCTCGCGGCGGTACCGCTCTCCATTCCCGACGACGTCGCGGCCGCGGCCGAGCGGGCGCGTGCGGCCCAGCGGCGGTGGGCACGCAGGCCGGTGCGCGAGCGGGCCGCCGTGCTCCTGCGCCTCCACGACCTGGTCCTCGACCACCGGTCGGACGTGCTGGACCTCATCCAGCTCGAGTCGGGCAAGGCGCGCACGAGCGCGTACGAGGAGGTTGCCGACGTCGCGCTCGTGGCCCGGCACTACGGTCGCCGCGCCGCCGGTTACCTGGCCCCCCGGCGGGTCCCCGCCGTGGTCCCGCTCCTGACCGGAGCGACGGTGCTGCGGCATCCCGTCGGGCTCGTCGGTGTCATCGCCCCGTGGAACTTCCCGCTCGCGCTCACGCTCAGCGACATGCTCCCGGCGCTCGTCGCGGGCAACGCCGTCATCCTCAAGCCCGACACCCAGACCGTGCTGACCGCCCTGTGGGGCGTCGAGCAGCTCGAGGCGGCCGGTCTCCCCGCGAACCTGGTCCAGGTCGTGGTGGGAGACGGCGCTGAGATCGGCGGAGCGGTCGTCGAGGTGGTCGACCACGTGTGCTTCACGGGATCGACGGCGACGGGCCGGGCTATCGCCGCGCGGGCGGGTGAGCGGCTCGTGGGCGCAACCCTCGAGCTCGGAGGCAAGAACGCCCTGTACGTCGCGGACGACGTGGACGTCGAGGTCGCGGCCGCCGGTGCCGTCCGCGCGTGCTTCGCCGGCTCGGGCCAGCTGTGCGTGTCGGTCGAGCGCCTGTACGTGCACCAGGCGGTCGCCGAGGCGTTCGTGGCCGCACTCGTCCGACGCGTGCGCGCACTGTCCCTCGGGGTGGGCCTCGACTACGTCGCCGACGTCGGCTCCCTCACCACGGCCGCCCAGCTGGCGAAGGTGTCCGAGCACGTCGAGGACGCGATCGGGCGGGGAGCACGCGTGCTCGCCGGCGGCGTGCACCGCAGCGACCTGGGGCCGCTCTGCTACGAGCCCACGGTGCTCGCCGACGTCCCGGCGGACGCGCTCGCGGCGCGCGAGGAGACGTTCGGCCCCGTCGTCGCGGTGTACCGGGTCGCGTCCGACGACGAGGCGGTCGCCGCCATGAACGACTCCGAGTACGGGCTCAACGCGAGCGTGTGGACGCGGTCGACGGCCCGGGGGCGCGCGATCGCGGCGCGGCTCGAGGTCGGCACGGTGAACGTGAACGACGGCTACCAGACCGCCTGGTCGGCGGTGGGGGCGCCGCAGGGTGGCCACAAGGCCTCGGGACTCGGGGCGCGTCACGGGATCGAGGGGATCTGGCAGGTCACCCGCGCGCAGACGGTCGCCGTGGCGCGAGGCGCCCACGGGGTGCTCGGGACCGGCTCGCACGTCGGGCTCGGCCGGCTGTACGAGCTCCCGGCCGAACGCTGGACACGCCTGTTCACGGGCGCACTGCGGGTCATGAAGGCGGTGGGCCGAGCATGACCGCTCCGACCGCCGCTGCGCTCGACACACCGGGAACCGTCGCCGGTGCCGTCAGCCATCGCGGCATCACGTACGCGGAGCTCCGCGGGTTCCGGCCGCTGCTCATGGACGTCCACGTCCCGTCGTCCGCAGCGGGACCCGTCCCGTGCGTGCTGTGGATCCACGGCGGCGGCTGGGAGGCCGGCGACCGCCGGTTCACCCCGGCGAACTGGCCCGGTGATGCGCTGTTCGAGGCGCTCGTGGCATCCGGACTCGCGGTCGCGACAGCGGACTACCGGCTGTCGTCCGAGGCGCGCTTCCCGGCGGCGGTGCATGACGTCAAGGCCGCCCTCCGGTTCCTGCGCTCGCACGCGTCGGTGCTGTCGATCGCCCCGGACCGGATCGGTGTGAGCGGCGAGAGCGCCGGCGGGCACCTCGCCGCCATGCTCGCCCTGACGGCTGACGACCTCAGGTTCGAGGGCGACGTCGGCGAGCCCGGACCGAGCACCGCCGTGCAGGCGGCCGCGCTGCTCTACCCCGTCACCGACTTCTTCGCCGAGCTCCGCATCCCCGCCGTCGCACCGGAACGGCTGCCCGAGTCACCCGAGGTCCGGTTCCTCGGCGCGACGCCAGAGCAGGCGCCCGGCGTGGCGCGGACGGCGTCCCCGATGAGCCACGCCGGCGCGTCCGCGCCACCGACGCTGCTCATCTCGGGGGACCAGGACGCCGTGGTCCCGCTCGAGCAGAGCGAGCGGCTGCACGCGGCGCTCGTCGCCGCCGGCGCACCCGACGTCGTGCTCGAGGTCGTCCCCGGTGCGGACCACTGCTTCGAGGGGGTCGATCCCGTGCCGCCCCTGCGGACGGTCGTGGAATTCCTGGCGGACCGGCTGGGCGCCTGACTCCGGCGAAGGTAGGGACACGTGGACGGAGCGAGCACGGAAGGGCCTGACACGGACCGGGCTGACGCGGACCTTTCCGACACCGACCTTTCCGACACCGACCCTTCCGACACGGACCTTTCCGACACGGACTCTTCCGACACGGACCTTTCCGACACGGACCCTTCCGACACGGACGTGGCGGGCGAGTTCGAGAGCGGCTGGTCGGCCGTCGCGGGGGAGTGGGCCGAGCTGTGGGGGCCGTTCGCCGCGCCGGTCCGCGACGTGATCCTGGCGGTGTCTCGGGCCGGGCCGGGCAGCCGTGTCCTCGACGTCGGGTGCGGCAGCGGCGAGCTGCTCGCGCAGGTCGCAGCGCTGGGCGCGACTGGCGCGGGCATCGACCCGGCGCCCGGGATGGTCGAGCTCGCGCGGCGTCGTGCCCCTGAGGCCGACGTGCGGCTCGGCCGCGCGGAGCACCTGCCGTGGGACGACGGCGCCTTCGACGTGGTCGTCGCCGTGAACTCGCTGCAGCTCGCCGACAGCGCCCTCGACGCGCTGGCGGAGGCCGTCCGCGTCGTCGCCCCGGGTGGGCTGGTGGCCGTCGCGAGCTGGGCCGAGGCCGTGCGCAACGACCTGACCGCGCTCGAGGCGGCCGTCGCGGCCGCCGCCGAGGAGGAGCTGCCGCCCGACGGCGAGCTGCGCGCTCCGGGCGGCCTTGAGTCGCTGCTGGACGAGGCGGGCCTCGAGCTCGTCACGGCCGGCCTCGTCCACGCTCCGTGGGAGGTGCCCGACGACGACACGCTCGTGCGCGGCGTCCTGCTGGGCGAGGACGGGGCGGGCATCGCGGCCGCCAGGCGCACGGTCCTCGAGGCGGCGAGGCCGTTCGGCACAGCGTCCGGCGGCTACCGGTTGGTCAACGCCCTGCGGTACGCGGTCGGGCGGACGCCCGTCTGACTGCGCGCACCGCTCACCGCTCACCGCTCACCCCTCACCGCGCACCCCTCACCGCCCACCGTCACCGCCCACCGTCACCGCCCGCTGTCACCGCCCGCTGTCACCCTGCCGTCCCCGCGGCGGCCTCGATCGCCGCGACCGACTGCCGCGCGATCGCGAGCTCCTCGTCGGTCGGCACCACCATGACGAGCGTCGAGGTCCAGTCGGGCGAGACGATCGTGGGCTCGCTCTTGGGCCCGGCGTTCCGTGCCGGGTCGACCGCGATGCCGAGACCCTCCATGCCGGCGAGTGCGAGCTCCCGCACCCGGGCGTCGTTCTCCCCGACCCCCGCGGTGAAGCTGATGACGTCGACCCGCCCGAGCACCGCGAGGTACGCCCCGACGTACTTGCGGAGCCTGTGCACGTAGACGTCGAGCGCGAGCTGCGCGTCCGCGTCACCCTCGCCGATCAGCCGGTGCAGCTCGCGGAAGTCGTTCTCGCCCGAGAGGCCCTTGATTCCCGAGCGCCGGTTGAGCAGGTTGTCGATCTCGTCGATCGACATGCCGGCGTTGCGGTGCAGGTGGAACACCACGGCCGGGTCGATGTCGCCGGTCCGTGTGCCCATCACCAGCCCCTCGAGCGGCGTCAGCCCCATCGAGGTCTCGACCGCCACGCCGCCCCGGACCGCCGACGCCGAGGCGCCGTTGCCGAGGTGCAGCACGATCTGGTTGAGGTCCTCCAGGCGACGGCCGAGCACCCGGGAGACCTTCCCCGACACGTACTGGTGCGAGGTGCCGTGGAAGCCGTAGCGCCGCACGCCGTACTTCTCCGCGACCGTGCGGTCGAGCGCGTAGGTCGCGGCGGCGTCGGGCAGGGTCTGGAAGAACGCGGTGTCGAAGACGACGACGTGCGGGACGTCGGGGAGCAGCTCTCGCGCGACCTGGATGCCGCGCAGGTTCGGGGAGTTGTGCAGCGGCGCCAGCGGGACGAGGTCCTCGATGGTGCGCAGCACGTCGTCGTCCACGATCGTCGGCTCGGCGAACACCGCGCCGCCGTGCACGACGCGGTGCCCGACGGCGACCACCTGTGCCGCGTCGAGGCTCGGGCCGACCTCGCGGAACAGGTCGAGCACGGTGCGCAGCGCGTCCCCGTGGTCGGCGATCCGGCCGGTGCGCTCGGTCCTGTTGCCGGCGAACGTGTGCCTCGCGGACCCGTCGCTCTCGCCGATCCGCTCGACGATGCCGACGGCGATCGCCTCGCCGCCGACCGGGTTGACCAGCTGGTACTTGAGCGACGACGAGCCTGAGTTGATGACGAGCACGCTGCCGTGCGCGCCGAGCGCGCTGTGCGCGCTCGGCCGGTCGCCCGGACCGCTGACGGGATTCATGCGGGGGAACCTTCCTGGTGGGCGAGCTGGCGCGCCGCCGTCGCGGGCGGCTCGGGCGAGCCGCCGTCCGCCGCCGTGTCGAGCGCAGCGAGCGCCTGCGCCTGGACCGCGGTGATGGCGACGGTGTTGACGATGTCCTGCACCAGTGCGCCTCGCGACAGGTCGTTGACCGGCTTGCGCAGGCCCTGCAGCACGGGCCCGACCGCGACAGCCCCGGCCGAGCGCTGCACCGCCTTGTACGTGTTGTTGCCCGTGTTGAGGTCCGGGAACACGAAGACCGTCGCACGGCCCGCGACCTGCGAGTCCGGCATCTTCGTCCTGGCGACCGAGGCGTCGACCGCGGCGTCGTACTGGATCGGGCCCTCGACGGACAGGTCTGGCCGGCGGCGGCGGACCAGCTCGGTCGCGGTGCGCACCTTCTCGACGTCGGCGCCCGAGCCGGACTCGCCCGTGGAGTACGAGAGCATCGCGATGCGCGGCTCGACGCCGAACTGCGCGGCCGTCTCGGCCGAGGAGATGGCGATGTCGGCGAGCTCCTCGGCGGTCGGGTCGGGGTTGACGGCGCAGTCGCCGTACACGAGCACGCGGTCGGTGAGGCACATGAGGAAGACGCTCGACACGATCGAGACCCCGGGTACCGTCTTGATGATCTCGAACGCGGGCCGGATCGTGTGCGCGGTCGTGTGCATCGCGCCCGACACCATGCCGTCAGCAAGCCCGAGCTTGACCATCATCGTGCCGAAGTACGAGACGGACGAGACGATCTCCCGCGCGCGCTCGGCCGTCATGCCCTTGTGCGCCCGCAGCGCGGTGTACTCCTGGGCGAACCGCTCGTGCAGCTCGCCCCGCGTGGGGTCGACGACGCGCGCGTCGTCGAGCGCGAGACCGAGCTCGGTCGCCCGGGCCCGGATCCTCGTCTCGTCGCCCAGGATCGTCAGGTCGGCGACCTGGCGCGCGAGCAGCGTGCTGGCGGCGCGCAGGATCCGGTCGTCCTGTCCCTCGGGCAGCACGACGTGCTTGCGGTCCGACCGCGCCCGGTCGAGCAGCTCGTACTCGAACATGAGCGGCGTGACCACCTCGGTGCGCGGCACGTCGAGCGTCGCGAGCAGCGCGCCGCCGTCGACATGGGTCTCGAAGAGCGTCAGGGCGGTGTCGATCTTGCGCTGCGAGTCGGCGGTGAGACGGCCGCGGGTGCCGGCCGCCGCGCTCGCGCTGCGGAACGTGCCGAGGTCGGTCCGGATGATCGGGAGCCGTTGGTCGAGGCTCTCGACCAGGCGTGCGATCGACTCCGACGGGTAGAAGCCGCCGTTCAGGACGATGCCCGCGAGCGAGGGGAAGCCGGTCGCCGCGTGCGCCAGGATCAGCCCGAGCAGCACGTCGGTGCGGTCGCCGGGCGTGAGGACGACGGCACCGTCGGAGAGCCGGTCGAGCAGGTGCTCGAACGACATGGCGCCCACCAGCACGTCCAGCGCCTCGCGGCCGAGCAGCTCCTCGTCGCCGACGGCCAGCCGGCCGCCGACCGCCTCCATGAGCGCGCGTACGGTGGGTGCCACGAGGAACGGCTCCTCGGGGAGCGTCCAGACCGGCACGTCGCCCGTGAGCGACGCCCGCACGTCGTCGAGCGCGGCGGTGCAGCGGTTGGCGACGATCCCCAGCACCTGCGCGTGGTTGGTGCGCAGCTCGCCCAGGGACACCTCGGCCACCTGGCGCACCTCGTCGGGACTGCGGCCGTTGCCGCTCACGACCAGCAGCGCGGGCGCCCCGAGGTTCGCGGCGATGCGGGCGTTGTACGACAGCTCGGTCGGGCCCGCGACGTCGGTGTAGTCCGTCCCGACGATCACCACGACCTCGCACCGCCGCGCGACCTCGTGGTACCGGTCGACGATCGTGGCGAGCGCCTGCTCCGGGTCGGCATGGACCTGCTCGTAGGTGACGCCGACGCACAGGTCGTAGGGGAGGTCCACGCCGTCGCGCGCGAGGAGCAGCTCGAGCACGTAGTCCGGGGCGTCGCCCGAGCGCGCCACGGGGCGGAACACCCCGACGCGCTGCGCCCGTCGCGTCAGCAGGTCGACGACGCCGAGGGCCACGGTGGACTTGCCGGTGTCGCCCTCGGGTGAGGCGATGTAGATGCTGCGCGACGTCGGGGCGGGAACCACGCCGGTGGATGCTCCGCCCGGCGCTGCGTCCGCGTGACGGCCGGCCTCCGGGGCGGACCCGGTGGTACCGCTCACTCGTTGTCTCCTCCGGTGCTGGTGGTCGCGTCGCGCTCGGGGCCGCCAACCTCGGTCGCGGTCTCGCCGGCGTCGGGCCACACCCAGTCACGGACCGACGGGATGTCCTCGCCGTGCTCGCGCGTGTACTCACGGGCCTCGTGCCGCGCGTCCTGCATCTGCTGGCGCAGCCGCGCCGCCTTCGAGCCGAGGCTCGGCACGCGGTCGATGACGTCCATCACGAGGTGGAACCGGTCGAGGTCGTTGAGCATGACCATGTCGAACGGCGTCGTCGTGGTGCCCTCCTCCTTGTACCCGCGCACGTGGATGTTCGGGTGGCCCGTGCGGCGGTAGGTGAGGCGGTGGATCAGCCACGGGTACCCGTGGTAGGCGAAGATGACCGGCCGGTCCTTCGTGAAGAGCGTGTCGAAGTCGCGGTCGCTGAGCCCGTGCGGGTGCTCCTTGACGTCCTGCAGCCGCATGAGGTCGACGACGTTGACGACCCGCACCGACAGCTCGGGCAGGTGCCTGCGCAGCAGGTCGGCTGCGGCGAGGGTCTCGAGCGTCGGGACGTCGCCCGCGCACCCGAGCACGACGTCGGGGTCCTCGCCGTCGCGCTCGTTGCCCGCCCACTCCCAGATGCCCAGACCGCGCGAGCAGTGCGCGATCGCCTCCTCCATCGTGAGGAAGTTGGGCGCGGGCTGCTTCCCGGACACGACGACGTTGACGTACTGCCGGCTGCGCAGGCAGTGGTCGTACGTCGACAGGAGCGTGTTGGCGTCCGGCGGTAGGTAGACACGCACGACCTCCGCCTTCTTGTTCACCACGTGGTCGATGAAGCCCGGGTCCTGGTGGCTGAAGCCGTTGTGGTCCTGGCGCCACACATGGCTCGACAACAGGTAGTTGAGCGAGGCGATCGGCCGGCGCCACGGGATCTCGTCGGTGACCTTGAGCCACTTGGCGTGCTGGTTGAACATCGAGTCGATGATGTGGATGAACGCCTCGTAGCAGTTGAACAGGCCGTGCCGGCCGGTCAGCAGATACCCCTCGAGCCACCCCTGGCACTGGTGCTCCGAGAGCACCTCCATGACGCGGCCGACGCGCGCGAGGTGGTTGTCGGCGTCGGCGGGGACGAGCTCGGCGTTCCACTGCTTGTCGGTCGTCTCGTAGACCGCCTGCAGGCGGTTCGACGCCGTCTCGTCGGGCCCGAAGATGCGGAAGTTGTCGGGGTTGAGCCGCACGACCTCGGCGAGCCACTGACCGAGCACCCGCGTCGCCTCGCTGATCGAGCCCCCCGGGACGGGGACGTCGACGGCGAAGTCGCGGAAGTCCGGGAGCCGCAGGTCGCGCAGCAGCAGCCCGCCGTTCGCGTGCGGGTTGTCGCTCATGCGCAGGTGACCGTCCGGCGCGAGCACCTGCAGGCGCTCGACGAGCCGCCCGTCGTCGTCGAACAGGTCGTCGGCGCGGTACGAGCGCAGCCACTCCTCGAGCACCTCGAGGTGCTCCTCGGTGTCCCGTGCGCTCGAGAGCGGCACCTGGTGCGAGCGCCACGAGTCCTCGACCTGCTTGCCGTCGATGACGGGCGGGCACGTCCAGCCCTTGGGGGTCCGGAGCACGATCATCGGCCAGGTCGGGCGCGAGTCGTCACCCGCCGCGGCCCGCGCCTTGATGTCGGCGATCTCGTCGAGCACGACGTCGAGCAGCTCGGCGAAGCGCCGGTGGAACGCTGCGGGGTCCTCGTCGTCGAACCCCCCGGTGAAGACGTGCGGCTTGTGCCCGTACCCGCGCATGAGGTCGAGCAGCTCGCTCTCCGGGATGCGCGCGAGGACGGTCGGGTTGGCGATCTTGTAGCCGTTGAGGTGGAGGATCGGCAGCACCACGCCGTCCTGCCGCGCGTCGACGAACTTGTTCGAGTGCCAGCTCGTCGCGAGCGGCCCGGTCTCCGCCTCGCCGTCGCCCACCACGGCCGCGACCAGCAGGTCCGGGTTGTCGAACGCCGCGCCGTACGCGTGCGAGAGCGCGTAGCCGAGCTCGCCGCCCTCGTGGATCGAGCCGGGCGTCTCGGGGGCGACGTGGCTCGGGATCCCGCCCGGGAAGGAGAACTGGCGGAAGAGGCGCCGCAGGCCCTCGGTGTCCTGCGTGATGTCCGTGTACACCTCGGAGTACGTGCCGTCGAGGTACGCGTTCGCGACGAGCCCGGGTCCGCCGTGACCCGGGCCGGTGACGTAGAGCGTCGGCTGGGAGCGCTCACGGATCGCCCGGTTGAGGTGGGCGTAGACGAAGTTGAGACCGGGCGTCGTGCCCCAGTGGCCCAGGAGTCGCGGCTTCACGTGGTCGCGGTGGAGCGGCTCGCGCAGGAGCGGGTTGGCGAGCAGGTAGATCTGACCGACCGACAGGTAGTTCGCGGCCCGCCACCAGCCGTCGACGACGTCGAGCGTCTCGTCGGTCAGCGGTGCGTCCGGCCGTGCGGACCACGCCGTGCTCGGCGCGCCCGCGTGCGTGATCGTCTGGGTGCTCATCAACATCCCCCGAACTGACGTGCCCTCGCCCGACGCGGTCGCGCCAGGTCGTCACCGGGCCTGGTGACCAGCCTCGCGGAGCCGCGCGCGCATCTGCGGGACCAACGTCCCGCGAGCTCGGCCGAGGGCGGTCCAGGCGCCGTGGCCATGGCACCACATCCCGCCGGCCGTCGCACCCTTCCTGGCCGCAGCACCCTTCCTGTCCGCAGCACCTGCCTGCCCCGTCCCGTCCCGGCCTGCGGGGCGGGTAACGTGCTGGGGTGTCCGACCCCGCGCCCGTGCCCGATCCCGCTCCCGCGGACCTCCCGCGTCGTGCGCCGACGACGATGCTCCGGGCCGCCGCGCGTCCCCGCATGATCGTGCTGCTCGTGCTGCTCCTCGGTGCCGCGGCGGTCTGCGCGCGGCTCGGGGTCTGGCAGCTCGACCGTGCGCAGCTGCGCGGTGAGCAGGCCGAGCGCGTCGCGGTGGCGGAGCGCGAGCAGGCGCCGCCAGCCGCCCTCGGCGACGTGCTCGCGCCGCAGGCCTCGTTCTCCGGTGACCTGGTCGGCGAGCGCGTCGAGGTCGAGGGGCGCTACGAGCCGGAGGGCCAGCTGCTGGTGCCCGAGCGCGCGCTCGACGGCCGCACGGGGTACCTCGTGCTGACGCCGCTGCGGGTGTCCGGCTCGGGGGGTGACGCAGGGTGGACCGGGCCCGTCCCGGTGCTGCCGGTGGCGCGCGGCTGGGTCGCCGATGCCGCGGATCCCGCAGCGCTCGCCGTGCCCGACGGCGCGGTGCGGCTCACGGGGTACCTCCAGGTCTCGGAGGCATCCGGCAGCGGCGACGACGTGCCGGGTCAGACGGAGGCGATCAGCTCGGCCGAGCTGGTCAACCGCTGGGGCGGCCCGATCTACACGGGCTACCTGGTGCTCGCGAGCTCGGAACCGGCGCAGCCGGCGGGCGTCGCGCTGCTCCCGCCGCCCACGCTCGGCGGCGGCTCGGGGCTCAACGTGCAGAACCTCGCGTACGCCGCGCAGTGGTGGATCTTCGGCGCGTTCGCAGTGTTGCTGTGGCTTCGACTGGTCAAGGACGAGGCGGCGGGTGACGTGCCGGAGGACGAGGCGGGCGAGCCGGCCGTCCCGGACCGCGTCGACGCGAGCAGCGAGGTGCCGTGGAGCCGCTGACGGTCCACCGGTTCGGGAGCCCGGACGCCCCTCCGGTCCTCCTGGTGCACGGGCTGACCGAGGCCGGGACGACCTGGCCCGACCTCGTGCACCACTGGGGTGATCGGTGGGACGTCCACGCCCCCGACCTCCGTGGTCACGGGCGCTCGCCGCGCTTCTCCGAGTGCGAGATCGCAGCCGCACCCGCCGTGCTTCTCGCAGACGTCGTCGCGCTCGTCGACGCGCTGCCCGGGCCGGTCGCGCTCGTCGGGCACTCCCTCGGTGGCCTCCTCGCGATGCGTGCCGCGCTGGCGCGACCCGAGAAGGTGTGGGCACTCGTCCTGGAAGACCCCGCCAAGCCCACCGGTGACCTCCTCGCCCCGGCGTTCGTCGCGGCGACCGAAGAGTTCCTGGACGCGATGGCTGACGTCGCCGGGTCCGCCGAGCGGATGCTGCCGGAGACGGCCTGGAGCCGTGCGGAGATCGAGGCCTGGGCGGACTGCAAGCCGCTGGTCGACCGCGCGTACGTCCGGCATGGCCTGCATCTCGGCGACGCCGCGTGGGAAGAGCTGTTCGACGTACTCACGATGCCGACGCTCCTGGTGGTGCCGCCCTCGTCCGAGATGGCGCCTCGCGTGGAGGACCTGCGCAACGACCTGGTCCGCACCGTCGTCGTCCCGGACTCCGGCCACTGCGTCCGGCGGGACCAACCGGCTCGGTTCCACCAGGTCGTCGACGACTTCCTCAGCGAGCACGAGCGGCCGCGCGACGGCGTGCTCGCCCGGATCAGGGCGCCGGGGGTCGGCGCCGCTGGGCCTTGACCTGACGCCGCCGCCGCTCGGCGTCGGTGCGTCGCGCACGCGAGGCACGGCTCGGCCGGGTGGCCCGGCGGGGCGGGCCCGGAGGGGCGAGCGCCGAGTCGAGCAGCGCGGTGAAGCGTGCGAGCGCCGCCTCACGGTTCCGCAGCTGCGACCGGTGCTCGGACGCCGTCACCGTCAGCACGCCGTCGACCAGCCGGGACGCGAGCCGGTCGAGTGCCCGGTCGCGCAGCTCGGGAGGCAGGGCGTCGGTCCGTGCGAGGTCCCAGCGCAGCTCGACGCGTGAGTCGGCCGTGTTGACCGACTGTCCGCCGGGACCGCCCGAGCGCGAGAATCGCCAGGCGAGCTCGTCGTCGGGCACGACGACGCCGGCTCTCAGTGTCACCGGCCCGAACATGGCCCCAGCATCCCGGCGGCGCGCCGGGATCTCCACCTGATTCCACTCGTGCGCGGCCGGCCAGTTCGCTGGTGAGGTGTCCAGGTCGCTGGTCCCGACCAGCGAGCTCGAGCACGGACCAGCGAACTCGCGCCTCGGGTTCGCGGGGCCCGCCCGGGGCCGGCCGTCAGTCGCGCTGCCAGCTGTGCCAGAGGTCCGCGTAGTCGCCGCCGGCGTGCACGAGCTCGTCGTGGGTGCCGATCTCGGTGATCCGGCCGTCCTCCACGACGGCGACGCGGTCGGCGTCGTGCGCCGTGTGCAGACGGTGCGCGATCGCGACCACGGTGCGGCCCTCGAGCACCGCGGAGAGCGACCGCTCGAGGTGACGGGCCGCGCGCGGGTCGAGCAGGGAGGTCGCCTCGTCGAGCACCAGGGTGTGCGGGTCCAGCAGCACGAGGCGCGCGAGCGCGACCTGCTGCGCCTGCGCCGGCGTGAGGACGGCCCCGCCCGAGCCGACGGCGGTCTGGAGCCCGTCGGGGAGCGCGCTGACCCAGGCCCACGCGTCGACCGCGGCGAGGGCGCGCGCCAGCTCGTCGTCGTCGGCCTCGACCCGCGCCAGGCGCAGGTTGTCGGCGAGGGTGCCCACGAAGACGTGGTGCTCCTGCGTGACGAGCGCGACGTGGCCGCGCAGCTCGTCGAGGGGCAGCTCGACGAGCGGGACGCCGCCCACCGTGACCGTGCCTCCCGTGGGCGGGTGGATGCCCGCGAGCATGCGTCCGAGCGTCGACTTGCCGGCCCCCGACGGGCCGACGACCGCCAGCCGCTCGCCGACCGCGAGGTCGAGGTCCACGCCGTGCAGCACGTCATGGCCCGGCCGGTAGGCGTAGCGGACCTGACGCGCCTCGACGTGCTCGTCGCCGGGGCGAGCCGTCCCCGCGGTGCGGTCGGGCGGCACCGCCGCCACACCGATGATGCGCGCGAGCGACGTGGCGCCGACCTGGATCTCGTCGAGCCAGAAGATCAGCTCGCTGGTCGGCTGGATGACCTGGAGGGCGTACAGCGCGATCGTGGTCACCGCCCCGACGGTCGCGGTGCCCGAGTCGACCAGGAAGGCACCCCAGGCCAGCACCGCGACGACCGGCAGGAGGAACGCCGCGTCGATCGAGGGGAACAGCACGGTCCGCAGCCGGAGCGTGAACGACTCGGCGGCGAACGCCTCGCGCAGGTCGGTGTCGACCCGCGCGCGCCGACGCGCCCCGATCCCGAGCGCGTCGACCGTCCGGGCTCCCTCGACCGACTCGGTGATCGTCCCGTTCAGCGTCGCGTACGCGGCCGACTCCCGCTGGTAGGCCGGGCCCGCCCGACGCAGGTACCACCGCGTGACAGGCACGAGCAGCGGCACCCCGGCGAGCAGCGCGAGCGCGACCGGCGCGTTCGTGAGCAGGGCCGCGACCACGGTCAGGACGATCGTCGTGGTGGCGACGAGGATCCGCGGCACGCCGAACCGGATCGTGTACTGGACCCGGTCGATGTCGTTCGTCGTGCGACCCAGCAGGTCGCCCGTCCCGGCACGCTCGACCGTCGAGAGCGGGAGCCGAGTCACCGTCTCGACGAACTCCTCGCGCAGCTCCGCGAATACCGTCTCGCCGAGCACCATGGCGCTGCGCTGGGCGTACCGGATCAGCCCCGTCTGGGCGACCACCGCCACGACCAGGGCGAGGACCGTCCGGTCCACCGCGCTCGTCGTCGTCCCGCGCACGACGGCGTCCACGAGCCGCCCGAGCAGCCACGGCCCGGCCAGCCCGGCGGTCGCGGCGAGCGTGTGCAGCACCACGACCGTCGCGAGCCCGGAGCGGTGCCGCCGGAGCAGCGCGGCGGTGTGCTGCCGCAGTGCCGTGGCGTCGGCGATCGGCAGCCTCATGCCGACACCTCCTCGGGTGCCGGCTCGGCCACCGCCCGCGAGACGATCGCGCGGTAGGCGCGCCCGGCGTCGTCGTCGGCGTCGAGCAGCTCGGCGTGCGAGCCGGTCGCCCGCACCCGCCCAGCCTGGACGAGCGCGACCTCGTCGGCGGCCTCGAGCAGGGGCGGGCTGGCGGTGACCAGCACGGTGGTGCGGCCGCGACGCTCGGCGGTCAGCCGGGTCGCGATGCGAGCCTCGGTGTGGGCGTCGACCGCACTCGTCGGCTCGACCAGCACGAGGACCTCGGCCTCGGTGAGCAGGGCGCGCGCGAGCGCGACGCGCTGGCGCTGGCCGCCCGAGAGCGACCGGCCCTTCTCGGCGATCTCCCCCTCCAGACCGCCGGGGACCGACTCGAGCACGTCGCCCGCGTCGGCGGTCCGGAGCGCAGCGAGGAGCTCGTCCTCGGTCGCGCGGCCGCGCACGTCGAGCTCCTCCGCGAGCGTCCCGGTGAACAGGTGTGGCGTCGACTCGGCGACCACGATGCGCTCGCGGACCTCGGCGAGGTCGATCGCCGACAGCGGCGCGCCTCCCCAGCTGACCTCGCGCTCGGCGGCGTCCCCGGCCGCGCCGCCCCCGGCGCGGGGCGCGTCGAAGCGCCCGAGGCGGGCAGCGATGCGGGCGGTCTCGTCGGGATCCGCGCTGACCAGGGCGAGCAGGCGACCGGGCCGGACGACGACGCCGCTCGGCGGGTCGGTCAGCTCGGCGCCCGGGGCCGGGGCGGGGACCGGCGTGCGGGTCGTGGCCTCGCCGGCCGTGACCGTGTCCGGCACCGCGAGGACCTTGATGATCTTGCGGGCGCCGATGTACGCGCGGGTCATGATGCGCATCGCCTCGGTCGCGGTCCACAGCGGCTGGGTGAGGAACGCGGCGAACCCGTAGAACGCGACGAGCTGACCGGGCGTGATGTCCCCGGCGAGGGCCAGGCGCGCGCCGAACCAGACCACGACGGCGAGGAACAGGCCGGGGAGCAACGTCTGGAGCGCATCGAGCAGCGACTGCGTCTGGGCCACGCGGACCCCGGCGTGCCGGACGGCCTGCGACTGGGCGCGGTACCGGCGCGAGAACACCTCCTCGCCGCCGATGCCGCGCAGGACACGCAGGCCCGAGACCGTGTCGGCGCCGAGGGTGGTCAGGCGGCCGGCGGCCTCCCGCTGGGCCGCCTGGCGCCGCTGCAGCGGCTTCACGAGCAGGGCGAGCGAGCCGGCGACGACGGGCAGCCCCACCAGGACGAGGACGCCGAGCGGCACCGACGTCCGCATGAGCACGACGGCGATGGCCGCGTAGGCGGCGACGCCACCGAGGAAGCGGGCCGCGATGGCGAACACCTCGCCCATGCGCAGCGCGTCCGACGCGACGGTCGCGACGACCTCGCCGGTCGGGAGCTCCGCCGTCACCGCGTCCCCGGTGCGCGTGACGTGGTGGCCGATCTCCTGCGAGGACGCGAAGGCGGCGCGGAGCCAGTTCTCGACGTCGAGGCGGTGGCCCACGACGTTGGCGACGATCTGCACGGCGCCGACGGCGACCAGCAGCAGGCAGCCGGTCCAGAGCGTGCGCGAGAGCCCGCCGTCGAGCCCGTCGTCGACGATCCGACCGATGACGAGCGGCAGGAAGGCGCCCGCGACGTTGCCCACGACCCCGACCGCGAGCGCGGCGACGAGGAGCCCGGCCTGGGCGCGCGCGTGCCACCACAGGTAGGCGAGCGGCGACGTCAGCGGCGGGGAGCCGGGCTGCGGGAGGGGGAGGGGACGCACCCGTCCACGCTAAGCCTGACCTCCGACACGGACCGAACGAATATCAGGCGCGGCGACCGGGACGAGTCGACGTGTCAGACCGTGCGCGGGCCGGGGCGCGCGCTGCGCCTGACACGGTGGGTCGGCAGCGCAGGCGGAGTCGACGTGTCAGACCGTGCGCGGGCCGGGGCGCGCGCTGCGCCTGACACGGTGGTGGGACGAGCGTCGGGTCGGGTCGTCAGAGCTGGGTGAGGACCGGGGCTCACGTGGTTCTGACACGTCCGCGAGCGCTCGTGTGGTTGCGGGATGGGGGATGATCGAGGCATGTCCGTCAGCTCCAACCGCCCTCCGTCCGCGCGGCCGTCGTCCGCGACCGGCTCGTCCGCGACCGGCTCGTCCGCGACCGGCTCGTCCACGACCGGCTCGTCCGCAGCCTCGTCCGCGGCCGGCTCGCCCGCGGGAACTGCCCCCGTGGCGGCCGCGCCCCCCGTCCGGGAGCCCGAGAAGGCGCTCGCCGCGCTCAAGCGCTACCGCGTGATGGCGTGGGTGACCGGGGTGATGCTGCTGATCCTCAGTGCCGAGATGCTCCTCAAGTACGCGGTCGGCGCGAGCGACGACGTCATGCGCTGGATCGAGTGGATCCCGTTCGCGCACGGCTGGATCTACGTCGTCTACCTCGTGACGGTGCTCGACCTGTGGTCGAAGATGCGGTGGGGCTTCGGCCGGCTCGTCGTGATGGTGCTCGGCGGCGTCGTGCCCGTGATGTCGTTCCTGGTCGAGCGCCGGGTCCACGCCGACGCCGAGACGCGCCTCAGCCGCTGACCCGCTGACCCGCTGACCCGCTGACCCGCTGACCCCGCCGACCCGCGGGCACCGACCGCCGGGTGACTACCCTGGACCGGTGACCCCACCCGCCGCACCGCCGCCCCACCGCCCGGTCGTCGTCGTCGACTTCGGCGCCCAGTACGCCCAGCTGATCGCCCGACGGGTGCGCGAGGCGAACGTGTACTCGGAGATCGTCCCCCACACCGCGACGGTCGACCAGATCCTCGCGAGGAAGCCCGCCGCGATCATCCTGTCCGGCGGCCCGTCGAGCGTGTACGCCGAGGACGCACCCACGGTCGACCCCGCGCTGTTCGAGGCCGGCGTGCCGGTGCTCGGCATCTGCTACGGCTTCCAGGCCATGGCCCGCGCGCTCGGCGGGACGGTCGCGCGCACGGGCAGGAGCGAGTACGGCGGCACGTCGGTCGCCGTCGCGCACGCGGGCGAGCTGCTCCAGGGTTCCCCGGCGCAGCAGGGGGTGTGGATGAGCCACGGCGACGCGGTGCACGAGGCGCCCGAGGGCTTCGAGGTGCTGGCCACCTCGCCCGGCTCCCCGGTGGCGGCCTTCGAGGACCGCGACCGCCGGCTCTACGGCATGCAGTGGCACCCCGAGGTCAAGCACTCGCCGATGGGTCAGCGCGCGCTGGAGAACTTCCTGTACGACGGCGCGAGGGTGCGTCCCGACTGGAACCCCGGCAACGTCATCGCGGACCAGGTCGCGGCGATCCGGGCGCAGGTCGGCGACGCGCGCGTGATCTGCGGCCTCTCGGGCGGCGTGGACTCCTCCGTCGCGGCCGCGCTCGTGCAGCGGGCCGTCGGGGACCAGCTGACCTGCGTCTTCGTCGACCACGGGCTGCTGCGTGCGGGCGAGGCGGAGCAGGTCGAGACCGACTTCGTCGCGGCGACCGGCGTGCAGCTCAAGGTCGTGGACGCGCGCGAGCGGTTCCTCACCGCGCTCGCCGGCGTGAGCGACCCCGAGACCAAGCGCAAGATCATCGGCCGCGAGTTCATCCGCGTATTCGAGCAGGCCGCGCGCGAGGTGGTCGAGGACGCGGGCGAGCACGGCGCCGAGGTGAAGTTCCTGGTGCAGGGGACGCTGTACCCGGACGTCGTCGAGTCGGGCGGCGGCGAGGGCGCCGCGAACATCAAGAGCCACCACAACGTGGGCGGGCTCCCGGACGACCTGCAGTTCTCGCTCGTCGAGCCGCTGCGCACGCTGTTCAAGGACGAGGTGCGGGCGGTCGGGCTCGAGCTCGGGGTGCCGGAGTCGATCGTCTGGCGCCAGCCGTTCCCCGGACCGGGGCTCGGCATCCGCATCGTCGGCGAGGTCACGGCCGAGCGCCTCGAGGTGCTCCGCGCCGCCGACTCCATCGCGCGGGCCGAGCTCACGCGCGCGGGCCTCGACCGGGAGATCTGGCAGTGCCCGGTCGTGCTGCTCGGCGACGTGCGCTCGGTCGGCGTCCAGGGCGACGGCCGCACCTACGGCCACCCGATCGTGCTGCGCCCGGTCAGCTCCGAGGACGCGATGACGGCCGACTGGACGCGCCTGCCCTACGAGGTGCTCGCGACCATCTCGACCCGGATCACCAACGAGGTGCCCGAGGTCAACCGGGTGGTCCTCGACGTGACGAGCAAACCGCCGGGCACCATCGAGTGGGAGTGAGCCGCGCGTCCTGCGCGTGGGGGTGAGTCGCCCGGCTGACCATGGTCAATCCGCGACGTCGCTCGTACAGTCGCAGGACGATGCCGAAGCTGGTGCTCCTCACGCTGCAGGCGCCTCCCCTGCGGGAGCTGCCGGTGCCCACCCGCGCGACCACGGCGGGCGTCCTGCAGGCCGCTGCGGACCGCGCCGCGACCGGCGTCCGGGGGGCGCTCGCGACCGTGATCGGGCGCCACGGGTCGACGCCGGGCACCCCGGGTCAGAAGCTCTACCTCGCCGCGGACGGCACGTGCGTCGGCACGGTCGGCGGGGGAGCGGTCGAGCGGGCCGTGCTCGAGGCGCTGGGCGCGATGCTCGCCGCGATGGGCACGGAGGCGGGCACGGGCGTGGGCGCCGCGAAGCACGAGGTCCGCACCTTCGAGCTCGGCCCCGAGCTGGGCATGTGCTGCGGCGGGAGGCTGGACGTCATGCTCGAGCCCGTGGTCGGCGTCGTGCCCTGCCTCGTGGTCGGGGGCGGCCACGTCGCGACCGAGCTCGCCCCGATGCTCGCCCGCCTGGGGTTCGACGTCACGGTCGTCGACTCGCGCGAGGCCTGGGCCGCGCCCGACCGCCTCGCGGGCGTGCACACCGCCGTCGGGCCCGTCGAGGAGGTCGGCGGTCCGGTCGACCCGGCGGGCGTCTGCCTGGTGATGACGCACGACCACGCGCTCGACCAGAAGGCGATCGAGTGGGCGCTGCGCCGGGGCTTCGCGTTCGTCGGGGCGGTGGGCAGCCGGGCCAAGGCCGCGCGCACCCGCTACCGGCTCGAGGCGGCCGGGTTCCCGGCGGAGGACCTGGCCCGCGTGCGGATGCCGCTCGGGGTCGACGTCGGGGCTCGCCTCCCCGAGGAGATCGCGGTCTCGATCGCGGCCGAGATGGTCGCATGGAAGCGAGGGAAGGCATGACGTCGACGATCGGGTCGGTCCCGTCCACCGAGGGTGGCGGCGCAACGGCGGAGCCCGAGCGGGAACCACGGGCGGCGGAGGCGGCCGAGGCCACCGGGCCGTCGTCGTCGTTCCAGCTCGTGCTCAACGGCGAGCCGGTGGCGGTCGAGGGCGTCGAGCCGCAGACGTCGCTGCTCACGTGGCTGCGCGCGACCGGGCGCACGGGCGCCAAGGAGGGCTGCGCGGAGGGTGACTGCGGTGCGTGCACCGTCACGATGCTCACCACCGACGCCCACGGGAGGCCGACGTTCCGCGCGGTCAACTCGTGCCTGGTCCTCATGCCGATGACAGCGGGCCGCGAGATCGTCACGGTCGAGGGGGTCGCCGCCGACGCCGACCTCCACCCGGTCCAGCGCGCGATGTGCGCGCGCTACGGCTCGCAGTGCGGCTACTGCACCCCCGGGTTCGTGATGTCGATGACCGAGGCGTACTACCGCGACGACCTCGTCGCCGGGTGCACCGCCGACGACGCCGCCGACCACACCGCCGACGACGCCGCCGACCACACCGCCGACCACACCGCCGACGACGCCGCAACGACCTCCGCGCGGACGCGAGCGCAGGTCGTGGACCAGCTCACGGGCAACCTCTGCCGCTGCACCGGGTACCGCCCGATCCGGGACGCCATGCTCGACGCCCTCGCGGAGAGGTCGACGACCACGGCGGCGCCGGACCCGCTGCGCGACCGCCTCGCCGACCCCCCGCCCCCGCTCGCCCCGCTGTCCTACGAGGCGCACGGCCACCGGTTCGAGCGACCGACCACGCTGGCCGCCCTGCTCGCGCGCAAGGCCGAGCTCGGCGCCGAGGCGGAGCTCGTGGCGGGCGCGACCGAGACCGGAGTCTCGATCAACAAGCTCGGGACCGACCACCCGTTGCTCGTCTCGGTCGAGGGCGTCACCGAGCTCGCGGAGATCGAGGAGCTGCCGCACGAGTGGCGTGTCGGTGGCGCGGCGACGCTGACGGCGGTCGAGGACCGCCTCGGACCGGAGTACCCGATGCTCGCCCGGATGCTGCGGCTGTTCGCGTCGCGCCAGATCCGCAGCCGCGCCACCGTCGCGGGGAACCTCGTCACGGCGGCACCCATCGGCGACCTCGCTCCGGTGCTGCTCGCGCTCGACGCCGAGATCGTGCTCGAGCGCCAGGGCGGCTCGCGCGCGCTGCCCCTCGCCGACTTCTTCCTCGGCTACCGCACCACCGCGATCGAGCCCCACGAGATCGTGCGGTACGTCGTCGTGCCCCGAGCGTCGCTGGCGGACGGCACCGTGCGGCGGGCGGACTCGTCGAAGATCTCCAAGCGCCGCGACATGGCCACCTCGATCGTCGCGGGCGCGTTCGTGGTCGACACCGACGCGAGCGGCACGGTGACGCGAGCCCGGATCGCGTACGGCGGCGTGGCCGCGACGCCGGTGCGGGCCCGGCGCACCGAGGAGCACCTCGTCGGCCGGCCCTGGAGTGAGGACACGCTCGCGGGTGCGCTCGAGGCGCTCGGAGGAGACGTCAGCCCGATCGACGACCACCGCGGCGGCGCCGCCTATCGCCGCGACCTGGTCGCGGGCATGCTCACGAGCTTCTTCCACGACGGCGTCGGGGCGGCGCAGGGCCTCCCGGACGACTTCGAGCCGACCGCGCCCTGGCCGCGCGACGACGAGGGGCGCGGTCTCGACCACGAGAGCGCGCGCGGCCACGTGACCGGCCGCGCGCTCTACGTGGACGACGTCGCGCGCCGTCGGCCCATGCTCGACGCCTGGCCCGTCGCCAGCCCGCACGCCCACGCTCGTGTGGTGAGCATCGACACCGCACAGGCGCTGCGCGAGCCGGGCGTCGTCGCGGTCCTCACGGCGGCCGACGTGCCGGGCAGCAACCTCATCGGTCCGGTCCGGCACGACGAGACGCTGTTCGCGGACCCGGACGCCGAGTACGTCGGCCACCTGGTCGCGCTCGTGGTCGGCACGGACGTGCGCGCGTGCCGCCGCGCGGCCGAGAAGGTGGCCGTCGAGTACGAGCCGCTGCCCGCGGTGCTGGGCATCCGCGCGGCGCTCGAGCAGAACGCGTTCCTCACCACGCCCCACGTGATCCGACGGGGCGACTGCGAGGAGGCGCTCCGGGCCAGCCCCCACGTGCTCGACGGCGAGCTCGAGATCGGCGGTCAGGACCACTTCTCGCTCGAGACCCACGCGGCGTGGGCCGAGGTCGGGGGCGACGGCGAGGTCCATGTCGCGTCCTCCACGCAGCACCCGGCCGAGGTCCAGGAGTCGGTCGCGCGCGTGCTCGGCCTGCCGCGCAACCTCGTGACGGTCGAGTCGCCGCGCATGGGCGGCGCGTTCGGCGGCAAGGAGACGCAGGCCGCGGGCTGGGCCGCGCTCGTCGCGCTCGCCGCCGCGCGCACGGGCCGGCCGGTCCGGCTGCAGCTCGACCGCGACGTGGACATGCGGATGACCGGCAAACGGCACCCGTTCCTCGCGCGCTACTCGGTCGGGTTCGACGACGACGGACGGCTGCACGCGGTCCGCGCGGCCCTGTGGTCGGACGGCGGGTGGAGCCTCGACCTCTCGGAGTCGATCCTCGACCGCGCGCTGTTCCACCTCGACAACTGCACGTACATCCCCGCGGTCGAGATCACCGGGCGGGTCGCGCGCACCAACGTCGCGTCCAACACCGCGTTCCGGGGGTTCGGCGGGCCGCAGGGGATGATCGTGATCGAGGAGATCCTCGACCGCGTCGCGCGGAAGCTGGGCCTGGCGCCCGAGGTGGTCCGCGAGCGCAACCTCTACCGCGGCACGGGCGAGACCAACACGACGCACTACGGCCAGGACCTCCTCGACGACCGCATCCCCGTGATCTGGGACCGGCTCATGGCGTCGACCGACTTCGCGGCACGACGGCGCGACGTGGCCGAGCACAACGCGCGCCACCCGCACCTCAAGCGGGGCATCGCGATCACCGCGGTCAAGTTCGGCATCTCGTTCACGGCGTCGTGGCTCAACCAGGCGGGCGCGTACGTGCTCGTCTACCGCGACGGCACCGTCCAGGTGAACCACGGCGGCACCGAGATGGGCCAGGGCCTCTACACGAAGGTCCGGGGCATCGCGATGCGCGAGCTCGGGCTGCCGGTGGGCGCCGTCCGGGTCATGTCGACGCGCACCGACAAGGTGCCCAACACGTCCGCGACCGCCGCGTCGAGCGGCTCCGACCTCAACGGGCAGGCGGTCAAGGACGCCTGCGTCACGCTGCGCGGGCGGCTGGCCCCCGTCGCCGCGCACCTCCTCGCGCTCGCGAGCGCGGCCGCCACGCGCGACGGCGCCCCGGCCGGCGCAGCGGGCGGCGCCTCGGGCGCGCCGCCCGGACCGACGGTCCCGACGGGGTCCGTGGTGTTCCGCGACGGGCACGTCAGCACGCCGCAGGCCCCGGGGATCACGATCCCGTTCGCGGTCGTCGTCGAGGAGGCGTACCTCCAGCAGCTCCCGCTCTTCGCGGCCGGCTACTACGCGACCCCCGGCATCGGCTACGACAAGGTGGCCGGGCGCGGGCGCCCGTTCCACTACTACGCGCACGGCGCCGCGGTGACCGAGGTCGAGGTCGACGGGCTCACGGGTGCCGAGCGGGTGCTGGCGGTCGACATCCTCCACGACGTCGGCGACACCCTGAACCACGGCATCGACCGGGGCCAGATCGAGGGGGGCTTCATCCAGGGCATGGGCTACCTCACGGGCGAGGAGCTGCGCTGGGACGACGCCGGCGCCCTCCTCACGCACGCGGCCGGCACCTACCAGATCCCGTCGATCGGCGACGTGCCCCCACGGTTCGACGTGACGCTGCTGCCCGACGTCCCGCAGGACGGCGTCATCCACGGGTCCAAGGCGGTGGGGGAGCCGCCGCTCATGCTCGCGATCAGCGTGCGCGAGGCGATCCGCGACGCGATCGCGGCGTTCGGGGAGCCGGGCGGCGAGGTGCCGCTGCCGTCGCCCGCGACGCACGAGGCGATCCTCGCGGCGGTCCGGGCCCGGACGGGCGCGGGAGTCAGATGACGGGCTCCGGAGCGCGCCGGTCGCGCACAGCGTCGCCGTAGCGGTGACGCTTGTCGGCGTACATCTGCGCGTCGGCGGCGGCGATGACGTCCTCCGTGCGCGTCGACGCGCCGGCGGCGATCTCGACGACGCCCACGGACGCGCCCGCCGAGACCATCACGCCACCGTGCACGACGGGTTGCGAGACCGCGTCGCGGATCCGCCGCACCGTTCCGGCGAGCATCGCGGCCGGGCCCTCGCAGACCACGAGGAACTCGTCGCCGCCGAGGCGCGCCGCGGCGTCGCGCGGCCCGAGGGCGCGCCCGAGCCGACGCGCCATCGAGACCAGGAGCGCGTCGCCGGCCCGGTGGCCGTGCGCGTCGTTGGCAGCCTTGAGCCCGTCGACGTCGAGGAACACGACGATCACCGGGTGGGCTCCGCGCCGACGCGCTCGGTCGAGCGCCTCGTCGAGGTGCGCCAGGACGGCGGACCGGTTCAGCAGGCCCGTGAGCTCGTCGTGGGTGACGAGCTGCGTCAGCCGGTCCTGCGCTGCGGCCTGCAGTCGGGCGAGATGGGCGATGCGCACCACGACCAGAGGAACGAGAGCCGACGTGACGAGCGCGAGCAGGAGCCAGTCCGCGTTCCCGCCGGTCGCCTCCTGGACGGCGGCGACGAGCGGGTTGACCAGCAGCACCAGACCGAGGAAGGTCAGCCGATGGGTGCCCAGCGCACCGTCGCGCGACGGCCCCGGCTCACCGAGGGCGACGCTCGACGGATGCACGAGGCCGGCCGCGAGCGCTCCGTAGCCGACGACCCACGCGAGGTCGATCGCCCGGTCACCGGAGCCGGGGTCCGGGCCTCCCAGCAGGATCCGGCCGGCGTTGCCCGCGAGCAGGGCGAGGGTCGCCACCGAGAGGTACGCCAGCGCCGGCCGCGCGGCCGGATGGGTTGCCGCGGTGCGCAGGACCATCCCGGCGATGGTGCTCATGATCATGACGATCACGAGCGCGTACGTGCGTGCGGCGGTGGTCGCCGCGGCCCGGTCGAGCGCGGGCTGGGCGATGACGGTCCACAGGACGCTCGCAGAGCCCAGGGAGACGATCGCCGCCTCGACGAGCCGGCCGCCGTCGCGCTGGAGGAACGGGCGCAGCACCAGGTACGCGGCCACGAGGAGCAGGACGTAGCCGAGCGGCAACGCGATTACGCGGAGCGGACCCTCGCCCTGCGCCGCGTCGACCGTCCCGACCGGCACGAGCGAGCCGACGGAGTTGACCAGGAGGACGAGCAGGGCGGCGAACGCGACCCACCACGCCTGGGCGGGCCGGATCCGGCGGCGAGCGAGCGTGCCCAGCACGACGGTCGCGGGCACGAGGATGGCCACGACGTGGACGGCCTCGCGGACGAGCCCGTCGGTCAGCACCGTGACGACCGCGAGCAGCGCCGCTGTCAGCGTGACGACGGCGTGCGTCGGCACGGCACTGACGGCTCTCACACCCAGGACATCGGCCGGGGCCGGCCGGAGTTGCACCCTCGGCCGGGTGATCATGACCGTCGTCGTCGTCACAGGGTGTCACAGCGTGGTCGTGGGCTGCCCGTCACCCGTCGGCGGCGGTGCCGCTGCGGTCCGGGACGGGGCCCGTGGTGGGCGACGGGGTGACCTCCGGGCCGTCGCGCCGCCGGCGGTCGACGTGGGCGCGACCGTAACGGTGCCGCTTGTCCTCGTACATGCGCGAGTCGGCAAGGGCGACGACCTCGTCGACGCCGACCGCGTCACCCGGGCCCAGCTCGACGATCCCGATCGACGCGCCCGCAGCCAGCTCGACGCCCGCGAGCCGCACCGGCTCGCCCACGACCTGCCGGACGCGCGCGACCACGTCCCGCGTCGCGTCGGGGCTGCCCTCGCACACGACGACGAACTCGTCCCCGCCCACGCGCGCCGCCACGTCGTCGACCCCGATGGCGCCTGCGAGCCGGCCGGCGACGGTCTGCAGCAGCTGGTCACCGGCGCGGTGCCCGTACCGGTCGTTGGTCGCCTTGAGCCCGTCGACGTCGAGGAACAGGACGGTCAGCCCGCGCGCGTCCGGGCGGGACAGCCGGGCGATTGCCTCGTCGAGGAAGACCAGCAGGGCGCGCCGGCTGATCAGGCCCGTGAGCTCGTCGTGCGAGACGAGGTGGGTGAGGGCCACCTGGGCGGACGCCTGCAGCCGGGCCAGGTAGGCGATCCGCACGACGACGAGCGGGACGAGCAGCAGCGTGCCGCTCAGGAGCAGCATCCAGTCGGCGCCGTCCCCGAACGCCTCCTGGGCGCTCGCGAGCAACGGGTTGAGGAGCAGGACGAACCCGAGGAGCGTCAGTCGCGCCGTGCTCAGGGTGCCGTCGCGCGACGCGCCGGGCACGCCGAGGTGCTCGCTCGACGGGTGGACCAGGGCGGCCGCCAGCGCGCCGTAGCCGAGGAGCCAGAGCAGCGCCCACGCGCCGATGGCATCGACCGGGCCCTCGATCGTGAGCACGCGACCGACGTTGCCGAGGAACGTGGCGAGCACCGCGACCGTGAGGTACACCATCGCCGGGCGGGCGGCAGGCTGCGCGACGGCGCAGCGCGCGACCATGCCGGCGATCGCCGCGAGGACGAGGAAGAGCGCGAGGCTGTACACGAGCTCGCCCGTCGGCGCGTCAGCGTCCTCGAGCGCGGGGCGGGCGACGGTGACCCAGACGAGCCCCGCGCCGACCAGCGCGAGGATCGCGGCCTCGACCAGCCGCCCGCCGTCCCGCCGGATGAAGGGCAGCAGGATGGTCGTCACGGCCCCGAGCAGGAACAGGTAGCCGACCGGCAGTGCGAGCGCCACGAGGGGCCCGCTCGGCGTCGGCCCCCCCTGCACGTCGACCTGGACGAGGAACGCGACCTGGTTCGCGCCGAGGACCACGAGGGCGCCCAGCGCCAGCCACCAGGGCAGAGCGGGGCGCACGCGACGCACGAGGAGGGTCGCGAGCACGGCGCCCGCGGGGAGCAGGATCGCCAGCGTGTGGCTGATGCCGCGCGGAACGCCATCGGTCACCAGGTTCGCGATGCACAGCCCGACCGTCACCAGCATCACGAGGACATGTCCGGGCATCGTGCGGGGACCTGTCACCGGTGGCCGTCCCGCATCGTCACGGGCCCGACGTTACCGACCCGTGTCCACAGCACGACCGGGGGCCGCGCCCCGGCCGAGCACGGCGGGACAGCGCGTGGACGTCTCATACCGACCACCATCGGCGCGCGCGTCACGCAGTTGCGGCTTTCGCGGGGTCACCATGGCGAGGCAGTCCCGGGCTGCCGAGCCCCGCAGCATCGTGTGTGCCGCCGACCGGGGGTCAACCGTGCCGTACGGCGGACAGGACCAGGCCCACCGGGATGCTGACTCCGAGCACGGCGAGGAGCGCCCGGTAGACCGCCAGGTACCACGCGTGGGTGCGCGGACGGCGGGCCGCAGCCAGGAAGTGGCAGAGCGCCGCGAAGAGCATCGCTCCGCCGGCGACCACGACGAGCACCGCCTCGGTCACGGTGCCGATCAGGACGGCGATGCCGGCGGCGTTGTAGAGCACGAGCTGCCGACCGGTGCGCGGTGCGGACGGCGGGACCGCTGCGAGCAGCGCCTGCCCCACGCCGAGCCCCGCCTGGGCCACCCCGGCGACGAGCACCAGGTAGGCAGCCATCCAGGAACCGGCGGCCAAGCCCGTAGGCCCGGTCACCGCGGCCACGAGCCCGCCCGCGACGACGGCGATCAGGCCCACGAGCACGAACCCCCGCATCGCGCGCCATCGCGGGGCAGCGATCCATGCTGGTGCTGGTGCTGGTGCTGGTGCTGGTGCTGGTGCTGGTGCTGGTGCTGGTGCGCCGCCGGGCGGCAAGTCGCTCATTCCTCGACTCCCTCGTTCGTGGCCGGTGTGGGCCGTGGCCTGCCCACCAGGGCCGTGGTAGTGCCCGACGGTCGCCGTACCGGTCAGTCCGTCGCGACCGCCACACCGACGACGACGGCGGCCAGCGTCAGCACCGCGATCGCCGAGCGCAGGACGACGGCACGGCGGGCGCCGTCGACGACTGCATCTCGCAGTCCTGGGTCGTCCGGCGAGTCGACGGCGCCACGACGCAGCCGCGTCATGGCTCGCGCCTGGACGACGCCGGCGACTGTGGCCGACGCCAGGGCGCCGACAGTGAGGGCCAGCGCCGTCATCGCAGCGTCCCACGGGTGGGTCCGCAGCAGCCACGCCCCCGTGGTGGCAACGACGACGAAGGCGGTGCCAAGCACGGCCAGGTACCTGCGCCCGAGCGCGCGGAAGAACTCCACCTGGTCGGGTGGAGCCAGGCTCGCGCGCGCCGTGCGCACCACGACGGCTGCCGCGACGAGGCCGCCGACCCATGTGGCGGCAGCCACGGAGAACGCGACCGCTGTCGCGAGGTCGAGAACCGGGGGCACGGCTCGGGTCAGTCCTCGTCCGGACCGAGCATCTCGCGGCGTCCGGCGATCAGCACCGAGACGTCCACCCCGGCACCGTTGAGTGCGGGGATCAGAACGGTCTCCTCCTTCTCCATCCGCAGGACGAACAGCATCACCAGGGCACGGGCAGACAAGGCGGCGTCCAACCCCGTCGCAGCCTGGTCGATGTGCTCGACCAGGCTGAGCAGCGATCGGTGATCGAGCTCGAGGGCGGCCACCAGGGCGTGCTCACCGGCACCCCGCGCCGCGTTGTACAGCACCATCTCCTCGGTCTGCAGATGGTCGAAGACCTCCCCGCGCAGGAAGTCGACCAGTGCTCGGCGCGCCGGCTCATGGTCTTCCCCGGCGGAGACCGCAGTGACCAGGGCGGCCTCCCGTGCGGCCAGCTCCGACCACAGACCTGCGTGGTGGCGATGGGCCGCCCCAGGGACGGAGCCGTTGTCGTCGCCACCGTCGGTCACGTGCCCGTGCTCACCCATGTGAATATTTACTGGCATGGCTGTCAATAAAGCAAGGAGCCCGCGGCCGCGGCCCAGGTCGCACGGCGCCCCGGCGGTCGTCTGGCCTCGGTCTGTCGTCGGCGCCGGTCAGTCGTCGGTGCGGGTGGCGCCCGCAGCGGTCAGATGGGCCTCGCAGCCGGCCGGGCTCGCGAACGGGACCAGGCGATCCGCGCTGACGGGTGCAGCCATGGTCTCCAGGACTCCGCGCATCAGACCCAGGTGCACCGAGCACACGACGTCCGGGTGGGCGCGGGCCACCTCGAGGAACGGGCAGTGGCGCTGCAGGATGACGACGTGCCCCTCGTCCTCGTCGGCGCAGACCTCGGGCTCGAACCCTGCCTCGACGAGCACGGCCGTCAGCCGGGCGATCGCGTCGGCACCGTTCGCCGCCTGCTCCGGGCCCGCGTCGCGCGACAGCCCCCAGGAGCGGCCCGCTTCGATCGCCACGGCTGCCGGCTCGGGGCTCGTCCGCGCCACCACCTGGGCGAGCACGTCAGCGAGCTGTCCGAAGTGACGGCGCGCGATCCCGGCGTCGGGGACCGCGTCGGCCGTGTAGGCCAGCCGTGGACGTCCCGGTACACCGCTGCGCAGGACGTGCCGCGAGGCCAGCCCGTCGCTCGCGAGGCGCTCGAGGTGGAAGCGCACCGTGTTGGGATGCAGGCCGGTGTGCCGCGCGACCTCCTCGACGTGCCATCCCTTCGGTGAGCTCCGGAGCACCGCGAGAACGCGCAGGCGCGACCCAGTTCCCGGCCGCTCCACGTCCGCGTCGACCGGATCGTGGTTCACGCGCCCATGGTCTCATCCGCCGCGTTCCTTCCCACCGCGCTCCTTCCTACCGCGCTCCGTCCACCGCGCTCCGTCCCGCCGCACGGAGCGGCTCTGCCGACGCCGCTAGCCTGTCCGGGTGCTCGTCGCCCACGTCTCCGACTGCTACCTCCCCCGGACGGGCGGGATCGAGTCCCAGGTGAGCGACCTCGCCGCCCGCCAGGCGGCCACCGGGCACGAGGTGCACGTGCTGACCGCGACCCTCGGTCCGGGCGGGGAGCGCGGCGGGGTGGTCGACGTCGAGCGCGGCGTCCACGTGCACCGCCTCGGTGCGCGGATGCCGTCCGACCTCCCGGTGAACCCGGCTCAGGCCCGCCTGATCGCGACGGCGCTGCGGGCGGTGCGTCCCGACGTCGTGCACGTGCATGCCGGGATGCTGTCGCCGTTCGCGTTCGACGGCGCCCGCGCGGCGCTGGCGCAGCGCCTGCCGGTCGCGGTCACCTGGCACTGCATGCTCGACGGCGCGGTGACCGCCCTGCGGACCGGTGCCCGGCTGACCGGGTGGGCGCGGCAGCCGCTCGCCCTGAGCGCGGTGAGCGAGATCGCGGCGGACCGCGTGGAGGCCGTCTTCGGGCGCCCGGTCGCGGTCGTGCCGAACGGGCTGGACCTGGACCGATGGGTGCCGGACGCGGCGACGGGGTCAGGGACGGATCCACGACCGGCGGGATCAAGGCCGCTCCGGCTCGTGTCGACCATGAGGCTCGCGCCGCGCAAGCGGGCCGTGCCGCTGGTCGACGCCGTGGCCGCGGCCGCCGCGCGCCTCGCTCCCGGCGCCCTGACGCTGGACCTCGTCGGCTCGGGGCCGGACCGTCGGAAGGTCGAGCGTCGGGTCGAGCGGCACGGCCTGGGCGGCGTCGTCCGGGTGCGCGGGCGTCTGCCGCGGGAAGACCTGCGGGCGATCTATTCCCGTGCCGACGTCTTTCTCGCGCCCGCCGTGCTCGAGGCTTTCGGAATAGCGGCGCTCGAGGCGAGGGTCGCTGGACTGGCGGTGGTGGCCAGGCGCCAGACCGGCATCGCGACTTTTGTCGAGCACGGGACCAACGGCCTGCTCGTGGACGACGACGAGGGTCTCGCGGACGCCGTCGTGCAACTCGCGCGCGACCGCGCGCTGCTCGGCCGGATCCGGTTGCGCAACGCCGGAAACCTCCCTGACCTGGGATGGGAGCAGGTCATGGTCGCCGCGCAGCGCGAGTACGAGCGAGCTCGCGAGCTCCGGGACGGCCGCGGCGGCGAAATCGCTGAAAATGCGTGACCAACGTCCCGGTCGATGGCTTCCGGGGTCAGGCAGTATTACCCGTGTGAACCCGAGGAGGTTCACCGGGTCTGGTGCCGCCGGGCCGCAGATCTCACCGTTTCCTCGAAAGGGAACAGCACAATGTCGACCAACAAGACCGTCAAGTTCATCGGCCTCTTCAGCATCGTGGCCGGGATCGTCATGATCCTCGCCGGCGGCGCCACCTGGGCCATGGTGACGTCTCAGCTCAAGGCCGAGAACATCACCGTCGCGCCGATCACCGAGGAGAACCCGGGTGCGCTCGTCGGGGACCCGGTCGCCGGCCCGTTCACGGCCTTCGCCCAGGCCAACGCCATCAACGAGCACACGATCACGCTGGGCGGTGGCAAGACCTACGCCGAGATCGGCGACGAGATGACCGCGCTCCGCGAGCAGCTGGCGGCCGACGGTGACTCCCCGGCCGAGATCGCCGAGAACGAGGAGCTCGCCGGGCTCCAGACGCAGCGCAACAGCGTGATGAACGGCTCGTTCCTGCGGGCCTCGCTCTTCACCTCGGTCGTCTCCTACGGCGTCGCCGCCCTGGTGATCGGTCTCGGTCTCCTCTTCTCGCTCCTCGGCTACGCGCTCACCAGGCTCGCGAGCGGCGTCGTCACCACCTCGGCCCCGGCCCTCGCGGCTGCTCAGCCGGTCGGCGCCCGGGCCTGACGTACCCGCCCGGCGCACAACCCCGGCAGTGCGCCGGGCGCCACGCACCGGACCACCCAGCCCTCCGCTGGGTGGTCCGGTGCTTCTCGCGCGACCCTCACGGGCTGGTCGGTGGGCGGCGGGTCACCGGTTGCGCCGCCGCGCGCCCGTCGCGACGGAGCCCACGACCAGCCCGATGCCGGCGAGGGCCAGCAGGCCGATCGACGCGAGCTCGAGGTCGAAGCTCACCCCCGCTGCGATGGCGACGATCCCCGCGCCGATGACCGCGAGCACCAGGCCCCACACCACGGTGCCGACGCGCAGCGCGGGCTTCCGCGCGACCGGGGCTGCCTCGACAGCCGTGCCCCCCTGGTCGGCCGGGGCGTACGGGGCAGACGGTGCGTACGGGGCAGTCGGTGCGTACGGGGCGGACGGCGCGGGCGGCGTGACGTCAGGCCGGAACGTGTCGAAGACGAGCTCCTCGCGGGGCGTCGCGCCCGTGGGAAGCTCCCGTGTCGCATCGCTCTCCCCGGGCAGGTCCCCCACGGCCGTGCCCTCCACGGTCGAGGTGTCCCGCGTGATCTCGGTGGTCGGCTCGTCGCGGTCGATCGCCGCGCGCTGACGTGGGTCGAGCGTCCGGTCCGGCTCGGGGACGGGCCGGGTCTGGTCGGTGCTCATCAGCTCTCCTCCACGATGCGGATCTGGCCCGCACCGCTCTCGATGTCGAGTGCGAGCTGCGGCGTGGCGCCGTCGGCGACCTCGTCGCTCTCGAACGTGTAGCTGCGCCCGCCCGAGACGCCGCTCAGGCTCTCGCGCCCGTCGACCTCCCACAGCACGTCGCCGGCCGCGATGCGGACGTCCGCCGTCACGGCGGTCCCGGCCGGCACGGTGACCGTGATCTCGCCGCCCCCGAGGCGCAGGGGCACCCGGACGGTGTCGTCGCCGAGCGGCACCTCGGTGAGGTCGACAGCCAGGTCGCCGACCGCGACCGCGATGCCCTCGGCCGCCGCCGCCGTCGACCGGGGGGTCCACGCCTCGTCGGCCACGAGCTGGACGCGGCCGGACGGCCCCGACCACGAGCTCCAGCCGCTCTGGGCGTACAGCGCGGCGGGCAGCGCCAGCACGGCCCCGGTGATCGCGAGGAACCCGAGCGTGCCGCTCGAGCGGCCGCGCAGGCCCGCGACGACGATGCCGATCCCCGCGAGGACGACGCCGATCCCGATCGCCGCGAGCCCCACGGGCAGGTCGACCGTGCCGACCCGCTCGGCCGCGAGCAGCAGGGCGAGCGCGACGAGCGTCAGCCCGACGACCGCTCCGACCGCGCCGGCGCCCGGGCCACGGACGTGCGGCTTGGGCGGGGCGGGCGGCACCGGCGGGACGGGCGCGTAGGCGTACGGCGGGGTGCTGCCGTAGCCGCTCGGGTAGGAGGTCTGCGGTGCGGGGCCTGAGGTGGTCGGTGCGGACATCGGGGTTCCTGTCGGGGGGTACGGGACCGACGGACCCGCCGGGTCCACGGGCGCCGTGGAGACGTCCGGGGCCGGGAGGGCGGCGGTCGACGGGTACGACGGCGAGGTGGCGGCGCCGGGGGGCGGCGGCACGGGGCCGGGGCCGACGGGTCCGCCGGGACCGCCCGGGCGGCCCGGGCCGCCGTTCGGTGGACGCTGCGAGCCGCGCTGGTTCGCGGCCACGACGACGAGCGTGACGATCACGGCGAGGGCGGCGAACCACAGCAGGCCGTTGAACCAGCCGAGCTCGCCCCCGTTCCACCATCCGTACCAGCCGTCGCCGCGGTTGATGCCGACGACGACGAGGAGCGTGGCGCCGAGGAGCGCGGCGTCGAAGCGGCCGCGGATCGTCTCCTGGAGGTGGATCCGCCCGTCCGACTCCTCGGGCAGGAGCGCCCACGCGAGCCCGTAGAGCACGAAGCCCACGCCGGCGAGGAGCGCGGTGACGAAGAGGATCCCGCGGACCAGGATCGGGTCGACGCCGAAGCGCCGGGCGAGCCCGCCCGCGACCCCGCCGATCCACCGGTCCTGGGTGCGGACGACGCCGATGCGGCGCATCGCGTCGAAGAACCCGTCGCCACCCGGGCGCGGCTGCCCGGGACCGGGGACGGGGGGTGGCGAGGCCGGCTGGCCCGCCGGCGGGGGTGTTCTCGTGTCCATTCCTCGATCGTCGGCCTCGGTGCCGCCCCCAGGCCATCGGGGCCCACCCTGATCGCACCCTGAATCTCGGGCGCTCCGCCCCCCGACCCGCCCCCGGACTCCCCCCGGTTCACTGCCCCGGTGCTCCCGGAGAGCTCCCCGGACGTGTGACGATCGGGTCATGACCAGCCCGCCGACGCCGGTGCAGGCGGCCCCGTCCGCCCGCGCCGGCGGCGCCCCTCGCCTCCCGCTGCGGCGACCGCCGCGCGGTCGCCGGGTCGCGGGCGTGTGCGCCGGGCTCGCCGCCCACCTGGACCTGCCGGTCGGGATCGTCCGCCTCGTCCTCGTCGTGGGCGCGCTCGCCGGCGGCGCGGGGATCGCCCTGTACGTCTTCCTCTGGGTCGCGGTGCCGATCGGGGACCCCGTGAGCGCCGCGGCCGAGGAACGTCCCGCGGTGCTCAGCCGGCTCGCGCCGCGGCTCCGCGCCGAGGGCCGCACGATCCCCGTCACGGACATCGCCATCGGGCTCGTGCTGCTCGTCGGCGCCGGCGTGCTGGTGGCGGTGCGCAACGGCGCCGACCTCCCGCTCTCGTGGCTCGCCCCGACCGTCATCCTGCTCGCGGGCACCGGGCTCGCCTGGAGCCAGCTCGACCGGGTCCAGCGCGAGCGCTGGATCTCACGTGCGGGTGGCCGCACCCCGGTGAGCGTCGTGCGGCTCGTCGGCGGGCTGCTGCTCGTCGGGGTCGGCGTGCTGCTGCTGGTGGGGCAGGACGCGCCGGTCGACGACCTGCTGCGCTCGGCGACCGCCGCGCTCGCGGTTCTGCTGGGTGCGCTCGTCGTGCTCGCCCCCTGGGGGCTGCGCCTCGCGCGTGAGCTCGGCGACGAGCGGGCGGCCCGTGCGCGCGAGGCGGAGCGGGCCGACATCGCGGCGCACCTGCACGACTCGGTGCTCCAGACGCTCGCGCTCATCCGCGCCCGTGCGGACCAGCCCGAGGAGGTGGCCCGCATGGCGCGCGCGCAGGAGCGCGAGCTGCGCGAGTGGCTCTACGACGACCGCTCCGACCCCGGCACGTCTCTCGCGGCCGAGCTGCGCGCCGTCGTCGGCGAGGTCGAGGACCGCCGGGCGGTCGCGATCGACACCGTGGTGGTGGGCGACCGGGTGCCCGACGCCGACACCGAGGCCCTGCTGCAGGCCACCCGCGAGGCGCTCGTGAACGCCGTCGTGCACGGGCGGCCGCCCGTCTCGCTGTACCTCGAGGTCGCGCCCGACGCCGTGGAGGTCTTCGTGCGCGACCGCGGCGACGGGTTCGACCTCGACGCCGTGCCGTCCGACCGGTTCGGGGTCCGCGAGTCCATCCTGGGCCGGGTGCGACGGCGGGGCGGGACCGCGACCGTCACGTCGCGGCCCGAGCGAGGCACCGAGGTGCACCTGCGGGTCCCGGTCGCCGGGGACGCGCCCGCATGACCGCGCCGCACGACGAGATCCGCACGAGCGAGGAGGCACGGATGGCCGCGAGCTCCAGGACGAGCACCGGCACGGGCACCGGGCAGGTGCCGGCGCCGTCGGGGCCTGTCGACGTCGTGCTGGTCGACGACCACCTGATGTTCCGCACGGGCGTGCGCGCGTCGCTCGACGGACGGGTCCGCGCGGTCGACGAGGCGGACACCGTCGAGACCGCGATCGCCGCGGTGCGCACGCGCAGGCCGCCGGTCGTGCTGCTCGACGTGCACCTGCCGGGGGGCGACGGCGGGGGCGGCGCCGAGGTCATCGCGAAGTGCGTCGACCTGCTCGCGACGACCCGGTTCCTGGCGCTGTCGGTCTCGGACGCGGCCGAGGACGTCGTCGCGGTGATCCGCGCGGGCGCCCGTGGCTACGTCACCAAGGCGATCTCGGGGGCCGACCTGTCCGACGCCGTCGTGCGCGTGGCGGGGGGCGACGCGGTGTTCTCGCCTCGGCTCGCGGGTTTCGTGCTCGACGCCTTCGGCACGGCCGCGGGCGACGTGGCGATCGCCGACGACGAGCTCGACCGCCTCTCGGCGCGCGAGCGCGAGGTGATGCGCCTCATCGCCCGGGGGTACAGCTACCGCGAGGTGGCCTCCGAGCTGTTCATCTCGATCAAGACGGTCGAGACCCACGTCTCCGCGGTGCTCCGCAAGCTGCAGCTCTCGTCGCGGCACGAGCTCACGCGGTGGGCGGCGGCGCGTCGGCTGCTCTGAGGCCCCGGGGGACGCGTGGCGAGGTGTCGGTCGCCGGCCGTCTACCCTGACCCGCATGGACACCGTCTACAACCTCCTGCTCGTGCTGCACCTGCTCGGCTGGGCGATCGTGCTCGGGGGGGTGCTCACCAACCTGCGGACGCCACGCATCGCGACCGGAGTGCTGCACGGCATCCTCACCGCGCTCGTGACCGGCATCCTCATGACCGGGCTCGCGTCCGCGGGCGTCGCGGCGGACGAGCCGGACAACGTCAAGATCGGCATCAAGCTCGTCATCGCGATCGTCGTGACCGCGCTCGTCGTCGTGGGCAACAACCGGCCGGAGCGCGTCACGCGCGGCCTCCTGGGCGCGGTCGCCGGGCTGACCGCGGTCAACGTCGCGATCGCCGTGCTCTGGTCGTGAGGCGGTCGGCCCCGGCCTGTCCGACGGCGCAGCCCCGGTCGGCGGTCACGCCCCGGCCGGCGTCCGAGCGGCGGGGCGGGGCGTTCGAGCGGCGGGACGGGGCGTCGTGAGCGGCGAGTGGGAGCTGCTCGTCGGTCTGGTCCTGCTGGTGGGCCTGTTCGGCGTGGTGGTGCAGGTGCTCCCGGGCGCGCTGCTCGTGCTCGGCGCGATCGCGGTCTGGGCGTTCGTCACGGCGACGCCCGTGGCGTGGGTCGTGCTCGGCGTCGCGGTCGTCGCGACCGTGGCGGGGATGGTGGGCAAGTACGTGCTCGCCGGCCGGCACCTCAAGGGCGCGGGCGTGCCGAGCTCGACCCTGGTCTGGGGCGGGCTCGCGGGCATCGTCGGTTTCTTCGTCATCCCGGTGGTCGGCCTGTTCGTGGGGTTCGTGCTCGCGGTGTTCCTCGCCGAGCTGCTCCGGCTCCGGGACAGGCGCGTGGCCTGGCGTGCGACTCTCGCCGCGCTCCAGGCGACCGGGATCACGATCCTGGTCGAGCTCGCGGGCGCGCTCGTCGCGTCGGGTGCCTGGCTGCTGGCGGTCCTGCTCACCTGAGCGAGGCGCCGCGGTCCTGCGCGTGGGTGGGCGAGCCTAGGCTTGGGGGGACATGAACTCGTTCTTCGCCAACCTCCCTCTGCCCGGGTTCGGCCCGGCCGACCTGGCGGTTCCACAAGCCGCGGACGGGGCCGCCGGCGGCCGGTCCGGCGGAACCGCCGCTCGTCCCGACGCCTCGGCAGCCTCGGGTCGACCCGCGGGCGGGCCGTCGGTCCGCGACCCGGAGAGCCTGCTCGTCGGGCTGAACCCGCAGCAGCGCGAGGCCGTGCTCCACGCCGGGGGCCCGTTGCTCATCGTCGCGGGGGCCGGGTCGGGCAAGACCCGCGTCCTCACGCACCGGATCGCCCACCTGCTCGCGACCCGCCGCGCGCGCGCCGGGGAGATCCTCGCGATCACGTTCACCAACAAGGCCGCGGCCGAGATGCGCGAGCGCGTCGAGGCGCTCGTGGGTCCACCGGCGCGGGCGATGTGGGTCTCGACGTTCCACTCGGCGTGCGTGCGGATCCTCCGCAAGGAGCACGCGACGCTGGGGCTGCGTTCGACGTTCTCGATCTACGACCAGGCGGACTCGCAGCGCCTCATGACGATGGTCTGCCGCGAGCTCGACCTCGACCCCAAGCGCTACCCGCCCAAGACGCTGAGCCACAAGATCTCGGCGCTCAAGGACGAGCTCGTCGACCCCGAGACGTTCGCGCAGGAGTCGGGCTCCAGGCAGGGCGGCGGCAACGAGTTCGACGCCGTCCTCGCGCAGGCCTACTCCCGCTACCAGGCGCGGCTGCGGCAGGCGCACGCGCTCGACTTCGACGACCTCATCATGACGACCGTCCACCTGCTCCAGGCGTTCCCCGCGGTCGCCGAGCACTACCGGCGCCGGTTCCGGCACGTGCTCGTCGACGAGTACCAGGACACCAACCACGCGCAGTACACGCTCGTGCGTGAGCTCGCGGGGATCTCCGCGACGTCGGGCGAGGCGGGCGCAGCCCCGGTCGAGCCGGGCGAGCTGACCGTCGTCGGCGACGCCGACCAGTCCATCTACGCCTTCCGGGGCGCGACGATCCGCAACATCGTCGAGTTCGAGGCCGACTACCCGAGCGCGCGCACGATCCTGCTCGAGCAGAACTACCGCTCGACCCAGAACATCCTCTCGGCCGCGAACGCGGTCATCTCGCGCAACCCGGGCCGCAAGGCCAAGCGTCTGTGGACCGACTCGGGCGCCGGGCCGGCGATCGTCGGCTACGTCGCCGACAACGAGCACGAGGAGGCGCGCTTCGTCGCCGAGGAGATCGACCGCCTCGGCGACTCCGACGGCGTGCGGCCGGGCGACGTCGCGGTCTTCTACCGGACCAACGCGCAGTCGCGCGCCCTCGAGGAGGTGCTGATCCGCGTCGGTCTGCCGTACAAGGTGGTCGGCGGGACGCGCTTCTACGAGCGGCGCGAGATCAAGGACGCCGTGGCCTACCTGCGCGCGCTCGCGAACCCCGACGACGACGTCAACGTGCGCCGCATCCTCAACGTCCCCAAGCGTGGCCTGGGCGAGCGCTCCGAGGCGATGGTCAACGCGTTCTCCGAGCGCGAGCGCATCTCCTTCGGCGCCGCGCTCGACCGGGTCGACGAGGTGCCCGGGCTCGCGACACGCTCGCTCACCGGGCTCAGCGCGTTCGCGGACCTGATGGCCGGGCTGCGCGAGCTCGCCGAGTCGGGCGCCGGGCCGGCGGAGGTGCTGGGCGCCGTCCTCGACCGCACCGGCTACCTCGCCGAGCTCCGGGCGAGCGACGACCCCCAGGACGCGTCCCGGGTCGAGAACCTCGCCGAGCTCCATGCGGTCGCGAGCGAGTTCGAGCAGGAGCAGCCCGAGGGCGACCTCGCCGACTTCCTCGAGCGGATCTCGCTCGTCGCCGACGCCGACCAGATCCCGAGCGACGACGACGCCGACGGCGCGCCGCGCGTCGACCCCGGCGTCGTGACCCTCATGACGATCCACACCGCCAAGGGGCTCGAGTTCCCCGTCGTGTTCGTCACCGGTCTGGAGGACGGCACGTTCCCGCACATGCGTTCGCTCGCCGATGCCGAGCAGCTGGCCGAGGAGCGCCGGCTCGCGTACGTCGGGCTGACCCGCGCCCGGGAGAGGCTCTACATCTCGCGCGCCGCGGTGCGCACGTCGTTCGGCGTGCCCAACGAGTTCCCGGCCAGCCGGTTCCTCGACGACCTGCCCGAGGACGTGCTCGACTGGCGCCGCCGCGAGTCCAGCATGGCGGCGCTGCGCGGGCCGGGCGGGTTCGTCGGCTCGCGGGGGTACGGCTCGGGTGGGTACAGCTCGGGGGCCGCGTACGGCTCGGGCGTGCCGAGGAAGCGTGCGGTTCCGCCGTCGCCCGACGGGCCGACGTTCGGTTCCGCGACACCGCGACCGGTCGGCGACGTCCCGAGCCTGGCCGTCGGTGACAAGGTCACGCACGACGCCTACGGGATGGGCACGGTGGTGCTCGTCGAGGGCGGCGGACCGAACGCGGTCGCGAAGATCGACTTCGGCAGCGAGGGCACCAAGCGCCTCCTGCTCCGGTACTCGCCGGTCACCAAGCTCTGACGCTGCCGCCGCCCCGGGCGGTCCTCACACCCGGCCACAGTGCGCCGATGGGTGCGGCATGGGGTCCCCCGCAGCACGTGCACAGGCGCGACGCGCGCACGTCGTGTTCGGCGTGGCCGTCGGTGCGCACGTGGTCGCGTTCCTCCTCACGAGCGGCGCCTGGCGCGACGCCCTCGCGCTGTCCGCGTCCTTCGTGGCGCTGGTGGTCGTCACCGCAGCCCTGGTGACCCTGCGGCGCACGCCGACCGTGGCGTGGCTCGCCATCGTCCTCGGGCTCGCCGGCCTCGTCGTGTACCACGGTCTCTGGCAGGTGGAGGTGCACGTGCTCGGCCTCGAGCCGGGCACCTTCGTCGTCACCACGGTGGCGCACCTCCTCGGCTACGTGCTCCTGCTGACCGGTGGGCTGCTCCTCCTGCGCTCCTGGGCCGCCCACGACGCGGGCGCCGTGCTCGAGGCGGGGGTGTTCGGGCTCGCGGTCTCGCTGCTCGTGTGGGTCGCGGTGGTCGCTCCTGCGCTCGACCCGTCGATGACCGCGCAGGGCCGGGTGCAGACCATGGTGGTCCTGGTCATGATCGGCGGCATCGGTGGCGCGATCGTCCAGGGGCTGGTGCTCGCCCCGCACCGTCGGGGGGCGATCGGCTACCTGCTGCTCGCGTTCGTCGCCGTCCTCGCGGGGACGCTGGTCAAGGACCTGACCACCAGTGCCACCGCGCCGTTGGGCGCCCGGTGGGTGCTCCTCAACTGGATCGTCGCCTACACGACGTTGTCCGCGTGCGCGCTGCACCCCTCGGTCAGCGCCCCGGCGCCACCGGGCCTGCGTCCTGCCCGGCTGAGCACCTGGCGCCTGGTCGCGCTCGGCCTCGCGCTCGTGGTCGGACCGACGGTGTTCCTGGTCCAGAACCGGCACGAGACCGTGACGCCGCCGCTCTTCGTGGCCGCCGTCACGCTGTGCACGGTCCTGCTCGTCGTCGCGCGCCTCGGGATGCTCGCGAGGCTGCACGACGAGGCGCACCGCCGGCTCGAGGTGCTCGCCGACCAGGACGGGCTCACCGGCCTGCCCAACCGGCGAGCGCTCACCCGCCACCTCGAGGGTCTGCTCGCGCGGGTCGCTTCCGGCGCGGCACCCGGTGCCGTCGTCGTCTTCCTCGACCTCGACGGCTTCAAGGCCGTGAACGACCGGTTCGGGCACGCGGTCGGGGACGACCTGCTCCGCGCGGTCGCGCGACGGCTGAGCACGGTCGTGTCGCCCGACGCCGTGGTCGTCGACGGTGCTGCGAGTCGGGCCCCGAGCAGCGGCCCGATGGCGTCCCGCCTCGCGGGTGACGAGTTCGTCGTGGTCGTCGAGGCCGACCCGGGCCTGACCGACGACGTCGTCGCCCGCGTCGCCGCCGCCCTCGCCGACGACGTCGTGCTGGGGGAGCGGGGCGTGCCCGTGCACGCGTCGATGGGGACGGCCGGCGTCAGGGCCGGCCGGCGGGTGAGCGCCCAGGAGCTGCTCGACGAGGCCGACACGAGCATGTACGCGCACAAGCGTTCCAGCCGCGGCGTCCGGGTGTACGAGCGCAAGCGTCTGCAGAGCGCCTGACGGGGGCGGCGCGGACCTCACCCGGCCCGTTGGCTCACACGGCGCGAGAGCAGTCGATCAGCAACGCATGGACCGCCGGACCGACGCCGTGCGGAGCGGCGCAGCGCGCGCGGCGCTCGCCGTGGTGGTGGTGTCGGTGCTGGTGTGGCTCGTCGGGTTCGCGCTCACCGACGGGCTGGCGCAGGACCTCGTGGTGGCCACCAGCGGCGTCGTGCCCACCGTGGCGATCGCCGTCACCCTGCACCGGCGTGCGATCGCGCAGCCGCGCCCGTGGTTCCTCATCCTCGCCGGCATGCTGGTCCTCGACGTCTACAACGGCGGTTGGGTCGCGGAGGTGCACCTCGCGGGCATGGTGCCGCCCTCGACACCGGTCACCGCGCTCGGGCTGCCCCTCGGGTACGTGCTGCTGCTCCTCGGTGCGATCCTGCTGCTGCGACAGGCTGCCCGCCAGGACGCCGGGACGATCCTCGACCACGCGATCATCGCCCTCAGCGTCGCCTTCCTCGCGTGGGTCCTCCTGATCGCCCCGGCACTCGACCCGTCGGTCGCCACCGGCTCCCGCATCCGGACCATGGTGGTCGTCGTGCTCGTGGGTGGTCTCAGCGGCGCGATGCTCCGCGCTGCGGCACTGCTGCCCGAGCGGCGCGGCTCCACCGTCTACCTGCTCGTCGCCGTCGCCGGCACCGTCACGGGCACGCTCGCACGGGACGTCACCGCGAGCGACGGCGCGCCCGACGGGGCGTCGTGGGTCGGGATGCTGTGGATCGTCGCGTACGGCACGCTCAGCGGCGCCGTCCTGCACCCGTCCGCCGGGCAGGTCGTCCACGAGCGCGCCGACGAGCCACGCCTGACGACACGGCGCGTGTGGATGCTCGGGACCGCCCTGGCGATCGGTCCCGGTGTGCTCGTGCTCCACGCCCTGGTGGGCAGCGCGGCGGACCCGGTGTTCATCGCCGCCGTCAACCTCGCGCTGGTGCCGCTCGTCGTGCTGCGGATCGGCCGGCTCGCGCACCTGCACGCCGACGCCGAGCGCCACCTCGAGCGCACCGCCGACCTCGACGCGCTCACCGGCCTGCCGAACCGGCGGGCGCTGACCCGCCACCTCGAGGCGCTGCTCGCGCGCGTGGCCGACGGCACCGCACCCGGCGCCGTCGTGGTCTTCGCCGACCTCGACGACTTCAAGGTCGTCAACGACACCCTGGGTCACCGGGTGGGGGACGAGCTGCTCCTCGCCGTGTCCCACCGGCTGGTGAGCTCGGTCCGCACCAGTGAGCGCCGGGGCGGGCCCGGCGACCTCGTGGCGCGTTTCGCGGGCGACGAGTTCGTCGTCGTCGTCGAGGGCGACGCCGCGGTCGCCGAGCCCGCGACACGGCGCCTGCGCGCGGCGCTCGAGGAGGTCGTCGTGGTCGACGAGCACGTCCTGGAGCCGCGGGCGTCGATCGGCGTGACCACCGTGCCGGCGGGCACCCCGACGACCGTCGACGCCGTGCTGAGAGCCGCCGACGCCCGGATGTACGAGCGGAAGCGGGAGCGTCGCGCGGTCCCCGTCCCGGATGTGGTGGACCAGACAATGTCTTGATGTAAAGACATCTCGGTCGCACGGCTACGATCGGCGGGGCGGAGCGGCCATCCACGGCCCCCCGCAGCGGTCGACGGAAGGACGCAACCCAGGTGGACCTGTTCGAGTACCAGGCGCGTGACATCTTCGAGAAGCACGGTGTGCCCGTGCTCGGCGGCGTGGTCGCCTCGACGGTCGAGGAGGCTCGCGCAGGCGCCGAGCAGCTCGGCGGCGGGACGGTCGTCGTCAAGGCTCAGGTCAAGACCGGGGGCCGCGGCAAGGCGGGCGGCGTCAAGCTCGCGCACTCGCCCGAGGAGGCCGCCGAGAGGGCCGGCGAGATCCTCGGCATGGACATCAAGGGCCACACCGTCCACAAGGTCATGATCGCGGCGGGCGCGAAGATCGCCGAGGAGTACTACTTCTCGGTGCTGCTCGACCGGGCCGAGCGTCGCTACCTCGCGATGGCGTCGGTCGAGGGCGGCATGGAGATCGAGCAGCTCGCGGTGGAGCGCCCCGAGGCGCTCGCGAAGGTCGCGATCGACCCGCTCGTCGGTATCGACGAGGCGAAGGCGGCCGAGATCGCCGACGCCGCGGGCTTCCCCGACGAGCTCAAGCCACTCGTGCAGGACGTGTTCCGCAAGCTCTGGACCGTCTACAAGGACGAGGACGCGACGCTGGTCGAGGTCAACCCGCTCGTCCGCACCGAGGACGGCCAGATCGTCGCGCTCGACGGCAAGATCACGTTGGACGAGAACGCGGGCTTCAGGCACCCCGACCACGCCGAGCTCGAGGACGCCCTCTCGGCCGACCCGCTCGAGGCGCGCGCCAAGGCGAAGGACCTCAACTACGTCAAGCTCGACGGCTCGGTGGGCATCATCGGCAACGGCGCCGGCCTCGTCATGAGCACGCTCGACGTGGTGGCGTACGCAGGTGAGCGGTTCGGCGGCGTGAAGCCGGCGAACTTCCTCGACATCGGCGGCGGCGCGTCGGCCGAGGTCATGGCCAACGGGCTGGACATCATCCTGTCCGACCCGCAGGTCAAGGCCGTCTTCGTCAACGTCTTCGGTGGCATCACGGCGTGCGACGCGGTCGCCAACGGCATCGTCAAGGCGCTCGAGCTGCTGGGCGACAAGGAGACGAAGCCGCTCGTGGTCCGGCTCGACGGCAACAACGTCGCCGAGGGCCGCGCGATCCTGCGCGAGGCGAACCACCCGCTGGTGACGCTCGCCGACACCATGGACGGCGGCGCGGCCAAGGCCGCCGAGCTGGCCGACGCCTGAGCCGGTCCGAGACAGAGACGAGAGAACGCAACGATGGCAATCTTCCTGACTGAGGCCTCCAAGGTCATCGTCCAGGGCATGACCGGCTCCGAGGGGCAGAAGCACACGACCCGCATGCTCGCCTCGGGCACGAACGTGGTCGGCGGCGTGAACCCCCGCAAGGCGGGCACCTCGGTGGACTTCCCCGCGAACGGAGCGGACGGGGCGGACGGGGCGGACGGGGCGGACGGGGCCACCGGCTCCGTCTCCGTGCCCGTGTTCGGCACGGTCGCCGAGGCGGTCGAGAAGACCGGCGCGGACGTGTCCGTGATCTTCGTGCCGCCCGCGCACACCAAGGCGGCCGTGATCGAGGCGGCCGACGCCGGGGTCCCGCTCGTCGTCATCATCACCGAGGGCATCCCGGTCGACGACACCGCGGAGTTCTTCACGTACGCGCAGAGCAAGGGCGTGCGGCTCATCGGCCCCAACTGCCCCGGCCTGATCAGCCCCGGGAGGTCGAACGTCGGCATCATCCCGGCGAACATCGCCGGCCCCGGCAAGATCGGCCTCGTGTCCAAGTCGGGCACGCTGACCTACCAGATGATGTACGAGCTGCGTGACTTCGGGTTCTCGACCGCCATCGGCATCGGCGGCGACCCGATCATCGGCACCACGCACATCGACGCGCTCGAGGCGTTCGAGGCGGACCCCGACACCACGGCGATCGTCATGATCGGCGAGATCGGGGGCGACGCCGAGGAGCGCGCGGCCGCGTACATCAAGGAGCACGTCACGAAGCCGGTCGTCGGCTACGTCGCCGGGTTCACGGCCCCCGAGGGCAAGACGATGGGCCACGCCGGCGCCATCGTCTCCGGCTCGTCCGGCACCGCCCAGGCCAAGAAGGAGGCCCTCGAGGCCGCGGGGGTCAAGGTCGGCAAGACGCCGAGCGAGACCGCCGACCTCATGCGCGCGATCCTCTCCGCCTGACCCGCGCGCACCCGCACCACGCACCACCGCAACGTCCGAGCGCTGACGTCCTCGACGACGTCAGCGCTCGGACGTTGCGTCGTCCTGGCGGGCTGCGGACCGCCGGTGTGGGTGTGCGCACACCGCTCGCGGCGTGCCGGAGTCCGGATCCGGGCCGCTCAGCAGTGACCATGGGACGGTGACCCGACCGACGGCTCCCCCCGCGCCCCGCGCCGGCGACCGGCTGTCCCAGCTCGGCCGCCGGGTCCTGACGACCGACGACGGCTCGCCGAGCCCGTTCGCGAGCGCGATCGACGGAGCCCCCCGCTGGGCGGGCGGACTGGCGGCGGGCCTCCAGGCGGCGATCCTCTCCCTCGCGGTCGTGGTGGCGCCCACGGTCGCGGCGTACGTGGTCACGTCTGCCGACCCGTCCAACGCCGACGTCGGCTGGGTCCGGTCGGTCGGCGTCGGCGCCTCGTTCTGGTTGCTCGGCCACGGCGTCCCGCTCGCGGTCGGCGGTGTGGCGGTCACGCTCGTGCCTCTCGGCATCACCGCGCTCGCGCTGTTCTCCGGCTACGCCTCGGCGCGCCGCTCGGGGCATGCGACGTGGTCGGGGTTCGCGGCCGCGGTGCTCGGGTACGTCGCCGTCGTGCTCGGCGTCGCGGTGGGCGTGGGCGCCGGCGCCACGGGCGTGCTGCGTGCCGGCGTCGGCGGACTGGTGGTCGCGGGGCTCAGCCTGGGCGCCGGCCTGCTCGCCCGGCCCGGCGCACCGGAGCTGCACGAGCTGAGCCGACCGCTCTGGAGCCGGGTGCCGTCGGCCGTCCGCGTCGGGGCGGCGGCCGGTGGTCTCGCGGCGGCGCTGCTCGTCATGGTCGCGGCAGGCGTCGCGGCGACGTGGATCGTGCAGGGGCGCGACACCGTGGCCGAGGTGGGTGTCAGCCTCGGGCTCGACGTCGTCGGTGGCACGGTCCTGACGCTCGCCCAGCTCGCGCTGCTGCCGGTCCTGGTCATGTGGGCCCTCGCGTACGTGGCCGGCCCGGGCTTCGTGGTGGGCACGGGGTCGTACTTCACGCCCGCCGAGGTGGTGCCGGGCCCGCTCCCCGCGCTGCCCGTGCTCGGAGCGCTGCCCACCCCCGACAGCCCGTTCCAGCTCACGGCGTGGCTGCCGCTGGTGCTCGTCGGCGTCGGCGGGGTGGCGGGCTGGTGGCTGCACCGCCGCCTGGAACCCGGTGCGTGGTGGCGACCGCTCCTGGCGTGCGCGTGCGCGAGCGCCACCGCGGGCCTGGCAGCGGGGGCGCTCGTCTCGCTCGCGAGCGGGTCGGTCGGCCCGGGGCGGATGACGGAGGTCGGTGCCTCCGGGGTGCTCGTCGGGCTGTCGACCCTGGTCGGGACCCTGATCGGGCTCGTCGTCGTGGTGCTGCCCGCACGCGTCGAGGTCCGGACGGAGGCGGCACGCGCTGCGCGCCGGCTCACGCGGGGCGGCAGCGAGCGGGGGAGCGTGGGGCTCGACGTGCAGAACGACGAGGGCGAGGTGGACGACGTGGACGAGCTGGACGTCCAGCACGCTGCGGTCGGCGACGAGGACACTGCGGCGGACGACGCCGCACGCCGAACCGACCCGTCGGGCCAGGGCTAGCCCGACCGCCCCATGCCGCGGTCGAGGAGCCGCTCCTCGACCGTGGTGTCGAACGCCTTCTCGCAGCGCTCCTCGGCGGCGATCGTCAGCGCGTCGCGCAGGCAGTCCTGGCGTTCCATCTGCACGGGCCACAGCGTGAGCAGGCCGATCATCGACAACGAGAGCAGCGCGGTGAACACGAGCCCGAGCGCGAGCACCGGCAGCAGCACACCGCGCAGCCCGGCCCGCCAGACCGACACCAGCGCCCGGACGCCCACCACGAGCGCGGCGACGAGGAACAGGAACGAGCCCGCCTGCCACGGCAGCGGCAGCGTGTTGGTCATCACCGCGGCCAGCAGCATCACGCCGAAGTGCATCACCTGGCGGCTGGCCGCGCGGGCCGCCTCCGGGTCGGCAGGGCGGCGCGCCGGCCGACGACCCGTCGGGTCGGGCCGGCCGGGCTCCGGCGGCTGCGGCGGGGGCGGCGCGGGGTGCGGCGGCTGCTCGGGCGGGTGCGGCGGCGGGGTGGGCGGGCGCGAGGCAGTGCCCGACGGCGGTGCGTACGGATTGCCCACCCGACCATTCTCCCCCACCCGAGGAGTGCGCCGGCTCGGGGCCAGGTCGTCTCCCGGACCCTCGGTGAACCCTGCTCGGCAGCGACGGGCTCGTGCGCCCTGCGGCCCTCGGCGGCGGCGATCTGGACGCCCAGAGCCGTCAGGGCCATGCTGACGGCCCGGCCGACCGGAGCTAGGGTCGTCGCCGTGAGCGCAGCTCGTGGACCGTCCGGCCTGACCACTCCCGGCGGCGAACCCGTGGGGACGACGTCGGCCCGGCGGCTGGTCGTCCTCGTCTCCGGCGCGGGCAGCAACCTCGCCGCACTCCTCGCCGCGCACGACGACGCCTCGTACGGCGCGCGCGTCGTCGGGGTCGTGAGCGACAACCCCGCCGCGGGCGGGCTCGAGCTCGCGCGCGCGGCCGGGGTGCCGACCGCGGTCGTGGCGCCGCGGGACTTCGCCGAGCGCGCGGACTGGGACCGCGGCCTCGCGGAGGCCGTCGCCGTGTTCCGGCCCGAGCTCGTGGTCAGCGCGGGCTTCATGCGCATCCTCGGCACGGCTTTCCTCGAGCGGTTCCCCGGCTGCGTCCTCAACACGCACCCGGCGCTGCTGCCGTCGTTCCCGGGTGCCCACGGCGTCCGCGACGCGCTCGCCCACGGCGTCACGGTGACGGGCTGCACGCTCCACGTGGTCGACGCCGGGGTCGACACCGGCCCGATCGTCGCCCAGGCCGCGGTGGCGGTCGAGCCCGACGACGACGAGGCGAGCCTCCACGAGCGCATCAAGGTCGTCGAGCGCGCGCTGCTGGTCGACTGGGTCGGCCGGATCGCCCGGGGCGCGCTCACCGTGGAGGGGCGCCGCGTCGTCGTCCGTTGAGCCCGCGTCGCCGCCGGCCGGACCCTCCGCACCGGTGCGCGGCGCGTTCCTCCGCGCTGGGTCCGATACCCTGACCGAGGCCGTGACTGGCGTACCTGAGGTGGGCCCAACCACCGGGGAGCGGCCGCAGTTCCCCGCCGGAGCGCCGTTCGCCTGGGCGCCTGGGTCCCCTGCTGTGCACCGCGCACAGGCCGTGCCGACCCGGGAGAGCCATGTCCAGCCAGCCCAGCACCAGCCAGCCGACCAGCCGGCCCAGCACCAGCGAGACCGCTGACCCGACCGCCACGGAGACCCGACGTCCGCTGCGACGCGCGCTCGTCAGCGTCTACGACAAGTCCGGGCTGACCGGGCTCGCCACCGCCCTGCACGCCGCCGGGGTCGAGCTCGTCTCGACGGGCTCCACCGCGGCGACCATCGCGTCCGCGGGCGTGCCCGTCACGCCCGTCGAGGAGCTGACCGGCTTCCCCGAGTGCCTCGACGGGCGCGTCAAGACGCTCCACCCGCGCGTCCACGCGGGGATCCTCGCGGACACGCGGCGGCCCGAGCACCTCGCGCAGCTCGCGGACCTCGGGATCGCCGCGTTCGACCTCGTCGTGGTCAACCTCTACCCGTTCACCGCGACGGTCGCGTCGGGCGCGACGCCGGACGAGTGCATCGAGCAGATCGACATCGGCGGGCCGTCGATGGTCCGGGCCGCAGCGAAGAACCACCCGAGCGTCGCCGTCGTCGTCGACCCGGCGCAGTACGGCGCGATCGGCGTCGCGCTCGACCAGGGCGGCTTCACGCTCGCCGAGCGGCGGGCGCTCGCGGCGTCCGCGTTCCGGCACACCGCGACGTACGACGTCGCGGTCGCGAGCTGGATCGGGAACGTGCTCGCTCCGGACGCGAGCGAGGGCTCGCCGTTCCCGGGCTGGGTCGGTGGCACGTGGGACCGGCAGGCCGTGCTGCGGTACGGGGAGAACCCGCACCAGGCCGCGGCGCTCTACACCCAGGGTGACGGGACCGTCGGTCTCGCGCAGGCCACGCAGCTGCACGGCAAGGAGATGTCCTACAACAACTACGTCGACGCCGACGCCGCGTGGCGGGCCGCGCACGACCACGGCGGTCCCGCGGTCGCCATCATCAAGCACGCGAACCCGTGCGGCATCGCGGTCGGGTCCGACATCGCGCAGGCGCACGCCAAGGCGCACGCGTGCGACCCGCTGTCCGCGTTCGGCGGGGTGATCGCCGCCAACCAGGTCGTCACCGCGGCGATGGCCGAGCAGGTCGCGCCGGTGTTCACCGAGGTCGTCGTGGCGCCGGGCTTCGAGCCCGAGGCCCTCGAGATCCTCACCGCGAAGAAGAACATCCGCCTGCTCGAGGTCACCGCGCCGCCGCGCGCAGGGGCCGAGCTGCGCCCGATCAGCGGTGGCCTCCTGCTGCAGCAGGTCGACCGCGTGGACGCGCCGGGCGACGACCCGACCGCGTGGACGCTCGCGACCGGGACCCCGGCCGACGAGGCGACGCTCGCGGACCTCGCGTTCGCCTGGCGCGCGGTCCGGGCGGTCAAGTCCAACGCGATCCTGCTCGCGCGCGACGGCGCGTCCGTCGGCGTGGGGATGGGGCAGGTCAACCGGGTCGACTCGTGCCGCCTCGCGGTCGAGCGCGCGGGCACGGGCGACGGCGGGCGCGCGGCGGGCTCGGTCGCGGCGTCGGACGCGTTCTTCCCCTTCGCGGACGGGCTGCAGGTGCTGCTCGACGCCGGGGTCCGCGCCGTCGTGCAGCCGGGTGGCTCGGTGCGTGACGACGAGGTGATCGCGGCCGCCGAGGCGGCCGGCATCACGCTCTACCTGACGGGCACGCGCCACTTCGCCCACTGAGGACCGTGCGGCAGGCCCGCCGAGTGTGACGTCCCCCACGCCCATCCCGGGCGGATGACCGTCAGGACGTCGCACTCGACGAGAGGGGCGGGAGGGTACGCGCCGCCGGAGCGGCGGGCGTCAGCCGACGACGGCGTCGCGCAGGGGGCGCTCGGGGTCGGCGGCGAGCGCCGGGTCGAGCAGCGGGAGCGTGGCGCCCGTGAACAGGCGTCGGGCGGCGCCGACGTCCCGCGGGCGGTCGACCACGAGCGCAGCGGTCAGCCTGCGAGCAGCGGCTGCACCGGCGGCGCCACGGGCGTCGTCCGCGTCGTCGGCCGTGGCCTCGGCTGCGCCGTCGGTCGCGAGGCCCGGCCCGGCCGGCGCGAACCACAGGGCAGCCCAGCCGCCGGGCCCGGCCGGATCCCCGCGGAGCACGAGCTCGTCCGTCGGGTCCTGCCGGCCGAGCAGCGTGAGGTCGTGGCCGAGCTGGGTCGAGAAGACGTACGGCGCAGGGTCGGCGACCGCGCCGGCACCCTCGCGCCCCGCGCCGTCGTCGAGGAGCGCGCGGACGGCCGTCGCGGGGCCGCGGAGCGCGGCGTCCCAGTGGCCGCCGGCGACCCACCCGTGCCGCGGCGACCAGCGGCGCGCGACGTCGCCGACGGCGCGCACGTGCGGCGGTCCGTCCAGGATGCGGTGCTCCGGGTCCACCCGCAGCGAGCCATCGGGGTCCCGGGGGAGCGCGGACCCGATCCAGCCGGTCGCCGGGCGCACGCCGACGGCCACGAGCACGACGTCGGCGGCGAGCTCCGTGCCGTCGGCGAGGCGGACGCCGTCGTCGCGCACCGCAGCGGCGGGGTCTCCGGTCAGGAGTCGGACGCCGGCCGTCTCGTACCACGGGATCGTCAGCGCGCCGACGCGCTCGCCGAGGGCGGCGGCGAGCGGGGCCGCGCCTGCCTCGACGACCGTGACGTCGACACCGGCGGCGGCGGCCGCACCGGCGACCTCGGCCCCGATCCAGCCCGCGCCCACGACGACGAGGCGCGCGCCGGGCACCAGGCGCGGACGGAGGGCGGCGGCATCGGCGGCGGTGTGCAGCGTCACCCCGGCCCAACCCTGAGGGCGCACGGCGTGCGCGCCCGAGGCGACGACGAGCGCGTCGGCGCGGACCGGCGACGTGGCCCCCGCGGCGGCCGACGTCGTCGCGATCGTGACGCCGTCGTCGTCGACCACGAGCGACGTCGCGGTGACACCGAGCCTGACGTCGTCGGCGAGGGCGACCAGATCGACCCCGAGCTCCTCGATCAGCCAGGCGGGCCGGGGCCGGTCCAGCAGGTGCTTGGAGAGCGGGGGGCGGTCGTACGGCAGGACGTCCTCCGCACCGAGCACCGTCACCGTCCCGTCGAACCCCTCGGCGCGGAGCGCGGCCGCGGTCTGCGCACCGGCCAGGCCCGCGCCCACGACCACCACCGAGCGGATCGGCCGACCACGTCGTGCGACGTCAGCCGGTCGAGGGGTGGCGCGCACGCCGCAACGGTAGCCTTCCGGCGGGAGGCTGACCGATGCAGGAGGACCACCGGACGACCACGGCGTCGGCCGCGACCGGCGTCGAGCACGCCGACCAGGCTCACGACGCGCGCGGCGCCGCCCTCGCGAGCCTCGCGGCGGGACGCAGCCCCTGGCTCTGGTGGACGTGCGCAGGCATCGCGCTCTCCGTGGTCCTCACGTGGGTGGCCGACGTCCAGGTCGGGGGTCTGACGCTGGCGCTCCTCCTCGTCATCCTCGCCGTCTCGCGCGGGGCGCTCCGGACGTCCCCGTCCAGCCTCGTCGTCCGTTCTCGGACGCACGACGTCGCCGTGCTGGTGGTGCTGGCCGTCGGCGTCGGCGTCCTGTCCCAGACCGTGCCCCTGGTCTGAACGCAGCCCGGGCCCGGTCCGCGGGGTGTCGGGGCTCAGTCGCGGAGACGATCGACGGCGACGTCCTCCTCCTCGACCAGGAGGTCGTCCTCCTCGAGGAGGTTGTCCTCGATGGTCTCGGTGGCGAAGGCGCGGTTCGCGAGGCCCGCGAGCGCTGCACCGACCACCGGCGCGAGCCAGAACAGCCACAGCTGCCCGAGCGCCCAGCTCTCGGAGAAGAGCGCCGCGCCGGTCGAGCGCGCGGGATTGAGCCCGCCGTTGGTGACCGGGCCGGCGACGAGCAGGAGGACCGTGTAGGTGAGCCCCATCGCGATGGGCGCGAGCGCGTGGTGCACGTGCCGGCTGGTCGCGGCGAGGACGACCCCGACCAGCAGCGCGGTCGCGACGATCTCCACCACCAGCGCAGGCACGAGGTCGAAGGCGTGCTCGCCCTGGGAGACGCGCGCGAGCTGCGAGTTCTCGCCGAAGCCGTTGGCCGTGCCGGTGAAGAACGTCCGCACGGTCGACTCCGGGCCCAGCAGGCTCGGCAGCGTCGCCGGGATGGTCAGGTAGAGGGTCGCGGCGGCGAGCACCGCGCCGACGAGCTGAGCGAGCCAGTACGGAAGGACGTCGCGCCACGGCGTGCGGCCCGCGATCGCCGCGCCGATCGTGACGGCAGGGTTGAAGTGGCCGCCCGAGATGTGGCCGAACGCGACCGCCCCGCCCAGGAGCGCGAGCCCGAACGCGAGCGCGACGCCCAGCACGCCCGTGCCGAACAGGACGGAGTAGAGCGCCACCCCGAGCCCGACGAACACGAGCAGGTAGGACCCGACGGCTTCCGCGCCGAGCCGCACCGCGAGGCTCGGACGGAGCGGCTCGAGCACGAGGTCACCGCCCGGGTGCAGCTCCTCGGCGTCGTACGACGCGGCTGTGGACGCGACTGTGGACGCGGCCGAGGACGGCGTGCCGTGCGGCGGGGCGTCGGTCGGGATGGGGTCGGGGGTGTCCTTCGACATGATCGTCCTGTCATCGGTGTGTGGGGGCAGGTGCCGCGCCGCGGGGCTGCGGAGCGGGGCTGCGGAGCGGAGCTGTCGAGCGGGGCTGCGCGGCGGGCCGTGCGGGTACAGCATGGCACCCGCCCGGACGGACACCCGCCCGCGGGTCGAGAGGCGGACGGAGATATCTCGACGTCGAGTAATATCGGGTGCGGTGGCCGCTGACAGCACCCCTCAGAGGCCGGATGGAGCGAGGCCCGCAGCGCCTGCAACCACACCTCGCAGGCACCGCCCAAGCACAGGAGAGATGCCCGTATGGCCAAGATCAAGGTAGTCGGCCCCGTCGTCGAGCTCGACGGCGACGAGATGACCCGGATCATCTGGCAGTTCATCAAGGACCGTCTGATCCACCCGTACCTCGACGTCGACCTGCGCTACTACGACCTGTCGATCGAGAACCGCGACGCGACCGACGACCAGGTCACGATCGACGCCGCGCACGCCATCAAGGAGCACGGGGTCGGCGTCAAGTGCGCGACGATCACGCCCGACGAGGCGCGCGTCGAGGAGTTCGGCCTCAAGAAGATGTGGGTCTCGCCCAACGGCACGATCCGCAACATCCTCGGCGGCGTCGTCTTCCGCGAGCCGATCATCATCTCGAACATCCCGCGCCTGGTGCCCGGCTGGAACAAGCCGATCATCATCGGCCGCCACGCGTTCGGCGACCAGTACCGCGCGACCAACTTCAAGGTCCCCGGCGCGGGCACTCTCACGCTGACCTACACCCCCACGGACGGCTCGGAGCCGATCCAGCAGCAGGTCGTGACGTACCCCGAGGGCGGTGGCGTGGCGATGGGCATGTACAACTTCAACGACTCGATCCGTGACTTCGCGCGGGCGTCGTTCGCGTACGGACTGCAGCGGGGCTACCCGGTCTACCTGTCGACGAAGAACACGATCCTCAAGGCCTACGACGGCCAGTTCAAGGACATCTTCCAGGAGGTGTTCGAGTCGGAGTTCAAGGCCGACTTCGATGCTGCCGGTCTCACCTACGAGCACCGCCTGATCGACGACATGGTCGCCGCCGCGATGAAGTGGGAGGGCGGCTACGTCTGGGCCTGCAAGAACTACGACGGCGACGTGCAGTCCGACACCGTCGCGCAGGGCTTCGGCTCGCTCGGTCTCATGACGTCGGTCCTCATGACCCCGGACGGCAGATGCGTCGAGGCGGAGGCGGCGCACGGCACGGTGACGCGGCACTACCGCCAGCACCAGGCCGGCAAGCCGACGTCGACCAACCCGATCGCGTCGATCTTCGCCTGGACCGGTGGCCTCAAGCACCGCGGCAAGCTCGACGGCACGCCCGAGGTGACGCAGTTCGCGGAGACGCTCGAGGACGTGGTCGTCAAGACCGTCGAGAGCGGCAAGATGACCAAGGACCTCGCTCTGCTCGTCGGGCCGGACCAGGCCTGGCAGACGACCGAGGAGTTCCTCGCCTCGCTCGACGAGAACCTCGCGGCGCGGCTCGCCGCCTGACGCCGTCCCGCCCGGGACGGCCGGCTCCCCGCCGACCGGCCCGCGCACCGATCGGCCTGTCCCAGCCCAGGTCGTCAGCCCAGATCGAAGGAGTTCTGCGATGGCTCGTCCCACCCCGGTCAACGTCACCGTCACCGGTGCCGCCGGCCAGATCGGCTACGCCCTGCTGTTCCGCGTCGCGTCGGGTCAGCTGCTCGGGCCGGACACGCCGGTGAGGCTCCGGCTGCTCGAGATCCCCCAGGGCGTCAAGGCCGCCGAGGGCACCGCGATGGAGCTCGACGACTGCGCGTTCCCGCTGCTCGCGGGGATCGACATCGTCGACGACCCGCGCGCGGGCTTCGAGGGCGCCAACGTCGCGCTGCTCGTGGGTGCGCGCCCGCGGACGGCGGGCATGGAGCGGGGCGACCTCCTCTCGGCCAACGGTGGGATCTTCAAGCCGCAGGGCGAGGCGATCAACGCGGGCGCGGCGGACGACATCCGCGTCCTCGTGGTGGGCAACCCGGCCAACACGAACGCGCTCATCGCCGCGTCGCACGCGCCCGACGTGCCGTCGTCGCGCTTCACGGCGATGACGCGCCTGGACCACAACCGCGCGCTGTCGCAGCTCGCCAAGAAGACCGGCGCCGCGGTCACGGACATCGAGCAGCTCACGATCTGGGGCAACCACTCCGCGACGCAGTACCCGGACATCTTCCACGCGTCGATCGGCGGCCGTCCGGCGGCCGAGGTCGTGAACGACCAGGCGTGGCTCGAGAACGACTTCATCCCGACCGTCGCCAAGCGCGGGGCTGCGATCATCGAGGCGCGCGGCGCGTCGTCGGCGGCCTCGGCGGCCAACGCGGCGATCGACCACGTGCACGACTGGGTCAACGGCACGACGCCCGGCGGCTGGACCTCCGCGGCGATCGTGTCCGACGGCTCGTACGGCGTGCCCGAGGGCCTCATCTCCTCGTTCCCGGTCACGTCGACGGGTGGCGAGTGGGAGATCGTCCAGGGCCTCGAGATCGACGAGTTCTCGCGCGGACGCATCGACGCGTCGGTCGCCGAGCTCGTCGAGGAGCGCGACGCGGTCAAGGGCCTCGGCCTGATCTGACGGTTCCCTCTCCTCCCTTTCCGCAACGTCCGCACTCCGTGGGCCCAGGGCACCACGGAGTGCGGACGTTGCGGCGTTGAAGCAGTGGGCTCTTGCTGAAAGTTGCGGCAACCCGTACGTTGCTTGGCATCGTCATGCAGGTCCCGCTCAGTGCTGCGCGGGCGACCAAGGAGTTCTCGATGACCGCTCTGCCTGCCCGCGTCCGCCCGCTCGTCGCCCTGGTCGCCGCGACCGCCGTCGCGCTCACGGGCGCCGCCGTCGCCGCGCCGTCGGCGACGGCCGACAACGACCGCACGTTCGCCCTCGTCGGCAGCCTGCAGAGCGAGCTCGGCTGCCCGGACGACTGGCAGCCCGACTGCGCCGACACCGAGCTCGCGCCGACCGGCACGTCAGGCGTCTACGCGGCCGAGTTCACCGTCCCCGCGGGCAGCCACGAGTACAAGGTCGCGGTCAACGACACCTGGGACGAGGCCTACGGCGTCGACGGCGGCGATGCGAACGTCCCGCTCGTCCTGGCGGGCCCGGCCACGCTGCGCTTCACGTTCGACGACACGACCCGCCGCATCGCCGTCGCGCCGGTCGACCTCACCGGCGACTACACCGACGCCGACGACGCACTGGTCGCCGCGCCCATCCGCCAGCCGGGCTCCGACGAGCGGTTCTACTTCGTCATGACGGACCGGTTCGCCAACGGCGACCCGTCCAACGACGCGGGCGGCCTCACCGGTGACCGGCTCGTGACCGGCCTCGACCCGACCGACAAGGGCTTCTACAACGGCGGCGACCTCGCGGGTCTGCGCCAGAACCTCGACTACATCGAGGGCCTGGGCACGACGGCGATCTGGCTCACGCCGTCCTTCAAGAACCGGCCCGTGCAGGGGGAGGGCGCCAACGCCTCCGCCGGTTACCACGGCTACTGGATCACCGACTTCACGCAGATCGACCCGCACCTGGGCACCAACGCCGAGCTCGAGGCGCTGATCGCCGACGCGCACGCCCGGGGCATCAAGGTCTACTTCGACATCATCACGAACCACACGGCCGACGTGATCTCCTACCAGGAGGGCGTGTACGACTACGTCGACAAGGCCACGGAGCCGTATCGCGACGCCACCGGGACCCCGTTCGACCCGGCCGACTACGCGGACGGCAGCCGGCCGTTCCCCGCGCTCGACCCGGCGACGTCGTTCCCGTACACGCCCGTCGTGGCGCCCGAGGACGCGGACCTCAAGGTGCCCGGCTGGCTCAACGACCCGACGCTCTACCACAACCGGGGCAACTCGACCTGGACCGGCGAGTCCGTCAACGACGGCGACTTCGACGGGCTCGACGACCTCATGACCGAGAACCCGGCGGTCGTGGACGGCTTCGTCGAGGTGTACCAGGACTGGATCGACCTCGGCATCGACGGCTTCCGCATCGACACCGCCAAGCACGTCAACATGGAGTTCTGGGAGCAGTGGACCACCGAGATCCTCGACTACGCCCGCGCGCAGGGCAAGGACGAGTTCTTCATGTTCGGCGAGGTCTTCGACGCCGACGCCGCCAAGACCTCGCCGTACGTCCGCGACACGGACATGAGCTCGGTCCTGGACTTCTCGTTCCAGTCGGCCGCGAGCACGTTCGCCCGCGGGTTCTCGGCGCAGAGCCTGTCGCAGCTGTACGCGAGCGACGACATGTACACGACGCCCGACACGAACGCCTACGCGCTGCCGACGTTCCTGGGCAACCACGACATGGGCCGGATCGGCTACATGGTCAAGGACTCGGGCTCGCCCCTCGACCGCGACCGGCTCGCGCACTCCCTGATGTACCTCACCCGCGGTCAGCCGGTCGTGTACTACGGCGACGAGCAGGGCTTCGTCGGCAACGGCGACCTCCAGGGCAAGGACAAGGACGCGCGCCAGTCGCTGTTCGCGACGCAGGTCGAGGAGTACGCCGACCAGGCGCTCGTCGACGGCACGCCGGCCGGCTCGGTCGACCGGTACGACACCGACGCCGCGCTCTACACCCACATCGCCGACCTCGCCGAGCTCCGCGAGACCTACCCCGCCCTCGCGACGGGTGCGCAGCTCGAGCGGTACTCGCAGGACAACGTCTACGCGTTCTCGCGCGTCGACCGCGACGAGAAGGTCGAGCACCTCGTCGCGCTCAACAACGACGACGCCGCGGCGACCGTCACGCTGACGACGCTCACCCCGGGCGCGACGTTCGCCCCGCTGCTCGGCACGACCACCGCGGTCACGGCCGACGCCGCGGGCCGGGTCACGCTCGAGGTCCCGCCGCTCGCGGCGGTCGTGCTCCGGGCCGACGCGCCCGTCGCGGCCGCCGACGCCGCGCCCGAGATCACGATCGACGTGCCGGCCGCGGGTGCCGGCCTGAGCGGGCTCGCGCCCGTCGCCGCCGACGTTGCGGACGACCGCTGGAGCGAGACGAGCTTCGCCTTCCGCGTGGTCGGCGACGACGCGTGGACGCCGCTCGGCACCGCCGAGGACACCACGCCACGCGTGTTCCACGACGTCGCGGACCTGGCGCCCGGGACGCTCGTCGAGTACCGCGCGGTCACGCAGGACGCTGCGGGCACGCGCGTCGCCGACTCGACGTACGCGTCGGTGGGCGTCGCGGTCGACGGCGTGGTCCCGGACGCCGGCGAGGAGCCCGAGCCCACGCTCGTGAACATCGCGGGCAGCCACCAGGACGACCTCCGCAACCCCGACGACCCGACCGGCGGCCCGCTCTGCACCGAGTGGGACCCGGCCTGCACGAACACGGCGCTGACCAAGCGCGCGGACGGCATCTGGTCGCGGACGTTCCTCGTCCCGCCCGGGTCCTACGAGTACAAGATCGCGCTGAACGGCTCGTGGGCCCTGAACTACGGCGCGGGCGGGGTCCAGGACGGCCCGAACGTGGCCTACACCGTGACAGGTGACGCCCCGCAGCAGGTCACCTTCTACTACGACCCGGTGACCGACTGGTTCACCTCGAGCGCGCAGGGCGACATCCTCACCCTGCCCGGCAGCCTGCAGAGCGAGCTCGGCTGCGCGGCGGACTGGGACCCCGCCTGCCTCGCCACCTGGCTCCAGGACCCGGACGGTGACGGCATCTTCACCTACACGGCCCCCGACCTGCCCGCCGGGGTCTACGAGGTCAAGGTCGCGCACAACCTCTCGTGGGCGGTCAACTACGGCGCCGGCGGCGCCCTCAACGGCGCGAACATCCCGTTCGCCGCGCCCGGCGGCGAGCCCGTGACCTTCAGCTACGACCTCGCGACGAACCTCCTGACGATCGGTGTCGAGAACCCGCCGCTGGCCGGGGTCGGCGAGCTGCGGGCGCACTGGATCGACGCCGAGACGATCGCGTTCCCCGCCGACTGGGTCCCCGAGGGGACGGATCCGGGCGCGCTGACGTGGCGCCTGCACGCCTCGCCGGACGGCTCGCTCGAGGTGGTCGACGACCAGGTCGACGGCGACGACGTCGCGGGCGGCAGCGTCCAGGACCTCGCCTACGACCCGGCCGGGCTGAGCGAGGCGCAGCTCGAGCGGTTCCCCGCGCTCGCGGGCTACCTCGCGCTGCGGGTCGGAGGCGCGGAGGGCCTCGAGCGGGGCGAGGTCGTCCGGCTCCTCCAGGGCGAGCTGATGGTCGGCCAGTACGCCGCGGACGGCACCGCGCAGGCGATCACCGGCATGCAGATCCCCGGCGTCGTCGACGACGTGTTCGCCGAGGCGGCGTCCGACCGTGCCCTCGGGGTGACGTGGAAGAAGAAGGCGCCCTCGCTCGCGCTGTGGGCGCCGACCGCGACGCAGGTCGACCTGCTCGTGTGGACGGGCGACGACCTGGCGGCCGAGCCTGAGCGGGTCGCGATGAGCCGGGCCGACGACGGCACCTGGACCGCGGCGGGCACCCGCGCCTGGAACGGGGCCCGCTACCTCTACGAGGTGACGGTCTACGCGCCGACCACCGACGCGGTCGAGGTCAACCGGGTCACGGACCCGTACTCGGTCGCGCTCACCCAGAACTCGACGCACTCGGTGCTCGTCGACCTCGACGACAAGGCGTACCGGCCCAAGGTCTGGGAGAAGACACCGCAGCCACGCGTGGAGCCGGTCGACCAGACCATCTACGAGCTCCAGGTGCGCGACTTCTCGATCAACGACGAGTCGGTGCCGGCGGCCAAGCGCGGCACGTACCTCGCCTTCGCGGAGAACGGCGCCGGACGTCAGCAGCTGCGCGAGCTCGCCGACGCGGGCCTGACGACCGTCCACCTGCTCCCGACGTTCGACATCGCGACGATCGAGGAGGACCGCGACGCCCAGGCGACCCCGCCGTGCGACCTCGAGTCCTTCGCGCCGGACTCGCCCGAGCAGCAGGCGTGCATCGAGCCGATCCGGGACCAGGACGGCTACAACTGGGGGTACGACCCGCTGCACTTCTCGACCCCCGAGGGCTCCTACGCGGTCGACGCCGACGGCGGCGCCCGGGTCGCGGAGTTCCGCACGATGGTGGGCGCGCTCCACCAGGACGGCCTGCAGGTCGTGCTCGACCAGGTGTTCAACCACACGGCCGCGAGCGGTCAGGACCCGAGGTCGATCCTTGACCGCGTGGTCCCCGGCTACTACCACCGGCTCGACGCGGCGGGTCAGGTCGAGACCTCGACGTGCTGCCAGAACGTCGCGACCGAGCAGGTCATGGCCGAGAAGCTCATGGTCGACTCGGTGGTGACGTGGGCGCGCGACTACAAGGTCGACGGCTTCCGCTTCGATCTCATGGGCCACCACTCGCGCGACACGATGCTCGCGGTCCGCGCGGCGCTCGACGGCCTCACGAAGAAGCGTGACGGCGTCGACGGCAAGGCCGTGTACCTGTACGGCGAGGGCTGGAACTTCGGCGAGGTCGCGAACAACCGGCTCTTCACGCAGGCCACGCAGGGTCAGCTGGGCGGGACCGGGATCGGCACGTTCAGCGACCGGCTGCGCGACGCCGTGCGCGGCGGCGGGCCCTTCGACGAGGACCCGCGGATCCAGGGCTTCGGCTCGGGCGCGTACACCGACCCGAACGGCGCGCCGGTGAACGGGACGCAGGCCGAGCAGCTCGCGCGGGTCCAGCAGCAGGGCGACCTGGTCCGGCTCGGCCTGGCCGGGAACCTGCGCGACTACGAGTTCCTCACCAGCTCGGGCGAGGTCCAGCGCGGCGACCAGATCGACTACAACGGGCAGCCGGCCGGCTACGCCGACTCGCCCGAGGAGGTCGTCACCTACGTCGACGCGCACGACAACGAGACGCTGTTCGACTCGCTCACGCTCAAGCTGCCGGTGGACACGCCGATGGCGGACCGCGTCCGGATGAACACCGTCTCGCTCGCCACCACCGCGCTGGCCCAGACGCCGTCGTTCTGGCACGCGGGCGCCGAGCTGCTGCGCAGCAAGTCGCTCGACCGGAACAGCTACAACTCGGGCGACTGGTTCAACGTGCTCGACTTCACGGGCCAGGACAACGGCTTCGGCAGGGGCCTGCCGCCGGCCGCCGACAACGAGGCGAAGTGGCCGTTCCAGCAGCCGTTGCTCGCGAACCCGGCGCTCAAGCCGGCGCCGGCCGACATCGCGACGAGCGACGCGATGGCGCAGGACCTGCTCCGGCTCCGCTTCTCGACCGAGCTGTTCCGGCTCGGGGACGCCGACCTCATCCGTGACAAGGTCACGTTCCCCGGCAGCGGCCCGGACGCGACTCCTGGCGTCATCGTCATGCACGTCGACGACCGCGACGGCCGCGACGTCGTGGGGCGGGACGTGGACCGCAGGCTCGACGGCGTGCTCACGGTCTTCAACGCCTCCGACGAGCCGACGACGCAGACGATCGCCGCGCTCGCCGGCCGGGACTACGACCTGTCGCGGGTCCAGGCCCGGGGGAGCGACGCCGTCGTGCAGCAGACGCAGTGGGACGAGGCGACGGGCACCGTGACCGTGCCGCCGCGGACCGTCGCGGTGCTGGTCGAGCAGGACCGGCCGGGCCGGAGCGGCTCGTTCTGGGACCGTGTGTGGGAGTGGTTGCGCGGCTGATCGCGGAGCGACCGGGCCGACGGTCGGCCGCGCGCCGTCAGCGGAAGACGATCGTCCGGTGCCCGTCCAGCAGCACCCGGTGCTCGGCGTGCCAGCGGACGGCTCGTGCGAGCGCGCGCCGCTCGACGTCCTGGCCGAGCGCCATGAGCGCCTCGACGTGGCGCGAGTGGTCCACCCGCTCGACGTCCTGCTCGATGATCGGGCCCTCGTCCAGGTCGCCCGTGACGTAGTGGGCGGTCGCCCCGATGAGCTTGACCCCGCGGTCGTGCGCCTGCGCGTACGGCCGGGCGCCCTTGAAGCTCGGCAGGAAGGAGTGGTGGATGTTGATGACCCGGCCGGCGAGGGCCCGGCAGAGGTCGTCCGACAGGATCTGCATGTACCGGGCCAGCACGACGAGCTCGACGTCGAGCTCCTCGACGAGGGCGAGCAGCCGCGCCTCGGCGTCGGGCTTCGTCGCCTTCGTGACCGGGACGTGGTGGAACGGGATCCCGTAGAACCCCGCGACCCCCGCGAGGTCGGTGTGGTTCGACACGACCGCGACGATGTCGACCGGCAGGCCCTCGGACTGCTGACGGAACAGCAGGTCGTGGAGGCAGTGCGCGGCGGTCGAGACCATGACGAGCGTGCGCATCCTGCGGCCGGCGACGTCGAGGTCCCACGTCATGCCGAACTCCGAGGCGAGGGCGGTCAGCGCCGTGTCGAGCTCCTCGCGCGAGGCGGCCGACTCCACCTGGACCCGCATGAAGAACAGCCCCGACAGCGGGTCGCCGAACTGCTGCGACTCGGTGATGTTGCCGCCGTGCTCGGCCAGCAGCCCGGCGACCGCGTGCACGATGCCGGGACGGTCGGGGCACGAGAGGCTGAGCACCCAGTGGGTCGGATCGCCGGTCTCGGTCGCAGGGGCCTCGGTCACAGGGCCAGAGCGTAGACGCAGGCTCAGCTCGGCGTGCCGGCCGGCACGCGGTGAGCCGGCTCGCTCGGACCCGGGGCCGACGGTGCGGCGGCCGACGCGTCGTCGTCCTCGCTCATCCCGATCCGCGCGTGCAGCCGGGCGAGCGGTGCCGGGAGCCACCAGCTCGCGCGGCCGAGCAGCACCATCACGGCCGGCACGAGGAGCGCCCGCACGATCGTCGCGTCCACGACGACCGCGAACGCGAGGCCGAGGCCGATCAGCTGGAGGAACCCGAGGCTGCTCGTCGTCATGGCGGCGAGCACGACGACCAGCAGCAGCGCCGCGCTCGTGATCGTCCGCCCGGACCGCTCGAGGCCCGTGGCGATCGCCGCGCCGGGGGTCGCACCGCGCAGGTGCGCCTCGCGGACCCGGCTCAGCAGGAACAGCTCGTAGTCCATCGCGAGCCCGAAGGCGATGAGCCCGATGAGCACGAGGTTGCTCGGGTCGACGCGGCCGGTCTCGCTGAAGCCGAGCAGGTCGGCGAGGTTGCCCTGGCCGAAGCCCCACACGATCATGCCCATCGTCGCGCCGAGCGACAGGACGTTGGCCAGCACCGCCTTGACCGGCAGCACCACCGAGCCGAGCGCGAGGAACAGCAGCAGCATGGTCATGCCGGCCACGAAGCCGAGCGTCCCAGGCAGCGTCCGCGTGATCGCGTCCGTCGAGTCGAGGTTGACCGCGGCGTCGCCGCCGACGAGCACCTGCTCGGCGCCCGCGGGCACGTCCACGGCCCGCACGGCGCGCACGAGGTCGCCGGTCGCCGCGCTGTCGACCACGCCGTCGGTCGTGACGCGCAGGTGCGCGGTCGCCGGGCGCCCGTCGGTTCCGTCGGCCGGGACGGCGCCCACGAGCCCTGCGCCGGTGGCGCCGGGCAGCGCGGCGAGGGCGTCCGCGAACGCGGCGAGCGCGTCGTCGTCCGTCGCGCCCTGCACGACGACGTCGAGGCTCACCTGGGCGGACGCCGGGAACTGGTCGCTCACCCGGTCCGCCGCCTGCCGGGACACCGACGACGCCGGGAGGTCACGGACGTCGGTGACGCCGGCACGCAGGTCGAGTGCGGGCAGCGCGACGACCACGAGGAGGGCGGTCGCGGCGACGGCGACGGTCCCGGGGCGGCGCAGGACGGCGTGTGCCCACCGAGCCCACCCGCCGGCGGCGGACGCCGGTGGGTTCGGCGCGCGGTGTCGCCGCGGGAGCCGCCCGGCGACGCCGCGCGGGAGGCGGCCGGCGTCGACCCGTGTCCCGAGCGAGGCGAGGATCGCCGGGAGCAGGGTGAGCGCGAGCACCATGTCGAGCAGCACGACCGCCATGCCGCCCAGCCCCATCGAGCGCAGGAACATCTGCGGGAAGAACAGCATCCCCGCGAACGCGATGAGCACGGTCAGGCCCGAGTAGGCGATGGTGCGGCCGGCGGTGGAGACGGTCCGCTCGACCGCCGCCCCGACGTCGCCGTCGTGGCGGTCGAGCTCCTCCCGGAAGCGGCTGACCATGAACAGCGCGTAGTCGATCGCGAGGCCGAGCCCGAGGATCGTCGTGACGTTGAGCGCGAAGGTCGACACGTCGGTCACCAGCGTGAGCAGGCGCAGCAGGCCCATGGCGCCGAGGATCGCGACGAGGCCGATGGTCACCGGCAGGAGCGCGGCCGTCAGGCTGCGGAAGATCAGCACCAGGAGAACCAGCAGCACCGGCATCGCGAGCAGCTCGGCACGCACGATGTCGCGCTCGGACGTGCGCTCCATCTCCGTCATGGCCGGGATGGGGCCCGCGAGGTCGGTCTCCCAGGGGTCGGGCGCGACGAGGTCGGCGGCGATGGCGTCGTACGCGGCCGCGCGGGCGCTCTCGTCCGCCCCCGCGAGCGAGATCACCACCATCGCGGTGCGCCCGTCGGAGCCGACGAGACCGGCGCGCGCCGGCTCGGGGAGCTCGGGGGACCAGGGGGTCAGGACCTGCGCCACCGCCTCGGCCGGCAGCCCGTCGACCAGCTCGCCGACCTGGGCGGCGAACGCCGGCTCGGTCGCCTCGAGGTCGGCGTTGCGCCAGAGCACGACGACGTCGGCGTCGCCCCGGCCGAATCCGTCCTCCAGCGCCTGGGCCGCCCGGGCGGACTCCGAGGACGGGTCCTCGAAGCCGCCACCCTTGACAGCGTCCGCCACGGCCGGGCCGAACGCGCCCGCGACGGCCGTGAGCAGGACGGCCGCCGCGAGGACCCATCGCCGGCGCAGGTGGAGGAACCGGCCGAGTCGACTGAACATCACAGGTCTCCGTCACGTAGTGTGTGAGTGGCGATCACGCCAGTGAACGCTGTTTGCTAACACCGTGTACTGAAGCATGCGCCGTTTATTCGCGTCAAGGGGCGCCGGCGATCCCGGCCCCGCGGCGCGGTCAGGAGGAGCACCCATGTCCGCGACCACGGAGTCCCGCCGGGACCGGCAGCGCACCGCCACGGAGGCGGAGATCAAGGCGGCCGCGCGCGCGCAGCTCGTCGAGACCGGAGCCCAGGGCGTGTCGCTGCGCGGCATCGCACGGCAGATGGGCATGACCGCTCCGGCGCTGTACCGGTACTACTCCGGCCTCGACAACCTGCTCGAGGCGATGTGCGAGGACTGCTTCGCGGAGGTGACGCACGAGGTCGCGACGCAGAGCGCAGCGTCGGGGGACGACCTGGGTGCGCGCCTCCACCTCGCCGTCCGGGCGTTCCGGCGATGGGCCGTCGCCCACCCGGCCGAGTTCGGCCTCATGTTCCGTGACCGCGAGGAGCCGAAGGGCCTCGAGAGCTGCTGCGAGCACTCACGCCGCTTCGCGGAGCAGTTCCTCGGGCTGTTCGTGCGGATCTGGGCCGAGCAGCCGTTCGAGCTGCCCGACGAGCCCGTCGCGCCCGAGGCCGCGTGCGCGCAGCTGCGCGAGTACGCGGCGAGCCACGGGGTCGAGCTCCCCATGGCGGCCCTGTGGGTGTTCGCGAGCTCGTGGGTGCGGCTCTTCGGCGTGATCTGCATGGAGGTGTTCGGGCAGCTGGCCTTCATGTTCCGCGACGTCGAGCCGTACTTCGAGGCCGAGCTCCGGTCCGTGGTGCGGGCGATGGGCATCGAGTACGTCGCTCCCGACACCGCATCGGCGCTCGGGTGAACGGCCGTCTCGGCTGCGGAGCGGCGGTCGCGGGGGGCCCGCGCCGGGTGTCACGATGGGCCGCATGAGCGCTGACGTCTCGATCCGCCCGGTGTCCCTCGACGACGCCGGTGAGCTGCTGACGCTGCGCCGCGCCGCGTTCGTCACCGAGGCGCAGGTGTACGGCGACCCGAGCATCCCGCCGCTCACCCAGACGCTGAGCCAGCTCCGGGCCGACCTCGTCGCCGAGGGCGTGATCACGCTCGGCGCCTGGTCGGGGCACCGCCTGGTCGGCTCGATCCGTGTGCTGCTCGAGGGGACGAAGGCCACGCTCGGTCGCCTCGCCGTCGCGCCGGACCTGCAAGGCCGCGGCATCGGCACGCAGCTGCTCTTCGCCGTGCTGCCGCACCTGCCCGAGGGCACGGAGGAGATCTGGGTCTTCACCGGTCAGGACTCGGTCCAGAACCTCGCGATGTATGCCAAGCACGGCTACGAGCACCAGTACGACCGCACGGCGGGCGACCTGACGTACGCCTACCTGCGCCGGATCCTCGGCGACCACGAGGTCGGCGACAACGCGAAGGCCTGACGACGCCTCAACGCGCGTCGACCGCGCGGGCCATCCTGTCCACGATCTCGTCGAGCACCGGGCGCGGGGTCGCGAGGGTCAACCGCACGAAGCCCTCTCCCGCTCGCCCGCACGCCGAGCCGTCCGTGAGTGCGACCCCGGCGTGCTCGAGGAAGAAGTCCGCCGGGCGCTCGCCCAGGGCGAGCCCCCGGCAGTCCAGCCACGCGAGGTACGTCCCCTCGGGCGGCACGTACCCGACGCCTGGCAGGCGGGTGCGCAGCGCGTCGGCGAGATGGCGCCGGTTCCTGTCGACGTGCTCGACGACGTCGGCGAGCCAGGGGTCGCCCGCGGTGTACGCCGCGATGTTCGCGACCACGCCCAAGGTCGAGGCCCCGTGCTCGGCGAGCTGCCCGACGCGCTCCCAGTGCTCGGCGTCGGCGTCGTTCGAGAGCACGAGCTGCGCGCACTTGAGGCCGGGCAGGTTCCACGCCTTCGACGCCGAGGTCGCCGTGACGGTGTGCGCGGCGGTCGCGGGGGAGAGCGCGGCGTACGGGGTGTGGCGGTGACCGGGCATGACGAGCGGCGCGTGGATCTCGTCCGAGAAGACCCGGCCCCCGTGCCGCTCGACCACCTCGGCGACCGCGGCGAGCTCGGTCGGCTCGAGGACGCGGCCGATCGGGTTGTGCGGGTTGCACAGCACGAGCAGGTGGCCGCCTGCGCGGAAGGCGGCGTCGAGGGCGTCGAGGTCGTACGTGTACCGCCCGTCGTCGAGCGCCATCGGCACCTGGATCAGCTCGCGCCCGAGCGCCGCGGGCAGCGTGAGGAACGGCATGTAGGCCGGCGTCGGCAGGATCACGGGGCTGCCCGGCCGCGAGAAGTGGGTGACGGCCGCCTCGAGTCCCGCGAGCACGTCGCTGAGCGGGCGGACCCGCTCGGGCAGCACGGTCCGGTTGTGGTGCACGGTCGACCAGTCGGCGTAGGCGCGGGCCATGTCGGCGGCGAGAGCGGGCGGCAGGTAGCCGACCAGCCCCTGGTCCACCGCACGGTGCAGCGCCTGCGCGACCACGGGGGCGGTGCCGAAGTCCATCTCCGCGATGAAGGCCCCGAGCGCGTCGGGGAAGAGCGTCCACTTGAGGCTGCCCTGGCGACGAAGGTCGTCGACGGTGAGGGCGTCGAAGGCGCACGGGCCGGCGGTGCGGCCGGTCCGACCCGCCGGGCCTGGCGAGCGGGACGACGTCATGCGAGGCTCCTCCCGGACGTCACCGACTGCCTCGACGGCCACCGGCGGTTGCTACGCTGTGCGCGTCGCGACTGGCGCAACGCAGGTGGGTCACCACCGGGGAGCGACGCAGCAGCAGACTACGGGTCGTACGCCTGGGCCCCGGGTCACCACACCCATGGTCACCACCACCATCGCGGGCCCGGACCGCACGGGACCTGCTCGACACTGCTGACGCGCGAGGAGAACCATGAGCTCCCAGAACGACCACGTCATGAACCAGGCCCTGGCCGACGTCGACCCCGAGATCGCCGCGGTGCTCGAGGGCGAGCTGGACCGCCAGCGCGACACCCTCGAGATGATCGCGAGCGAGAACTTCGTCCCGCGCGCCGTGCTCCAGGCGCAGGGCTCCGTGCTCACGAACAAGTACGCCGAGGGGTACCCGGGCAAGCGCTACTACGGCGGTTGCGAGCAGGTCGACATCGCGGAGACCCTCGCGATCGCGCGCGCCAAGGAGCTGTTCGGCGCGGAGCACGCGAACGTCCAGCCGCACTCGGGCGCGACGGCGAACGCGGCCGTGCTGCACGCGCTCATCAACGCGGGCGACAAGATCATGGGCCTGTCGCTGGCCCACGGCGGGCACCTGACGCACGGCATGAAGATCAACTTCTCGGGCAAGCTCTACGAGGTCGCGGCGTACGAGGTCGACCCCGAGACCTTCCGCGTCGACATGGACAGGGTCCGCGAGAAGGCGCTCGCGGAGCGCCCCGACGTCATCATCGGCGGCTGGTCCGCCTACCCGCGGCACCTCGACTTCGAGGCGTTCCGCTCGATCGCCGACGAGGTGGGCGCCAAGCTCTGGGTCGACATGGCGCACTTCGCGGGGCTCGTCGCCGCGGGCCTGCACCCGAGCCCGGTGCCGCACTCCGACGTCGTCTCGTCGACCGTGCACAAGACGCTCGGCGGGCCGCGGTCGGGCTTCATCCTGTCGCGCGAGGAGCTGGCGAAGAAGATCGACTCCGCCGTGTTCCCGGGCCAGCAGGGCGGCCCGCTCATGCACGTCATCGCGGCCAAGGCGGTCTCGTTCAAGATCGCGGCGGGCGAGGAGTTCCGGGCGCGCCAGCAGCGCACGGTCGACGGCGCGCGGATCATCGCGGACCGGCTCTCGGCACCCGACGTCGCCGGGGCCGGGGTCTCGGTGCTGACGGGCGGCACCGACGTGCACCTCGTGCTCGTCGACCTGCGCGCCTCCGCTCTCGACGGCCAGCAGGCGGAGGACCTCCTGCACGACGCCGGCATCACCGTGAACCGCAACGCCGTCCCGTTCGACCCGCGCCCCCCGCGCGTCACGTCGGGCCTGCGCATCGGCACGCCCGCGCTCGCGACCCGCGGGTTCGGCGACGCCGAGTTCACCGAGGTCGCCGACATCATCGCGACGGCACTGGTCGCCGGGCAGGGCGCCGACCTCGAGCAGCTGCGCGGGCGCGTGGCGAAGCTGGCCGGTGACTTCCCGCTCTACCCGGGCCTGCAGCAGTGACCGGACCGAGAGCCGGCTCGGAGGACGCCGCCGGGGCGGACGCCGCCGGGGCCGACGCCGCCGGGTCGGGCCCGGCGCGACGCGCCCAGGTGCTCGACGGCACGGCGACCGCACGAGCGATCAAGTCCGAGCTCGCCGAGCGCGTCGCCGCGCTCGCGGCCCGCGGGGTCGTGCCGGGGCTCGGCACGGTCCTCGTCGGTGACGACCCCGGCAGCCGCGCGTACGTCGGCGGCAAGCACAAGGACTGCGCCGAGGTCGGCATCGCCTCGATCCGCGCGGACCTGCCCGCCACGGCGACCCAGGCCGAGATCGAGGTTGCGGTCGACCGGCTCAACCACGACCCCGCATGCACCGGCTACATCGTGCAGCTGCCGCTGCCGAAGGGGATCGACACGAACCGCGTGCTCGAGCTCGTGGATCCCGCCAAGGACGCCGACGGCCTGCACCCGACCAACCTCGGCCGCCTGGTCCTGCGGGTCGACGGCCCGATCGACTCGCCGCTGCCGTGCACGCCGCGCGGGATCATCGAGCTGGTCGAGCGGCACGGGATCGACCTGGCAGGGACCCACGTCGTCGTCGTCGGGCGCGGGACGACAGTGGGGCGGAGCATCGGCCTGCTCCTCACGCGCCGCGAGCTCAACGCGACGGTCACGCTGACGCACACCGGCACGCGGGAGCTCGCCGCGCACACCCGCGAGGCGGACGTGATCGTGGCCGCGGCCGGTGTCCCGGGGATCATCCGACCCGAGCACGTGCGGCCGGGCGCGATCGTGCTCGACGTCGGGGTGACCCGGGTGGTCGACGACGAGACCGGGAGGACACGTCTCGCCGGGGACGTGCACCCGGGCGTCGCGGAGGTCGCGGGCTGGCTGTCGCCGAACCCCGGCGGGGTCGGGCCGATGACGCGGGCGATGCTGCTCGCGAACGTCGTCGAGGCGGCCGAGCGCGCGCAGGTCTGACGCTCGCCGGCGTTCCCCGCTGCGCCGCGGGCATCACCCGTTCGAGCGATCGGTCGACGAATTCACCCGGTGTTCACCCGCGTGGCTCATCGGTGTCGGGGGGTTCGGGTAGACATGCCCCGTTCCAGGGGTTGACCGCGACGTGAGACAGGCATGAAGTTGTCACTCTCGGACGTACCGGCCACATCGACACGCGGCGGACATCTCTCGTCGCGGACACGGGAGCGACGCATGCACGGAGTGACGGGTCTGGCACAGAGGGCAGGCGCCGTCACGGCGGCTGCCCTCACTGCTGTCGCGGTGGGCTTCGCGGGGGTGGGACCGGCAGGGGCGGCACCGTCGCCCACGAGCCAGGTGATCATCAACGAGGTCTACGGCGGCGGAGGGAATTCCGGCGCCACGTTCAGGAACGACTTCATCGAGCTGTACAACACCGGTGACACGGCGGTCGACGTGTCCGGGTGGACCGTGCAGTACGCGTCCGCGGCGGGGACCTCCTGGACGACGACGCCCCTCACCGGCTCGATCGCTGCCGGTGACCACTACCTGGTGCAGCAGGCGGCCGGCACGGGCGGGTCCGAGGACCTTCCGGCGCCCGACGTCGTCGGCTCCCTCGCGATGGGCGGCACGGCCGGGAAGGTCGCGCTCGTCTCGAGCGGCGCCCGGCTCGCCGGCTGCGGCGTCGACTGCTCCGCCGACGCGTCCGTGGTCGACTTCGTCGGCTACGGAACGGCCAACGACTACGCCGGCGCGGGGCCGGCGGTCGGGGCGTCGAACACTGCCTCGGTCGCGCGCACAGGCTTCGTCAACACCGCCGACAACGCGGCCGACTTCACCGCGGGCACGCCGACGCCGGGCGCCGAGCCCGAGCAGCCAGGTGATCCGACGCCGCTCACCATCGCCGAGATCCAGGGCACGGGCGCGGTGAGCCCGGTCGTCGACACCCCCGTCATCACCGAGGGCGTCGTCACCGCGGCCTACCCGACCGGCGGCTTCTTCGGCTTCGTCATCCAGACCCCGGGCACGGGCGGCGAGACGGACCTGTCGACGCGCACCGGCTCCGACGCCCTGTTCGTCTACCAGCAGAGGGGCGGCGCCCCCACGGTCGCGATCGGCGACCGCGTCCGCGTGACCGGCACGGTCGCGGAGTTCAACGGGCTCACGCAGGTCGTCGTCCCCGACGCGACCGGCTACGAGGTCCTGAGCGACCAGGCCGAGCCGGTGGATCCGGTCTCCGTCCCGTGGCCGACCACGGACGCGGACCGCGAGAAGCTCGAGTCGATGCTGTTCGCGCCGGTCGGTACCTACACCGTCACCAACACGTTCGCCACGCACCAGTTCGGTGAGGTCGGCCTCGCGTTCGGGGACACCCCGCTGATCCAGCCGACCGAGGTCGCGGACCCGCAGGACGCGGCCGCCGTCGCCGCCGTCGCCGCCGACAACGCGGCTCGCCGCGTGACCCTCGACGACGGCGCCTCGACCAACTTCACGAGCTCGGGCGGCGGCCAGACGCCGCCGTACGTCTCCCTCACGAACCCGGTCCGCGTCGGTGCGCCGGCGACGTTCACCACGCCGCTCATCGTCGACTACCGGAACAACGTCTGGAAGCTCAGCCCGACCTCACAGGTCACGCCCGGCAACGAGACCGTGACCTTCAAGAACACCCGGACCCCGGCGCCCGACGCCGAGGCGCTCGGCGCGGCCGACCTCACGGTCGCCGCGTTCAACGTCCTCAACTACTTCACGACGCTCGGCGTCGACGTCCCGGGCTGCGTCCCGTTCGTGGACCGTGAGGGCAACGGGACCACGGTCGACGAGTGCGAGACCGAGAACGGCCCGCGCGGTGCGTGGGACGCGGCTCAGCTCGAGCGTCAGGAGGCCAAGATCGTCGCGGCGATCAACGCCCTGGACGCCGACGTCGTCGGGCTCATGGAGATCGAGAACTCGGCGGTGGTCGACGGCGCCGACGCGGCCGACGAGGCGCTCGCCACGCTGGTCGACGCGCTCAACGCCGCGGCCGGCTCCGAGACGTGGGCCTACGTGCCCTCGTCGACCGAGCTGCCCGACCCGTCGGAGCAGGACGTCATCACCAACGCGATCATCTACCAGCCGGCCGCGGTCGAGCGGGTCGGCGACCCCCGCGCGCTCGGCGAGCTGAGCGGGACCGGTGAGCCGTTCGTCAACGCCCGCGAGCCGATCGGCCAGGCGTTCGCCCCTGCCGACGGCGGCGAGCCGTTCTTCGTCGCCGTGAACCACCTCAAGTCCAAGGGCTCGCCGGGCCCGCTCCCGGGTGACACCGACCAGGGCGACGGCCAGGGCAACGCCAACGCGTCGCGCGTCGCGCAGGCCACCGCTCTGCGCGACTGGGTCCCCACCGTGCTCGACGACTACAGCGAGCCGATCACGGACGTGGCGCTCGTGGGCGACTTCAACTCCTACACGCAGGAGGACCCGCTCCAGGTGCTCTACGACGCGGGGTACACCGACGCCGCCACGGCGCTCGGGGTCCCGGGTGAGTACTCGTACAGCTTCCAGGGGATGTCGGGTTCGCTCGACCACGTGCTGCTCAACGAGGGCTTCCTCGCCCGCTCGACGGGCGCGGACATCTGGGAGATCAACGGCGGCGAGGCGCTCGGGCTCGAGTACAGCCGGTACAACGCGACGGGCACGATCTTCTACGCGCCCGACCCGTACCGGTCGTCCGACCACGACCCGGTGGTCGTCGGTCTCGCGGCGAACGACACGGTGGCGATCAACCTGCTCAACATCAACGACTTCCACGGCCGGATCGACGCCAACACGGTGAAGTTCGCCGGGACGGTCGAGCAGCTGCGCGCCGAGGGTGGCGAGCTCAGCACGCTGCTCCTCGGGGCCGGGGACCTGATCGGCGCCTCGACGTTCGCCTCCGCGATCGCGGCGGACCAGCCCACGATCGACGTGCTCAACGCGCTCGACCTCGACGCCTCCGCGGTCGGCAACCACGAGTTCGATGCCGGCCTCGCGGACCTGACGGACCGCGTGATCGCGGACGGCACGAACGCGGAGTGGGCGTACCTCGGGGCGAACGTGTACGCGGCGGGGACCACCGACCCCGTGCTCCCGGAGTACGCGCTGTTCGACATCGACGGCGTGACCGTCGGGGTCATCGGGGCCGTCACCGAGGAGACGCCGTCGCTGGTGCTCCCGGCCGGGATCGAAGGCCTCGAGTTCGGTGACCCGGTCGCGGCCGTGAACCGGGTGGCCGCTGCGCTGACCGACGGCGACGTGACCAACGGCGAGGCGGACGTGCTCGTGGCGGAGTACCACGAGGGCGCCGCAGCGGTCACGCCCGGCATGACGATCGAGGAGGCCCTCGCCCGGGGCGGCACCTTCGCGGAGATCGTCAACGAGACGTCGCCCGAGGTCGACGCCATCTTCACGGGCCACACGCACCAGGAGTACGCGTGGTCGGCACCCGTCCCGGGCGAGCCGAACGCGACCCGTCCGGTCGTTCAGACGGGTCAGTACGGCGAGAACGTCGGCCAGGCCGTCCTCACGGTCGACCAGTCGACGGGCGACGTGCTGTCGCACACCCAGCGCACCGTCGACCGCACGACGGTCGACGACGCGACGCTGGCCGCCACGTACCCGCGGGTCGCGGAGGTCAAGTCCATCGTCGACGCGGCGCTCGCAGACGCGGCGGAGGTGGGCAACCAGCCGGTCGCCTCGGTGACGGCCGACATCACGACGGCCTTCGCAGGCGGCGCGTACACCGGTCCCGGGAACACCTACGCGGGTGGCACGCGTGACGACCGGTCGTCGGAGTCGACTCTCGGGACCCTCGTGGCCAACTCGCTGCGGGACTCGCTCGCCGACCCGGCCCGGGGCGGCGCGCAGATCGGCGTGACGAACCCGGGTGGTCTGCGCGGGGACCTGTTCTATGCTCCCGACGGCGTCGTGACCTACGCCGAGGCGAACGGAGTCCTGCCGTTCGTCAACAACCTCTGGACCACGACCCTGACGGGGGCACAGTTCAAGGTGCTGCTCGAGCAGCAGTGGCAGCGCGACGTGAACGGGAACGTCCCCACGCGGGCGTACCTCCAGCTCGGCCTCTCGGACAACGTGTCGTACACGTACGACCCGTCTCGTCCGGAGGGTGACCGGATCACCAGCATCACGGTGGACGGCGCACCCATCGACCCGGCCGTGGGCTACCGCATCGGCGGTCCGAGCTTCCTGCTCCAGGGCGGGGACAACTTCTGGGTCTTCCAGGACGGCACCGACACGCGCGACTCGGGTCTCGTCGACCGCGACGCCTGGATCGAGTACCTGGCGCAGAACAGCCCGGTGAGCCCGGACTTCGCGCGCCGTTCCGTGCAGGTCACCGGTTACCCGGCCGAGGTCGAGGCAGGGCAGGAGCTCACCTTCGGTGTGGCCAAGCTCGACCTGACGTCGCTCGGCAGCCCGGCCAACACCGAGCTGACAGCGACGTGGGAGGGCAGCGCGGCGCCTCCGGTGACCATCCCGGTCGCGAACGGTGCAGCGACGGTCACCGTCACGGTCCCGGCCGACGCGGTCGGCGCCGCCACTCTCGTCCTGGTCGCTGCGCCGTCGGGCACGAGGGTCGAGCTGCCGTTCACGGTCACGGAGTCGGTCCAGCAGACGACGACCGCGCTCGCCCTCTCGGCGACGACGGTCACCTACGGCACCGCGGTCACCGCGACGGCCACGGTGACGGGTGCGGCGTCCGGCGAGGTCGAGTTCACCTGGAACGGGTCGAGCGTGACGGTGGCGCTGGTGGACGGGGTCGCGACGACCACGCTGCCGGACGACCTCGCGGTCGGGACGTACCAGGTGGTGGCCTCGTTCCTCGGGACGGACGACGCGGGGCCGAGCACCTCGGACCCGGTCGAGCTGACCGTCGAGGGCATCGCCTCCACCGTGGACCTGAAGCTGGCGCCGTCGACCACGTTCCCCGGGCTGGGCGCTCTGGCGCTCGTCAACGTCCGCGCCGGCGGGGGCCGGGCCGACGGCACGGTCGAGGTCGCGGTCGACGGCACGGTGGTCGAGACGCGGGAGCTGCGCTTCGGGCTCGCCCTGGTGCGAGTGCCGGGCAACCTCTCGCCCGGGAAGCACACGGTGACGGTCACCTACCTGGGTGACGACACCACCGCGCCCTCCTCGGACTCGGCGACGCTCACGGTCCGGAAGTGGCCCTGGCAGCGCTGACGGCGTGATCGCCTGACGAGCTGAGCCCCGGGGCCCGCACCCCGGGGCTCAGCCGTGCGCGCCGGTCCTGAGCAGGGGGAGCCGCGGCGGCCGCGCGTGTCGGTGCGGTGGGGGAGGATGGAGCACGTGCTGACGATCGCCACCGCCAACGTGAACGGGATCCGCGCCGCTTTCCGACGGGGCATGGACGGGTGGATCGACGATCGCAAGCCGGACGTCCTGCTCCTCCAGGAGGTGCGCGCGCCCGACGAGGTGCTGAGCGTGTTCCTGCCGAGCGGCTGGGACCTGGCGCACGAGGAGTCCGAGCTCAAGGGCCGGGCCGGCGTCGGCATCGCCTCGCGGCTGCCCATGAGCGCGATCCGCATCGGGCTCGGCAAGGACGTCCCGACCAACACCGGGCGGTGGGTCGAGGCAGACCTCGAGCTGCCCGCGGGCGGCACGCTGACCGTCGTCTCGACGTACCTCCACTCGGGCACGGTCGGTACCCCGTCGATGGACGAGAAGTTCGCGTTCCTCGACCTGGTCACCACGCGCCTGGGCGAGCTCGCGGCACAGGGCGGGTACGTCGTCGTCGCCGGTGACCTCAACATCGCCCACCGCAACGTCGACCTGAAGAACTGGAAGGGCAACCTGAAGGCGGCCGGCTTCCTGCCCGAGGAGCGCGCGTACCTCGACCGCTGGTTCGACGAGCTCGGCTGGTGCGACCTCGGCCGCCGGCTCGGCGGCGAGGGTCCCGGCCCGTACACGTGGTGGTCCTGGCGCGGGAAGTCGTACGACAACGACGCCGGCTGGCGGATCGACTACCAGCTCGCGACGCCCGCGCTCGCCGACCTCGCGCGCACGGCGGAGGTCGACCGCGCGCCGTCGTACGCCGAGCGCTGGAGCGACCACGCGCCTCTCGTCGTCACCTACGACCTCTGAGAGACCAGGCCCGTCAGTAGCGGATCGCGTCGATCACCTTGACGCGCACCGCGACGATCGCGGGGATCAGGCCGGCCAGCGCCCCGACCGCCGTCGCGCTCACCATCCCGACCACCGCGGCGGACGTCGGGAACGGCGGCACGTCGTCCAGCGGTGTCCCGAAGATCTGCTCGATCGGGATGTTCTTGATGACGACGATCGCGAGCATGACCCCGACGGCCCCGGCGACCGCGGTCGCCACGACGGACTCCATCAGCACGCCGAAGAAGACCCGCGCCGACGTCGCGCCGAAGCTGCGCCGGATGCCGATCTCCCGGATGCGGTACCGCACCGTGACGAGCGAGATGTTGACGAGCCCGAGCCCGCCGAGCAGGAGCGCGACCCCGCCGATCCCCGTGATGACCCAGCGCACCCCACCCTCGAGCACGTCGAAGCCCTCGCCCTGCTGGTAGACCTCCGCCCGCGTACCGGGCAACGCCGCCTGCAGGTCACGCCGGACCAGACCGGTGAGCTCGTCCGCCAGCTCGGGCGGTACCCACAGGCTCAGCGAGGGCACCACCGGACCCCACATCGGGTCGGGCGTCGCCCAGCGGGCGAAGTGCTCGGAGAGCATCATCACCGTCGGCCCCTCCTCGGCCCAGGAGTTCTTCAGGACGCCGACGACGGTGCTCCGCACGGGGTCGTCGCCGCCGAGCACGACGGTCACAGGGGCGCCGAGCTCCTCGACCCCGAGCTGCGCGAGGAACGTCTCGTTGACAACGAGGGCGGGCGCGAACCGGTCGACGTCGCTCGGTACGAACCACGACCCCTGCACGGGCTGGATGCGACGCATCGCGCCGTAGTCCACGTCGACGACCTGCGCCTGGACCTGCTGGGCGCCCGTCGGGAACCGGAAGATCAGCTGCGTGAACAGCTCCCGGCTCGCGTACTCGATGCCGTACCGCTCGACCACCCGGGTGAACTCCGCGTCGTAGGTTTCCGGCGAGGGCGTGGTCGATCCCGTCGGCCAGGCGCTGACCATGAGGGTCGTCGCGCGACCGCCGAAGCGCTCAGCCTGCTCCGTGAAGACCTGGTTCATCATCTGCGCGGCCGCGGTGATGCCGGTGATCGCCGTGACGGCGACGGCGACGCCGATGAGCGCGAGCAGCACGCGGACCTTGTGGATGCGCAGCTCGTCCCAGGCCTCGACGACCGCGCCGACGACGCCGGTCATGCCGGTGCCTGCGTCGGCGTGGACGTCGACGTGAACGTGGAGGGGACAGCGTGCTGCGGGCTCGAGACGGGCCGGTCGCCCACCCACTCGGTGACCTGCCCCGGAGCGCCGAGCGTGATGGGGTGGAGCGTGCCGTCGGCCAGGCGGTAGTGCCGCTGGGCGCGCGCGGCGACGGCGAGGTCGTGCGTGATGGCGATCAGCGCCGCGCCGGTGTCCGACGCGATCTCGTCGAGCAGGGACATCACCTCGCCGCCGGTGTCCACGTCCAGCGCACCCGTCGGCTCGTCGGCGAGGATCACGCGCGGGCGGCGGACGAGGGCCCGCGCGATCGCCACCCGCTGCTGCTCGCCACCCGAGAGCTTCTCGGGCATGGTGTCGAGCCGGTCCCCGAGCCCCACCCGGTCGAGGATGTCCGCGGCGATGCGGAACCGTGCCCAGAACGCCCGTCCCCGCGCGTACATCAGGGGAGCGGCGACGTTCTCGAGCGCGGTGCGCCCGGGCAGCAGGTTGAACTGCTGGAAGACGAACCCGAAGTCGTCGCCACGGCGTCGGGCACGGGCGCGGGGCGACAGACGCCCGATCGGGGTCCCGTCGAGCACGTACTCGCCGGAGGTAGGGCTGTCGAGCAGCCCGAGGATGTTGAGCAGCGTCGACTTGCCGGTCCCGGAGCGGCCGACCACCGAGACGTGCTCGCCCGCGTCGACCGACAGCGTCACGCCCCGGAGGATCTCGAGGACCCGGTCGTCGGGGAGCCGGACCGAGCGCGTGACGCCGGTGAGCTCGAGGAGGGCCATCAGCCGCCCATCCCGAACATCTGGCCGCCGTCGCCCATCGCGGGGTCGACGACGTCGCCCACCGGGATGAACTGCAGCACCTCGTCACCCTCGGCCAGGCCCTCGGTGACCTGCACGACCTCGCCGTCCGTGAGGCCGAGGCCCACGCGGCGCTCCTCCTGCGTGCCGTCAGCCGTGACCACCCAGACGTTGCCCGCCTGCACCGATCCCTGGACCGCGGTCACGGGGACGACGAGCGCCCCCTCCGCGAACCCGTTGGTGATCGCCAGGTCGGCCCCGAGCCCGGCGAACGCCGTGACCCCGGCGGGGACGGCGCACGTCACGACGCCGGACGCGCTCGCGACCGGCTGCCCCGTCATCGGGTCGACCTCTCCCTGGGGGCCGGTGCTGTCCGCAGGCGCGGCCCCGATCCGCAGCCCGGTGCACGTGAACGGGGCCGGGCCGCCGCGCAGCGTCACCTCGGCCTCGCCCGGCGCACCTACCAGCCGGTACTGCTGGTCGGGCGTCAGGGTGCCGCTCACCGACAGCGTGCCGGGGGAGACCGAGCCGACCGGGTCGCCCACGGACACGGTCTGGTCCTTGAGGACGGCCAGGGTCAGGGTTCCCGCGACGGGCGCGGTGACCGTCTCACGCTTGATCCGCGGCTTGTTCTCGCGGACGGTCTGCTCACCCGTCTCGCGGTCGGTCGTCACCGTGGGCTCGACCGGGGTCTCGAGCGTGATCTCGAGCAGCGGGGTGCCCACCTCGACGACCTGCCCCTGCGTGGCGAGCAGCTTGGACACCGTGCCCGCCATGGTCGCCTTCGTGGTGACCGCGGGATCGGCGACCACGGACCCCTGCACGGTCACGGTGTTGGTGATCGACCCCGTCTGCACCGCGACGGTCGGCTGGACCACCTGCCCGGTCGGCTGGAGCGGGTCGGACCCGCCCGCGACCGACGAGCCGGAGAACGCGATCTTGACCAGCGCGAGCGCGATGACGGCCCACAGGATGATGCGGATGACGGGGAAGACGATCCTGCGGGTGACGCCCACTGCGCGCTCCTCGGTCGCTGCGGCGCGGTGGGATGCGACGAGCCCCCCGCTGAGATGGTCGGACGCTACTACGGATCGCGTAGTAGCGGAACACCTCGACGCGCGTGTCGCACGACGGTGTGGTAATGGCGCGACGCGGCACGCCCACCCTCGGCCGGGCGGCGGACGCGTCGGCTTCTCGGCCGGATGACCCGATCCGCTACCGGGTCCGTCCCGCGGGCGCCGAGGCGAGCGCGACCAGGAACGCGGGGGCCGTGAGCCGCTGGAGGCCGAACGCCTCCGCGACGGCGCCCGCGACGGCATCGACCTGGTCCACCTCGACGAGCGCGATCGCGGACCCGCCGAACCCGCCGCCCGTCATGCGGGCGCCGAGCGCACCGGCGGCCCGCGCGCTGTCGACGACGAGGTCGAGCTCGCCGCTGCTCACCTCGTAGTCGTCGCGGAGCGAGGCGTGCGAGGCGTCGAGCACCGGTCCCGCGTCCCGGATGCGGCCGGACTCGAGCAGGCCCACGAGCTCGGTGACCCGCGCGATCTCGGTGACGACGTGACGCACCCGGCGACGGACCACGTCGGCCGGGAGGGCGCCGTCGGCCAGCCGGGCCAGCGCGTCGTCCAGCCCGGCCGGGTCGATCTCGCGCAGCGTCGCGACCCCGAGCTGCGCCGCCGCGTCCTCGCAGGCCGTCCGGCGCGCGGCGTACTGGCCGTCGGCGAGCTGGTGCGACGCTCGGGTGTCGACCACGAGCAGCGCGAGCCCGTGCGGGGCGAGGACGAACGGGACGTGGCGGGTCGTGTGGTCGCGCGTGTCGAGCAGCAGGGCGTGCCCGGCCCGCGCGCGCAGCGACGACGACTGGTCCATCCCGCCGGTGGGTGCGCCCGCGATCTCGTTCTCCGCCCGGATGCACGCCGCGGCCAGCCGCGCGCGCCCGGCGTCGTCGCCGCCGAGACCGAGGGTGAAGACCTCGTCGAGCGCGACCGCCACCGCGCACTCGAGCGCCGCCGACGACGACAGACCCGCCCCGTATGGCACGCACGAGTCGACGGCCGCGTCGAACCCGCCGACGTCGTGCCCGTCCGCGGCCAGCGACCACGCGACCCCCGCGGCGTACGCCGGCCAGCCGTCGACCGTGCCCGGACCCACGTCGGCGAGCGGCCGGCTCCACAGCTCGGCGTCCGCCTCCTGGGCCGAGGTCAGGCGGACGACGGCGTCGCTCGGGCCGGCCCCGGTGCCGTCGCCGGTGCGCCGCAGGGCGACGTACGTCCGGTGCGGCAGGTTGATCGGCAGGCACAGGCCGCCGTTGTAGTCCGTGTGCTCGCCGATGAGGTTGACGCGCCCGGGGGCGGACCACACGCCGTCGGGCTCGGTGCCGAACCGCCCCCGGAAGAGCGTCGTCGCCCGTCGGGCACCCTCGTCGTCGTCCCAGGCCGGCAGCCACTGCGGCGTCACGTTCACGATGTATTCCTCCGGGCGGTCGATGGCTCGCCCAGTGTTCCCCATATCGACGCGGCGCTCGCGGTGAGGCCGGCGCCCTCAGCGGCCCACCGGGGAGAGGCCGAGCGGCCTGCCGGCGAGCCCGCGGGAGCGCGTCGCCAGGCCGCGGGCGACGCCGCGCAGCGCGACGGCGGCCGGCGAGTCCGGCGCGGAGAGCACGACCGGCTCGCCCGCGTCCCCGGCCTCGCGCAGCGACACGTCGAGCGGCACCTGCGCGAGCAGCGGCACGGTGCTCCCGGTGAGCCGCGAGAGGTTCGCCGCGACGGTCGCGCCGCCGCCCGAACCGAACACCTCGAGCCGCGACCCGTCGGGCTGCTCGAGCCACGACATGTTCTCGACGACGCCGACGACGTGCTGCCGCGTCTGCAGCGCGACCGACCCGGCCCGCTCGGCGACCTCGGCGGCGGCCACCTGCGGCGTCGTCACGACGACGATCTCCGACGACGGGAGCAGCTGGGCGACCGAGATCGCGATGTCTCCCGTCCCCGGCGGCAGGTCGAGGAGCAGCACGTCGAGGTCGCCCCAGAACACGTCCGCGAGGAACTGCTGGAGCGCGCGGTGCAGCATCGGCCCGCGCCACACCACCGGCTGCCCGGCCGGCACGAACATGCCGATCGAGATCACCTTGATGTCGTGCGCCACCGGGGGAAGCAGCATGTCGTCGACCCGGGTCGGCGGCAGCGTGACGCCCAGCATGCGCGGGATCGAGAAGCCGTAGACGTCGGCGTCGAGCACCCCGACGCGGAGCCCGTCCGCCGCCATGGCAGCGGCGAGGTTGGCCGTGACCGACGACTTGCCGACACCGCCCTTGCCCGACGCGATCGCGTAGACCCGGGTCAGCGACTCCGGCTTCGAGAACGGGATCACCGGCTCGGCCACGCCGCCGCGCAGCATCGACCGCAGCTCGGCCCGCTGCTCGGCGCTCATCACGCCCATCGCGACCTGGACGGCGTCGACCCCGTCGAGCGGGGCGACCGCGGCCGTCACGTCCCGGGTGAGCGTGTCCTTGAGCGGGCAGCCCGCGGTCGTGAGGTCGAGGCCGACCGTGACCAGGGTGCCGCCCGCGCCGTCGGACCCGACGTCGACCGAGCGCACCATGCCGAGCTCGGTGATGGGTCGCCGGATCTCGGGGTCCTGGACGGAGCCGAGCGCGGTGCGGACGGCGGCGGTCAGGGCGGCGTGGTCGACGACGGGGGGCATGGCGCCCATGGTAGTTCGCGACCCCGGCGCCCCGGGCGCCCCTGATCCGCGGCCGGCCCCGGGCGGGCCGTCGGTCAGGACCCGGTGCTGCGCCGCCCCCGGGACCTGACCGGCGCCGGTGTCGGCTCGCCGCCGTCCCTGCGCGCGCGCTCGTCGCGGCGGTCACGTGCCTCGCGGCGCGCGCCGTCGTCGTCGTCCGTCGCGTCCGGGTCCGGCGTCAGCTCCTCGAGCAGGTTCCGCAGCTCGCCCCGCACGAAGTCGCGGGTCGCGACCTCACCGAGGGCGATCCGCAGCGCGGCCATCTCGCGCGCGAGGAACTCGGTGTCGGCGAGGTTCCGCTCGGCCCGCTGCCGGTCCTGCTCGAGCGAGACGCGGTCCCGGTCGTCCTGCCGGTTCTGGGCGAGCAGGATGAGCGGCGCGGCGTAGGAGGCCTGCACCGAGAAGAAGAGGTTGAGCAGGATGAACGGGTAGGGGTCCCACTTGAGCCCCCACAGCCCGACCACGTTGATCGTCACCCACACGATGACGAACAGCGTCATGTACACGAGGAACGTGCCGGTCCCCATGAACCGCGCGAAGGCCTCGGCGACCCGGCCGACGGCGTCGGGGTCGCGCTTGAACCTCGGCACCCACCCGCGCCGCGTCTCCTTGGGGGTGTCGAGGCGCTCAGCCACCGCGCCCCCCCGGCTTCGTCACGGTGCTCGTGCCGGTCACGGTGCTCGGCCTGGTCACGGCGCTCGTGCCGGTCACCGCGGCCTGCACGACGCCGGCGTCCACCTCGTCGTCCGTCTCGCGCCAGTCCTGGGGAAGCAGGTGGTCGAGCACGTCGTCGACGCTGACCGCGCCCAGCAGCCGCTTTTCCGCGTCGACCACCGGCAGCGCCAGCAGGTTGTAGGTCGCGAGCAGCCGCGTCACCTGCAGCAGCGGCGCGTCCGCGGTCACCGCGTCGATGTCGGAGTCGACCAGCGAGCCGATCGACTCGTGCGGGGGCTCGCGCAGCATGTGCTGCAGGTGCACGACGCCGAGGAAGCGTCCCGTCGGCGTCTCCGCCGGCGGGCGGGTGACGAACACCATCGACGCGAGCGCGGGCGTGAGGTCCTTGCGGCGGACGTGCGCGAGCGCGGCGGCGATCGAGGTCTCGGGGGGCAGCACGACCGGCTCCGTCGTCATGAGCCCGCCCGCCGTGTTCTCCTCGTACGCGAGCAGGCGGCGGACGTCGCGCGCCTCCTCGGGCTGCATGAGCTCGAGGAGCTCGGTCTGCTCGGCCTGCGGCAGCTCGCCGAGGAGGTCGGCGGCGTCGTCGGGCTGCATCGCCTCGAGGACGTCGGCGGCGCGACCCCGCTCGAGCCCGGAGAGGATCGCGACCTGGTCGTCCTCGGGGAGCTCCTCGAGGACGTCGGCGAGCCGCTCGTCGTCGAGCGCGCTGGCCACCTCGAGCCGCCGGGTGCTGCCGAGGTCGTGCAGCATGTCGGCGAGGTCGGCCGGCTTGAGGTCGTCGTACGTCGCGAGCAGCAGGGCGGCGCTCTGGGTGGCGGCGCCCCGCTCGAGCCCGGTGACCGCCCCGACGTCGACCACGAGCGTCTCGCCTCGGCGGCGCAGCAGGCCCCCCTTGCCGGTCACGTGCCGCCGGACGAAGAGCTGGGTGACGAGCCAGTCGCCCGAGCGCTGCTTCTCCATCGCCAGGTCCTCGATCGAGGCGCTGCCCGAGCCGTCCACGAACTCCACGGTCCGGTCGAGCAGCTCGCTCACGGCGAGCGTCTCGGTCGCGCGCTGCTCGAACCGGCGCATGTTGAGCAGGCCCGTCGAGATGACCTGGCCGGCGTCGACGCTCGTCACGCGGGTGAGCGGCAGGAAGACGCGCCGGCGCCCGGGCACCTCCACCACGAGGCCCACCGCCCGGGGGGGCTGCTTGGGCCGGAAGAGCACGACGACGTCGCGCACCCGCCCGACCTGGTCACCGAGGGGGTCGAAGACGGTCGTCCCGGCGAGGCGCGCGACGAACACCCGGGTCCCTGCGCTGCTCACGCGGCCAGCCTAGTGCCCGTGCCCCGGGCGCAGCCGGACCCGCCCGGCACGACCGGCGGGCTCCGAAAGCCTGGCGGAGGCCTCCCGGGTGGGGGAGGATCAGCCCATGTCGTTCACCCGAGGGGCCCGCGTCCCGGCCACACCCACGTTGCCCAAGGGCGAGACGGTCGCGACCTACAACGCCTACCTGGACGCCCAGCGCGCGGTCGACCACCTGGCCGACAAGCAGTTCCCGGTCCAGCTCGTCACGATCGTCGGCACGGACCTGCGCATGGTCGAGCGGGTCACCGGCCGGCTGTCCTACCCCCGCGTCGCGGTCGCGGGCCTCGCGTCCGGCGCCTGGTTCGGCCTGTTCGTCGGCCTGCTCCTGCTGATGTTCTCGACCGGTGGTGCCTCCTTCCCGCTGATCGCCGCGATCCTCATCGGCGCGGCGTTCGGGATGCTGTTCTCGGTGATCACGTACTCGTTCACGGGGGGCAAGCGCGACTTCACGTCGGCGAGCCAGATCGTGGCCGGGGCGTACTCGGTGCTGTGCGCGCCCGAGCAGGCCCACAAGGCGCGCGCGCTGCTCCAGGAGATCGGCGGGACGGTCTCGGGGTGGCCGGGCTCGGCCCCGACGCCGGTGCCGAGCCCCACCGCGCCGTCCGACCCCACCGCCGCCTACCCGGTGCAGCCGCCGGCCGGCCCGGTCCCGCCGACCGCGTCCCCGACGACGCCCCCCGTGCACCCGACGACGCCGCCGCAGCCGGGCCAGCCGAACCCGCCGGCGAACCAGCCGACGCCGACGAACCAGCCGACGCCGACGAACCAGCCGACGCCGACGAACCAGCCGACCGAGCCGCCGACGCAACCCCCGGCGTCGTCGCAGTCCTGACCCCGCCGCAGTCCTCGCGGGAGGCGACCTTCGCCGGGAACGTCGGAGGCCCGCGCTAGGGTCGGGCCACCGACGACAGGAGGTCCGGGCGTGTCGAGCACGCGTGCAACTGGCTGGCTCGACGACGCGGTCGCCCAGTTCGGCGCCACCTGCAAGGACAAGCTCGCCGGCCCGGGCGACCGTGAGGCGACGATCCGTTCCCCGCTCGAGGCGCTGCTCGGCGCCGCGGGCGACGCGCTCGGGGTCCCCGCCGTCTTCCACGACGAGGTCCGGGACACGGTCCGCCAGGTGCGCCCCGACTACGGCGTGAGCGTGAAGGGCGCGATCACGGGCTACGTCGAGGTCAAGGCGCCGGGCAAGGGCATCGACCCGGCGACCTTCACCGGGCACGACCGCACCCAGTGGCAGCGCCAGCGCGACCTTCCGAACCTGCTGTACACCAACGGCACGGACTGGCGCCTGTACCGCGACGGCAGCCCGGTCGGGACCCCGGTGCGCTTCGATGGCGACCTCGGTTCGGCGGGCGCCGCGCTGACCGCCCCGGCCGAGTTCGAGACGATCCTCACGAACTTCCTGCGGTGGGAGCCGGCGCCGATCACGTCGGTCGGTGCGCTGGTCCGCGCGATCGCCCCGCTGACCCGGCTCCTGCGCGGCGAGGTGCTGGACCAGCTCGCCGTCGAGCAGCGCGCCGTGGCTGCCGGCGGCGACGAGTGGGACCAGCCCTTCACCGGCCTCGCGCGGGACTGGCGCGCGCTCCTCTTCCCGCAGGCCGACGACGCGACGTTCGCCGACGGCTACGCGCAGGCGGTGACGTTCGCCCTGCTGCTGGCCCGCACGGAGGGCATCGACCTGACCGACGCCGCGCTGCACGAGGTGGGCGCGCGCCTCGGGAACGAGCACTCCCTCATGGGCAAGGCCCTCCAGCTCCTGACCGACGACGTCGCGCGCGACTTCAAGGTCACCCTCGACCTGCTGGTACGCGTGGTCGGAGCGGTCGACTGGCCGCGGGTCCGCAAGGGCAAGCGCGACACGTACCTGCACCTGTACGAGGACTTCCTCGAGCAGTACGACAACGACCTGCGCAAGCAGTCCGGCTCGTACTACACCCCGCGCGAGGTCGTCGAGCACATGGTGCGCCTGACCGAGGAGGCGTTGGTCACGCGGCTGGGAAAGGCCGACGGCTTCCGCGACCCCGACGTGCTCACGGTCGACCCCGCGATGGGCACCGGCACCTACCTGCACACCATCCTCGAGCGCGTGGCCGACGACGTCGCGGCGAGCGACGGTCCCGGGGCGGTGGCCGGGGTGCTGGGTCAGGTCGCCGAACGCCTGGTCGGCTTCGAGCTGCAGATGGGGCCCTACGCGGTGGCCGAGCTGCGGACGACCGACCTGCTCGCGACGCACGGCGCGAGCGCGCCGCCCGGCGGCATGCACCTGTACGTCACCGACACCCTCGACGACCCGCACGCGGCCGAGAGCCAGATCGGCTCCGGCCTGCACCTGATCGCGCAGTCCCGCAAGAAGGCCAACGAGGTCAAGGCCAAGGCGGATGTCACCGTGGTGATCGGGAACCCGCCGTACAAGGAGCTCGCCGTGGGCGACGGCGGCTGGGTCGAGTCAGGCAGCAAGGCGCATGGCAAGACGGCGCGAGCGATCCTCGAGGACTTCTACGAACCGGGTGCCGGCCGCTTCAAGGCGAAGCTCAAGAACCTGTACGTCTACTTCTGGAGATGGGCCACCTGGAAGGTGTGGGAGTCCACGCCGTCGGACGCCGACGGCGACGCCGGGGTTGTGTGCTTCATCTCCACGTCCGGTTACCTCACTGGCCCCGGGTTCACCGGCATGCGGCGGTACCTACGCGAGCACGCAAGTGAAGGCTGGATCATCGACCTCACGCCTGAGGGCCAAACCCCCGACGTGCCGACCCGAATCTTCCCCGGCGTACGGCAGCCCTTGGCGATCGGCTTGTTCATCCGCCGCCAGGACACCGACCTGACCCTGCCGGCAGCGATCCGCTACCGGTCGCTCACCGGACGCCAGGCGGACAAGTTCGCCGCCCTGGGTGAGGTCTCCCTCGACGGCGACGGCTGGCTCGACGCACGCACGGACTGGACCGCGCCGCTCACGCCATCGGCGACCAGCGGTTGGGATGAGCATCCTGCCGTCTCGGACCTGTTTCCGTGGTACTCACCAGGCGTGTTCCCGACCCGCGGCTGGGTCTACGGGCCGAGCGCCTCCGTCCTCGTCGACCGGTGGGTTCGACTGCTCACCGAACTTGACGCCACTCGCCGGTCGGCGTTGTTCAAGGAAGGCCGGGACGCCAACCTCTCCAAGGGGCGCGCCCCTCTGGCGGGCGCCGACACACATCGGACCACGACACTCCCGCTCGCGGACGACCGGACGACTCCCGCGAAGCCCATCCGTGTGGGGTATCGGTCTTTCGACCGGCAGTGGGTCCTTCCCGACCCCCGTGTCATGGACATGCCCCGACGCGACCTCTGGGAGGCCCGTGTACCCGGCCAGGTGTTTGTCTCGGAACTGCACACCGAGACGATCGCTCGTGGCCCGGGACTCACCTTCACGGCGCTCATACCCGATTTCCACGCATTCAAGGGCTCGGGCGGCGGCCGCACCCTCCCCTTCCTGCACCCGGACGGCACGCCCAACCTCGCGCCAGGCCTCGTCGCGGCGCTTGCCGCAGCGCTCGAACACCCCGTCACCGCAGCCGACGTGCTCACGTACGTGGCGGGCGTCGTCGGACATCCGGCCTTCACCCGGACCTTCGCCGACGAGCTGACCACCCCCGGCATCCGGGTACCCCTCACGACCGATCCCGGCCTCTGGTCGGAGGCGGTCGCCCTCGGGGAGCAGGTGCTCTGGCTGCACACCTACGGGGAGCGGTTCGCCGGCCCGGACCGCCCGGCCGGGTCGGTCCGCTTCGCGCGCGGGGACGCGCGCCAGCCGCTGTCTCGGACCGCGATCACCGGGCTGCCCGCGACGATGACCTACGACCTTGCGCGCGGGGTCGTCGTCGTCGGAACCGGCGAGCTCGGGCCGGTCGTGCCCGAGGTGTGGGACTACGCCGTCGGCGGCAAGAACGTGCTGAAGTCGTGGTTCAACTACCGCAAGGCCGAGCCGGGCGGCAAGAAGACGTCGCCGCTCGACCACGTGCACGTGGACGCGTGGGACCCGGACTGGACGACCGAGCTGATCGACCTGCTCACGGTGCTGACCCGCCTGGTCGGCCTCGAACCGGCGCAGGCCGACCTGCTGGAGCGGGTCGTCGCCGGTCCGGTGCACACCCTCGACGGCCTCCGCGCGGCAGGCGTCCGCTGGCCGACGACCGCCGCCGACCGTCGCCCGCACCGGGGTCTCGGCACGCAGGACCCGGCAGGCAACCAGCAGGCCGCGCTCGACCTCTGAGCATCGGGAGATGCAACCGTCCTGCGCGACCATCACCCTCGACCACCAGTCGCGCGCCGACCGGCTCGGTGCGGACGCCGAGCGGCGACCCGGAGAACCGTGGACGGCCGACGATGTCGAGCTGATCGCCGAAGGCGATGGCTGGAGAGGCATGACTCGACGCCGGATCAGCTCGCCTGGTACTCATCCAGTGCCCCGGTAAGGCTTGCCCGGTCGAGATACATCGTCGTCGACAGAATGAGCGACCGCTGTCGGACCTCACGGTAAGAACCGATGACGGGGAGGAGAATGATCCGGCGAAGGCCTCGCCGCTCGGCGGTGCGCAGCGCTTCGGCGTTCCTGCGCTCGGGAGAGAGGCCGAAGTTCCGCTGCGCATCCGTCACGGGTCGTCGAGCCACCGCCTTCCAGTGCCGCAGCGCGTCGAGGTCGATGCCTGCCGTCCCGTGCTGGAGCCCCCAGAAGTTGGCCCCCTCTGAGGTATGAGACGCCCCCTCGTCGCTCGTTGCCTGATCCCACATGCGCTCCCACACACTCTCGATACCAAGCCATGCCGGGCGTTGGGACGCTCCCGGATCCGGGGCAGGATCACAGGGAGGAAGGTCTCGTCGGGCGTCCAGTCCCCAGGCGCTCCTGAGGAAGAGGAGTTCGAGGAGGTCATTCGGGACGTCGATGTTCACTGCGGACCTGCTCCTTCTGGTCGAAGCGGAGCCGGCAGTGCCCAGCGGCGGCCGCGGACGGTCCGCCGCTGGGCCCATCGGCCTAGTAGATCGCCTCAGTGTCGATCGGTCCGAGCGAACTGCACACAAGCCCGTTTGCAAGCACGGCGTGGCCAGTGACCTTCACCGTGTGGAAACCACCGACGGCGACGTTCCCGTAGGCGTATCCCGACCACGCGGAGGCGAGTCGCAGAATGCCACCCCAGGTGTGGGTGCGGTGGTAATTGGGCCCGATCACGTTCGCGTACCAGTTGTACTGGACCGAGGCCCGGACCGCCCGGCCGGGTCGGTCCGCTTCCCGCGCGGGGACGCGCGCCAGCCGCTGTCCCGGACCGCCATCACGGGCCTTCCGGCGACGGTGACCTGCGACGCTGCGCGCGGGGTCGTCGTCGTCGGCACCGGCGAGCTCGGGCCGGTCGTGCCCGAGGTGTGGGACTACGCCGTCGGCGGCAAGAACGTGCTGAAGTCCTGGTTCAACTACCGCAAGACCGAGCCGGGCGGCAAGAAGACGTCGCCGCTCGACCACGTGCACGTGGACGCGTGGGACCCGGACTGGACGACCGAGCTGATCGACCTGCTCACGGTGCTGACCCGCCTGGTCGGCCTCGAACCGGCGCAGGCCGACCTGCTGGAGCGCATCGTCGCGGGCCCGGTGCACACCCTCGACGACCTCCGCGCGGCAGGCGTCCGCTGGCCGACGACCGCCGCCGACCGTCGCCCGCACCGGGGTCTCGGCACGCAGGACCCGGCAGGCAACCAGCAGGCCGCGCTCGACCTCTGACCGTCCGGTGCGGTGAGGCGGCTGTGGTGGGCGTTCGCACGTGACCGACCACAACGTCGTGAGCGTTGTCCACAACGACGGCATTCGCCCGAATTCGCGGCACCCGAGACTGTACGGTCTCGCGCAGGACTGGCGGAGACAGGCGAGCGGGGGCGGCAGGATGCGCGTGCGGGGTTGGAAGCTGGTCGGAGCGATCGTGGTCGGCACGACGATGCTCACCGCGTGCACGGCAGCCTCGGACGCCACCCCGTCGCCGACGCCCACGGCGGCGGCCACGTCCCCCGAGCCCAGCCCGAGCCCGACGGCGAGCGAACCTCCCGTCGCGAAGCCGGAGCGTCCGGCCGAGATGGACCGCACGGACGAGGTCGGGGCGGCGGCCGCCGCGGAGTACTTCCTGAGCCTGTACGCGTACGTGATGCAGACCGGCGACTTCGCCGAGTGGGACGCGATGTCGTGGGAAACCTGCGGGTCGTGCGCGCGTGTGCGGGAGTCTGCGACAGCGATTGCCGCTGCGGGGGATCGATACCTCGGCGGTGCGATCATTGCGACGCGCGCCGATGTCCTCGAGAAGGACGAACTGATCGGTGGCTACCCGGTCGATCTGACCATCCGGCAGGAGCCGTCGAAGCGCGTGAACGCCAACGGCGACGTTCTGAGCGACAATCCCGCGATCGGAGGATCCGCACGGGTCGACGCCCTTTTCGAGTCGGGACGCTGGGTCGTGCTCGCCTTCTCTTCGGAGGCCAACTGACTGTGACGGCGCTCGCCATTCGATTCACACTTGTCTCGTGGCTCGTGATTGCTGCGTCACTCTCGGGCGCCTTCTCCGCGGGCGCGGTTCCCTCTGGCCCTGCTCCGGAAGATTTCTGGGCCACGACTGCCGATGACGACCATGTGCTCGTGGGTGGTGAGCGGGCAACCAGTTCGGAATCCAATCGGGCGACGGCAGCCGCGATCCAGCAGGAACACCGACGAGTTCCCCTCGGGATGTGCAGGGCCCTACCGAGTGCGGCTGCGGATGGCGCGATGGCGCAGCTGTGCGCCGACTTCCTGGGCGCCGGTGGGGTGGTGGCGCCGTGCCCGGACGGGCAGGCTCGCACCGATCCGGTGCTGCGCCGCACCGTGGACCCGGCCAGCGCGACGGGGTTCACCCCGTGGAACCTGGTCGACGTCGGCGGGTGCACGGCCCCGGTGGACCTCGGCCCGGCGGTGGCGGCGGAGTTCCAGCGGCTGCCGCTGACGCCCTCGACCCTGTCCGTGCAGCCGCCGAACGGGTGGACGCTGGTGAACATCGACACCCTGGCCTACACCGACGACGCGACCCAGACCCTGACCGCGACCGTGCTGGGCACCCCGGTGCTGATCCGCGCCACCCCGGCCCGGTTCGCCTGGGACTTCGGCGACGGCACCGACCCGCTGGTCGGCACCGACCCCGGCCGGCCCTACCCGGACGCCACCATCGGGCACACCTACCGGACCGCAGGCACCCGGCAGATCACCCTGACCACCACCTGGACCGCCGACTACCAGCCCGCCGGCACCGGCGGCTGGACCCCGGTCACCGGCACCGCCACCACCGTCACCACCAGCCCCCCGCTGACCGTGCACACCGCTCGCGCACGCCTCGTCGCCGACCCGCTGCCCGACTGAGCCGGGCTGCCGGGCCAGGCCACCCAGGAAGGCCGCGCGTCAGTCACCCAGCAGCGTCGCCATCCACTCCTCGATGGCCTCGACCGTCCGCGGGAGCGCCGCCGACAGGTTCTCGTTGCCGTCGGCCGTGACGAGCACGTCGTCCTCGATCCGGACCCCGATCCCGCGGTACTCCTCGGGCACGGTGAGGTCGTCGGCCTTGAAGTACAGGCCCGGCTCGATCGTGAAGACCATGCCGGTCTCCAGCGTCGCGTCGAGGTACATCTCGCGACGGGCCAGCGCGCAGTCGTGCACGTCGAGGCCGAGGTGGTGGCTCGTGCCGTGCACCATCCAGCGGCGGTGGTACTGCCCCTCGGGCTTGAGCGACTCCTCGGCCGTGGTCGGCAGGAGGCCCCACTCGGCGAGGCGGGTCGCGATGACCTGCATCGCGGCGTCGTGCACGTCGCTGAACCTCGCGCCCGGGACGGCGGCGGCGAACGCGGCGTCCGCGGCGTCGAGCACGGCCTCGTAGACGCGGCGCTGGACGTCGGTGAACGTCCCGTCGACCGGCAGGGTCCGGGTGACGTCGGCGGTGTAGAGCGAGTCGACCTCGACCCCGGCATCGACGAGCACGAGCTCACCGGGACGGACCCGGCCGTCGTTCTGGGTCCAGTGCAGCGTCGTGGCGTGCTCACCGGCGGCGGCGATGGTGTCGTAGCCGACGGCGTTGCCCTCGAGCCGCGCGTGCGCCCCGAACGTGCCCTCGATGACGCGCTCGCCGCGGGGGTGCTCGACCGCGATCGGCAGGTCGCGCACGATCTTCGCGAAGCCCGCGATCGTCTCGTCGACGGCGAGGCGCATCTCGGCGATCTCGTACTCGTCCTTGACGAGCCGCAGCTCGGAGAGCGCCTCGGCGAGCCGCTCGTCGCGGCTGCCCGAGTCCTCCGCCGCCCGGATCTCCTCGACGACGGCCTCGACGGCGTCGTCGGCCTCGGGCACCACGAGCAGGCTCACGCCGCCCTCGCCGACGTCCTTGGCGAGCGCGTCGCGCAGCTCGTCGAGGTGCGCCGTGCGGATGCCGGTGACCGCCTCGACGTCGTCGAGGGTGGGACGCGCGCCGACCCAGAACTCGCCGTACCGCGAGTCCGAGTAGAACTCCTCGGTGTCGCGCCCGGCGAGCGGGCGGAAGTACAGGACCGCCCGATGGCTGCCGCCGCCGTCCCCCTCGCCGTCGGCGACGGGGTGCAGCACGAGGACGGCGTCGGGCTCCTGCTCGGCGCCCAGCCCGGTGAGGTGCGCGAAGGCCGAGTGCGGCCGGAACCGGTAGTCGCAGTCGTTGCTGCGGACCTTGTAGGAGCCGGCCGGGACGACCAGCCGCTCGCCCGGGAACTCGGCCGCCAGGCGCGCACGACGCGCTGCCGTGAACGGGGCGGCGGGGCCGGCGGCAGCGACCTGGGCCTCGGCGCGCGGCGCCCACCCGGACGTGATGAACGCCTTGAACGCCTCGGACCGTGGGCGCTGGGACCGGTTGTCCCCCCGGCTCTCGATCGGCTGTGCCGAGCCGTCGGCCTCGGGGGTGCTCTGGGGTTCAGTCATGCCCCCATCCTCCCACCCGGCGGCCGCCGGCCCTCGCGACCACCCCTACCCTGGGGTCCGTGCTGATCGACCTCCACACCCACTCGACCGCGTCGGACGGCACCGACGCGCCCGCGGCGGTCGTCCGCGCCGCTGCGGCCGCCGGCGTCGCGGTCGTGGCGCTCACCGACCACGACACGACGGCGGGGTGGGACGAAGCAGCGGACGCGGCACGCGAGGTGGGGACGGCGCTCGTCCGGGGGACCGAGGTCTCCGCGCTCTCGCACGGCATCAGCGTGCACCTCCTCAGCTACCTCCAGGACCCCGCGCACCCCGCCCTGGCGGCCGAGCTCGAGCGGACGCGGACGGCCCGCCTCGCGCGGGCCCGGCGCATGGTCGAGCTGCTCGGCGCTGACTACGGGCTCACGTGGGACGAGGTGGTCGCCCAGACCGAGCCGGACACGACCGTCGGCCGCCCGCACATCGCGGACGCGCTCGTCGCGAGCGGCGTGGTCGCCGACCGCAGCGCCGCCTTCACGTCGCTGCTCACGCCGCGGTCGAGGTACTACGTGCCGCACTACGCGCCCGACGTTCTCGACGCCGTCGCGGCGATCCGGGCGGCGGGCGGCGTCCCGGTCTTCGCCCACCCCGGCGCCGACGGCCGCGGCCGCGTCGTGCCCGACGCCGTCATCGAGGCCATGGCCGACGCCGGGCTCGTCGGCCTCGAGGTGCACCACCGCGACCACACGCCGGCCCAGGCCGCGCGGCTCACCCGGCTCGCGGCGCGGCTCGACCTGCTCGTCACCGGATCGAGCGACTACCACGGCGCGGGCAAGCCGAACCGGCTCGCCGAGCACGTGACCGAGCCCGCCGTGCTGGCCGCGATCGAGGAGCGGGGCACGACGCCCGTGATCCGGCCGTGAGCGGCTGGTTGGACGTGCGGCTGTTCACGGAGGTCTTCGTCACGCTGTTCGTGATCATGGACCCGCCGGGGACGGTCCCGATCTTCCTCGGCCTCACCGGCGCGATGACGGGCAAGCAGCGCAACCGGGCTGCCCGGCAGGCCATCCTCGTCGCGTTCGGCGTGATCGTGAGCTTCGCGCTCTTCGGCCAGCAGCTGCTCAGCTACATGAACATCTCGCTCCCCGCGCTCCAGGCGTCGGGTGGCCTGCTCCTGCTGCTCGTCGCGATGGAGCTGCTCACGGGCAAGATGGAGGAGCCCGCGCCGTCGGGCAACAAGGGGGTCAACGTCGCGCTGGTACCGCTCGGTACCCCGCTGCTCGCCGGCCCGGGCGCGATCGTCGCCACCATGGTGTTCACCCAGGCCTCCGACGGGACGCGCGCCGACTGGATTGCGATCGCGCTGGCCCTCGTGGCCGTGCACCTGTCGCTCTACCTGTCGATGCGCTTCGCCAACGTGATCCAGCGGGTCCTCAGGGACAGCGGCGTCACCCTGATCACGCGGATCGCGGGCCTCCTGCTGGCGGCCATCGCCGTCCAGCTGATCGCCGACGCCGTCCGGGCGTTCATCCTCGCGGGCTGAGACGGCGCCGACCGGCGCCACCCCCTGAGGCGGCCGACGCCGAGGTCAGGCGCGCTCGACGACGTTGGTGAGCGGGGCACCCGCCAGGAGCGCCGCCGCGTTGGCGGCGAGCAGGGCGTCCGCGCCGAGCGGGCGGCCCCCCGCCGCGTGGGGGGTCAGGATGAGGTTCGGGAGGTCCCACAGGTCCGACGACGCCGGCAGCGGCTCGACCGCCGTCACGTCGAGCGCCGCTCCGGAGATCCGACCCGCGCGCAGCGCGTCCACCAACGCGTCCTCGTCGACCGTCGCGCCGCGGCCCACGTTGACCACCCACGCGTGCGGAGGCAGGAGCCCGAGCAGCCGCGCGTCGAGCGCCCGTTCGGTCTCCGGGGTGGCCGGGAGGATCATCAGCAGGACGTCCGTGCCGGGGAGCGCGGCCGGCAGGTCGTCGGGGGTGATGACGTCGATCCCGTGCCGCGAGCCCGCGCTGCGCGCGACGCCGCGGACGTCGGCGCCGAGGGCGGTGAGCAGCGGCGCCAGGGTCGCCGCGATGCTGCCGAAGCCCCACACGAGCACGCGGGCCCCGCGAAGCGAGCGGAACTCGCCGCCGCCGTCGAGCGGCTGGAGCCCGCCGAGCTCGTCGGCCCAGCGGTGCCCGACCTGCGCGCGCACGGCGGTGTGCAGGCGGCGCGCCGCCGCGAGCACGAGCGCGAGGGCGTGCTCCGCCACGGGGGCGTCGTGCAGCGAGCGGCCCGACGTCACGACGACGTCCGGCGCGAAGCCCGCAGCGAGCACGGCGTCCGGACCGGCCGCGAGCGTCTGGACCCAGCGCACACGCCGCAGGTCCGCCGCCGCGCCCTCGAGCTGTTCCGGGCCGTTGCCCCACACCACGAGCGCGTCGGCGTCGTGGTGCTCGGTCGGGATCGGCGCGGCGATGTCGTACGTCACGTACGTGACGCCGTCGGGCCCGGCGGGAGCCAGCGGGAGCGAGCTCGGGAGCAGGACGGTGAAGGTCATGTCGATGCCCCAGCGCCGGCCGCCGTCACGCCTCGGAGGTCGAGCCGGGGTCCGACGACGCCCTCGCGCCCGCACCCTCGCCGCCGCGCGTACGGCGACGGTTGCGCCGCCGCCGCGGCCGGTCGCCCACGCCGTCGCCGCCGGCCGGTGACGAGGAGCCTGCGCCGACCGGTTCGGACGAGCCTTCGCCGGCGGGGGCGGGGTTCGAGGCGCCGCTCGCGGCGGACGTGGTGCGCGGCGCGTCCGACGTCGACCCGCTGCGCCGCGTTCGGCTCCGTGAGCGCTCGCGCCCGGAACCGCCGCGGTCGGAACCGCCGCGGTCGGAACCGCCGCGCCCCGAACCGCCGCGGTCGGAACCGCCGCGCCCGGAACCGCCGCGCCCCGCGCCGGCGTCGTCGCGCGCGCTCGAGGTGTGCCGCTTGCCGGTCTCGCCCAGGTCCTCGAGCACCTCGGCGTCGAGGCCCTCGCGCACGCGCGCGGACTTCGGCAGCGTCCCCTTGGTGCCCGCGGGGATGTCGAGGTCGGTGAAGAGGTGCGGGCTGCTCGAGTAGGTCTCGACCGGCTCGGGGATGCCCAGCTCGAGCGCCTTGTTGATCAGGCCCCACCGGGGGACGTCGTCCCAGTCGACGAACGTGACGGCCGTGCCCGTGTTGCCCGCGCGCCCGGTCCGGCCGGTGCGGTGCAGGTACGTCTTGTCGTCCTCGGGGCACTGGTAGTTGACGACGTGGGTGACGTCGTCGACGTCGATGCCCCGCGCCGCGACGTCGGTCGCGACCAGCACGTCGACCTTGCCGTTGCGGAACGCGCGCAGCGCCTGCTCGCGCGCGCCCTGGCCCAGGTCGCCGTGGATCGCGCCGGCCGCGAAGCCGCGCGCGACCAGGTCGTCGGCGACCTTGGCGGCCGTCCGCTTGGTGCGCGCGAAGACGATCGTGAGCCCACGGCCCTCCGCCTGGAGGATGCGCGCGAGGACCTCGACCTTGTCCATCGCGTGCGCGCGGTAGACGACCTGCGTGATGTTCTTGAGCGTGGGCCCGGCGTCGTCCGGGTCGTTGGCCCGGATGTGCGTCGGCTGCGTCATGTAGCGACGCGCCATCGCGACGACGGCGCCCGGCATGGTCGCCGAGAAGAGCATCGTGTGGCGCGAGGCGGGCGTCTTCGCGAGCAGCTTCTCGACGTCGGGCAGGAAGCCCAGGTCCAGCATCTCGTCCGCCTCGTCGAGCACGACGCACGTGACGCGCGAGAGGTCGAGGTAGCCCTGGTTGAGCAGGTCGATCATGCGGCCGGGCGTGCCGACGACGACGTCGACGCCCGCCTGGAGCGCGGCGACCTGCGGCTCGTAGGCGCGGCCGCCGTAGACCTGCAGGATGCGGACCGAGCGCTGGGCCGACGCCGTCGTGAGGTCGCCCGCGACCTGGACCGCGAGCTCGCGCGTGGGGACGACGACGAGCGCCTGCGGCTTGCCGGGGGCCGGCAGCTCGTCGTAGCCCGTCTCGCCGGGCGAGACGACGCGGTGCAGCAGCGGGACGCCGAAGCCGAGGGTCTTGCCGGTCCCGGTCTTCGCCTGCCCGATGATGTCGTGCCCGGACAGCGCGACCGGCAGGGTCATCGCCTGGATCGGGAAGGGGTGCGTGATGCCCGCGGCCGCGAGGGCCGCCACGATCTCGGGGCGGACGTCGAAGTCCGCGAAGGAGGGGTCGGTCGCCTGCACGCTGCTGGGTCCGGTGCGGGTGGGTCCGGTGCTGCTGGGTGCGGTGCTGCTGGGTGCGCCGCTGGTGGGTGCGCCGCTGCCGGGCTGCACGGCGCCCTGGCTGGGCTCGGGCTGGATGTCGGTCGTGGTCACGTCGATGCCTCACGTGTCGCCAGCGACGATGGCCGCGCGCTGCCCAGGGATGACCCGTGCTGACCGGCGCCGTCCGGCGCGCCGCGTGACGGGGCCGGGTCGTGCGGTCGCACCCGATCGGGGGGAGCGGGCCTCATCGCTGAGGGTGGCCGGCAGCCGATCGTGAATAGTCACTGCCTCGGCGGAGCTCGCTCGAGCGTTGCTGCTCGTGAGCACTGCTGGGCGATGCGGTCGAGACGACCGGGCAACCGATGTACCGGCTCATCATATCCGACCGCCGGTGCACCCGGCGTTAGGCTGCTGCGATGACTGCAGCGACGACGTCGTCCACGCGCGCGGCCGACCGGGCGGACGAGCTCGCCCTCCTCGGTCTGGTGGGCCAGCTCGAGCTCGTCGCGTTCACGCGGCTCGCCGAGGACTCGGCCCTCGCACCGTCGCTCGACCAGCGCCTGCGGCTCGCGCGGTTCTCCGCGGGGGCCGTGAGCCGGCTCGAGCGGATCTTCGAGCGCATCACCGAGCTCGGCGGGTCGCCCGAGGCGGAGGTCGAGCGCTTCGCGCACGTCATGGACGACTTCGACGCCCGCACCCCGTCGAGCACGTGGTGGGAGCGGCTGCTCAAGGCCTACGTCGGCTACGGCGTCGCTGACGACTTCTGCAAGGCGGCCGCGGCGGGTCTCGACGACCGGACGCGCACGCTGGTCGAGGAGGTGCTCGACGGCACCCACCACGGCGAGCTCGTGCTCGCCGAGCTCGCCGCCGCGAGCGCGGACGACGCCGTGCTCACGTCGCGGCTCGCGCTGTGGGGACGGCGCCTCGTGGGCGAGTCGCTCGGCGTCGTGCAGTCGCTCGTGCAGTCGCAGCCGGGGCTCGCGCGGCTCGTGGCCGACGGCGCCGCGGTGGAGGCCCGGGCGTCCGGTGCCGAGCCGGCAGCCGGGCCCGGGCCGACGCCCGCGGAGGCGCTGAGCACGCTGTTCGGCCGGCTCACCGCGGAGCACACCCGCCGGATGGGGCGGCTCGGACTGACCGCCTGACGCTCAGATGGCGCCGAAGCCGACCCGGCGCTGCTCCTCGGTGCCGATCTCGACGTAGCCGATCGACGAGGTCGGGACGATCACGCGGCGACCGCGGGAGTCGAGCAGCTCGAGCGCCGGGTTGCCGGCCAGGGCGGCGCTGACGGCCTCCGCCACCTCCTCGGCGGTCTGGTCGGACTCGACCACCAGCTCCCGAGCCAGGTTCTGCACGCCGATCGTGATCTCCACGGTGTTCTCTCCCTCGTCGTCGCCGGTCGTCCCAGGGCGCGGGTGCGCGCCACGGTCCGCGGGCTGCGACCAATCCTAGGCGGTCGTCCCGTAGTCGTAGTCGGGGCGGATCAGGCTCGCGACGCCGCCCCACGCGAGGCGGGCGACGAGGTCGGCGGCCTCGGCGACACCGAGCCGCGTGTCGGCACGCATCCGCGTCGTCGCGCCGCTCTGGGCCATCCCGATGAGCGTGGCCGCCAGGAGCGACGTGTGCTCGGCCGGCAGGCCCGTGAACTCCGCGAGGACGCGCGCGACACCGGCCGCCGCCTCGGCGTTCGCCTGCTCGACCCGGGCGCGGACGTCGGCGTCGTGCGTGACGTCGGACTCGAACAGCAGCGAGGCGGACTCGCCGGCGCCGTCCACGAACTCGAAGTAGGCGCGCACCAGCGCGTGCACCACCTCGCGGCCGTCGCCCGGCCGGACCGGACCCCTCTCGATCGGCGCGAGGGCGACCTCGACGGCCGCCTGGAGCCCCGAGCCGCGGGCGTCGACGACCGCGAGGTAGAGGTCGAGCTTCGAGGGGAAGTGGCGGTACAGGACCGGCTTCGAGACCTGAGCCCTGTCCGCGATGTCGTCCATCGAGACGTGGTGGAAGCCCTCGGTCGCGAACAGCTCCTGCGCGACGTCGAGCACCTGGGCGCGGCGCGCGTCGCGCGGCATCCGACGACCGCGGGGGCGCCGGAGCTCGGGGTCGGTCACCCGGCGATCGTAGCGACGCCTCGTGACCCCGGTGAGAGCATGTCCCGGTGAGTCGAGCACCGGTGTCGTGGCGGGTGCCGCGGTGGCGCGCCGCCCCGGCCGCCCGTTCGCGCGAGCAGCGCGCGCGCCGGCCGCGCCGGCCGGGTCCGCGCGCGGGACTGCCCCTCGCGACGGCTCTCGTGGCGGTCGCGTTCGCGGGCGGGATCGGCGTCGGGCAGGTGGTCGCGCCCGGTGAGGTCGCCGAGAGCACGCGCGCCGGCACGAAGGCGTCGGCGGCGGCCGAGCTGTCCACGGTCGCCATGCTCCCGGTGAGCCCCGTGCTGGACGACACGACGCCTCGCGCCGGCCGCACCACGGTGCCGCGACGCCCGGCGGACCCGCACGCGCTCGACGCCGAGGGCCTCGGTGCCGCCGATCGCGCGGCGGGGATGCTCTCGGCCCAGGTGCCCGACGGCGCGTCGGGTCACCTGGTCCCGGTGCCGGGCGGCGAGCCCGCTCCCGGGCCGGGCGCCGTGCGGACCGTGCGCGTCGAGGTCGAGGCGGGGCTGCCGGTCGAGCCGAACGCCTTCGCGGCGACCGTCATGGCGGTGCTCAACGACCCACGTGGTTGGGGCGCGGACGGCGCGCTGTCCTTCGCGCGGACGGACGGCGAGGCCGAGCTCCAGGTCGTGCTCGCCTCGCCCGCGACCGTGGACGCGCTGTGCGCGCCGCTCGAGACGGTGGGGCAGTTCTCGTGCGCGCGCGACGGCCGCGCCGCGATCAACGCGGCACGCTGGGCCGCCGCTGCGCCGGAGTTCGGGCTCGACCGCACGCTCTACCGGCACTACGTGGTGAACCACGAGGTGGGGCACCTGCTCGGCGAGGGGCACGTGGACTGCCCGGGCGCCGGCCTCCTCGCCCCCGTCATGCAGCAGCAGACCGTCGCGGTCGCGCCTTGCGTGCCCAACGGCTGGCCGTACCCGACCGGTTGACCGCGCTGTCTGGCGCTGTCTGGCGCTGCCTGCGCCGACCACACTGCCGGGGCACCGGGCATGTCGGTGGGTCGTGATGGGATCGGGCGCATGACCACGACCCCCCTCGAGGCCGTCCGGCTGCGACTGACGGCGCCGCGTGCGCTCAGGCCGGGAGGCGCGGGGCTACGGCCCGACCCGACCCAGGACGCCGTCGTGCGGACGGTGGCCGCGGGGGGCAGGCGGCCCGTCGTCGTGCTCGGCGCGCCCGGCACCGGCAAGACGACCACGGCGATCGAGGCGGTCGTCGCGGCCACGGGGGCGCTCGCGCTGGAACCTGCCGACGTGCTGCTGCTGTCGGCGACGCGGCGCGGTGCCGCGGACGTGCGGGACCGGCTGTCGGCGCGGCTCCGGCGGACCGCGGGGCAGCCCATGGTTCGCACCGCGGCGTCGGCGGCGTTCGCGATCCTGCGGGCACGGGCCGCCCGGCTCGGGGAGCCCGCCCCGACCCTGATCTCGGGTCCCGAGCAGGACCTCCTGCTGGGAGAGCTGCTCGCGGGGCACGCCGCGGGCGAGGGTGTGCCGCTCGACTGGCCTCCGTCCGTCCCGCCCGCGGTCCTCGGCCTCCGTGCGTTCCGCGACGAGCTGCGCGACCTGCTCATGCGGGCGGGCGAGCGCGGGCTCACTCCGGCCGACCTCGCGGCGCTCGGGCGGCGCACGGCGCGCCCGGAGTGGGTCGCGGCAGCGGCGCTGTACCGCGAGTACCTCGACGTCACCCTGCTGCGGCAGGCGACTCCCGACGTGGGTGCGCGGTTCGACCCTGCGGTCGTGGTCGACGAGGCCGCGGAGGCGCTCGCGGCCTGGGACGTCGAGGTGCCCGGCGCGCCACGGCCGCGGTGGCGTCTGGTGGTGGTCGACGACCACCAGGAGAGCACCGCGGCGACAGCGCGGCTGCTCCGCGTCCTGGCCGACGACGGCACCCGGGTCGTCCTCTTCGGTGATCCCGACGCAGCGGTGCAGACCTTTCGTGGCGCCGCACCCGCCCTGGTCGGACGCGCCGCGGCGGACGGCGACGGGCTCGGCGAGCTGGGGGCCGAGCAGCTGGTGCTGGGCACGGTCTGGCGGCAGGACCCGCTGCTGCGCACTGTGACGGTCGGCGTGACGCAGCAGATCGGCGCCGTCGGCGGCGTGGCCCACCGGCGTGCGGCGCCGCGTCCGGTCCCGCCGGTCGAGGCGCCGGTCGAGGCGACGGCGCGGGTCGCCCTGCTGCCGAGCGCCGCCCAGGAGGCCGCGTACGTCGCGCACGCGCTGCGCACCGCCCACCTCGAGGGCGGCGTGGCCTGGGACGGCATGGCCGTGATCGCCCGCTCGGGCGGCCAGGTGGCCGCGCTGCGCCGTTCCCTGGCCGCGGCGTCGGTCCCCGTGGCCGTCCTGGGCAGCGACCTCCCGCTGCGTGACGAGCCGGCGGTGCGGCCGCTGCTGCTCGCGCTGCGGTGCGCGCTGGACCCGGCTGCCCTCGACGCGCACGCGGCCGTGGCGCTCCTCTCTTCGCCGCTCGGCGGCGTCGACGCGGTCGGGCTGCGACGGCTGCGTCGAGCGCTGCGTGCGGAGGAGCTCGCAGGCGGGGGCGGCCGGGCGAGCGACGCGCTGCTCGTCGAGGCGCTCGCGGACCCGGCGCGGACCGCGACGCTGCCGTCCGCCGTGCGGCGCGGCGCCCGGCGTGTCGCGACGGTGCTCGCGGCGGGTCGCACGGCGGCCGCGACGCACGGCGCGACGGCGCAGACCGTGCTCTGGGCGCTGTGGTCCACCGCGAACCTCGCGGAGGCGTGGCGGCGGGCGGCGCTCGCCGGAGGCTCGACCGGCGTGCGCGCCGACCGTGACCTCGACGCCGTGCTGGGCCTGTTCCGCGCGGCCGAGACCTTCGTCGACCGGCTCCCGCAGGCGCCGGTCCGGGCGTTCGTCGACTACCTCGAGTCGCAGGACCTGCCCGCGGACAGCCTGGCTGCGCGCGCCAGGAGCCGCGAGGCGGTCGCGGTCCTGACCCCCGCGGGCGCGGCCGGGCGGGAGTGGGACGTCGTCGTGGTCGCCGGCGTCCAGGAGGGGACCTGGCCGGACCTCCGCCTGCGTGACTCGCTGCTGGGCGCCCAGGCGCTCGTCGACCTGCTGGCCGGGCGGTCGGCCGGTGGGGCGGACCGCGCGAGCGCCGCGCGCGCCGGCGTGCTCGCCGACGAGCTGCGGTCCTTCGCCGTCGCGACCTCGCGGGCACGGCGGACGCTGCTCGTCACCGCGGTCGCCGACGCGGACGCGCAGCCCTCCGCGTTCGTGGACCTGGTGCAGCGGCCGGAGGACGTCACCCGCGGCGGGCCCGACAGTGCCTCAGAGGGTGCCCCGGGGATGCCCGAGAACGACCAGGACGGTGACCCGCGGCTCGTCGGCGCCCCCGCCCCGATGGACCTGCGCGGGCTGGTCGCGGCGCTCCGGGCGCGGCTCGAGGGCAGCGTGCGCGACTCTGCGGGCGGCGCTGTCGATCGTGGCGCCGCAGCGCTGCTCGCCCGCCTGGCTCGTGAGGGCGTACCGGGCGCCGACCCGCGCGAGTGGTACGGCCTCGGTGAGGTCTCGAGCACCGCGCCGCTGTGGGGCCCGGACGAGAAGGTCCCGGTCTCACCGTCGAAGGCGGAGACGGTCGGGACGTGCGCGCTCCGCTGGGCGCTCGAGTCGGCCGGGGGGACGGCCGCCGACGGGACCAGCCAGACGCTCGGCACCCTGGTGCACTCGATCGCGCAGGAGCTTCCCGCCGGCACCGAGGGCGAGCTGCTCGAGGAGCTCGACCGACGCTGGTCGGAGCTCGGGCTGCGTCCGGGGTGGCCCGCCGTCGCGGAACGCCGGAGGGCGGAGCGCATGATGCGCAGGCTCGCGGAGTACCTCAAGGGCGCGGGTGAGGCGGTGCTGCAGGAGGCACCGTTCAGCGTCGAGCTCGACCGTGCCGTCCTGCGGGGGGTGGTCGACCGGGTCGAGCGGGTCGGTCAGGGCGCCGTCCAGGTGGTCGACCTCAAGACGGGCAAGCGAGCGCCGAGCGCGACCGACGCCGCCGAGAACCCGCAGCTGGGCAGCTACCAGCTCGCCGTCGACGCAGGCGCCTTCGCGGACCTGCCGCCGGGGACGCGCAGCGCGGGTGCACGGCTCGTCTTCCTGGGCGACGTCGGCAAGGGCCCGACCGTGCGCGCGCAGGGCGCGCTCGGTCCGGAGACGGACGGGCCGAGCTGGGCTCGGACGATGGTCGAGGGGGTCGCGGCGACGATGGCCGCCTCGGCCTTCACGGCGTGCGCGAACGACCTGTGCGGCCTGTGCCCGGTCCGGACGAGCTGCCCCCTGAACGGCGAGGGCCGGCAGGTGGTCGAGTGACCGGCCTCTCCTCGGTCCGCATCGCCGAGCTCCTGGGTCGGGACGTCCCGACGGCCGAGCAGGTCGAGATCATCGAGGCGCCGCTGACCCCGCTGCTGGTCGTCGCCGGTGCGGGCTCGGGCAAGACCGAGACGATGGCGGCCCGCGTCGTCTGGCTGGTCGCGAACGGGCTCGTCGCGCCGGAGCAGGTGCTCGGGCTCACGTTCACCCGGAAGGCCGCGGGTGAGCTCGGTGAGCGGATCCGGGCCCGGCTGCGGCGGCTCGCGCGTGCGGTGGCGCGCACCGGGGACGGGGTGCCCCCCGCTCTGCTCGCGGAGGCGGGGCGGACGCTCGACCTGGCTCGGCCGACCGTCTCGACGTACAACGCCTACGCGGCCGCCCTGGTCACGGACCACGCACTTCGCCTCGGCATCGAGCCGTCGTCGCGTCTGCTGGGCGAGGCGGGGCAGTGGCAGCTCGCGACGCAGGTCGTCGAGTCGTGGGCCGGGGACCTGGCGACCGACGCCGCGACGTCCACGGTGGTGCAGGCCGTGCTGACGCTCTCCGGGTCGCTCGCCGAGCACCTGGTCGACCCCGACGAGGCCGGCACGCGGATCGAGGCCCTCGTCGAGGAGATGCTGAGCGTGCCGGCGTCCGAGGGGAAGGTCGGGCCGTACTCCGGCACCACCAGGCTGCTCAGGTCGCTGGCGGAGCGCCGCCGGGTGCTCGACCTCGTGGTCGAGTACCGCCGGCGCAAGCGCATGGCCGACGTCATCGACTTCGGCGACCAGGTCGCGATCGCGGCACGGCTCGCGCGCGAGGTCCCGGCGGTCGGCGCGGCGGAGCGCAGCCGGTTCGGGGTGGTCCTCCTCGACGAGTACCAGGACACGTCGCACGCGCAGCTCGAGCTGCTCTCCGCGCTGTTCGGTGACGGTCACCCCGTCACCGCGGTGGGGGACCCGCACCAGTCGATCTACGGCTGGCGCGGGGCGAGCGCGGGCGGGCTCGGGCGGTTCCCCGAGCGCTTCCCCGTGGTGCTGGACGGGACCAGCGCCCCCGCTCCGGTGCACGTGCTCGCCACCTCGTGGCGCAACGACCGGGCGATCCTCGACGCCGCGAACCACGTGGCCGCACCGCTCCGGGCCCACGCTGCCGCGGTGGTGGTCCCGCGGCTCGAGGCGCGCCCGGGCGCCGGTGCGGGAGCGGTGCACGCGACCTACGCGGCCACCGTGGAGGATGAGGCAGCCGCGGTCGCGAGATTCGTCGCGGAGCGCTGGCGGCCGGGCGGACCGACCACGACCCGCGTCACGGCGGCGGTGCTGTGCCGGAAGCGTGCGCAGTTCGACGCCGTGGAGAAGGCCCTGCGCGGCGCCGGGCTCCCCGTCGAGGTCGTCGGGCTCGGCGGGCTCCTCCAGACGCCCGAGGTGGTGGACCTCGTGGCCGCGCTCCGGGCCGCGCACGACCCCTCACGCGGGGACGCGCTGGTCCGGCTCCTGACCGGTGCCCGCATGCGGCTCGGCATCGCCGACCTGCACGCGCTGGCAGCCTGGGCGGGTGAGCTCGCCGACCGCCACGGCGTCGCGCGCGGCGGCGACGGGTCCGCGGACGGTGGCGGGGCGGTCGTCGAGGGGGACGTGGTCGACGAGCGCAGCATCGTCGACGCGCTCGACGACCTGCCTCGCCGAGGATGGCGCAGCCGCACCGGGCGCGTGCTCTCCGAGGTCGCGCACGACCGGCTCGGGCAGCTGTCGGGACTGCTCACCACGCTCCGCTCGCACACGTACCTGTCGCTCCCTGAGCTCGTCGGCGAGGCGGAGCGCCTGCTCGGGCTCGACATCGAGGTCGCGGCTCGACCGGGCACGAGTCCGGGCCGGGCGCGCGCGAACCTCGACGCCTTCCGCGACGTGGCGGTGCAGTTCTCCGACGGCGCCGACGTTCCGACGCTCGGCGCGTTCCTCGCCTGGCTCGACGCGGCCGCGAGCGAGGAGCGCGGGCTCGAGCGGCCCGTGACCGAACCCGACCCGGACGCCGTGCAGCTCATCACGATCCACGCGGCCAAGGGCCTCGAGTGGGACGTGGTGGCGGTCCCGGGCGTCACCGACGGCGTGCTGCCCGCGACCGAGGCGTCGGGTCGTCACGGCCCTCGGGCCAGCGGCTGGTTGAGCGGGTTGGGCGTGCTGCCGTATCCCCTGCGCGGCGACGCGGCGGACCTGCCGGTGCTCGACGTCGCGGCCGCGGTGGACCAGAAGGACCTCGACCTGCGGCGGGAGCAGCTCCGCCACGACATCGGCGCCCACGAGGTCGCGGAGGAGCGCCGGCTCGCGTACGTCGCGCTGACGCGGGCGCGCCGGTCGCTGCTGCTGACCGGGTCGTGGTGGCGTGACCGCAAGGAGGCGCAGCGCCCGTCCCTGTTCCTCGCCGAGCTCGTGGAGGCCGGTCACGTGCGGCTCGACGAGTGGGCGGCGGCGCCCGTGGACGGCGCGTCGAACCCCCGGACCGCCGAGGCGGTCACGCACGCCTGGCCGACCGACCCGTTCGGTCCCGGACCACGGCGGGCGGGCGTCGTCGCCGCAGCCGCAGCGGTCGAGGCCGCGCTCGCCGGCGAGTCGAGCTCCGACGGCGTGCCGTCGGAGCTCGAGCGCGTCGCCGACCTGCTGCTGGCCGAGCGGCACCGCACCGCCACGCCACGACGTGAGGTCGAGCTGCCGGCACACCTCTCGGCGTCCGCGGTCGTGCGCCTCGCGGCCGATCCCGAGGCGTTCGCGCACGCGCTGCGCCGGCCGGTCCCGCTCGAACCGTCGCTGCAGGCCCGTCGCGGCACGTCGTTCCACGCGTGGGTCGAGCAGTACTTCGGCTCGGCGTCCCTGGTCGACGTCGAGGCGCTGCCAGGGGCCGACGACGACTCGGTGCCCGCGGACGCCGACCTCGCCGACCTCCAGGAGGCCTTCCTCGCCACACCCTGGGCGGCCCGGAGGCCGCTCGCGGTCGAGGTCGACATCGAGACGCCGGTCGCCGGCTACGTGCTCCGCTGCCGCATCGACGCCGTGTTCCCGACGCCGGGCGGCGGTGTCGTGGTCGTGGACTGGAAGACCGGACGGCCACCGGCGGATGCGGCGGCCGCCCGCACGCGCGAGGTGCAGCTCGCCGTCTACCGGCTCGCCTGGTCCCGGTGGACGGGTGTCCCGCTCGAACGGGTCGAGGCGGCGTTCTGCTACGTCGGCGCCGGGGTTACCGTGACGCCCGAGCGGCTGCTGGACGCCGGCGAGATCGAGGCGCTTCTCCTCGACGCGGCGGGTTGACGGGGTGGCTCAGGCCGAGGCTCTCAGGCCGACAACGACCCTCAGGCGAGCGACGCCTCGTCCTCACGCACCGCGGTGTGGGCGTCGAGCTCCTCGAGCATCTGGACCGCGTCGTCCACGACGTCGGCGTCGCCCGACCGCACGCCGTAGAGCAGCCACCGCGCCAGGGCCAGCTCGCCCGCGAGCAGCGCGCGCGCCGTGAGGTGCGGGTCCTTCAGCTCGGTCCGGCCCAGCTGGTACGCCTCCATGATCGAGTCGACGGCGTCCTCGGGCGCCGCGACCAGCAGCCAGGCCAGGTCGTCGGCCGGGTCCGCGACCTTGGCGTCTCCCCACGTCAGCAGACCCGTGACCGTCCGTCCGTCCGTCAGGACGTGCTCCGCGGTCAGGTCCCCGTGCACGACGGTCGGCTGGAACCGCCACATCGCGACGTCCTCGAGCCGGGCCTCCCAGCGCCGCAGCAAGCGCGGGGGCACCTTGCCGGTCCGCGCGGCCTCGTCCACCTCGGCCATGCGGCGCTCGCGGTACGCGTCCGCATCGTAGGTCGGGAGGCCGACACCGTCGATGAGCTCGACCGGGAGCTGGTGCACGGCGGCGATGGCTCGGCCGAGCGAGGCGGTGAGTCCCGGTCCGGGGCGCAGCGCGTCGAGCCGCAGGGCCGCACCGGGCACCTCCGCGTGCACGACGGCGCGGCCACCCTCAGGCAGGTGCGCGAACCCCGCGGGACGTGGCACGGCGCACGGGAGCGCACCGGAGTCCACGTGCTCGCCCAGTCGCTCGAGCAACGCGACCTCCGCCTCGAGCGACGCGCCGGCGGCGGGGCGCACCGGCGCCCGCACGACCCACCTCCGCCCGGTGGCGTCGATGACCACCGCGACGTCGAAGTCCGCCCCGCTGTGCGCGAGCGGGCGCACGTCGAACGCGTCGAGGCCGGGGATCGCCACCGTCGCGAGGGCGGCGAGGGCGAGGGGTGAGCGGGGCACACGATCAGGGTAGGCGTCCGCCCGCGCGATTCCGTGGCCCGCTCCGGGCGTGTCCGCACGCCCGCGTACGGTTGCCGCGTGGACTGGACCGACCTGCCCCTCGCGCGCGCGACCGTCGACCGTGCCGCGGAGCGCCGGACGGAACCCGATCTGGTCCAACGGCTGCTCGCCGAGGACGGCACTCGCGTCCTGCTCGTCCACCGCGGCCTCGTGGCGACCACGACCCAGGGCGACGCCGTCGCGCTCGAGCTGTTCGCGCCGTCGGCGGTCGGCCACGCGACCGGACCCGGGCGGGACTGGCTGTTCCTCGGGACGGACGGGCCGACGTCGTACCTCGGCCTCGTCCTCGCCGACCTCGGCACGCAGGCGAGCGACGCGGAGGGCTTCGTGGTCGAACCGGGGCCGGACCTCGTGCCGGGCCGCGAGTGGTCGCACCTGCGGACGGTCGGTGCCAGGCTCACGGCGCGCGACGCGGGGCTCGCGACGACGGCCGTGGCGCTCGCCTCCTGGCACACGACGCACCAGCGCTGCCCGCGCTGCGGGTCGGTCACGGAGCCGGTGCAGGGCGGCTGGGTGCGACGCTGCCCGGTCGACGCGTCGGACCACTACCCGCGGACGGACCCCGCGGTGATCATGGCGGTGGTCGACGACGCCGACCGGATCCTCCTCGGTCACGCCGGCCACTGGCCCGAGCGGCGGTTCTCCACGCTGGCGGGGTACGTCGAGCCGGGCGAGCCCCTCGAGCACGCGGTCCGGCGGGAGGTCGCGGAGGAGGTCGGCGTCACGGTCGGCGCCGTGAGCTACCGCGGCAGCCAGCCGTGGCCGTTCCCGGCGTCACTCATGCTGGCGTTCCGCGCGGTCGCGCTCACGAGCGCGATCACGGTCGACGGCACGGAGATCACCGAGGCCCGCTGGTTCACGCGCGCCGAGCTCGGGGCGGCGGCGAGCAGCGGCGAGGTGCTGCTGCCGATGCGGGCGTCGATCGCGCGCGCGCTCGTGGAGGAGTGGTTCGGGGGAGAGCTCCCAGGCGACTGACCGACGCCGGTCTGGTCAGCCGCTCGTCAGCTCCCTGACGCCGCGAGGCGGTCCTTCACGTCGGCGAGCGACGGGTTGGTGGCGGCCGAGCCGTCCGGGAACACGAGCGTCGGGACCGTCTGGTTGCCGCCGTTGACCTGCTCCACGAACGACGCCGCGTCCGGGTGCTCCTCGATGTTGACCTCGGTGTAGCCGATCCCCGCCGAGTCGAGCTGGGTCTTGAGCCGCCGGCAGTAGCCGCACCACGTGGTCGAGTACATCGTCACGGTGCCCGCGTCGGGGGTCTGCGTCGTCTGCGTCGTCATGGGTCCTCGTTCGCGTGGGTGGCTGGCTCGTCGCCAGAAGTGTGCGTCGTCAACAACCACGCCGCCGCGCGAACCCTTCCCGGGGCCGGTCCCGGTTGTCGGTGGGGGCTGGGAGAATCGTCCCGATGTCTGCCGACCAGATCCTCGACGCGCTCGACCCCGACCAGCGGGAGGTCGCCCAGGCGCTGACCGGGCCGGTCTGCGTGCTCGCGGGCGCGGGCACGGGCAAGACGCGGGCCATCACGCACCGGATCGCGTACGGCGTCAGCACCGGCGTCTACCGGCCGACGTCGGTGCTCGCGGTGACGTTCACTGCACGAGCCGCGGGGGAGATGCGCACCCGGCTGCGCGAGCTCGGCGTCGGCGGCGTGCAGGCCCGGACCTTCCACGCGGCGGCCCTGCGCCAGCTGGGCTTCTTCTGGCCCAAGGTCGTCGGCGGGGCGCCGCCACGCATCCTCGAGCACAAGGCGCCGCTGATCGCCGACGCCGCGTCCCGGCTCGCGCTGTCGGTCGACCGGGTGGCGGTGCGGGACCTCGCGAGCGAGGTCGAGTGGGCCAAGGTCTCGCTCGTCCCGGCCGACGACTACGTGCGCGCGACGTCCGCCGTCGACCGCCCCGCGCCCGCGGGCTACGACCGCCAGACGGTCGCGCGGCTCATCTCGGCGTACGAGGACGCGAAGACCGAGCGCGGCGTCATCGACTTCGAGGACGTGCTCCTCCTGCTGGCCTCGATGCTCGAGAGCCGGCGCGACGTCGCGGAGGAGGTGCGCGGCCAGTACCGGCACTTCGTCGTCGACGAGTACCAGGACGTCTCCCCGCTCCAGCAGTTCCTGCTCGAGCAGTGGCTGGGCGGACGCGAGGAGCTGTGCGTCGTCGGCGACCCCAGCCAGACGATCTACTCCTTCACGGGCGCGACGCCGTACCACCTGATGTCGTTCGCCGCGGCGCACCCGGGCGCGCAGGTCGTGCGGCTGGTCCGTGACTACCGGTCGACGCCGCAGGTCGTCGGGCTCGCGAACCGCCTGATCGCGCAGCGCGGCCGGCGTGGCGCGCACGCGCTCGAGCTCGTCGCGCAGCGGCCCGCGGGGCCACCGGTCACGTTCACCGCGTACGACGACGACGAGGCGGAGGCCGCGGGCATCGCGGCCCGGATCGGTCGGCTCGTCGCGGCCGGGACGCGCCCGAGCGAGATCGCCGTCCTGTACCGGACGAACGCCCAGTCCGAGGCGTTCGAGCAGGCGCTCACGACCGCGGGCACCGGCTACCTCGTCCGGGGAGGCGAGCGGTTCTTCGCGCGCCGCGAGGTGCGCGAGGCCCTGGTGCTGCTGCGGGGAGCGGGTCGGGCGGCGGACGCCGAGACCCCGATGCCGCAGGTGGTCCGAGACGTGCTCCTGTCGGTCGGCTGGGCCGAGCAGGCGCCGGCCGCACGGGGCGCGGCGCGGGAGCGGTGGGAGTCGCTGCAGGCGCTTGTCGCGCTCGCGGACGACCTCGCGGCGCGGCACCAGGCCGGCCTCGCCGACCTGATCGCCGAGCTCGACGAGCGTGCGGCCGCCCAGCACGCACCGACCGTCGAGGGCGTGACCCTCGCCTCGCTCCACGCGGCCAAGGGGCTCGAGTGGGACGCGGTGTTCCTCGCCGGCATGAGCGAGGGGCTGATGCCGATCTCGCTCGCCGAGACGGAGGAGGCGGTGAACGAGGAGCGCCGGCTGCTGTACGTCGGGATCACGCGCGCCCGCGAGCACCTGGAGCTGTCGTACGGACGCGCGCGCAACCCCGGCGGCAGGGCCTCGCGGCGCCGGACGAGGTTCCTCGACGGGCTCTGGCCCGACGACGGCGGGCGGTCGGCGCACGCACGGGGTGGACGGCGGTCCACCGGACCTGCGCTCTCGGGCGCCTTCGACCAGCAGCTCTTCGAGCGTCTGCGGGACTGGCGTGCGGCGGTGGCGAGGGAGACGGACAAGCCTGCGTTCACGGTCCTGTCCGACCCCACCCTCGCGGCGATCGCCGAACTGCGGCCGTCGTCGATCGCGCAGCTCGCCCAGATCCGGGGCATCGGGCCGGTGAAGCTCGACCGGTTCGGCCAGAGCATCCTGGCCCTGGTCGCCGGCGGTCCGTGACCCGAGTACCGGCTGCGGTAGGAGCGCCGCGTGAACTCCGGGAAAACTCGCGGATTTAATGCGTTGTGCTGCGCTCGGCGGCTCCCCTACGTTTGATCCCGTCCTTGTCGGAGGTTGCGCCGAGAGGCGTGGGCCTGGCTCGAGAGGGGGTGGAGCATCGTGATGAACCTGAACTGGACGGCGACCCCGGCGGATGCCGCGTGCCGAGCTCTGCGTTCCCTCGTGCCCACCACGGCTCGACTCCGGGGCGAAGCTCTGCACGGTGACACCCCCACGGTCGGCGATCGCCTCAGCGGTTTCCGCACGTCCGGTATCGGCGTCTCCGCCCTCGACTCCCCGCCAGGGATCCTGATGGTCTGACCAGACCACACCCCCAGGCCGCGGAGTCCCACTCGGAACCCGCGGCCTTCATCTTTGTCCTCCAGATCCCTGGGGCGGAGCAGCAGCCGCGGAACGCGTCCCGCGACGCACCAGCTCATCGCACCAGCAAGGACACAGGAGGACATCGTGCGGCTGACCACGCTGCTCGACACGGTGAACCAGGGCGGATCCGGACCCTGGCCCCCCACCGCGGCGGTCGACGTCACGGCTGACCGCCGGCAGTTCGACCGGATGGTGGCCGGGCTGATCCCGTGCCGCTCGAACGACCCCGAGCTCTGGTTCGCCGAGCAGACGGCGCAGGTGGAGCTCGCCAAGGCGATGTGCCGCGAGTGCCCGCTCCGGACCGGGTGCCTCGAAGGCGCCGTCGAGCGGCAGGAGCCGTGGGGCGTCTGGGGCGGTGAGGTCTTCGTCGAGGGCCGGATCGTCGCCATCAAGAGGGGCCGGGGCCGACCGCGCAAGGAGGCGTCCGCGACCCCGGCCGCGTGACGGGGCCACGGCGGCGTCAGGCCGAGGCGAGGGCCGCGGGGAGGTCGGTGCAGCCGCACGACGGGTGGACGCTCCAGGTCCGCACCTCGGGCACCGCGGCCGGCAGGGCGATCTCGAGCGCAGCGCCGACGGTCCGCGGCCCCGTGCCGTCCAGCTCGGCGAGCACCTGACCGGCGGCGAGCGCGCCGCCGATCGCCGCGAGGACCGACTCCTCGGCCGCGCCGCGCGTCCGCGACGACGAGGCGAGCTGGGCCGCGACCGCAGGCCAGCGCTCGTCCTGATCGGTCCGGCTCAGGTCCAGGCACCGCAGGCAGGGCGACGACCCCGGCCGCACGAGCGGACCGACCAGCACGTCGGCCTCGCGCACGACGACCGACAGGTGCACCACGCCTGCGGACATGAGCGCACGCGACCGCACCGCATCCGCGGCACCGTGCTCCACGAGCACCATCACGTCGGGCGGCACCCCCGGCCGTGCGGTCGTCCGGACGTCGGGTGCGACGTCGCGCAGGATGCGGGCGGCCGCCATGCGCCGGGGCGAGCCGACGTCCCGGGCGGTGTAGCCCCCGACGCCGAGGTCGCCGGCGGCGACGTCCCCGTCGTCCTCGAGGAGCAGCGTGCCTGTCCCTGCCGCGGCCAGCGTCACGGCGGTGCTCAGGCCGAGCCGGCCGAGGCCGAGCAGACCGACGACCCGCGCGCTGCGTCCGTCGACCAGCGCCGCTCCCGACCCGTCGGCCAGCAGCCGGCTCCAGGTCGCGACGTCCGGGGCTGCCGACGCGGCGAGGGGGCGAGCCGCGGGCCGGGCCGCGCCGTCGGGCGTCGTCAGCTGGGCATGCACGAGGAGTGCGACGAGCTCCTCGACCCGGGCGGGTGGGATGCCGGCGGCGCGCGCCCGGGTCACGAGGGCGCGGTCGGTGCTCCCGTCGTCGAGCGAGGTGAGCAGGTCGACCTCAGCCGGCTCGAGACCCTGGATGCGGATGGCCCAGCGCGGGTCGGTGCCGACCTGGACCTCGTCCGGGCCTCGCCAGAGCACCCGCAGCCCTGTCCGCAGTCGCATCCCGCCCCCCTCCTGGTGCGTCGCGCGGCACCAGACGTGCCGCGCGTCGTCGCCCACCCTGGCACCAACCGGCCCCTGGAGGTCCGTCGTCCACAGGGGAGATGACCCAGGGAGGCGACGCAGGAAAAGACGACGCAGGAAAAGACACAGGGGCGGCCCGCCGCGTCAGCTGACTGACGCGCGGGCCGCCCCTGGCGGTGCGTGCTGGCTCAGGCCTTGCCGAGGATCCGGTTCAGCTTGGTGCCGCAGACCGGGCAGATGCCCTTGGCCATCTTGCGGCCCGACTCCGAGACGACGACGTCGCCCTCCGTCGTGCGCTTCTCCTTGCACTTCACGCAGTAGAACTCGCCCTGGTACTTCTCGGCCATGACCTGTCTCCGTTCGGATGTCTGTGTCTCGCCCGCCGCGGGTTGGCGGGCCGGCGGCACGGAGGAGCGGCCACGGCCGCACGCTCCCGTGCACGGACACGATAGTGGCCGCACAGGTCCCTCGCCCCACCGCACACGGCGCGCCGTCGAGGCTGATCCTACGTTGCGAGCGTCGGCCCCCCAGAGGCAGGGAGGACAAACGGGTGACAACCGGACGCCAGGAGTCGCAAGACGCTAGCGTGCTGGGGTGCATCCGGACGATCCGCAGGGCCTGGTCGAGGTCCGCAGGAGCCGCAAACGCCTCCGCACCGTGACGGCGTACCGCGACGGTGAGCGGACCGTCGTGGCGATCCCGGCGCGATTCACCCGCGCCCAGGAGCGCGAGTGGGTGCTCCGGATGGTCAACCGGCTGGCCGACCAGGAGCGGCGTCGGCGTCCCTCCGACGAGGAGCTGGCGGCACGGGCGGCCACGTTGTCCGCCCGGTACCTCGGCGGACGGGCGACGCCCACGAGCGTCAGCTGGTCCGGCAACCAGGGTCGCCGCTGGGGATCGTGCACGCCGGTCGACGGCACGATCCGCATCTCGACGCGCGTGCGCGGCATGCCGCGCTGGGTGCTCGACTACGTCCTGCTCCACGAGCTCGCGCACCTGCTGCACGCGGGTCACGGCCCGGAGTTCTGGGCGGTTCTCGAGGGCTACCCGCGCACCGAGCGGGCGCGCGGATACCTCGAGGGGGTGTCGTTCGGCGAGGAGCGCGGACGCGACGTGAGCGCCGGGAGGGACCTCTCGCCCGCGGACGGACCCGCCGCCGACGACGTGGACGTGGCCGACGACGCGGACGTGGCCGACGACGTGGACGTGGCCGACGACGTGGACATGGTCGACGACGTGGACGTGGCCGACGACGTGGACGTCGACGAGGCCGACCGGTCCGCCGAGTCGGACGGCGTCACCGATGTCGCGATCACGGAGGACGCCGTGGCGTCGGCCGAGACCGGTCGCGTCGCGTCGGTCACCGGGAGGCGGCCCTCCTCGGCCACCGGTTCGCAGCCTGCCGGTGGCGTGGTCGGGCGCGCTCGGCGCGACTGACCGCGACCGACTGACTCAGCGGCTCTCACCGGCGGCGCCGTCGCCGTCCGCGCTGTCGCCGTCCGCGCCGGTGCCCGGATCCTCGTCGGACGGCTGCGGCGTCGCGTCGCCACCGGCCGCGCCGAAGATCTCGGCCAGCGCCCGGTCGACGTCCGCGTGCTCGTCGGCCGCTGCCGTCCGCCTGCCGGCGTAGCCCGACGGGTCGTCGAGGTCGTGCGCGGCCGGCAGCAGGTCCGGGTGGTCCCACACGGCGTCGCGCGCCTCCGTACCCGCGACGCGTGCGATCTCGGCCCAGAGCGAGGCGGCGTCACGAGAGCGCCGCGGTCGGAGCTCGAGACCGACGAGCGTCGCGAACGTCTGCTCCGCCGGACCCCCGGCCGCGCGGCGTCGGCGGATCATCTCGCGCAGCGCGACGGCGTGCGGCAGGTGCGGCTGGGTCGCGGCGGCCGCGACCTCGTCGACCCAGCCCTCGACGAGGGCGAGCGCCGTCTCGAGGCGGGCGAGGCTGGCCTGCTGCTCGGGTGTCGTCTGAGGGGCGAAGACTCCGCCCGACAGCGCGCCCTGGAGCGCGGTCGGGTCGGTCGGGTCGATCGACCGCACCGCCTCCTCGAGGCTCTCGACGTCGATCGAGATGCCGCGTGCATAGGCCTCGACGATGCCGAGGAGGTGCCCGCGCAACCAGGACACGTGCGTGAACAGCCGCGCGTGGGCCGCCTCGCGTACGGCCAGGAACAGGCGGACCTCGGGGAGGGGAGCGTCGAGGCCGGCCGCGAACGCCGCGACGTTCGCCGGGACGAGCACGGTCGCGGCGTGGTCGAGCAGCGGCAGGCCGATGTCGGTCGCGCCGAACACGTCGCGCGAGAGGGTCCCGGCAGCCTGACCGACCTGCATGCCGAAGACGGCGGAGCCGAGCTGGCGGACCAGCCGCGCCGGGTCGATGGCGCCCCCGGGCCCGCCGGGAGGTCCGGAGGAGCCGGGCAGGCCGGCAGCGCCGAGCCCGCTCAGCCCGCCCGTGCCGAGGAGACCTGTGCCGTCCCCCAGGCCCTCGGGGAGCTGATCGGTGAGGGCTGCGGCGAGCGCCTCGGACAGCGACGCCGCGACCGGCTCCGCGAGCACCCGCCACGTCGGCAGCGTGTGCTCGACCCACTCGGACCGGCTCCACGCCCGGGCGGGGCCGCCGGACGCGGGCAGGTCCGTGGCGGCGTCGAGCCAGTACTCGGCGACCTGCAGCGCCTCGGCCGCCTCGCGCACCTCGGCACGCGTGAGCGACGGGTCGCCCTCCATGACGGCGGCCTGGCGCGCGACGTCGTGCGCGACGTCCCAGTTGACCGGGCCCTGCCCCGACGCGGCCAGCATGCGCTGCACCTGGCCCAGCACCTGACCCAGCAGCTGCGGGTCGTCGGGCAGCCCCGCGGCAGCCGCCATCGCCGTCGGGTCCATGCCTCGCTCACGCAGCTCGCGCAGCGCCTCCTCGGCGTCGGCGCCGAACATCGAGCGCAGCAGCTCCTCCCACTGCGGCGAACCCTCGTCGCCGGGGCCGGTCGGGAGCTCGCTGGTCATGGTGACTCTCCTGGGACGAGGGAGGACGCGGGTGACCACGTTAACCACATCAAGGCGCGGTCAGCCGTCCCGTCGGACCGCGCTGAGCGTGCGGTTCGCTCAGGGCGCAGCACGTCTCGGGGGATGGCTCGGGGCGCAGCACGTCTCGGGGGATGGCTCAGGTCACAGCACGTCATGGGGGATGATCGTCGGGTGCGTGACGCGTCGACCGGCCCCGGCCCCCACCCCGACACCGGCGCGCCGGCCACCTCGTCGACCGGTTCGACCGGTTCGACCGACCCGACCGACACCCCGACGCTCCCGGTACCGCCGTCGCCGCGCTCGACGACGCTGAGCATCGCGGGTCTCGTGACGCTCGTCCTGCTCACGCTGCTCGTGTTCGTCCCGGTGCCGTACGCCATCGGGTCGCCCGGTCCGACGCGGGACACCTTGGGGGCGTACGACGGCGAGCCGCTGATCGAGGTCGACGGCGTCCCGACGTACGAGTCGACCGGTGAGCTGCGCATGACGACGGTGTCCTACGCGGGCGGTCCCGGGTATCCCGTGACGCTCCCGCTCGTGCTCCGGGGCTGGTTGTCCGGCGCACGCGTCGTCACGCCGGTCGAGTCCGTCTTCCCGCCCGACCGCAGCCAGGACGAGATCGACCAGCAGAACGAGGCTGAGATGGTCTCGTCGCAGGAGAACGCGACGGTGGCCGCGCTCGAGGAGCTCGGCTACGAGGTGCCGGCGGAGCTTCGGGTGGCCGGAGCGGTCGCCGGCACGGGCGCCGACGGGGTGGTCGAGGAGGGCGACGTGCTGCTGTCGCTCGAGGGCGAGCCGGTCGAGTCGTACACCGAGCTGGTCCGGACGCTCGCCAGGACCGAGCCCGGCACGACGGTCACGCTTGGCCTCGTGCGCGACGGCGAGCCGCTCGACGTCGACGTCGTCACAGGTGAGCGCGCTGGGGGTGGCAGCCAGCTCGGCGTGTTCATCGACCCGGTCTTCGACCTCCCGGTGGACGTGACGATCCAGATCGAGGACATCGGCGGGCCGAGCGCCGGGATGATGTTCGCGCTCGGGATCATCGACACGATGACGCCCGAGGACGAGCTCGACGGTGCGGTGATCGCCGGCACCGGGACCGTCGACGTGGACGGGAAGGTCGGGCCCATCGGGGGCATCCGCCAGAAGCTCTTCGGGGCGGTGCGCGACGGGGCCGACTGGTTCCTGGCTCCCGGGGCCAACTGCGACGAGGTGGTCGGCAACGTGCCGGACGACCTTCGCGTCGTGCGGGTCGAGACGCTGGGTGAGGCGCGCGCGGCCATGGAGGCCATCGGCGCGGGCGCGGGCGACGCGCTGCCGACGTGCGAGGCCCCCTGACCTCGCCGGCCCTCGGTCCGGCGTCAGGCCAGCGTCGCCCCGAGCGCCACGAGCAGCCCCGGGACGAGGTCGGGGCCCGTCGCGACGGCGTCGTCGGCGTCGTGCGCACGGGTGCGGATCGCCGACCAGGACTCCCCGGTCCGCAGGACCCCGACGGCGATCCGCACGTCCTGGCGGTCGGGGTGGCTCATGAGGTAGTCCAGCGCGGCGTCGGGCTCGGCCGGCATGCCCTCCTCGGCCGCGGGGGGCAGCACGACGCGCTCGACGGTGATCGCGGTCCCGTCGACGCTGGGCGGCCACGTGATCCCGCCCAGCAGCTCCTCGAGGTCGGCAACCTGAGGCAGACCCTCCTGCTCGATCGACGTGAGGTGCGTGTCGTCGGCCTGCGCCGCCGCCACGACCGCGGGCGCGAGCTGATCCGCCAGCTCGGGGGACGCCTCGAGGGCCTGCGCGGTGCGGACGAGCGCGAAGACGCGGACCGGGGCGTCCCAGCCCGCGGTGGCGACGTGCTGCTCGATCTCGACGACGGCGTCGGCCAGCGAGCGCTGCGCGCGGGGAATGGAGGACGGGGGCGCGGGGGAGCCGGCGGGCGTGGGCTCGGTGGGCTCGGTGCTCATGGGCGCCATCGTCGCATCCGGTGCGAGCCGATGTGGGAACCTGGGGGCATGCCGAGGCGTTCACCGGATGACACCGGCGGCCGCCGCACCGCATCCCCGTGCCGCCCGCGCCGCTCCGCCGACGCGCTCCACCGACGATTGAGGAACTTCACGCTGTGAGCTTCACCGGACCACCCCGACGCCCAGCCGCGCCCCCGCCCGCCCGCAAGAGACGGGGGGCGCTCGGCCCCACGGTCGTGGTGCTCGGTGCGCTGGTCGTCCTGCTGCTGATCCTGGCCCAGGTGTGGACCGAGGTCCTCTGGTTCGACCAGGTCGGCTACCTCGACGTGCTGCGGACCGAGTGGCTGACGCGGTCGCTGCTCTTCGCCGCGGGGTTCGTGGTCATGGCCGGAGCCGTCGCGGCGAGCCTCAACGTCGCGTACCGCTCGCGCCCGGTGTACGCGCCGTCGACCCAGGAGCAGGCGAACCTCGACCAGTACCGCGAGGCCGTCGAGCCGCTGCGCAAGCTCGTCATGGTCGCCGGTCCGGCCCTGCTCGGGCTCTTCGCCGGGACAGCGGCGTCGCAGCAGTGGACGACGATCCAGCTGTGGCTCAACTCCGTCGAGTTCGGTCGGACCGACCCGCAGTGGGGTCTGGACCTGTCGTTCTTCGTCTTCACGCTGCCGGGCCTGCGCTTCGTCGTGTCCTTCCTCATGGCCGTCGTCGTGCTCTCGGGGCTCGGCGCGATCGCGACGCACTACCTGTACGGCGGGCTGCGGCTCGGGGGGCAGGGACCGCGCACCACGCGTGCCGCGCGCGTCCAGCTCTCGGTGCTCGCGGCGGCGTTCCTGCTGCTCGTCGCGGCGAACTACTGGCTCGACCGCTACTCGCTGCTGACCAAGGCGGGCGAGAAGTTCGAGGGCGCGTCCTACGCCGACGTCAACGCCGTGATCCCGTCGAAGGGCATCCTCGCGGTCGTCGCGGTCCTCGTCGCCGCCCTCTTCCTGGTCACCGCGGTGCGCGGCAACTGGCGGATCCCCGCCATCGGCGTCGGCCTCATGGTCGTCTCCGCGGTGGCGATCGGCGGGATCTACCCGGCCGTGGTCCAGCGGTTCCAGGTCCAGCCGAACGCGCAGGAGCTCGAGGCCGACTTCATCCAGCGCAACATCGACGCGACGCTCACGGCGTTCGGGCTCGACGACGTCGAGGTCACGCCGTACTCGGCGAGCACCACGGCCTCGGCCGGGGCGCTGCGCCAGGACGCCGAGACCGCGGCCAGCATCCGCCTGCTCGACCCGGCGATCGTGAGCCCGTCGTTCCGGCAGCTGCAGCAGAACAAGCAGTACTACAACTTCGCGGACGCGCTCTCGGTCGACCGGTACGACATCGGCGGCGAGAGCCGCGACACCGTCATCGCCGTGCGTGAGCTCAACCTGGCCGGGCTCGGCCCGTCGGCGCGGAACTGGGTCAACGACCGCACCGTGTACACGCACGGGTACGGGGTCGTGGCGGCATTCGGCAACACCACGAGCTCGGACGGCCAGCCTGCGTACTTCGAGGGCGGCATCCCGTCCACAGGTGAGCTCAGCCCGTACCAGCCGCGCATCTACTTCGGCCAGAACTCGCCGTCGTACTCGATCGTCGGGGCGCCCGAGGGCGCGCCCGAGTGGGAGCTCGACTACCCGGACGACGAGTCCGGTGGGCAGGAGAACACCACGTTCCCCACCGACGAGATCCAGGCGGGCCCCAGCGTCGGCAACTACTGGAACAAGCTGCTCTACGCGCTGAAGTTCGGCGACGAGGAGCTGCTGTTCTCGGATCGCGTCACGACCGAGTCGCAGATCCTCTACGACCGCGACCCGCGTGACCGCGTCGAGAAGGTCGCCCCGTACCTGACCATCGACGGCCGCGTGTACCCCGCCGTCGTCGACGAGAAGGTCGTCTGGATGGTCGACGGCTACACGACCACGGACGCGTACCCCTACTCGAAGTCGGCGTCGCTCGACGACGTCACCGCGGACTCGCTGACCGAGCGCTCGACGACGGTGGCCCAGCTGGCGCCGCAGACCGCGAACTACATCCGCAACTCGGTCAAGGCGACCGTCGACGCGTACACCGGCGAGGTCACGCTCTACGCGTGGGACCCGGAGGACCCGCTGCTGCAGGCGTGGCAGAAGGTGTTCCCGGGCACGCTCGAGCCGATCTCGGAGATCAGCGGCGACCTGATGAGCCACATCCGGTACCCGGAGGACCTCTTCAAGGTGCAGCGTGAGCTGCTCTCGACCTACCACGTGCAGGACGCGGGCGACTTCTACACCAACCAGGACTTCTGGACGACGCCGAACGACCCGACCCAGAGCGGTTCCGTCAAGCAGCCGCCGTACTACCTGACGCTGCAGATGCCCGGCCAGGAGCAGCCGTCGTTCTCCCTGACCTCGGCGTACATCCCGGCCGGTGGGACGCGCGACGTGCTCACCGGGTTCCTCGCGGCGGACGCGGAGGCGGGGAACGAGGCGGGCAAGCCGGCCGAGGGGTACGGCAAGCTGCGGCTGCTCGAGCTGCCGCGGAACTCGACCGTCCCCGGTCCGGGCCAGGTGCAGAACAACTTCGACGCGGACCCGGACGTCTCGACGACCCTGAACTTGCTGGCCCAGGGGAACTCGAACGTGCTGAACGGGAACCTGCTGACCCTGCCCGTCGGCGGCGGGTTGCTGTACGTCCAGCCCGTGTACGTCCAGTCGTCGAGCGGCACGCAGATCCCGCTGCTCCAGAAGGTGCTCGTGGCCTTCGGCGACACGATCGGGTTCGCCGACACGCTCGGGGAGGCCCTCGACCAGGTGTTCGGCGGCGACTCCGGCGTCGAGGTGGGCGAGGAGACGACCGACACCGGCCCGATCGCCCCCGACGCCGACGGGCAGGCTCCGGGCACCGAGACGCCGACCCCGGCGCCGACGACGCCCACCCCGGCGCCGACGACGCCGGCCGACGGCGCGAGCCCGGACGCCGCGGCCGCACGGCAGCAGCTCGACGCCGCGCTCGCCGACGCGAACGCCGCGCTCCAGTCGGGCCAGACGGCGCTCGCCGCGGGCGACTTCGCTGCGTACGGCGAGGCGCAGACCCGGCTCCGGGAGGCCCTCGACCGGGCGATCGCGGCCGAGGCGGCGCTCGCGGAGTAGGCCGTGGTGCGGAGCCCGGACCGCCTGCCCGATTTGGAGAGGCGGTCCGGGTGACGTAGGGTGGAGACACCGACGCGGGGTGGAGCAGCTCGGTAGCTCGCTGGGCTCATAACCCAGAGGTCGCAGGTTCAAATCCTGCCCCCGCTACAAGTGAAGTACCAGGTCAGAGGCCCTTCCGATCGAGAGATCGGGAGGGCCTCTGGTGTTGATGTGGGCAGGATGTGGGCGGCGGCCGCCCGCGGACGTGGGCGGATTTCTGCGGCCGGCGGCGACGGGGGAGTTGCGAAGGGGCCGCGCGCGTGGGTTGCGGCGGAAGCGATCGATCACCATGCGTAGTCGATCTTCCAAGCTGGGTGTGCTTGGCCGGCATCAGGTTCGCTTCGAGAAGCGCTGGACGTTCCAACGACCTCTCGTGTCATCGCCGCCCGCGTCGGGGCAGGCGTCTAGCCTGGCTTCACCAGACCGAGGTGGTGCACCGTGGCTCCCCCCAGCAAGTACATGCAGATGGTCGAAGCGTCCCAGGACGAAGCGCAGCTTGCCGTGCGGCTGTACAACGACCCGGCCGAGTCCCGGTCGTTCGAGGCGTTCATCGTTCACATGCACGTCGCGTGGCTGTACCTCCTGCATGCTCAGTTCGCCCGCGACAAGGTCGACTGCCGCTACTGGAGGACGGTCGGGAAGCGGAAGTACCTCGAGCGCATCGACGGGGAACCCAAGCAGTGGGAACTCGCCAGGTCGGTCCGGGAGAGATGGCCGAGTGATCAGGAACCAGTCCGGGCGAACCTTGAGTTCTTCATTGGGCTCCGAAACAAGATCGAGCACCGCTACGCGAGGCGAGCTCAAGTCGCACTCACCGCGGTTCTCGGCGGCCAGGCTCAGGCACTGCTCCTCAACTACGAAGAGGAACTCGTCGCCCAGTTCGGTGTTGAGCGTTCTCTCGCCACCAGGCTCCGGTTCCCAGTCTTCATCGGCTCCTTCACGACGGCCGGCGAGCAGGCGCTTCTTCGGCTACGCAAGCACCTGCCTGCCGCTCTTCGGACCTACATAGCTGCGTACGAGGCCAGTCTCAGCCAGTCCGTTGCGAACGACCCTCGTTTCGAACTCCGTCTGCGAGTCTTCCAGGAGCTGGCCCCGAAGGCGGGACCGGACACGCTTCCGCTTCAGTTCACGCGCTTCGACGACATGACTGATGAGCAGAAGTCCGCGGTTGAAGAGGCAGGAAAGAAGGGCCTCGTCGTGGTCAAGGAGCGTCGTCGCCCCGTCCTCGGCCATGGACTCTTGAAGCCGACACGGGCCGCCGCTGAGGTGGAGGCTCAGATCCCGTTTGCGTTCAACGTCGCTCACTTCACCGAGGCGTGGAAGAACCTCAAGGTGCGCCCCCCGTACGGCTCGGCCCATCCGGAGCGGACCGAGGAGAAGTACTGCGTCTACGACGAGTTGCACAAGGACTACGGATACACCGAGGCGTACATCAAGAAGCTCGTGCGGGAGTGCAGCACGGAGGCAGGCTTCAGGAGCGTCGTCGGCAAGGCGCCGAGACTGAAGCGGACGAAGTCCGCCCCGTCGCCGGCGGCGCCCTCCATGGGCTCTCGACTGGAGGAGTCGGCGTAGGCGAAGACGGGTGACTCGCGTCGGCAAGCGCGATAGTCAGGAGATCGAGAGCGGCTCGACCTGAGACCTCAGGGCGCGGTGATCGGATGGCCTCGGTGCAGGCACTCCGATGGGGTGGGCCGCGACCTCCGCGTACATCGTGGCCACCGCGCGAAGGATCTCGTTCGGCGCCGGGACCGTGCGGCCATTGAGCCGGGCCGCTGCGACGTCGGGGTGGTCGGTAACCAGGTCACGGGGAAGTGCGCGCGCGGGGATGTGGAGCAGGCCCGCACGTGAGAGGCGGTCGAACGCGGCGCCTTCGTGGACGGCGATGTCCGCCATGACCTGGACGGCCCCATTGAGCGCCGCGCCGACGTGGCGATCCACGGTTGCGGTGCGGGCGCGATCACGGGGGGCATCGAGTGGCACGAGCTCGCTGAGCAGCCGGGCGGCCGCGACGGCGTCAGCCCGAACGCTCGCGGCCGGAGGCGCCAAGACCGCGAACTGCGAGAGTGCATGGTGCAGGCGCTGCCAGGCTCGACCGTGCGCGACGAGGGCGCCAGGCCCCGTCGGTCCGGCCCCGTCCGGTGCGGTGAGGTCGCCGCCATGGAGCGCCGCGGCATGTGCGTGGACGGCAACGCCGAGGCCGGCCGTGAGCCGCAGGGACGGCAGGACGTCGGCGTGGTCGGCGATGAGGCTCCAGACACCTTGGCGGAGTCGCACCATGCGGTCGCTCAGCTCCGCCGCTGGGTCGTCGGTGCGTACGCGAAGCTGGGTCTGGCCGAGAGAGTTGAGGAGCGTCTCGGGGCGGCCCGCGCCCTGAGTGGAGAGCTCGCGCGCGGCGTCGGCGAGAGCTTCGAACCCAGGCAGCTGCCTGGTGACGATGGTGCGGGGCACGCCAGCCTGGATGGCCCGTAGAGCGAGGGGGCCCTCATGTGCGAGGGCCGCCACGGCGAGGTGGCCGAGGTCGACGAGGCCCGCGTCGAAGCTCGCGGTGGTGGCCGCAGCTGCGTCCGGGCTCCGAGGTCGTCCGTCCGTCGAGAAGTGCGTTCCGACGAGGTCGGCGGCAGCGCGCAGGGCAAGAGCCGATCGGGCCCACGGCGTCGTCCCAAGGCGGACTTGGGAGGGGTGTGGTCTCGCATCCCCGGTCAGGGCTTCGAGCCGCGTGATGAGGTCGATCGACGCCCGCTCCACGGGTGGGAGGCCGTCGCGGTGTCGGGTCAGGCCGAGCCGGCCGAGTTGGGCCGGGCGAAGGAGGCGGCGCCCGTGGGAGGCGATGGCGTCGAGGAGCCCGTGGAAGTCTCCGATGGCGTCGAGCGCCTCGTCCGGTGTCCAGAACCGGTCTCCTCGGAGGGTCGTGGAGCCCTCGCGCAGGTGGGCTGTCGCTTGCGCGAGGAGCTCGGCGTAGGTGGTCATGCCCACCGCCCGCTGACCTTCGCGCGGCCGGTGATGAGTCGGGCCATCACGCGGGACAGGGCGGCCTGGGCGCCCAGATCGGTCTCCACCTCCGCGAGGGCTGCCGCGCGGTTCAGGGCGGACGCGGCGAGCCGGTCGAGGACCTCTCGGGCCTCCGGCACGTCGTCGGGCCGGAGTGCTCCGAACTGCACCGGTGCGGCTGTGCCCCGGACGTCCGGCCTGGCCCACTCGAGTTCGTCCTGAGCTTCGCGGAAGTCCATCGCGGCGTAGGAGATGGAGACCCCCACGCCCAGGGGCACGGTCATCGCCATGTTGAGGGCGCCCATCGCCGCGGCGTGGGTGAGTACCCAGATGCCGGACCAGCTCTGGTCCGCCTCGCCCAGCAGCGTCTCCGCGGAGCGGGTCCACGTCGCCGTCATCGCTTCCTCCTCAGTGGCCCTGCGACGTCGCCGTCGCTCCTGCCAAGAGGTGTGCCCGCGGAGGTGCCAACCTCCGGGACGGAGGTGCGGCGGGGCGGGCGGTGGAGCGCCGGCCGTGGACGTCTGTCCTAGCCGAGGTCGGCTCGCCTACCGTGGGTTGCCATGGCGACGTCGTGCACCTAGGCCGCAATCAGCGGCCGCCCGTCACGACGATCGGAGAACCCATGCTCACCCAGCACAACGCCCGTCTCGAGTTCGACCGCACGGACATCGACGACTTCGGTGATGAGCTCATCGACGGGCTGCAGGCGTACCACCCGGCCGTGTCGCTGTCGCCGCTCGGCCGCGCGCAGGCGGACGTGACCTTCCTCGCCCACGACATCCCGCACGCCGCGGACATGGCAGTCGCCATCGCGGCCGAGGTCGCCGGCGCATCCTTGGTCGCGCTGGAAGTCATGAGTACCGAGGACTTCGACCGGCTCTGACCGCGCGGTCGACGTCGGTACCACGCCCGGCCCCACGCCCGGCCCCACCGGCGGTGATCGACGAGCGGTAGGGCCCTTGACTCGTCTGGCACTTTGGGTGGCGCCGGTCCTCAGGTTGGTATCCCTGCGGGCACACATCTTGGCGTGGAGACGACGCGACAGCGGGTCCTGGCGAGCCGGGCCTCTCGGACGCCGGGAGCAGCCGTGGTTGGCGGTGCATCGCCGTGGTGATGACGATGCACCGCCTGACCGCGGGCAGCGGCTACCAGTACCTGTTGCGCAGCACCGCGTCGGGCGACTTTGACCGTCCCGCGGCGTCGGACCTGACGACGTACTACATGGCTTCTGGGAACCCGCCCGGTCGCTGGTACGGGCGTGGGCTCGTGGGGCTCGCCAGCGGCGGCCCGGGCGAGGGTGCTCACGTCACGGAGGAGCAGATGGCGAACCTGTACGGCGAGGGCAAGGACCCGCGGACCGGCACGTCGCTCGGCCGCCCGTACCCGAGGCACACGCCCGCGGCGGAGCGGATCGCCAAGCAGGTCGCCGCCCTACCGGCCGGCCTCACGGACGAGGCCCGCGAGGCCGCGGTCGCGACCATCACCCGCGTCGAGCTCGCCAAGCGCACGCCTACAGCGGTCGCGGGGTTCGACCTGACCTTCACTGCTACGAAGTCCGTCTCCACCCTCTGGGCGGTGGCCGACGACGACACACGGGCCGCCCTCTTGGCGGCCCACCGCGCCGCCGTCGGGCAGGCGCTCGCCTTCCTGGAGGACACCGCCGCGTTCACGCGCACGGGCACCGCTGGTTGCCGCCAGCACAAGGTCTCCGGCCTCATCGCGGCCGGCTTCGACCATTGGGACTCCCGCGCGGGGGACCCGAACCTGCACACCCACCTCGTCGTCGCGAACAAGGTCCAGGGCCCCGGCGGTGCCTGGTTGTCGGTGGACTCCCGGGCGCTGCACCACGCCGTTGTGGTGGTCTCCGAGCTGTATGACGATCTGCTGGCCGACGAGGTCGCCCGTCGCCTACCGGTCCGGTTCGGATGGCGTCATCGCGGCCCGCGCCGCTCGCCGGCGTTCGAGCTCGACGGCGTCGATGACGAGCTGATGACGGAGTTCTCCAGTCGTGCGACGCAGATAGACGAGGCGATGACGGGCGTGCTCGCCGACTTCTACGCGACCCACGGGCGCGGCCCGAACCGCATCGAGATCGTCCGGCTGCGCCAGCAGGTGACCCGCTCCGTTCGGCCGAAGAAGCACGTCACGCCCCTGGCTGACCTGATGACGCTGTGGCGCGCCCGGGCCGCGGAACGCTCCGGCAGGACGCCCGCCGAACTCACCGCCGCGGTGCTCAAGGCGTCCCAGGCCGCGCCGCTGGGGTGTGATCGCATCCCCGATGCCGTCATCGACCGGCTCGCCGAGCACACACTCGAGCAGGTGATGACGCGGCGCTCGACGTGGACCCGGTGGAACGTCATGGCCGAGGCGGCGCGCGCCACCCGGGCGATCCGCATGACCGGCCCAGCCGACCGCGTCGCCCTCCTTGAGCGCGTCACCGACGCGGCACTTCGCTCGTGCACGAGCCTGCAGGCGCCCGACCCGCTCGTCGTCCCCGCCCGCTATACCCGGCCCGACGGCACCTCGCAGTTCACCAGAGTCGACGAAGGCCGGTACACCCACCACCAGGTGCTCGACGCCGAAGCCCGCCTCCTGGACGCCGCCACCCGCGAGACCGACGCACCCACGACCGCCGCATGGCTCGCCAAGGCCGTCACGTCACGGCCGATCCACCGCACCGACGGCAGGACGGCCACGCTCGCGCAGGACCAGGCGGCCGCCGTCGAGCACATCGCCGGCTCGACCCGCCTCCTCAACGTCCTCGTCGGTCCCGCCGGCACCGGCAAGACCACAACCCTCGCGGCCCTCAAGGCGGCCTGGGAGCAGGGCCATGGACGCGGCAGCGTCGTCGGACTCGCCCCATCGGCAACCGCCGCCGCCGAGCTCGGCCACACCCTTGGGATCGCGTGCGAGAACACGGCCAAGTGGCTCTACGAGTCCACAGGCGCGGGCGCCGAGCGCCGCACCGAAGTCCTCGCCCGCCTCCACACCGAACGCGCCGGCGCCACGGGCTTGGACCAGCGGGCGCGGCTACGAGCCATCGACACCGCGATCACCACCCTGACCGCTCAGGGTGACCGGTTCCAGCTCCGCACGGGCCAGCTCTTGATCGTCGACGAGGCATCCCTCGCCGGCACTTTCGCGCTCGACGCCCTCACAGCCCAGGCAAGCGAAGCCGGCGCAAAGGTGCTGCTCGTCGGCGACCACAAGCAGCTCTCAGCTGTCGACGCCGGCGGCGCCTTCCACCTCCTCGCCGAGCGCGGGCGACCAGCCACGCTGACCTCGCTGTGGCGCTTCAGCCACCCGTGGGAGGCCGCAGCGACGCTGCGCCTGCGCACCGGCGACACCCGCGTCATCGACGACTACGCCGACCACGCCCGCATCAGCGCCGGCCCTTCCGAGGCCATGTGCGAGGACGCGTACACCGCCTGGCAGACCGACACCGAACGCGGAGCCAGCGCCATCCTCATCGCCTCCGACTCACGCACCGTCGACATCCTCAACACTCGGGCTCACAACGACCGGGTCACCGACGGCCTCGTTACGGCCACCGGCGTCACGACCAGCGCCGGCACGGAGATCGGCGTCGGGGACCACGTCATCACGCGAGCAAACGACCGGCGCCTTCGCACACCCAACGGGCACGTCCGCAACGGCGACCTGTGGCAGGTCACGGCTGTCGCACGCGATGGCGCCCTGACCGTCGTGCCGCTCTCCCGCCGGGACCGCGCAGCGAACGCGCGGGCGGACGAGGTCGTCCTTCCTGCTCCCTACGCCTCCCAGCACGTCGAGCTCGGCTACGCGACTACGACCCACCGCGCCCAAGGCATCACGGTCGATCGTGCGCATGTGCTCGCCGGGCCCGGCATGGTCCGCGAGAACCTCTACGTCGCCATGACCCGCGGCTGCTGCGACAACCACGTCTACGTCGCCCTCGACAGCATCGAGGCCGCCTGCGACTACCCGCCCGAGCACCAGATCTCCCAAGGCGGCCGCGACGCGCTGGAAGCCATCCTCACGACGCCGGGTGCAGAGCTCTCCGCGACCGAGACCATCGCAGCCTCGCAGGACGAAGTGGCCTCGCCCAGGCGCCTGCTGCCCATCCGGCACACGCTCCTCGCCGACGCCGCAGCCGAGCGATGGGCCGCAGTGTTCTCAACCGTCGGGCTGACTGCGGAGCAGTGCAACCAGATCGCGACGTCGCCCGCGCGCGGGCCGCTCCTCACCGCGCTCGAGCGGGGGCGCGCGCTCGGTCACCCGATGCACCAGGTCCTCGTGGGTCTCATCGCCGCCCGGCCGCTCGACGGACCACATCCGGCGGCGGAGACCGCAGCGGTGCTCCACCACCGCGTGCACGAGTGGCTACGGGCGCAAACGGAGGACCCGGCCGAGGTGGCGATTACCCCGGACGCCGATGACGGCTCCACGGACATCGGCGCACTGCTCGACCAGGTGGACGACATCCTCGCCGAACGTGCAGACGCTCTGGGTTCGGCAGCGTTCGGCAGCGTCCGCGACGCCGACCCGGCCCTCGAGGGCCACGTCCCTGCCTACCGGCCGACGACGGTTGAGCCGGTGTACCGAGCGGCAAGCGAGAGGAGCGTGACCCTGTGAGCGGCACGAGCAGAGGAACTGACCGAGGCTTCCTTCCCGAAATGGTGAACAGCCAGCCGAGCTTCCCACCCGAACCGATCATGTGGTCCGCCTACACCCGCGAGGAGCAGCGCCACCTCTTGGAGGGTCTCGACGTATGGGTCAGGTGGCTCGTGGACCACTACCGCCTCGACCGCCGCTACGTTCCCGAGTGCTGGACCAAGCACTGGGAGCTCATCGAGGAGCTCTCGGCTCTCCAGCTTGCTTGGGAAGGTGCCTACGCGACGACCTCCCACGACGACGCACCTCTGGCTTGGCACGAGCGGTTCGCAGTCGCGCGGACGAGGCTCGCGGAGTGGGTGGCTCGTACTGGCTGCCGGGCCGGCGACCACCGGCCATGAGCCAGTCTGCGGGCGAGCGGGAGGGCTCCCGCGTCTGGGGGACCACTACGGCACCAAGATCGAGGATCGAGGCGCCGACGGCAGGAACTTCATCGATGCGCGGGCTTCGGTCACGGACGTTCGGTCGTCGGTCCATCGCGGCGGAGAGTTCGGGTCGTAGTCGCGAGCGTTTCTGAAGTCGGCACGGCGAAGCGGAGCAACGGCCGACGAGATGGCGTCCATGCCGGTCTATGGTCGCGTCGTGCTCGTCATCGACTGGGACAGGTGCTCGGGTGATCCAGAGTGGGTTCGTAGTCTCGTCGAACTTCTCGCGTCCGGCCCAGCGCCCTCGTCCTCTCTCGCCCTGCGCCTCGCCATCGGTGAGCTCGAGGACTGGATGCGCGTGGCGACGTCCGAGACGTGGCGAGCTAAGGCGAACAGGCGGGCACTCGCGGCGGATCTGGAGTCGAGCGCCTCCGGCGCAGGCAGCCACCTGAGGTCAGTTCTCGCCCCCGCGCTGGAGGAGCATGTCCGGTGGGCTGTCAGTGTGTTCGCGACCGCGACAGGAGCCAAGGACGCTGCGGGCGGAAGTCTCGGCGAGACACTGCTTGGGTCCATGGTCACCCCCGACGCGGTCATTGCGACGTGGCTCGACCTGGTCGACGCACTCCGGGATGCTGATGACGATGCCGCGGCCTGGTGCAGAGAGTGTCTCCAGTCGCAGCTGAGCGCTTGGGGAGTCGACGGTTCCCGCCGGCTGCAAGAAGTTGCCTGGTACGTCGTTGGCAACGAGTCGCGCGGCGACGTCGGCCCTATCCCATCGCTCGCCATGCGGCTCGAGCGGGCCGCCGGGGCTCTTACCAGGCGGGTGCCGGCTCGCGACTGCGTCGTGTGGCTCACCTATGAGCGCGCCGACCTGCGCGAGTTCGTAGCGACCTTTGGACCGGTCACCTTCGTGGAGGCGGACTGGTGCCTTCCGAACGCCATCGCGAGCAACGGTCACGACTTCGCGTTTCGCGATGAGCTGCGCGCCCTTGCGGCGAGCGGGCACAACTGGAGCTTCGACGAACACAACTGGACGCCGGACAGCAGTCGTCGGCCCTATGTGGTGCTGGCGAGAGTCGAACTCGGGGAAGGGCCGACCCGCGACGCAGTTGAGGAGGCAGCTCGGGAGGTTCAACTCATGCTCGACGTCGCACGGCTTCAAGGCGGCGGCGCGGCATGGCGCCGTCGCAGCCCGTCCTTGCTCGTTGTGGATGGCGAGGTGGTCGAGGAGTGGGGGCCGCCCGGCATGGATACCGTCGACCCTCCTGACACAGGAGCGCATTACGGACGCAACGCGTTTGCTGAGTCCCTGGCCGAGCACGGTCCTCTCGTCGGGCGACTGCTTGCCACGAAGATCGCCCCGGACCTCGCTGAGGCCGTGCGGATGCTCGGTGAGGCGGGTCAAGCCGATGACCCCTGGCAACACCCCAGCGCGTCGCGCGCGATTGATGAGCGCACGGTCCTCGCCTTGCACGACGCTGCGCACGACCACCTCGCAACGTTCGGTCGCCTCGAGAACGCCAGTGAACTCGAAGAGAGGCTCGTCGAGGAGTGGCCGATGCACACATGGCGAACCGGCATCATGAGGACCATCCAGGTGTGCCTCTCGCGTCCGTTGGGGACCGATACGGAGCTCGCGCGCGCTGTCCGGGTTGATCGCATCTATCACTTCAATGTCGCCTGGGAGCGGAAAGAGGAGCTGCTCGAGCGCGTCGAAGACACCCGCAGCAGACGGATCGCGGCGCGTTGGCTGCTGAGTATCGGTGACGCCGGGACCTGCCTGCGCCTCCTTGCGGAACTCGAGAACGAGGTAGACCTGCTGGCGAAACGCTTCCAGCGCGTACGGAACGGCATTCAGCATGGAACCCCACCGTCCGCCGGCGCAGTCGCGTCAGTAATGGACTTCTCCAGGTACAGGGTGTTCGGCTTGGCTGCAGGCACAAGGACTCCTCTCGGAGATGACATCGTCACCTCACGGCAGGTGTCCGGGGAAGCGGGTCAGACTCCCTTCCCCTTTAGGCTGAGGCGTATGACGGCAGACGCTCGACCGGGCGGGGACGACGGCGTGAGCGCGGGCGGTCCGCCACCCGGGGTTCGGCGTCTGCCGTTCTCGGCGCTTGCGAAGCCGATGGGGGCCGCGTGCAACCTGGACTGCGCGTACTGCTACTTCTTGTCGAAGCAGCTTCTGTACGACCACGACTCCCAACGGATGTCCGAGCGGGCGCTCGAGGCGTACCTCGCCAACCTCCTGTCGTCATCGCCCGACGGCCCGGTGGAGGTGGCCTGGCAGGGTGGTGAGCCGACGATGCGCGGATTGCCCTTCTTCCGTCGCGCGGTCGCCCTGGCCGAGCAGCTGCGCCGCCCGCGGCAGCAGGTGCAGCACGTCATCCAGACCAACGGCACCTTGCTGAACGACGACTGGGGCCGGTTCCTCTCCGAGCACGGCTTTCTCGTGGGCCTTTCACTCGACGGGCCACAGCACCTGCACGACGCATTCCGGGTCAACAAGGCCGGTCGGGGTACCCACGCCCAGGTCCAGCGCGGCTGGGAGGTCCTGGCCCGTCATGGGGTGGACGTAAACATCCTCTGCACGGTCAATGCCGCGAACCAGGACCACGCCGTAGAGGTCTACCGCTACTTCCGCGATGGGCTCGGTGCACGGTACCTGCAGTTCATCCCGGTCGTGGAACGAGTACCGGCCGAGTCGTCGGCCCTTGCCGAGCAGGGCTGGCGAGCCGGCGACCATGGTCCCCGGACGGTGCTCTACCGCCAGCACGGGGACCGGGTGACCTCCCGCTCGGTGGATCCGCGCGCGTACGGGGAGTTCCTCGTCGCGATCTTCGACGAATGGGTGTCGCGTGACGTGGGAGAGGTCTTCGTCCGCGACATCGACGTGGCGCTGGGCAACCTCTTGGGCCAGTACACGTTGTGCGTCACGGCCCCCCAGTGCGGCACCGCGATCGCGGTCGAGCACAACGGCGACGTCTACTCCTGCGACCACTACGTCGAACCGGGTCATTGTCTCGGCAACGTCATACACACCCCGCTCCAGTCGATGCTCCAGTCCGGCCAGCAGCGCTCCTTCGGCCGTTCGAAACTGACCGCCCTACCGACGAAGTGCCGGACGTGCCCCGTCCGGTGGGCCTGCCACGGCGGCTGCCCGAAAGACAGGTTCGCCTCGACGACGGACGGCCGACCGCCCGTCAACTACCTGTGCGCCGGCTACTACCGCTACTACAGCCACATCCGACCCGCGCTCGAGCGGATGGCGCATCTCCTACGGGCTGGGCAGCCGGCATCAAGGATCATGGAAGACGCTGCCCGCCCGTAGCGCCCGTCTTCGCTGCAGTCTGCCTGCGCAGAAGCCGTCCTCCGGGGCGCCATCCTCACCTGGATACCGTCCGGAATCCGCCGTTGGCCATCGAGGAGTCCGGTGTGTTGGACGACCTGGCGGCGTTGCGGTACCGGTTGCAGTACGAGTCGTGGCACAGGAACGACCCACCGCGCATCACCCTTGCGGTTCCGTGCGCCGGGCCCTGTGGTGCTGCGGACGGCGAACTGCCGTAGTAGGTCGGTGAGAACCAGTCGCTGCACCACTCCCACACGTTGCCGACCGTCTGCCACAAGCCGAACCCGTTGGGTTGGTACGCGCGCACCGGTGCGGTCGTGAGGAAGCCGTCGTCCCCGGCATTCACGACCGGGAAGCGACCCTGCCAGATGTTGCATCGCCACGTCGACGCGCCGGGTGGATGAAGTTCATCTCCCCATGGATAGCGGGCGGCCCCAAGGCCACCTCGCGACGCGTACTCCCACTCGGCCTCGGTGGGAAGGCGCCGCCCGGCCCAAGCGCAGTACGCCTGTGCGTCGTTCCAGCTGACGTGGACCACCGGATGGTCGTCGCGTCCCTCGAGGCTTGATCGCCGGCCCTCCGGGTGCCGCCAGTCCGCGCCGCGCACAGCGAGCCACCACGGAGTCGACGCCGCACGTCCGAGGACGTCGTCGGGATCGGCGGCGAGCGCCAGGTGGAACACCGCTGAGTCTCCGAAGCGTTCGGCCTCGGTTACGTAGCCGGTGTCCTCGACGAAGCCGGCGAACGCCGCGTTCGTCACGGTGGTCGCGTCGATGGTGAACGTCTGGAGGTCGACACGGTGCACGGGCACTTCCCCGTCGGCGGCCATCCCGTCGCCGTGGTGATCCCCCATCCAGAACTCGCCGGCAGGCACCCGGACCTGCCCGATCGCATGCTTCGCGCGGCTGGTCGGATGCCGGTCACCCGGCGGCACGGCTTCGGAGTCGGTACTCGACCGCGCAGGGGTGCAGCACGCGCCGTACGGACCACTGGTGTCCTGAGCCAAGGTGTCGACCTTCCTCTCCGCGCTCACATGCCGCCCTCGCCTGCCCTGGGTCCGCGGTGGCGTCGGGGTACCGCCGCGCGCCCGTGGATCCGTGACTGACCGCGGGGGGTCTGGCGTGGGGCGGTGCTCGAGCAGCCGATACCCGCGTGGTTGTCGTCGTAGGATCGGTCCAAGCGGCTAGCTCGTCAAGGAGCGCCCGGTTCCGGAGGGGGCACTAGTGGCCATGGACACGGTCCGGAGCGGACGGCGGGTGACCCTTGCGGACGTAGCTCGCCACGCCGGCTTCTCGCGCTCGACGGCGTCGCTCGTCTTCCAGGACAGCCCGATGGTTGCAGCGACCACGAAGGCGGCGGTGCTCGCGGCCGCCAAGGAGCTCGGCTACGTCTACGACCGCCGCGCGGCCGCCTTGCGGACCCGAAAGAGCCACACGATCGGCCTGCTGATCCCCGGACTTGCCAACCCGTTCTTCGCCGCTCTGGTGCAGGCGGTGGAAGAGGAACTCGGTCCCTCCGGCTTCACTGTGCTGCTGGCCAACACACTCGAAAGGCCGGAGCGACAGAAGGCCGTGGTGGAGACCTTGCTGGAGTATCGGGTCGACGGCCTGCTCATCGTTCCGGCCATCGGCTCAGGCCGCGAAGTCCTCGACGCGATCGAGCGCTTCGCCGTCCCGCACGTGCTGCTGACACGACGGGTGGTGGGGGCTGGCGGCGACTGGGTGGGCTCGGACGACCGTCGGGGCGCGACGTTGGCGGCTGAGCACCTCGTGAACCACGGCTGCCGGTCGCTGGCGTACTTCGGCGGCCCGACGGAGACCTACGCGCGCGCCACCCGGTACGGCGGGTTCGTCGATGCGGCCCGCGCTGCTGGCCTGAGGTTCGTCGAGGAATGGTCGCGAGGAACCGAGACCACAAGCTCCGCAGGGTACGAAGCGGTTCGGACCCTGCTGCAGTCAGGTCCGCCGCCCGAGGGGGTCGCCTGCCACAGCGACGCGATCGCCTTCGGTGCCATGCGTGCACTGCGGGACGCGGGTCTCACCGTCGGCAGTGACGTGCGAGTACTTGGCTATGACGATCTCGAGCACGCTCGGTCGTGGTCCCCCTCCCTCAGCTCGGTCTCCGTGTCGAGCGAGGAGATGGGCCGTACGGCTGCGAGGCTGCTGCTCGAGAGGATCGACCACCCGAGGACTTCGGCGAGTGGCCGGACCGTCGTCTTCACCCCCACGCTCCAGGCGCGAGAGTCGTGCGGCTCGCACGACACGTGAGCCCGGCCCGGACGGCAAGCACCCCGGGCGGGCGGGCACATCGTCGTGTCCAGCCCCATTGACAGGCCCGCGCCGCGTCCCTAGCCTCGGATCGATCCAAGGTGACCCCGGTCACTTGGTCGTCGAAGTTGCACCGGTGTCGGCATCGTTCGTCAGCGCGGCACCACGTTCAGGGCACATCGATTTCGGATCGATCCAAGGGAGAATCGTGATGAGAAGGCCAGTGTCTAGGCGAGTGTCGGCCGCTGTGGCCGGGTTGGCCGCTGTCGGCCTGCTGACCGCATGCAGCTCGGAAGAACCCGGGACGGATGATGGTGGCGAGACCAGCGAGCCCAGCGCCAGCCAGGTCGAGGAGATCGTCGTCGCGACCGCTGAGACGCCGTGGCTGGCGAGTTACGAGCAGATGGCGAATCTGTACCAGGAGAAGACCGGAGTGACGGTCACCCTGCAGGTCTTCCCGTTCGACGGCCTGCTCACACAGCAGGCGAACGCGGCTCAGAACGGTTCGAACGCGTTCGACGTGTTCCAGATGAACGAGCAGTGGGTCGGGCAGTTCTACGACAACGGGTGGGTGCAGCCGCTCGAGGAGGTGGACCCCGACTTCGAGTGGGACCCCAACCTCATCGAGTTCGACGGGGTCGGCCGATGGGACGCGGACGCCCGGACGACGTCCATGGACGGCGTGCCGTACGCGTTGCCGATGAACGGGAACATTCACGAGTTCATGTACCGCAGGGACCTTTACGACCAGCTCGGCCTTGAGGTACCGACGACCTGGGAGGAGGTCATCGCCAACGGCAAGGCCGGTCTGGCTGCAGGCATCGAGAACGGCTACGTGCTGCGCGGCAAGACGCCGACGTACGACTTCAGCGCGCTGCTGTTCTCCCTGGACGGGGACTGGTTCCCGGGCGAGCAGGACGGTGACTGGACCCCGGGCGCGGACACGCCGGAGTTCCGGTCTGCGCTCGAGCAGTTCAAGGCGCTTGCCGAGATCGGCCCAGACGCACCTCAGACCGTTGCCCAAGCGGAGGCGACCTCGCTCATGCAGGGCGGATCCGTGCTCCAGGCGACTCTCGTCTCGGCCGTGGCGGCGCCGCTGGAGAACGAGGGTTCCTCGACCGTCGCGGGGAAGATCGGCTACGCGGTCCTGCCCGGTCAGACACCGGTGAGCGGCACCTGGACCGTCGGCGTGCCTGCGGGCCTGCCGGACGAGCGTGCACAGGCCGCTTACGACTTCATCACCTGGCTGACGAGCCAGGAGGCCATGCAGAAGTGGGCCGAGGTGGGTGGCATCACGACCCGGACGGATATCGAGAGCGACCGTCCCGAACTGCAGGTCATCATCGACTCCGCCGACATGATCCGCGGCGGCCTCCGCTACACCTTTGCACCGCTCATGCTGGAGGTCACCGACCCGGCGATCGGCGAGTACCTGGCCGGTACGATGTCGCTGGACGAGACCATCACCCGGATCCAGGACGGCCTGACCCGGGTGGTGGAGGAAGCTGGCTACGGGTCGTGACCACCACGCCGGCCCCCGTGGTCCCGACCGTCACCGGTGCTCGCACTGCGCTGCGAGCACCGGGCGGCCGGGACCCCCGTCGAATGTCCCCCTTCAAGGTGCTCTCGCTGCTCCCGCTGCTCCTCGTGCTCGTCATGCTCGTGGCCTTCCCGATCGGGCAGATGATCTGGATGTCGTTCGGCAACGTGCGGCTTACCGCGGGCGAGCTGATCTGGGACTCCGCGGGGCTGGCCAACTACGAGCGGATGCTCGGGGACGAGACGTTCCGGATCTCCCTGTGGAACTCCCTCGTGTTCATCTTCTTCACCGTCGTGATCACCGTGGTCCTGGGCATCGCGCTGGCGCTCGCGGCCGACCGCCTGGTACGCGGCCAGAAGCTGGTCCAGAACGTGCTTCTCTGGCCCGCCATCGTCGCCCCTGTGGTGATCAGCGTCGCGTGGCTGTTGATCCTGAGCCCGCAGGTGGGTCTGGTGAACAAGATCCTGCGGTCGTTGGGGGCATCCCCGCAGAGCTGGCTGGGCGATCCGTTCGGTGCGATGGCCAGCGTCGTCGTCATCGACGTCTGGCACTGGACGCCCATCGTCTTCCTTCTCATCTACACCGCACTGCGCTCGTTGGACCCGTCTGTCCTCGAGGCCGCGCGCATCGACGGAGCGAACTACGTCGCCACCGTCCGCTACATCGTCCTGCCGCTGCTGACCCCGGCCATCCTCGGCGCGGTGGCGATCCGGGTCCTGATGGGCGTGAAGGTCTTCGACGAGATGTATCTGCTCACCTTCGGGGGCCCCGGGACCGCAACGACGGTGATCAGCATCTACCTGCGGTCGGTGTTCTTCGAATCCTTCCAGTACGGCTTCGGCTCCGCGCTCAGCGTGACCGTAGTCGTCCTGGTCCTCGTCGCGCTGCTCGTCGCGCTCGCGGTCCGAAGCCTGATCCGAGGAGTCCGTCGTGCCTGATGCCATCCACCGGAACCACCAGGGCTCCTGGCTCGTGCGGATCCTCCTCACGGGCGCCGTCGTCTCGACCATCCTGCCGATCCTGTGGCTGCTCCTCATCGCATTCCAGCGCCCCCGCGCGATCATCTCGCCGGGCTGGACCTTCGAGTTCTCACTGGCCAACTTCGAAGAAGTCTTCGGGCCTCGCCAGGTCTACGGAGCCCAGGTCGTCAACAGCGTCATCCTGGTGCTGGTCTCGACCGCGATCACTCTCGTCATCGCAGCATTCGCCGCTTACAGCCTGAGCCAGCTGCACTGGTCACGGCGAACGGTCGCGTCCATTCTCGGGGGCGCCGGCCTGCTCCAGGTCATCCCTCCGGTCACGCTCGTTCCTGGTCTGTTCGCGACCCTGCAGACCCTTGGCCTGAACGGCACGTTGAGCGGCCTCATCCTGCTGAACACGGTGTTCAACCTTCCGTTCGCCGTAATCCTCATCAAGTTCTACTTCGACACGCTGCCCACAGAGTTGCGGGAGTCGGCAGCGATCGACGGTGCGAGCGAGTTTGCGACCTTCCGCCGGATCATGCTGCCCCTGGCGGCGCCCGGGATCGCCTCCGTCGCCATCTTCACAGCCATTCAAGTCTGGAACGAGTTTCTCTTCGGCCTGGTCTTCACGACCGGCGGGCGGGAAGCCCCGATCACCGTGGGGATCGCAACGCTCATCCAGCCACAGGAGATCAAGTTCGGACCCATGGCGGCGGTCGGGGCCGTCACCGCCGTCCCGATCATCATTCTTGCGATCGTGGCGAACCGGCACATCGTGGCCGGGCTGACACGCGGCGCTGTCAAAGGCTGACCACACTACCGATCGGGAAAGTGCAGATGACGACATCCCTGACCAACATTGCGCTGATCCACTGCCACGACCTCGGGGACTGGCTCAGCTGCTACGGGTGGAACGCCGTGCCCAGCCCGAACCTCCAGGAGCTGGCGGACACCTCGATCGTCTTCGACAAGGCGTTCGCGACCTCCCCCCTGTGCACGCCTGCCCGTTCCTCGCTGTTCACGGGCCGGTTGCCGCACGCGAACGGGCTCATGGGGCTCGCACACGACGGGTGGCGGTACGGCCCCGGCGTGACTACCCTGCCGGAGCTGCTCGCGAGGGCCGGTTACCGCACGGCCCTGCTCGGGCTGCAGCACGAAGACATGGACGCCCGAGTGCTGGGCTACGACGAGGTCCATGGGCTCGGCTTCCTCCCGCGCGCACTCGAGGTCGCCCGGCTGACTGAGCGCTGGGTGGAGACGCGCCGTGCTCACGCGGGTACGCCGTACTTCACTGCGATCGGCCTGTGGGAGGTGCATCGGCCCTGGCCGAACGAGGACTACGACCCGGTCGATGCGCAGTCCGTCACGGTCCCCCCATACCTGCCGGACAACGAGCACAGCCGACGTGACATCAGCGGGTTCTACGGTGCAATCCGGCAGATGGACGAGGCCGTGGGCCGCATCGTCCGCGCTCTTCGCTCAGGACCCGGCGGCGCCGACACGCTGATCATCTTCACCACCGATCATGGTGTCGCGTTTCCGGGGGCCAAGAGCACGCTGTACGACGCCGGTGTCAAGGTCGCGATGATCGTCAGCCCTCCGCCGTCCTGGGGCCTATCCCCGGGCCGGCGCTCCGAGCTCGTCAGCCACCTGGACGTAGCCCCGACGCTGCTCGAGCTCGTCGGCGTGGATCCGCCCGAGGACCTCGAGGGCGTCAGCATCCTCAACCACATCAAGGGCAGCCCGTCCGGAACAGGCGACCGGGTGCTTTTCCTGGAGAAGACCTACCACGACCGCTACGACCCGATTCGCGCGGTCCGGACCGCCTCGGCGAAGTACATCCGCAACTTCGTGCCCGGCCCCAGGCTTCCCCTGTCGCTGGACCTCGAACGGAGCGAGACACGGCAGGGAATGGGGGACGCGCACCTGGCACCGCGACCGGAGGAGGAGCTCTACCTGCTCGAGGACGACCCGTGGGAGCTGGACAACCGTGCCGAGGACCCGGAGTGCGAAGCCCTCCGGAAGGACCTTGCGGCGCGGCTCGTCGACCATCTCGAGCACAGTGACGACCCCGTTCTCCGCGGTGACGTCCCCCCGCCAGGACCGCCCTGCAACCCTCGGACGGCGTGCTCACCACAAGCCGCAGCTGCGGCAGGAAGGTGACGTCGCATGCGCGCCATCGTGGTCATGTTCGACAGTCTTAACCGCCGTTACCTGCCGCCCTACGACCCCGACTGCGGAACGGCCGCCCCCAACTTCGAGCGCCTGGCCCGTAGCAGTGTCCGCTTCGACAACGCGTACGGCGGCAGCATGCCGTGCATGCCGGCGCGGCGTGAGCTCCATACCGGCAGGTACAACTTCCTCCATCGTGGCTGGGGGCCCATCGAGCCCTTCGACGACTCCGTCCCCCAGATGCTGGGCGAAGCCGGTGTCACCACACACCTGGCGACCGACCACATGCACTACTGGGAGGACGGCGGCGCCACTTACCACACGCGGTACGGGACCTGCTCCCTCATCCGCGGACAGCAGGGTGACCCCTGGAAGGGACGCGTGGCGGACCCGGAGGTCCCGGACAGCCTGCGCGTCCAGCGGAGTGGTACGTGGCGTCAGGACCGTATCAACCGTGAGTACCTGAACGGTCTGGCCGACCACCCCCAGACCCGCACCTTCGGCGCCGGCCTGGAGTTCGTCCGGGACAATGCGCGTGAGCAGAGGTGGTTCGTGCAGATCGAGACGTTCGATCCGCACGAGCCGTTCTTCAGCGACCCTTCGTTCCTCGACGTGTACGGCGGCGACGACGTATCGGTCCCGGAGTACGACTGGCCGGACTACGCCCAGGTCGTCGAGAGCGACGCGGTCCGGGCCAACGTCCGCAGGCACTACGCGGCGCTGGTGTCCATGTGCGACGCGTCGCTGGGCAGGGTGCTGGACGCGATGGACGAGTACGCGCTCTGGTCGGACACGCTGCTGATCGTCTGCACCGACCACGGCTTCCTCCTGGGCGAGCAGGGCTGGTGGGGCAAGAGCGTCCAGCCCTGGTACGACGAGACGATCCACACGCCGTTGTTCGTCTGGGACCCCCGGACCGGCGTACGCGGTGAACAGCGTGACCGGCTGGTCCAGACGATCGATCTCGGCCCCACGCTCCTAGACTTCTTCGGCGTCGACCGGACCCCGGACATGCAGGGGGCGTCGCTGCGTGAGGTGATCGAGGCCGACCGACCCGTGCGCGAGTACGCGATCTTCGGAGCGTTCGGCGGCCACGTGTCGATCACCGACGGTCGGTACGTGTACATGCGGGCTTGCCGGGAACCTGGGAACCGGCCCCTGTACGAGCACACCCTCATGCCGACCCATATGCGCGGCTTCTTCAGCATCGATGAGCTGTCGGCTGCCACGCTCGACGAAGGGTTCTCCTTCACCAAGGGTGTGCCGGTGCTGCGCACCGAGGGGCACGTCTTCACCGACCCCTTCGCCTTCGGAACGCTGCTGTTCGACCTGGAGAACGACCCGCGGCAGCAGCACCCCCTCGTCGACGACGAGACGGAACGTCGGATGGCCAGTGCTCTGGTGCAGATGCTCAGGCAGAGCGAGGCACCGGGGAGTCAGTACGAACGGCTCGGGCTGCCCCAGGTCGGCCCCGTCGAGGACAACCACCTGCTGTGCGCCGCCCAGCACGAGCAGGTCCTGCTCGCGCGGCGGCAAGCACCGCGGATCGAGGAGTTCCCGGACTCGCCCTTCAGCGTCCGGACCCCGGTCAAGGAGCTGCTGAACCACCCCCCGGCCGCCGAGATCCTGCGCCGGCACTGCACGCCGGTCACGGTCGGCCCCTTCGGTCGCGTCTGCGGAGAGATCCCGCTGTACCGGGCCGCAGCCGGCCTTGTCGGCGTGCTGCCCTGGGACGTGCTCCGCGTGATCGCGGCCGACCTGGCGGAACTGCCGCCCGCGGATGCGCCCACCGCTGGATGAGGCCGCGGCACGACCTGACCATTGAGAGGTCGGGCACGTGGCGGTGCCCGAAGCTGCCCCGAGACGCCAGACACCCGAGGAGACCGATGCCCGCTGGCCCTGCAAGAGCGTCGCTTGCGTCCATGGTCAGGGTCGGCCTGATCGGATTCGGCGGCGGCAGCGCGCTCATCCCCCTCATGGAGGACGAGCTGGTGGCCCGTCGTCGCATCCTCGATCGGGCGACGTTCAGCAGGCACATCGTGGTTGCCAGCATCACCCCCGGCGCCCTGCCCGTGAAGCTCGGTGGCCTGGCGGGGACCACCGTCGGCGGAGCCTGGCTGTGCCTGACGATGGCGACACTGGTCTCGCTTCCGGGAACCGCCGCCACCGTCGGGATCCTCTCCGCGGTCCGCTCCGGTGGGCAGGGGGTGATCCGCTACGTCGAGCTGGCGTCCGTGGGAGTCACGGTCTTCATCATCGCGCTCCTGGTGCACTACGTTGGCAAGGTCCTGACGTCCGAGGGGTCCGGCTGGCTCGTCGCCGCCGGGATCGCCACCCTGTCCTTCCTCGCCACAGGCGCCGCCGACGCCGCTGAGTTCATCGGTCACCTGATCGGACGGCAGTGGCAGCCGTCGGTCCCGCGACTGACCGCGGTCCAGCTCGTCGCCTCAGCGCTCGTCATCATCGCTCTTCGGGCCGCTCTGAGGCGCGGGCACCCGGCACGGCTGCCGGCCATCGGGCACGATGGCGGGCTCGGCGCCGCGGCGGTCCTCCGGTCCACCGCACTGCTGCTGAGCGTGGCCGCTGGCGCGACCGCGGCGGCAGCCCTGGTCGGCGGGAAGGAGGCGCTGGCGCTGATGGCCCTGGTAGCGCTGTCGACACTCACCTCCTTCGGCGGGGGGGAAGCATACGTCGGGGTCGCAGACGGGTTCTTCGTCGGTGGCGGGCACCTGAGCGCCGACGTCTTCTACAGCCAAGTCGTTCCCGTCGCCAATGCGCTCCCGGGCCCGATCTTGGTGAAGATCGCCGCCGGCGTGGGATACGGCGCCACCGCGCCCACCCAGGGAGCGACGGCCGCGTGGGTGGTCGCGGCTGCCGGCGCCCTCCTGGCCGTCACCGTGGGAACCGCCGTCGCCGTCCTCGTCCTGGGCGCGTACCACCGTGCCCAGCGCTCCGCCGTCGTACGGGACATCGGCCTCTACATCCTCCCCGTCATCTGCGGCCTGCTGATCACGACGTCGCTCTCCATGCTCAACGCCGGGGCGGATGTGTCGATTCGCGCCGGGGTCCAGCCGTGGCTCACGCTGTGGCTCTCGCTCGCCGCGACCGTCCTCGTCACGTGGCTGCGCCACCGCAGGTCTGTGCACGACGCCGTCCTGATCCTCCTGTGCGGTGCCGCCTCGCTCGCCGCGATGACGGCGGCGTGACGCCCCCCTGACGCCCGACGAGGACCCCCGGCGCCGAACACGACTGTCGCACGTCGGACGCCGTACGTGCGGGCGGGTTCGCACGGTGCACGTGAGCCCCTCACCGGCCGCGGGCGCGGACGGCGGCTCTGACCGCGCGCACGGTATTGACTGCCTCAGCCGGCTGGGTAACCCCGCCCTGATGGCTCGCCTGGCGCGCCACTGACGTCGTCACCGTAAATCTGCTCTGCGGCTCGCCGCAGCGCCGCGAACGCCGTGGCGATGGTCTGCACGCTCTCGTCGTCGAGGCGGGAGAGGAGTGCGACGCGATGTCCGGCGCCTTCGGCCATCAACTGCTCCACCAGGTGTGAGCCTTGAGTTGTGGGGCGTACGTGTCGGGCGCGCCGGTCGGTCGGGTCGGCTACGCGTTCGACGAGGCCTCGGTCCGCGAGTCTGTCCACCAGACCGGTAACTGAGGCCGGGCTGATCTTCAGCGCGTCGGCCAGCTCGTGGCTCATGAGGGAGCCGTCGACGTGCAGCAGCAGGAGGACCTTGAGTTGCTGCATCGTCAAGGTCGTCTGCAGCAGAGCGGTGAACTGCGCCCGCGAGAAGAGGCGGATCAACGCGGCCTCGTCCTCGGCGATCGCCGCCATCACTGCGTCGCGTTCCACCGTGTACCCCGATCCTTCGGTCGACCCGTACTATTCGACTTGCTGCGACTATACGGGAGATCTCCATGACTCGTCTTGCCCGCCTGAGCCTTGCAAACCGCGCCGTGGTGGCACTGGCCACGCTGATCCTCATCGTCGTGGGCGTCCTGTCGACCACGTCGCTGAAGCAGGAACTCATCCCCTCGTTGGAGATCCCGCTCGCCGTGGTGGTGACCCCTCTCCCGGGCGCGGCGCCCGACGTGGTCGAGCGGCAGGTCACCGAGGTGGTCGAGGCTGCCGTCAGCGGTGTCAAGGGTCTGGAGGGGACCGAATCCACGAGCAGCAACAGCCTGTCGGTGGTGACGGTGGAGCTGGCCTACGGCACCGACATGCAGGCGGCCCAGCAGGACCTGGAGCAGGCGCTGTCCCGGGCGGGCACCGGCCTGCCGGCGGGCGTCATACCGTCTGTGATCACCGGCAGCATCGACCAGCTTCCGGTGGTGCAACTGGCGGTGGCCGCCCCGCAGCTGGATGAGCAGGAGCTCGTGACCCGGGTGGAGGACGAGATCGTTCCGCGGCTGCGCGGCCTGGAAGGGGTCCGTGACGTCACCCTGTCCGGGGCGCGGGAGGTCCGGGTGGAGGTCGTTCCGGACCCCGTGGCCCTGGCGACCGCGGGGATCGGTCTCGATGCTCTCACTTCGGCACTGCAGGCCAACGGCGTGGTCATCCCGGCCGGCACGGTCACCGATGGGCAGCGCAGCCTGAACGTCGTGGTGGGCCAGCGGTTGTCCTCGGTGCAGGACATCGCCGCGATCGCGCTGCCCGCCGCTGCCCCCTCCGGGGCACCGGTCCTGCTGGGCGACGTGGCCACTGTCCGGCAGGCCGCGGTCCCCGCCACCTCCTATGCGCGGACCAACGGTCAGGCCAGCATCGCCCTGGCGATCACCAAGACCCCTGACGGCAACACCGTCAGCGTCTCGCACGACGTGCGGGATCTCATCCCGGGGATCGAGGCCGCACTGGGCGAGGGGGCTGCCGTCGACGTGGTCTTCGACCAGGCACCGTTCATCGAGAAGTCGATCGAGGACCTGAGCACCGAGGGCCTCCTCGGCCTGATCTTCGCGGTGATCGTGATCATGCTCTTCCTGCTGTCGCTGCGCTCCACGCTGGTCACCGCGATCTCGATCCCGCTGTCGTTGCTCATCGCGATGACCGGTCTGCTGGTCGGTGGGTACTCGCTGAACATCCTGACCCTGGGGGCGCTGACGGTCGCGGTCGGGCGGGTCGTGGACGACTCGATCGTGGTGATCGAGAACATCAAGCGACACCTCGGGTACGGGGAGCCGAAAGCGCAGGCCATCTTGACCGCGGTGCGCGAGGTCGCCAGCGCCGTGACGGCGTCGACGATCACCACCGCGGCGGTGTTCGTGCCGATCGGGATCGTCGGAGGTCAGGTGGGTGAGCTGTTCCAGCCTTTCGCCTTCACGGTTGCCGTAGCACTGCTGGCCTCGTTGGTGGTTTCCTTGACCATCGTCCCGGTGCTGGGGTACTGGTTCCTGCGCGCCCCGGCCGAGCGCGCGGACACGGCTGTGGACCGGGACCGTGTCGAGCAGAGGGAGCGGCACGGAGTCCTCCAGCGCAGCTACCTTCCGGTGCTCCGGGGGGCCATCGCCCACCCGGTGATCACCCTCGCCATCGCCGTCGCCGTGCTCGGCGGGACCCTCGCAGGGGCCACGCGGCTGGAGACCAACTTCATCGGCGACGCCGGGCAGAACACACTCAGCGTCGACCAGCAGCTGCCGGCCGGGACGAGCCTGGATGTCACCGACGCCGCCGCGCGACAGGTCGAGGAGGTCGTCGCTGCTCTGGACGGCGTCGAGACCTACCAGGTGACCGTCGGCTCGGGCGGCAACGGGCTGCAGACCGCCTTCCTGGGCGGTGGTGGCGGATCGAACACGGCCACCTTCGCGATCACCACAGCCTTGGACGCCGACCAGGCCCGCGTCGAACGGGATCTTCGTGCCGCGATCGCGGAGCTGGATGACGTCGGACAGCTGACCGTGAGCACCGGCCAGGCCGGGTTCGGTCTGCCCCCGGTGGAGGTCGTGGTCCGCGCCGACGACGACCAGACGCTGCGTCAGGCCGCAGACCTGGTCGCCGAGGCCATGGCGGATGTCCAGGGCACGACCGACGTCGTGAACAACCTGGCCTCGGACGCACCAGCCGTCCAGATCCAGGTCGACCGACAGGCGGCCACGCTGGCCGGCACCAGCGAGACCGCAATCGGACAGGCCGTGGCCGGCCTGCTGCGTGGTGCCCCGATCGGCCAGGCGGACATCGCCGGACGCACGACCGACGTCGTGGTGCTCCTGGGCCAGGCCCCCGCCGATGTCCAGGCCCTGCGCGACACCCCCATCCCCACCACCACCGGGATCGTGCCCCTCGGTCGGGTCGCCGAGGTCAGCGAGGTCCAACAGCCGACCAGCCTGACCCGCCAGGACGGGGAGCGCACCGCCACGGTGACCGCCACCGCGACCGACCAGAACCTCGGCGGGATCACCACCCGACTGCAGGAACAGCTCGACACCCTCGACTTGCCCGACGGAGCAGAAGCCGAGATCGCAGGCGTCAGCGCCGAGCAGCAATCGGCGTTCGCCGACCTGTTCCTGGCCTTGCTGGCCTCCATCGCCATCGTCTACCTCGTGATGGTCGCCACGTTCCGCTCCCTGCTGCAGCCGCTCATCCTGCTTGTGTCGGTGCCGTTCGCCGCCACCGGCGCACTGGCCCTGCTGCTGCTCACCGGCACACCCCTCGGTGTGCCCTCGCTGATCGGGCTGCTCATGCTCGTCGGCATCGTCGTGACAAACGCGATCGTGCTCATCGACCTGGTCAACCAGAAGCGAGAGCAGGGCCTGAGCATTCACGATGCCGTGATCGAGGGGTCCCGGTACCGGTTGCGGCCGATCCTGATGACCGCAGCGGCGACGATCGGCGCCCTGACCCCGATGGCACTGGGACTGACGGGGGGCAGCGTCTTCATCTCCCAGCCGCTGGCACTGGTCGTCATCGGCGGACTGACGACTTCTACCGTCCTGACTCTGGTGCTCGTCCCAGTCCTGTACAACCTGACCGAACGCGCCAGCACAGCCCTGCGTGAGCGCCGAGGCCGCCGGACGGCCGCCACCCTCCCCGCATGACCCTGACACCTCCCGGCGGCGTCCAGCGGCTCGTGATTCACAGTCGCTCCCGGTCGACCTTGCAGCTCGAGTTCGTGGACCGGCGCGCCTGGCCCAACCATGCCGAGCGCGCCTCGGCGATCTTCGAGTGCCGGCGCCACGCCGGCCTCAGTTGCCGGTCCCCGCACGACTTCGCGGACCTTCACACCGCTGCGGTGGCTGTGGCACGCTCAACGAGTCGTCCGGGATCCCGGGCCAGGCTCCTGCGGCACGACCTCAAAGAAGGGGTTGGCGATGAAGGCAGCACGGTTGCACGAGTTCGGCGGTGACTTCGTGGTGGAGGAGGTCCCGACGCCCGAGCCAGGTCCCGGTGAGGTACGGGTCCGCGTCGGCGGGTCGGGTGCCTGCCACTCCGACCTGCACGTCCGGGCGGGGGAGATCCCCGTCCACCTCCCCGCACTGCTGGGGCACGAGAACGCCGGGTGGGTCGACGCCATCGGTCAGGGCGCCGAGGGCTTTGAGGTCGGTGAACCCGTCGTGGTGTTCGGCGGGTGGGGCTGCGGCCACTGCCGTCTGTGCCTGGGCGGCCAAGAGCAGCTGTGCGACACCATGCGGTGGGGCGGCATCGGCCCCGACGGCGGCTACGCGGACTACATGCTCGTCCCGAGCACCCGGCACCTGCTGGCCGCTGGCGACCTGGACCCGGCGCTCGCCGCCCCGCTGACCGACGCGGCGCTCACCCCGTACTCCGCCGTGAAGAAGGCCCTCCCGCGTCTGGTGCCCGGTACCACCGTGGTGCTGGTTGGCGCCGGTGGGCTCGGCCAGTACGGGCTGCAGTTCCTCAAGCTGCTCTCCGCGGCGACGGTGGTCGTCGTCGACAGCTCGGCGGACAAGCGGCGCCTCGCCCTCGAACTCGGCGCCGACCAGGTGGTCGACCCGGCGGACGCCGACGCCATGGAGCAGATCAAGGCCGCCAGCCACGGCGAAGGTGCAGCGGTCGCACTGGACTTCGTCGGGGCCGACGCGACGATGACACTGGGCGCGTCGTCGCTCGGGCCGCAGGGCCTGTTCGTCCTGGTGGGTCTGGCGGGAGGGTCCTTCCCGTTCTCGTTCTTCTCCCTGCCGGTCCAGGCGACGCTGACCAGCAGCAGCTGGGGCAGCCGCAACGAGCTGGAGGAGGTCCTTGCCATGGCCCGGACCGGACGCCTGGTCTCCACGATCGAGCGGTATCCGCTGAGCGAGATCAACGACGTGTTCGCGCGCCTCGCCGCCGGCCAGATCCAGGGCCGTGCCGTCCTGATCCCCTGAGCACTCCTCAACCTCCCGCTAGGGCGCGTCTGCCACGGCGAGCGTTATCGTGCGCTGACGCCGTCGTCCTCGCCACAATCATCACCCGCCTGAAGACAGGGGACATGCCCTAGGTCTGCCCTAGGTCCGGGCTAGGTGTACTCGGCCGTCACGTTGGTGACAGGCGGCTGATGGGTGGGAGTCCTCCGAGGGCGCTGTGGCGTCTGCGAGTGTTGTAGTCCTCGAGCCAGGGGGCAAGGGCTGCGGCGCGTTCGTCGTTGCTGGTGAAGACCTGCCGGTTGGCCCACTCGGTCTGCAGGGTGCGGTTGAGGCGTTCGACCTTCCCGTTCTGCCAGGGGCAGTGCGGCTTGATGAACACCTGCTCGGCGCCGAGGTCGGCGGCGACCGCGCCCAGGGAGTAGCGGTAGGCCCAGGCGTTGTCGGTCATGATCCGTTCGATCCGGGTGATGCCGTGGGCTGCGAAGTAGGCCGCAGCCCGGGCCAGGAAGGCGGCGCAGGTGGGGCCCTTCTCGTCGGGCAGGATCTCGGAGTAGGCCAGCCGGGAGTAGTCGTCGACCATCGAGTGCACGTAGTCGAACCCGATCGGGGTCTTGTCCACGCGTGCCTGGTGGCTGGCCAGCGTCCCTCCGCTGGCTCGCCAACCGCCGCCGTCGGGGGATGCGTCCGAACTTCTTGACGTCCATGTGCACGGACTCGCCGGGCCGGTCACGCTCGTAGCGGACCGTGGTGGCCTTCGATGCCCGGATGACCTGTCCGGTCAGGGGGTCCAGGTCGCGCAGCAGCGGCATGCCGCGCCGGCGCAGGACCCGGGTGATCGTCCGGGCCGGGACCCCGAGCTCACCGCTGAGCACGTCCGGGCCGGACCGCTCGCGAGCTCGCGCCTCGCAGATCGCGTCCTCCAGAGCGGTCGGCGTCCTGCCCGGGCTTGAGTGCGGCCGGGAGGCCCTGTCCAGCAGGCCGCTCGCTCCCTCGGCACGCCAGCGGCGCACCCATCGGTAGCCGGTCTGGCGGGCGAATCCCAGCTCGTGGGCGACGTGGGCGACCGGTCGCCCTTGATGCACGACGCGCTTGATCATCAGCTGGCGGCCACGCAGATTGAGACGGGCGTTAGCGTGAGGCACGAGAACCTCCGGGTGGGTGTGGGCCTTCGACAAGCCACAGCCCACCCGGAGGTTCTCCTCTCGTCAACGACCCCCGACGTCACCAACGTCCTGGCCGAGTACAGCTAGTCGGCTGCCTGGGCCCAGTCTGCTGCCCAGGACGAGATCGCGTCGATGACCGGCCCCAGAGCCTGTCCCTTAGCCGTCAGCACGTACCGCGGGGCGCCTGAGGTGCCCGGGCAGATGCGGGAGAGGAGTCCTTCGCGTTCGAGCTCTCGCAGCCGCTCGGCCAGCAGGCGGTCGGACAGCCCGGGGATCACGGCCCGGATCTCACCGAAGCGCTCGGCGCGGGCCATCAGCGCGTGAAGGATGACACCGTTCCACCGTCGACCGAGCAGCTCGACGGTCTGGTGGAACGACGGGCAGTAGCGTCCGCAGTCATCGCCCACTAGGCCGATCGTCCCGTCCGTCACCTCGACCCCCACGTCCGCTCAAGCGTGATTGACCTTCTCCCAGGGTACTGCTATACCTCAATCACTTACGCTTTGTAAGCGACGATCTTCGGAGGACGATGTGGACGTTCTGGTGCTCGTCGGCAGGGTGGTCTTCGCCTTGCTCTTCCTCGGCTCAGGCTACGGACACCTCGCACAGCGGCAGATGATGGCCGGTTACGCCGCCGGCAAGGGGGTGCCTGCCGCCAACGTGATGGTCCCGCTGACGGGGCTGCAGCTCCTGGTCGGCGCACTGATGGTGGCCCTGGGGATCTGGCCCGACGTCGGTGCCTTGCTACTGGTGGCTTTCCTGGTTCCCACAGCCTTCGTCATGCACGGCTTCTGGGCCGAGACCGACCCCGGAGCCAAGGCCATGGAACAGACCCAGTTCCTCAAGGACCTGGCCCTGGCCGGTGCGGCACTGGTGATGTTCGCCGTCTTCGCCTACCTCGGTGACGAGCTCGGCCTCGTCCTGGTCGACCCGCTGTTCACCCTCTCGTGAGGGACGGCGTCCCCGTGGCCATGCCTCAGCGCCTTGGCCCGCGACCCTCGACGACCCCGACCAACCCACACACCCAGCTTGACCAGCAGCCCAGCGACGACCGACCGCGGCAGCACCTCATCGGGCAGCTCGCCCACCTGCCAGGTGTGGTCTGGGCGGGCTCGCTGATCTCCGTCCCGGGTGCACGAGCCCTCACGCTGCCTGAAGGCCCAGTCCAAGGGCCACCCGACGCGTTCATGATCGGCACCGAGTTCGCCCACCTCCACCCAGCCCCCGACCACTCCCTGCACCTGGTGCTGCCGCCGGCGGCCGCCGAGGCTGCGATCGATGCCGGCTGGGCCGAGCAGCACCCCATCGCCCGCCTCGGGATCATCTCGCCGGGAGCGGTCATGGTCTACGCCCCGCGTGACGCGCACGAGGCGGACATCGCCGCCGACCTCGTCCGGGCGTCCTACGCCTACGCAACCGGTTCGGAACTTCCGCGCAGCACCGAGAACCTGATAGGGCACTGACGCCGCGGTCCGGCTCGCGGGTCGCGCTGGTACGGACAACTACTCAAGGAGGAGTACCTCATGGCAGGACGACTCGAGGGCAAGGTTGCCCTCATCACCGGCACGGCGGACGGCCAGGGACGGGCCGCCGCACTCGCCTTCGCCGCTGAAGGCGCCAAGATCGTCGGGTGCGACCTCAAGGCGGACCTAGCCGAACAGACCGTCGAGCTCGTCCGGGCGCAGGGCGGTGAGATGGTCTCGATGCAGCCGCTGAACCTGGGCGACGAAGCAGGGGTGCAGCGCTGGATCGACTTCGCCGTCGACCAGTACGGAGACTTCGACATCCTGTACAACAACGCCTCGGGCGTCCGCGGCGGCACCATCGAGTCCCTGACCCGCGCGGACTGGGACTTCGACATGACCAACGAGGTCACCATCTTGTTCCTGGCGATCCAGAAAGCTCTCCCGGTCTTCAAGCGCAAGGGCCGCGGCACCATCCTCAACACAGGCTCGGTCGCCGCGATGGTCGGCGCGGCCATGCCCGGGAACGTCGCGGGCAACCTCGTGCACAACGTGGCCAAAGCCGCCGTCCTGCGCCTGACCGTCAATCTCGCCGTCGAGCTGTCACCGTGGAACATCCGCGTCAACACCGTCTCCCCCGGATTCATCGACACCCCAGCGACCCGATCACTCCTGGAGGCCGGCGGGCGCGCACCGGTCGAGCGCGCACTGCTCAACCCCCGCATCGGGCGACCCGAGGACATCGCCATGGCAGCGGTGTACCTCTGCTCAGACGAGGCCGACTACGTCACCGGCGCGAACCTGGTCGTTGACGGCGGCTGGGTCGCAGGCGGCGGCGTCGGCCGCCCCGACCCCGAGATCGAGCAGATCTTCGGAGAGGTGATGAAGAAGTTGACCAATGCCCCTACCGCTTGACAGGGAGGATGTAGGCGAGCCCTCGGCGACGCTCCCTGGCCTCCGCGCGACTGACGGTCACCGACGCCGCCGACCCTTTGGTGCCGCCGATCTGGCTTGTTCGCGCAGAGGTCTTCGCGGTCGTGCTGTTGGCCGCCACCACCCGATCCCTCCGGCGAACACGGACCGCGGCGCTGGTCGCGGCATGGCGAAAGGTCAACGACATGATGCCTGACATGGGAACGATGCTCGCGCACTGGGCCGAGAGGGCCGGGCCCCACTCAGACGGCGCCCTCCTGCCACCGCACCACGAACGGTGCCTTGGTTGCGGCCTCGACAACCCCCACGGCCATCACCTACAGGTCCACCGCCGTGGGGACGGGGTGGTGGCTGACCACGTCTTTGACGAGCGCCACGTCGGAGCTCCCGGAGTCGTGCACGGCGGCGCCGTTGCCACCGTTCTCGATGACCTGTTCGGGTTCCTCCCCTACCTGGTGGGGACGCCGGCCGTCACCCGCCAGCTCACGGTGGACTACCTGTCCCCGGTGCTCGTCGGAGTCAGCTACCGGATCGAGGCGACGGTGACGAGCCGGGAGGACCGGAAGGTCTTCGTCGCCGCCACCGTGAGCGACTTCGACGAACGCACAGTGGCCACGTCGAGCGCGGTGTTCATCACGGTCGACGTCGAACACTTCGCCCGGCACGGAGGCGTCTCCGGCGGTAGCCCGACGCCACCCGTCGCGGATGACCACCGTGACACCGGTCGGGAGGGCGAGATGGGTCAGCAACGCGGCTAGAGCGTGTCTCCAAAGGATTGGGGGGTGGGTCGCGCAGGCCGGTCTGGTGACTCGTGAAGCCCTTCTCGACGATGGCCAGTGGAAGCTGATCGAGCCGCTGCTACCGGCTCAACGCTCGGGTCGTGGACGCCCGATGAGTGATCACCGGCAGGTCGTGGAGGGGATCATCTACCGGTATCGCTGCGGCATCGCCTGGCGGGATCTTCCGGCCTCGTTCGGGCCGTGGCAGACCGTGTGGAAGCGGCACCGCCGGTTCAGCGGCGACGGGACCTGGGACGCCATCTTGGCCACGCTGCTGGCCCAGGCCGACGCCGCGCACCAGATCGACTGGACGGTCAGTGTGGACTCCACGATCAACCGCGCGCACCGGCACGCGACGAACCTGCCCCGGGAGCCCAAGACCGACCCGAAGATCGCATCGGAGGTGACCGGCGACGCCTCGACCCCGCTCGGCCCCGCAGGGGTCGATGCGTCGGCTCGTGCGGTCGTCGGGCTCCTCGCGGGCCCCACAGGGGGCTGGGTCGAATCACAAGGATTCTGCGATTCGGGCAGGTCAGGACGCTCCTGAGGTCGCGCTCGGGCTCTATGACGAGCCGGTCGATCATGGCATCGGCCGTTCGCGTGGCGGGTTGTCCTCCAAGATCCACCACCTCGTCGACGGTCGCGGCCGACCGCTGGTCGTCCTGGTCGGCCCCGGGCAGGCCAACGACTCCCCGATGTTCCCGGTGCTGCTGAACCACCTGCGCGTCGACCGCGTCGGGCCCGGGCGGCCCCGGACCACACCGGACGCCGTCCTGGGCGACAAGGCCTACTCCGCACGAGCGCACCGCACGCTGCTGCGTTCACGCGGGGTCAAGACCGTGATCCCCGAACCCTGCGACCAGATCCGCAACCGCCAACGCCGCGGCTCACGCGGCGGACGACCACCAGCCTTCGACTCCGAGCTCTACAAGGCCCGCAACGTCGTCGAGCGGTCCTTCAACACCGTCAAGCAGTGGCGAGCCCTGGCCACCCGCTACGACAAGCTCGCGATCGTCTACCGCGGCGCGGCCGTCCTGCGCGCGATCACCATCTGGCTGAAGCACCTTTAGAGACACGCTCTAGTGCGTGTCTTGGCGGCGATCCTGTGCGCGTGCGTTCCAGTCCGACCCTGAACCCGCCACGCGCCGGAGGTCCGCGGAACCGCGCGCTTAACGCCCCGGGGGGTCACCTCGAGGCGCGAGAGCGGGTGGCGTGAAAGGCGGCGAGTGCGCGCTGATCGGCGTCGTCGAGGGTGTGCAGGTACTTCTGGGTGGTCTGGATCTGCGCGTGGCCCATGCGTGCCATGACGGATCGCAGGTCGGCGCCGCCGGCGAGGAGCCATGAGGCGTGGGCGTGGCGCAGGTCGTGCATGCGGACGGGGAAGTCGATGCCGGAGCGCTGGACGGCTGGCCGCCAGTAGCGGGTGTTGAACGTGGCTCGTGAGAGGGGCTGGCCGCCCGCGGTCTCACGGGAGGGGAAGAGGAGGTCGTCGTCGCTGAGGTCGAGATCGTGGATGCGTGATGTGAGGGTGTCGATCAACTCCTGGGAGACGGCGAGGGTCCGGTGTTCGTCGTCCTTGGGGTAGGGCTTGACGAGCATGCGTTGTCCGGTGGGGGAGTCCTTCGCGGAGACCTCGACGATGGTGTCCTGCACCGTGATGGTGCAGCTGTTGGTGTCGATGTGCCGGGGTCGGAGGGCGACCAGCTCGCCCCAGCGCAGCCCGGTCTCGATCGCTGTCATGACCATCACGGTGAACCGGGGTGGGATCTGTGCCAGCAGCCGGGTGTACTCGTCGGGCGTCAGGGTGCGGGTCCTGGTAGCCACGACCTTGGGCAGGTCGGTAGCCGCGCAGGGGTTGAACGGGATGATCCGGTCGGCGACTGCGCGGGCGAAGATCGAGTGAAGCATGACGTGGTACTTGACGATGGAGCGTGCGGACAGGCCCTTGCGTTCCTTGCCGGCGACGGTCTTCGGCGTGCCGGCTTGGTTGACCCACGCCTGCACCATCGCGGGCATGATCCGCGCCATCGGGTAGTCCCCGAAGAACGGGATGAAGTGGATGCGCAGGTTCGAGGCGTAGGCGGCGTAGGTGGTCACCTCCAGGTGTCGTGAGGGCAGCCAGACGTTCTCGGCGTACTCCCTGAAGGTGAGGCGCCCAGCGCGTGGGTCGATCCACGTCCCCTCGGCCAGGGCGAGTTCCGCGCGGACGGCGGCCTGCATCGCGGCCTTTTCGGTGCTGAACGTGCCGGCGGTGCGCTTGGCCCCTGACCCGTCCCTGTAGCGGCCTTGGTACCGCTTCCTGCCGTCGTCGGCCCGCCGGACGGTCACCCAGGCCATCGCGACCACCGTGTCCCAGATGTGGGCGCAATGTGGGCAGACGTAGCCGACCACCGGCGGACCGGCGCGAACGCAGGCGTACGCATGAGGGGCGCTGACGTGCGCAGATACATGCAGCGAGCCTACTCAGGCGGGGTGCGGGCACAACAGGGGCTGCACTCATAACCCAGAGGTCGCAGGTTCAAATCCTGCCCCCGCTACAAGTGAAGTACCAGGTCAGAGGCCCTTTCGCTCAGTAGAGCGGGAGGGCCTCGGACTTTCTTGTGAGCGGTTCGTCAACGAAAGCCGCTCGCGGACATGACCGCTCCGCCTGGACCGGCGCGCCGTGTCAGGTGAGTGGTCCGGCGTCGGCCCCCTCCCGCCACCTGGTCCGGTGCGGTTCGCTCAGATCAGGCGGGACGGCCCCGCCGGACCACGAGCGCGACGCCGGCCAGGGCGGCCGCCATCACCCACAGCACGCCGCCGACCCCGGCGGAGGAGGCGGCGAGCCCGGCGACGGTCGGCACCATGGTCTGCCCCAGCCGGTTGCCGGTCAGCCGCACCGACAGCCAGGTGGCGCGGGCACCGGGCGGCGACGCCTCCGTCACCCAGGCCATCGTCAGCGGCTGTCCGATCCCGAGCGTCAGCCCGCCCAGCGCCATCACGGCGAACAGCACGGCGAGCGGCATCGGTACCGGGATGGCGGCGACGGCCAGCGAGGAGATCGCCAGCGAGGCGCCGAGCGTCGGGATGCGGCGGAAGCGAGCCACAAGACCGCCGACGAACATGCGCGAGACCATCGACGCCGCCGCCCGCACCGAGAGCAGCAGGCCGACTGTTCCCGCGCTGATCCCCGCCTGCGCACCTAGCGCGGGCACGTAGACGACGAGGAGGTCGATGGCCGCGATCAGCACGAGGGAGGCCGTGATCGCAGTGAGGAGCTCGCTGCGCACGGGTCCGGTCACGCTCATCGCCTGCCGTAGGCTTCCCGGCACGGCGTCGCGGACGGGCTCGTACCGCGAGGTGCGTAGCGCTGCGGTGCTGACCACGAGCACGACGGCGAGCACCACCGCCCCGTCGAAGATGGCCGAGGTGTCCGGGATGGCGCCGTCGCCGCCGAGCAGCGTGATCAAGCCCGGGCCGACGATCTGGCCGAACGATACCGACAGGGTGTAGCGCCCGAACGCCGAGTCCAGGCTGCGGGCGCTGCGCGCCACGGTCACGGTGGTCTGCTCGCCGACGATGGTCAGCAGGTGCCCGACGCCGAGCACCACGCTCCAGAGCAGCAGCGCCATGAAGGAGTCGGCCAGCCACGCTAGCCCGGCCGTCGCCACCAGCATCAGGCCCGCGCCGGTCCAGAGGACGAGCCGCTCGCCGCGCAGGTCCGTCATCCGCCCCACCGGGATCGCGATGAGCAGGGGGACGACGGCGAAGGCCCCGGAGAGCAGGCCGAGCTGGCTCGCCGGGACCTCGAGCTCGAGGGCACGGTACGCCGTCGTCGGGCGAAGGACGTAGGTGAGCGCCTGAACCACGACGGCGTGGCACATCAGGGCGACCGGCCATCCTCGTGCTACGCCCATCGGGTCACACGGCGGCGTCGACGCGAGCCCGCGCGGCGGTCCGCCGGGCCAGCACCCGCGGCAGCACGACCGCGACCACGAGGAGCACGTAGACGACGATGGAGAACGGCGAGCTCACCAGGATGCCGAGGTCGCCCGCGGAGATGTCGAGCGCCCGGCGCAGCTGGAGCTCCGCGAGCGGGCCGAGGATGGCGCCCATGATGAGCGGCGCGACCGGGACGCCGAACCGGCGCATCACGTACCCGAGCAGCCCGATCGCGGCCATGACCCACACGTCGAAAGCCGCACCGTTGAGCGTGTAGGCGCCGAGGAGGGCGAACAGCGCGATCCCGGCGTAGAGGTACGGCTTGGGGATCTGGAGGATCTTCACCCATACGCGCACCAGCGGGAGGTTCAGCAGGAGCAGCATGACGTTGCCGATGAACAGGCTCGCGATGAGGCCCCACACCAGCGGGGCCTGGGTGGTCAGCAGCTGCGGGCCCGGCTGGATGCCGTACTGCTGGAAGGCCACGAGGATGACCGCGGCGGTCGCCGACGTCGGGATGCCGAGCGTCAGCAGGGGCACCAGGACGCCGGCGGCGTTGGCGTTGTTCGCCGCCTCCGGTCCCGCGACGCCCTCGATCGCCCCGTTGCCGAACTCCTCCGGGTGCTTGGAGAGCTTCTTCTCCAGCGAGTAGGACAGGAAGGTCGGGATCTCCGACCCACCGGACGGGATCGTCCCCATCGGGAAGCCGATGGCGGTGCCACGCAGCCACGGCTTCCAGGAGCGGCGCCAGTCCTCGCCCGACATCATCCGTCCGCTGAGCTTCGTGATCGAGAACGCCGCCCCCGTCTGGTGGGCGGCCACGTAGATCACCTCGCCGATCGCGAAGAGGCCGACGATGACCAGGACGACGTCGATGCCGTCCAGGAGCCGCACCAGCCCGAAGTCCAGGCGGGCCTGCCCGCTCTGGAAGTCGATGCCGATCAGGCCGATGACGAGGCCGAGGCAGAGGCTGACGAGGCCGCGCAGCACGGACCGGCCCAGCAGCGCGCTGACCGTCAGGAACGCCATGACCATGAGCGCGAAGTAGTCGTGCGGGCCCAGCTTGAGGGCGACGCGCACGATCGCGGGCGCGGCGACCGCCAGGGCCGCCGTCGCCAGGGCGCCGGCGACGAACGAGCCGATGGCCGCCGTCGCCAGGGCGGCGGCACCCCGGCCGGCGCGCGCCATCTTGTTCCCGTCGATCGCCGTGACGATCGACCCGGCCTCGCCCGGGGTCTTCAGCAGGATCGACGTCGTCGAGCCGCCGTACATCGCGCCGTAGTAGATGCCGGCGAACATGATGAACGTGCTCGACGGCTCGAGGCCGTAGGTCAAGGGCAGCAGCAGGGCGATCGTGAGCGCAGGACCGATGCCCGGCAGCACGCCGACCAGCGTGCCGATCGCGGTGCCGGCCAGCGCGTAGAGCAGGTTCGTCAAGGTCAGCGCGACGGCGAAGCCCTGCGCGAGGGAGCTGAGCGAGTCGGTCACAACACCCCTTCGAGCAGGCCCGGGGGCAGGCGGATCGACAAGCCCTTCGTGAAGCCCACGTAGATCACGACGGCGAGCGTCGCGGAGATGAGGAAGTCGCGGACGTAGCGGCGGGCGCCGAAGGCGTACGCGATGGCCCAGAACGTCACCAGGGCGGTCGGCACGTAGCCCAGCCGCTCGAGGGTCAGCCCGTACCAGGCGATCGCGACCAGGACGATGAGCGCGGAGCGGACGTGAGCGACGTCGACGTCGACGTCGCCCTCACCCTCGTCCGGGTCTCCACGACCACCGAGGAGCACGTGCACGATGAGCGCCGCGGCCACCACCATCGTCACCACCGCGACGATGGTGGGGAAGAACCCCGCCCCGATGCCCGAGGCCGACGTCGAGGCCGGCAGCGAGCGGGCGTCAAGGACGACGAGGACGCCGACGGCCAGGACGGCCACGCCCAGGACGAGCTCGCCCCACGCGACATGGCGGCGAGCCCGCCCATCCGGGGCGGAGGGGGTCTTCGGCGTCGCCCGCCGGGCGCCGCCGTCGGCCGTCACTGGACGAGACCGAGGCCCTCGAGAACCTCGGTGACGCGGGTGTTCTCCTCCTCGAGCCACGTACCGAACTCCTCACCGGAGAGGTAGGCGTCGTCCCAGGCGTTGTCGGTGAGGGTCTGCTGCCACGTCTCGGACTCCTGCAGGGCGTCCAACGTGGCGATGTACTGGTCGATGGTCTCCTGGGGCAGGTCGGCCGGGGCCATGATCGAGCGCCAGTTGAAGAACTCCAGGTCCTCGAGGCCTTCGTCGGTCAGCGTGGGGGCGTCGGGGATGGAGGAGACCGGCTCGAGGGAGGAGACGACGAGCGCACGGAGCTCGCCGCTCTCGATCTGCGCCGCGAACTCGCCCGTGCCGGAGATGCCGGCCGCCACCTGGTTGCCCAGCAGCGCCGTCGTCGCCTCGCCGCCGCCGGAGAACGGGACGTAGTTCAGGTCGCTCGGGGTGATGCCCCGTGCCTCCGCAAGGAGACCGAGGAAGAGGTGGTCGGCGCTACCCGCCGAGCCGCCGGCGATCGGCACGGCGGCCGGGTCCTCCTCGATGGCGGTGAGCAGGTCGTCGAGGGTCTGGAACTCCGAGGCGGCCGGGACCACGATCACCTCGTACTCGCCGATCATCCGGGCCAGAGGGGTGACGTCATCGAGCGTGATGTCGGCGTTGTTGGTGATGATGCCGGTCATCATCGCCAACCCTGAGGCCATCCACAGGCCCTCCTTGCCGGTCTGCGGGGCGATCTGCGCCAGGGCGACCGTGCCGGACGCGCCGGGAACGTTGGTGACAGTGACCTGCTCGGCGAGCGATTCGTCCTGCAGCGCCGCCTGCACGGCGCGGGAGGTCTGGTCCCACCCGCTGCCCGGGGCGGCGGGTGCGATGATCTCCAGCTGGGTGATGGGCTCGGCGGCCGCGGCGCCGCCGCCCGTGGCGGAGGTCTCTTCACCGCCAGCGGCGCCGGTGCCGGTGTCGCCGCCTCCGCAGGCGGCGAGCGTCAGGGCGACGGTGGTGAGGGCAAGGAGGCCAAGGGGGCTGCGAGGACGCATCGGAGACCTTCCGGTTCGACTGCACATCGTTGTCAGTGTCTGCCCCCGGTCGACCGGTCGCCAGCGCGGGTGCTGACCGGAACCTACTGCGGTGTATGCATGTATGCAAGGTCGAGATCTGCTGAAAGACTAACTGGCATGTCGATTGCCAACGTCCGACGGGGGACAGGTCTGGAGACGGTGTATGCCACGGTCCGCGGGCAGATCATCGACGGGTCGCTAGGCCCGGGGGACCGGCTGACCGAGCCGGCTCTCGCCGAGCGGCTGAATGTGAGCCGGACCCCAGTGCGCGAGGCGCTACGCCTCCTGCTCGCTGAGGGGCTCGTCCACCGTCAGCTCTCCGGCGGCCTGCGCGTGGCGCCGCTGCGGCGGGAGGATCTCGCCCGGATCTTCGACATCAGGGCACGGCTCGAGGGCCTGCTTGCCCGTGACGCGTCCCTGCGGATGACGCTCGAGGCGAGGTCGCGGCTCGAGAAGCTGTTGGAGCGGATGGACCGTGCGGAAGGCGACGAGTCCGAGATCCTGCGCCTTGGCCGGGAGTTCCACGCTACCGTCGCCGAGTGCGCCGACAACCCCTGGTGCAGCCAGCTGCTGCACGAGATCCGCGGCCACGTCGACCGGTACAAGGCCTGGGCCACGAGCGATCCGGGCAGGCCGGCGAAGGCCGCGGTCGAGCACCGCGCCATCTTCGATGCCCTGATGTCCGGGGACCCGGACGCAGCCGACCGGGTGATGCAGGAGCACGTGGTAAGCAGCGCCGTCGCCGCCCGGCGTGCTCTGCCGCCGGAGTGTCCGAGCTAGCTCTGTGGACCGCGCCGACAGCCAAGACCCCGACCGCCTCGACCGAGAAAGGACCGCGATGACGATCGTCGTCGGCTACACCACCAAGCCCGAGGGCAGGGCTGCGCTCGCCCGCGCCATCCACGAGGCCCAGGCCCACGCCGAGGACGTGCTCGTCCTCAACGTCTCGGCAGGGCAGGCCTACGCTGACCCGCTGCTCGCCAGCGAGGACGAGTTGGACGAGGTCCGCGCCCAGCTCGCGGACGCCCGTGTGAAGGGGGAGGTCCGCCAGCTCATGCGGGGCAAGGACGTGGCCGACGAGCTCTACGCGATCACCAACGAGCTAGGGGCCAGCCTGCTCGTCATCGGCCTGCGCAAGCGCTCACCCGTGGGCAAGCTGGTCCTCGGCAGCAACGCCCAGAAGATCCTGCTCTCGGTCGACGTCCCTGTGCTGGCCGTCAAGGCCTGAGAGGGGCCGGGCCAGGAGAGCTCCTGTGGAGATCGCGACAGAGATCGACGCACCGCCGGAACGCCGTTTGCCGTCGGTCGAGAGACAGATTTTCGAAGGTGATCAAGGAACTGCCCGAGGTCGCTCGACAGTCCCGGCGGACGCCTGCTGGGCGTCTACCAGTGGTCCCGCCTTGACCCGGTCGCGTGTGCCTGGACGATCTCGGTCAGAGCGGTTCGCCCACCCGACCGCGGTGTTCACCGAGCGCATGATGACCCACCGGCATCTGCAGCCTGCCCGGACACCCGTTGTCGGATCCGCCCTCAGCGGAGGAGGGCGCGTCTCAGAAGAGCTGTCGGTAGTTGGCGGTGGCCAGGTCGAGCAGCTCGTCCCCGCGTCCTGACAGCACGGTGCGGATGGCGTAGAGGGTGAAGCCCTTGACCTGCTCGGCGGTGATCTTGGGCGGGATGCTGAGCTCGTCCCGCTCTGTGACGACGTCGACGAGCGCCGGACCGGGATGCGCGAACGCGTCTGCGAGGCCGGAGCGGAGGTCTGCGGACCGCTCGACCCGGATGCCCTTGATCCCGATGGCCTCGGCCACGGCGGCGAAGTCGGGGTTCTTCAGCTCGGTTCCGAAGTTCACGAAGCCGGCGGCCTTCATCTCGAGCTCGATGAAGTTGAGCGAGGAGTTGTTGAAGACGACGACCTTGACCGGCAGGCGGTGCTGGGTGAGGGTCAGCAGCTCGCCGAGGAGCATGGCGAGCCCGCCGTCCCCGCTGAGCGCGATCACCTGCCGGTCCGGGAAGGCCTTCTGGGCTCCGATGCCGTGGGAGAGGGCGTTCGCCATCGTGCCGTGGGTGAACGACCCGATGAGCCGGCGCCCGCCTCCCGCGTGCAGGTAGCGGGCGGCGTAGATGACCGGTGAGCCGACGTCGGGGATCAGCACCGCGTCGTCGGAGGCCAGCTCGTCGACCAGGCGCGCCACGTACTGGGGGTGGATCGGTCGGTCGCCCCGCGACTCCGTGGCGAGGTCGTCGAGCCTGGCGCGTGTCTTGGCGTAGTGGTCGCGGGCGTCGTCGAGGTGGTCGCGGTTCTTGTCTCCGTCCAGCAGGGGGAGCAGCGCGCGTGCGGTCTCGCCGACGTCGCCGACGATCCCCAGGTCGAGCGGGGTGCGTCGTCCGAGCTGTTCGCCTCGGAGGTCGACCTGGATGATCTTCGCGTCCTGGGGGTAGAACTGCTGGTAGGGGAAGTCGGTCCCGAGCATGAGCAGGGTGTCCGAGCTGTCCATGGCGCGGTAGCCGGAGGCGAAGCCCAGCAGCCCGGTCATCCCGACGTCGAAGGGGTTCTCGAACTCGATGCGGTCCTTGCCGCGCATGGTGTGGACGATCGGGGCCGCCAGGCGGTCGGCGAGGGCGACGACGTCGTCGTGCGCGTCGCCCACGCCGGCGCCGGCCAGGATGGTGGTGCGCCGGCCGGCGTTGAGGATGGCCGCGGCCCTCCGCAGCTCGCCGTCGGACGGGACCACCCGTGGCTGGGTGGGTGAGACGACCACCGTGCGCTCGTTCACGGCCCTGGCCAGGGCGACGTCGCCGGGCAGCACGATGACGGCGACGCCCCGCTGCTCGAGCGCGGAGCGCATCGCGATCTCGAGGACGCGCGGCATCTGCTTCGGTCGGCGACGAGCTCGGCGTAGACGCTGCACTCGCGGAAGAGCTCCTGGGGATGCGTCTCCTGGAAGTAGCCGCTGCCGATCTCGCTGCTGGGGATGTGGGCGGCGATCGCCAGCACCGGCACGCGGCTGCGGGCCGCGTCGAAGAGGCCGTTGATGAGGTGGAGGTTGCCTGGTCCGCCGCTGCCGACGCAGACCGCGAGCCGCCCCGTGAGCTCGGCGTCGGCGGTCGCTGCCAGGGCGGCGGCCTCCTCGTGGCGGGTCGTCACCCACTCGATCGACCCGTCCCTGCGCACCGCGTCCGTGAGGCCGTTGAGGGAGTCGCCCGCGATGCCGTACACCCGCTCGACGCCGTTCGCCCTCAGCACGGCCACGATGTTCTGCGCGATCGTGATGGCCACGAGTGCTCCTCGATCCCTCGGCGCTGGTCGTCCCTTCCTAGCACGTGCGCGACGTCACAGCGCCCGAGGGAACTAGTTGACAGTTCATCTAGTTAGACCAGCCGGAGGGGTCGATCACCGGCCCCACGTCAGAGTGAGAGGGAGTCCATGACCAAGATCGCCATCGTCACCGGCAGCATGCGCCCCGGACGGCAGAGCCTGAACGTCGCCCACTGGGTCAAGTCGATCGCCGACCAGCGGCCCGACGCCGAGTTCGAGATCGTCGACATCGCCGACTTCGACCTCCCGGTGTGGCAGGAGGCGACGCCGCCGTCGTGGGGCCCCGCCCAGTCGGCCGAGGGCCAGACCTGGTCCGCGAAGATGGCGGAGTTCGACGGCTTCGTGTTCGTCGTCTCCGAGTACAACCACTCGATCACCGGCGCGCTGAAGAACGCGCTCGACTACCTCTCGCCCGAGCTGACCAACAAGGCGGCCGGCTTCGTCTCCTACGGTTCGGCCGGCGGGGCCCGCGCGGTCGAGCACCTGCGCGGCATCCTGTCCGAGATGCAGGTCGCGCACGTCCGCAACGCGGTTCTGATGTCGCTGTTCACCGACTTCGAGAACTTCTCGGTGTTCACCCCGACCGAGCCGGCCGCCGCGAGCGTGGAGCCGATGCTCGACCAGCTCGTCACGTGGACCAAGGCGATGGAGTCGGTGCGCGCCGGCGACTTCACCCCGGTGGCCGCCTGAGCCTCGCACCGACGCGGCGCGGACCCGTCCGTGCCGCGTCGGGCCGCGCGAGGCCGGCCCGGCCGGGCGGGCCGGTCGAGCGGTTCTCGGTGGCGCGTCTCAATCGAGCCTGAAGCCCACCTTGAGCAGCACCTGGAAGTGCCCGACCCGGCCGTCGTCGATCATGCCGCGAACCTCCTTGACCTCGAACCAGTCGAGGCCGCGCAGCGTCTGGCTCGCCTTCTCGATCCCGTTCCGGATCGCCTGGTCCATACCGTCCGGCGACGTGCCGACGATCTCGGTGACCTTGTAGGTGTTGTCTGCCATGAGGGCCCTCCTCGCGGTCCTGGGTTCGCACGAGTCTTCCGCTGACCCCCCGCGCTGGCAATCGCCCTGCCCCGGACGCCCGCACGTCGGCGGGAAACCCCTGTTCCGGTGACCACCCGACCTCGCCGTGGTGCCTGATCTCACGCGCCGGCTGCAGCCCGGTGTGGGGGTGCGGCGGCACACGCATGCCACCGGTGGCGGCGACGTCAGGAGAACGACCCCGAGCACCGGTCGGGGTGACCCGACCGTCGGACGGCGGTAGGTCACCCGCACGAGCAACCCCTCATGCGCGTCAGCCTGTCTGCGGCCGCCCCGTGATGTACGTCGTCAGCTGGTCGCGCTCGTCCTGCACCTCGGCGATCCGCTGCTTGACGACGTCGCCGATGCTCACGATCCCGGCGAGGCGGCCGTCCGCGACCACGGGCAGGTGCCGGATCCGGCGCTCGGTCATGACGGTCATGAGCTCGTCGATCCGGTCGTCGGGGTCGCACGTGTGGACCTCGGCGGTCATGATCTGCGACACCGTGCCGTCCAGGACGTGGTCGCCGTCGGCGTGCAGCCGTCGCACGACGTCCCGCTCGCTCACGATCCCGTCCACCCGCGCTCCGTCGGCCGAGACCACCACCGCACCGATCCGGTGCTCGGCCAGCAGCCCGAGCAGCTCGCGCACGCTCCGCCCCGGCTCGATGGTGACGACCGTCCCGCCCTTGCGCCTGACCACCTCGTTGACGTGCACCGTGGAAGCACCCCCTTCACCGACGCTCACCACGACGCGCGCCGTCGCGGTCTCGCTGCTGCTGACCGTACCGAGATGGCCGGGACGCGGATAGGGCCCGACGACGCGGCCCCGGCCGCGCACCTCGCCTCGTCTCACCCCGCCGGCGGATCCAGCTCCACCCGGTCGAGCGGACGGTTCGCGGGGCCCTGGAGGACCGCGCCGTCGACCGCGAAGCGCGAGCCGTGGCACGGGCACTCCCAGGCCACCTCGGTGTCGTTGAAGTGCACGAGGCAGCCAAGATGCGTGCACCGCGCCGAGACCGCGTGCAGCGCACCGGCGTCGTCGCGGTAGACGGCGCAGCGCTTCCCCTCGACCTTGAGCACCGCACCGGCGCCGGGCGCGATCTCCTCCACGGAGTCGACGTCGGACCGACGCAGCCGGTCGCCCACGAAGTGCCGCGCCACGGTGCCCTGCAACGTCGCGAGCGGACCGGCCTCCTGGCGCAGGTGCAGGCGGCGCGGGTCGTACAGGTCGGTCCAGGGCAGCGTCTGCCCGGCGATGGTCGCCGCCAGCAGCCGGCCGGCCATGACGCCGTTGCTCATCCCCCAGCCACCGAACCCGGCGGCGACGTAGACGTTCCGGGCGCCCGGGTGGAACGGCCCGACGAAGGGCAGCTGGTCGGTCGTGCTGTTGTCCTGCGTCGCCCAGCGGTAGAGGACCTCGGCGGCGGGGAACTTCTCCCGCGTCCAGGCGATCAGGCGCTCGTAGCGCTCGGCCACCTCACCCTGCTCCGCGGTGCCCGGCGTGAAGTGCTCGCCGGTGACGATGAGCAGCCGTCGGCCGTCGTCGTACGGGGCCGTGCGGACGGAGCGGGTGTTCTGCTCGGGGGTGATGTAGATGCCGCCAGGGTCGTCGGCGGCGGGGATGGCCGCCGCGACCACGACCTCGCGCACCGGATCGAGCCGCGTGAACAGCATCGCCCGGTCGAACACCGGGTAGTGCGTCGCGACCACGACGTGCCCGGCCGTCACGACGGAGCCGTTCTCCGTGGTCACCCGGCACGGGTCGCCCTCCGTCAGGTCCACGGCGCGCGAGTGCTCGAAGATCCGGCCGCCGCGGCGGACGAGGTCCTCGGCGAGGCCGAGCAGGTACGTGCGCGGGTGGAACTGGGCCTGGTCCTCGACCCGCACCGCCCCGGCGACCCGGAACGGCAGACCGGTCTCGGAGACGTAGGTCGCCGGCAGCCCGGCCTCCGACGCCGCGACGACCTCGTCGCCGATGTCGTCGAGCTGGTCCACGCCCTCGACGAACGTGTAGCCGGGGACACGCTCGAGGTCGCAGTCGATCCCGAGCTCGGCCGAGACGGCCGCGACCCGCTCCACGGCGTCCTGCTGGGACCGCGCGTAGAGGGCAGCGGCCTCGGCCCCGAACGCGCCGCGGAGCTTGCCGTAGAGCAGCGTGTGGAGGGACGAGAGCTTCGCGGTCGTGTGGCCCGTGACCCCCGCGGCGATCCGGTCCGACTCGAGCAGCACCACCCGGTACCCCGCGGCCGCCAGCTCCCACGCGACCGAGATGCCGGCGATCCCCGCACCCAGGACGGCGACGTCGGCCTCGACGTCCGCCTCCAGCGTCGGGTAGGTAGGCCCGGGAGCGGTGTGCAGCCAGTACGACTCTTCGGTGCCCAGGAGCATGTCAGCCGTCCTCGGTCGAGCCACGCCCGTGCGCCCGTCTCGCGCGGCGCGGTCCCGGCGACGCGGCCCGGCGGCCACGTCCCGTGATGATGGCCCGCGCCACGCGGCCCGGCAACCGCGCACGAGCGTCCGGCGGGGACTCCCGCTCACCAGGGCGCGGGTGAATCATGGGAGCGCACGCCGGCGCGGGCGGGCGCGTGCCTCACGAGAAGGGTGTCGACATGGAGCTGTCGGACCGGGCCAGGGCGGCGAGCGCGGCGATCGAGCCGGTGACGTCGTTCTTCCTCTCGTTGCGCGCGATGGGCGACAGGCCCGACGTCGTGGACCTCACCTTCGGCGACCCGCACGAGATGCCGCTGCCCGCCCTCGTCGACGCGATCCGGGCGAACCTCGAGCCGCGTGCCGAGGACTGGTTCGCGTACAAGTCGAGCCAGGCGCCCGCCCAGGAGGCGATCTCCGCCGGCCTGCGCGCCGAGCTCGGACTGGACGTCGAGCCCGCGGACATCGCGATGACGCAGGGCGCGTTCGGCGCCATCGCGCTCGCCTTCAGGCTCGTGGCCGACGCCGGGAGCGAGGTCGTGATCCCCGAGCCCGGCTGGTTCTACGCGCCGATGCTGCGCGCGGCCGACATGGTGCCCGTCGTCGCGTCGCTCGCCCCCGACACGTTCGACCTGGACGTCGAGGCGATCGCGCGCGCGATCACGCCCCGCACCCGCATGGTCGTGGTGAACTCGCCGGCGAACCCGACCGGCCGGGTCTACGGACGCGACCGGCTGGTCGAGCTGGCCGCGGTCCTCGAGGAGGCGTCGGCCCGCCACGGCCGCCGGATCTGGCTGCTGTCGGACGAGCCCTACCGGCGGATCCGCTTCGACGGCACCGGGTTCACCAGCCCGGCCGCCTGCTACGCGTGGACGCTGGTCGACTACAGCTACGGCAAGGTGCTGCTCGCCCCTGGGCAGCGGCTGGGCTACCTCGCGCTCTCCCCGCTGATCCCGGCGGCGGACCGCGACGCGCTGCGCGGCGTGTTGCTCCCGCTGCAGCTCGCGATGGGCTGGGGCTTCCCGGACGCGCTCATGCAGTACGCCGCGCCGGCGCTCGAGTCGGTGTCGATCGACCTGGCCGAGCTCACGCGACGGCGCGACCGCACCGTCTCGGCCCTGACCGACGCCGGGTACCGGCTCACCGTGCCCGAGGGCACCTTCTACCTGTGGGGAACGGCGCCGGGCGGCGACTCCGTCGCGTTCGCCGCCGCGCTGGCCCAGCGCGGGGTCTACGTCCTGCCGGGGACCGTGTTCGGGCGGCCCGAGAACTTCCGGATCAGCCTCACCGCGACGTCGGACATGCTCGAGCGGGCGCTGCCCGCGCTCCGCGAGGTCGGGGCCACGGTCTGAGGTGTCGCCGCGGCGACCTCATGGGGCGCGGTGGCCGGTCCAGGAGCCGCCGTCCCAGTACTGCTGGCCGGCGCCGTCGGGAGACGGGTACCAGCCGGCCGGTGGGAAGTCGGTCGTGTGCGGCTGGGCGTGCCCCGAGAACTGCTGGGCCACCATGATGTTGACCGACATCGGCGCGCTGACCACCTGGTGCGCCTGGCAGGCCATGACGAGTGCGACGACCCAGCCGACGAAACTCCAGCCGAGCAGTGCGTTGATGAGAGCGATCGTCCCGTGATTCGCCTTGCCGCGGGTCGCTGCGACGGCCCACGGCAGCATGTACAGAGCGGTGACGACGGCGACCACCCACGCGACCGTGACGAGGGCGCCGCTGACCGGGCGCTGGTCCGTCACCACCTGCGTGTGCGGCTGTCGGTAGGCGGCGACGGGATGGGCGCCACCCACGGGGTGCGGGGGCCCGGAGGGGGTGCGACCACCGGCGTAGGGCTCGAGCTGACTCATGGCGGACTCCGGTGCTGCGGTGCGGACGGGGTAGGTTCGCGTGCCTCGCCACTGTGCCACCACGAAGCGCGCGGGGAAGTGACGCGACCGGGTGAGTTCCGAACCCGCGCGCACCGACGGTCCCGCCGCCCTACCCTTGCGGCGTGACGAGTGAGAGCAGACCGCCGGTGCGTGCCACGCCTGACGTTCACGCGGTGCGGGCGGGGCACCGCTGATGGCCGCCGGACTGGCCGCGCTGCTCGACGACATCGCGGCGCTCGCGAAGCTCGCGGCGGCGTCGGTCGACGACGTCGGCGCGGCGGCGGGTCGCGCGAGCGCGAAGGCGGCCGGGGTCGTCATCGACGACACCGCGGTGACGCCTCGCTACGTGCACGGCTTCAGCCCGAAGCGGGAGCTGCCCATCATCCGGCGGATCGCCGTCGGCTCGTTGCGCAACAAGCTGCTGTTCATCCTTCCGGCCGCCCTCCTGCTGAGTCAGTTCCTGCCGTGGCTGCTCACGCCGATCCTCATGGTCGGCGGCACGTACCTCGCCTTCGAGGGCGCCGAGAAGCTCTACGAGCTGGTCACCGGGCGCGGCAAGCACGGCACCCAGGAGACGTCGAGGCAGGAGACGCCCCTGCCGGCCGCCGTCCAGGGCGAGGACATCGAGAAGAAGATGGTCAGCGGCGCGATCCGCACCGACTTCATCCTCTCGGCCGAGATCATGGTCATCGCCCTCAACGAGGTCGCCGCCGAGCCGTTCGTCTCGCGCGCCGTCATCCTCGCCGTCGTCGCCCTCGGCATCACGGCATTGGTCTACGGGGTCGTCGCGCTCATCGTGAAGATGGACGACATCGGGCTGAACCTGGCGGAGCGACGGAACGACGCGCTCGCGGCCACCGGCCGGTTCCTCGTGCGGGCGATGCCCAAGGTGCTCGCGGTGCTGTCGACCGTCGGGATCGTGGCGATGCTGTGGGTCGGCGGCCACATCCTGCTGGTCGGGGTCGACGAGCTCGGCTGGCCCGGGCTCTACGACCTGGTGCTTCGTGCGGGGGAGGCGGTGCACGGCGTGGCCGGCATCGGCGGCTTCCTGGCGTGGCTGACGGACACGCTCGCGTCCGCGCTCGTCGGGCTCGTCGTCGGCGCCGTGGTCGTCGCGATCATGCACCTGATCCCGCGCCGCAAGGGCGCCGCGGCGCACTGAGCGGGCGCGGCGCACCGACCCGCTGGCGGGTCAGCTCCTCGGGTCGACGACCCCGGCGCTCCCGCCACCGCGCCGGGTCGGCTCGGCCGCCGCGAGCAGCGAGCCGTCGCCCAGGAACTCGATCCCGGTGGCCGCCCCGATCTCCGGGTTGTCGCTGAAGGTGTGCCCGAGCGCCTGGAGGCCCGTGCGGGGGAAGCCCGGCTCGGCCTGGACCGCCGCCGTGTTGCGCTGGGTCGCGCGCGGTGCGGCGATCGCCTCGGGGAGCCCCATCCCCAGGTCGAGGCGGTTCATCAGGACCTGCAGGACCGTGGTGATGATGGTCGATCCGCCCGGTGAGCCGACGGCGAGCAGGGGCTTCCCCTCCATCAGCACGATGGTGGGGGCCATCGAGCTGCGCGGCCGCTTGCCCGGACCCGGCAGGTTCGGGTCGGGCGCGTCGCCCTGCGTGCCGGTGAAGTTGAAGTCGGTGAGCTCGTTGTTCAGCAGGAAGCCGCGCCCGGGCACGACCATCCCGTTGCCGCCCGTCGACTCGATCGTGAGCGTGTACGCGACGACGTTGCCCCACCGGTCGGCCGTGGTCAGGTGGGTCGTGGACACGTCGTCCGAGCCCGCCACCCCGGCGGCGGCCATGTCATCGCACGCGGCGTAGTCGCCGTCGGGCACGCCGGGTGGCACCGGCTTGGCCAGCGCGGACCCGGAACGCAGGACCCGGGACCAAGGTCCGGGGCCGCTCCCGCGTGCCGGTGCCTACGGTCGGGTGGTGAGGAACCCCGCCCGCCTGGCCTTCCTGCTGCCCGCGGGTCTCGCCCTCCTCGCGGGCCTCGACGCGGCGCTCCTCCTGCTGGGGCTTCCGGCCCCCGTGACCACCGAGCGGTTGCCCCAGGTCCACGGCGGCCTCCTCGTGCTCGGGTTCGTCGGCACGGTGATCGCCCTCGAGCGGGCGGTCGCGCTGCGGACGTGGTGGGGCTTCACCGCACCGGGCACGACGGCGCTCGGCGCGGTCCTCCTGCTGGCGCCGGTCCCGCTGGTCGTCGGCCAGGGCCTCCTCGTCGCCGGCACGGGTGCCCTCCTCGCGGTCTACGCCGCGCTGTGGCGGCGGCAGGAGTCACTCGCGCTCGGCGTCCAGGTGCTCGGCGCCGTGCTCGCGACCGGGTCCGCGCTGCTGTGGTGGGGCGGCGCCCCGGTCCCCGTCGTGCTGCCCTGGTTCGTCGGCTTCCTCGTGCTGACGATCGCGGGGGAGCGGCTCGAGCTCGCGCGCGTCGGTCGGCCCGGCAGCCGGGCGGAGCGTGCGATGGGCGCCGTCGCCGCCACGCTGTTCGCCGCCGTCGTGGCCGCGCCGCTCTGGCCCGGCGTCGCGCACCCGGCCCTCGGTGCGGCCCTGCTCGGCCTGGTCGCCTGGCTGGTGCGGCACGACGTCGCCCGACGCACCGTGCGGTCCACCGGGCTGCCGCGCTTCATGGCGTGGTGCCTGCTCGCGGGCTACGCCTGGCTCGCGGTCGCGGGCGCGACGTGGCTCCTGCTCGGGCCGGTCGCGGACGGCCCGGCCTACGACGCCGTGGTCCACAGCGTGTTCCTGGGCTTCACGGTCTCGATGATCATGGCCCACGCGCCCGTGATCCTGCCGGCGGTGATCGGCCGGGCGCTGCCGTTCCGCCGCGCGTTCTACGGCCCGGTCGTCCTGCTGCACGGCTCGCTCGCGCTGCGGGTCGTGGGCGGCGACCTTCGCGGCGAGCAGTGGGCGCTCCAGGTGGGGGGCGCGCTCAACATCGTGGCTGTGCTGCTGTTCGTGGCGCTCGCGGTCTGGTCGTCGGTCCGGGGCGGCGGTGCCGGCCGGCTCGGTCGCGCGCCGCGCCGTACCGCCCCCGCTGCGGCCACGACCTCGGCGCGTGCAGCGGCCCCGGCCGTGGCCGCTGCGCGCGCCGAGGTCGGGTCCGTCGAGCTGGAGACGGCCCGATGAGGGGCCGGTGGCACCTGCGGGTCAACGCCATCGTGGTCGCGTGGCTCGTCGCGGCGGCCGTCGTCGCGGCCGGTCACCGCGCCGTCCCGCAGGCGACGTGGCTCATGCTCCACCTGCTGCTCCTGGGCGCGGCGAGCACGGCCATCCTCATCTGGAGCGCGCACTTCGCGGAGGCGGTCCGGCGCCGTCCGCTCCCCGGGGGGCACCGGGCACAGGCGGCGCGGCTCGCGCTGCACAACGCGGGCGCCCTGGCGGTGGTCGCGGGCCTGCTCACCGGGACCTGGCCCGCCGTCGTCGGGGGCGCGACCGCCGTGGGCACGGCGGCGCTGTGGCACGCCGGGACGCTGGTGGCCCAGGGCCGCGGCGCCCTCGGCGTGCGCCTCGGGTGGACCGCCCGCTACTTCGTGGCCTCGGGAGTCGCGCTGCCGGTCGGCGCGGGCCTCGGCGCGCTGCTGGCGCGTCCGGACCTGACCGGCGAGCTCGCGTCCCGCGCCTACGTCGCGCACGTCACGGTCATGCTGCTGGGCTGGGTCGGCTTGACCGTGGTGGGCGCGCTCGTGACGCTCTGGCCGACGATGCTGCGCGTCCAGCTGCACCCAGACGCCGCGCGGGCCGGCACGCACGGCCTGGTCGTGCTCGTGCTCGCGCTCACGACGACGCTCGCGGGGACGGCCTCGGGGTCGCTGCCGGTGGCGGGGGCGGGGATCGCGCTCTACCTCGTCGGCCTCGTGCGCGTGGCGTGGCCGTGGGCAGCCGGGGCGCGGGACCGTCCGCCGACGACGTTCGCCGCGCAGTCGGTGGGGCTCGGGGTGGTGTGGCTCGGGCTCGCGGTGGCGACGTGGAGCGTCGGTCTCGCGACCGCGCCGTCGTGGGACGTCGCCCATGCCAGGTTCGCCGGACTGATCGCTCCGCTCGCCGTCGGGTTCACGGCCCAGGTCCTGCTCGGCGCGCTCGCGCACCTCGGTCCGATGATCCTCGGCGGCGGCCCGTCAGCCGTCCGTGCCGCGATGGCGGTGCTCGAGCGGGGCGCGGGCGCCCGGCTGCTGCTGGTCAACGGCGGTCTCGCGCTCTTCGTGGCCCCGGTCCCGAGCCTGGTCCGGGTCGGGACGTCGATGCTCGTGCTGGGCGCCCTGGTCGCGACGCCCGTGCTCCTCGTGCGCGCCGTCGTCGTGTCCCGACGCCGGGCCCGGGCGGCGCAGGGCGGTCCCACGCTCGTGCCGGTGGCCGACCTCGCGACGGCCCGGCGGCGACCGGAGCCCCGCCGGCCGATGGGTCCGACGGTCGCGGCCGCCGCAGCGCTCGCCCTGGTCGTCGCCGGTGCCGTCGCAGCGGACCCGGCCGCTGCCGGGCTTGGCACGTCGTCGGCCGCGGGGGCCGCGGCGACCGGGCGCGTGGTCGAGGTCGAGGTCGAGGCGCGCGACATGCGCTTCGAGCCGTCGAGCGTGACGGTCGACGCGGGCGACAGCCTGGTGCTGGTGGTGACGAACGTCGACACGGCGGTGCACGACCTGGTGCTCGACTCAGGGGCGTCGTCCGGGCGGATGGCTCCCGGCGCGACCGTGCGGGTCGAGGTCGGCGTGGTCGGACGCGCCCTCGACGGCTGGTGCTCCGTGGCGGGACACCGGCAGATGGGCATGCTCTTCGACGTCGTCGTCCGCGGCGGGGGCGACGGCGCGGCGTCGGCGAGCGAGGGCGGGACCGGCGATGCGGACGGTGGTGCGGCTGGGTCGGCGGGTGTCGCGTCGTCGGCGGCCGACGCGATGGACCTGCGCGGCGACCCCGCCGACGACGTCCGCCCGTACGACCCCGCGCTCGCCCAGGCGCCGGCGGGCACGACCCACCGCGTGACCCTCGACGTCACCGAGGTCGAGCGCGAGGTCGCGCCCGGTGCGCGGCAGGCGTTGTGGACGTTCGGCGGCACGACGCCCGGGCCGACGCTCCGCGGGAAGGTCGGCGACACGTTCGTGGTGACGCTCCGGAACGACGGGTCGCTCGGCCACTCGATCGACTTCCACGCCGGCGCCGTCGCGCCCGACGAGGTGACACGCACGATCGAGCCGGGGGAGTCGCTGACGTACACGTTCACCGCGACCCGAGCGGGCATCTGGACGTACCACTGCTCGACCTCGCCGATGTCGCTGCACATCGCCAACGGGATGTTCGGGGCCGTGATCATCGACCCGCCCGACCTGCCGCGCGTCGACCGCGAGTACCTCCTGGTCCAGTCCGAGCTCTACCTCGGCGAGCAGGGCGGCATCGCGGACGCGACGAAGATCGGCGCCGAACGCCCCGACGCGGTCGTCTTCAACGGCTACGCGAACCAGTACGACCGCACGCCGCTGCCCGCGCGGGTCGGCGAGCGCGTGCGCCTCTGGGTGCTCGACGCCGGGCCGAACCGGCCGACGTCGTTCCACGTCGTCGGGGGCCAGTTCGACACCGTGTTCGCGGAGGGCGCCTACCTGCTGGGCGGACCCGGCGGACCCGGCGCGGCCGGCGGACCCGGCGACGGGACCGGTGGCGCGCAGTCGCTCGCCCTCGCGCCCGCGCAGGGCGGATTCGTGGAGCTGTCCTTCTCCGAGCCCGGCACCTACCCCTTCGTGTCCCACCTGGTGGTCGACGCCGAGCGCGGCGCCCGGGGGACCCTCGCTGTCCGCCCCTGAGCGGTCGCACCACCACCCATCCGCACCATGATCGAGGAGACCACGATGACCACGACACCGACGACCCCCGCGACCCCGACGACCGACACCGTCGAGCAGCAGGTCGGCGCCGACGAGCAGGCCGAGGGCTGCGCGTGCGGCGGATGCGGCTGTGACGACACCGCCGGGCGGTCGACCGCCGGGCAGGCGACGGACGACACGGTGGCGATCACGCGCAAGCCCGAGGTCGAGCCCACCGACCTCGACGTTCGCCCGCTCCCGCCCGCGCAGCGCCACGAGCGGATCCTCGCCACGGTCGCGGCGCTCGTGCCCGGCGAGGCGTTCGTGCTCGTCAACGACCACGACCCGAAGCCGCTGCGGTACCAGCTCGACGCCGAGCAGCCGGGGCAGATCGCGTGGGAGTACCTGGCCGAGGGACCGGAGCTGTGGCGCGTCCTGCTCACGCGTGAGCGCTGCTGCTGACGCCAGGGACGGTCGCGCCGACCGACCGCAGCCGTGACGCCGGGCTCGACTCGCGGCGTCGTCCCGGGTAGCGCGGTCGGTCGGCGCGGACGACCGTTGCCAGAGCGGGTCGCAGGGCGGGATGATCCTCCCAAGACGCACATACCCCCTCGAAGCGGACCCGCCGACGGGCGTGCGCGTAGAGGGACGGTGCCCCATGGGCCAGCCCGACGACGTCCGGCAGGACGAGCGGCCTCAGGTCGACGCCCGCCTCCTGCGCACGCGCGACCTGGTCGACCTGCGCCTCCAGGCCCCGGGATGCACGCTCGAGGCGACCGACGGCGGCGCCGAGCTGGTGGCCGGACCGGACGCCTCGCTCGTCGTCCACCTCCCGCCGCAGCACCTCGGCGAGGAGGTCTGGCAGGCGGGGGCGCAGTCGCCCCCGAGCCCGCCACCCCCGCCGACGCCCCCGCCCCGACCCTCGAGCCACGTCGCGGCGGGGCCGAGCCGGCTCGTGTTCGAGCTCCCCGAGGGCACGCGTCTGGCGTACTCGCTCGAGGGCGTGCTCGGGGCGCTGCCCGGTCTGCGCCTGCGCGTCTCGGCCGCCGCGACGCCCGCGGGGGAGGCGGGCGACCTCGGCATCGAGCCGCCGGGCGAGCTCGAGACCGCGATCGAGGCGCCCTACCGGCTGATCGTCTCGCCGAGCGCGCGCGGCGCGTTCCGTCACGAGACCAGCCCGAAGGGACCGCGTGACCGGGTCGAGCTGTGGCGCACGCACCTGACCGTCCGGACGGACGACGGCGGCCTCGACGACGACGACGCCGACCAGCGCATCGTGCGCGCGCTCTGGACCCGCGACGGCGAGCTGCCGCCGCCGACCTTCGACCAGCCGCTCGTCCCGTTCGACCGCACCGCGATCGTCGCCCAGACGCACGGCGGTGACCCCGCGAACGCGCTCACCCCGCTCGAGGCCACGAGGCTCGAGCTCTCGAGCCTCGGCGCGTGGTTCGACTGGAAGCAGTCGTGGGAGTTCCCGTCGACCGTCGTCGACTACCGGCACCAGGCCTTCATGGGCCGTGACGCCTACGTCCGCGTGGCCTACCCCGGGCTGCTCTTCCCGTTCGGGCACCGGTGCTTCCTGGTGAAGGTCACCGAGCGGGAGATCAAGCACCGGGACGATCCGGTCGCCTACCTGTGGCAGCGCTGGTTCATCATCCTGCGCCAGCCGACGCGCACCTACCCGCCGACCGACCGGGACAACCCGTTCGGGCAGGTCACCGTGAGCCCGCTGGTCACGCCGGACATCGACAAGCCGCCCGAGGACCAGCAGCCGTTCGTGCCGACCCGCAACGGCGTCCCGTTCCCGTTCACGCTCACGACGGTCGACCGGGGCGGCGGGACGCGGGCGTGGGCGGCGCCGCTCCTGTTCGTCCAGGCGGGCAAGGACGGGCCTCAGACCTTCGTCTTCCACGCGGACGTGGCGTCGGCACGGTACTTCCCGGTGCGCGCGATCCCGGGCCGGGGCCAGACGCTCGCGGTCGCGCCGCCCGTCAAGGCGGGGGACACCTCGGTCGAGGTCGCGCACCTGGTCTTCGACGGCGAGATCGACACCGGCGCGGTGACGTCGCGGCCGTTCCTCACCGAGCTGCGGGGCGTCGTGCCCGCCATGCGGCACCTCGCGCCGCAGGCGCCCGCCGTCGACCTCGTGCTCGCGAAGCCCTACCTCGCGCACGGCCTGCCGACGCGCGCCGTCGACGCCGCCCCGGTGCCCGGGACGCCCAACGCGGGCGAGCTCGTCCTGGCGCTGAAGAGCCTGCCGCCCGCCGTCGACTTCACCAGCGGGTCCGACCGGTCCGGCGGGTTCGTCGCGCCCAACCTGTCCGTCCAGGGCGTCTCGCGTGCGCTGGGCGCGGTCGGGGTGAGCGGTGACGCGCCCACGCCGTTCGACGCCGGCGCGTTCGACCCGGCCTCGTTCCTGTCGGGGGCGATGCCCAAGCTGTTCGGCCTGTTCAGCCTGCTGGACCTGCTCGACGCCGCGGGCCTCGACGAGGCACCCGCGTTCGTGTCCGACGCGCTCGACGCCGTGACGAAGCTGCGCACGGAGGCGCTGCGCCTGCGGGCCGCGCTCGACGACGCGCAGGCGCGGCTCGCGCAGGAGGTCGCGAGCGCGGCGCACGCGGGCGCCAAGGCCGTCGCGCAGCGCGCCGAGGACGAGCTCGACGCACGCGCCGCGACCCTCGCGACCCGGCTCGACGCGCTACTCGCGGCCGTCCAGGGGCTGCCGGGCGACCCAGGCGCGGTGAGCGCGGCCGCCGTCGCGCTCGCGGGCGAGCTCGAGCCCCTCCTGACGGCGATCGGGCTGCCCGGTGTCCCCGCCGCGGTGCGGTCCGCCCTGACCAAGCCGGTGCAGACGCTGACGACGCTGACCGACCTCGCGAAGGACGCCGCCGGGCTGGCGCAGCTGCTGCAGGGGGCGGTGGGCGGACAGGTCACGGCTCGGCTGCGGTGGCGGCCCTCGATCAGGCCGTGGGGCATGGCGGGCGCTCCGAACGTCTTCAGGCCGAAGGACGCCCACGCGCTGCACGTCGACGTCGAGGTCCGGGCGTCGGCGAGCGCTCCGCCGGCCGTCGACGTCGTCGCGGAGATCGTCGACGTCGACCTCAACCTGATCGGCGACGGGCCCGCCGGCCTCATGAAGCTGATGTTCCGGCGGATCGGCTTCCACGCCGGCTCGGCGGGCAAGCCCGAGGTCGACGTCGTCTTCGGCGGGATCGGGTTCCTCGGGCCGCTGTCGTTCGTCGACCGCCTGCGTGAGCTCATCCCGTTCGACGGGTTCTCGGACCCGCCCTACGTCGACGTCGCGCCCGACGGCGTCACGGCGGGCTTCGACCTCGCGCTGCCCAACGTGTCGATCGGCGTCTTCAGCCTCGAGAACATCGCGCTGGGCGCCGATGCCCGGGTGCCGTTCCTCGGCGACGCGATGACGGTCGGGTTCTACTTCTGCGCGAAGGACGCGCCGTTCCGGCTCACCGTGATGGCGATCGGCGGCGGCGGGTGGCTCGTGCTGCGGGCGTCGCCCAAGGGGCTCGTCCTGCTCGAGCTGGGGCTCGAGGCAGCCGCGTCGCTGTCGGTCGACCTCGGTGTGGCGTCGGGCTCGGTGTCGATCGCGGTCGGCGTCTACCTGCGCCTCGAGGCGGACAAGGGGCTGCTCACCGCGTACTTCCGGATCCGCGGCGAGGTCGACGTGCTCGGCCTGGTCAGCGCGTCGATCACGCTCGAGCTCTCGCTCACCTACCACTTCCAGACCGGCAAGCTGATCGGCCGCGCGTCGCTCGTCGTCGAGGTCGAGGTGCTGTTCTTCTCCGCCTCCGTCGAGATCACGGTCGAGCGCAAGCTCGCGGGCTCGAAGGGTGACCCGACGCTCTACCAGGTCATGCCCCCGGACGACGACGGCACGAACGCCGACTGGGCCACGTACTGCGACGCGTTCGCCCCCGTGCCGGCCTGAGGCAGGAGACCCGATGCCCGCCACCGTCCTCGCGACCGCGCTGCCGCACTCGCTGGCCGACGACGCGCCGTTCCAGCTGACCGTCTTCGTCACGCACAAGCTCGTCGGCGCAGGCGCCATTCTCTCCGACTTCCCCGCCGCGGCCGACTGGGTCGGCACCCTCGCGGGCTGCACCTTCACGCTGCGGACGTCGCTCGACCCCGACGCAGCCCTGCCGCTGCGCGTGGTCACCATGCCCGACACCGTGCCCGACGCCGCCGCGTGGGCTGCGGTGCTGCCGCCCACCACCGCGGTCCGGGCGTTCCCGACACCCGCGGTGTCCGACGAGACGTGGCGCACCAACCCGGCCAGCCGCCTGAGCGACCACGCCGTCGACCTGCACGTCGCGGCGATCACCGCCGCGCCGGCCCGCCGGCCCGGCCTGACGGGCGACCCCGTGGCCGCCGGGCTGCTCGAGACGCTCGCAGGTCTGGACCCGGACGGCCCGCTGCGTCGGCTGCTGGGCGACGCCCCGGCGCGAGCGCGCCGCGCCCTGCAGCTCCCGGGCCGGCGGCTGCGCGACGCGCTGACGACCATCGGTCCCCTGACCGACACCGGCGACCTCCGGCCGGGGCGCACGCACGACCTCCCGCCGCTGCCCGTGTACCAGTCGAGGATCGACGACGAGCCGTCGCCGGTGCAGGTGCTGCTGGACGACCCCGAGGCGGACCGGCGGGTGACCGAGCGGCTCGACGCCCTCGTCGGCCAGGACCTGTCCGCCGACCCGCAGCTCCAGCTCCTCGTCGACGCCCACGCGATGCGGCGGTACTACGAGCGGCCCGAGCAGCCTCAGCAGACCCCGCGCCAGGAGCCGGACCCCGACGCCCCGCCGACGCCGCGTCCGGACCGCCCCGACCACGACTTCCACGCGCGGATCGGGTCGTTCGGCTCCACACCGGCCCTGCTGCGCAGGCTCGGCCTCGCCGTCGACGTCGTGCTGGACGGGCTGGACCCCGCGGGCGCCCGGGCGGCACTCGCCGGCGCGACGTGGGTCAGCGTGACGCTCGCCTCGACGCACCCCGACGTCGAGGTGCTCCCGGCGCGGCGGACGGCGGTCGTCGTGGACGACGTCGTGTTCGCCGCGCGGTCGAGCGACGCGTGGGTCGGCGGCGCGCTGCCGCTGGGCGACGACGAGTGGGTGGTGCTCGACGCCGACCCGGACGCCTCCGGGCTCAAGCTCGACCAGCACGCGCGCAACCTGGCGCGGCAGTACGCGAGCGAGGCGAACGGCGACCCCGCGACGTCCGCCCCCGGCACGCTGCGCGCCACCGGGTTCGCGCTCGCCCGGCGGGAGCGGGCGGCCCAGCTGCGGGCCCGCGTGCAGCAGGCGGAGCAGCTCGCGGTCGACGACGGCACGCGCGAGCTGCTGCTCGACGACCTGGTGCGTGGCATCCGGGTCGAGGTGTGGGACGACCGGACGCGGGAGTGGCACAGCCTGCACCGGCGGCTCGTCACGGTCACGGGCGAGCCGGGCGGGGTCCCGGTCCTCGAGGAGGCCGCGGACGTCGGGTTCCTGCAGCTCTCGGCGCTCAACCGCGTGCCCGACGGCGCCCCCGGGTACTACCTGCACGAGGTCGTCGCGGGCTGGGACGGCTGGAGCCTGTCCGCGCCGCGGCCGGGGAAGACCATCGTGCACGTCGAGCCGCCCGGGCCGGACGGCGCGACCGAGGTGGTGGTCGACGCCCCGCCCGACCCGCCGGTCGACGGCGCGCACGTCTCGTCGCGGGTCGAGCCGCGGTCGCTGCCGCGGCTGCGGTACGGGACGTCGTACAGCTTCCGGGTGCTCGCCGTCGACCTCGCGGGCAACTCCGTGCCGCAGGTCCCGGCGCGGCGACGGCCGCCCCTGGTCGAACCCGACGCGAGGGCGCTCGAGGCCGCCCGCGCGCACCTGGACCGGCTCCGCGCCGCGTACGAGCGACGCGATCGCGGTGGCGTCGCGGGCGCGCGCCGCGCCGCGGTGGTCGCGCACCTGCGTGCGGCCCAGGAGCGCGTCGCCAGCCCCGTCGCCCACCCGCTGCCCGTCGAGCTGCGGTCGGGCGACGACCGGGTCGACGCGGCCGTCGAGGACCTCGTGGCCCGGGCGGTGGCGAGCGAGCCGCCCGCGCCGGCCGCGCAGCGCGCGCTCGCGGCCGTCGGGACGGCGGCACGCGTGCTCGCGGAGTCGCGCGAGAGCCTGCGCGTGCGGCCGCAGCTGCGGGTCGACGCACGCGATCTCGCCAGGCTCGGCCGGAACGACGACCTGCAGCTCCCCGACGACCTACGGCTGCTCAGGCGGGCCGTCGTCACGACGCCACGGCCGTACCTGCGGTGGGAGCCCGTGCCCGCGCCCGCCCTCGTCGCCCGCGAGGAGCTCGGGACCGGCGAGCAGCTCGGGCACCTGGTCGTCCGCAGCGGCATCGTGGACGGCCCGGGCGCGGACGCGCGACCGACGGCGGAGCGCCACGTGGCGCCGCCCAAGGCGACGCAGCTCGAGGCCGAGGCCGCCGGCCTGTTCGACGCCGCGATCGGCACGGGCGACACCGCCGAGATCCGGCGCCTGTACGCCGTGGCGCTGGCCGAGCGGGGCACGCTCCTGGACCAGCGCGTGCCGAGCCTCACGGACCCGAGGGCGACCGACGAGCAGCCCGGCGTCGCGCTCCTCGACCGGCCGGGGGCGGACACGGGCTCGGACAGCCGCGCCACGCTCGACAAGATCACCGCCGACCGGGGCCGGCCCGTCGGGGAGGGCCAGTACGTGGTGCACGGCACCGAGGCGCTGCGCCTGCCGTACCTGCCGGACCCGTACGCCGCCGGGATCTCGCTGGTGTTCTACGAGGCGGGCGCGCCGCACGCGCTGCCCGAGCCGCGCGCGCTGCAGGCCGTCACGGTGCCGTACCCCGGCGCGTGGCCGTCGCTGCAGCCGCTGCGGATCGTCGTCGAGCGCGGCGACGCGCTCGGCGCGCGCGTCGTCGGGCACGAGGTCCGGGTCGCGCTGCCGCCCGGCGAGCAGGTGCGCGTCGCCCTCTCGAGCACCGTCGACCTCGCCGCCCTGGACCGGTTCGGGCTGTGGCGCTCGCACCTGGCCAGCGTCGTCGACCCCGCGGACGGCTACACGACCGACGAGGTCGTCGCCGCGGCGGCCCTGCAGCGGGCGGCGGTGTCAGGGTGGACCTGGTGGCTCACGCCCTCGGTCGACGTGCGGCTCGTGCACGCGGTGCCCGCGCCGGTCCGGCCGCCGCGGCTGGTCGACCTGAGCCTGTTCCTGCGTCCGCCCAATCGCGCGGTCGCGGCCTTCACCGGGCTCGTCGACGTGCACGGGTCCAGCACGGACCTGCTCGTCGTGCGCGCGAGCTGGACCGAGCAGGTGGACGACCTCGCGGCTGCGGGTCCGCAGGAGGTGACCCGGTCCGACGTCGTCGTCCGCTCGCCCGTCGGGGAGCGCGAGCGGACGGGGGTGCTCTTCCTGTACGACTACCTGCCGACCGGCGCGCTCGCCCAGGCGCTCGGCGGCGTGGCGTTCCACCGGATGCTGCAGACGTTCGAGGACACGCACCACCGCCGCGTGACGTACGTGCCGAGCGGCACGACGCGGTTCGCGGAGCTGTTCGACCCCGCGCAGGTGCCCGCGGCCGACGACGCGGCGCTCGCGGGCGAGCCGGTGGTCCTCGACATCCCGTCGTCCGCGCGCCCGGCCGCGCCGCTCGTGCTCGACGCCGTGCCGCTGCTGCGCTGGGAGGAGGGGAGCGAGCCCGACGAGCCGTTCGCGTGGCGTCAGGTGCGACGCTCCGGCGTGCGGATCTGGCTCGCCCGCCCGTGGTTCTCCTCGGGCGACGGCGAGCTGCTCGGCGTGCTTGTCTTCGACACCCACGAGTGGGTGCAGCTCCCGGACGGCACGTGGGAGCGCCGGGCCAAGGCGGTGCAGGCGCCCGACGGCGCGACGAGCCTGTGGGCAGCGGACCCGGTCGTCCAGCACGGCGGGGCGACCTCGGACCCGACCGTCCCGCCGCTGCTCACCCTGGACCACCTGCTGCTGGACGCCGTCGAGACCGGCGCCGCCGAGGGCGTCGGCATCCGGCCGCCGCTCGCCGGCGAGGTGTCCGGCGGGCGGGACCGAGGGTGGCCCGACGCGCCGGGCAACCCCGTCGCGGTCGCCGCGGCCGTCCCGCTGCGCGACGTGGCGGGGCGCCCGGCCGTGCGCGTGCTGGGGTACCGGCCGGAGTACGACGAGGCGTCAGGTCGCTGGTTCGTCGACGTCGCCGTCCACCCGACCTCTGCGCTGTGGCCGTTCGTGCGGCTCGCGGTCGCGCGGTACCAGCCCTCCGCGATCGACGGCTGCACGCTGTCGCCGGTCGCGCTGACGAGCTGGGTCCAGCCGCTGCCGACCCGGACGCTGACGGTGAGCCGACCGGGCCCGGAGCACGTGCAGGTGACCCTGACCGGGGTCGTCGGCTGGCTGCGCTGGGACCCGCGCTCGACGGCCGAGCCGCCGGGCGACCAGCTGAGCGCCGACAGCCCGACCGGCGCGGCGGCGCACCGCGCGATGCGCCTGCAGCAGTCCCGGACCGTGCGCGCGACGGTGCAGCGCCGCCCGGAGGGGGCCGGTGACCTGGAGTGGGAGACGGTCTCGTCGTCGCTGCTGCTGGCGGTCGACGTCGAGGAAGCCGGCGGCTTCCGGGCGACCTGGACCGGCTCGGTCGTGCTGCCCCAGGGCGCAGGGACTCCCGCGGGGGAGACGGCGGGGTACCCGGCGCTGCAGCGGCCCGGCGGCGACGTGACGACCTGGCGCGTGCTCGTCGAGGAGCACGAGCTGCTCGACGCCGACCCGACCACGCCCGGCCTGCCCCCGGCGCCCGTGCCGCGGCTGGTGTACGCCGGGGAGGTCGCGCTGTAGCCGTCGAGGCGCGGCGTACGCCCGGATCGGCGAACCTGGGGGGACCGCGGGAACGGCCGGGTCCCGGTCGGGCGGGGTCGAGGCCCGGGGCGGTGAGGCAGGTGGCCGGCAAGCAGCGCCGGTTCGTGGTCCAGCGCCACCGCGCGCGCCGCCTGCACTACGACCTGCGGTTCGAGGTCGACGGCGTCCTGGTGAGCTGGGCGGTGCCGCGCGGCCCGACGCTCGACCCGAAGGCGCGGCGGATGGCGGTCCACGTCGAGGACCACCCGATGGAGTACGAGGACTTCGAGGGCGTCATCCCCGCGGGCGAGTACGGCGGCGGCGACGTCATCGTCTGGGACCGCGGGACCTGGGAGCCGTACGGGACGGACGACCCCGCCGCCGCGGGCGAGCTCCACGCGGACGTCCACGGGTCCAAGCTGCACGGGCGGCTCGTGCTCGTCCGGCGCGGTGGGTGTCAGACCGAGCGCGCGGCTGGGCACGCGCTCGGTCTGACAACCCGCTTGTCGACGGGCGTCCCCACCGACGTGTCAGGCCGAGCGCGCGGCTGGGCACGCGCTCGGCCTGACAACTCGCTTCGGTGCGCACGCCGTCGGGCCGGTGGGGTACGCGACGTGACCCGAGGCGACTTGAACGAGCATCCGGATGACGGCCGCCCGGATCGGCGTAGGATAACGATCCGGATAGATCGAATCCCCTTGTGGCCCCGCCAGGCGCTTCCGCGCCGGCGTCTGCAGACCCCAGGCACCCTCTTGAGGAGACGTACGTCATGGCAGAGCTGCTCTACCGGGTGGGCCGGTTCTCCGCCCGTCGTGCGTGGCTGGTGGTCGGCGTGTGGCTCACGGCCCTGGTGGTCGCCGGCGCCGCGTACCTGACGTGGGGCGGCGCGCTGAGCTCGTCGATCACGATCCCCGGCACGCCGACCGCCGAGGTCACCGACCGCCTCGAGGCGGAGTTCGACTCGGTCGGCGGCGGTACCGGCACCGTCGTCTTCCGGACGTCGGACGGCACGCCGCTGTCGGCTGCGCAGCGGGCGGCGATCAGCGACGCGCTGGCGGGGGCGGGCGACGCCGCGGGCGTGGCCTCCGTCGTCGACCCGTTCGCGACCGAGCAGCAGCGCGCCGCCCAGGAGCAGCAGCTCGCCGACGCCGAGGGGCAGCTCGACGTCGCACGCCGGCAGCTCGAGGCGGGCCAGGCGCAGCTCGACGCGGCGCGTGCCCAGGCCGCCGCGGCGGGTCTGCTCGCGCAGGCGGAGCCGCAGCTCGAGGCCGAGCAGCGGCAGCTCGACCAGGGCGTCGAGGAGCTCGAGCTCCAGGCCGCGCAGGCCGCCGACGGCGCCGCGCTGCTCGCGCTCGCGGACGGCATCCGGATGGTGTCGGATGACGGCTCGACCGCGGTCGGCACGGTGCTGTTCGACGTGCCCCAGCTCGAGGTGCCCGCCGAGAGCAGGGACGCGGTGCGCGAGGCGATCGACGAGGCGCCCGTCGACGGCGTCGAGGTGGACTTCGCGAACGACCTCGTGTCCGGCGTGCCGAACCTCGGGGGAGTGGCCGAGGTGGTCGGCGTGGCCGTGGCCGGGATCGTGCTGCTCGTGATGCTCGGCACGCTGGTCGCCGCCGGGCTGCCGCTGCTCACGGCGCTGATCGGCGTCGGGATCGGGGCGGCCGGCTCGCTCGCCCTGTCCGGCACGGTCGAGATGGTCTCGGTGACGCCCATCCTCGGCGTCATGCTCGGCCTCGCGGTGGGGATCGACTACTCGCTGTTCATCCTCAACCGGCACCGCCGGCAGCTGCGGCAGGGCGCCGAGGTGCACGAGTCGATCGGTCTCGCCAACGGGACCTCGGGAAACGCGGTCGTCTTCGCGGGCGCCACGGTCGTCATCGCGCTCCTCGCGCTCAACGTCACCGGCATCCCGTTCCTGGGCCTCATGGGGTCCGTCGGTGCGGCCTGCGTCGCGATCGCCGTCCTCATCGCGATCACGCTCACGCCCGCGCTGCTCGGGCTCGTCGGCCGCCGCGTGCTCCCGCGGCGGCAGCGGGCCGCGGCGCCCGTGACCCCGCACACCGACCTGCGGCCGATGTCGGCGGCGCGCGCCGTGCTGAGCGTCGTCGGGAGCGTGGTGCTGCTCGCCGTCATCGCGCTGCCGGCGTTGTCGATGCGGCTCGGGCTCCCGGACGGCTCGTCCGAGCCCGAGGACTCGACCCAGTACCGCGCGTACGCGACCATCGCCGAGCAGTTCGGCGACGGCGTCAACGGTCCGCTGCTCGTCGTCGCCGACCTCCCGGCCGGGCTCGACGAGCCGGCCCTCCTCGGGGTCCAGGTCGAGATCGCCCAGGCGGTGGGCGCGCTGGACGACGTCGCCGCGGTCGCGCCGATCGGCGTCTCGAGGGGCGGGGACCTGGCGTCGTTCCAGGTCGTTCCCGTGGACGGGCCCACGAGCGAGTCGACCGAGCAGCTCGTGCGCACGCTGCGCGGCCTGACGGTCCCCGACGAGCCCGAGGTCGTCCTCGCCGTCGCCGGCGCGGCGAGCGGCAACATCGACATCTCGCAGAAGCTCGACGCCGCGCTGCCGGTCTACCTCGCCGTCGTCATCGGCCTGTCGCTGGTCATCCTCGTCGTGGTGTTCCGGTCGATCGTGGTGCCGCTGATCGCGACGGCCGGGTTCGTCCTGTCCGTCTTCGCGGCGTTCGGCGGTGTGACCGCGATCTACCAGTGGGGCTGGCTCGGCGGCCTGTTCGGCGTCCACTCCCCGGGGCCCGTGCTGAGCTTCCTGCCGACCATCCTGGTGGGCGTGCTGTTCGGCCTCGCCATGGACTACCAGCTGTTCCTGACGTCGGGCATGCGCGAGGCGTACGCGCACGGCTCGCCCGCGCGTCGGGCGGTCACCGAGGGGGTGCACGCGGGCCGGGCCGTGGTGACCGCGGCCGCGATCATCATGATCGCGGTGTTCGGCGGGTTCGTGTTCTCCCACACCGCGATCGTGCGGCCGATGGGCTTCGGGCTCGCGTTCGGCGTGCTGGTGGACGCGTTCGTCGTGCGGATGCTGCTGGTCCCGGCCCTGATGCACCTCGCGGGGGATGCGGCGTGGTGGCTGCCCCGCTGGCTCGACCGCCTCCTGCCGGACGTCGACGTCGAGGGCGCCCGGCTCGAGCGCGCGCACCACGCACAGCACGACGACGCGGGTCAGGGGGCCGCCGTCGTGCCCTCGCGAGGTGGCGCGGCCGGGCCGTCGTGACCGCTCAGCGCCCGGCCCACCGCCTGCTGATCTCCGCGACCTCGGCGCGGTCCAGGGGCGCGCTCAGCTCCTCGCGCCCGGGCCCGCTGCGCAGGCCGTCGGTGAGCAGCTGGAGGTAGCGGCGGTACGCGTCCGGCCGCGCCTCGGCACTGTGCTCGGCGAGCTCGCTGAGCATCCAGAACAGGACGGCGATGTCGTCGCCCGTGACCCCCGGGCGCACGTCGCCCTCCTCGCGCGCGCGCACGAGCAGCCGGTCGCTGACCTGTGCCAGGTCGGCCCGGAGCGCCGACACGGTGGGCTCGTCGCCGTCGGGGCTCAGCGCGACGTCCCGCAGCCCGAGGTTGGCGGTGAGCAGCGCAGCCCCCTCGCTGAGCAGCAGCGTGAGGCCGTCCCACGCGCGCTCGGCCCCCTCGGCCTGGACCGCCACGGCCCGCATCTGCCGCAGCGGCTCCTCGAGCACCGCGTCGACCAGCACCTGCTTGTCGGGGAACCGCCGGTACACGGTCCCGACACCGAGCCCCGCGTGGTGCGCGACCTCGTTGAGCCCGACGCCGAGGCCGCGTGAGGCGAACAGCTCACGAGCGGCGGTGACGATGCGGTCGCGGTTGCGCGCGGCGTCGCTCCGCAGCGGGCGGTCGCCGGCGCCGGGGCCGGGGCCGGGGCCGACGGCGGGATCGGGGCCGACGCCGGGCCGCGGTCCATCCGCGAGCGTGCTGTCCACCCGCGGAGCCTAGCGAGCCGCAGGGCACGGCGAGCCGCTGGGCACGGCGAGCCGCCTGGCCCAGCGAGCCGCCGAGTCGGCAAGCCGCTAAGCCTGACGAGCCGCCGAGCCTGACGAGCCGCCGAGTCGGCGATCGCACAGAAGCGCCCGCCGCCCGGTCAACCGGAGCAGCAGCCGCTCGCCGCGCCGCTGCCGACGCCGTTGCCACTCGCGCCGACCTCCGTCACCGCGAGCTCGGCGAGGCGTCCACCGCCGGGGAGCCCGGTCGCGAAGCCCCGCGCCGGCGTCCCCGCCGGTCGGGCCTGGTGCGCCTCGGCCGGCACGGTGAGCCCGTCGAGGCCGGTCTTGGCCCCGCAGCAGCCGGCAGCGCCGCCCGTGCCGCCCGTGCCCGTGCCGCCCGTGCCCGTGCCGCCCGTGCCCGTGCCGCCCGTGTCCGTGCCGGTCGCGTCGACCGAGCACACCCCGGTCTCGGGCAGCACCAGCTGGACCTCGTCGGCCGCGGCCAGGTCGCCGGCGAGCGCCGCGACGACCGACCGGACCTGCTCGTTCCCGGTCGTGATCAGGAACGTCGGCGCGCGCCCGTAGGACTTCATGCCGACGACGTAGAACCCGTCGTCCGGCTGGGCGAGGTCGCGGTGGCCGTGGGGCGGCACGGTGCCGCAGCTGTGGAACGCCGGGTCGATCAGCGGCGCGAGCCGGCGCGGTGCCTCCAGGCCAGGGTCGAGGTCGAGCCGGACCTCGGACAGGATCGACAGATCGGGCCGGAACCCGGTCGCCGCCGCGACCTGGTGCAGGCCCTCGATGCGGCGCTCGCCGGCGGCGGTCGTCCCGACGACCGCGACCGTGTCGCCCGTGACCTCGATCGCCGTCGTCGCGAAGCCGGTGACGAGCTCGACGGCACCCGAGCCGACCAGGCCGCGCAGGTCGGTGCCGAGACGCCCGCGCGCGGGAAGCTCGTCCGCGGGACCGCCGCCGTAGACGCGGGCGGGGTCCGTGCCGCGGATGGCCCACACGACCTGCGTGCCCGGCACCTCCCGGGCGAGCAGTCCCAGGCTGAGCAGGGTGTTGGCGGCGGAGTGCCCGCCCCCGACGACGAGGGTGCGCTTGCCGGCGAACCGCGAGCGGTCCCGGCCGAGCACGTCCGGCAGCGGGCCGACGAGGAACTCGGCCGCGTCCTCCTCGCCGCGCGCAGGCAGCCCCCCGGCGCCGAGCGGGTTGCGGCGCTCCCACGTGCCGGTCGCGTCGATCACCGCGCGCGCCGGCAGGTCACGGGTCCGCCCGGCGTCGTCGGAGACGCGCACCAGGAACGGCCGCTCCGCGCGCCCCACGGTCCGGCTCTTGTCGAGCCCGTCCCGCGTGAGCGCGACGACGCGGTGGCGCAGGCGCACGTCGTCGGCGAGGAGGGCCCCGAGGGGCTCGAGGTACTGCTCGGCGAGCTGACCGCCGGTGGGCGGGACCGGCGTCGTCGGCCGCGTCCAGCCGGTGGGCGCGAGGAGCTTCTCGGCCGTCGGGTCGACGAGGTGCTGCCACGGAGTGAAGGTCCGGATGTGCGCCCACTCGCGGACCGACGCGCCGACCTGCGTCCCCGCCTCGAGCACCACGAAGGGGAGGCCGCGGTCACGCAGATGGGCCGCGGCTGCGAGCCCCACGGGCCCCGCGCCGATGACGACGACGGGCAGGGCGGGCGAGGTCTCGGTCGGCCCGGGACGAGTGGTGGTCGGCATGGTGGGGGTCCTTCGGTCCGGCGTTCGCGAGCTCGATATTGATACATGTCGATATGTGGCAGACTCTACGCAGAGATCGACACCTGTCAATATGAGGAGGTCTCCGATCGTGACACCCGGCCGGCTGCTCCCCGTGATCCCGCAGCCTGCGGTGCAGGACTGCTGCACGCCGCTGCGGGCGTCGGTGCTCGGGGCGTCGGACGCAGCCGAGCTCGCGCGCCGCTTCGCGGCGCTCGCAGATCCGGTCCGGCTCCGTCTGCTGAGCCTGCTCGCGACGAGCGCCGACGGCGCGGTCTGCGCGTGCGACCTGGTGGAGCCGGTCGGCAAGAGCCAGCCCACGGTCAGCCACCACCTGCGGATCCTGCGCGAGGCGGGCCTGGTGACGAGCGAGCGACGCGGCAGCAACATCTGGTACGCGGCGGTCCCGGCCGCCCTCGAGAGCCTGCGCACGGCCCTCGGAGCTCCCGACGCGTGACGCGGCGGGACCCCGCCGACGCCGCCGCCGCGTCCTCCCGAACCCCGCGCCGCGGCGAGTTCGCTGGTGCGGTCTCGAGTTCGCTGATCCGGATCAGCGAACTCGACTCCGGACCAGCGAACTCGCGGACGGGACCGCGCGGGGTGACGCGAGTGGGCTGTTCCACGCGCGCGGACCCGCACGAGATCACGCCGCGGTGACCAGCCGCCCGGCCGGGACCGACGCCGCAGCGCCGGTCTCCCGGACCGCGTCAGGACCGGACCGCGTCAGGACCTGCCGGCCTTGAGGGCGTCGCCCAGCTTCATCCGGCCGCCGGTGTGGAGCACGCCGCGCTGGTACACGCGGGCCGCGATCCACACCAGCAGCGGGATGGTGGCGAGGCTGATGGCCAGCGACAGCCCGAGCTCCCAGCCGCTCAGCGCCCCGAACGCGTTGCGCACCGGCATCATGAACGGCGCGAACACCGGGATCTGGGACAGGACGCGCACCATCGTGCTGTCGGGGTCGGACGGGACCATGAACATGGTCAGGTAGTACGGGACGAACAGCAGGAACATCAGCGGCGTCGTGACCGACCCGATCTCCTCCTGCCGCGAGACCAGCGCGGCGAACCCGCCGAAGAGCAGCGCGAAGATCGCGTACCCGATGAGGAACCACAGGACCAGCAGCGCGAGCGACGCGCCCAGGTCCACCTCGAGGCTGCGCGTCAGGCCCGTCGCGGCGACCCCGCCCACCGCGGCACCGCCGAGGAGGACCACCTGGAACATGCCGAAGATGCCGATGCCGAGGATCTTGCCCGCGAGGAGCTGGGTGGGCTTGATCGTCGCGAGCAGGATCTCGACGACGCGCGACGTCTTCTCCTCGACGACCCCCATCGCGATGATCGACCCCGAGCCGATGAGCGCGAAGAGCAGCAGGCTGATCATCACCATCGACACCACGTAGGCGGGTCCGAAGCGGTCGGGGCTGTCCTCCGGCTCGATCGACCGCACCTGCGGCACCGCGCTCGCGAGCGCCTCCTCGAACGCCGCGGGGTTCCCGCCGAGCCCCGTCACCTGCTCGTTCACGACGTAGGACCGCACCGCTGTGGAGACCGCCTGCTGGATCGCGTCGTCCGGCTGCTCGGCGACCAGCATCTCGGGGGACGCCGGATCGCCGGACAGCACGGCCTCGAGCGCGTCGTCACCCTCCGCGGTGAGCGCCTCCTCGGCGTCGGCGTCGTCCGCCAGGGCGACGAGCTCGAGGTCGAGCCCCTGCTGCGCCGCTGCGACCTCGAGGTGCTCCTCGAGCGCCGAGACGCTCTGCGCGACGCCGACCTTGCTCGCCGGCGCGTGCGCGTCCCGGGTCGCGAAGTAGTCGAGCACGAAGATGCCCGCGACGATGACCACCAGCATCACGGCCATCGAGATGATGGTGGACTTGGTCAGCATGCGCGTCTTGATCTCGCGCCTCGCGACCATCCACACGACGTTGCTGCTCACCGGGCCACCTCCGCGAAGGCCGGCGCGACCGCGGTGGGCTCGGCGTCGTGCTCGGCCGAGACGACGCCGCGGAACAGGTCGGCGAGGCACGGCCGCACGGGCGTGAACTCGTGGACCGGGCCGACGGCGAGCGACTCCCGCAGCACCTGCTGCCCGACCTCGGGCGGGGTGCCCGGGGCGGCGGTCGCGAGCACGGCGTGGGGACGCCCGGGCGCCACGCGCGCGGTCACGCCCGGAACCTCGGCCAGCCGTGCCAGCACTCCGGAGGGCTCGGCGCCGACGTCCAGCAGCCACTGGGGCCGGTCGGTCGTCCTTAACTCGTCGATCGTGCCGAGCGCGACCATCTGCCCGCTCCGGACGATGCCGACGCGGTCGCACAGGCGCTCGACGAGGTCGAGCTGGTGCGACGAGAAGATGACCGGCACGCCGGCGGCGGCACGCTCGCGCAGCACGGCGCTCATGACGTCCACCGCGACCGGGTCGAGGCCCGAGAACGGCTCGTCGAGCACGAGGACCGCGGGGTTGTGCACGAGCGCGGCGGCGAGCTGGACCCGCTGCTGGTTGCCGAGCGAGAGCTTCTCGACGTGGTCGCCGCGTCGCCCGCCGACGCCGAGCCGGTCGGTCCAGCGGACGACGGCGTCACGCGCCTGGGTCGGGCTCATCCCGTGCAGCCCGGCCAGGAACTCGAGCTGCTCGCCGACCTTCATCTTCGGGTACAGCCCGCGCTCCTCGGGCATGTAGCCGACCGAGCGTCGGGCCTCGAGGTCGAGCTCTGTCCCGTTCCAGCGGACCGAGCCGGAGTCGGCGGCGAGGACGCCGAGCATGATCCGCATCGCCGTGGTCTTGCCCGCGCCGTTCGAGCCGACGAACCCGAAGATCTCACCCGCTCGGACGTCGAAGGTCAGGTCGTCGAGCGCACGGAGCGTCCCGTACGACTTGCTGACGTGGTCGATCTCGAGCGTGCTCACGTGCCTCCTTCGACGACGGCGACGCCGATGGCGCCCAACCCCGAACGCTAACGCCCCGCCCGGCGGGCGTGTCCACCCTGCCCGACGCGTCGCGGCGTCTGCAGCGCCCCGCTCCTCGCCCCTCGGCGAGCGCACGTCGGCGTGATCGACTGGGCACCATGGCCACGCCCTCCTCGTCACCCTCCTCGTCACCCTCGTCGGCGCCCGGGCCCGTGACCGCGGCGCCCGCCGGCCCGCGCGGCGAGCGCCTGCGGATCCTGCTCGGCTTCGCGCGTCCGCACCGGCACGCCCTCGGGGTCGGTCTGCTGCTCGCCCTCCTGACCACGTCGCTCGGTCTCGCGACGCCCATGGTCACCAAGTGGGTGCTCGACTCGCTCGCCGAGCCGGGAGCCCTGACCCGACCGGTGGTCGTGCTGGTCGTGCTGCTGGTGCTCGGCTCGGTCGTCGGCCTGGTGCAGTGGGTCCTCATGGGCACGATCGCCGAGCGCATCGTCATGGACGCGCGCGAGTCGCTCGTCGGGCGGTTCCTGCGGGCGACGGTGCCGGCGGTCACCCGGCAGCCCGTGGGTGAGCTCGTGACCCGCACGACGTCGGACACGGTGCTGCTGCGGGAGGCCGCGTCGTCGAGCATCGTCAGCCTGGTCAACGGTGCGGTCGCACTCGTGGGCACCCTGGTCCTCATGGCGGTGCTCGACCTGGTGCTGCTCGGGACGACGGTCGTCGCGATCGTCGTCGTCGGCATCCTCATGGGGCTCCTGCTGCCCGGGATCGCGACGTCGCAGCAGGCCGCGCAGGAGGCGGTCGGGCGCCTGGGCGGCACGCTCGAGGGCACGCTCCGCGCCGTCCGGACGGTCAAGTCGAGCCGTGCCGAGGAGCGTCAGGCGCACCGCATCCTGGTGGACGCTCGCGCGGCGCGCGACCACTCCGTCAACGCCGTCCGCACGACCGCCATCGCCTGGACCATCTCGTGGGGCGGCGTGCAGCTCGCGATCATCGTGATCCTCGGGCTCGGCGCCTGGCGCGTCTCCGAGGGTCTGCTGCCGGTGTCGAGCCTCATCGCGTTCCTGCTGTACGCGTTCAACATCGTCGGGCCGATCAGCGAGCTCACGCAGAGCGTCACGCAGCTCCAGTCCGGGATCGCCGCGGCCGCGCGGATCCGCGAGGTCACGCAGCTCGAGAGCGAGGACGGCGGCGGGGCTCCCGCCACGGGGAGGGACGCGGCGGACGACGCCGTCCCGGTGGTCCGGCCGGGCGAGGGCGTCGTCGTGGGCGAGCGGCGCGACGACGTCCCGGTGGTCGAGCTGCGCGACGTCGTCGCCGCCTACGGGCCCGACGCCGAGCCCGCGGTCCGCGGCGTCTCGTTCACCGTGCCCCGGCACGGGCACACCGCGCTCGTCGGGCCGTCGGGCGTCGGCAAGACGACGGTGTTCTCGCTGCTGCTGCGCTTCCTCGAGCCGCAGTCCGGCGAGCTGCTGCTCGACGGCAGGCCGTTCCGCGAGCTCAGCCACGACGCGCTCCGGTCGCGGTTCGCGTACGTCGAGCAGGAGACCCCGATCGTCCCGGGGACCATCCGCGACAACCTGCTGTTCACCTACCCGGAGGCGTCGGAGGAGGAGCTCGCGACCGTCCTCGCGGCGGTCCGGCTCGACGACGCGTTCGACGCGCTGCCGGACGGCCTCGACACGTCGCTCACGTCGTCGTCCGTCTCGGGCGGCCAGCGCCAGCGGATCGCGCTCGCCCGCGCGATCCTCCGGGCGCCCGACGTGCTGCTGCTCGACGAGGCGACCGCGCAGGTCGACGGGCTCACGGAGTCGGCGATCCACGACTGCATCCGGGACCTGTCCACGCGCGGTGCGGTGGTCACGGTCGCGCACCGCCTCTCGACGGTGATCGACGCCGACACGATCCTCGTCATGGAGGCGGGCCGGGTCCGCGCGCGCGGCACGCACGCCGAGCTGCTCGAGTCCGACGCGCTCTACCGGGACCTGGTGGCGGCCCTGCGCATCGGCGCCGAGCAGCCGGCACCGGCCGCCGCGAGCCTGGACAGCTGACGATCAGGAGCTGTCGCTCCCGCCGGCGCACGGCGGGGGCGGGGGCGTGGCTCCCGCGGGCGGCGGGGGGAAGGCGGAGCCGCCGGCTGATCCCGGCGGGGGCGGTGTCGCGGTGTGCAGCGTGAACGACCGGAGCGACCCACGCTGCTCGAGCTCCCGGAGCGCGGCGGTGACGCGCTCGCGATCGCCCGGGCCCACGGGCCGGCCCGTCGACTCCAGGTAGGCCACGACGCCGAGGTCGCGGAAGTACCGCTCGGCGTCGCCGCCGCTGCTCGCTGCGCCCGGGCCGCCGAGCCCCGCGCTGCCGAGCGCGGTGTCGGCCTTGGCGGCGAGGTCGGTCGCGGCCGCCTTCGCCTTGTCGAGGAAACCCATGCGCACTCCTCCGGCCGGCCCCCGTGGGGCGACGCGTTCGCCCGGCGAAACACTACGCACGCGCGCGCTGCGCGGATAGGGTCCGATCGGCTCGAACCCCGGATGCCACGACACACGAGGAGACGACCGGCCATGCCCATCCACGGCTCGCTGTTCCAGGACTTCCGGGAGAACGCCTCCCAGGACCCGTTCTCGCTCCAGAACAAGAAGCTGTTGAAGATCCAGATGGGCTACGGACCCGTCTGGGCGAAGAGCGGGTCGATGGTCGCCTACCAGGGTGACGTCCGGTTCGAGAACAAGGGCTCGGGCGGCCTGGGCAAGATGTTCAAGGCCGCCGTCACGGGCGAGGGCGTCGACATGATGCAGGCGGCCGGCCAGGGTGAGCTCTTCGTCGCCGACGAGGCCGCCGAGATCCAGGTGATCTACCTCGAGAACGACCTGGTCTCCGTCAACGGCGCCAACGTCCTCGCGTTCTCCTCCTCGATCGAGTGGGACATCCACCGCCTGCAGGCCCGCGGTGGCGCGATGACGGGCGGGCTCTACAACGTCTCGCTCCGCGGTACCGGCTACGTCGCGATCACCACCAAGGGGGAGCCGGTCGCGCTCGACGTCGCGTCCGCCCCGACCTTCGGCGACGCGCAGGCGGTCGTGCTGTGGACGTCGGGCGTCACGATGGACATCCGGGTCGACACCGGCGGCCTCAAGTCCCTGGTCCGCGGCGGCACCGGCGAGACGTTCCAGATGGCGTTCGGCGGCCAGGGGTACGTGCTCGTCCAGCCGAGCGAGTCCGTCGTCAGCGGCGGTCACCAGGCCTCGTCCGGGAGCAGCGGCGGCGGCGGGCTGGGTGGCCTGTTCGGCGGCTGACCCGTCCGGCGCCCGGCGACGGGCGACAGCACCAGCAGGACCGCGGCCGCGAGCACGTGCCAGGCCGCGTGCCCCGGGTCCTGGGTGTACACCGAATATTCATCGTCGCGCGCCTGCCGGGACCCGCGTCGACGTGCTAGCGTCCTCTTATACCCCCAGGGGGTACGTGCGGGCGAGGGGCTCGGCCCCTTCGCGTCACCGCAGACCAACGAGGTGGCAGGGACAATCATGACGGGTCGGCCCGGAGTTGGACGGAACGCGCGGGAGCCTGGTTCGGCGGGCGACCGCACGGACGGGACCGGAGCGCAGGACGCCGGCAGCCGCGCGGTCGCCCCGGCGTCCGGCCCGTCTGTCCAGGCCCAGGCCCGCGAGGCCGACGTCATCGTCGTGGGAGCCGGGCCCGCAGGCTCGAGCACCGCCCTGGCCCTGGCGCAGGCCGGGCTCGAGGTGCTCCTCCTGGAGAAGGACACCTTCCCGCGGGAGAAGGTCTGCGGGGACGGCCTCACCCCCCGGTCGGTCCGGGCGCTCCTCGCGATGGGCGTCGACATGGACTCCGGCGGCGGCTGGACCCGCACCCGAGGCATCCGCATGATCTCCACCGGCGGCCGGCTCGAGCTCGACTGGCCCGACCTCGTCTCCTTCCCGTCCTACGGGCTGGTCCGATCCCGGGCGAGCCTGGACGACGCCCTGGCCCGCCGCGCCGTCGAGGCGGGCGCGCACCTGCACCAGGCGACGTCAGCGGTCGGACTCGTCCGTGACGACCGGAGCGGGCGGGTCATCGGGGTGCGCACCCGGCACCGCGGGCCAGGCCCGGCCGGCGAGCACGGCGGCGACCATGGTGACGACGTCGAGCTGCGGGCCGCCGTGGTGGTGGCGGCCGACGGCGTCTCGAGCCGGGTGTCCCTGGATGCGGGGCTGTCCCGACGCATGGACCGGCCCCTGGGCGTCGCCACCCGCACGTACTTCACGAGCCCTCGCCACTCGGACGACTACCTCGAGACGTGGCTCACGCTGACCGACCCGGCCGGCCGGGCCCTCCCGGGCTACGGCTGGGTGTTCGGGATGGGGGACGGCACGTGCAACGTCGGCCTGGGACTGCTCAACGCCCCGGGGGTGAACCGCCATGTGGACTACCGCGCCCTGCTCGCCGGCTGGCTCGAGCCGATGCCCCGGGAGTGGGGCTTCGGTGAGGACACGCGTACCGCCCCCGTCACCGGTGCCGCGCTGCCCCTCGCCTTCAACCGCACGCCGCACTACGTTCCCGGGCTGATGCTGGTCGGTGACGCCGGCGGGATGGTGAACCCCTACACGGGCGAGGGCATCGCCTACGCGCTGGAGTCCGGCAGGATCGCGGCGGACGTCCTGGTCCAGGCCCTGGGCCGCAAGCGGGCGTCCGAGCGCGAACGGGTGCTGACGTCCTACCCCCGGGCGCTGGCCGATGCCTACGGCGGGTACTTCGCCCTGGGGCGCTGGTTCGTCAAGGCGATGAACCACCCGTCCGTCATGGCCGCTGCGACCCAGCACGGGCTGAGCCGTCCAGGGTTGATGCGCCTGGCGTTCGCACTCATGGGCAACCTGACCGATCCCCGTGGGGACGCCCGAGACCGGATCCTCCACGCCCTGACGCGGCGCCCGGGGTCCTGAGCCCGCCTCTACCCGACGTCGGCGACTACCCGACGGCGGCGACCCCGGGCGCGCCGAGGACGGCCGGGGCCCCCGGTGCGAACGTGAGGACGGGCCGGCCCGTCGCCGGATGCCGCAGCACGGTGGTCCGTACGCCGTAGACCGGGTCGATGACGTCGGGCGTCAGCACCTCCTCGACGGCCCCCGCGGCCGCGACCCGGCCGCGGGAGAGCAGCACGACGTGGTCGCACCAGGCGGCGGCAAGGTTGAGGTCGTGCAGCGCGACGAGCGCGGTGGTCCCTGCGCGCGCGGAGCGGCGGACCAGGTCGAGCGTGGTGAGCTGCGCCTGGACGTCGAGGTGGTTCGTGGGCTCGTCGAGCAGCAGCAGCGCGGGCTCCTGGGCGAGGGCGCGCGCGAGCTGGACGCGCTGGCGCTCGCCGCCCGACAGCGTCGGGAACGCGCGCCGCGCGAACCCCGTCATCCCGACGGCGGCCAGCGCGCGGTCCACGACCGCGTGGTCCTGCGAGGAGTCCGGTGCCCAGCGTGACCGGTGGGGCGTGCGGCCCAGCATCACGACGTCGCGCACCGTGAGCGCGACGTCGCTCGCGCCCTCCTGCTCGACGAGGGCGACCCGGCGCGCCCGCTCGCGCGGCCGCATGCCGCGCAGGTCGGCGCCCGCGAGCGTGACCACCCCGGACGTGCGCCCGGGGCCGTGCGCAGACGGGACGGCGCCGCCCACTCCCGCCACCAGGCGCAGCAGGCTCGACTTGCCGGACCCGTTGGGCCCGAGCAGTGCGCCGACGGACCCCGTCGGGACGGTGACGTCGACCCCGTCGAGGATCAGCGCGCCGTCGACCTCCCACCGGGCCCGGTCGACCTGGAGCGTCACGCCGCCACCCCACGCCGGCGCCAGAGGATCCACGCGAACACCGGCGCCCCGATGAACGCGGTGAGGATGCCGACGGGCAGCTCGCGCGGGTCGAAGAGCGTGCGGGCCGCCGTGTCGGCCCACACCAGGAACGTCGCGCCGAGCAGCGCCGACAGCGGCAGGAGCACGCGGTGCCGCGCCCCGACGAGCAGGCGCGTCGCCTGGGGCAGGATCAGCCCGATGAACCCGATCGACCCGCTCACCGACACCAGCGCGCCGGTGAGCAGCGCGACCGCGGTGAGCAGCACCCAGCGCGTCCGCCGCACGTCGATCCCGAGCGCGGCCGCGGCCGTGTCCCCGAACGCGAAGGCGTCGAGGGTCCCCCCGGTCGACGCGAGGCCGACCCCGACCACGAGCACGGCGCCCACGCTGATCACCACGCTCGTCCAGGTGGCGCCCCCGAGCGAGCCCATGAGCCAGCTGAGGATCTCGCGGTAGGAGTCACCGGTCGCCGACCAGAAGATCACGAACGACGTCGCGGCCGCGCACAGCTGGCCGACCGCGAGCCCCGCGAGCACGGTCCGGGTCGGCGTCAGCGCGCCGAGCGCGCCGGCGAGCGTGAGCGTGGCGAGCAGCGCGGCGGTCGCCCCGAGGAACGCCGCGAGCGGCAGCACGACGCCGAGCCCGAGCACGAGCACGCTGACCGCCCCGAGCGACGCGCCCGAGGACAGGCCGAGCAGGTAGGGGTCCGCGAGCGGGTTGCGCGTGAGGCTCTGCATGACGGCACCCGCGAGGGCAAGTCCGGCGCCGACGGCGGCCGCGGAGAGCACCCGGGGGAGCCGCAGCTGCCACACGATGGCGTCGTTCAGCGCGCTGAGTCCTTGCGAGTCCGGCCCCGAGGAGCCCGGCCCCGACGAGCCCGGTACCGACGAGCCCAGCCCGAGGTGCCCGGCGATCGAGCGCCACACGTCGAGGGGACCGAGGTCCGCCGAGCCGAACGTCACCGCGAGCGTGACCGACGCGACCAGCAGCGCGACCGCCCCCGCGAAGACCGCCGGTGTCGGGACGCCGGAGCGCCCGGCGTCGGGCCGTGCCGGCTCGGCCGCGCGCCGTCGTGCCGGGACGGCGGTGGCCGCGGGCTCGACGGTCTGCGTCATCGGCCCGGCCCGCCCGGCAGCGCCGCCAGCTGCGCGGCGAGGTCCTGGGCCGCGGCGACGTTCCGGACCCCGGCCTCCGTGGCCGGGAACGGCACGGTCAGGTACCGGCGCTCGCGGACGGCGGTGAGCGTCGCGGTCGCCGGGTTGCCCTCGAGCTGCGCGATCTTCTTCTGGGCGCTGTTCCACGTCGAGTCGACGAGCACGATCACGTCCGGGTCGTCCGCCACGACCTGCTCCCAGCTGAACGACGTCCACGTGTCCCGCACGTCCCCGGCGATGTTCTCGAGGCCGACGGCGTCCATGAGCATCTGGGGCGCCCCGATGCCCGCGCCGACGTAGGGGATGTCGGTGCCGGAGGAGTACCAGAGAGCCGTGCGCCCCGCGCGGTCGACCGGCACGTCCGCGAGCTGCGCCCGCTGCTCCGCGACGAGCCGCTCGGCGGCCTCCGTGGCACCGAAGATCGCGCCCGCCTCGGTGATCTCGGCGAAGACGTCGTCGAACGTGAGCGGGTCGGGCTGGTAGGCGGCGGCCTTGCACGCCGACGGCGAGACGTACGTCAGCACACCGAGACCGGCGAGCGCGGCGCGATCACCTGCGCCCTCGACCGAGAAGTTGCTCTCCCAGCCGGCGTAGACGAGGTCGGGCTCGTGCGTCAGGACCGCCTCGGGCCCCGGGAGCTTCTCCGAGACGACCGGGATGTCGGCGGCCGCGGCGGCGTGCTCGGGGGGCACCGGGCCGTCGAGGAACGCGGCCCCCACCACGCGGTCGCCGACCTTGAGCGCGAGCATCATCTCCAGCGTGCTCGACTTGATCGTCAGCACGCGCTCGGGCGGCGCCTCGACGGTCACGGCCACGCCGCAGTTGTCGAGCGTGAGGGGGTAGCCGGACCCACCCGCCGCAGCGCCGGCCTCGGCCCCGCCCGTGGTGCCCGACGGCGCCGGGTCGGCCGCACCGTTCGACGGTGAGCACGCAGCGAGCAGCACCGCGACGGCGGCGAGCACCACGGGGGCGCGCCGGACGGTGGCGCGCCGGACGGGCGGGTGAGGGTGAGGCGCAGGCACGAGCGGCTCCGGCGTGGGGGTGGCAGGGCGACGGCGCACAGTTCGCGTCCGGACCCGCTCTCCCAAGTCCGGGCGAGCTCGAGGGATCACAGCAGATCCCCGGTCCAACCTCAGCAACCTATCCCCCCGACCCGAGGCGGTGCCACAGCAGGCGCGGACCGCTCGCGTCCCGGCGCGACGACCCGTTCGCCCGGTGCTGGCCTCCGCGCCACCACCTGGGCTACGTTCGCCCACACGGGACGAACCACCCCAGATGGTCGTCCCGGCTCGTCAGGGGGTGGGGGCGTGAGTGACGGCAACGGTGCTGTGGTGGTGGCGGTCGGACAGGAGCCGGACGACGTGGTCCGGGTCGCGCTGAGCGGCGATCGATGAAGAGCGGCATCCGGCGGCACGGCCCGAGCCGCGGTGCGGAGGTCGGCACGCTGCCGCCCCCGACGGCGCTGCTGGGCCACGTGCGCATCGTGGCCGGGCGCAGCGGGTCGGTCGAGGTGAGCGTGGGGTCCGGCTGCACGCGCGTGACGCTGGCCGGCGAGATCGACACGGACCTGGCGGAGGACCTGCGGGCGGCCACGACCCGGGCGGAGGGGCCGGGCCTGCCGATCGAGGTCGACGCACGCGCGGTGACGTTCATGGACTCGACGGGTGGGGCGTTCCTCGCCCGCCTCGCGATCAGGAACTCCACGCGCGTGCGGCTCGTGGGGCCGCCGCCCGAGGTCCGGTTCCTGCTCGAGGTGACGCGCATCGGTGACCTCCTGGACGTCGTCGACGAGCCGGCCGCCACCGATCACTGCGACGGCTGCCCGACCACCTGACGCCTCGGCGCACCCCGGCACCGGTGCGCCGACTCGGACTCGAGGCCCTCGATCCGTCATGATGCGTCGCGGGACGACCGACCGGTCGACCCGTCGGACCTTCGTGCCGCTCGCGATCGCGTGCTCTCACGTGTCCAGCCTCGTCGTCGCCGCACCGGGCGCCGCACCGGGCTCCGACCGACCACGAGCAGGACGACCGCCCGCGCGCAGGACGCACCGGGCGCCGCACGCGAGAGAGAGACACCGACCATGGCGCTCCCGAGCCCGAGCTACACCATCACCCTGCGGGTCGAGACCCCTGCGACGCAGCGTGCGACGAGCGAGCTCGTCCACGAGGTGGCCGCCACCGGGGCATCGGTCACGGGGGTCGACATCGCCCACTCGCACAAGGACACGCTGATCGTCGACGTCACCTGCGACACCGTCGACGCCGACCACGGTGGCCGGGTGGTCGACGCCCTCAACGCGCTCGAGGGCGTGCGGGTGCTCAAGATGAGCGACTCGACGTTCCTCATGCACCTCGGCGGCAAGATCGAGGTCACCCCGAAGGTGCCGCTCAAGACGCGCCGCGACCTGTCCCGCGCCTACACGCCCGGCGTCGCCCGCGTGAGCATGGCGATCGCCGACCACCCCGAGGACGCGCGGCGGCTCACGATCAAGCGCAACACGGTCGCGGTGGTGACGGACGGCACGGCCGTGCTGGGGCTGGGCGACATCGGCCCTGCGGCCGCGCTCCCCGTGATGGAGGGCAAGGCGGCGCTGTTCAAGACGTTCGCAGGAGTGGACGCCTGGCCGGTCTGCCTCGACACGAAGGACGTCGAGGAGATCATCCTGATCTGCAAGGCCATGGCCCCGGTGTACGGGGGGATCAACCTCGAGGACATCTCGGCGCCCCGCTGCTTCGAGATCGAGGCCCGCCTGCGCGACGAGCTCGACATCCCGGTGTTCCACGACGACCAGCACGGCACGGCGATCGTGGTGCTCGCCGCGATGATCAACGCGCTCAAGGTCGTCGGGAAGGACCTCGGGGACGTGCGGATCGTCGTCTCTGGCGTCGGCGCCGCGGGCTCGGCGATCATCAAGCTGCTCCTCGCCCAGGGCGCGCGCGACATCATCGGCTTCGACCGGCGGGGCTCGCTGCACTCGGGCGCGCAGAAGAGCGACGCCCACCGCGCCGCGATCATCGAGAGCTCGAACCCGACCGACTTCCAGGGGTCGCTCAGGCAGGGGCTCGTGGGTGCGGACGTGTTCATCGGGGTGAGCGCGGGGGACATCCTGACGGGCGACGACGTCGCGACGATGAACGACGGCGCGGTGGTGTTCGCGCTCGCGAACCCGACCCCCGAGGTCGACCCGATCGAGGCCGCCGAGCACGCGACGGTCGTGGCGACGGGACGCAGCGACTACCCGAACCAGATCAACAACGTGCTCGCGTTCCCGGGCCTGTTCCGCGGCCTGCTCGACGCCGGGGCGTCGCGGATCTCGGACGAGATGCTGCGGGTCGCGGCGGTGGCGATCGCCGACGTCGTGAGCGACGACGAGCGCAACGCCGCGTTCGTCATCCCGGGCGTGTTCGACCCCCGGGTCGCCGAGGCGGTGGCCGAGGCCGTGCGCGAGCAGGCGTCGCGCGAGCTCGCGGCGGCCGGCGAGAAGGCGTCGACCGGGGCGGCCGCGGTCACCGACGGTCGGGAGACGGTCGCCGACTGGCGCGAGGAGTCCCGCGGCTGGTGAGGCGTGCGCTGAACCCACCCGCCCGGTGGGAGGATGTCCCGTTGTGACGTCGAGCCCTGCCCTGCCGCTGGTCGAGCGGGCGTCGGCCCGGGGGATGGTCGTCTGGGCGGTCGGGGTCGCGGGCTACGTCGTCGCGGTGTTCGCGCGCACGTCGCTCTCCGCGACCGGGGTCGAGGCCGCGGTGCGCTTCGGTGCGAGCTCCTCGGTCCTGTCGCTCTTCACCGTGCTCCAGCTCGCGGTGTACGCGGGGATGCAGGTACCGGCAGGTGCCACGATCGACCGCCTGGGGTCGCGCAAGGCGATCGCCATCGGGTGCACCCTGGTGGGTGCCGGTCAGATCGCGATCGCGTTCGCGGGCGACGTGCCCACCGCGATCGCCGCGCGCGTCCTGGTCGGGACCGGGGACGCGTTCTGCTTCATCAGCGTGCTGCGTCTCCTGCCCGCCTGGTTCCCTGGGCCGCAGGTCGGGCTCGTCACCCAGCTCACGGGGCTGGTCGGCCAGCTGGGCCAGCTCCTCAGCCTGGGCCCGCTCGTCTGGGTCGTGCACTCGCGCGGCTGGACGACCGCGTTCGTGCTCGCCGGGTCGGTCACGCTCCTCGTCGCGGCGCTCGCGCTGCTCCTCGTGCGTGACGGTCGGCGGCACCACGTCGTGGAGGTGCACCTCCCGGCCGGCGGACCCCCGCCGCACCGCACGACGACCTTCTCGGCCGACGACGTCGAGGGCGTCCTGGTCCGGACGTGGCGGAACGCGGGCACGCGGGCCGGGTTCTGGGTCCACTTCACGACCCCGTTCTCGGCGTACATGTTCGCGCTCCTGTGGGGCTTCCCGTTCATGACGCGGTCCCAGGGGCTCTCGGCGCCCCTCGCCCTCGCCGCGCTCAGCGTCTTCGTGCTGGGCTGCGTCGGGTTCGGCCTGCTGATCGGTCTCGTCACGAGCCGGCACCCGCACCGCCGGCTGCGCACGGTGCTCGTGGTCGTGGCGGCGCAGGTCGTGGCGTGGGCGGTCGTGCTCGCGTGGCCCGGCACCGCTCCCGCGTGGACCCTGTTCGTGCTGGCGCTCGTGCTGGCCGGCGGGCCGCCGACGTCGCTGATCGGTTTCGACCTCGCGCGGGCGACCAACCCGCTGTCCTCGTTGGGCCTCGCGACCGGGATGGTCAACATGGGCGGCTTCGTGTCGTCGCTCGTCGTCGTGCTCGGGATCGGCGTGGTGCTCGACGTGGTCGGCGAGAGCACGCCGGACCGCTTCACGGACGCCGGGTTCACGATGGCCCTGCTCGTCCAGGTGCCCGTCGTGCTGGTCGGGCTCGTGATGCTGCGCCGGTCCCTGCCTGCGTACCGTCTCCTGGTCGGCCGCGCCCGCAGCTGACCGCGGTCGGGACCGCCCGGGCGGGGTCAGTGCACCGGCGCCGGGTCGCCCAGGAGCAGCCGGCCGAGCTCCGAGCCCCACGCGCAGGCGCGGTCGAGCTCTCCCGGCTCGAGCGGCCCACGGACGCCGTGCACCCAGAAGGTCTCGGGAGGCGCGATCGGCTCGAACCCCCGTGCCGCGAGGCGCTCGTGCGCGCCGCGTGCCGCCGAGCCGAGCCGCCGGGCGATCGCGATCTTCGTGTCGAAGGTGGCCACGGCGACGCCGTCCGGCATCGTGCGGAGCCCGTCGATCCACTCGCGGATCCCGATGTCGTCGGACAGCACCGGGACGGTCGACTGCCGCTGCGCGTCCGCGCGCGTGCTCGGGCGGCTCATCCCGAACGCCTGAGTCGGCCCGCCGACCACGAGGAGCCTGACCGCGGGGTGGAGCAGCTCAGGCGCGGTCCCCACCTCGACGGCGTCCACCTCGGTCCAGCTGCGCAGCCCCTCGGCGACCGCCTTCGCGACGTGCAGCGTGTTGCCGAACATCGACTCGAACACCACGAGAGCTCGCACGGGTCCCACCTCCGCCGATCGGTCCACTGCTCCCAGCGTCGGGCGAGGCCTCTGGCAGCACGAGGGTCCTAGGTCCCACCCTGTGAGAACGTGGGCGCATGGCGACGGTCGGTGAGGTCGGGCATGCACCGGCCGGCGGTCTGCGGCTCGGCTACCGGCGCGCGGGCAGCGGCCCGGCGCTGCTGCTGCTCCACGGCGCCTACGAGGACAGCCGGATCTGGTCGCGCCAGCTCGAGGGTCTCGCGGACGAGTTCACGGTGCTCGCGTGGGACGCGCCCGGCTGCGGCACGTCCGACGACCCGCCCGACCGGTTCACGACCGCCGACTACTCCCGGTGCGCGGTCGAGCTGCTGGCCGAGCTGGGCTTCTCCTCGGCGCACGTGCTCGGTCTGTCGTGGGGCTCGATGCTCGCGCTGGACCTCGTGTCGCGCCACCCCGAGGCCGTCGACTCGCTCGTGCTCGCGTCCGCCTACGCGGGCTGGGCGGGTTCCCTCCCGGCCGAGGAGGTGCAGCGGCGGGTGGCCCAGGTGCTGCGTGAGGTCGAGCTGCCCGCCGAGGCGTTCATCCCCGACTGGCTGCCCGGGCTCCTGACCGACGCGGCTCCCGCCGGGGCCGCGGACGAGGTCGCGGCGATCATGGCCGACTTCCACCCCGCCGGCATGCGGCACGCGGCGCTGACCATGGGGGCCGCCGACCTGCGTCCGGTGCTGCCGTCGATCGCCGTGCCGACCCTCCTGCTCTACGGGGAGCTCGACACGCGCTCGCCGGTCGAGGTGGGCCGCGCGCTGCACGCGCAGATCCCGGGCTCGCAGCTCGTCGTGCTGCCGGGCGCGCCGCACCTCGCGATGGTCGAGCAGCCCGCGGCGTTCGACGCAGCGGTACGCCGGTTCCTGCGGACGCCGACGCCGCCGACGCCGCCGACGCGGTAGCTCGAGACCGATGCTCGTGGCCCCCCCGGCTGCTGCCCGGGGCGGCGTCTACTCGAGGCGGCGTCGCCAGCGTTCCCACGGCGGCTCGACCCGCCAGTTCACCGCGAGCGTCCGGAACGCCCGTCGGAACCGGCGGCGCAGCTGGGCCCCGCCGCGCAGGGACCGAGCGGACACGCCGACCCTGAGGGCGCCGTCGTAGGCGGTGCGCCGCGCCGGGCCGAGCTGGAAGGCGAGGTCGATGTCGTCGTGGAGCTCGGCGTCGTCCCGGTGCACGAGGTGGCGGACCTCGTGCCAGGTCGCCCGCCGGAACGCGAGGTTCGAGCCCCACAGCGCGGTGTGCGCGAGGGCCAGGTGCACCAGGGCGTAGTAGGAGCCCAGGTAGGCGCGCCGCAGCACCGGCTCGGCCCAGCGCGGGAGGTCGTAGAAGTACCCGGTGCCCGTGAGCGCGTCGAGCGTCGGGTCGGCGCTCATGCGGGCGGCGACGCGGGCGAGCCAGTCCGGCGGCGGGGCGGAGTCCGCGTCGCAGCGCACGACGACGTCGCCGCGCGCCGCGTCGTAGCCCGTCGCCGCGGCGGCGGGGATGCCCGGTCGCGGCTCGGGGACCACGCGTGCTCCGTGCGCGGCGGCGACGCGGGCGGTCGCGTCGGTCGAGCCGTTGTCGACCACCACGACCTCGAGCGGGGCGTGGGTCTGCCGGGCGACGAGCCGCAGGCAGCGGTCGAGCGCGACGGCGTCGTCCTTGGCCGGGATCACGACGGAGAGCGACGGGACGTCGGACCGAGATGCGGACGGGACGGCGGGCGGGAGGCCGGGCAGGGGCGGCACGCGTCAGGCAGCCCGGTCGGTGAGCTCGTCGGTCATCGCCGTGATCCAGTCGAGGAACGCGGTCGGCAGCTCGAGCCGCGTCGCCACGTCGAGCGCGGCGTCGACGTACGCGTCGGCGAGCTCCTCGACGAACTGGCGCGAGCCCGCGGCGACCAGCAGCGCGCGCACACCGTCGGCCTCGGCCTCGGTGAGGTCGCGGGACCCGAGCGAGGCCGCGACCTCGGGCCAGACCGAGGTCGTCCGCGCGTGCGCGATCAGCGGCGTGACCTTGCCCTCGCGCAGGTCGGTGAGCGCGCTCTTGCCCGTCACCGCCTCGTCCCCGAAGGTGCCCTGCAGGTCGTCGAGCAGCTGGAACGCGATGCCCACGAGGCGGCCGAGCTCGCTCAGGCCCAGGACGACGTCGTCGTCGGCGCCGGCGAGGATGGCGCCCGCCTGGAGCGGCAGCTCGAAGGAGTAGACGGCTGTCTTGTGCTCCTCGACCGTGACGATGTCGCCGAGCGAGACCTCGCCCACGCCGAGGCTGAGGCGGACGTCCGCGAGCTCGCCCGCGGCCGTCACGTAGACGGCGTGGTCGAGCAGGTCGAGCAGCCGACGGGTCGTGGTCGCAGGTGCGCCGCAGAGCGCGATGAGCCGGGTCGCGCCGACCAGCGCGAGGTCGCCCGCGAGGATGCCGGCGGTGTGTCCGAACACCCGACCGCGGTCGGGCGCGACACCGGCGGCGAGCGCCCGGGCCGCGAACGTGCCGGACACGTTGAGCCGCCCGCGCCGCACGTCGTCGCCGTCGATCACGTCGTCGTGGATGACGAACGCGGTGTGCAGCAGCTCGATCGCGGCGCCCACGCACCCGCACAGCTCGCTGTCGGTGCCGCCGAGCGACGTGTACACCGCGGCGACCAGCGCGGGCCGGAACCGCTTCCCGCCGGACCCCGCCTCCGCGAGGCTCGCCCACAGCTGCTGGTAGTCGGGGTCGAAGGGGACCGAGCGGGCCAGCCCCTCGGCGAAGTACCGGGTGAGCGCGTCGTCGCTCGCCGGCGGGCTCATCGCGCCGCTCCCGCGGCGAGCACCCGCAGACCGCCGAGCGGCGCCAGCTGCTCGAGCTGCTCGACCAGCCACGGGCTGAAGGCCCACGGTGCCGCGGCGACCGCGCGCGCGAGGTCGTCCGGCTCGACCCAGCGCAGGTCCATGACCTCGTCGGGGTGGGGCGCGGGCAACCCGTCGGTGGTCGCGACGTGGACGGGGCAGATCTCGTTCTCGACGACGCCGGCCGCGTCCACCGCGCGGTAGCGGAACCCCGGCAGCACGGTCCGGACGTCGTCGACCACGAGACCGAGCTCGTGGGCCGCGTGCCGCGCGACGGCGTCCGCCATGTCCTCGTCCACCCGGGGGTGGCCGCACACCGAGTTGGTCCACACGCCCGGCCACGTCCGCTTGGCGAGCGACCGGCGCGTCATGAGGACCAGGCCGTCGGCCCGGAACAGGTAGCACGAGAACGCGAGGTGCAGGGGCGTGTGCGTGCCGTGCACGGTGGCACGCGGCGCCGTCCCGATCGGGTCGCCCGCGGGATCCACCAGGACCACGTGGTCCGCGACGAGGCGTGGGGGTGTCGACATCGGCCACTCCTCATCGGGACAGGTGTTTTGCTAGCCAGGCTAGCGATTCACGCTAGCATGCCCCGCATGGACCCGACCAGCCCGGAACCGGGCGGCTACTGGTACGAACCCGACATCGGGGACGACACCATCGTCGGCCTCCTCGCCGCGGTCCGCACGTTCCGCCGCGCGGACGCGGGGATGCGGCGCCGGTTGGGTGCCGAGATGGACATGAACGGCACCGATCTCCACGCGCTCCAGCTCCTGATCGCAGCCCAGGCACGCGGCGACGCGGTGACCCCGCGAGCGCTGAGCGCGCACCTGGCGATCTCGACCGCCTCGACGACCAAGCTGCTTCACCGGCTGACCGCGTCCGGGCATCTCACGCGCGCGCCGCACCCGACCGACCGGCGGTCGCTCGTCGTCGTCCCGACCGCCCACGCTCACCAGGAGGTGCGCGAGCGGCTCGCGGGGATGCACGCCCGGATGGCGGAGGTCGCCGGCGGGGTCCCGGTCGAGGCGCGGGCCGCCGTCGTCGACTTCCTGCGGGCGATGGCCGCCCTGCTCGACGCCGAGGTCCCGCCCGCCCCCCTCGCTCCGCGGACGCCGCGCGCCTGAGCGCGGGTCAGCGACGCCCGCCCGCGGCCTCGTGCGCTGCCTCCCGGGCCGCCGCGGCGATGTTGCGCTGCATGCCGCCGAACACCAGGCCGTGGAACGGCAGGACGCCCCACCAGTACACCTGGCCGAGCAGGCCGTGCGGGTGGTAGATCGCGCGCTGCCGGAAGACGGTCCGTCCCGCGTCGTCGCGGTCCGTGACCAGCTCCAGCCACGCGAGGCCGGGCAGCCGCATCTCGGCGCGCAGCCGGAGCAGCCGGCCCTCGTCGATCCGCTCGACGCGCCACCAGTCGAGCGCGTCGCCGACGGCCAGCTCGTGCGGGTGCCGGCGACCGCGCCGCAGGCCGGGACCGCCGAACAGCCGGTCCATCAGCCCGCGCGCGACCCAGCCGAGCTCCCACGAGTACCACCCGTGCGCGCCGCCGATGCCCTCGATGACGCGCCACAGGTCAGCGGGCGAGGCGTCGACGACCGTCTCGCGCTCGTCGACGTACAGGCTGCCGCCGGCCCAGTCGGGGTCCTCGGGCAAGGGGTCGCTCGGGGCGCCCGCCGTGCCGGCCGAGCTCCACGACGTGCTGACCTCGAACTCGCGGACCCGCTGCAGGGCGAGCTCGACCGAGGCGTCGAAGCCCAGCAGGCCCTCGGGCGGGTCGGGCACGTACCGGCGCAGGTCGTCCTCCTTGACCACGACCTCGTGGATGAGCGACTCCACGAGCGGTCGGGCCAGGCCCGAGGGGACGGGGGTCACGAGGCCGACCCACAGGCTCGCGAGCCGCGGCGTGAGGACCGGCAGGGTCCGGATGACGCGCGCCGGCAGCCCCGCGACGGCCGCGTACCGCTGCATCATCTGCCGGTAGGTCAGGACGTCCGGGCCGCCGATGTCGAACGTGCGGCTGACCTCGGCCGGCAGCCGGGCCGCGCCGACCAGGTAGCGCAGGACGTCGCGGACGGCGATCGGCTGGATGCGGTTGTCGAGCCACCGCGGCGCGACCATCGCCGGGAGTCGCTCGGTCAGGTAGCGCATCATCTCGAACGACGCGCTGCCCGAGCCGATGATGACGGCGGCCTGCAGCACCGCGGTCGGCACGCCGCTCGCGAGCAGGATCTCGCCGACCTCCGTGCGCGACTCGAGGTGGGGCGAGAGGTCGTCGGTCTCGGGGTGGAGGCCGCCGAGGTAGACGACGCGCCCGACGCCGGACTCGCGCGCCGCGGTCGCGAAGACGCGGGCGGTCCGACGGTCGGAGGCCTCGAACCGCGGGCCCGAGCCGAGCGCGTGGATGAGGTAGTACGCGACGTCGACACCGTCGAGCGCGGCCCGCAGCTGGTCCGGGTCCTGGGCGTCGGCGGCGACCACCTCCGCCTCGGGCCGCCAGGGCCGGCCGTCGAGACGCTCGGGGTGGCGCGCCATCGCCCGGACGCCGAAGCCAGCGGCCAGCAGCTCGGGGACGAGGCGACCGCCGATGTAGCCCGTCGCCCCGGTGACCAGCGCGAGCGGGCGGCGCTCACTGTCGCGCGTGGCGTCGGGCGGGGTCACCGCCTCAGTCTGGGGTCGGATCAGGCGGCGCGCTGGCTGAGCCGGTGCAGGCGCAGGGCCAGCTGGACCTCGAGGCTGCGCGACGGCTCGGTCCAGTCGGCGCCGAGCAGGCCCGTGACGCGCTCGAGCCGCTGGGTCACCGTGTTGACGTGGACGTGGAGCGTGCTCGCGGCCCGGCTGGGGCTTGCCCCCGCGGCGTAGTAGGCCTCGAGCGTGCCGACCAGGTCGCTGCGGCGTCGTGCGTCGTAGTCGAGCACGGGGCCGAGCACGTCGGCGACGTACCGGCCGACGTCGGGAGCGCCGCCGACGACGAGGCCCGCGAAGCCGAGGTCGGCCGCGGTCGAGCCGGTGCCGGGCGTCCCGAGCGCGACGAGCGCGTCCGCGGTCCGGCGCGCCTCCTCGTACGCGCGCCGCAGGCCCTCACGAGGCGTCACGGGGCCCGCCGCGCCGACGGTCACGGGGCCCTGGTGGCTGAGCCTGCTCGCGAGCTGCGAGGCGACGCCCGAGGCGTCCTCGCCGCGCACGAGCACCACGATGTCGCCGGCGTGCTCCGCCACCAGGCCGCCGCCGACGGACCCCGGCGTCGAGGTGCCCGGCCCGCTGCCGAGCAGCGAGCCACCGGCGACGACGGCGCCCGCCGCGAGCACGACGCTCCGGCGGGGCCGACCGGTCGCGGGGTGGCACACGGCGACCACGTGCGGCGCCGTGAGGTCGATCCCGACCGCGCGGGCCCGCGCGGCGAGCGTCGCCTCGTCCTGCGGCCGGCCCTCGGGCTGCGTGAGCAGGTCGGCCAGGAGGTCCGTGCGCATCTGGTGCTCGGTCTCCGCGGACTGCCGGCGGAAGAGCAGGAGAAGAGCGGTCACGACCGCGGCGCGCTCGAGCGTCCGCTGGTCCCCGGCGTCGAGCGGGCCGCGACCGCCGAGCACGAGCGTCCCCATCCGCTCGTCGGCCGCCGTGACGGCGGCGGCCCACACGCCGTCGGCCGACGCGAGCCGGCCCGAGGACTCCGAGGTGCGCACCGCCGGGGCCTGCGAGAGCGGGTCGGGGCCCGAGGTCGGTGCGAGCGGCGCCTGCGTCCCCTGGGTCGCGGTCCGTCGCCCCTCGGCGTCGATCACGACGACCCAGCCGCCGAGCAGCACGGCGAGCGCCCCGGCGATGTCGTCGACCCCGCCGCCGCCGAGCACGATCTCCGTGAACCGGTCGTGGGCGGCCGCGGCCCGCTCGGCGGACTCGGCCTGCCGCCGGACGGTCTCGTGCGCAGCCGACAGCGCCTCGAGAGCGTCCCGGGTATCCGCTGCGGCGTCCGCCTGGGCCAGCGAGACGGCGGCCAGGGCGGCGAGCGAGCCGAGCAGCGACACCTCCTCGGGCGTGAACGGGCGGGGGCCGCGGTTGGCCGCGAACAGCACGCCGACGAAGTCGCCGTCGACCAGGAGCGGCACGCCGCAGATGGCGACCAGGCCCTCCTCCTCGACGGCGGTGTCGATGTCGGTCGTGTGCCGGTAGCGCTCGTCGAGCGCGTACTCGGCGGTCCAGTGCGGGCGTGCGGTCTGCGCGACGAGCCCGCCCAGCCCGGCCCCCAGCGGCAGGCGCAGGGTCTGGAAGTGCGCGGAGACCGAGCCGTCGGTCGCGCGCATGTACGTGTCACCGACCTCGCGGTCGTGCACGGTCAGGTACGCGACGTCGGTGCTGAGCAGCGCACGCGCGCGACGCACGATCGCGTCGAGCACGCCGCGCGTGTCCCGCATCGACGCGAGCTCGCGCGCGGTGTCGACGAGAGCGCTGAGCTGCGCCTCGCGCCGCCGGCGCGCGTCGAGGACCGTCCGGACCCGCAGCGCGAGCGAGCGGGCGGCCGCGCCGGTCTCGGGGTCGACCTCCTGGATGGTGGCTGCGCGCTCCTCGAGTGCGTCCGCCGAGGCGTCCTCGGCGAGGAGGCGGAGGAGGTCGAGAGCCGTCTGCGGCATGCGGCAGATCCTCCCACAGCGGCACACGTGCCCCCAGAGGCCGGCAGTGCCGCGCTACTCGTCGGCGCCCGTCTCCTCGGTCTCCTGACCCGGCCGCGGGCCGGCCTCCTGCCGCAGCTGCGACGGCGAGGTGTAGCCGGGTTCCGGGCCGTCGCCGTCGGATCCGGGGGTCGACGGCGCGTCCTCGGGCTCGTGGTCAGGGTGCGGCCCGGGCTGCTCGCTCATCCTCGCTCCTCCTCGAGCTCGAACCCCGTGCCGTCGATCGCGTCCTGCCGGTCCGTCAGGCCGAGGTCGTCCGCGCGCGGCTCGAGGAGGTCGGCGTCCTGGGGGACCTCGACCGGCGTCTCGGGGATCGGCTCGAGCTCGTCGTCGGGCCTCGTCGCGTCCTCGCTCATCGGTGACCTCCGTGTCTCGTCGGGTGTGCTCGTCGTGTTGCGCTTCGTCATGTGTGCTTCGTCTGGTCGGCCCGCCGGCGTCATCGGCTCGCGGGCTCGCGGGCTCGCAACCCCCCGGGCTCGCGGGCTCGCGGTGGACCGGGTCGCCGGGCCGGAGCCCCTCCTCGTCCGGTGCGTCCGACGCTACGCCGCAGCCCCAGGACCGCCACTCGAGGTGCGCCGGGCCCGGGTGATGTCGGTGGCGCAGCGTAGAGTCGTACACGTGTTCGAATCGAGGGCTGAGGTGCGACGCGGCGGCTGCGTCGATGTGCCGCTGTCCGACGGCGACGTGGGCGTCGAAGCGCCGCTGTCCGCCGACGCGTCGCGGTCCGTGGACGCGTTCCTCGGGAGCGAGAGGTCGGGGTCCGCGGTCGAGGGCCGCGCGGTCGAGGGCCGCGCGGGGGCGCCCCTCGACGTGGTGTTCCGTGAGCTGGTGCGCGCGTTGGCCACGGGGGTCGGCCATCCCGCTGTGACGGCCCGCGGCCGCTCGGTCCCTCGTGGCGTCGCGCTCGCGGAGCTGCTCGACGAGCACCTGCCCGGCGTCGAGCTGGTCAAGACCCTGATCGCGCTCGACCCTGCCGAGCTGCACGACGCCGCGCTGGTCGAGGTGGTCGCCGCGTGGGAGCGGGTGGGGTCGTGGGTCGCCGGACGGCAGAGCGCCGCCGTCGCCGAGCTGGCCCACCGGCGCTCCGCCGCCACCGGACGTGTCGAGTTCGTCGTGGACGAGGTCGGCGCACGGCTCGGTGTCACCCGCGCCGCGGCCGAGGCGAAGGTGGTGCTGGCGCTGCACCTGGAGGAGATGCCCGAGCTGCGCGCGGGGCTGGCGACCGGCGCGCTCGACGTACGCAAGGCCACGGTCCTGTCCGAGGGCTTCCCGGGCACCCACGTGTCGGATGCGCGGGCCGCCCATCGCGTCCTGCTCCCCGATGCCCCGGGGCTCACGGTCCCGCAGCTGCGGGCGCGGATCCGGCAGCTCGAGCTCGCCGCCGACCCCGAGGCGGCCACGAAGCGTCACCAGCGCGCGACGAGCGACCGGTTCGTACGGCTGACGCCTGCGCCGGATGCGATGGCATGGCTCACCGCCTACCTCCCGGCCGACGACGCGATGTGCGTGTACACCGCGCTCGACGCCGTCGCGGGCTGCGCGTCCCCACAGGACGCCCGCGGGATCGATGCCAGGCGCGCCGACGTGCTCACGGGGGTGCTCGGTCACGTGCTCGACACCGGCGTCGTCCCGGCGGGCGTCGGCGGCGACGTCGGGACGCCGCTGCGCACGCGGCACGGGCGGCGCCCGCACCTGCAGGTCACTGCGGCGGCGACGACGTTGCTCGGCCTGGACGAGACGCCCGCCGAGCTCGCGGGGTACGGCCCGGTTCCGGCCGCGATGGCTCGCAGGATCGCGACCGACGCGACGTGGCGGCGCATCTTCACCGATCCCGCGACCGGGCAGCTCACCGGGATCGGACCACGCCGCTACCGTGCCGGGGCCGACCTCACCTCGACCGTGCTGGCCAGGGACGTCACCTGCACCTTCCCTGGCTGCCGCGTCGCAGCGGCCCGCTGCGACCTCGACCACATCCGCCCGTTCGACCACGTCTCAGCGGCGCGCAGCGACGAGCGCGCCTCAGCCGGTACCGAGCAGACGACGACGCAGAACCTCCATGCGCTGTGCCGCCACCACCACCGACTCAAGACCCACGCCGGCTGGTCGGTCACCCGTGACGACGCGACCGGGAGGACCCTGTGGACCGCGCCGACCGGGCACACCCACATTCGAGAGCCGGTGCCGATCGAACCCGCCCGGCTCGTCACCGACCAGGCCAGGCTCGTCGCCGTCCCCGCCCGACTCGTCACCGACCAGGCCAGGCTCGTCGCCGACCCCGCCCGACTCGTCACCGACCAGGCCAGGCACGTCCTCGCCGGGGACACCGTGGTGCCTTCCCACGCGATGCCGCTCGGGGGAGCCGTGCCCGAGCGACCAGGTGCCCCTCCTCGTGAGAGTCCGCACGGCCCGCCTCCCGACGCCGATCCGCCACGGTCCGACGCGCTTGGTGCCCGGTTCGACCGGGACGGTCCGCCACCGTTCTGACGTGCGCCTCTGACGTTGATGATGGAAGGGTCCGGCTCGGGGTGTGGCTCTGCCTCTGACGTGCGCCTCTGACGTGCGCCTCTGACGTGCGCCGCTCCGTCGCGGCACGCCACGCGCGGCCGGCGACTCGCCCGGACCCCGCTCGGCGCCCACGACGTCACTCGACCGGCGGCGCCGGGCCCCGGACCGTACGTTGCCTGCATGCACAGCTCTCGCAGGCATCGGACAGTGCGCTCGCGCGCCGGGGGCCACGACGTCGTCGCGACCAGAGCCGGTACGCCGGGTGCGCCGGCGTACGTGCTCGTGCACGGCATCGGCGTGTCGGGCCGCTACTTCGGTCCGCTGACGGATGAGCTGGCGGAGGTCGGGGACGTGCTCGTCCCCGACCTCCCCGGGTTCGGCCGCAGCGCGCGACCGCGGGAGGTGCTGTCGATCGCGGCGCACGCTCGCGTGGTCGCTGCGCTCGTCGCGGAGCACGGCCTCGTCGCCCCCGTGGTGGTCGGGCACTCGATGGGGTGCCAGATCGTGGCCGAGCTGCTCGCGGTACACCCCGGGACGGCGGCGCGCGGGGTCCTCGTCGGGCCCGTCACCAACACCCGCGAGCGCACAGCGGTGCGGCAGGGGATGCGACTGCTGCAGGACGGAGCCCACGAGCCGATGCGGGTCAACGCGATGATCACCGCGGACTACGTGCGGTGCGGTCCGCGCCGGTACGCGGCGACGCTGCCGCACATGCTCGACTACCCGCTCGCCGAGCGGTTGGGTGATGCCACCGCGCCCGTGGTGCTGGTGCGCGGGGAGAACGACCCGATCGCTCCGCGCTACTGGCTCGACGAGCTGGCCGCGGCGGCGCCCACCGTCGGCGTGGCCGAGGTCCCTGACTCGGGGCACGTCGCGATGTACACCGAGCCGGCAGTGGTGGCGGACCTGTGCCGCGGCGTGACCTGCTGACCGTGGGCCGGCGGCTCCGGCGCCCGACGACGGCGCCGCGGCCACGATCCGCGTCGCCCGCCGCGTCGCGCCGACGCCCGGTCCTGCCGACGACGACGCCGGCTCGCCGCGGGCGTCTGCCCACCCTCGCCCGCCGCGCGTGGTGGTGGCTCGCCGACTACGCCTACGTCACGTGGTGGCAGGTCGTCGGGCTCGTGGTCCCCGGGGGGGCCCAGGAGCTCCGCGTGCCGTCGGGCGGTGTACGCCCGCCGGTCGTGCTGGTGCCGGGGGTCTACGAGAGCTGGCGGTTCATGCGCCCGCTGGCCCGCGCGCTGCACGGGCACGGGCACGACGTGCACGTGATCCAGAAGCTGGGGTTCAACCGCGGCACCATCCCGGACATGGCGGCGCTGACCACGGAGCACCTCGCCGAGGCCGACCTGCGCGACGTCGTCGTCGTCGGGCACAGCAAGGGCGGCCTCATCGGCAAGTACGCCATGCTCCGGCTCGACCCGGAGCACCGGATCCGGGCGATGGTCACGATCAACACCCCGTTCGCGGGCTCGCCGTACGCGCGGTGGGTCCCGCTCGCCGCCGTGCGCGCCTTCGTCCCCACGGACACGGTGCTGGCGGGGCTCGCCGCCGAGCTCGAGGTGAACTCCCGCATCACGTCGATCTCGAGCCAGTTCGACCCGCACATCCCCGGCGGGAGCGCGCTCGACGGCGCGACCAACGTCCAGCTCGCGACGCCCGGGCACTTCCGGGTGCTCAGCGACCCTGCGCTCGTGCCGACGATCCTCGAGGTGCTCGAGCAGGCCCGCGACGCCTGAGGTCGGGCGCGCCTCGCCGGGTCACCGGCGTCGCGTCGGTCGGTAGGCCCGGCGTCGCGTCAGTCCGTGGGCTCGACCACGGGCGGATCGGGCAGGTCCACGTCGTCGGCCGGGTCCGCCGTCCCTGCGCCGGCCGTCCCCGCCGCTGTCGTCCCCGCCGCTGTATTCCCCGCCGCTGTCGTCCCCCCCGCCGTCGTCCCCCCCGCCGTCGTGCCCGCGTCGGCCTCGGCAAGCGGGTCGGTGATGTCATCCGGGTTCGGTGCCCACTCGTCACGGGGCTCCGGCGAATCGTCACGGGGCTCCGGCGAGCTCCCCGGCGAGACCCCGGCGTCCTGCGCCCCCTGGTCCGGCGTCTGCGACATGACAGCCCTCCTTGCATCGACCGGCGCGCGTCGGAGGTGGCGCCGCGGACCACGACGCTACGCGCGGATCCGGCCCGCGTCACCGGGGAACCGTGGACGCTTCGACCGGCTCGTGCGTGCGCGACCCGCTCGCAGCCGGTGACCGTGCCGGTCGAGTCAGGTCCGCTCGCGCAGGTGCGTCACGTCGCCCCGCGCGCGAACGGCCCCTCCCGTCCGGTCAAGGGTGAACCCGAGCGCCTCGGCCCACGCGGCGGACCGCTCGTCGGGCGCGGTGCCCTCGAGCCCGCACACGCTCGCCGGGAGCCGGCGCAGCGCATCGTGGAGCAGGGCGGCCGCGACGCCGGTGCGGCGGTGCTCGGGGGTGACTCCGAGGGCACGCAGCTCCCAGCGGGAGCCGTCGACCTCGACGAGGGAGAGGTAGCCGACGATGGCGTCCCGCACCTCGCAGACGAGCACGAACCCGGCCGTCCCGTCGACCGGCTCCGGGCCGGGGGCCACGAAGGTCTCGAACGCGCACGCGTCGTCGACCAGGGCCCGGTGCAGCGTCCACAGCACCGCGGACTCGGACGGGATCGCGGGCCGGACGCGGCGTCGTCGACCCCGTGCCTGACCGTGCACGGGAGCACCGGCTGCGGCACGTGCACGGCGCGGGCGAGGGAGGACGTGCGCGGGTAGGGCCATGCCCCCAGGGCACCACGCCGGACTGCCGTCCACCTGGGACCCAGGTCCCTGCTCCGCGCTGTCCGCGTCACGAGCCCCAGCGGCCACCGACGCCGACCCGTTCGACGACGACCTCGGCGGCGCTCTCCGACGACTTCTCGCCACCCGCGGCCGGAACGCGTGGCCGGAACGCGTGGCCGGAACGCACGGCCGGAACGCACGGCCGGAACGCGCTGCCGGCAGCGGCGCGCTGCCGGCAGCGGCGATGCCGGGCGGTCGGGGAGGATCATCGGCACGACGTCCCGTCGGTGCCGTCCATCCCGTCGGTGCCACCGGTCCCTCCGGTGCGGTCGGTGCCACCGGTCCCGCCGGTGCCCCGAGCGCCGGCGTGCTGCTCGACGTGCCGCACGACGTGCTCGCACAGCTCGTGCGTGCGCAGCGCGTCGGTGGCGTCGAGGTGGTGGCCGTCCCGGACGGCGGTGAGGAACGCGTCGCACATCGCCTCGAACCCGCGCAGCCGGGTCGCGGGCGCCCAGCCGTCCCGACGGCGGACCACCTCGCCGCCGTCGAAGTCGACGACGTCGGCGAGGTCGACGACCTGACGTCGCCGCCCGTCCCCGATCACGTCGAGCCCCTCGTGCGCCGTCCCGGCGGTCCAGCTCATGACCCCGATCGCGAGCCGACCGGCTCCTGTGAACCGGACCGCGACGCGCCGGCACGAGCCGTCGTCGGCGGTGCGGACGGAGACCTCCACGTCGTCGGGCTCGAGCGCGCCGTCAGCGCGCGGGACGAGGAACCGCAGGGTGTCGACGACGTGGATGAAGTCGTCGAAGACCATGGCGCGAGCCGACCCGAGCGCGAGCTGGCGGTGCTTGTGGAGCACCACCACGTCGCGGTCCGGCCAGTCGGCGAGCTCACGGATCGCGGGCGCGTGGCGCCGGTTGAACCCGACCGCCAGGGAGACCCCGAGCCGTGTCGCGGTCTCGACGACCTCGCGCGCCGAGGCCAGGTCCGTGGCGATCGGCTTGTCGACCAGCACCGGCACCCCGTGACCGAGCAGCGTCGTCACGATCGCGGGATGCGTCTGCGACGGCGTGTGCACGAAGGCCGCGTCGAGGCCGGCCACGAGCGCCTCGTCGACCGAGCGGAACCGGTCGCGGACGCGGTACCGGTCGGCTGTCGCCGCGAGCCTGGCGGGGTCACGGGTCACCAGCACGGGCACGACGCCGAGGGTCGCCGTGAGCACCGGGAGGTACGCCTTGGTCGCGATGTCCCCGAGACCGACGATCCCGACGCGCATCCCGCATCCCTCCACCGACCCGGCGCCGGCGGCGTCGGTCCCGTCAGGGTAGGGCCTGCGGGCTCCCCACCCCCCGGCTGCAGATACGGCGCGAATCGCGCGAGATCGCGCCGGACATGGTGGTCGAGCCCATGGACCTCGGTTGGACTATGTCCCGACGACCCATGTATGCCTGCTGCCCAGGTCCCTAGCGTTGCGGGACACGGCGATGGCGCACGGTGCGCCTCGGTATGGAGGTGGAGTGGCGTGAAGGCTGCCGACGCGGACCACACGAGCACACGTGCTGATCATCGGCCGTCGCTGGGCGGCGCCCTGCTCACGACGTCGGGCCTGACGAAGTCGTTCCGCGGGTTCACCGCCGTCAACGGCGTGGACCTGCAGGTCCGGGAGGGCTCGGTCCACGCGCTCGTCGGGCCCAACGGCGCCGGGAAGACGACGCTGTTCAACCTCCTGACCGGGTTCCTCGCACCGTCGTCGGGCACGGTCACGCTCGCGGGCCAGGACGTCACGGGTCTGCCGCCCGAGAAGATGGCGCACCTCGGCGTCGCACGCTCGTTCCAGATCACGAGCCTGTTCGACCAGCTCACGGCGACCGAGCACCTGGAGCTCGCGCTGCAGAGCTCGACGGGCCAGGGCCTGAAGTTCTGGCGGTCGGACGTCCTCATGGGCCGGTTCGCCGACCGCTCTGCCGAGCTCCTCGAGGAGGTCGGCCTGTCCGACCAGGCGCACGAGCCCGCCGGCGCGCTCGCCTACGGCCGCAAGCGCGCGCTCGAGCTCGCCATCGCGCTCGCGCTCGAGCCGCGACTGCTCCTGCTCGACGAGCCCACCGCCGGCATGGGGATCGAGGACGTGAGTCGCACGATCGAGCTCGTGCGCCGCGTCGCCGTCGGCCGCACGGTCGTGTTCGTCGACCACAACATGCACGTGGTCGGCAGCCTCGCCGATCAGGTCACGGTGCTCCAGCAGGGTCGCGTGCTCGCCGAGGGCCCCTACGACGCGGTCCGGACCGACCCGCGGGTGATCACCGCGTACCTGGGAGAGGAACAGGATGACTGAGCCCAAGGCGGCCTCGCTCGACGACGGACTCGTGGTCGAGGGACTGTCCGCGTGGTACGGCGAGGCGAGGGTGCTGAACGACGTCTCGCTCCACGTGGGCGCCGGCGAGGTGGTCACGCTCGTCGGCCGCAACGGCGCCGGCAAGACGACGCTGCTGCGCTCAGTGATGGGCCTGCACAAGCACCAGGAGGGCGCGGTCCGGTTCGACGGGACCGACCTCTCGAAGCAGGGTCCGCACCGGCGCGCGCGGGCCGGCCTCGGCTGGGTGCAGGACGACCGCGGCGTCTACGCGACCCTGACGGTCGAGGAGAACCTGCTCCTCCCGCCGGTCACGGGGGCCGACGCCTGGCCGCTCGAGCGCATCTACGACTCGTTCGGCGTGCTCGCGGACCGCCGCGCGGCACCCGGCACGACGCTCTCGGGCGGCGAGCAGCAGATGCTGGCGATCGCGCGGGTGCTGCGCACCGGCGCCCGGATCCTGCTCCTGGACGAGCCGACGGAGGGCCTCGCGCCCGTGATCGTCCAGCGCATCGGCGAGATCATCCGCACCGTCTCTGCGGACGGTGTCGCCGTGCTCCTTGTCGAGCAGAACGTCAGGTTTGCGAGCACCGTGGCGCACCGCCACTACCTGCTCGCACAGGGCCGGGTTGTCGAGCACCTCGGCAACACCGAGTTCAAGGAACGACGCGAGGAGCTGCTCGAGCACCTCGGGATGTGACCAGGCACACCACGACCGGCTCGCGGCGAACCCGCACGCGGTCCACGCACAACGCACCACCACTCGCGGCGCCAACGGCGGCGTCGCTCTCACGAGGGAGACACCGAACCATGCGACACAAGACCACCACGGCGGCCGCTGCGGCGCTGTCCGGCGCGCTGCTCCTCGCGGCGTGCGGGCAGGCCGGGCCGACGGCCCAGACGGGCGAGGACGAGCTGACCGACGGCAAGGTCGTGCTGGGCGTCCTCAACGACCAGTCCGGCGTGTACAAGGACCTCTCGGGCCCGAACAGCGTCGAGGCCGTGAAGATGGCCGTCGAGGACTACAAGGCCGAGTACGGCGACGACGCGGTGGCGACCGAGATCGAGGTCATCACCGCGGACCACCAGAACAAGCCCGAGGTGGCGAACACCAAGGCGCAGGAGATGTACGACCGCAACAAGGCCGACGCCATCTTCGACGTCCCGGCCTCGTCCGCGGCGCTCGCCGTCGCGACGCAGGCGAAGGAGAACAAGAAGCTCTACTTCAACATCGGCGCGGCGACGACCGAGCTCACGGGCGCGCAGTGCAACAAGTACACGTTCCACTACGCCTACGACACGTACATGCTCGCCAACGGCACGGGCAAGACCGTGACGGAGCAGGGCGGCACCAACTGGTCGATCATCTACCCGGACTACGCGTTCGGTCAGGACATGACCAAGTCGTTCACCACGGCGATCGAGGGCTCGGGCGGCGCGGTCGTCGAGGCGATCCCGACGCCGTTCCCGAACGACAACTTCGCCACCTTCCTCACCAAGGCGGCCGCCAGCAACCCCGACGTCATCGGCTCGATGCAGGCCGGCGGTGACCTGATCAACTTCGTCAAGCAGTACAACGAGGCGGGTCTGCGGGACCAGGGCATCGAGCTCGCGGTCGGCCTCATGTTCATCACCGACATCAACTCGCTCGGTGTCGACCAGTTCGCCGGGACCACCTTCACCGAGGCGTGGTACTGGAACTACGACGACGAGAACCGTGAGTGGGCCGACCGGTTCATGGAGATCACGGGCACCCGACCCTCGTTCGCGCACGCGGCGAACTACTCGGCTGCCAAGCAGTACCTCGACGCCGTCCAGCGTGCGGGCACCGACGACGCGGACGCCATCGTGAGCGAGCTCCAGGGGTACAAGGTCAACGACGTGTTCCTGCGCAACGGCGAGTTCCGCGCCGAGGACAACCGCGTCGTGCACGACGCCTACCTCGCCAAGGTGAAGGACGAGGCATCCGTGAGCGAGGACTGGGACTACGAGGAGATCCTCGCCACGATCGACGCGAGCGAGGCGTTCCGCCCGGTCGAGGACTCCATCGCCGCGGGCTGCAACCTCGGCAGCTGACGACGGAGGGCGTCCCGGGACGCAGGTCCCGGGACGCCCGCCCCGCAGTCCCGCCAACCGTCGCGGTGCGACACAGGAAAAAGGACCTATGAACGAGATCCTCCAGTACACGGTCCAAGGACTGGCCGCCGGGAGCTTCTATGCCCTCGCCGCGCTCGGCCTGGCCGTCATCTTCGGTGTGCTCGGGGTGGTGAACTTCGCCCACGGCGCGTGCTACATGCTGGGCGCGGTCGTCTCGGCGCTCCTCCTGCAGAACTTCGGCCTCGGCTTCTGGCCGGCGCTGGTCGTCGTGCCGCTCATCATGTTCGTGTTCGGCATCCTGCTCGAGCGGCTGCTCGTGCGATTCCTCGTCGCGCTCGACCCGCTCTACAACTTCCTGCTGACGTTCGGCCTGAGCCTCGTGCTCGTCGACCTGATCAAGCGGCAGTACGGCGTCTCGGGCCTGCCGTACACGCGGCCCGAGATCCTCAGCGGTCAGGTCACCGTGGGTGACGTCCGGCTCCCGACCTTCCAGCTGTTCGTCTTCGCGTTCTCGCTGGTCGTCTGCGTCCTCGTCTGGCTGCTCCTCACCAAGACCCGGATCGGCATGATCGTCCGGGCGTCGACGGAGCGGCCGGAGCTGACCCGCGCGCTCGGCGTCGACGTCGGCCGCTGGGTCACCCCGGTGTTCGGCTTCGGCATCGCGCTCGCCGGCCTGGCGGGCGTCCTCGCGGCGCCGTTCCGCGCCATCACCGCCGACATGGGCAGCAACTTCGTCATCATCCTCTTCGCCGTGGTCGTGATCGGCGGGCTGGGGTCGGTGCTGGGCGCCGTCGTCGCCGGCTTCCTCGTGGGGCTGGTCGAGGCGTTCGGCCAGGCGTACGCGCCGACCTTCGCGCAGGTCGTGATCTTCGTGGTGATGGCCCTGGTCATCCTGGTGAAGCCATCAGGTCTCTTCGGACGGGAGGAGTCGCGATGACGTCGGCCCCCACAACGATCACGAGCGTCGCCGCGGCGGCCAACCACCTGGCGTCCCGGCGCAGCCCGCTCCGCTGGGTCCTGCTGGCGGTCGGGCTCCTGGCCGCGCTGTCGCTCCCGTGGCTGGTGTACCCGCCGCTGGCCATGGACATCGCGGCGTGGGCGCTCTTCGCCATCGCGCTCGACCTGCTGCTCGGGTTCACGGGACTGCTCTCGTTCGGCCACGCCGCCTTCTGGGGCGGCTCGGCCTACGTGACGGGCCTCGTCGCGATCAACGTCGGGGTGCCGTTCCCGGTGGCCATCCTCGTCGGCGCGCTGTTCGCGATGCTGCTCGCGGTGCCGATCGGCTTCCTCTCGGTGCGCAGCAGCGGCATCTACTTCGCGATGGTGACGCTCGCCTTCGCCCAGATGCTGTACTTCTTCGCGAACCAGTGGCGCGACGTCACGGGCGGCGAGAACGGGCTCCAGGGCATCCCGCGGAACTTCTTCGGCATCGAGCTGATCGAGACCGACCCGTTCTACTTCTACTACGCGGGCCTACCGATCGTGCTGCTCGGCATGTGGGCCGCCTGGCGGATCATCCACTCGCCGTTCGGCAAGGTGCTGGTCGCGATCCGGGACAACCCCGCGCGCGCCAGCGCGCTCGGGTACGACGTCCAGCGGTACAAGGTCATGGCGTTCGTGATGTCCGCGGGCCTGGCCGGCACGGCGGGTGGTCTGTTCTCGATCAGCCACGGCTTCGCGTCGCTGCAGGAGCTGAACTGGACGACGTCGGGCAAGGTCGTGCTCATCACCGTGCTCGGCGGGATCGGCACGCTGTGGGGCGGCACGATCGGTGCCGCGCTGGTCGTCATGCTCGAGGACTGGCTCGCGACCTCGGGTTTCGAGGGCATCGGGATCATCACCGGCACGGTGTTCGTCATCGTCGTGCTCGCGTTCCGCCGCGGCATCTGGGGCACCGTTCGTGACCTCAAGGCACGGTTCCGATCTCGGACGTAGCGAGGTCATGAGGCCGGCCGGCGTCCGTGCGAGGTCGGGTCGGCACCGGCACGGCAGAGGGGTGCGACGCTCAGGCGTGGCACCCCTCGCGCCGTCCGCGCCGCCGCCACGCGCCGCCGCCACGCGCCGCCCGGTCCACGGGCCGCCCGGTCCACGGGCCGCCCGGTCCACGGGCCGCGCCCGGTCACGGGCCGCCCGATCCACTTCCGACCGGTCCCGGGGGCGGATCGTCGGTGGGCGCGCGGCACACTGGTCCGATGGAGATCCGGACGCCACGCCTGCACCTGAGGCGCTGGCGGGCCGACGACCTCGGCCCGTTCGCCGAGCTGAACGCCGACCCGGAGGTCATGGCGCACTTCCCCGCGCCCTTGGACCGGGCGGCGAGCGACGCGCTCGCTGCCCGGGCCGACGCGGTCCTCGAACGGGACGGCTGGGGGCTGTGGGCGCTCGAGGTCACCGAGGGCGCGGACGCTGGCGCGTTCGCCGGCTTCACCGGCCTCGCGGTGCCGACGTGGCCCGCCTCGTTCGGGCCCTGCACGGAGGTCGGCTGGCGCCTGGCTCGCTGGGCATGGGGCCGCGGCTACGCGACCGAGGCGGCCCGCCACGCCGTCGAGCACGGCTTCCGCTACCTGGGCCTCGGCGAGATCGTCTCGTTCACGGCGCGTACCAACGCGCGGTCACAGGCCGTGATGGAGCGGCTCGGGATGCGGCGGGATCCCGACGGTGACTTCCTCCATCCCCGCGTCCCGAGCGGGCACCCGGTCGCCCCTCACGTGCTCTACCGGCTCGGCGCCCGGACGTGGTGCGCGAGCTCGACGCTCAGCGATCGCGCGGGGCCGTCCCGTTGAGCCGATGGAGGCGAAGCGCCAGCTGGACCTCCATGGCGCGCCCCGGCGCGGCCCAGTCCGGGCCCAGGACGTGCGCGACGCGCTCGAGCCGTTGCGCGACCGTGTTGACGTGGACGTGCAGCGCGCCCGCCGCCCGGCTCGGGCTCATGCCCGCCGCGAAGTACGCCTCGACGGTCCCGAGGAGGTCGCTGCGTCGTCGGGCGTCGTAGTCGAGCAGCGGTCCCAGCACGGACGTCACGTAGCGTCCGACGTCGGGCGTGCCGCCCACGACGAGCCCGGCGAAGCCGAGGTCGGTCGCACAGGCCCCTCGGCCGGGTGTGCCGAGCGAGATGAGGGCCTGCGACGTCCGGACGGCCTCGGGGTACGCCTCGCGCAGCCCGTTCTCGGGCACCACCGGACCGGCGGCGCCGACCGTCACCGGTGTGCCCGCGCCGCTCAGCCGCTCCGCGAGCCGGGTCGCCACGGTGGACGGGTCACCTCCCGGGACCAGAACCACGACGTCGCCGGCGTGCTCGCCGACAAGGCCGGGATGGCCGGGACGACCGCGCCCGGGAGCGGTGAGCTCCTCGAGGAGCTCAGCCGCAGCGACGACCACGCTCCGGCGCGACTGCCCGGGTGCCGGCTGGCACACCGCGAGGACGTGCGGCTCGCTGAGGTCGATCCCGAGGAGGCGGGCGCGCGCCGGCAGCGTCGTCACGTGCGCGGTGGACGCGTCGGGCGAGAGGAGGTCGGCGAGGAGGTCGGTCCGCACCCGCAGCTCGCTCTCGGACGCCTGCTGGCGGAACAGCAGCAGCAGCGCGGTGACCACGGCGGCGCGCTCGACCGTGCGCTGGTCGTTCGCGTCGAGGGGCTGGCGGCCGCCGAGCACCAGCGTGCCCATCCGGTCGCCCGCGGCTGCGACGGCGGCGGCCCAGATGCCGCCCGAGGCGGCGAGCCGCCCCGACGAGTCGGACGCCCGGACGGCGGCACTCGTCGCGAGCGGGTCCGTGCCGCCCGTCTCGGGTGGCGGGCCCTCCCCGTGGGCAGCCGTGCGCCGTCCCCGGGCGTCGAGGACGACCACCCAGCCGCCCAGCAGCTCGGCGAGGGCCGACGCGATGTCGTCGACCCCGCCGCCGGAGAGCACGATCTGGGCGAACTGGTCGTGCGCGGTCGCCGCGCGCTCCGCCGCGGTGGCCTGACGGCGCACGGTCTCGTACGCGACCGACAGCGCCGACAACGCCTCCTGGGTCTCGGCCGCCGCGCGAGCCTGCACGATGGAGACCGCGGCGAGGGCCGCGAGTGACCCGAGGAGCGAGACCTCCTCGTGGGTGAACGGTCGCGGGCTCCGGTTGGACGCCATGAGCACGCCCACGAACTCCTCGTCGACGAGGAGGGGCACGCCGCAGATGGCGACGAGACCCTCGTCCGCGACCGCGTTGTCCAGCTTCTCGGCGTGCTGGAACCGGAGGTCCGCGAAGTAGTCGGTGGTCCAGTAGGGGCGCCTGGTCTGGGCGACGAGCCCGCCGAGCCCTGTGCCCAGCGGTAGTCGCACGGACTTGAACACGGGGGAGACGGCGCCGTCCGTCGCGCGCATGTAGGTGTCACCCCGCGCCTTGTCGTGCAGCGTCAGGTGCGCGACGTCGGTGCCCAGCAGCGTGCGGGCGCGGCGGACGATCGCCTCGAGCACGTGGCCCGGGTCGCGCATGGAGGCCAGCTCGCGGGCCGTGTCGACGAGCGCGCTCAGCTCGGCCTCGCGGCGCCGCCGGGCGTCCAGCACGGCGCGGACGCGGAGCGCGAGCGGCCGCGCGGCAGCCCCCGCGCCCGGGTTCGCCGCCTCGACCTGAGCAGCCTGCTGCTCGAGCAGCTCGGCCGGCGCGTCCTCGGCGAGCAGGCGCAGCAGCTCGAGCGCCGTCTGCGGGGCAGCACCGACCCGGCCGCCCACCGTCGTCACGGCCTCACCCCGACGCGCTCCACCATGGCCCCCTGCCTGTCGTCTACTGCGCGGTCCATCCGCCATCCATCGCGAACGACGCACCGGACACCGACGCGGAGGCCGGCCCGCACAGGAACGCCACCATGTCGGCGACCTCCCACGGCTCGATGAGCCGCTTGACGGCGACGCGGCCGAGCATCACGGTGCTCACGACGTCGTCCGGCTCGATGCCGTGCGCCTGCGCCTGCGCCTCGATCTGCTTCTCCACGAGCGGGGTGCGGACGTACGCCGGGTTCACGCAGTTGCTCGTGACGCCGTGCGGCGCTCCCTCGACCGCGATGACCTTGCTGAGCCCCTCGAGCCCGTGCTTGGCGGAGACGTAGGCCGACTTGAAGGGGCTCGCCCGCAACCCGTGCGCGCTCGACACGTTGACGATGCGGCCCCACTCCTGCGCGTACATGTGGGGGAGCACGAGGCGGGCGAGCCTGAACGGTGACTCGAGCATCAGCCGGAGGATGAACGAGAACCGCTCCGGCGGGAACTCGTGCACCGGCGAGACGTGCTGGACGCCCGCGTTGTTGACGAGGATGTCGACGTCTCCCGGCAACGCGTCCACGGCGTCGAGGTCGGCGAGGTCGCACACGACGGGGGTGACGTCGTCGACCCTCGCCACGAGCCTGTCGAGGGCCGCGCGGTCGCGGTCGACCGCCACCACGTGCGCGCCCGCGGCGACCAGGCGCTCGACGCAGGCCGCACCGATGCCGCTCGCGGCACCCGTCACGATGGCCCGTCGTCCGCGCAAGGTTGGCGTGCCCGACTGGCCGGCCGCCGGTGGCTGGGTGCTCATGCCAGGTCACGTTATGGCGACGAAGCGCTCCGATCCGTGTGCTTGCGCCATGCAGTTGGACCCCGCGGAGTGGCGGGCGCACACAGGTCCGCGCGCGGAATCGTCAACGACCGGCGTCGAGGCTCTCCGCGAGCGCCTTCGCGAAGTCCGCCGGGGCCTCGAGGTGCGGGCTGTGCCCGGCGTCGTCGAACACGACCTCGGTCCACCGGCCGCCCGCGGCCCCGTACCGCTCGAGGACCGCGCGCGTCTGGGCGACCATGGGCTGCGCCGGGAGCACGTCCGCGCCGGGCCAGCCGGGCACGACACCGAGCGAGCCGAGGTGAGCCAGGTCGAACGCCGACGTGTCGCTGACGATCTGGTCCGCGGCCCCACGGAACCAGGCGATCGGCGGCTTCGGGTCGATCAGGTGCAGGTCGTCGATCCGGAAGTACGTGGGCGCCATCGTGTTGAGCACGCCGCGCGGACCGGGCCCGAAGCCGGGCCAGCCGGGCACCGTGGCGCTGTCGCCGGGGTAGACGCCGTCGGCGACGTGGGTGCTCAGCATCGACTCGACGTAGACGTCCAGCAGCTCGGGGACGAAGGGCGGCTTGACGTAGTAGGACAGCAGGACGCGTCGGGGCGACGCGGCGTCGTCGGCCGACGTGTCGTGCGCGGCGAGGCGCCGGACGAACTCGGGGTTCACGCTGCCGCCGCCCGCGCCGGCCGCGTCCGGGTCGGTCAGGTCGCCGTCCAGGCCCCGCGTCGCTCCGAAGCCGTACGGCGACACCGGGTTGACGAGGGTCAGTGAGCGCACCTGGTCGGGGCGGTCACGCAGGTACTGGAGCGTGACCCCGCCGCCCATGCTCCACCCGACGAGGTGGCACGGACCGAGCTCGAGCGCCTCGACCAGCGCGGCGAGGTCGTCGCTGTAGTCACGCACGCCGCGCGTCGCGTCGACCGGCAGCGCCTCGCTGTCCCCGAAGCCGCGCAGGTCCACCGCGAGGGGCCGGTAGCCCTCGGGCACGTCGAGCAGCGACTGCTGCCAGAACAGGCTCGAGGACACGTTGCCGTGCACGAACAGGACCGGCTGACCGTCGACGCGGTCCGGCCGCGTGATCGCGGCGAGCCGCGCCCGGGACGTGACGACCGTGGTCTGCTCGAGACCGGGAAGGAGCTGCGGCATGGGGGCCTCCGTGGTGAGGACGCGGGTCTGACCAGGCGTGTGCCGTGTGTAGCACGTCGGGGGCTCCCGCGCGGGGGAGTCGGGCGTCAGTCCACCGGAAGGACCACGATCCCGTCGTCGTCGCTCACCAGCTCGGAGCCCGGGGTGAAGACGGCCCCACCGAAGCCGACCGGGACGTCGCGCTCGCCCGCTCCCGTCTTCGCGCTCCTGCGCGGGTTCGAGCCGAGCGCCTTGATGCCCAGGTCGAGCGTCCGGAGCACCGCGACGTCGCGCACCGCGCCGTGCACGACGACGCCCGCCCACCCGTTCGCGACCGCGGACGCCGCGATCCGGTCGCCCAGGAGCGCGGTGCGCAGCGAGCCGCCGCCGTCCACCACGAGGACGCGGCCGTGACCCGGCTCCGCGAGCACGCTGCGGACCAGCGCGTTGTCCTCGTGGCAGCGGATCGTGACCACGGTGCCCCGGAAGTGCGCCCGGCCGCCGAGCTGGCGCAGCTGGAGGTCGCACGACTCGAGCTCCGGACCCCGCTCGTCGTGGAGGTCGGCGGTCGTGGGGCCGGCGGGCTCGGTCGGGACTGCGGGCTCGGTGGGGTGGGCGGGCTCGGTCGGGTGGGCGGGCTCGGTCGGGTGGGCGGGCTCGGTCGGGACGGTCGTCATGGGTGGGCTCCTCGTGATCGACGGCGACGCGGGGCAGTATCCACCGACGGCTACGCTCGACCCATGGCGTCACGTCCCGCAGCGGTGGGTGCCGCACCGCCGGTGGGCGGCACGGCTGCCGAGGGCCGCCCGGCCGGCGCGAGCCGCAGGGCCGAGGAGCGCGCTGCGGCTGCCGACGGTCGCAACGGCGCGGTCACTGCCGTCCGGGTCCCGCCGCTCGTCGAGCCCGGGCCGCCGCTGACCCGGGACGAGGTCGAGCGGTACTCGCGCCACCTCCTCCTGCCCGCGCTCGGACGCGACGGGCAGCGCCGGCTGCGCGCCGCGAGGGTGTGCGTCATCGGCGCCGGGGGCCTCGGCGCGCCCGTGCTGCTCTACCTCGCCGCGGCCGGCGTCGGCAGGCTCGGGATCGTCGACTTCGACGACGTCGCCGTGAGCAACCTGCAGCGCCAGGTGGTGCACGGCCGGTCCGACGTGGGCCGCCCGAAGCTCGACAGCGCGCGCGACGCCGTCCTCGCCGTCGACCCCGACCTCGACGTCGTGCTGCACGACGTCCGCCTGACCCGCGAGACGGTGGACGACGTGCTCCGCGGCTACGACCTCGTGGTCGACGGCACCGACAACTTCGCCACCCGGTACCTCGTGAACGACTCCTGCGTACGGCTGGGTCTGGCGGAGGTGTGGGGTTCGGTGCTGCGGTTCGACGCGCAGGTGTCCGTGTTCTGGGGTCGACCCCCGGCCTCGAGCGGTGTCCCGCCCGTGCAGCTGCGCGACCTCTTCCCGAGCCCCCCGCCGGCCGGGAGCGTGCCGTCCTGCGGTGAGGCCGGGGTGCTCGGCGCGTTGTGCGGCCAGGTCGGCACGGTGATGGCGACCGAGGCGGTCAAGCTCATCACGGGCGCGGGGGAGCCGTTGCTCGGCCGGGTGCTGGTGCTGGACGGGCTCGCCGCGCGCTGGTCGGAGGTCCGGCTCCAGGGCGGCGGAAGGGCGGCCGACGACGCTGTGCTCGCCGAGGACGATGCGCTTGCCGAGGACGCTGTGCTTGCCGAGGACGCTGTGCTTGCCGAGGACGCTGTGTTTGCCGAGGACGCTGTGCCAGCGGATGCTCGGCCCGCCGACGACGCGCTGCACGTGGACCAGGCCGTCCCCACGCTGAGCCCGCGCGAGCTCGCGGACGCGCTCGCGGGGGTCGGTGCGGGCGAGGTCGCCGGCGAGGGCCGGGACCCGGGTCTCGTCGTCGTCGACGTCCGCGAGCCCGAGGAGCGCGAGATCGTCGTGATCGCCGGCTCCCGCTCGGTGCCGCTCGCCCGCATCCTCACGGGCGAGGCGCTCCCAGAGCTCCCGCGTGACCGGCGGCTGGTCCTGTACTGCCGCAGCGGCGCGCGCTCGGAGCGCGCGGCGCGGGCCCTCGCGGCGGCGGGCTTCACGCAGGTCGCCCACCTCGCGGGCGGTGTCCTGGCCTGGGTCGACGCCGTCGAGCCCTCGGCCGCTCGCTACTGATGTCGCGGGACGTGACGGGCCCGGGCACGCGGGTCCCGGCCCAGCCCGGCGGACCGTGCGACGATGACCGGCCAAGGAGGTAGGGATGGACGACGTGCTGGGACGAGCGCCCGGTGGCGCACCCGCGAACCGCCCCGCGAACCCACCCGTGACCGCAGCCGCTGACGGAGCGGGGAGCGCCCGTCCGGCGAGCCGCGCGGGCACCGCGGGGCGGCTCGAGGAGTGGGTGGCTGCGGTGGTGGCGGAGCTCGAGATCCCGCGCGACGTCGTCGACGTGGCCCTGGTCCTCGACCTCGCGCGCGACGCGGCGCACGGCGTCGACCGTCCCGCGGCACCGCTCACGACGTTCCTGGTCGGGTACGCCGCCGGGGCCAGTCGCGCGGGTCATGAGGACGCAGGTCACGGGGGCGCGGGTCAGGCGGGTGCGGATCAGCGGGGCGCGGGTCAGGCGGGTGCGGATCAGGCGGGTGCAGTCGCGTTGGACGACCTCGTCGAGCGCGTCGGCGCCCTTGCCCGCGACTGGGCCGACCGGCCACGGGAGGAGAGCTGATGGCGACCGTCCGGTACTTCGCCGCCGCCGCCGAGGCCGCGGGCCGCGCGTCCGAGCCCCTCGACGCCCCCACGGTCGGGGCGCTGCGGGCCGCGATGGTCGGTGCGCACGGACCCGACCTCGAGCGTGTCCTGACGCGCTGCTCGCTCCTCGTCGACGGCCGCCGGGTCGACGACGAGACGCACCGCCTGGCCGACCACGACGTCGTCGACGTCCTGCCGCCGTTCGCGGGGGGCTGAGCGAGCGTGCCGTGGCTCGAGGTCGTCGGCTGGGTCGGGTCCGCACTGGTCGTGCTGTCGCTGACGCAGGTGCGGGTCTGGCGGTTCCGGGTGCTCAACCTGGTCGGCTCGGTCCTCGCCACCGGGTACAACGCGGTGCTCGGCATCTGGCCGTTCGTCGCGATGAACGGCGTCATCGCGCTGATCAACGTCTACTGGCTCGTCCGGCTCCAGCGCGAGCGCCACGACGCCGCGGCGTACGAGGTCATCGAGGTCGACCCGACGGACACCTACCTCGCGCACGTGCTGCGCGTGCACACCGACGACATCCGCGCGTTCCAGCCCGACTTCGTGTGGGACCCGACGCTCCCGCAGCGGTGGGCCTTCCTCGTCGTCCGTGGCGACGAGACCGTGGGCGTCGTGCTCGGGCACGACGCCGGCGCGGGCGTCGGGCAGGTCGAGCTGGACTACGTGTCGCCGCGGTTCCGGGACTTCACCCCGGGCGAGTTCGTGTACCGCCGGAGCGGGGTCTTCGCCGAGCGCGGCTTCCGGCGCCTCGTGGCGCCGCCCGGCATCCGCGACCCCCAGGGCTACCTGCCGCGCGTCGGCTTCCGGCCCGACGGCGACGGCTGGGTCCGGGACGTCAGTCCGCTCGGAGCCCAGTCGCGCTGACGGAACCTGGGGACGCCGCCCGGGCGGGCTCCGGCGTCGGGCCCAGGTCCGACGGCCGGCCGAAGTGCCAGCCCTGCGCGAGCCCGACGCCGAGCTGGTGCAGCGACTGCGCCTCGCCCTCGGTCTCGACGCCCTCGGCGAGGAGCGAGACGCCGATCGCCGCGGTGAAGGCCACCATCGCCGCGACGAAGCTGCTCTGCGCGTTGTCGACCGAGATGCCGGTGATGAGCGAACGGTCGATCTTGACGAGGTCGGGGGAGAGCCGCACGACGTGGCCCATCGACCCGTACCCGACGCCCAGGTCGTCGATCGCGAGGCGGACCCCGCGTGCGCGCAGCGCCGGGAGCGCCGCGACGACGTCGTCGTACACCGCGACCATGGAGTGCTCGGTCAGCTCGACGACCACGCGGTCGCCGACGCCGGGGTCGATGAGCTCGAGCAGCGCGGGGTCGAGCAGCGTGGTGGCCGAGAGGTTGACCGAGACGTACTGGTCGGCGGGGACGCGTGGCAGGCCGGTCGCCAGCGCCAGCTCGATCGCGCGCAGCTCGAGGCGGGTGCCGAGCCCGACCTCCTCGGCGGCCGGGAACCAGTGGTCGGGGCCGTGCTCGGGGAACCGTGCCAGCGCCTCGTAGCCCTGCACCCGGCCGGTGCCGACCTCGGTGATCGGCTGGAACACCATGTGCATGGCGCCCGGCTCCATCACCGCGAGCACCTCACGGTGCAACGTCTCACGGCGCTGCTGCTCCTGCTGCTCCGCGGACACGCGGAGCAGCAGCTCCCGGAACGTCCGACCCTGGTCCAGCGAGGCGGCCCGGTACGCGATCCCTGCGACCAGCAGCAGGAGGCAGGCGAGCAGGATGCCTGTCGCGCGCCACCGCTCGTCCGCGTCCGCCTGCGCCAGGTGCGCCAGGTGCGCCAGGTCGTCGGCCGAGGCGGCCGCCAGGATCGCCACGCCCAGGCCGCCGGTGACCACGACGAACGAGCCCAGCCTTCGGTCGCCCGTCACCCCGTGCCTCCCCGTGATCATGTCGTCCGAGCAGTCATCGGCGCGGTTGACGGGGGGATGAGGGATCGAGTCAAGGATGTGCGAACCCGGCCGGGCCCTGGCACGGCTGCGCGGGACCGTCGTCGGGTGAAGTGGGGGCGTGCGTGCCCGCCCTGTGCCGCCCGTGTCGCCGGGCGCGTGCCAGGAACTTGACACCATGTGACCGCAGCCACATGATTCCTGCAACCCGAATCGGCTTTCATGTTCGAGGGTCGACGGGTCTCTCACGGGAAGGCGGTCCCATGCAGGTCACAAAGAAGCGCCTCATGGTCGCGATGCTGGCAGCTGCTGGAGTCCTCATGGCCGGCTGTGCGCCCTCGACCAACACCAGCCCCGGCGACGCACCGAGCGGTGCCGCGTCCGAGACGGCGACCAAGGACCCGGTCGACGTCGGCATCGTCTACTCCAAGACGGGTCCGCTCGCGGCCTACGGCAAGGCGTACCTCGAGGGCTTCGAGGCCGGCCTGGACTACGCGACGGACGGTACCGGCACGATCGACGGCCGCGAGATCAAGGTCTCGTACGCGGACGACACGGGCGACGCCGACAAGGCCGTCTCGCTCGCCAAGGACTTCATCGGCCAGGGCTACCCGATCATCGCGGGCTCGACGGCGTCGGGCATCGCGCTCAAGCTCGCCGAGCAGGCCGAGCAGAACAAGATCCTCTTCATCTCCGGCCCGGCCGCGACCGACGCGATCCAGGGTGTCAACAAGTACACGTTCCGCTCGGGCCGCCAGAGCCTGCAGGACGTGGCGACCGCCGGCACGTTCATCGACCCCGCCGGCAAGAAGGTCCTCGTCTTCGCGCAGGACAACGCGTTCGGCCAGGGCAACCTCGCGGCCGTCGACGCCGTCCTGGGCGCCAAGGGCGCCGAGGTCACCTCGATCCTCGTCCCGGAGGACGCGACCGAGTTCACGCCGTTCGCGCGCCAGGCCGTCGACGCCGCTCCGGACCTGATCTTCGCCGCCTGGGCCGGCGCCACCTCCGGCGCCATGTGGCAGGCGCTCGACCAGCAGGGTGTCTTCGACGCCGCGCCGGTCGTGACCGGCCTGGGTGACCGCTCGACCTACGGCGCGTACGGCCCGGCCGGTTCCAAGATCAGCTTCCTCTCCTACTACTTCCCCGAGGCGGCCGACAACGACGTCAACACGGCGATGGTGGAGGCCATCGAGGCGGCCGGCTCGCAGGCCGACCTGTTCTCCCCGGACGGCTTCGTGGCCGCCCAGATGATCGTGCGGGCGATCGAGAAGGGCGGCGGCGAGGTCGAGGCCATGATCACGGCGCTCGAGGGCTGGACGTTCCAGGGCCCGAAGGGCGAGACCACGGTCCGCGCGAGCGACCACGCGATGCTCCAGCCGATGTACCAGGCGCGCCTCAGCGAGTCCGGTGGCACCTGGACCCCGTCGCTCATCGCCGAGGTCGCGCCCGAGGACGTCGCTCCGCCCGAGAAGGCGTGACGGCGCCGCACCAGCGCAGGTCTCACCTCTCTCACCTCGGAAGGTAGTCATGTCCGTCACCAGCTCCCCCGCGCTCGCCGTCGAGGGTCTCAGCCTCCAGATCGGTGGCGCTCGCATCCTGACGGATGTGACGCTGCAGGTCGGGAAGGCAGAGATGCTCGGGGTGATCGGCCCCAACGGAGCCGGCAAGACGACCCTGTTCAACCTCGTCTCAGGCGTGCTGCGTCCCACTGGCGGCACGGTCTGGTTCGAGGGCAGGGACGTCACCGGCGAGCCGATCCACAAGCGAGCGCGGGGTGGGCTGGGGCGGACGTTCCAGACCTCGAGCCTCTTCCCGCGGCTCTCGGCGCTCGAGAACGTCCGGCTCGCAGCGCAGATCCGCTTCGGCGGCGCGCTGTCGGTCCTGAGGTACCCGACGTCGAGCGACGAGGCCACCCGCGACGCGCGCGAACGACTTGCCGAGGTGGGCCTGTCCCACAAGGCGGGCGACGCCGCGGGTGACCTCTCGCACGGCGACAAGCGCAAGCTCGAGATCGCGGTCCTCCTCGCGACGGAACCCAGCGTCATCCTGCTCGACGAGCCGATGGCCGGTGTGGCGTCGGGCGACGTGCCCGGGCTGAGCCAGGTCATCCGGCGGGTGCACCGTGAGCACGGGTGCACCGTGCTCATGGTCGAGCACCACATGGAGGTGGTGCTCGGGCTGGTCGACCGGGTCGCCGTCATGCATCACGGCCAGCTGCTCGCGTGCGACACCCCGGACGTCGTCATGGCGGACCGGACCGTGCAGAGCGCCTATCTCGGGGAGGCGGTGTGAGCGCCTTGCACGCTCCCATCCTGACTGTCAGCACGCTCAGCGCCCGGATCGCCGGTCAGCAGGTCGTCGAGGACATCAGCTTCCAGGTCCCGTCGCTCGGCGTGACGGCCCTCCTGGGCCGCAACGGCGTCGGCAAGACCAGCACGATCAAGGCGATCCTGGGCCTGATCGAGCGCTCCGGCGAGGTCACGCTCGCCGGCGAGCGGATCGACGGCGAGCCCACCCACAAGATCGTCACCCGCGGGGTCGGCTACGTGCCCGAGGACCGCGAGGTCTTCGCCTCGCTGACGGTCGCGGAGAACCTGCGGCTCGCGGAGCGTGACGACAACCCGCGCCGCGAGCTCGTCGAGAAGCTCTTCCCCGACCTGGTCGCGCGTTCGGCCCAGCTCGCGGGCACGCTCTCCGGCGGCCAGCAGCAGATGGTGTCCCTCGCCCGCGCCCTGCTCAACGACAACGAGCTGCTCCTCGTCGACGAGCCCACCAAGGGGCTCGCGCCGAAGATCGTGGCCGAGGTGGCGGAGACCCTCGAGGAGGCCGCCCGCACCGTGCCGATCCTGCTGGTCGAGCAGAACCTCCAGGTCGTCCGGCGCCTCGCCGCCGGAGCCGTCGTGCTGGCCGGCGGCCGCGTCGTCCACACCGGGTCCGCGCAGGCGCTCCTCGCCGACGAGGAGCTCACCAAGCGCCTGCTCGGCGTGCACGGCGGCGACGACTCGAACCAGCCCGCGCCCGCGCCCCACGCGTCGGCCCTGAACCCCGAGGTACGCCAGTGAGCACCGTCGTCCTGCTCGCCATCACCGGACTCGGTCTGGGCGCGCTCTACTTCCTCGTGGCCTCCGGGCTCTCGCTCATCTACGGCCTGATGGGCGTCCTGAACTTCGCCCACGGGTCGTTCCTGACACTCGGTGCGTTCGCCGGGTGGGAGATCGCCCGCCGCACGGGCGCCGACAGCTGGGTCACGTTCCTGCTGTCGCTGGTGCTGGGCGCCGCGGTCGGTGCCGTGATGGCGGCGCTCACCGAGTTCCTGCTGGTCCGCCGCCTCTACGAGCGGCACATCGAGCAGGTGCTCGTGACCGTCGGCCTCGGCCTCGCGACCGTCGCACTGTTCGAGGGCATCTGGGGCACCGACCCGGTGTTCATCACCGGTCCGGCCTGGCTCGAGCAGACCACGTCGATCGCCGGCGCCCGCATCCCCAACGACCGGTTCATGGTGATCTTCGTGGCGGTGCTCGTGCTGCTCGCGATCGTCGCGTTCCTCAAGTTCACCCGCTTCGGCCTGATCATCCGGGCGGGCGTCGAGAACCGCTCCATGGTGACGGCCCTCGGCATCGACGTCCGCAAGGCGTTCACGCTCGTCTTCGCGGTCGGAGGCGCGGCGGCCGGTCTGGGGGGCGTCCTCGCGTCGCACTTCTTCGGGTACGTCTCGCCGCTCCTCGGTGGTTCGCTGCTCATCTTCGCCTTCATCGTCACCGTGATCGGTGGTCTCGGGTCGCTGACCGGTGCCGCGATCGCCTCGGTGGCCGTCGCGCTCCTGCAGCAGTTCGCGAACTTCTACGCCGGGGGCACCGGGGACCTGGCCGTCGTGCTGGCCCTCGCCGTCGTCCTCCTCACCCGCCCGTCGGGTCTCCTCGGGAAGAAGGCATGATGCGGGAGAACGAGATGGTCCGCGACGCCGAGCACGGCGCCCAGAGCCCGGTTCGACGCGAGTCCGAGCAGTCGCCGGCGGCATCGCCCGGTGGGGACGGGGGTCGTGCGGCACCGTCCGCACGGACGCTGACGACGTGGGTCGCGGGGGCCGCGCTCGTCGTGCTGCTCGCCGTCCTCCCGCTGCTCAACCTGTCGCTCCCGGGCATCCTCCCCGGGCCGACGTACACGCCCGGAGCTCTCCAGGTCCTCGCGTTCGCGTTGCTCACCGCGGCGCTCGCGCTGAGCTATCACCTGCTCTTCGGGGTCTCGGGCCTGCTCTCGTTCGGGCACGCGCTCTATTTCGCGGCCGGGGCGTACGGCCTGGCGATCCTGCTCGACCGGGCTCAGATGGGACTTCTCCCGGCGATCGGCGTCACGCTGGTGATCGGCCTGGTCCTGGCGGCTCTGACCGGCGCGGTCAGCCTGCGGGTGACGGGCATCTCGTTCGCCATGGTCACGCTCGCCTTCGCGCAGGCCGGTTCCGTGATCGTCCGCCGCAACCCCGACCGCCTCACGGGTGGTGAGGAAGGACTGGCTCTCAACACGGACCGTCTTCCCGAGCTCCTCGTCGGTGTCGTGAACACGAAGTACCTGTACTGGGTCGCCTTGGTCGTGCTCCTGCTCGTCTACGCGGTCGTCGCGTGGATCGAGCACTCCCGCGCCGGTCACCTCATGGCCGCGACGCGCGAGAACGAGCTCCGCGTGCGGGTCATCGGGCAGCGGCCCTACGTGATCAAGCTGATCGCGTTCGTGGTCGCCGGCGTGCTGGCGACGGTCGTCGGCATGGCGAACCTGCTGCTGCAGAGCGGCGCCGTCCCCCGAGCGATCTCCACCGACTTCACCCTGACCCTGCTGGTCATGGTCGTCCTGGGTGGCGTCGGGTCGCGGTGGGGGGCCATCGTGGGCGGTGTGCTGTACACGCTGCTCGACCAGCGCCTGAACGCCCTGGCGAGCTCCGCCTGGATCGAGGAGCTGCCGTCGGTCCTGCGCATCCCGCTGTCCGAGCCGCTGTTCCTCCTCGGCACGCTCTTCATCCTCGTGGTGCTCTTCCTGCCCGGTGGCATCGCCGGCGCGGTCGGACGAGTCGACGCCCGCAACCGCCGCCGCACCGGCAAGGCCGATCCACGGACGTTGCTGGAGGAAGTGGTGTGACCGGCACCTGGCACCGCGACGACTTGCTCCGTGGAGCCGGTCTGCACACGCTCGGCCGCTGGACCCGGGATCGTGCCATCGCCACCCCGGCACGGGTGGCGATCGACGACCGTGGTGTCAGTCTGCGCTACGCGGACCTCGACGGCCGGGCATCGGCACTCGCCCGCCGGCTGCGCGCGGCCGGGTACGGCGTCGGGGACCGGATCGCGACGATCACGGGCAACAGCGCGGACCACGTGGTCCTGTTCTTCGCCTGCGCGCAGGCGAGGCTGGTGCTCGTGCCGCTGTCCTGGCGGCTCTCGCCCCGCGAGCTCGCCGCCCAGCTCGACCAGGCCGACCCGGCCCTGCTGCTGGTGGAGGAGGAGTTCGACGCGCTCGCCACGGCGGCGCTCGAACGCCTCGCCGCCCCTCCGGGCAGCGCGCGGCTCGGTCCCAGCGGTGTCGAACGCCGGGCACCTCGGCCGACGCGTCGGCGGGACCCGGAGAGCGCGGTCGAGCTCGACAACCGCCCGGTGCAGGACGACGACCCCCTCCTGCTCATGTTCACGTCGGGCACCGAGGGACACCCGCGCGGCGTCCTGCTCACGCACGCGAACTGCTTCTGGACCAACCTGTCGCTGGGACGCACGATCGAGATCTCGAGCCGCGACGTCGTGCTCGCGGTCCTGCCGCAGTTCCATGTCGGTGGGTGGAACATCCAGCCGCTGCTGGCGTGGTGGATGGGCGCGACGGTCGTCCTGGAGCGCACGTTCGAGCCCGACCGGGTGCTCCACCTCCTCGCCGAGCGCCGGGTGACCACGATGATGGGCGTCCCGACCAACTACCTGCTGCTCGCCGAGCACCCGGACTTCGCCACCACCGACGTGTCGAGCCTGCGGCAGGCGGTGGTCGGTGGAGCGTCGATGCCGGCGCCGCTGCTGCGGACCTGGCACGAGCGCGGCGTCGCGCTGACGCAGGGGTACGGCCTCACCGAGGCGTCCCCCAACGTCCTGTGCCTGCCCGACGACGAGGCACGGGCCCGCGTCGGGTGCGCCGGGAAGCCGTACCCGCACGTCGAGGTCGCCCTCTGCGACGTCGTGACGGGGGAGGTCGTCGAGGGTGCCGGACGCGGTGAGCTCCTCGTGCGCGGCCCGGGGGTCTTCGCGGGGTACTTCCGCGACCCGGAGGCCACCGAACGGGCGCTCGCCGGCGGGTGGCTGCACACCGGGGATCTCGTCGAGCGGGACGAGGACGGGTACTTCTCCGTCGTCGACCGCATCAAGGACATCTTCATCACGGGCGGGGAGAACGTCTCGCCGGCCGAGGTGGAGGCGGTGCTCGCACGCCACCCCGCGGTCGCCGAGGCCGCCGTCGTGGGCGTCCCCGACGCGCGTTGGGGCGAGGTGGGCGTGGCCCACGTCGTGCTGCGACGCGGCGTCGCGACGGACTCCGAGGACCTGCGTGCGCACTGCGCGCGGGAGCTCGCCGCCTTCAAGGTGCCGACGCAGATCCGGTTCGTCCCGTCGCTGCCGCACACCAGCCTCGACAAGATCTCCCGCCACACCCTTCTCAAGGAGCTCGTGTGACTGCCGTCCCGCGCACCGTGCCGCGCGCGGCGCCCCGGACGGCCCGCGGCAACCGCACGCGTGCCAGGCTCGTCGAGTCGGCCGAGCAGGTGTTCGCCGACGTCGGGTACCACGACGCGTCGATCGTCAAGATCACGGAGCACGCCGGCGTCGGCCTGGGCACCTTCTACCTGTACTTCGACGGCAAGCTGGAGATCTTCGACGAGGTCGTCGAGGACCTCAACCGGCGGGTGCGGCACGCCATGGCCGAGGCCACCGAGGCCGCGCCGAACCGCATCGAGGCCGAGCGGGCGGGGTTCCGGGCCTTTTTCCGGTTCACGGCCGAGCACCCCGCGCTGTACCGCATCGTGCGGCAGGCGGAGTTCGTGTCGCCGGCGGCGTTCCGGATGCACTACACCCGCATCGTCGAGGGGTACATCGAGGGCCTCACGGCCGCCCGGGCGTCCGGTGAGATCGGTGACGTCGACCCCACCGTCGCCGCCTGGGTGCTCATGGGCATCGGCGAGCTCGTCGGCATGCGCTGGGTCCGGTGGGCCGCGGCGGGAGCCATGGACTCGGACTCGGAGCCCGGGCCCGCCGACACCATGGACGTCCCCCCGGACGTCTTCGACCAGGTGATGGGCTTCATCCAGCGCGGGCTCGCCGCGGTGGCCCTGGACCGACAGGACCCGCAGGACGGGCACCACCCGCACGACACGGACGACAGGTCGGACGACAGGACGGAGCAGACATGACGGCGACGAGCGCGGCCGGGAGCTTGGCCGGCCGCACCGCGACGGTGACGGGGGGCGCGAGCGGCATCGGCGCGGCATGCGCGCGCGAGCTCGCGGCGCGCGGTGCGCACGTGACCGTCGCCGACCTGGACGGCCCCGCTGCCAAGGCCCTGGCCGACGAGGTGGGCGGGACGGCGTGGGAGGTCGACCTGGCCGACACGGACGCCCTGGCCGACCACGTGCTGGACACGGACATCCTCGTCAACAACGCGGGCGTCCAGCGGGTGAGCCCGCTCGAGGAGTTCGCCGTCGCCGACTTCCGGCTCATCACCCGGCTCATGCTCGAGTCGCCGTTCCTCCTGATCCGCTCGGCGCTGCCGGGGATGTACCGGCGCGGGTGGGGCCGCGTCATCAACCTGTCGTCGGTCCACGGGCTCGTCGCCTCCCCCTACAAGGGTGCGTACGTCGCTGCCAAGCACGGTCTCGAGGGGCTGTCGAAGGTGACCGCGCTCGAGGGCGGCCCGCACGGCGTCACGAGCAACTGCGTGAACCCGGGCTACGTGCGCACGCCGCTCGTCGAGCGGCAGATCGCCGACCAGGCCCGGGTGCACGGGATCCCGGAGTCCGAGGTGCTCGCCAAGGTCCTGCTCACGGAGAGCGCGATCAAGCGCCTCGTGGAGCCGTCCGAGGTCGCGGGCGTCGTCGCGTACCTCGCGGGCGACGAGGCAGGCATGGTCACGGGCGCGTCCTGGGTGATCGACGGCGGATGGAGCGCACGGTGACGGCCGTGAGCGAGGGCTACCGGACCTTGGACGTCCCGGTGCGCGGCGGTCGGCTGCGCGTCGGCGTGTGGGGTCCTGAGGATGCTGGCGCCCCGACGATCCTGGCGGTGCACGGGGTCACGGCGTCGCACCGCGCGTGGCCCATGGTGGCCGCGGCCCTGCCCGGTGTCCGGGTCATCGCCCCGGACCTGCGCGGGCGCGGGCGCAGCGCGCACCTCCCGGGACCGTACGGGATGCCGCAGCACGCGGACGACCTCGCGGCGGTCCTCGACGCGCTCGGCGTGCGGCGCACGGTCGTGGTGGGGCACTCGATGGGGGCCTTCGTCTCGGCCGTGTTCGCCCACCGGCACGCCGACCGCGTGCGCTCGCTCGTCCTCATCGACGGCGGCCTGCCGCTCGCGGCGCCTCCGGGCCTGACGGGTGACGCGCTCGTGCGCGCCATCCTCGGGCCGGCGGCGGAGCGGCTCGCCATGACGTTCCCGGACCGGGCGAGCTACCGGGCGTTCTGGCGCGCGCACCCCGCCTTCGGCGAGGGGTGGAACGACACCATGGCCCAGTACGTCGACTACGACCTCGAGGGCGTCGAGCCCGAGCTGCACCCGGCGACCGCCTACGCCGCGGTCGAGGAGGACACGGCCGAGCTGCACTCGGGCCCGTCGCTGGTGGCCGCGCTCGACGGGCTGGTGCACCCGACGGTGTTCCTGCGGGCGCCGCGTGGCCTCATGGACGAGCCGCCCGGCCTATACTCCCCGGACCAGGTGACCGTCTGGTCCGGTCGTCTGCCCGTCCTGCGCGCCGTCGAGGTCGACGACGTGAACCACTACACGATCATCATGAGCGACCACGGCGTCGACGCCGTCACCGCCGAGATCCGCCAGGCGCTCGCTGCGTCCGGCGAACCGGTCGGCGCCGTCGGCGGACGCGGCGCGGAGCACCCTGCGGAGGTACACCCATGAGCGGGCTCGACAAGGTCATCGGCTCGGCGGAGGAGGCGGTCGCGGACGTCACCGACGGCGCCACGCTCGCCGTCGGCGGGTTCGGGCTCTCGGGCAACCCGATCGCCCTCATCGAGGCGATCCTGGCCAACGGTGCGCGCGAGCTCACGGTCGTCAGCAACAACTGCGGGACGGACAGCTTCGGCCTCGGTGTGCTGCTCGGCGCGGGCCGGATCCGCAAGATGATCTCGTCGTACGTCGGCGAAAACAAGGAGTTCGAGCGCCAGTTCCTCTCGGGCGAGCTCGAGCTCGAGCTCACGCCGCAGGGCACGCTGGCGGAGAAGCTGCGCGCCGGAGGCTCGGGGATCGCGGCCTTCTGGACGCAGACCGGTGTCGGCACGCAGGTCGCCGAGGGCGGGCTGCCGCGCCGGTACGACGGCGCGGGCGGGATCGCGGTCGCGTCGCAGCCGAAGGAGGTGCGCAGCTTCACGGTCCGGGGCGAGGAGCGCGAGCACGTCCTCGAGGAGGCCATCGCCACGGACTTCGCGCTCGTCCACGCGCTGCGCGGCGACCGTCACGGCAACCTCGTCTTCAACAAGTCGGCCCGGAACTTCTCGCCCGTCGCCGCGATGGCCGGACGCATCACCATCGCCCAGGTGGAGGAGCTCGTCGAGCCGGGCGAGATCGACCCCGACGCGGTCCACCTGCCGGGCGTCTTCGTGCACCGCGTGGTCGAGGTGGGCCACGACATCCCGAAGCCCATCGAGAAGCGCACCGTCCGCGCGTCGAACCAGGAGGCGTGAGCATGGCCCTGACCCGCGAGCAGATGGCGGCGCGTGCCGCGCTGGAGCTGGAGCACGGCTCCTACGTCAACCTGGGGATCGGCCTGCCGACCCTCGTGCCGAACTACGTGCCCGCGGACCGGCACGTCGTCCTGCAGTCGGAGAACGGCATCCTCGGCGTCGGGCCCTACCCGACCGACGACGCGGTCGACCCGGACCTGATCAACGCCGGGAAGGAGACCGTCACGGTGCTCCCCGGCGCCGCGTTCTTCGACTCGGCGCTGAGCTTCGGGATGATCCGAGGCGGCAAGGTCGCCGCGGCGATCCTGGGCGGGATGCAGGTCTCGGTCCGGGGGGACCTGGCCAACTGGATGATCCCCGGCAAGATGGTCAAGGGCCCGGGAGGTGCGATGGACCTCGTCCACGGCGCGGGCAAGGTCATCGTCCTCATGGAGCACCGCGCGCGCGACGGCTCGCCCAAGATCCTCCACGAGTGCTCGCTGCCCCTGACCGGGCGCGGTGTCGTCAACCGCATCATCACCGACCTCGCCGTCATCGACGTCACCCCCGACGGACTCGTCCTGCGCGAGCTGGCGCCCGGTGTCACGGTCGACGAGGTCCGCGCCGCCACCGAGCCCGAGCTCGCCGTCGACCCCGACCTCAGCGAGGTCCCGGTCCCCGTCTGACGAGCTCACCGGACGCGCGTGCGCACAGAGCCCGCGCGCGTCCGGTCCGCCCTCGAGAGCCGACCCACCCGCACCAGGAGTGATTCGCATGTCCGACCGTGATGAGATCGTCGTCCTCTCCGCCACCCGCACGCCGCAGGGCCGGATCTCCGGCCAGCTCGCCTCGCTGACGGCCGTGCAGCTCGGCGCCGTCGCCGTGCGCGCGGCCCTCGAGCGGTCGGGCCTGGGCCCCGAGGCCGTCGACGCCGTGGTGATGGGTCAGGTCCTCCAGGCGGGCGCGGGGCAGAACCCCGCCCGGCAGACCGCGATCGCGGCCGGCATCGGGTGGGACGTGCCGACCGTCACGGTGAACAAGGTGTGCCTCTCGGGGCTCGCCGCGATCATCGAGGCGTCGCGCATGATCCGGCTCGGCGACGCGGACGTCGTCGTGGCGGGCGGGCAGGAGTCGATGACGAACGCGCCCTACCTGCTGCCCGGCGCGCGCAACGGCTGGAAGTTCGGCAGCGTCGCGGCGCTCGACCACACCGACCACGACGGCCTGACCGACGCCTTCGACCAGGAGTCCATGGGCTCGTCGACCGAGCGCCACAACAAGGGTCTGCAGCTCACGCGCGAGGCGCAGGACGAGGTGGCGGCCCGGTCGCACCAGCGCGCCGCGGCCGCGTGGGAGTCGGGCGCCTTCGACGACGAGATCGCCGAGGTCAGCGTCCCGCAGCGCAAGGGCGACCCGATCGTGATCCGGACGGACGAGGGCATCCGCCCGGACACGACCGTCGAGACCCTCGCGCGGCTCCGGCCTGCGTTCTCGCCCGACGGCACCATCACCGCCGGCAACTCGTCGCAGCTGACGGACGGCGCTGCCGCCGTCGTGCTCACCACGCGCGCCAACGCCGAGGCCAAGGGCCTCACCTGGCTCGCGACGCTCGGGGCGTACGGCCAGGTCGCAGGCCCCGACAACTCGCTCCACGCGCAGCCGTCCCAGGCCATCAAGGCTGCGCTCGCGCGCGCGGGCTGGACGGCCGACGAGCTCGACGTGATCGAGATCAACGAGGCGTTCGCCGCGGTGGCGGTCCAGTCGATGCTCGAGCTCGGGGTGTCGAGCGACAAGGTCAACCTCCACGGGGGCGCGATCTCGCTGGGCCACCCGATCGGCGCCTCTGGTGCGCGCCTCGTGGTCCACGCGGCGCACGAGCTCGCGCGCCGTGGTGGCGGCCGCGCCGCCGTCGCGCTGTGCGGCGGCGGCGGTCAGGGCGACGCGCTGCTGCTCCACCGCTGAGGGGCGGCACTCCACACCGCGCCCGAGACCGCCCCGCCCCGCCCGAGACCGCCCCGCCCCGGCCGAGACCGCCCCGCCCCGGCCGAGACCACCCGCCCCGCCCGAGACCACCCGCCCGGCGACGAGCGGCTGAGCACGCCTACTCGACGGTGACGTCGACGGCATGCCAGCCGCTCGCGCCGTCCGGGGCCGGGCTCGCGCGCTCGGCGGTCTGCACGCGGTCGGTCCCGTCCGTCGCGCGGACCGTCAGCCGGTGGTCGCCCGAGCTGGCGTCCCACCGGTAGGACCACTGGCGCCAGGTGTCGACGGACGCCTCCGCCGCCAGGGCGGCGGGCTCCCACGCGCCGTCGTCCACCCGCACCTCGACGCCGGTGATGCCGCGGTGCTGCGCCCAGGCGGTGCCGGCGACGACGACGGGTCCTGCGCGCAGCGGGGTGCCGGGCCGGGGCACCTCGATGCGCGACGCCGTCTTGATCGGGCCCTCGGCGGACCAGCCTCGGTCGGTCCAGTAGGCGCGACGGTCGGCGAAGCGGGTGACCTCGAGGTCGACCACCCACTTGGTCGCCGAGACGTAGCCGTACAGCCCCGGCACGACCATCCGGACCGGGAAGCCGTGGGCGAGCGGGAGGGGCTCGTCGTTCATCCCGACCGCCAGCAGCGCGTCCCGCGAGTCCGTCAGCACCGCGAGCGGCGTCGACGCGGTGAACCCGTCCGCGCTCGTCGACAGCACCATGTCCGCCTCGGGCCGAGGCCGGGCGCGCGCGAGGAGCTCGCGGGTCGGGTACCCGAGCCACTTCGCGTTGCCGACGAGGTCGCCGCCCACGGGGTTCGACACGCACGCCAGGGTCACCCAGGCCTCGACGAGGTCCGACCCCATCAGCTCGGCGAACGTCAGCGTCACGTCCTGCTCGACGAGGCCGTGCACGCGCAGCTCCCAGGTCCCGGGGTCGACCTGCGGCACGAGGAGGGCGGTGTCGATCCGGTAGAAGTCGGAGCTCGGGGTCACGAACGGCACGACGCCGGGCGCCCCGGCCTCGACGCCGGCCGGGAGCGGGGGCGCCGCCCGGGCAGGCCGGGGGAGCCGCAGCGCGGCCCGGGCCGCATCGGCGGTGCGCACGACCTGACCGAGCAGCCGGCCACCCGCGGTCGAGACGGCAGCCATGCCCGCCGCGACCAGGGCGGCGGTGAGGAAGGAGCGTCGAGCGAGCGCACCGGGCGGGGGCAGCGGACGGAGGTCGACGGCGGCGGTCTCGGCCGGGACCGGCGCGGCGGGCGGATCCGGGATCCGGCGCAGGAGCGACCGCAGGGCGACGAGCCCCGCCGCGCCGCCGACGATGCTGGGGACCGGAGCCAACGCGCCGGCGTCGCCCCGGGACATCGCGGCGAGCCCGCCGACCGCAGCGAGCGCCATGACGAGCGTCGCCCCGAGCCCCCAGCGCCGGCGGGCCAGCACGCCCGCCAGCGCGGCGAGCGCCGCGACGACGAGCGCCATCCCGACCAGCAGAGCCACCTTGTCGGCGGTGCCGAACACCGCGATCGCCGCATCCTTGAGCCAGGCCGGCGTGAGGTCGATGAACGCCTCGCCGACGGCGATCAGCGGGGTGCCCTCCGGCGCCACCAGCGCGGCGACGAGGTGCGCGACGCCGAGCGTCACGGCGGCCGCGAGGACCCCGGCGAGGGCCGCGAGCCCGCGCGCGACGGCGACCGGGACGGACCCGGCGTGCTGGTCGCGCGACCCGGCCGTCGTCGGCGTGGTGAGGCGCATACCGACGAGTATCCGGCCGCTGACCAGCCTGCGTCGGGTGGTAGGCCAGGAGAGGAGGCCAGGCCAGGGAAGGGCCCGTAGGTACCCACAGGCCCGGCGGGAGCAGGGGGGACTCACCGCCGGGCCTGGTCGGCGGCGGGTCCCGCGGGAGCAGGGGAACTCTCGCGGGACCCGCCGGTCGTGCGCGTCAGCCCGGCTGACGCGGGTCGTGGCTCACGCCGTCTGGCGCCGTACCAGGCCGGCGAGGCCGAGGCCACCGGCGAACAGGCCCACCGCCGCGAGCCCACGGCCCGCGCTGCCCGCGCCGCCGCCGTCGACCCCCGCGATCTCGATCGAGTACGCGGTGGCGCCCGCGGCACCCTCGGGCGCGCCGTAGGCCATGCCCTCCTCGGCGGCCCGCGCGGCGCCGGCCTCGATCACGGCGTACTTGACCCCGTAGTCGGCGGACGTGCCCTTGCCGTTGGCCACCAGCTGCGACGTGCCCTCGACCGAGAGCCGCTGGGCGCCGTCGACGAGCTGCGGCGCGGACTCCGCCGCGGTCCCGAGCCCCTCGGCGAGCAACCCGGAGCCGTCGGCCGCGTCCGCGAGTCCGTTCGCGAGGTCGCCGGCACCGGCGCTGAGCCTCCCGGCCCCGTCGCCCAGCTGGTTCAGGCCGCTGATCAGCGTCTGCCCGCCGGCGGCGATCTGGTCCACGCCGTCCTCGAGCGAGTTCAGGCCGCCGCGGAGCGTGGCGTTCGCCTGCGTGTCGGAGGCGCTGCCGATGCCGCCCTGGACCCCCGACACGACCTCCGTGACGAGCTTCGTCACGCCGCCGTCGATCGCGCTGAGGCCCTCCAGCAGGCCCGGCCTGGCCGTGTCGCACACGCCGGGCAGGGAAGCGCTGCTCAGTCCGCACTCGATCCTGGCGAGACCCGGTGTCGCGAGGTTCTGCAGGCGACCCTGGATGTACGTCAGGCCCCGCTGCAGTGTGGCGTCCGCGCCGGCAGGCTTCGGGCCGGTGATGAACTCCATCGAGTTCGGGTCGCCCAGCCTGGCCGGGTTCGCGAGCAGACCGACGCCGGCGGTCAGCTGGTCGATGAGGCTGGTCAGCAGCGCCTGGTGGATCGGGTCGAGCTCGGGTGCGATCGGCGGGCGGACGCCGGCTCCGAGCGGGCTGCTCGCGTAGCACGGCTGCCTCGTCGCCGGCGTGGCGCCGTCGCGGAGGTGTGTGAGCACCTCGATCGCGCACGAGAGCTTCTGGTAGGCGCCCGGCGCACCCGGGTCGGTGCTGTACACCCCCGCCGCAAGCACACCGAGGCCGGGTCCGGCCTCGCCGATGGAGAGGCGGAGCTGGTCGACACCGTTGAGCAGCGTGCCGGTGGCAGCCTTGGTGCCGATCCCTGCCTGCAGCTGCGCGATCCCGTCCCGGAGAGGCTTCGCCTTCGCGGGGAGCTCCCCGACGGTGCCGTACATCGTGACCAGCCCGGCGTCCACCTTGTCGAGGCCGGCCGAGACCTGCTCGAGCCCGGTGATGAGCGCCGGCGCCTTGCTGCTGGCCTCGGCGAGGCCGGCGTCGAGCTGCCCGGCCCCGGCGGCGATCTGGTCGGCGCCCGGCACCGCCTCGTCCCGCAGCCCCGCCGAGAGCTCGTCCGCACCCGCGCGCAGCTGGAGCAGGCCGTCGAGGAGCTGCGCCGCGCCGTCGTGCAGGCGGAGCAGGTTCGCGTCGATCTCCATGGCGCCCGCGGTGAGCCGCACGCCGCTGTCGGCACCGGACTTGAGGCTCGCCGAGCCGCCCTTGAAGGACGGGCTCGCGAGCGGCGAGACCGGCAGCGAGGTCACGGTCGCGGGCGGCACGACGGCGTCGCGCACCTGGGCCGTGTAGCCGAACTCGACCGTGGGCGAGCCGATCGGCGGGAACAGCGTCATCTGGTACGTCATCCGGGTGCCGCCGCGCCCGTCGCCCGCGATGCTCGCCTCGCCCGACGTGACGTCCGTGAACGTCGGGGGGAGCGTCGTGACGAGCTGGCCGATCATCGGCAGGACCGTCTCGGCCGACGTGGTGACCCGCGTCCCGGTGCCGTCGTCGTACGTGACGTCCTCGAAGCGCCCGGTCACGTTGGTGACCTTGTAGCGCACCTCGAGCGTCCCGGAGCGGCCGACGACGTCGCGCGGCTCGACCTCCTCGCCGTCGAGCAGGTGGGTCACCTCGATCCGGAGGGGCAGGTCGCCGTCGAAGTCGCTCACGGAGCGCAGCCGGCGGTCGCCGTCGACCGTGACCTCGGTGACGACCGCGCCGTCCTCGACCGAGAACCGGCCGAAGCCGTCGAGGTTGCGCAGGCCCTGGCTCGAGACGGGGTTGACGACGCGTGTCGTGCCCGTCCCCGTGAGTGCGAGCTGCTCGTAGACGCGTGCCTCGCGCAGGCCGCCGGTCGCGTCGAGCCTGACCTGGACGGTCTCGGTGTTGGTCACGGTGACGTCGCCGTCGCCGGTCGTGGTGGCGGCGCCGGCCGGGAGCGTCAGGGCGCCGATGAGCACCGTGACGACGGCGGCCGCGCCGAGCGAGGCGGCGGTGGTGCGGGTGCGGGCAAGGCGCACGTCAGGCCTCCGGGGTGCGGTCGAGGTGGTGCGCGCTGCTCGTCGCGGCGGCGCGCGGGTGGTAGACGTCCGTGCCGTTCGTGGCCGCCGCGGGGACCGGCGCGGAGGACTGCAGCGCCGGGGAGGCGTCCTCGGCCGGGTGCTCGACGGCGTGCTGCGCGAGCGCGACCGGCTCGGCGCCACGTTCGTGCGCGCGGTCGCGCTCGATCTGGGCGCCGAGCAGCACGGTGGCGAGGAACCCGCCCGCAGCGCACACGAGCACCGCGGTCGCGGACGCGGGCGACGTCGAGACGAACGACGAGGGGTCGAGGGTGTAGGCGCTCTCGTACGAGCCGACCATCGCCGCAGCCCCGACGAGGGTCGCCCACAGGGGGAGGCGGCCCGCCGTCGTGCCTGCGACGACGAGGCACACGAGCAGCACGACCAGCACGGCGACCGCACGGCCGCTCGCGGCGTCGGGCAGGAACGCAGCCCGCAGCAGGTAGCCGACCCAGGCGGCTGCGAAGCCGACCCCGAACGCGCCGACGCGCTGGGCGGGCGACCGGTCCGGCACGAGGCCGACCACCGCGCCGAGAGCGGCGCCGAGCAGCGCGACGCCCTCGACGTCGAGGCCGAGGGCGTCGGACAGCAGGACCAGCAGGGCCGCGAGGGCCGCGAGGACGAGCCCCGGGAGCGCGTGACGTCTCATGACCACCTCGTTGTGGTGACTGCGGCCGGCGTGGCCGCGGCGCCAGGACAGGAGCCTCGCGATGTCTAGCAGCGCGCCACCGACCCAGAACAGTGAGTACTAGGTACTTCGGCGGGAGTATCAGGTAGATCGTTATGGTCCCGTGACCTGGGCCGCCGCAGCCGGCGTCGTGGCGGGGCGGGAGGATGCCCCATGGCCAGGCACGTCGCGGAGCAGGTCCGGAGCTCCGGGGGGCGACCGGGACCCGGCTCGCGCGCCGACGCCGTCGTCCGGATCCGTGGCCTGCGCGTCGTGCGCGGCGCCACGGAGGCGATCCGCTCCCTGGATCTCACGGTGCCGGGGGGAGCGGTCGTGGGGCTCCTCGGCCCGAGCGGCAGCGGCAAGACGACCCTCATGCGTGCGATCGTCGGCGTCCAGGTCGTCGCCGCCGGGACGGTCGAGGTGCTCGGTCGGCCGGCGGGCGACCCGTCGCTGCGCCGCGAGGTCGCCTACGTCACCCAGGCGCCCAGCGTGTATCCCGACCTCACGGTCGGCGAGAACCTGCGGTACTTCGCGACGCTGCTGCGGACCGGGCCCGACGACGTCGCCCGGGTCCTCGACGCCGTCGACCTCACCGCGGGCGCGGGACGCCGCGTCGGCACGCTGTCGGGAGGCGAGCGCTCGCGTGTGTCGCTCGCCGCCGCCCTCCTGGGCAGCCCGCGTCTGCTCGTGCTGGACGAGCCGACCGTCGGGCTCGACCCCGTGCTCCGGCGGGACCTGTGGAACCTGTTCGGGCGGCTCGCCGCGAGCGGCGCGTCGCTGCTCGTGTCGAGTCACGTGATGGACGAGGCCGTGCGCTGCGACCGGCTGCTCCTCATGCGCGACGGCGCGATCCTCGCCGACGACACGCTCGCCTCGCTGCTCGAGCGGACCGGCACGGCCTACGCCGAGCACGCGTTCCTCGCGCTCGTCGAGGGTGCGTCGGAGGCGGCGCGATGAGCGCCCGGATGACGCTCGCGACAGCGGCGCGCGTGCTGCGCCAGGTCCGGCACGATCCCCGCACCGTCGTGCTGATCATGCTCCTGCCGTGCCTGCTGATCGGCCTGGTCGCCTGGATGTTCGACGGGACGCCGGTGCTGGACACGATCGGGCCGACGCTCCTCGGGCTGTTCCCGCTCCTCGTGATGTTCCTCGTGACGAGCGTGACGATGCTGCGCGAGCGGCTGGGCGGCACGCTCGAGCGGCTCATGACGCTGCCGGTCGGGCGCGGGGACGTCGTCGTCGGCTACGCGCTCGCGTTCGGGCTGCTGGCGACCGTCCAGGCCGTCGTCGTGACGTTCTTCGCCGTCGTCGTGTCCGGGATGGACGTGGTGGGGCCGGTGCCCGCCCTCGTGCTCGTGGCGGTGCTGAACGCCCTGCTCGGCACGTCCCTGGGCGTGGCGGCGTCCTCGGTGGCGCGGACCGAGTTCCAGGCCGTCCAGATGATGCCGGCGATCCTCTTCCCCCAGATCATCCTGGGCGGGCTGATCCTGCCGCGGGACCAGATGCCTGCCCTGCTCGAGGCGATCTCGGTCGTGCTGCCTCTCACCTACGGCGTCGACGCGCTCCAGTCGCTCGCGCGCGACCCGGACGTGGACGCGATCTGGGGTGACGTCGTCGTGATCGCGGGGTTCGTGCTGGTGGCGCTTGTCGTCGGCGCACGGACCCTGCGGCGCCGGACGGCCTGACGCCTCGGCGAGACGGACCGGCGTGCGAACCCTCGTCGGGTGGCTCGCGCGACCCCTCGTCCGTCGTGCCGTCCTCGCCCGTCCGCCGCCCGCCGCAAACCCCGCCTTGATCGCCGCCGTCATCCTGGCGTTGCTCCTGGTGCTCCGTCAGCAACGGCTGGACAGCGACCTCCTCACAGGTAGCGCAGCGGGTCGAACTCCTCGAGCGGGATGATCCGCAGGCGGGGCAGCGTGACGTTGAACGCGCGGACGTCACCCTCGAGGTCGAACACCTCGAGGCCGCGGTCGGTCAGCTGCGTCAGCCCGCTGCTCGTGAACTCGCGGAACACCAGCAGGCCGACCCGGCGGTCGCTCCCGAGGAGCGTGCCGAGGTCGGCCGCGAAGTCGCCGTCGTGACTCGCGAGGAGCACGTCGCCCGTCCGGTCGCGCAACGCCCGGAGCGTGCGCTGGATCCCGATGTCGACGACCTTCTCGTACGACGCGCCCGCGAGCGGGATGGGCTGGAAGCCGATCGCGACGAGCGCCTGCACGAACGACATCGGCATGGTGCCGTTCGACGCGTTCAGGAAGAACAAGCCCTTGACCGGCTGCTCCCACCGCCGCTGCGCGAAGTCGAGGATGCGCTCCCAGCGCGGACGCTGCTCGGGGGTCGGCCGCCCGTTGAGGATCTGGGACCCCAGCGTCGCGTCGATGTTCTCGCCGTCGACCAGCACGTAGGTCGTGCGCCCGTCGTCTGTCTGCACCGGCCCAGCGTAGGGGGCGCGGCGGCCGCCGGTCAGTTGCGGTCAGTCGAGCCGCTCGGCGACCCGGTCCCACAGCGGCGGGCGGCGCAGCGTCCGCAGGCGCGCGGCGACCGCGGCGGTGCCCGGCCGTTCGTCCGGGTCCTCGGCGGTCATCGCCGTCAGCAGCGTCGACCAGCCACGGCCCAGACCGGCGGGGATCTCGGGCGGCGCGAGGAGCCGCGCGAGCGAGCTCGACAGCGCGCCGCCGGGGAACGCCCGCTCGCCCGTCAGGCACTCGAGCAGGACGAGACCGAGCGAGTACACGTCGGACGCCGCGTCCATCGGGCGCCCGAGCGCCTGCTCGGGGCTGAGGTAGCTCGCGGTGCCGAGGGTGGCCTCGGTCGGCAGCGTCTGGTGCAGGGCCGACCGCGACCCGGACGAGGGGGAGTGGGCGATGCCGAAGTCGGCGAGCTTCGTCGTCGTCGTCGGGGCGTCGGACTGCCCACGCAGGACCGTCTCGTCGCTGAGCAGCACGTTCGCCGGCTTGATGTCCCGGTGGACCACCCCGGCGGCGTGCGCGTGCCCGAGCGCGTCCGCGAGCTGACGGCCGATGTCCGCGACCTCGACCGGGTCCATCGGTCCCTCGGCGATGCGCTCCCGGAGGGTCGGCCCCTCGACCAGCTCCATGACCAGGTAGCCGAGCGGCTCGTCGCCCGGGCCCGTGTCCGCCCCGACGTCGTACAGCGCGACGAGCCCGGGGTGCGAGAGGCTGGCCAGGGTGCGCGCCTCGTCGGCGTAGCGCCGGATCTCGCGGGGCTTCGCGCCCGCGAGCGAGAACACCTTGAGGGCCACGGGGCGCTCGAGCCGGTCGTCGGTGCCGCGGAAGACGTCGCCCATCCCGCCGCTGCCCAGGTGCGGACCCAGCCGGAAGCGCCGGCCGAGCGTGGTGCCGACGAGCACAGCGCTGTCAGTCACCACCGGCCCTCCAGATCGTGTGCGGCACGTCTCCCGACCGCTTCTCGACGGTAGGAGCATGCGTCGGGGGGCGCATCCCGAGGCGGGGTGAACCCCGTGCCCGGGGTGGCCTTCGGTGATCCCGGTCACCCCGGCGACCCTGCGGGGCCGCGTGGGCGGCGACGATGGGATGATCGGGGGGTGACCCCCTCGAACGTCCCTGCCGATGTCGCGCCCGACGAGACCACAGGGTATCCGGTGACCGAGCCGGCCCTGGAGCCCGCGCCCGACGCCGGCCCGTACGACGCGCTGATGCTCTACTCGTTCGGCGGCCCCAACGCCCCCGAGGACGTGCTCCCGTTCCTCAAGAACGTGACCCGCGGCAAGAACATCCCCGAGGAGCGGCTCGTCGAGGTCGGCGAGCACTACCACCACTTCGGTGGCCGCAGCCCGATCAACGCGCAGAACCTCGCGCTGGTCGACGCCCTGCGCGCCGAGCTGGCCCGCCGGGGTGTCGACCTGCCCATCGCGTGGGGGAACCGCAACTGGGAGCCGTACACGACGCAGGCGCTCGCGGACCTGCGTGCGGGCGGCGCCCGGCGCGTGCTCGCGATCGTGACGAGCGCCTACGGCTCGTACTCCGGCTGCCGGCAGTACCGCGAGAACCTCGCGGCCTCGCTCGCGGAGCTCGCCGACCAGGTGCGCGCGGACGGGGACGACGACGCGACGCCCGGCACCGTGCTCGCGGTCGACAAGCTGCGCCACTACTTCAACCACCCGGGCTTCGTGCGGGCGAACGCCGACGCCGTGCTGGAGGCGTACGACGAGCTGGCCGAGGACGCCGCGGACGCCCCGCTCGTGTTCGTCACCCACTCCATCCCCACGACCATGGAGGAGGCCTCGGGCGCGCGCCGTCCGAGCTACCGGACCCAGCACCTCGACGTCGCCGCCCTGGTCGCGGCCGAGGTCGGCCGGCGGCTCGGCCGCGAGGTCGCGTGGCAGCTCGCGTACTGCTCGCGCTCGGGCCCGCCGAGCCAGCCGTGGCTCGAGCCCGACGTCAACGACCTGCTGCGCGAGCTGGCCGGCGCCGGGACGCGCGCCGCGGTCCTGTCGCCGGTCGGCTTCGTCTCGGACCACATGGAGGTCGCGTTCGACCTCGACACCGAGGCGCTCGAGACCGCGCGCGAGGTCGGGATCCGGGCCGTGCGCGCGGGCACCGTCTCGACGCGCGAGCCGTTCGTGGCCGGGCTGGTCGACCTGGTGCTCGAGCGCGCGGCGGCCGAGCGCCACGAGCACGGGGAGCCCGTCGAGCGCGTGACGGCCGGCTCGCTCGGCGCGTGGCCCGACGTGTGCCACACCGGTTGCTGCCTCCTGCGCGCGGGCGTCGAGAGCGGCGTCCCGGCCGCGTGCGGCGAGGACTCCGACCCCACCGAGTGGCTGGCGACGACCGCCGGACCCGTGACGACCGCTGGACCCGTGACGACACGAGACACGACGATGACAGGAGACGCACGATGACCGCCGGCACGACGACCGACAGCGCCACGGCAGGGGCCACGGCAGGGGCCACCGCCCCGGACCCGAACGACACCATCCGCTACGCGATGTTCTCGGTCTTCGCGCTCGAGGAGGTCCTGCCCGACGACGCGGCCGAGCGTGCCGAGCTCGTCGCCGAGGCGGAGCGTGCGGTCGCGGACGGCGGTGGCGACCTCCAGGTGCGCGGCTGGTACGACGTCGCGGGGCTGCGGGCCGACGCCGACCTCATGGTCTGGTGGCACGGCGACTCGATCGAGGCCGTCCAGGGCGCGTACCAGCGCCTGCGCAAGAGCGACCTCGGTCGGCACCTGCTGCCGGTCTGGTCGGTCGCCGCGCTGCACCGCCCCGCGGAGTTCAACCGGGCGCACCTGCCCGCGTTCCTCGCGGGCGAGCCCGCGCGCGACTACCTGTGCGTGTACCCGTTCGTGCGCTCCTACGACTGGTACGTGCTGCCCGACGCCGAGCGCCGCCAGATGCTCGTCGAGCACGGGCAGGCGGCACGCGACTACGCCGACGTCCGGGCCAACACGCTCGCGGCGTTCGCGCTCGGCGACTACGAGTGGATCCTCGCGTTCGAGGCGGACGAGCTGCTCCGCATCGTCGACCTCATGCGCGAGCTGCGCGCGACCGAGGCGCGCCGGCACGTGCGCGAGGAGGTCCCGTTCTACACCGGCCCGCGCGTCACGCTCGGGGAGTGGGCCGACCGCCAGCCCACGGACTGACGATCGGCCCACCGGCGCTGCGCTCCGGGGTGCGGCGCTCCGGTCAGGGGTAGAGGCCTCGGATCTGGTGGGCCTCGGCGACCCGGCGCACCCCGATGGTCAGCGCCGCGTCGCGCAGGTTGATGCCCTCGGCGCGTGCGACCTGAGCGACCGCGGAGTACGACGACAGCATGCGCTGCTCGAGCCGCTCCTCGATCTCGCGCTCGGTCCACCAGTACGCCTGGTTGGCCTGGACCCACTCGAAGTAGGAGACGACGACGCCGCCGGCGTTGGCGAGGATGTCCGGCACCACGACGATGCCCCGCTCCGACAGCACGCGGTCGCCCGCGCCGGTGGTCGGGCCGTTCGCGCCCTCGACCACCCAGCGCGCCTTGACCGTGGCGGCCGTCTCCTCGTCGAGCACGCCCTCGACGGCGGCCGGGACGAGGACGTCGACGTCGAGGCCGAGCAGCGTGTCGTTGTCGATGGGATCGGCGTCCGTGAAGCCGACCACGCTGCCGGTGGTCTCGACGTGCCGGAGCAGCGCCGGGACGTCGAGGCCGTCGGCCGCGTGGACGCCGCCGTACTGGTCGCTCACGGCGACGACGGTCGAGCCCGCCTCGGCGAAGAACCGCGCGGCGTGCGACCCGACCTTGCCGAAGCCCTGCACCGCGACGCGGACCTCGTCGAGCCCCACCCCGGCGTCGGCCAGCGCCGCGCGCGTGGCGTGCACGACGCCGCGGGACGTCGCGGTCGCCCGGCCCAGCGACCCACCCACGGTGAGCGGCTTGCCGGTGACGACGGCCGGGATCGTGTAGCCCTGGTTGACCGAGTACGTGTCCATGACCCAGGCCATGGTCTGCTCGTTGGTCCCGATGTCGGGCGCCATGATGTCCCGCTCCGGGCCGATCATCGGCATGATCTCGCTCGTGTACCGCCGGGTCACGCGCTCGAGCTCGCCCTGCGAGTAGTGCCGGGGGTCGATCGTCACGCCGCCCTTGGCGCCGCCGTACGGCAGCTCGACGATCGCGCACTTCCACGTCATCCACATCGCGAGGGCGCGGACCTCGTTGCGGTCGACACCGGGCGCGTAGCGCAGGCCGCCCTTGCCCGGGCCGCGCGAGATGTTGTGCTGCACGCGGTAGCCCCGGAACAGCTCCGTCCGGCCGTCGTCGCGCCGCAGCGGGATCGCCACGTCGATCTCCCGGCGTGACGTGGCGAGCATCTCGTGCATGCCCTCGTCGAGGCCGAGCAGCTCGATCGCCGTCGCGAGCTGGGCGCGGGCGGTCTCGAGCGGGTTGGAGCGTGGGTGGGCGAGCTTGCCGGGCACGGTCATGCCGGTCGACCTCCAGGTGTCGGCGGTGGGGCGCCGGTCGGCACCGTCGCCGACCTGTCGCGGGGTCTCCGCGCGCCCCACCCTGCCACCTCGGACGGCGCGCGGGTCAACCGGCACCTCCACCAGCAGCTGCGGACGCGGCCCGCTCATCGAGCCGTGGCGGCCTTCGTGCTCAGCCCGTCGATCCGCGCGACCTCGTCGGGCGAGAGCGTGAAGCCGAGGACGTCGAGGTTCGCGCCGATCCGTTCGCGGTTCGTCGACTTCGGGATGACGACGACGTCGTGCTCGAGGTGCCAGCGCAGCACCACCTGGGCGGCGCTGACGCCGTGCGACGCCGCGATCTCGGCGAGGACGGGGTCGGCGAGATCGGTGCGCCGGAACGGGCTGTAGCCCTCGACCGCGACGCCCCGCTCGGCGTGCGTCGCGAGCAGGTCGGCGTCGAAGTCGCCCGGGCTCCACGGGACCTGGTTGATCGCCGGCGCCTCGCCCGTGGCGGCCACGAGCTCGTCGATCTGCGCGACGGAGTAGTTCGAGACGCCGATCGCGCGGGTCAGCCCCTGGTCGCGGAGCTCGATGAACCGAGCCCACGTGGCGGGAGCGGCCCGGCGGTCCGGCGGCCAGTGCACGAGCCACAGGTCGACGTAGGGCATGTCGAGCAGGCGCAGGGAGGTCTCGAGGGTCTCGCGCTCGCGGCCGGCGCGCTCGGGCGGCAGCTTGGTCGTGACGAAGACGTCGGCGCGGTCCACACCTGCGCGCACGATGCCCCGTCCCACCTCGTCCTCGTTGCCGTACATGGTCGCCGTGTCGACGTGGCGGTAGCCGAGCTCGAGCGCCGTGGTGACGGCCCGCCCGGCTTCGTCACCCTCGGCCTTCCAGGTGCCGAGGCCGAGCATCGGGATGTCGGCGCCGCGCAGCGCGAGGGTCGGGACGGGGGCTCCGGTCACCGACCCATGATGACCTGCGGCCCGGGCCACGTCGACGGCCACCTCGGGACGCCGACCCGCACGGCTCGCGTCAGCCGTCCGCGGTTTCCGGGGACCCGCGCGGGGTGATCGATCCGGCCGGCGTCGGCGGCACGCGGTGACGACGGAACTGGGCGGGGGTCTCGCCCGTGAGGCGGCCGAAGGTCCGGGTGAACGCCGCCTGGTCGTAGAACCCCGACTCGGCCGCGACGCGGGCGATCGGCAGGTCCGTCGAGGTCAGCAGCACCGCGGCGTGGTCGATGCGCGTCCGCAGCACGAACTGCTGCGCAGACAGCGAGAACACCCGGCGCATCCGCCGGTCGAGGGTCGAGGTGGAGCAGCCCGCCGCGGCGGCGAGCTCGGCCACGGACACCGGCTCGGCGATCCGCTCGTGCACCAGGTCGACGACGCGCGACAGCGAGCTCACAACGGCGTCGGCGGCGTCGTAGGTCCGCAGGTCCTGGGAGACGCTCACGAGACCGACGACCTCCCCGCCCACCCGCACCGGGAGCTTGGACGTGAGGTACCAGCCCGGCACCCCGCCGGGCCGCCGGATCAGCTCGAGCGCGTTCCGCAGCGCGCGGCCCGACGTGAGCACGTCGTGGTCCTGCTGGGCGTAGCGCTCGGCCAGCTGCGTGATGAAGAGGTCCTCGGCCCGGCGCCCGAGCACATCCCGGCGCGAGCGCTCGCCCGTCCGGTCGACGAACGCCTGGTTCACGGCGACGTACCGCCCTGTGACGTCCTTGGCGCAGAACATCGTCGCGCTGAGCTCGTCCATCAGGAGCACCATGTCCGGGCTCAGCGCGGCGAGGAGCGTGACCGCTTCCGGCCAGGAGACGGGGGCCTCGCGGGAGGGCGGGCTCGGGGCGTGCGGGCGTGGGGGCATGTCAGTCGGGACAGTACAAGCGACGTGCGCGGTTCGCCGCCCCTGCGACGCAGCCTGGACGGGAAGGGGAGGTGCGGGCTCAGGCCCCGAACGTCCCGGTCCGGACCTCGCCCGCGGTGGCGTACCGCGACATCACCACGCCCGACCCGGACACCTGGCTCTCGAGGAGCCGCAGCCCGCGCGGGGCGGTGCCGCTGCCGAAGAGCCGCTTGCCCGGCCCGACGAGCACGGGGAACACGAGCACGCGGTACTCGTCGACGAGGTCGGTCGCCAGCAGCGTCTGGATCAGGTCGCTGCTCCCGTGCACCTGCAGCTCGCGCCCGTCCTCCTGCACGAGCGCCCGCAGGGCCGTGACGGGGTCCGGCTCGAGCAGGACCGAGCGCTCCCACGTGAGCTCCGGACGTCCCCGGGACGCGACGTACTTCGTCGCGTCGTTCAGGGGCCTCGCCCCCTCCTCCTGCGAGGCGGTGGGCCAGAACCCCGCGAAGATGTCGTAGGTCCGGCGGCCGAGCACCAGGTCGAAGGGCACCCCCGTCGTCGTCTCCATGAAGGCGCCGACCTGCTCGTCGAAGAACGGCACCGTCCACCCCCCGTGCGTGAATCCGCTGCTGGTGTCCTCGTCCGGCCCGCCCGGCGCCTGCATGACGCCGTCGAGCGTCACGAACGTGGTCACGATGAGCCTGCGCATGAGGGGTTCCTCCTGGTGCGGTGCGCCGGTCCGTCCGGCACTCGTCAGACCGCCCCCGACGCCGGGACTCATCGCTGGGCTCGCGGTCGCGTCGTACGCGTCCCCCAGGCATCCCGAGGGATCGGTACAAGACGACCGGCTGCCCGAGCAGCAGACTCGTCGCATGACCATCGACACCACGACCCTCACCGAGTCCGCCGTCGCGCTCGCCGACCGCTGGGTCGCCGCGACCGCCGCCGGCGAGACGGCGCGCGAGAAGCGCACGACCGGACGACTCGCGGCGCTCGTCTCCGACCCCGCGGGGCTCGAGCTCGCCGTGCGGTTCGTGGACCGGGTCGCGCGGCCCGACGACCAGGCGGTCGCGGCGCGTGAGCTCGCGGGCCTCGCCGCGTGGACCGACGCCGCGGGCGGCTTCCTGGGTCCCGTGGACCGGGCGATGCTCGGCGTCGGGACCCGGGTCGCGCCCGTGCTGCCGGGCGTCGTCGTGCCCGCGGCCCGCGCGCGCCTGCGCCAGCTGGTCGGTCACCTCGTGGCCGACGCCGGGCCGGGGCTGGGCGCGCACATCGCCGCCGCACGGGCCGAGGGCTTCCGGCTCAACCTCAATCTGCTCGGCGAGGCGGTGCTCGGCGAGGCCGAGGCGACGAGCCGCCTCGAGCGCGTGCGCGCGCTGGTCGAGCGCCCTGACGTCGACTACGTGTCGATCAAGGTCTCCGCGGTGGCGAGCCAGCTCTCGACCTGGGACACGGCCGCGAGCCGCGATCGCGTCGTCGCGAGGCTTCGTCCGCTGTACCTGGCGGCGCAGCGCAGCGGGACGTTCCTCAACCTCGACATGGAGGAGTACAAGGACCTCGCGCTGACGACGCAGGTCTTCGAGCAGCTGCTGCTCGACCCCGAGCTGCGCGACCTCGACCTGGGGATCGTGCTCCAGGCCTACCTGCCCGACGCGCTCGGGGCGCTCGACGAGATCACCGCGATGGCCGAGCGCCGGGTCGCCGGCGGGGGCGCGCGCGTGAAGGTGCGGCTCGTCAAGGGTGCCAACCTCGCGATGGAGAGGGTCGAGGCCGAGCTGCACGGCTGGGCGCAGGCGCCCTACGGGACCAAGGCCGAGGTCGACGCGAACTACGTGCGTCTGGTCGAGCACGCGCTGCGCCCCGAGCGCACCGCGGCGGTGCGGATCGGCGTCGCGAGCCACAACCTCTTCCACGTCGCGTACGCGCACCTGCTCGCCGAGGCGCGCGGGGTGAGCGAGTCGCTCGACGTCGAGATGCTGCAGGGCATGGCCCCCGCCCAGGCCCGGGCGGTGCGCGACGACGTCGGCCGGGTCCTGCTGTACACGCCGGTGGTCGCGCGCCAGGACTTCGACGTCGCGATCTCGTACCTGATCCGCCGGCTCGAGGAGAACGCGGCGGAGCAGAACTTCCTGCACGCGCTGTTCGCGAGCACCGCGGGCAGCGAGGGCGCGGTCCCGGGCGACCGCCTCGCGGGTCAGCGCGCGGCGTTCCTGGCGTCGGTGCGCGACAGCGTCGGCCTGTCCCTCGACCCGCGACGTCAGCCGCGTCGGCCCGCCGTCGCCGCACCGGCAGACGCGCCGTTCGAGAACGCCGCCGACACGGACCCGGCCGTCGCGCGGTCGCGGCGCTGGGCCGCCGAGGTGCTGGTGCGGGACGTGCGGGTGCCGGACGGCATCCGGATCGCGTCGGTGGACGACGTCGACGCGGCGGTCGCCCGCGCGCACGCGGTGCGCGAGCGCTGGGCCGCGACCTCCCCGCACGACCGCGCCGAGGTGCTGCGGCTCGCGGCCCGTCACCTCGAGGAGGCGCGCGGCGACCTCGTGGCCACGATGGTCCAGGAGGCAGGCAAGACCGTCGGCGAGGCCGACCCCGAGGTGAGCGAGGCGGTCGACTTCGCGCGGTACTACGCGGAGCAGGCCGCGCAGCTCGCCGAGGGCGCGGTACCCGGCGCGCGCTTCCGGCCCGAGGGCCTGACCGTGGTCACGCCGCCGTGGAACTTCCCGGTCGCCATCCCGGTCGGTTCGGTGCTGTCGTCGCTGGTCGCGGGCAGCCCGGTGCTGGTCAAGCCCGCGCCGCAGACCCCGCGCTGCGTCCAGGTCGCGATGGGGGCCGTGCACCGGGCGATGGACGAGCTCGGGGTGCCGCGCGACGTCCTGCAGGTCGTGCTGTCGCCCGAGGGCGAGATCGGCCGGCGCCTCGTCACGCACCCGGACGTCGCGCGCGTCGTGCTCACCGGGTCGATCGAGACGGCCGAGCTGTTCTCGTCGTGGCGCGCGGACCTCGACGTGCTCGCGGAGACGTCGGGCAAGAACGCACTGGTCGTCACGCCCTCGGCCGACGTCGACCTCGCTGTCGCCGACGTCGTGCGGTCGGCGTTCGGGCACGCCGGGCAGAAGTGCTCCGCGGCGTCGCTGCTGATCCTCGTCGGCTCGGCCGGGCGCTCGGACCGCTTGCGCCGCCAGCTCGCCGACGCGGTGACGTCGCTCGCCGTCGGCCCTCCCACCGACCTCGCGACGACGATGGGCCCGCTCACCGAGCCGGCGTCGGGCAAGCTGCTGCGCGCGCTGACGACGCTCGACCCGGGGGAGGAGTGGCTGGTGCAGCCGCGCCGCCTCGACGACGAGGGCCGGCTGTGGACGCCGGGCGTCAAGTACGGCGTGCAGCCCGGGTCGTCCTTCCACCTGACCGAGGTGTTCGGGCCGGTCCTCGGGGTCATGCGCGTCGAGACGCTCGACGAGGCGATCGCGCTGCAGAACGCTCCGACCTTCGGGCTGACCGGTGGGCTGCACTCGCTGGACGAGGAGGAGATCGAGACGTGGCTCGACCGGGTCGAGGTCGGCAACGCGTACGTCAACCGGCACATCACCGGGGCCATCGTGCGGCGCCAGCCGTTCGGCGGCTGGAAGGCGTCGTCGGTCGGCCCGGGCGCCAAGGCGGGCGGTCCGAACTACGTCGCGGCGCTCGGCACGTGGTCGGACGGCCCCGAGGTCCCGGCGGGCGAGGGAGCCCACGCCGACGCGGCGTGGCTGGCGTGGGCGGAGGCTGACGACGCGCGGTGGTGGGGCAGAGAGCTCGGCGTCGAGCACGACCCGAGCGGCCTGCACGTCGAGGCGAACGTGTTCCGGTACCGGCCCGTGCCGCACCTGACCGTCCGGGTGGGCGCGGGCGCTCGCGAGCGCGAGGTGACGCGCGTGGTGGCGGCTGCCCGGCGGGCCGGGGTCCCGGTCACCGTGAGCCGCGCGGCGGCCGAGGACGACGCGGCGTTCGCCACCCGGGTCCGGGCCGGCGAGGTCACGGGGCGCATCCGTACGATCGGCGCCGCGCCCGGGCTGCGCGAGGCGGCCCGCACGCGGGTCGGCGAGGTGACGGTGCTCGACGGGCCGGTCCTCGCGAGCGGTCGGCGCGAGCTGCTGACGGTCGTGCGCGAGCAGGCGATCAGCCGCACGCTCCACCGCTTCGGCCACGTCGCGCCAGACCCGCGCGGGTCCTGAGGGCGTGGGTCGTCGTCAGCGGTTGCGGTACCAGAGCTCCTCGGTCAGGGCCGTCGCGAACGCCGTCCAGCCGACGTAGGGCACGAGCGCCGCCCCGGCGGTCGCGTCGTGCCGGCCCACCGCGCGGACGAGCGCCACGTTCGACGCGTCGAGGGCCAGGATCGTCCCGAGCGAGAGCCCCGGTCGCCGCGCGCGGAAGAACGTCCACGACCACGCCGCGTTGAGCCCGAGGTTGGCCGCCAGGTGCGCCGCGATGCGCCGCCGTCCTCGGCGGTCCGCGCGGTTCAGCCCCCGCGTCGCGGCCCAGGCGATCAGCGCGTAGAGCACCGTCCACGCGGTCGGGAACGCCACCGCGGGCGGGTACCAGCGCGGCTTGTCGAGGTTCCGGAACCAGGCGGTGTCCGTGGACGTGCCGATCGACCCGGCGACGGCGGTAGCCGCGACGGCGCCGGTCACCACCACGCCGCGCCACCGTCGCCGCGCCTTCTGCGTGCGCGCGACCGCGGCACGGCGTCGGTCGAAGTCACGCTGTGCGTTCGCCACCCCAGGCACCATGCCCAGGACGCTACGCCGCGACGTGCCCATGAGCATCTGGGCCGCAAGTCAGGGACGCCGCAAGTCAGGGCACGCCGCAGTCAGGGCACGAGATGGAACGCCCCGACCGCGGCACCGATCCCGAGCACGACGTGGAGAGCCACGTCGAGGGCCGCCGTTCCGTACCGCCGCTGCCGCACGAGCTCGACGAGGTCCAGGCTGAGCGTCGAGAACGTCGTCAGGCCACCCGCGACACCGGTTCCGAGCACGGTCAGCCAGCGTGCGTCGAGGCCGGCGCGCACGACGAGGGCCGCGACGAGGCCGAGCAGCGCGGACCCGACGACGTTCACCGTGAGGGTCGCCCAGGGGAAGGTCGGCACGGTCAGCCCGCGTCGGGTCCGGGCCCGCGCGTGGACACGTTCGACGGCGTACCGCAGCTGGGCGCCGACGCCGGCCCCCACGCCGACACCCAGGGCGACGAGCAGCTCGGTCACGCGACCCGCCTCTGGTCTCGCACCGGCAGCCGGGCGCCCAGCCCGAGACCGACGGCGGCTCCGCCGATCCCGCCGAGGAGGGACGCGACGAGGTACGTCGCGGCGACGGCGACGTGCCCGCCCGTCGCCAGCAGGTCCACGGCGTGCGCGTAGGCGGAGAACGTGGTGAAACCGCCCAGCAGCCCTGTGCCGAGGGCCGGTCGGACCCACGCGGACGCCCCCCGCCGCCCGACGAGTCCCGCGAGCAGCAGCCCGAGGGCGAACGACCCCACGACGTTGATCGCGAAGGTCGTCCAGGGGAACCCGGCCGGCGGGTCGGGAACCGCGAGGGTGAGACCGTGCCGCAGCACCCCGCCGACGGCGCCACCGAGGCCCACGAGCGCGAACCGGTGGGGCCGCGCCAGGGTGGGGACGGCCGCCGGCGCGGCCGCGACCCCGGGCGGCGTGCGTGGCTCCGTCACGCCGAGGCCCGGACGACGAGCTCGGGGGCGAACACCACCGGCGCCTCGGGCACCGCCTCGCCCGCGAGCAGGTCGAGCAGCAGCCCGCCCGCCGTCCGCGCCATCGCGACGACCGGGTTGACGACGGTCGTGAGCGCCGGCGTGGTCGACGTCGCCACGGCGAGGTTGTCGTAGCCGACCACGGCGACGTCGTCGGGCACCCGTCGACCGGCGTCGGCCAGGACGCCCAGCGCCCCCGCGGCCATGAGGTCCGAGGCGACGAAGAGTGCGTCCAGGTCCGGGTGCTCGGCCAGCAGGCGCGACGCGGCACGGGCGCCGCCGGCGCTCGTGAAGTCGCCGTACGCGACGGCGTCGGCGGCCATGCCCGCGTCGGCGAGCGCGGCCGACCAGCCCGCGAGGCGGTCGAGCCCCGCGGACATGTCCTGCGGCCCGGCGACGGTCCCGATGCGGGCACGCCCGGCGCGCACGAGGTGCTCCGCCGCCATGCGGCCGCCGGCGGTGTTGTCGACGTCCACGTACCGCACGTGCCCGTGCTGGAACGGCCGGCCCACGAACACGGTGGGCACGCCCGCCTGCTCGAGCTCGGTCGCGAGCACGTCGTCGCGGTGGTGCGACACGACGACGACGCCGTCCACGTGCCCGCCGCGCAGGTACCGCACCGTCCGCGTCGCGACGTCGGCCGGCCGCGCCATGACGAGCACGAGCTGGAGGTCCGTCTCGTGCAGCACGGAGCCGAGGCCGTTGATGGTGCCCGCGAAGAAGGGGTCGGACAGCACCCGCTCGTCCGGCTCGGGGATCACGAGCGCGATCGAGTCCGTCCGGCGCGTGACGAGCGAGCGCGCGGCACGGTTGGGCGCGAAACCGAGCTCGAGGACCGCCGCGTCCACGGCGGCCTGGGCCTCGGGGGACACCCGCAGTCCTCCGTTGATCGCGCGCGACGCCGTCGATCGGGACACGCCGGCCCGCTCGGCGACCTGCTCCAGGGTGGGCGCGGCACGGCGGGTTGCGCTCACGCCCTGGCCTCTCTCGTCGTGGTGGCCCCGCGCTCAGGCGCGCTGGTCCCGCGGGGGCACGGCGTTCGTCTGAGCCACCGACGAGTACCAGCGGGCGCTCGCCTTGGGGGTCCGCACCTGGGTGTCGTAGTCCACCCGGACGATACCGAAGCGCTGGTGGTAGCCCCAGGCCCACTCGAAGTTGTCGAGCAGCGACCACGCGAAGTACCCGCGCACGTCGACGCCGTGCGCGACGGCGTCGTGCACCGCGCGCAGGTGCGCGTCGACGAAGGCGAGGCGGTCGTCGTCCTGCACGTACCCGTCCGCGTCCGGGACGTCGTCGTAGGCCGCGCCGTTCTCCGTCACGTAGAGCGCGACGCCCGCCGGCCCCGTGTACTCCTCCTGCAGGCGCAGCAGCAGGCGGGTCAGCCCCTCGGGCTGGACCTCCCACCCCATCCCGGTGACCGGGAGCCCGCGCGGGTGGCTGTGCGCGTCGTGCGCCGCCGGGAAGGGGGACGACGTCGGCCGCCTGACCGGAGCCTGCCCGCTGTGCCCGGCGGGCGGCGGTCGGTGGCTGACGGCCTCGCCGTGGTAGTAGTTCACGCCGAGAGCGTCGATCGGGGTCGAGACGACCGCGAGGTCGCCGTCCTTGACGTGGCTGAGGAGCCCGTAGGGGGCGACGTCGTCGAGCACGTCGGCGGGGTAGGCGCCGCGCAGCAGGGGGTCCAGGAAGATTCGGTTGAACTGGCCGTCGATCCGGCGTGCCGCCTCGACGTCGCGCGGGTCCGTCGGGTCGAGCGGGTCCGCGACCGTGAGGTTGAGCGTGATCCCGAGGCTGGCCTGAGGCGCGCGCGAGCGCAGCTCCTGCACCGCGAGCCCGTGGCCGAGCAGCAGGTGGTGGGCGGCGGCGAGCCCGTCCTCGCGGCTCTGCCGCCCGGGTGCGTGGACCCCGGCCGTGTAGCCGAGGAACGCCGAGCACCACGGCTCGTTGAGCGTGGTCCAGACGTCCACCCGGTCGCCGAGGGCCTCGTGCATCGTGACCGCGTACTCCGCGAAGCGGTAGGCCGTGTCGCGGTTGGTCCAGCCCCCCCGGTCCTCGAGCGCCTGGGGGAGGTCCCAGTGGTAGAGCGTGACCCATGGCGCGATGCCGCGGGTCAGCAGCTCGTCCACCAGACGGGAGTAGAAGTCCAGGCCCAGCGGGTTCACCGCGCCGCCGTCGGGCCGGACCCGCGCCCACGAGGTCGAGAACCGGTACGAGGCGAGGTGCAGGTCCGCCATGAGCGCGACGTCCTCGGGCATGCGGTGGTAGTGGTCGCACGCCACGTCACCGTGGTGGGCGTCGGCGACCGCGCCGGGCACGCGGCTGAACGTGTCCCAGATCGAGTCCCGCCGCCCGTCCTCGTGCGCCGCACCCTCGATCTGGAAGGCGGCGGTGGCGGCTCCCCAGAGGAACCCGGGCGGGAAGTGCACCGCCTGCGTCGCGTCGACCTGCGTGTGGTTCGTCATCCCTTGACCGCTCCCTGCATGATTCCGGACACCAGCTGTCTGCCGGCGACGATGAAGACGAGGACCAGGGGGAGCGTCGAGACGACGACCCCCGCCATGATCAGCGAGTAGTCCTTGAAGTACGACGCCTGCAGCAGCTGCAGCGCCACGGGCAGCGTCGGGTTGCCCGGGCCGAGCACGATGAACGGCCAGAAGAAGTTGGTCCACGAGCCCACGAACGTGAACAGCGCGAGCATGGCCGCCGCCGGCCGGGCCGCAGGCAGCGCCACGTGCCAGAACGTCCGGATCATCGAGCACCCGTCGATCCGCGCGGCCTCGACGAGCTCGTAGGGCAGCGCCTCGCGCAGGTACTGGGTCATCCAGAACACGCCGAACGCGGTGACCATCCCCGGGACGATCACCGCCGTCAGCGAGCCGGTCCACCCGAGCTTCGACATCACGATGAACAGCGGCACGATGCCGAGCTGCGTCGGCACCGCCATGGTCGCGATGACGAACACGAGCAGCGGGGCCCGCCCGCGGAACCGCAGCTTCGCGAACGAGAACCCGGCGAGCGTCGAGAACATGACCACCGACACCGAGGTCACGACCGCCACGACCACGCTGTTGAGCACGGCGGGCCAGAAGTTGATGTCGGAGCCGAGAACCCGGCCGATGTTCTCGACCAGGTTCGGTCCGGGGACGAGCGACGGCACGGGGTTCTGCGCGATGGTCACGGCGTCGGACGACGCGAGGAGCAGCGCGTAGTAGAGCGGGTAGGCGGAGGCCGCGAGCACGACGGCGAGGAGGGCGTACGTGACCCACCCCGGCCGACGGTGGGTCCCGCCCGTGAGCCCGCGTCGGCGTGCGGCCGCCCGCGCCGCCCCGGCGCCTGCGGTCTGCTGGATCATCGGGACCGAGGTCATCGCCTGCCCCCGTGACCCGAACCCGACACGAGACGGCGGGTGAGCGCGAAGTTGACGAGCCCGATCACCACGATGATCAGGAAGAGGATCCAGGCGACCGCGGCCGCCTTGCCGAAGCTCTTCTGGGCGCCCCAGCCGAGCTCGTAGAGGTACATGGTCACGGTCATCCACTGCCGGTCGGCGCCGCCCTGGCCGAGCTGGTCGAACAGGCGCGGCTCGTCGAAGACCTGCAGGCCGCCGATGGTCGAGGTGATGACGACGAAGACGACGGTCGGGCGGACCATCGGGACCGTCACGGAGAAGAACTGGCGGACCCGGTTCGCGCCGTCGATCACCGCGGCCTCGTACAGGTCACGCGGCACGGCCTGCATCGCCGCGAGGAAGATGAGCGCGTTGTAGCCGGTCCACCGGAAGTTGACCATCGTCGCGATGGCGACGTGGCTGGACAGCGGGTCGGCGTGCCAGCGGATCGGGCCGACGCCCACCGTCGCCAGCAGCGTGTTGACCATCCCGCCCTGGTCGGCGAACGCCTTGGAGAAGATCAGCGAGACCGCGACGGGCGCGACGACGTACGGCAGCAGCACCCCCATGCGCCACAACGTCCGGGCCCGGATGTTCGCGTCGAGGATCGCGGCGATCGCGATGGCAGCGATCACCTGGGGGACGGACGAGAGCAGGAAGATGCTGAACGTGTTGCGCAGCGCGGTCGCGAACCGTGGAGCCTGCACCACGTCGACGTAGTTCTGGAGCCCGACGAACGCCCCCTGACCGCCGATCAGGTGCCACTCGTGCACCGAGACGAACGCGGTGTACGCCAGCGGGAACAGGCCGGTGACGGCGAACAGCAGGAAGAACGGCGAGATGTAGAGGTAGGGGGACAGCCGGACGTCCCACCGGCCGGTGCGGCCGGCGAGCCCGAGGCGGCGCGGCTCGCGGTGGGCCGGCTCGGGCGGCGTGGCCCGCCTCGGCGGAGTGATGACGGACATGACGCTCCTCACGGAGGGGGACGACGACGGCGCGGGCCGGCTGCGACCGTGCGGGTGCGGCCGCGGCTCCGCCGGAGGCCGGGTCGCGCGACGTGCGCGACCCGGCCCGGGACGAGCGGTCAGCTCAGGCCGAGTGTCGCGTAGGCGTCGAGCGCCTTCTGCCACGACGACGCGGCGTCGTCCGTCCCGTCCACGTCGACCCGCGTGAGGGCGTCGGAGACCGTGAGGTGGATCGCGAAGTAGTTCGGGCCCTTGAACGGCGACGCCGTGACGGCCGCGGCGCGGTTGGCGAGGATCCGCCCGGTCTCGGCGCCGTTGAAGAACTCGTTCGTGGTGCTCAGCAGGTCGTCGCTGGCGAGCGCCTCGACCTGGCTCGGGAACGTGCCCTTGGCCTTGAACGCCTTGATCTGCTGCTCCGGGGCGGTGAGCCACTTCGCGAGCTCCTTGGCCTCCTCCGGGTACTCGCTCTGCGTCGGCACGGTGAGGTAGGAGCCGCCCCAGTTGCCCCCACCACCGGGGAAGACGTCGGCGATGTCCCAGCCGGTCACGCCGGCTGCGTTGCCCTCGATGATCCCGAGCATCCAGCCCGGGCACAGCATGGTCGCGAACGAGCCGTCCTGGAACGCGCCGAACCAGTCGTCGCTCCACTGGGCGAGGTGGGCCGACAGGTCGTCGTCGACCGAGGCGGTCAGGACGTCCTCGTAGAGGCGCTTCACCGTGGGGTTGTCGATCCCGATGACGGTGCCGTCGTCCTTCTCGTACGCGTTCTCGACCTGGTTGATCATGCCCTGGTAAGTGGCGCCGGCCGAGTCGAACCAGGCCGAGTCGGAGGCGGCGGTGAACTGCTGGCCGACCTCGAAGTAGCGATCCCAGTCGCCCTCCAGCAGCTCCGCGACCTCCGCGCGGTCGGTCGGCAGGCCGGCCGCCGCGAACAGGTCGGCGCGGTAGCAGACCGCCTCGGGGCCGACGTCGGTGCCGTAGCCGATCAGCGTGCCGTCCTCGGTGGTGGCGGCCTCGGTCTTCCAGCCGAGCCACCGGCCGTCGACCTCGGGGTCGGTCAGGTCGACGAACTTGTCGGGGTACTGCATCAGCTCGGGGAGCCAGTCGACCTCGATGCCCTCGATGTCGGACAGGCCGGAGCCGGCCGCCAGGCGGGTGTTGAGGTTGTCCCGTGCCTCGTTCGAGGTCGCGGCCTTCTTGTGCTCGACGACGACGTTCGGGTTCAGGTCCATGTACTCCTCGAACAGCTCCTCGTACCCGAACTCGTTGAAGGTCGCGACGGTCAGCGTGATCTTGTCGCCCCCGGTTCCGGCGGCGCCGTCGTCGTCCGTCCCGGCGCCGCACGCGGCGGCGATCATCGCGATCCCGGTCGCGCCCGCAGCGAGGGCCCACGTCTTGCTGGTGGTCTTGCGCACGATGACTCCTTCGTCAGGCGCACGGCGTCGTCACCGTGCGTGCGTTGCAAGCGCGGCCTCGAGGACGCCGAGGATCGCGGTGGTGCTTCGTGGCCGGCAGGTCCCGGCGCGGTGTGGGAGCGCTCTCACCATGGGGACGTGGGAGCGCTCCCACGGATTGCGTGGAGGTTCCACCCCGGAGCGCTGCGGTGTCAAGCCCTGGCGCTGGGGGAGCGCGGCCGGTCCCCTGCGAGCGCGCGTCTGTGCAGATCAGCGAGCCCTCGTTGGTAAGCCGTGACCGGATCGTTACGCGCCTGGGGAGGCCAGCCACTCCACGCCGACTGGCTGCTCGGCCTCGAGAGCGTGCCGCACGGCACGCGCCGCGGCTTCCTCGATCGCCGCGCCGAAGAGCGGCACGGACGCCTTCACGTCGCCGTCGTACACGACCACGCTGGCGTCCGGACCGTCCGCCGTGAGCCGCACCGTGCCCGTGAGGCGCACGGGCGCCCCGGCGATCTCGACGACGACGGTTCCGCGCCTGCCGTCGGGTCCCGGCCCCTCCCACGCCTCGACCTGCAGGACGTCGAGGCTGGCGCCGACGAAGTGCCGGACGTTGGCGGGGATGTCGTCCGTGGGCATCGACCGGCGCATGGTGACGGCGAACCCGCCGCCGGGTTCGTCGGTCACGTCGACCTGCTGCACGACGCCGCCGCTCGCCTCGACCTTGGCCCGCCCGTACCCCGGGTCGGCCAGCATGCGCACCACGGCGTCGACCGGGGCGGGGTAGCGCAGCTCAACATGGACGTGCACCGGGACTCGGCCTCCTTCGACGCCGGTCGCAGCGCGACCGGCTGGTCCGCGCGGGACCGTGGATCTGTGCCCCGAGGCTATCGAAGGGTTGCGCCGGCCGTGTGCCGGACGGCGGCTCGGACGGCTCCGGCGGCTGTCTAGGCTGTGCGGCGTGCCCACGATGACGGACCTGGTGTCGCGGTACGCCGACCTCGACGCCGCGGAGGCCGACTGGCTGCACCTGCTCATCGGCGACTGGCAGGTCGTCTCCGACCTCGCGTTCGCCGACCTGGTGCTGTGGCTCCCCACGCGCGACGGCGACTTCGTCGCCATCGGGCAGTGCCGGCCGAGCACCGGGCCGACGGTCCACTACGACGACATCGTGGGGTCGCACGCCCCCGAAGGGCTGCGTCCGCAGCTCGAGCTCGCGCTCACCGAGGTGCGACCGCAGCGCTCCCGGGAGCCGCGGTGGTTCGGGTCGTACGCGGTGCGCGAGGAGGCCATGCCGGTCGTCTTCAACGGGCGGGCGATCGCCGTCGTCGCCCGGCAGACCAACCTCGGCGGGGCGCGCACCCCGAGCCGGCTCGAGCTCAACTACGTCGAGGTCGCGGACGACCTCATGGGGATGGTCGGGCGGGGCGAGTTCCCGGTCCCGAACTCGGCCACCGGCTCGCGCCGGGGTGCTCCGCGCGTGGGTGACGGGCTGATCCGCCTCAACTCCGAGGGGGAGGTGCTCTACGCGAGCCCCAACGCGCTGAGCTGCTTCCACCGGCTCGGGGTGCTCGGCTCGCTCGTCGGTCGGTCGCTCATCGAGGTCACGACCGAGCTGATCGAGAACAAGATGCCGGTGGACGAGTCGATGCCGCTCGTCGTCATGGGGCGGGCGCCGTGGCGGACCGACATCGAGACGCGCGGCGTCTGCCTGTCCCTGCGCGCGATGCCGCTCACCGAGAACGGCCACCGCACCGGTGCTGCGCTGCTGTGCCGGGACGTGACGGAGCTGCGACGACGCGAGCGCGAGCTCATCACCAAGGACGCGACGATCCGGGAGATCCACCACCGGGTCAAGAACAACCTGCAGACGGTGGCGGCGCTCCTGCGGCTGCAGGCCCGCAGGCTCGAGTCACCGGAGGCGCGCGCGGCGCTCGAGGAGGCGATGCGGCGGGTGGCGACGATCGCGCTCGTCCACGAGACCCTCTCGCAGACGCTCGACGAGTCGCTGCCGTTCGACGACCTGGTCGGTCGGAGCCTGCGACTGGCCGCGGACGTCGCGTCGGCGGGGGGGCAGGTGCGGACGGTGACGACCGGGTCCTTCGGCATGGTGCCCGCAGCGGACGCGACGCCGCTCGCCCTCGTCCTCACGGAGCTCGTGACCAACGCCGTCGAGCACGGGCTCGCCAGGACGGACGGCGGCACGGTCGAGGTGTCCGCCGAGCGCGACGGGCCGCTGCTCCGGGTGGTCGTGTCCGACGACGGCGCGGGGATCGCGGCCGGGGCAGGCGCGGGCACCGGGCTCGGCACCCAGATCGTCTCGACGCTCGTGACCAACGAGCTGCGCGGGATGATCGAGTGGTTGCCGCGCGAGGGCGGTGGGACCCAGGTGGTTCTGGAGGTCACGCTGCGGGAGGCCAGGTGACCGGCCCAGCCCACGAGCGTGGCGAGCCCCGAGCACGAGACGTCGACGACGTCGGCCGTCGGGGTCTGCGTGACGGCTCGGCGAGAGGCTCAGCCGGCGCGGCGCTGGCGCGCGGTGCGACGCTTGAGCGCGCGGCGCTCGTCCTCGGAGAGCCCGCCCCAGACGCCCGCGTCCTGACCGGACTCGAGCGCCCACTTCAGGCACGTGTCGATCACGGGGCAACGGTGGCAGACCGCCTTCGCCTCCTCGATCTGGAGCAGGGCAGGACCGGTGTTGCCGATCGGGAAGAACAGCTCGGGATCCTCGTCGAGGCACGCAGCGCGGTGGCGCCAGTCCATCACATCTCCTCAAAGGCACACATCGAGTAGGCCCACCGGGGCCTGCTCGTTCAGGGGTGAGAACAACTTGCAACAGGTTCACACCTGCTGCACAGGGCGCACAAGGGGTGACGGGGAGGTTTCGTCCTCGTGACGGCGAGGCGTTGATCACACTCCGCGCTGCAGTGACCTGCCGAGACGCTCGCCGTAGGGTCGTTCCCGTGCCCCGAAAGCCGCGCCCCGGCGCCTCGTCGACACCCGGTCCCGATCCGTCGGTCCCCGCGGCGGGCGATCCGCGCGGCGCGGCGGCGAGCGATCCGCGTGGCGCGGCTGCCGGCGCGGTGCGGCCCCCGGGGGCACTCGCCGCGGTCGCGCTCCTGGTCATCGTGCAGGCGGCCGCTCTCGTCGGGCTCGGGATCGCCTGGCTCGTGGACCTCGTGCGCGGCGCGGCGGAGCTGCCCGCAGCGACGGTGTTCCTCGTCGTCTTCGCGCTCGGGGTCGCCGCCGTGCTGGTCGGTGGGATCCGGTCGCTGTGGCGCGGGAACCGGTGGGCGCGGTCACCGGTCATCACGTGGCAGCTCCTGCTCGCGGTGATGGCGATCGGTTGGCTGGGGGTCGAGCCGAGCATCTGGGCAGCGCTCGTGCTCGTGAGCACGGTGGTCGTGGTGATCGGCCTCCTGCTGCCGTCGGTCGTCGCGCACACCGTGCACGGTCGCGAGCGGGAGGGCGGGGTCTCCTAGCGACCAGGCCGCGGCCCGGCGTCGTCGGGGCCGGTCGGGTCGAGCAGCTGGACGGGCACGAGGTCGCTGCCGTGCTGACGCACACCGCGACCGGGCGCGCGCGGACGGACCGGGTCGACGTGCCAGGCGAGCGCGCTCCCGAAGACGTCGTCGCTCCCGGGCTCGCCGGGTGACAGCACGATGCCGGAGCGGACCCCGCGCAGTGCCGCGACGGTGCCGCGGAACGCCGTCGCGGCCCGCACCGTCTGCGCCGCGCCGACCACCACGGTGAGCGGGCCGGTCGCACGATCAGCACCGTCGTGGGCGTCCGCGGCGGCGCTCGCGAGATCGAGGGTGGTGACCAGCGAGGTCAGGCGGTCGGCCACCGTCGGTGCCAGCTGCTCGAGCGCGTCGAGGTCGTCCACGAGCACGACCGTCCCAGGCGCCGTCCTGCTGAGGAGCTCCATGGCGCGGCCGACGGCGAACCCGCAGGTGGACTGCGGCACGCGTGCGTCGCCGAGCCTCCGGAGGGGACCGTCGCGCGCGAGGATCGCGACCGGCCTGCCCGCGGCGAGGAGCTCTTCCGCGAGGACCGCCAGCGCCGTCGACCGGCCCGACCCGGGCGGTCCGACGACGAGCGCGCCGCGCCGCACGTCGAGCCGGACCAGCTCGGCCGTGTCGCCGCCGAGGCCGACGACCACCTCGTCCGGCGATCGGCGCGGAGCAGCTGCCCGCCCACCCACGCCTGGCGGCGCGATCGCTCTGGCGGCGGTCATCTCGGACCGCCCCACGCGGGTGGGCAGCGGCAGGAGGCGGGTCGCGCGACCGGGGCGTTCCTGCGTTCGACCAGCGGGTGCGGACCCGTGTGCGCTGGGCCCGTGAACCACAGCCGGCGCGAGGGCGAGTGCGACCTGGCAGAGTGCCGCCTCGCACGCCGCCGGCTCGGCGGCCGCAGCGGGGGGCGGGAGCCAGACCGCCCGGCCCGGAGGTCGGCCGACGCCGGTGAGTCCGGCGGGCACGCCGGCGATCGCCTCGGCGCCACGGTCACCCACGGGGAGCACGAGCCGCGCGGGGAGGTGCGCGGCGCACCGTGCGCCGGCACCCATGGCCGGACCCGCGGACGCGGCCACCGCGACCCCGTGCGAGCGACCCGTGCGGAGCAGGTCGAGCAGACGGCCCAGCCCCGCGCCCCGCGCCATCGAGCCGAGCGGCTCGGCGACGGCGTCCAGCCCGTCCAGCAGGAGCAGCCGACGTGGCGCATCGCGATCGGACCGCGCGTCGGGCTCGGCGCCGAGCAGCTCGATCAGGCGCGCCAGCGCTCGGGGCTCGTCGAGGCCCAGCACCGTGCCCATGCCGACGTGGGGGAGGAGGTCGTGGGTGAGGTCGGCGGGCAGTCCGACGGCATGGACATGCCACCCGAGCCCGAGCGCGGCCACCGCGGCAGTCCGGAGCGTGGTGCTCCGCCCCGATCCAGGCGCCCCCACGACCAGCAGGTGCCCGGACGACGGGACCCATCGCAGCGGGAGCTGGCGGCGCTCCGACGGCAGGTCGACGAGTGCGATCGGGAGGCCGCCGCGCGCCGCCTGCGGGTCCGCCCACGCGGCCAGCTCGTCGGCGAGCACGCGGGCGGGGAGCGGAGGCAGCCATGGCGCCGACGGTGCCGGCGCGCCGACGGCCACGGCCGCTGAGCGACACGCCTCGACCAGCGCGTCGACGACCGCGCCGCGGCGCGGCGACGGG
>NZ_JABCJJ010000030.1 GCF_012952065.1 Cellulomonas fimi
CGTTCCGGCGTTGACCGGGACCGACCCGACCACGATGAACCCACCGGCGAGCCCGAGGCAACCGCCACATCCCAGCGCCATCTTCCCCACCCACGATGCGCCCGCAGGGCGCTCAAATGCTCAGCCGAAGGAACCGCCGCACGCGCACGAGCTGCCGGCGTTCGGGTTGTCGATCGTGAACCCCTGCTTCTCGATCGTGTCCGCGAAGTCGATCGTCGCGCCGTCGAGGTAGGGCACGCTCATCTTGTCGACCACGACCTCGACGCCCTCGTAGTCCCGCAGGGCGTCGCCCTCGAGGACGCGCTCGTCGAAGTAGAGCTGGTAGATCAGGCCCGAGCACCCACCGGGCTGCACCGCGACGCGAAGGCGGAGGTCGTCGCGGCCCTCCTGCTCGAGGAGGCTGCGGATCTTGCCCGCGGCGACGTCGGTCAGGTCGACGCCGTGCGTCGCGGTCTCGGTGGTCTCGCTCATCATCACTCCGCAGGTCTCGACGGTTCCCGGGGCGAGTGCCACCGGAGGGACTCTGGTCGACCGGTCAACGTCGCGCTCGTGGTCGGTTGTTCCCGGCCAGCCTACGTCGAGTTCCCCGGGCCGTCAGCACGCGTCGCGACCGGCGGCCCAGGTGCGACCCGCCGTCAGCTCAGTGCGACCAGGTCCGCGCCACCCGCTCCGCGCGGGCCGCCAGCGTGCCCGCCGGGTCGGCGAGCGCGGCGCGCACCTGCGCGGGCGTGTCGGCCACCGCGTAGGCCGCCGCCACCCCCGCCGCGGCCCACTCGCGCCGCCCCACCTCGACCTGCCCCGCGAGCACCACGGCGGGGACGCCCGCGGCCAGCGCCCGCTCGGCGACCACCGCGACCACCGCGCCGTGCAGGGACTGCCAGTCGAACCGCCCCTCCCCCGTGACCACGACGTCCGCGTGACGCACCTGGTCGTCCAGGCCCACGGCGTCGGCCACGAGGCCCGACGCCGAGGCGACCCGCGCGCCGAGGAGCACCAGGCCGAAGCCCAGACCCCCCGCCGCCCCCGCTCCGGGCAGCCCCGTGAGCCGGGCGGCCGGGGAGGCGGTGCGGGCGGACGCGAGGAGGTCGGGACGCACCGCGCCCCGACCCAGCGTCGCGACGGCGGTGTGCGAGAAGTGCCCGAGCGCGCGCTCGAGCTCCTGAGCCTGTTCCCGGCTCGCTCCGCGCTCTGCAGCGAACGCCGCGCTCGCACCGTGCAGCCCCAGCAGAGGGACGTCGACGTCGGTCGCGACGACCAGCTCCACCCGAGCGAGCTCGTCGCGCAGGGCCGCGAGCCCTCGCAGGTCTGCCACGGTCACCGCGCCCAGCCCGCCACCACCGCCGCGGAGCGGCCCCGCCGCGCCCGTACCCACGCCGAGGGTCGCGAGCATGCCGGCGCCGGCGTCGTTCGTGGCCGACCCGGCGAGGCCGACGACGACGCGGCTCGCCCCGCTCTCCAGTGCCGCCCGCACCAGCTCCCCCACCCCGGACGACGTGGTGACCGTCGCGTCGCGGCGCTCGGGTGGCACCAGGCCCAGGCCGACCGCCTGGGCCGACTCCACGTAGGCGGTCCGCCCGCCGCCCGGCTCGTCGACGACGAGCACCGCGCCGGGAGTCGGTTCCCCGAGCGGAGACGCCACGGTGACGGACAACAGCTCGCCACCGCGGGCCGCCCGCAGCGTGTCGAGGAAGCCCGGTCCGCCGTCGGACAGCGGGCACGTCCGGACGTGGTCCGCGGGCGCAGCTCGCAGCCACCCGTCCCGCATCGCGCTCGCAGCCTCGAGAGCCGTCAGCGTGCCGCCGAAGCCGGTCGGGGCCATCACCACGCGCATGGCCGCCGATCCTGTCACAGCGCAAGGCCCGCTCGGGGTGCCGGGGCCTGTGGGAAGATGCGCGCGTGATCCCCACCGCGACCAGTCGGTTCACCGAGCCGGCGCCCTCGGCCCTGCTGCTGCTCGGGCGCGGCGTCGACCTCGTGTCCGAGCGCGGCGTCGAGTGCGCGGGCGAGCTCCCCGCACCGAGCGAGCCGGGGCTCGTCGAACGCGCCCGGGCGGCGCGCGCGGCGCTCGGCGACCGCGTCTTCGTGCTCGGCCACCACTACCAGCGCGACGAGGTCATCGACTTCGCGGACGTCACCGGTGACTCGTTCACGCTCGCGCGCGAGGCCGCGGCCCGTCCCGGCGCCGAGTTCATCGTGTTCTGCGGGGTGCACTTCATGGCCGAGTCGGCCGACATCCTCACGTCGCCCGACCAGCGAGTCGTGCTGCCCGACCTCGCGGCAGGCTGCTCCATGGCCGACATGGCGGCGATCCACCAGGTCGAGGACGCCTGGGACGTGCTGATCGAGGCGGGCGTCGCCGACCGCACCGTGCCGGTGACCTACATGAACTCGTCGGCCGCCATCAAGGCGTTCACCGGCCGCCGCGGCGGCACGGTCTGCACGTCGTCCAACGCCCAGGTGGCCCTCCGCTGGGCGTTCGACCGGGTGGGCGGGGTCGAGGGCACGGGCAAGGTCCTGTTCATGCCGGACCAGCACCTCGGGCGCAACACCGCGGTGCGGGAGCTGGGCCTCTCGCTCGACGACTGCGTGGTGCTCGACCCCCGCAAGCCGGGCGGCGGCCTCACGACGGCCGAGCTCGAGCGTGCCCGCATGATCCTGTGGCGCGGCCACTGCTCGGTGCACGGCCGGTTCTCCGAGCGCAACGTCGCCGAGATCCGCGCCGCCGTGCCCGACGTGACGGTGCTCGTGCACCCCGAGTGCACGCACGAGGTCGTCGAGGCGGCCGACCTGGTGGGCTCCACCGAGTTCATCGTCAAGGCGCTCGACGCCGCGGAGCCGGGCTCGTCGTGGGCGCTCGGCACCGAGCTCAACCTGGTCCGCCGTCTTGCGCGCGCGCACCCGGACAAGCAGGTCCACTACCTCGACTCGACCGTCTGCTTCTGCTCGACGATGAACCGGATCGACCTGCCGCACCTCGTCTGGACGCTCGAGTCCCTGGTGGCGGGCCGGGTGGTGAACCGCGTCGAGGTCGACCCCGACGACGCGCACTGGGCGCGCGTCGCGCTCGACCAGATGCTCGCCCTGCCGGGCTACTGAGGCGGCTCCTGGGCCACCCCGCGCCATCACGCCGACGACGAAGGAGCACCTCGTGAGCGTCCTGCGGGTCGGGATCTTCGTCTTCGACGACGCGGAGGAGCTCGACGTCGTCGGGCCCTACGAGGTGCTCGCGGCCTGGGCCGCGCTGTCGGCGTGGCGACCCGAGGTGCTCACCTTCTCCGCCGACGGCGCAGGCGTGCGGCTCGGGAAGGGGCTGCGGATCGTCCCCGACCGGTCCACCACCGACGTCGGCCCGATCCACGTGCTGGTCTACCCCGGCGGGCGGGGGACGCGGGTCCTGGTCAAGGACCGCGCGCACCTCGCCTGGCTCCGCGGGCTCCGGGCCGAGGTGCCGCTCGTGACGAGCGTCTGCACCGGCGCGCTCGTGCTCGCGGCGGCCGGGCTGCTCGCCGGCCGTCCGGCGACGACCCACTGGGGTGCGTTCGACGAGCTCGCCGCTCTCGACCCGAGCATCACGGCGGACACGGAGGCGCGCTTCGTGGACGACGGCGACGTGGTCACGGCGTCCGGGGTCTCCGCCGGCATCGACATGGCGCTCCACCTCGTCGCCCGGCTCGAGTCCCGGGAGATCGCCGCCCAGGTCCGGCGCGCGATCCAGTACGACCCGGCCCCGCCGGTCTGACCGTCGGAGTCGTGGCACGATCACGGGCGTGATCGCCTCCGACGCCCCCGTCCTCGAGCACGGCGTGCTCTCCGTCCGTCCCGGCCAGTCCGCCGCCTTCGAGGCCGCGCTCGCCCAGGCCCTCCCGCTGATCCGAGCCGCGCGGGGGTTCCGCGGGATCGACGTGCGCCGGTGCCACGAGCGCCCGGACACCTACCTGCTCCTCGTCGCGTGGGACTCGCTCGAGGACCACACCGAGGGGTTCCGCGGCTCGCCCGCGTTCGAGGAGTGGCGGGCGCTGACGCACCACTTCTACGACCCGATGCCGGTGATCGAGCACTTCACGCCGATGGCCGGCGGGACCGTCGCCGGATGAACCGGCTGCTGCGCCTCGCGTGGGTCGTGCTGCGCGCGCGGGCGAGAGGCGGGCGTCAGGGGTCGCCGCTCGACCGCTGGCGGACGCCCCTGCGCGTGCTCCCCCACGACCTCGACCTCCTGCGCCACATGAACAACGGCGTGTACCTGTCGCTCATGGACATCGGCCGGGTCGACATGATGGTGCGCTCCGGGGGGCAGCGCGCCCTGACCGTGCGCGGCTGGTACCCGGTGGTGGTGGCCGAGTCGATCCGGTTCCGGCGCTCGCTGCAGCTGTGGGAGCGCTTCGAGATCGTGACCCGCGTGCTCGGCTGGGACGAGCGGGTCGTCTACGTCGAGCAGGCCTTCGAGCGCCCCGCGGGCGACGGGGCGCCCGGCGGTCGCGAGGTCGTCGCGGAGGCCGTGGTGGTGGCCAGGTTCCTGGCCCGGTCCGGCGGCGGCGTCGACGCGCCCGAGGTCGCGGAGGCCTTCGGGATGCCGCGGCTCAGCCCCCCGGTGCCCGACGACGTCCTGGCGTGGGCCCGGTCGATCGACGTCGCCGCGCGCGCCTGAGGCGGACGGTCGCCGGCCGCCCGCGACACCGTCGGTCAGGAGCCCGCAGGCAGCCCTGCAGCGAGCCGCGTGAGCAGCAGCGTCTCGGCGAGCACGACCCGCTCGAGCTCGCCGAGGTGCACCGACTCGTCCGCGCCGTGCGCGCGCGAGTCCGGGTCCTCGACGCCGGTGACGAGGATGGCGGCGTCCGGGTACACCTCGAGCAGGTCGGCGATGAACGGGATCGACCCCCCGATCCCGATGTCGACCGGCGCCGTGGCCCAGGCCTGCTCGAACGCCCACCGCGCGGCGCGCATCGCGTCCGAGTCGGCGGGGGCCTGGAACGGCCGGCCGAGCTCGCCCTGCCGGACCGTCACGCGCGCCCCGAACGGTGCGTGGTCCACCAGGTGGCTCTCGAGCGCGGCGTACGCGGCCGCGGGGTCCTGACCGGGCGCGATCCGCAACGAGATCTTCGCGGTCGCGCGCGGCGTGATGGTGTTCGAGGCGCGCGCGACGCTCGGGGCGTCGATCCCGATGACGGCGATCGCGGGGCGCGTCCACATCCGCGCGGTGAGCGGCCCGGTGCCGGCCAGGCGGGCGCCGTCGACCAGCGCCGCGTCCGCGCGCATGGACGCCTCGTCGTAGTCGACCGTCGGGTCGGGCGCGGTCACGAGGCCCTGGACCGCGACGTCGCCCGCGTCGTCGTGCAGCGTGGCGACGAGGCGCGACAGGAGCGTGAGGGCGTCGAGCACCGGCCCCCCGTACATGCCCGAGTGCACCGCGTGCTCGAGCACGGCGACCTCCACCTCGAGGTCGACCAGACCGCGCAGCGACGTCGTCAGGCCGGGCACGCCGACCCGCCAGTTCGAGGAGTCGGCGACGACGATGACGTCCGCGCGGAGCAGCTCGGTGTACGTCTCGAGGAAGGCGCCGAAGGTCGGCGAGCCGATCTCCTCCTCCCCCTCGACGAACACGGTGACGCCGACGCCCAGCTCGTCGGCGAGCACGCGGAGCGCACCGACGTGGGCGATGACGCCGGCCTTGTCGTCCGCTGCCCCGCGCCCGTAGAGCCGCCCGTCGCGCTCGGTGGGCTCGAACGGCGGGGTGCCCCAAGCCGAGTCGTCCCCGGGCGGCTGCACGTCGTGGTGCGCGTAGAGCAGGACGGTCGGGGCGCCGTCGGGCCCGGGGCGGTGCGCGACCACGGCCGGCGCCCCCTCGCCAGCGCCGGGGAGCGGAGCCCGGAGGATCTGCACCTGGGGCATGCCGGCGTCGCGGAGCAGCGCGGCGACCGCGTCGGCGCTCGCCGCGACGTGGGCCTGGTCGAACGCCGCGTTCGAGACGCTCGGGATGCGCACGAGGGACTCGAGGTCGGCGCGGAGGGACGGGAAGGCGGCCGCGACCCGGGCGCGCAGGGCCTCGGTCGTCGGCGGGGTCGGGTCGGTCACGGGCGACCACGCTACCCCTGCGCTCGACTACCCTGGCCGGGTGTTCTCCCGCAGCAAGCCCGCCGCCACCACGCCCCCCGAAGGCTCCCGGACGCCGACGACCGACGACGCCGCGGTCCCCGGCCTGATCCAGCCCGGCGCGGGCAAGGGCCGCCCCACACCCAAGCGCAAGGAGGCCGAGGCGGCCAACAAGCGGCCCCTCGTCCCGACGGATCGTCGCGCGGCCGCGAAGTCCGCCCGCGCGGCGGCTCGCGTCCAGCGGGACCTCGAGTTCCGGGCGATGCAGACCGGCGACGAGCGCCATCTCCCTGCCAAGGACCGCGGTCCGGTCCGCCGCTACCTCCGCGACCACGTGGACGCGCGGTGGAACCTCGGCGAGTTCTTCCTGCCGGTCGCGCTGGTGTTCGTCGTGCTGACGTTCGCCCTGGGCCGCTACCCCCAGCTGCTGGCGCTGCTCACGGTCGTGCTCTACGGCATCGTGCTGCTCACGATCCTCGACGCCTACCTCATGTGGCGCGGCCTGAAGAAGAAGCTCGTCGCGAAGTTCGGCGGCGACGCGCGCCAGCGCGGGCTCGCGATGTACGCGGTCATGCGGGCGTTCCAGCTGCGGCGGGCGCGCCTGCCGCGCGTGCGGACCAAGCAGCACGGCCACTACCCCGACTAGTGTCGGGTGAATGGTCAACCACCGCTTCCTCGGCAGCTCCGGGCTCAAGATCTCGGAGATCACCTACGGCAACTGGCTCACGCACGGTTCGCAGGTCGAGAACGAGACCGCGACGGCCTGCGTGCAGGCCGCCCTCGACGCCGGCATCACCACGTTCGACACGGCCGACGTCTACGCGAACACCGTCGCCGAGAGCGTCCTCGGCGACGCGCTCAAGGGCCAGCGCCGCGAGAGCCTCGAGATCCTCACGAAGGTCTACTGGCCCACCGGGCCCAAGGGGCCCAACGACGCCGGTCTGTCGCGCAAGCACATCATGGAGTCGATCAACGGGTCGCTCGAGCGGCTCGGAACCGACTACGTCGACCTCTACCAGGCGCACCGCTACGACACCGAGACGCCGCTCGAGGAGACGATGCAGGCGTTCGCCGACGTCGTCCGTCAGGGCAAGGCCCTCTACATCGGCGTGAGCGAGTGGACCGCCGACCAGCTCCGGGCGGGTCACGCGCTGAGCCGTGAGCTCGGCTTCCAGCTGATCTCCAACCAGCCGCAGTACTCGATGCTCTGGCGCGTGATCGAGGGCGAGGTCGTCCCGACGTCGCGCGAGCTCGGGATCGCGCAGATCGTCTTCTCGCCCGTGGCGCAGGGCGTGCTGAGCGGAAAGTACGTACCCGGCGAGCCGCTGCCCGCCGGCTCGCGCGCGACGGACGAGAAGGGCGGCTCGACGTTCATCAGACGCTTCCTGCGCGACGACGTGCTCGCCCGGGTGCAGGAGCTGCGACCCGTCGCCGACCAGCTCGGGCTCACGCTCGCTCAGCTCGCCGTCGCGTGGGTGCTGCAGAACGACAACGTCGCGTCGGCGCTCATCGGCGCCTCCCGGCCCGAGCAGGTGGTGGAGAACGTCAAGGCCGCCGGGGTCGAGATCCCGGCCGAGCTGCTCGCCCGGATCGACGCCGTCCTGGGCGACGTCGTCGAGCACGATCCCGGCATGACGGCGCGCAACGCGCCGCAGGCCCGACCGGCCTGAGCCGTGCCGGTCCGCTGCGGGCTGCGGGGGGTGTCGTGAGGTCCGGCGTCAGGAACCGGGCCGACCGGCTCGTCCCCGCGCAGCTCGCGGCGCTGGCCGGGCTGGCGTGGCCCGGGCGCGCACGCCGGCGGCGGCTGGTCGTGCGGTTCGGTTCGGCGTACGAGCGGTACCGCGAGGTGACGCCGAGGTTCTTCGGGATCCCGCGGCGCACGGCCGCCGACGTGCGGGTCAGGGAACCCGCAGCGGAACGGGTGCCGTGACCTGCGTCCCGTCGTGCATCAACCGCGCGACCGCCACGTCCTGGCGCGCGAGCTCGCGCCACGTCTCACCGAGCCACTGCTCGGCGTCGAACTGGTTGCCGAAGACCGGGCTCACCGGCTGCTCGAGCCCGCGCCCCTCGGCGTCGTCGAACACCCATTCCCACTGCGGGCGGATCATGCGGCCGCCTCGCTCGTCGCGCCGGCCGCCGTCGGCTGCGCGATCAGTGCGCGGTTGAGGCGCCCGGCCCACGCCGGCCCGTGGTAGATGAAGCCGGTGTACCCCTGCACGAGGGTCGCGCCGGCCGCCAGGTAGGCGCGGGCGTCAGCCGCCGTCGTGATGCCCCCGACGCCGACGATCACGGGACCGGGCCCCAGGCGCGCCCGCAGGCGCCGCACGACCTCGAGACCGCGCGCCCGGAGCGGCGGACCCGACAGGCCGCCCTCCCCGAGGTCGTGGGCGATCGTCGTGTTGACGGCGACCACACCGTCGAGACCGAGCTCGACCGCGAGGTCCGCCACCGCGTCCACGTCGGGGTCGAGCAGGTCGGGCGCGATCTTGACCAGCAGCGGGACCCGTGGCCCGCCGCGCTCGGCCGTCGCGGTGTCGGCGGCCTGGCGCACGACGGTGAGGATGGGGCGCAGCGCCTCGACCGACTGCAGGTCGCGGAGGCCGGGCGTGTTGGGTGACGACACGTTGACGACCAGGTAGTCGGCGTACGGGGCCAGCAGGCCGGCGCTCGTCGCGTAGTCCGCCGGGGCGTCCGCGGCCGGCGTCACCTTCGTCTTGCCGATGTTGACGCCCACGACGATCGCCCGGCCCGACGGCGTCGCCCGCAGGCGGCGCAGACGTGCGGCCACCGCCGCGGCTCCCTCGTTGTTGAACCCCATGCGGTTGCGCAGCCCGCGCTGCTCGACGGCGCGCCAGAGGCGGGGCCGCGGGTTGCCCGGCTGCGGGTGTGCCGTCACGGTGCCGATCTCCACGAAGGCGAAGCCGAGCATCGCGAGCCCCCGTACGCCGGCGGCGTCCTTGTCGAAGCCCGCTGCCAGGCCGAGCGGACCGCGCAGCTCCCGCCCGAACGCGCGGACGGGTCGGGGAGGGTCCGGCAGGACGGCGCGCCGCACGAGCCCGGCGACGGGAGGCACGTCACCCGCCCACCGGATCACGCGCGACGCGAGCTCGTGGGCCCGCTCCGGGTCCGTACGACGCAGGACGTGGTCGAAGAGCAGGCGGTACACGCGCTCCAACGTAGTGGTCACGGGGTCACGGGGTCGCGTGCGCGGAGGCGTCCGCCGACGGGGCGGCGCGACGGGTACGCCAGAGCCATGCCAGCCCGAGGACCGGCAGGACGAGCGGCACGTACCCGTACCCGCGCCCGAACCCCGACCACACCGTCGCCTGCGGGAACGCGCCCGGGTCGACGAGGGACCACGTACCCACCACCAGCACCCCGACCAGCTCGACGGCGACCGCGGCGCCCGCGAGCCGACGCGAGCCACGCGCGAGCGCCACGGTGGCCACGACGTAGACGACCGCGGCGAACGCCGAGAGGCCGTACGCGAGCGGCGCCTCGTGCCAGTCGCGCGCGAGCTGCACCCCGGCGCGGGCGCTCGCCGAGATCGCGAACACTCCGTACACGGCGACGAGCACCCTGCCCGGGCCGGACGCCGTCGAGCGGGCGGTCGGGCGGACGGGAGCCGGGCGGGCAGCGCTCACGCCGTCCCCCCGATCTCTCACGCCGTCCCCCAGATCTCGAGCAGACGCCACTGCAGGACCGCGACGGTGACAGCGGCGACCACGAGCACGACCGAGCTCCACCGGGTGCGCTCGGCGAGCGCCCACACCGCCGCGAGCGGGAGCACGGCCAGCGACACGACGAGGTAGCCCCAGAAGGTCACGGGCTCGGTCACCACCGCGCCGCCGGCCACGAGGACGAGCGCGACGACGACCTGGACCAGGATCGCGGCCTCGACCACGCCCGCGCCCCAGAGCTGCCGGAGGACCACCGCACGGTCGCGGACCGCGAAGACGAGCGCCCACCCCGCGAGCGCGAGCGCGAGCAGGACGACGACCACGGCGAAGGGGGTGACCACGGTCCAGAAGGCTACCGGTGCACGCCGACTACGATCGTCGGGTGCGTCTCACACTGACCTCCAAGAACCCTGCCCGCCTCTCCGCCGACGCCCTCGTCGTCGCGACCGCCTCCGCCGAGGACGGCGTCGAGCTCGTCGGCGCGGACGCCCTGCCGGCCGCCCTGCGCGACCAGCTGACGCGTTCGGCCACGACCCTCGGCATCACCGGTGCTGCCGACGAGGTCCGCAAGGTCCCCGCGGGGGCCGACGTCGCGGCTCCCGTCCTGGTGCTGACGGGTCTCGGCCCGTCGTCGGCCACCTACGCACCCGAGACCCTGCGCCGCGCGGCGGGTGCGGCCACGCGTGAGCTCGCCGGCACGGCGTCGGTGGCGCTCGCGCTGCCGACCGCCGACGTCACCGAGCTCGCCGCCGTGGCCGAGGGTGCGCTCCTGGGCGCCTACTCCTACTCGCGCTACCGCGAGCAGAAGGCCGCCGCGAAGACCACGCCGGTCGCCACGATCCAGCTCGTCACGCCGCTCGACCGCGACGCGTCGGCGAAGGCGGCCCTCGCCCGCGCCGAGGCCGTGGCCGCTGCCGTGCACGGCACCCGCGACCTGGTCAACACGGCGCCCAACGACCTCTTCCCGGCGGCGTTCGCCGAGCTCGCCCGTGCCGCCGTCAAGGGCACCGGCGTCAAGATCACGGTCCTGGACGAGAAGGCGCTCACCACCGGCGGCTACGGCGGTCTGATCGCCGTGGGTCAGGGCTCGAGCCGGGGACCGCGGCTCGTCAAGGTGGCGTACGCGCCCTCCCGACCGACCGCCAAGGTCGCGCTCGTCGGCAAGGGCATTACGTTCGACTCCGGGGGCATCTCGATCAAGCCCGCGGCCGGCATGGAGGCGATGAAGTCCGACATGTCCGGGGCCGCCGCGGTGCTGCACACCGTGCTCGCGGCGGCGCGCCTCGAGCTCCCGGTCGCGGTGACCGGCTGGCTCTGCCTGGCGGAGAACATGCCGTCAGGCTCGGCCCAGCGCCCGTCCGACGTCATCACGATCCGGGGCGGCACGACCGTCGAGGTCCTCAACACCGACGCCGAGGGGCGACTGGTGCTGGCCGACGGCCTCGTCGCCGCGCTCGAGGAGAAGCCCGACGCCGTGCTCGACATCGCGACGCTCACGGGCGCGCAGATGGTCGCCCTGGGCAACCGCGTCTCCGCCGTGATGGGCACCGACGACGTGCGCGCCGAGGTGACGACCGCCGCGGAGGCGTCCGGGGAGCTGTTCTGGCCGATGCCGCTGCCCGACGACCTGCGCGCGGGCCTCAACTCCAAGGTCGCCGACCTCGCCAACATCGGCGAGCGGTGGGGGGGCATGCTGTCCGCGGGCATCTTCCTGCGCGAGTTCGTCGGGTCGACGCCCTGGGCCCACCTCGACATCGCCGGCCCGGCGTTCAACGAGAAGAGCGCGCACGGCTACACGCCGGTCGGCGGCACGGGGGTCGGTGTGCGGACGATGCTGGCGTACCTCGAGTCCCGGGCCACAGCGAAGCGCTGAGCGTCCGCGCGACGCCCGACGTCGGGACGCCCCGGTTCAGGCCGGGGTGTCCCGCGCGCGCTTGGCGAGGATGCGCTGGCGGCTGTTCCAGTCGCGCATGCGCTGCGGGTAGCCGCTGCGGTGCACGTCGTAGACGGGGATGCCCAGACTCTTCGCGACGTGGTGGGCGGTGCGCGCGTCCGGTACCCGGCGCCGCGTCCACTCGCCGGTGCTCGCGATGAGCACGAGCGTCATCGGGGTGGAGCTCGTGACCGGCTCGATGTACGCCTCGACGCCGACGCGCGTGCGGACGAACTCGCGGAAGTGCGCGAGGGTGGCCCGCTGCGCGTCGCGCGGCGAGGTGGGCGGCGTCGAGCCCGCAGGCTGCCGCCGGGAGAAGAGGCCCATCGCGGCAGAGTAGAGCCCGAGCCTGGGCACGCGCGCGGAACTGCCCTGATCGGACCACGAGCGGCGTGGCGCCCGGCCCACCCGGCTCAGACCTGGGATGAATGTTCCCACCGTCACACCCTGGCAGTCCCCACCCGGTTAGAGGTCGAGCACGGGTGATGACAAGATGGGCGGCGAGCACGGCATGCACCCCCACGTCTGCGCTGAGGAGTCCCACGTGGCTGACACGAACGGCACCGCTTTCGACATCGTCGTCCTGGGCGGAGGCAGCGGCGGCTACGCGACCGCGCTGCGCGCCGCTCAGCTCGGCCTCTCCGTCGCCCTGGTCGAGGGAGGCAAGCTCGGGGGGACCTGCCTCCACAACGGCTGCATCCCGACCAAGGCCCTCCTCCATGCGGCGGAGCTCGCCGACAACGCGCGCGCGGGTGAGCAGTTCGGCGTGCACTCCACGCTCGACCACATCGACATGGCGGGCGTGAACAAGTACAAGGACAACGTGATCGGCCGGCTCTACAAGGGCCTGCAGGGTCTGGTGAAGTCGCGTGGCGTCACCTACGTCGACGGCTGGGGCACGCTGGTCGGGCCCGACGCCGTCGAGGTCAACGGGCAGCGCTACACCGGGCGCCACGTGGTCGTCGCGACCGGGTCGTACGCACGCTCGGTGCCCGGCCTGGAGATCGGTGGCCGCGTCATCACCTCCGACCAGGCACTGCAGCTCGACTTCGTCCCGAAGTCCGTGGTGGTCCTCGGGGGCGGCGTCATCGGCGTCGAGTTCGCGAGCGTGTGGAAGTCCTTCGGCGTCGACGTGACGATCATCGAGGCGCTCCCCCACCTGGTCCCCAACGAGGACGAGGCGCTCAGCAAGGCCTTCGAGCGCGCGTTCCGCAAGCGCGGGATCAAGTTCAACGTCGGCGTGCGCTTCTCGGGCGTCACGCAGAACGACTCGGGCGTCCAGGTCTCGCTCGAGGACGGCACGACGTTCGACGCCGACCTCCTCCTCGTGGCGGTCGGCCGCGGCCCCCACACGAACGGCCTGGGGTACGAGGAGCAGGGACTCACGCTCGACCGTGGCTTCGTCCTCACGAACGAGCGCCTGCACACGGGCGTCGGCAACATCTACGCCGTCGGGGACATCGTCCCCGGCCTCCAGCTCGCGCACCGCGGCTTCGCCCAGGGCATCTTCGTGGCCGAGGAGATCGCGGGCCTCAACCCGCCCGCCATCGTGGAGTCGGGAATCCCGCGCGTGACCTACTCCGATCCCGAGGTCGCCTCGGTGGGCCTGACGGAGGCCAAGGCCAAGGAGGTCCACGGGGCGGACGCCGTCGAGACGCTCGAGTACAACCTCGGCGGGAACGGCAAGAGCCAGATCCTCGCGACGGCCGGGTTCATCAAGCTGGTCCGCCAGAAGGACGGCCCCGTGGTCGGGGTCCACATGATCGGTGCCCGCGTCGGCGAGCTCATCGGCGAGGGTCAGCTCATCGTCAACTGGGAGGCCTACCCCGAGGACGTCGCTGCGCTCGTGCACGCGCACCCGACGCAGAACGAAGCGCTCGGAGAGGCCCACCTGGCTCTCGCGGGCAAGCCGCTGCACGCCCACAACTGACCCCGATCGAAGGAGACACGAGCGGTCATGTCTGACTCCGTGCAGATGCCGGCGCTCGGTGAGAGCGTCACCGAGGGCACCGTCACCCGTTGGCTCAAGAACGTCGGCGACACCATCGCCGTGGACGAGCCCCTGCTCGAGGTGTCGACCGACAAGGTCGACACCGAGATCCCCTCGCCCTTCGCGGGCGTCCTCGAGCAGATCCTCGTCCAGGAGGACGAGACGGTCGAGGTCGGCGCGGCGCTGGCCGTCATCGGGTCGGGCGAGGGTGGGGGCGGTGGTGACGCTGAGCCCGAGCAGTCGCAGGAGTCCGAGCAGCCCGCCCAGCAGGCGGCGCAGCAGCCGGCCCAGGACCAGGCGGCCGAGGCGGGATCGTCGTACGGCGACCCCGAGCCCGAGGCCGAGGTCGCCCCGCGGGCCGAGCAGCCTGCGTCCGACGTCGCGCCGCAGGCCGGGCAGCCCGCGTCCGACGCCGCGCCGCAGGCCGGGCAGCCCGCGTCCGGCGACGGGCAGGGCGGCGACGACCAGCCCGGTGGCGGACAGGGCGGTGCCGCACAGGGCGGTGGCGGTTCCGACGGCTCGCAGGTCACCATGCCCGCGCTCGGCGAGAGCGTGACCGAGGGCACCGTGACGCGCTGGCTGAAGTCGGTGGGCGACGACGTCGCGGTCGACGAGCCCCTGCTCGAGGTCTCGACCGACAAGGTCGACACCGAGATCCCCTCGCCGTTCGCCGGCACGCTGCAGCAGATCTTCGTCCAGGAGGACGAGACGGTCGAGGTGGGCGCCCCCCTCGCCCTGATCGGCTCGGGTGCTGCCGGGACCGCCCCGGCGGCGCCGTCGGGGTCCCCGACTGCACAAGCGCCCGCACCGGCCCGGACGGACGCCGACCCGCAGGTCGCAGCGCCCGACGAGGCGGCGGCTCCGCCCCCCGAGCAGGCGCCCGCTCAGCAGCCACCTGCTCGGCCGGCCCAGCCTCAGCAGGCGCAGGCACCCGCGGCACAGGCACCCGCCCCGGCCGCGGCGTCGGTCCCTGCACAGGCTGCCCCTGCACAGGCCGCCCCCGCGCCGTCGGCCTCGGGCAGCTACCTGACGCCGCTGGTCCGCAAGCTCGCAGCGGAGAAGGGCGTCGACGTCTCGACCCTGACGGGGACCGGCGTCGGCGGCCGCATCCGCAAGGAGGACGTCCTCGAGGCCGCCGCCAAGGCCGAGGCCGCGAAGGCGGAGGCCGCGAAGGCCGCTCCCGCCACGTCGGCCGCGGCTCCGGCCGCAGCCGCGCCGAAGCCGGCCGCGCCCGCGATCTCCCCGCTGCGAGGCACGACCGAGAAGATGACGCGGCTGCGCAAGCTCGTCGCGTCGCGCATGGTCGAGTCGATGCAGACGTCGGCGCAGCTCACGACGGTCGTCGAGGTCGACGCGACCAAGATCGCCCGCCTCCGGGCGCGGGCCAAGGCGGACTTCCAGGCGCGCGAGGGCGTCAACCTCACGTTCCTGCCGTTCTTCGCCCTCGCGGCGGTCGAGGCGCTGAAGACCTACCCGAAGGTCAACGCGAGCATCGACGGCGACCAGATCGTCTACCACGACTCCGAGAACCTCGGGATCGCGGTCGACACCGAGCGTGGGCTGGTCGTGCCCGTGATCAAGGGCGCGGGCGACCTCAACCTCGCCGGCATCGCGCGCAAGATCGCCGACCTCGCGTCGCGGACGAGGGCCAACAAGGTCGGCCCGGACGACCTCGCCGGCGGCACCTTCACGATCACGAACACCGGATCCGGCGGCGCCTTGATCGACACGCCCATCGTGGCGATGCCGCAGGTCGCGATCCTCGGCACCGGCACCATCGTCAAGCGCCCCGTCGTGGTGAAGGACGCCGACGGCGCCGACACCATCGCGATCCGCTCGATGATGTACCTGTTCCTCTCCTACGACCACCGGCTGGTCGACGGCGCGGATGCCGCCCGGTACCTGGCGGCGGTCAAGAACCGCATCGAGGAGGGGGCGTTCGAGTCCGAGCTCGGGCTCTGATCGTCTGCTCCCTCACGACGCCCGCCCGCCACGAGCCCCGCTCGCGACGGGCGGGCGTCGTCGTGCCGGGGGGCCGTCGTCGTGCCGGGGATCCGCCCGCGCGCCCGCCGGCGGCGGTCGCGGTCCCGGCGGGTGCAGCTGCGGCCCCGCACCGTAGGGTGACCGTCATGCAGATCGCCGTCGCCGGCTCGCACGGCACCGTCGGGTCGGCTCTCGTGGGGACCCTCGAGGAGGCGGGGCACGACGTGCGCCGCCTCGTGCGCCGCCCGGCCGCACACATGCGAGAGATCAGCTGGGACCCCGATGCGGGGGTCCTCGACGCCCGCCACCTCGCCGGCACCGACGCCGTGGTGAACCTCGCCGGAGCCGGGGTCGGCGACCACCGCATGACGAGCGCGTACCGCCGCACAGTGCTCACGTCTCGTACGCGCACGACGTCCCTCCTCGCGCGGTCCGTGGCGCAGCTCGACCGGCCACCCGCCGTCCTGCTCCAGGCCTCGGGGATCGGTGCCTACGGGACCTACGCCGGCCGTGGGGACGAGCTGCTCGACGAGAAATCGACGCTCGGGGACACGTTCTTCGCGGGTGTCGTCCGCGCCTGGGAGGCGTCCACGGCGCCGGCGCAGGACGCGGGCATCCGCGTGGCGCACCTACGCTCGGGGATCGTCATGGGGCGGGGCAGCGGTGCGCTCGGTCGCCTGCTCCCGCTGGTCCGGGCGGGGCTCGCCGGACCGCTCGGCACGGGGCGGCAGTACTGGAGCTGGATCTCGCTCCCCGACGAGGTCCGCGCGATCGTGCACCTGCTCGACGCGCAGGTCGCCGGTCCGGTCAACCTGACGTCGCCGGACCCGCGCACCAACTCCGAGATCACCGCGGCGCTCGCCCGGGCCTTCCGGCGTCCCGCCGTCGTGCCCGTGCCCGCGTTCGCGCTCCGCCTGGTGCTCGGCGAGTTCGCCCAGGAGGTGCTCGGGTCCATCCGCGCGGTGCCCACGGCCCTCGAGGCCAGCGGGTTCACCTGGACGCACCCCACCGTGCCCGACGTCGCGCGCTGGGTCGCGGACGGCGCGTCGCCCGGGGCCCGAACCCCGGCCGGGTCGGGCGCCGGCGCCTGACCGGTGCCTGAGCCACGACGGGCCGGCTCAGGACGGGTCCGACACCTCGGTGACCCGCCACCCGGCGGTCGTCCAGCGCAGTGAGAGCACGACGGCGCGCGCGGGCTGTGCCTGGACCGTGTCGCGCACGCTGCCGTCGCTCGCGAGCCGGCGGTGCGCCGTGAGAGCCGAGACCACCTCCACCTCGGCGTCGTCCCCGGTCGGCGACGACCGCACCAGCTCGGCGGACTCCACCTCGACCGCCAGACCCTCGACCCGCAGGCCCGCCTCCTGCAGGCCCGCCAGCAGCCGCACGTCCGCTGCGTGCGCCGGGGTCCCGGCGACCTCGACCGCGGTGAGGGCCGCCTCGTCCCCGTCCGTGATCAGCCGGGCCCGTTGCCGGGTGAGGTCGACGGCGGCCTCGACCGGGTCAGGACGGACGGCAGCGGCCTCCGCCCCGGCCGCGGGTCGCTCTGCCCCGGCCGCGGGTCGCTCTGGGGCCGGCCCACGGGCAACGACGCCCGCGACCACCGCCGCGCACACCGTGATCGCTGCCGCAGCGGCACCGACGCGCGCGACGGCCGGGGCGAGGCGCCGCGGCGCTCGGTGGCGCGACCGGGTCGTGCGGGCGGTGAGCCCCCTGCTCCGATCGGCGTCGGAGGTGAGCCCCGCCAACGTCGTGCGCGCGACGGCCGACGCGTCGGGCGCGACGAACGGACGTGCGGGGACCTGGGCGAAGCAGGCGGCCGCAAGCTCCGCCGCGGTGGGTCGCTCGGCGGGGTCCGACGCGCACGACCGCACGAGCAGCTCCCGGAGACCGGCGCGCCCGGCGTCGTCGTCGTGGGCGAGGTCCCGACCGCCGGAACCGTCGCCCGGGTGAGCCGCCTCACGCTCGTCGCCCAGGCACGTGAGCGCGACCCGCGCGAGCGCGTGCACGTCGGCAGCAGGCCCGGGAACCGCGCCGGCTTCCATCTCGGGGGCGGCGAACCCGGTCGTCCCGGCGTCCGCAGCCGGGCCGCCGTGCGTCACGGCTCCGAGCACGTCGATGAGCACGGGCCGCCCGTCGGGGGTGAGGACCACGTTCGCGGGTGAGACGTCACCGTGCGCCAGCCCTACCGCGTGGAGCGCGGCGAGGGCCTGGGCGACCGGGACCACGAGCGTGACGACCTCGCCGCTCGACAGCGCCCCACGCACGGCCAGCAGAGCGGCGAGGGTCGTGCCCGGCACGGCGGCCAGCAGCACGGCCCAGCGGCCACCCGCCCGGCTGCTGCCGGTGGAGCCCCGTTCCGGCGAGCGCCGCGTGGGTGCCCGGGCGAGGTCCACCACGTCGACGACCTCGGCGAGGTGCTCGTGCCGCACCGCGCGGAGCGTGCCCAGCCGCGACCGGACGAGCTCGCCGGCTGGACCGGGCGGCACGTCGAGCCCCGTCACCACCGTGCGCACGCCCGCCGTCGGGCCTGTCGTCGCGGTCGCCGCCCAGGCCGGCCCGTGCGCGCCGACCCCGACCGGACCACCGAGGCGGTACCCGGCGTCGTGCAGGGCGGTGGCGAGATCGTGCGGCACGGCGTCGGCTCCCATGCGCCCATCGAACCGCCGCGCGAGCGGCGCGCGGTCGTTGTCCACAGGTCCGTTCGACGAGACGCCGTCCCCCGTCCACCGGCGGGTCGCCTCAGGACCGGTCGAGCCTGACCACCCGCTGCTCGTCCCCGCTGACGCGGGCGGCGTCGAGCACGTCCGCCGTCCGCACCGCGTCCCACGGATCCACGGGGACGGCGCCGCCGGAACGCAGCCACGCCTCGACCGCGCGGTAGAAGTCCACGTGGTCGCCCGGGGCTCGCGGGACCGGGACGCGCTCCTCTCCGTGCACGAGCCAGCCCTCGTGCGGCTCGGCGACGTCGTCGTCCATCGTCCCGAAAGGCGTCGGCTCGCCCTCGTACGACGTCACCAGGTACGCGCCCGTGCTGCCCAGGACCCGCGTGCGCGGCCCGGGCGCGCCGATGAGGCCGCCCGCGGCGAGGTGGCTCACGACCCCCGCCTCGTGGCGCAGCGCGAGGAAGACGTCGTCCTCCGTGGGTGTCGCCAGCGCGCGGAGCTCGGCGGTCACGGTGACGACCGGCCCGAAGAGCTGGATCGCGGAGTCGACCAGGTGCGCGCCGAGGTCGAGCAGCAGCCCGCCGCCCACGGGATCGTTCTCCTTCCACCGCTCCTTGGGCACGGGCCGCCACCGCTCCCACCGCCGCTCGAACCGGTGGACCGTCCCGAGCGTGCCCTGCTCGAGCAGCGCACGGAGGGTGAGCTGCTCGCCGTCCCACCGCCGGTTCTGGAACACGGTGAGCGGCACACGGTCTGCCTCGGCGGCCGACACGACCTCGCGCGCTCCCGCGGCGTCGACGGCCAGCGGCTTGTCCACGACCAGGGGGACGGCGGCGCGCAGGAGGGCGTGAGCGTGCTCGACGTGGTTCGCGGTGGGGCTCGCGACGACCACCGCGTCGAGGTCACCGGCACGCGCCGCCAGCGCCGCGACGTCCGGCACGACGACGACACCGGGCCAGTCCGCCCGTGCGGCCGCGACGCGGTCGGGGTTGCGCGCCACCACGTGGGTGACGACGTGCCCGGCGGCGCGCAGGAGCCGCGCGTGGATGCCCCGACCCGCGTCGCCGTACCCGACGATGCCGAACCGTAGCGGTGCTGCCGTGTCCTCGTCCGTGATCATGACGGCCAGCGTAGGAGCCGCGAGACGATTGCTCCGGTCTCCAGCCGTCGTGTCAGCGCGCGACGTGCTGCCCGTGGGGCTCGGGCGCGCTCGCGGCGGAGCCGGCGAGCGCCGCCGCCTCGGTGTCCGCGCGGCCGAGCCGGCTGGGCCACCAGGTGCGCCGGCCGACGTCGTGCACCAGCGCCGGCACGAGCAGGCTGCGCACCACGAGCGTGTCGACCAGCACACCGAACGAGACGATGAACGCGAGCTGCGCGAGGAAGAGCAGCGGGATCACCCCGAGCGCTGCGAACGTCGCGGCGAGCACGACCCCCGCAGACGTGATGACGCCGCCGGTGACCGCCAGCCCGCGCAGCACACCCTCACGCGTGCCGACGTGCACGGCCTCCTCGCGGACCCGGGTCATGAGGAAGATCGAGTAGTCGACGCCGAGCGCGATGAGGAACGTGAACGCGTACAGCGGCACGACCGGGTCCGCTCCCGGGAAGCCGAGCACGTGGTTGAACACGAGCGCCGAGACGCCGAGCGCGGCTGCGAACGACAGGACGTTCGCGGCCATGAGCAGCGCCGCGGCGAGGATCGAGCGCAGCAAGAGCGCGAGGATGAGCAGGATCACGACGAGCACGACCGGGACGATCACGCGCAGGTCGCGCGCGCTCGCGTCCTGCGTGTCGAGCGTCTCGGCGGCCGCTCCCCCGACCAGCGCGTCGGGCGAGACGGCGTGGACGGCGGTCCGCAGCGCCTCGACCGTCGCGACGGCCGCCTGCGTGTCGGCGGAGTCCTCGGTGACGACGTCCACCCGGACCCGGTCGTCGACCACCACCGGCACGGCCGGCCGCTGGTCGGGTGCGGCCGCCCCGCCACCCGCCGCGGGCGGCGGACCCGTCGGCGCACCGCCGGTCTCCCCCGTGTAGATCGCCGCCGCCGTGACGCCGTCGACGGCCTCGGCGGCCTGCACGACGGCGTCGGCGTCGCCCACCGGGACGATGACGACCGCCGGCTGGACGGAACCTGCCGGGAAGTGCTCGGCCAGCACCTCCTGGCCGGAGACGGCGTCCACGTCGGTGAGGAAGACGTCGGCCTGGCTCGTGCCCTCGGCGCGGAAGGTGGGCAGGAACGCGGCCCCGGCCGCGAGCACGAGCGCCGTCACGACCCAGACCGGCCGCGCATGGCGGCCGGTGAACCGCGCGAGCCGTCCCCAGCCACCCGCGAGCACCTCCGCCGTGGGGATCGACGTCGCCTCGCCGACGGGCGCGGCGTGGACCCCCCCGGCGGCCGGCCGCGGGGCGCGCGGCCAGAACAGCGCGCGCGAGCGCCGCCCGAGCACCAGGAGGAACGCCGGCAGGAGCGTGAGCGCGGCGAGGAACGCGGAGACGATGCCGATCGACCCGACGGGGCCGAGGCTCTTGTTCGAGGCGAGGTCCGAGAGCGTCAGGCACATCAGCCCCGCGATGACCGTCCCGGCGCTCGCCGCGATCGGCGGGACCGACGCCCGGACCGCGCGGTTCATCGCGGTGACCGGGCTCTCGACGTGCCGCAGCTCCTCGCGGTAGCGGGCGACGAGCAGCAGGGCGTAGTCGACGGAGGCACCGACGACGAGGATCGAGAGGATGCCCTGGGTCTGGCCGTTGAGCGCGAGCGTGCCGTTCTTCGCCAGGTTGTAGACGACGAGCGCGGCGCCGCTCAGCGCGAACACGGCGGTCAGGATCACGACGAACGGCAGGAAGGGTGACCGGTAGACCACGACGAGGATGAGCAGGACCGCACCGAGCGCGACCAGGAGCAGGACCAGGTCGATGCCCCCGAACGCGTTGACGAGGTCCGCGACGAAGCCCGCCGGTCCCGTGACCCAGGCGCGGAGGCCGACGTCACCCGCAGAGTCCGCGGTCGCGCCCAGCTCGTCCGCGAGCGCGGCGCGCAACGCGGTGACGACCGCGCCCACGACCCCCTCGTCGTCCGCGAGCGTCTCCTCGGCGGTGGCGCCGTCGAGCGACAGCGGGACGAGCAGCGCCGCCCCGTCCTCGGCGGGGACGACGACGGGCTCGGCAGTGAGGACGTCCCCAAGCATCGCGGGGTCGCCGGCCGCCGGGTCCGCGCCGGGGACGGCCAGCTCGGGGATGCCCGCCACGAGCTGCTGGACCGCCTCGAGCTGGTCAGGGGTCACCCTCCCCTCCGCCGCCGGGGTGAGCACGACGAGCGCGGGTAGGGTCTCCGAGTCGACGAAGCCCTCGTTCGCCTTCGCGGCCCGGGTCGACTCGGCCGACGCGGGCAGGAAGACGGCGGCGTCGTTGCTCTGGACCTGGGACAGCTGGCCCTGCGCCATCCCCCCGAACGCGCCGACCCCCAGCCACGCGGCGAGGACGAGGAGGATGACGACGGCGCGCAGCGCGGTGGCGGACCGGGAACTACTCAGCATGCTGAGTATTGTTGGGCCGGATCGTGGATCGAGCAAACGGAATCGTGGGTCGAGCAAGCGAGAGGAGCGCCGAGGTGCCCGACGACGTGAGGCGCTGGCCCACGGGCCGCCTGCTGTCGAGCGCGGCGCGCCAGGTCGAACGCGACTGGAACGCCCACCTCGCGGCCTGGGACCTCAACCACGCGAGCCTGCCGGTGCTGGTGCTGCTCGCGCACCGCGACCACTCGCAGCGCGAGCTGGCCACCGCGACGTCGGTCACGGAGCAGACCATGAGCCGGGTCCTCGCCCGCATGGAGCGAACCGGCTACGTGACCCGCCGGCCCCATGGCGACGACCGGCGTCGGCATGTCATCTCCCTCACCGCGCTCGGCGCCGAGGTGATGCGGGAGGCCGCCGACCCGGCCCCGGCCGAGGCGCTCAGCACGCGCGGCCTCGGACCCGAGCAGGTCGAGCAGCTGCGCGAGCTCCTGGCGCTCATGGTCATCGCCGGGCAGAGCCCGCCGCGACCGGGCCAGCTACCCTGACGACGTGCAGCTCGTCGCGCTCGACCTCGGGACCCGCCACGCCGACTACCGCGAGACGTGGGACCTCCAACGCGCTGTCCACGCCGACGTCCTCGCCGGGACGCGACCCGACACCCTCCTGCTGTGCGAGCACGCGAGCGTCTACACCGCCGGCCGTCGCACCGCCTCGTGGGACCGGCCGGTCGACGGCACCCCGGTCGTCGACGTCGACCGCGGCGGCAAGATCACGTGGCACGGACCGGGGCAGCTCGTCGGGTACCCGATCGTCCGCCTCGGCGATCCGATCGACGTCGTCGCGTACGTCCGCGCGCTCGAGCAGGCGCTGATCGAGGTCTGCGCCGAGCTCGGCCTGGTCGCGACCCGGGTCGAGGGTCGCAGCGGCGTCTGGTTCCCGGCCGACGGCGACCGCCGCGAGCGGAAGGTCGCCGCCATCGGCGTCCGGGTGGCGCGCGGCGTGACGATGCACGGCTTCGCGCTGAACTGCGACGCCGACCTCGGCGAGTTCTCGCGGATCGTGCCGTGCGGCATCCCGGACGCCGACGTGACGTCGCTCTCGGTCGAGACCGGCCGGCATGTGCCGATCGCCGACGTCGTGGACGTCGTGACCGACCGGCTCGAGGTCGCGCTCGGCCCGATGCTCGCCGCCGGGCGGGATGCCGCCTGAACGGGGCCGCCGGCCAGCCCTGCGGGAGGCGCGGGTGCGTCACCTCGTCGGCGATCGTGGCGGCCCAGCCGCGCACGTCGCGGGAGTCGCGGTGGTCGACCTCGGCCGGTCGCTCGACGGGCTTCAGCGGCCTCCCGATCGGACCCGACCAGAAGAACCGGAGCGGACGCTCGGCCAGCTGGACGCGCAGTCGCCGCTCGAGAGCGCGCACGGACGCGGTGAGCCGACCGACGTCGATCGCGATCCCAGCACGACCGCGTCGTACCCGTGAGGGACGTGACGTCGTCGGCGTCGAGCACGTCGACCGCGTGGCCCGCCTCTCCCGGTCCCCGGGGGATCCGGGTGCCGGTCTCCTGCGTCGCGCCGTGGCGCGACCCGACCGTCACGAGGGGCCGACGACGCGGGCTGGCGTAGGGTGACGGCGTGACGATCGCACCCGAGGGCCGCCGCATGCTGCGCGTCGAGGCACGGAACGCCGCGACTCCCATCGAGAAGAAGCCCGAGTGGATCAAGACCCGCGCGACCATGGGCCCGGAGTACAGCGAGCTCAAGGGCCTCGTGAAGCGTGAGGGCCTGCACACGGTGTGCGAGGAGGCCGGGTGCCCCAACATCTTCGAGTGCTGGGAGGACCGCGAGGCGACCTTCCTCATCGGTGGCGACCAGTGCACCCGCCGCTGCGACTTCTGCCAGATCGACACCGGCAAGCCGGCCGCGTTCGACGCCGACGAGCCGCGTCGCGTGGCCGAGTCGGTCCAGGCGATGGGCCTGAAGTACTCGACCATCACGGGCGTCGCGCGTGACGACCTGCCCGACGGCGGAGCCTGGCTCTACGCCGAGACCGTGCGGCAGATCCACGCGCTCAACCCGGGCACCGGCGTCGAGCTGCTGATCCCCGACTTCAACGCGGTGCCCGAGCTGCTCGCCGAGGTGTTCTCCTCGCGTCCCGAGGTGCTCGCGCACAACGTCGAGACCGTGCCGCGCATCTTCAAGCAGATCCGTCCCGGGTTCCGGTACGAGCGGTCGCTCTCCGTGCTGACGGCGGCCCGCGCCGACGGGCTCGTCACCAAGTCGAACCTCATCCTCGGGATGGGCGAGACGATCGAGGAGGCCGAGCAGGCGCTCGTCGACCTGCACGAGGCAGGCTGCGACCTCGTGACCATCACCCAGTACCTGCGCCCCTCGGTGCGGCACCACCCGGTGGACCGCTGGGTGCGACCGGAGGAGTTCGTGGCGCTCGCCGAGGCGGCCGAGCGGATCGGGTTCCTGGGCGTCATGTCCGGGCCGCTCGTGCGGTCGTCCTACCGGGCCGGGCGGCTGTGGGGCCAGGCCATGCAGCGCCGCGGCGAGGAGATCCCGCCGCAGCTCGCCCACCTCGCCGAGGCGCGGACGTCGCGCCAGGAGGCGTCGAGCCTGCTCGCGCGCTGACCGGCGGCGCGGCCTGCGAAGCGGCGACGGACCGGCCCGGCTCGGCCCTGAACGTTCCCGTCAGCCGACTAGAGTGGGGCACCATGGCCCGTCAGAGCAGCATCGGCGCGAGCGCGTCTCCCGCGAAGCCCCCGAAGCAGAAGAAGACCCGCTGGTACCACCAGGTGTGGCAGGCGTACCAGATGACGCGGAAGCAGGACCCGTCGGTCACCTGGCTCATGCTCACGGCCTTCGTCGGTGTCGTCGCGTTCGCCCTGCTCATCGGCTTCTGGTGGGGGCCGTGGCTCTACACCCTCCTGCTCGGCCTCCCCTTCGGCGCACTGGCCGCGATGTTCATCCTCGCGCGCAAGGCGGAGAAGGCCGCGTACGCGCAGATCGAGGGCCAGCCCGGCGCCGCTCGGGCCGCCCTGGGCACCATCCGTCGCGGCTGGACGTTCGGCGAGGAGCCCGTGGCCGTCGACCCCCGGACGCAGGACCTGGTCTTCCGCGGGGTCGGCCGGGCGGGCGTCGTGCTGGTGAGCGAGGGACCGCCGAACCGCGTCGCCAAGCTCCTCGAGGTCGAGCGCAAGCGGACCGCCCGCGTGCTCCCCAACGTGCCGATCACGATGCTGCAGTACGGCCACGAGGAGGGGCAGGTCGCGCTGAGCAAGCTGCCCCGCGAGGTGCAGAAGCTCAAGAGCACGCTCACCAAGCAGGAGGTCGCGGAGATCTCCAAGCGCCTCACGGCGCTCGGCGGCATGCGGCTGCCGGTCCCGAGGGGCGTCGACCCGATGCGGGCCCGTCCGGATCGCAAGGGCATGCGCGGCCGCTGACCCGAGCCTGCGACTGCTCGCCCGGATCGTCGCCGACGTCAGCGCCGGACGATCACCGTGCCGGCGGCCCTGTCGTGGAGACCGCGGCCGTCACGGTCCCAGACGACCGCGGGGATCACGAGGCACAGGAGCGCGGTGCGGAGCGCCGCCCGCCCCAGGCCGACGAGCCGCGGGACGTCCGGTGCGGGGTCCGTGCTCGCGCCGCGGGTGGCTGCCGCCACGGGCCGGACCTGGATGCCGACGAGCCGATGACCGATCGTGTAACCGAGGGTGCCGACGAGCAGCAGGTTCTCGAGCGCGAAGACCATGACGGGCAGGAGCGGCTCGGGGCCGAGGAGCTGCGTCGCGATGACCGAGGAGAGCGCCCAGTCGATCGCCAGCGCCACCAGGCGCCGAGCGAGCGGCGCCCGCGATCCCGTGCCCGCCGCCGGAAGCCCGGCGAGGGGGCCCGGCTCGCCGCCGCTCCCCCGCGGCGGACCGCCCTCGAGCCACGACCCGAGGTCCTCGCGCGCAGCCACCCCCGTAGCCTATCCGCGTCGACATGGGCCCGGCCCCCGCGTAACACGGCGGAAACATCGGGTACACGGTCGGGTAACGCCGCCCCCCTACCGTCGGCGCAGGCCCGTGCCGGGCGCAGTCGAGATCGAGGAGCAGCGGATGTTCAGCAACGCCGAGGAAGTCCTTGCCTACATCAGGGAGCAGGACGTCAAGTTCGTCGACGTGCGCTTCTGCGACCTGCCCGGGGTGATGCAGCACTTCAACGTGCCGGCGTACTCGCTGGACGCCGACTTCTTCACCGAGGGCCAGATGTTCGACGGGTCCTCGATCCGCGGCTTCCAGGCCATCCACGAGTCCGACATGAAGCTCATCCCGGACGTGACCACGGCGTACGTGGACCCGTTCCGGACCGAGAAGACGCTCAACATCAACTTCGCGATCGTCGACCCGTACACCGACGAGCCGTACAGCCGTGACCCCCGCCAGGTCGCGGCGAAGGCCGAGGCGTACCTGAAGTCCACCGGGATCGCGGACACGGCGATCTTCGCGCCCGAGGCCGAGTTCTACATCTTCGACGACGTCCGGTTCGAGACGAAGGCGAACTCGGCGATGTACTCCATCGACTCGATCGAGGGCGCCTGGAACACCGCCCGGGTCGAGGAGGGCGGCAACCTCGGCCACAAGACGCCGTTCAAGGGCGGCTACTTCCCCGTGCCGCCGGTCGACCACTTCGCCGACCTGCGGGACCGGATCGTCATGGTGCTCGACTCCCTGGGCCTGCAGGTCGAGCGTTCGCACCACGAGGTGGGCACTGGCGGGCAGGCCGAGATCAACTACCGGTTCGACGAGCTGGCCAAGTCGGCCGACAAGGTCCAGCTGTTCAAGTACGTCGTCAAGAACGTCGCGCACCAGGCGGGCCGCACCGCGACCTTCATGCCGAAACCGCTCTTCGGAGACAACGGCTCGGGGATGCACGTGCACCAGTCGCTCTGGAAGGACGGCAGGCCCCTGTTCTTCGACGAGAAGGGCTATGGCGGCCTGTCCGACACGGCCCGCTGGTACATCGGCGGCCTGCTGAGCCACGCCCCGTCGCTGCTCGCCTTCACGAACCCGACGGTGAACTCGTTCCACCGCCTCGTCCCGGGCTTCGAGGCGCCGGTCAACCTCGTGTACTCGGCGCGCAACCGCTCCGCGTGCATCCGGATCCCGGTGACGGGCTCGAACCCGAAGGCCAAGCGCATCGAGTTCCGCGTGCCGGACCCGTCCTCGAACCCGTACCTCGCGTTCGCCGCGATGCTCATGGCGGGCCTCGACGGGATCCAGAACCGGATCGAGCCGCCCGAGCCGGTCGACAAGGACCTGTACGAGCTCCCCCCCGAGGAGCACGCGCAGATCCAGCAGGTGCCCGGCACGCTCGCGGAGGTGCTCGACGCCCTCGAGGCCGACCACGACTACCTCACGGCCGGGAACGTGTTCACCCCCGACCTGATCCAGACGTGGGTCGACTACAAGCGCACCCACGAGATCGACCCGATCCGCCTGCGCCCGCACCCGCATGAGTTCGAGCTCTACTACGACGTCTAAGACGTCGTAGAACTCGATAAGGGACTCTGACCTGCAGCGATGCAGCGTCAGAGGCCCTTATCGTTGACCGAAATCTAGCCAAATACCGCAGAAATACCGCAGGAGATCCGCTGGAACGGCTGTCGACGGCCGAGGACGACTCGTCCGAGCACCGGTCGGCGTCGAGCGCCGGCGGCCGGCGGCCGGCGAGCGAATCACTTTCAAGCCTCGCCACGAGTAGCTCCTGGTCGCTCCCGGCAGACAGCCGCAACGGCGGCACGTGAGGTGTTGTCACGGTCCGGCCACAGGTGGCCGTAGGTGTCGAGGGTCGTCTTCGCCGAGGAGACCCCACCAACCGGATCAACGCCCGGTACGGCGAGGCGCTCCACATCTGGCAGGAGCGGGTCGTCGCGTACGTCGGGAATCGCGGTGAGCAGACCAGCCAATTGGCGAAGTACCTCGACGGGATCCAGCGCAAGGGCGTCGGTGCCGAGCGGATGCTCGAGCTCGCCGTCGCCCGCAAGCCGCTGCCTGTCGACCACCCAACCGCCGCCCTCGCCTTTCGGGTGAAGGACCTCGTCGCACGGCGACCCCGGCGCACGGCTCCAGTCGATGACCTCCGGCGCACGACTCCTTCCAGCAGCGGACCTAGGGCGTGTCTCCCTTATCCGGGGTGAGGTGGGCGTCAGGCTGTGGCCATGAGCGTGTCGGCGTCGCGGTTCGAGGTGTTCACTGACGAGGAGTGGGCGCGGATCGAGCCGTTGTTGCCCTCGA
>NZ_JABCJJ010000031.1 GCF_012952065.1 Cellulomonas fimi
GTCCACGCCAAGCAGTGGCGCGCCCTGGCCACCCGCTACGACAAGCTCGCCATCACCTACCGCGCCGGCGCCACCCTCAGCGCCTGCCTCACCTGGCTACGCGCATAAGGGAGACACGCCCTAGTCCTCCTCGGGCGCCTGCGCGCCGTACGCCGGGCCCTCGGCGTCCCCGCCGAGCTGGGGCTGCTCGTCGTCGGCCTCCTCCGTCGGCGGGAGCTTGGGCGCGACCGACGCCGCGCGGAACTCCGCGCGCGGGTCGTGCAGCGTCCCGAGCGCGACGACCTCGCGCCGGAAGAGCAGGGTGGCCGTCCACCCGGCCATGATCTTGACCTTGCGGTTCAGGGTCGGCATGGCGAACACGTGGTAGGTGCGGTGCAGCACCCACGCCAGGAACCCGCGCACCTTGATCCGCCCGAGCATCTGCGCGACGCCCTTGTACATGCCGAGCGACGCGACGGCCCCGATGTTCTTGTGCTTGTACTCGTCGGGCTCTGCGCTGCGCAGGATCTTCGCGAGGTTGTCGCCGAGGTGGTTGCCCTGGCGCAGGGCGTGCTGCGCGTTCGGCGGGCAGAGCTTGCCGGGGTTGTACAGGTCGGGCACGGCCGAGCAGTCGCCCGCCGCGTACGCGTCGGGGACGACCGTGCCGTCCTGGGTCGCGACCTGGAGGGTCGGCAGGCAGATGACGCGGCCCATCTCGTCGAGCGGGAGGTCCGAGCTCCGGAGCACCGGGTTCGCCTTGACGCCGGCGGTCCACACCACCGTCTCGGTGTCGAGCTCCACACCGTTGGACAGCACCACGTGCCCGCCCACGCACGAGTCGAGGAAGGTCGAGAGGTGGATCTCGATGTCGCGCTTGCGCAGCTGCTCGAGCGTGTACCCGCCGAGCTCCTCGCTGACCTCGGGCAGGATGCGCGGCGAGCCCTCGACGAGGACGAACCGCAGCTCCTTCGACTCGATGCTGGGGTAGTGCTTGACGGCAGCGCGGGCCATGTCCTCGACCTCGCCCAGCGCCTCGATGCCCGCGAACCCGCCGCCGACGAACACGAAGCTCAGCATCCGACGGCGCAGCTCGGGGTCCCACGTCGACGACGCGCGGTCGATCCGGTTGAGCACGTGGTTGCGGACCGCGATGGCCTCCTCCACGTTCTTGAACCCGATGCCCTGCTCGGCGAGGCCGGGGATGGGGAGGGTGCGCGCGACGGAACCGAGCCCGATGACCAGGTGGTCGTAGGTGACCCAGTACGGTTCACCCTCCTCGGGCGTGATCTGGACCGTGCGGTCGGCATGCCGGATCTCGCTGACCTTGCCGAGCAGCACGTCGATCTTCTTGAGCGCACGGTGGTGCGGCGCGACGACGTTGCGCGGCTCGATGGATCCCGCGGCGGCCTCGGGCAGGAAGGGCGCGTAGGTCATGTACGGCCGCGGGTCGACGACGACGATCGCCGCCTCGCGCTTGCCCAGCCGCTTGCGGAGCCGACGCGCGGTGTAGACCCCGACCGTCCCGCCGCCGAGGATGACGACGCGCGGGACCTTGCGCGGACGACCCTTCCCATGATCCCCGGCTGCGGGCGAGGGCGTGGGGGTCTGCGCGGTCTGGGTCATCCTGCAACGGTATCGCCGGTTCCGACCTCGGGCGTGCCGACGTCGCGTCAGCGGGCGACGCTCCAGGCGATGCCGTCGAGGATGTCGTGCTCGGACGTCACGACCGTCGTGAGCTCACCGCCGGCCCGGGCGACGTCGTCGCGCACGCGCCGCACGACCTCGCTCCACACGAGCGCCCCGGCGCCGATGACGTCCACCCGCCCGGGGTGCATGAAGCCGAGCACCGCGCGGTCGTCGCGGGTCATCCCGAGGAGGTCCGCGCACGCGGCCAGCACCGTGTCGACCGGCAGCACGGCACCGTCGATGCGGACCGGGTCGTAGGTGGGCAGCCCGAGCGCGTGCGCGGTCACCGTCGTGACCGAGCCGGCCACCCCGACGAGAGTCGCGGTGCGCCCGAGCGGCACGGTGCGCGCGGCCTCGTCGAGCGCGGTCGCGACGTCCGCGCGCGCCGCCTCGACCTGGGCCGCGGTCGGCGGGTCGTCGTGCAGGTGGCGCTCGGTCAGGCGCACGCACCCGACGTCCATCGACCACGCGGCCTCGAGCCGGTCGCCGCCGAGCACGAGCTCGGTCGACCCACCGCCCAGGTCGACGACGAGGAACGGTGCCCGGTGCGCACCGGCCAGCACGCCCGTCGCACCCCGGAACGAGAGCGCGGCCTCCTCCTCGCCCCCGATGACCTCGGGGTCGACGCCGAGGGCCGACCGGACGCCGTCGACGAAGTCCTGCCGGTTCTCCGCGTCGCGCGAGGCCGACGTCGCCACGAAGCGGATGTGCTCGACCCCGAGGTCGGTGCAGATCTCGGCGTACCGGCGCGCGGCGTCGAGCGTCCGGGCGAGGGCCTCGGGCGCGATCCGACCGGTGCGGTCGACCCCCTGCCCGAGCCGGACGACCTCCATGCGTCGCTCGAGGTCGACGAGCGTGTCCGCACTCACGTCGACGTCGGCGACGAGAAGCCGGATGGAGTTGGTCCCGCAGTCGATGGCAGCCACGCGCGTCATGCGCGCCAGCCTGCCACGTCGCCCGCGCGCGTCAGCAGGAGCAGCGGTCGGGCCGCCAGGTCGGCCGGACCAGCGCAAGCGCCTCGTCACCGAGGGGGTTGACGCCGGGGCCTGCCGCGAGCGAGTGGCCCACGAGCACGTGGAGGCACTTGACGCGGGTCGGCATGCCGCCCGCGGAGATGCCGTCGATCTCCTCGACGCGCCCGAGCGCCTCGCGCTGGGCGAGGTAGTGCTCGTGCGCGCGCCGGTACGCCGCCGCGAGCTCGGGCTCCTGGGCGAGCCGCGCGGTCCACTCCTTCATGAGCCCGCCGGCCTCGAGCGTGCTGACCGCCTGCACGGCGGGCGGGCACGTGAGGTAGAAGGTGGTCGGGAACGGCGAGCCGTCGTCGAGCCGTGGCGCCGTCGTGACGACCAGCGGCCGCCCGCAGACGCACCGGGCGGCGATCCCGACGACCCCGCGCGGGACCCGCCCGAGCTGCTCGCGGAGCGTCTCGAGGTCGCGGTCCACCACGGTCGGGCCGGTCGCGTAGGGGGCGGGGATCTCGGGGACCTCGGTCACGGCGTGCCCGTTCCGGCGCCGGGGGGTGACACCTCCGCCTCGCCTGCGACGCGCACGGACTCCCAGATGGTGGCGTACCACGGCGTCGTCGTGTCCTCCGGCACGACGGCGGGCCCGCTGCCCGTCTCGGGGACCGCCGGTACCGTCGGATCGGGCACGACCTCCGGGTCGACGACCCGGTAGGCGGTCTCACCGGGGAGCACGAACGCGAGCCGCTCGCGCGCCTGCGCGGCGACGTACGCGTCGTCGTCCCAGCGCGCGAGCTCTGCCGCCAGGTCGTCGTTGACGGCCCGCGCCTGCTCGACCTGCTGGGCGAGCCGCTCGTTGTCCGCCTTCTGCGCGAGGTACGCGCGCACGGTCGGGAACAGCAGGACGAACGCGAGGAGCACGACGACGAAGAGCACCATCGCGCGGACGGTGAAGATCCCCGGGACGCCGGACGCCGGGTGCGCGGCGACGCGCGCCGCTCCCTCGCGTGCACGACCCGCGACCGAGGGCCCGTGGCCGGTCGACCGTGAGCCGGGGCGGCTCGACGGCGGTCGGCCGGCCGCGCCCCGGACGGTGGACGGGCGGGCGGGGTTGGCGCGGACGCCGGAACGCACCCCCCGGGTGGGCGCCGGCCGGGGCGACGTGCCACGCGGAGCGGCCGCCCGCGAGGTCGGGTTGCCGTCCACCCGGCCCGAGGCACCCGAACCCGCGGTGCCCGCACGGGGGTGCGGCGCGGAGGGGCGGCGGGCAGACATGGCTCTGATTGTGCCTCGCCACCGGGCCGTCGCCGCGCAGGCCGTGACCTTCGACGTGTCCGCCCGTGCGGTGGTCGCGAGCCGGAGCCCGGCCCCGTAGGGACCGGGCTCCGGCTCGTGACGCGTCCGCGGTCACGCCCGCGGGCGCGTCAGCGGCTGCGGGCGCGTCAGCGGCTGCGGGCGCGTCAGCGGCTGCGCGGGAACGCGCTCGCGCCGGCGTAGCGCGCGGCGTCGTCGAGCTCCTCCTCGATGCGGAGCAGCTGGTTGTACTTGTTGATCCGCTCGCCGCGGGCGGGCGCACCGGTCTTGATCTGGCCCGCGTTGGTCGCGACCGCGAGATCGGCGATCGTGACGTCCTCGGTCTCGCCCGAGCGGTGCGACACCATCGCCGTGAACCCGTTGCGCTGCGCGAGCGTCACGGCGTCCAGGGTCTCGGTGAGAGTGCCGATCTGGTTCAGCTTGACCAGGAGGGAGTTCGCGGCCTTGAGCTCGATGCCCTTGGCGAGGCGGACCGGGTTGGTCACGAACAGGTCGTCGCCGACGATCTGGACCCGGTCCCCGACGCCGGCCACGAGCTGCGACCACGAGTCCCACTCGTCCTCCGAGAGCGGGTCCTCGATCGACACCAGGGGGTAGTCGCGCACGAGCTGCTCGTAGTACGCGATCATCTCGGCCGGCGTGCTCGCCTTGCCCTCGAACTGGTACGCGCCGCCCGAGAAGAACTCGGTCGCCGCGACGTCGAGGGCGAGCGCGACGTCCTTGCCCGCGGTGAAGCCCGCCTTCTCGATGGCGACGAGGATGAGGTCGAGCGCCGCCCGGTTGCTCGAGAGGTTCGGCGCGAAACCGCCCTCGTCGCCGAGGCCGGTCGCCAGACCCTGCGACTTCAGCACCGACTTGAGCGCGTGGTAGATCTCGGCGCCGGTCCGGAGCGCCTCCCGGAACGTCGTCGCGCCGATCGGGGCGACCATGAACTCCTGGATGTCGACGTTCGAGTCGGCGTGCGACCCGCCGTTGAGGATGTTCATCATCGGGACCGGGAGCACGTGGGCGTTGGGCCCGCCGACGTAGCGGAAGAGCGGGAGGTCGGCCGAGTCGGCGGCGGCCTTGGCCACGGCGAGCGAGACGCCCAGGATGGCGTTCGCCCCGAGCTTGCCCTTGTTCGGCGTGCCGTCGAGGTCGATCAGGGCAGCATCCACGAGCCGCTGCTCGGTCGCCTCGAACCCGATCAGCTCGGGGGCGATCTCGTCGATGACCGCGTTGACCGCGTCCTCGACGCCCTTGCCGAGGTAGCGGGCCTTGTCACCGTCACGACGCTCGACCGCCTCGAACGCGCCGGTGGACGCACCCGACGGGACGGCCGCGCGGGCGATGGTGCCGTCGTCGAGCGCGACCTCGACCTCGACGGTGGGGTTGCCGCGGGAGTCGAGGATCTCGCGCGCGCCGACGGCCTCGATGCTGGCCATGGATGCTCCTTCTCGAACGGGTGGGGATGTCCCGTCAGCCTAGTGCCGCTCGCGCACGGGCCACCCGGGACGTTCGACCACCGACCACCGACCCCCGCCGCCGACCGCAACTCACCTCATCCGCAACGTCCGCACTCCGTGGTGCCCCGGCACCACGGAGTGCGGACGTTGCCGATGAGGGGGGGAGTCAGCCGACGTGGGTCTTGACCGCGGCGAGGATCTGGGCCAGGCCCTTCTTGGCGTCCGCGAAGAGCATCCCGGTCTGCGGCTGGCCGTACAGCTCGTTGTCGAGCCCGGCGTACCCGTGCCCGAGCGAGCGCTTGATGACGACCACCGAGCGGGCCTTGTCCACGTCGAGGATCGGCATCCCCGAGATCGCGTTGCCGGGGCGTCGCGCCGCCGGGTTGGTGACGTCGTTCGCGCCGACCACGAGCGCGACGTCGCACGTGGCGAACTCCGGGTTCACGTCGTCCATCTCGACGAGCTGGGTGTACGGGACGTCCGCCTCGGCGAGCAGCACGTTCATGTGCCCGGGCATGCGGCCGGCGACGGGGTGGATCGCGTACAGCACGGTGATGCCGCGCTCCGACAGCACCGACCCGAGCTCGCCGCACTCCCGCTGCGCCTGGGCGGCAGCGAGGCCGTACCCGGGCACGATGATGACCTTGTCGGCATAGGCGAGCTGGATCGCGACGTCGTCCGCCTCGACCCGGCGCACCTCGGTGCCGCCGACAGCGGCCCCCGCGTCGCCCCCGCCGTCACCCGTGCCGAAGCCACCCACCATGATCGCCACGACCGAGCGGTTCATCGCGTCGGCCATGAGCTTGGTGAGGATCGTGCCGCTCGCACCGACGAGGGCGCCGGCGATGATCATGATCTGGTTCTCGACGACGAACCCGGCCATCGCGACCGCGAGCCCGGTGAAGGCGTTGAGCAGCGAGATGACGACCGGCATGTCCGCCCCGCCGATCGGCAGCACCATGAGCACGCCGAACGCGAGCGCCGCGACGACGACCGCGACCAGGAGCCAGCCGCTCGGCGTCACGACGAGCCACGTGCCACCGCCGACGGCGACCACTGCGCTCACGATGCTGAGCGCCCGCGACCCGCGGAAGGCGATCGGCGCCCCCGAGACCCAGCCCTGGAGCTTGCCCGCCGCGACGAGCGAGCCCGAGAAGGTCACGCTCCCGATGATGACGTCGAGGACGACCGGCACCGAGAACCCCGCGGTCACAACACCCTCGCCCGACACGCGGAGGAAGTCGACGATCGCGACGAGCGCCGCGGCCCCACCACCGACCGCGTTGAACAGCGAGACGAGCTGCGGCATCGCGGTCATCTCGACGCGGCGGGCCGAGACGAGCCCGGCGACGGACCCGACCGCCAGGCCGGACCACAGGGCGATCCACCCCCACGGCGAGACGGTGAGGGGACGGACGGCCTCGTCGCCCCCGCTGCCGGCGGCGAGGAGCACCACGGTCGCGACGATCGCCGCCAGCATCCCCGCGGCGGACAGGAGGTTGCCGCGCCGCGCGGTGGCCGGCGAGCGCATGAGGTGGAGCCCGAGCACGAAGCACACCGCGGCCGCCAGGTAGACGAGGCGGACCGTCACCTCGACCGCGGTCACCGGGCACCTCCCGACGGCGTCCCGGGCGTCGCCGTGTCTCGCTGCGGCCGGGCCTGCGGCCGGGCCTGCGGCCGGGCCTGCGGCCGGGAACGGAACATGCCGAGCATGCGGTCCGTCACCACGTACCCGCCCACCACGTTCATGGCGGCGAACGCGGCGGCGAGGAACGTCAGCACGTACCCGAACGGGTCGTCAGCGATGCCCGCCACGATCACCGCGCCCACGACCACGACGCCGTGGATCGCGTTCGCACCGGACATCATCGGGGTGTGGAGGGTCGCCGGGATCCGGCTGATCACCTCGAACCCGACCAGGACCGCCAGGACGAACAGCCCCAGGTCGCTCAGCAGCTCGCTCGTCACGCCGCACCCTCCGGTCGAACCCACACGGCCCCGACGACGTCGTCGTCGGGGTCCAGCGTCACGGCGCCGTCGGCGACGACGGCCGCGAGCAGCGCGGTCACGTTCCGCGCGTAGGCCGCCGAGGCGCCGGTCGCCATCTGCGCGGGCAGGTTGCCCGCCCCGATCACGGTGACACCGCCCGGGGTCACCACCCGCTCGTCGGGCACGCTGCCCGCGACGTTGCCGCCCCACGGACCCGCTGCGAGGTCCACCAGCACGGAGCCGGGCGCCATCGCGGCGACCGTCTCGGCGCTCACCAGGACGGGCGGCGCACCCCCGGGCACCTGCGCGGTCGTGATCACGACGTCGAAGCGCCGGATCGCCGCGTCGAGCTCCGCCCGCTGGGCGGCCGACTCCTCGGGCGTCAGCGCGCGCGCGTAGCCGTCGCCACCGTCCGCCGTCACCGTCGTGGCGAGGAAGGCGGCACCGAGCGAGGTCACCTCGCCGCGGGCGGCGGGGCGCACGTCGTAGCCGGTGACCTGCGCGCCGAGCCGACGCGCGGTCCCGATCGCCTGCAGACCGGCGACGCCGGCCCCGAGGACCAGGACGGTCGCCGGGCGGGCGGTGCCGGCAGCGGTGATCATCATCGGGAAGTAGCGCCCGAACGCCTCCGCCGCGACGATCGCGGCGCGGTACCCCGCGACCGACGCCTGCGACGTCAGGGCGTCCATGGTCTGCGCGCGCGAGAGGGTCCGGGGCAGCAGGTCGAGGCTCAGCACGTGGACACCGCGCGCGACGGCGGTGTCGAGGTCCGCGCGGTCGCCGCGCGCGTCGAGCAGCCCGACGAGCACCTGCCCGGGTCGCAGCCGCGCCAGGGTCTCGGGTGGGGGCCGACGGACCACGAGCACGACGTCGGCACGCTCGACGACCTCGTCGAGCGACCCGACCTTGGCGCCGCTCGTCACGTAGCTGTCGTCGGCGTGCAGCGCGCCCGCGCCGGCGCCCGACTCGACCAGGACCTCGAAGCCCTGGGCCACGAGGCGCTCGACGACCTCGGGCACCAGCGCGACCCGGCGTTCCCCCGGTTCCCGTTCGGTGATCGCGGCGACCACCAGCACCCTCGCCTGGTCGGGCGTGGTCATCGGTCCTCCCTCGTGCCGCCGAGTGCGACGGCGATCTCAATCCTGCCGTGCCGGCGTCGGTCGGCCTAGGACCTTCCGCCCGAGCGCGCGCCGCGCGAGCGCTCCTCCGCGCGAACACTGGTGCGCCCCGTGGACGGTACCGGCTCGGCGTGCGTGCAGATGCGGTTTCTCCCGCCCGCCTTGGCGGCGTAGAGCGCAGCGTCCGCCACCTGGACGAGCGCGTCGGCGCTGGTCCCCGACCCGGGGAAGGCCGCCACGCCGCCGCTGAGCGTGCACGGCACGGGCCCTCCGGCCACCTCGACCGGCTCGCGGACGCACCGGTCCCGCACCTCGTCCGCGAACCGGGCGGCGGCGTCGACGTCGGCACCGGGGATCGCGACGAAGAACTCCTCACCGCCCCACCGCGCGACGAGCGCCCCGGCGGGGGCGTGCGCCGCCAGTCGGGCCGCGATCGCGACCAGCACCGCGTCGCCCGTCAGGTGCCCGTAGGTGTCGTTGACGGTCTTGAACCGGTCGACGTCGATCATCACCACGGCGAGCGACGTGCCCGTGCGCGCCGCCGTGCCCACCATCGACGCGAACCGGTCGACCATGTGCCGGCGGTTGTGGAGGCCCGTGAGCGCGTCGCGGTGGGCCGCCTCGGCGAGGTCGGCGCGCAGCCGCTCGATCGTCTCGAGCTGCTGCACCAGCCGTGCGTTCGCCTGCGCGAGGTCCCGGCTCTGCGCGTTGACCTCCGTGACGTCACGCGCGACCAGCACGCTCCCGAGGAACCGGCCCTGACGGTCCACGAGCCGGGAGCCGCGCACGTGGAGCTCCACCTGCCCGCGGCCGACGGCGATGCTCACCTCGCGCAGCTCGTCGCCCACCGCGTCGAGCTCGCCCCCGAGCTCGCGTCCGAGCAGCGCGCGGACCGGCTCGCCGACGAGCGTCGGGCCGGCGGTGGGCGTGGTCCGGCGGATCAGCGCCACCGCGGCCGGGTTCAGGTCGAGGACGCGTCCGGTCGGGCCGACGGCGACCACCGCGTCGCTGATCTGCTCGATGATGAGGGCCCGCGCGACGGGCGAGAACGTCAGCACGTCCTGCCGGAAGATCGCGTGCGCCATGAGGAGCCCGCCCGCGGCGAACCCGATCGGGGTCGGGTCCTGGATGCCGCCCAGGCCGCCGACGACCTTGACGACGTTGGACGCCAGGGGCAGGAACGCGGCCACCAGGAGGCTCGCCCGTTGCGCCCGGAACACCGGCGGCGACGTCCACCACCCACGGACGATCAGCCCCATCGCCAGCACGAGCATCGAGTAGCTGTACGCCGTGTGGACCCAGAACGCCGGCCCGAAGGTCCACCGGGTCGACCCGAGGAGCGCGTCCGCCCGCGCGCCCTGGAAGAGCAGCAGGTGCACCGGGTTGGTCGCGGCCACGACCGTCACCAGGACCGGGTGGACGCCGAGCGCGACCCGGACCCGGCGGCGGTCCAGCACGTCAGGGGCAGCCACGGCGAGTCCGATCGCGACGAACCCGGCGACCGCCGTCCCGACGCCCGGGTACACGCCGACGCGCCCGAGCCCGCCCAGCGGGCCGTCCGCGCCGAGGACCGAGAACGCCGCCGCGGCGGACCACCACCCGGCGCCGATCCCGACGAGGGCCAGGCCGACCGCCATCCGCGGGTTGGTCGCGCGTCGTCGCCACGCGACGGTCGCGACCGAGACGAGCACCACGGCGGCGGCGGCGTACGCGAGCCACTGCGGGTCCTCCGACGCCATCACCTGACGGACCCCGCCGTCGGTCCGGTCGCCCGGACCCCACGGCCACCCGACGGCTTCCGGAGCCGGTCGTCAAGGTGCACACGGTGGGGGCCGGCCGCCTTGGCGGCGCAGAGGGCGACGTCGGCGCCCGCGCCCGGGAGCACGACGCGCTCGGACCGCAGGTGCTCGACGGTCCGGGGCTTGCACAGGGACGCCACCACCATCAGGCTGACGCCGGCGACGATGGCGAGCGAGCGGATGGCGGCCACGTGCGGGTCGGCGACGTCGACGGCGGGGCGGGGTGGGACCGGTGCCCGACGTGCGTGCGGACCGCGTCGCGTCCCGCAGCCTTGGCCGCGTACACCGCGGTGTCGGCCGCCTGGAAGAGCTCGTTGGTGGTGGTGCCGGCCTCCGGGAACGCCGCCACGCCGCAGCTGATCGTGCACTCGATCCGGTGCCCCGCCACCAGCACCGGGTCGCGCGCGAAGCGGGCGCGCACGGCCTCGGCGAAGCGGACGCCGTCGTCGACGCCGGCGCCGGCCAGCGCGACGAAGAACTCCTCGCCACCCCAGCGCGTCACGAGGGCACCGGCCGGGGCGTGCGCCCGGAGCCGGTGCGCCACCTCGACGAGCACGGCGTCGCCCACCAGGTGCCCGTACCGGTCGTTGACCGACTTGAACCGGTCGACGTCCACCATGACGGCGGCGAGCGTCCCGTCGCACTCCTGGACCTCGGCGAGCATCACCGGGAAGCGCTCGACCAGGAACCGCCGGTTGTGCAGCGACGTGAGCGGGTCGCGGTTGGCCAGCTCGACGAGCTCGGTGCGCAGCCGATCGATCGTCTCGACCTGACGCACGAGCTGCGAGTTGACCTCGGCGAGGTGACGGCTCTGCTCCTTCGCCGCCGTGACGTCGCGCGCGACCAGCACGCTGCCGAGCAGGCGCCCCTGCCGGTCGACCAGCTGCGACCCGCGCACGTGGAGCTCGACCGCGCGACCGCCGGCGTCGACGGTGACGTCGCGCGCCTCGTCCCGGATGCCGGCGAGCTCGGGACCCAGCAACGACCGCGCCGACGTCCCGACCAGCTCGACCCGCTCCCGGGGCCCGACGGTCTGCACGACGTCCACCGCCGCGGCGTTGAGGTCGAGCACCCGGCCGGCGGGGCTGATCGCGATGATCGCGTCGCTCATCTGCTCGATGATCAGCTCGCGCGCGACCGGCGAGAACGTCACGAGGTCCTGCCGGAAGATCGAGAACGCCATGACGGTGCCCGTGATCGCGAAGGCGAACGGTGTCGGGTCGGTGATCTGCTCGAGCCCGCCGAACACCTTGACGACGTTCGCGGCCAGCGGGATGAGAACCGCGACCAGGACGCTCCGCCGCTGGCTGCGGAACACCGCCGGTGCCCTCCACCAGCCGCGCGCGATGAGGCCGACGCCGATCGCGAGCGCGCCGTAGCTGTACGCGGTGTGCACCCAGAACAGGGGCCCGTACTCCCAGTCGGCGGACCCGGTCAGCTCCGCGGTACCGGGCCCACGCAGGAGCAGCTGGTGGAGGGGGTTGGTGGCGGCGGCCACGGTGACGAGCACGGGGACCACGAGGAGCCACCCGGTCAGCCGGCGGCTCGGGGTCCACTCGGGGTCGGTGATCGCGGCGCTCAGGTACACGAACCCCAGCACGACGGTGCCGACCCCCGGGTACACCGCGAGCGCGCCCACGGCGGCCCACGGCTCGGCGGTCCCGACGGCGAGAGCGGTCGCGACCGACCACCACCCGGCGCCCAGCATCGTGACGACGAGGTACCTGGCCACGACCGGGCTCGTCGCCCGCCGCCGCCAGGCGACCGTCGAGAGGACGGCGAAGACCAGGGCGACCGTGGCGTAGGCGATCCCCAGCGGGTCACGCAGCACGGCGCCCCACCCTCCCCCGGCGGTCGCCGGCTCTCGACCTCATCCGGTGACATCGGTCGATCGCCACACCGGTTGAGCGGTCGAGCGGGTGAGCGGGTGAGCGGCGGTGCTCCTACTCGCCCTCGGCCGTCCGCACCGCCGCCTCGAGCGCGCGCACGGCGCCCCGCAGGGCCGCCTCGGCGTCAACCCCGAGCGCGTGCGCCTCGGCCGTCAGCGCGAGCAGCCGTGCCCCGACGTCGGCGGCCCGCTGCGCGGCGTCGGGCCCCTGCCGGGCGTGGTCCCGCGCCACCGCCGCGACGTCGACCACGAGGCCCGAGCGGTGCGCGCGGGACATCACCTTCTGGCCGCGGGCGAGCGCGCCCAGCGCGAGCGGGATGCCCTCGAGCGCGGAGGTGCGCTGCTTCTCGGCCCGCTTGATCCGGTCCCACCGGACATGCGGGTCGGGGTCCGCGCCGTCGCGCTCCGCCGCCTGCCCCGGGGGCCCGGGCGGCACGGGCTCGCCGGGCTCGCCGGGCTCGTGCGGCGTGCCGTCCGCGGCGAAGACGTGCGGGTGGCGGCGCACCAGCTTGTCGACGACGTCCCGCGCGACGTCGTCCACGTCGAAGCGGTCGGTCGCGTGCTCCTGCGCCAGGCGCGCGTGGAAGACGACCTGGAGGAGCAGGTCGCCCAGCTCCTCGCGCATGCCGACGCGGTCCCCGGCCTCGACCGCCTCCGCCAGCTCGTACGCCTCCTCGAGCGCGAACGGCACGAGGCTCTCGTGCGTCTGCTCGGCGTCCCAGGGGCAGCCGCCGGGCGAGCGCAGCAGGTCCATCACGTCGACGAGCGCGCGCACGCCGTCCCCGGGCTCGCTCACCCGGCTGCGGGCTGCCCGACGATCCACGGGTACGACGACGGCGTGATCTGACCGGACGCGAGGTCGAGCTCGCCGTACCGCGGGTTGACCTCGACGTCGAGCTCGGCCATGTCGGCGACGACGCCCGACATCACCTCCGCGGCGTTCGGCATCCCCTGGAGACCCTGCTGGAGGAGCGTGAACCGGGCGACCTGCACAGCGGGCTCGCTGAACTCCTCGGTCCGCACGGGGGCGCGGCCCGCTTGGCCGGCCTCCTGCGTGACCTGGTCGAGGAGGTCCTTCGCCTGCTCGGACGAGACCCCGAGGCCGGCGTCGGCGGCGGCCCGCTCGAAGGTCGGAGCCACCACCAGCACGGTGAGCACCGTGGTCTGGGAGACGTTCTCGAGATACGGGGACAGGTCGGCCGCGGCCGCCTGGACCTCCGCCACCGGGATCGCCCGCCCGTCGACGACGGCTGCCGCACCCGGCTGCGGCGAGCAGGCGCTCAGAGAGGCGACCAGCAGGGCACCCAGGGCGAGCAGGGCCGGCGCGCCGCGCCGCCCCACCATGGATCGGACCGTCACCGTAGACCTCCGTCGTTCGTCGTGGACCGCGGTCATCGTAGGCCCGTTCCGACCTCGGCAGCCGCGCCGACGTCGCCGCTGATCACCGCGTCGACGAGCTGACGGGCCCACGCGAGGACCTCCGCCCCGTGGAGCGGCCGCCCGCCGATGCGCGACGTCGTGGGGAACGGCACGAGGATCGTGCGCAGCGCCGGCTTGAGGACCGTGCCCGGGTACAGCCGCTTGAGCCGCAGCTGCGCCGACTCGGGGAGCTCGACCGGCGCGAACCGCACGTACCTGCCCTGCGCGGTGACGTCCCGCAGCCCGGCGGCACGCGCGGTGTTGCGGAAGTCCGCGACCGCGAACAGGTTCTCGACCGGCTCGGGGATCGGGCCGTACCGGTCCACCAGCTCGGCGCGGACCTCGGCGAGCGCCTGCGGCGTCTGCGCCGCGGCGAGCTTGCGGTACGCCTCGAGCCGCAGCCGCTCGTGCGCGATGTAGGCCGTGGAGATGTGCGCGTCGACCGGCAGCTCGATGGTGATCTCGGGCGCCTCCTCCTCGACCTCGCCGCGGAACCCGGCCACGGCCTCACCGACCATCCGGATGTAGAGGTCGAAGCCGACACCCGCGATGTGCCCCGACTGCTCGCCGCCGAGCAGGTTGCCCGCGCCGCGGATCTCGAGGTCCTTCATCGCGATCTGGATGCCCGCACCGAGGTCGGTGTGGGCGGCCATCGTCGCGAGCCGGTCGTGCGCGGTCTCGGTGAGCGGCCGCTCGGGCGGGTAGAGGAAGTACGCGTACGCGCGCTCCCGACCGCGCCCGACCCGGCCTCGCAGCTGGTGGAGCTGCGACAGCCCCAGGGTGTCCGCCCGCTCGAGGATCAGCGTGTTGGCGTTCGAGATGTCGAGGCCCGTCTCGATGATGGTGGTGCACACCAGCACGTCGAACTTCTTCTCCCAGAAGTCCTGGATCACCCGCTCGAGCTGGTGCTCGGGCATCTTCCCGTGGCCGACGGCGATGCGCGCCTCGGGGACGAGCTCCTGCAGCCGGGCCGCCGCGCGCTCGATCGACTCGACCTTGTTGTGGACGTAGAACACCTGGCCCTCGCGGAGCAGCTCGCGCCGGACGGCGGCGGTGATCTGCTTCTCGTCGTACGCCCCCACGAAGGTGAGGACCGGGTGCCGCTCCTCGGGTGGCGTCGCGAGCGTCGACATCTCGCGGATCCCCGTGATCGCCATCTCGAGCGTGCGCGGGATGGGGGTCGCGCTCATGGCGAGGACGTCCACGTTGGTGCGCAGCTGCTTGAGCGTCTCCTTGTGCTCGACGCCGAACCGCTGCTCCTCGTCGACGATGACGAGTCCGAGGTCCTTGAACCGCACCTCACCGGTGAGGAGGCGGTGCGTGCCGATGACGACGTCGACCGTCCCCGCCGCGAGCCCCTCGACGACCTCCTTGGCCTCGGCGTCGGACTGGAACCGCGACAGCGCGCGCACCGTGACCGGGTACGGCGCGTACCGCTCCGTGAACGTGTCGAGGTGCTGCTGGACGAGGAGCGTCGTCGGGACCAGGACCGCGACCTGCTTGCCGTCCTGCACGGCCTTGAACGCGGCGCGGATCGCGATCTCGGTCTTGCCGTACCCCACGTCGCCCGACACGAGGCGGTCCATCGGGACCGGCTTCTCCATGTCCGCCTTGACCTCGTCGATCGTGGCGAGCTGGTCGGGCGTCTCGACGTACGCGAACGCGTCCTCGAGCTCGCGCTGCCACGGCGTGTCGGGACCGAACGCGTGGCCGGAGGTCGCCATGCGCGCCGAGTACAGCCGGATCAGCTCGCTCGCGATCTCCTTGATCGCCTTGCGCGCCCGGCCCTTCGTCCTGGCCCAGTCGGCGCCGCCCATCTTGTTGAGCGTCGGCGACTCGCCGCCCGTGTACTTCGTGACCTGGTCGAGCTGGTCGGTGGGCACGTACAGCCGGTCCCCCGGGTGCCCGCGGCGCGACGGCGCGTACTCGATCACCATGTACTCACGCGTCGCCGCGTTGGCCCCGCTGCCCAGGCTCCGCTGGACGAGCTCGACGAAGCGCCCGACGCCGTGCTGCTCGTGCACCACGTTGTCGCCCGGCCGCAGCTGCAGCGGGTCGACGACGTTGCGCCGCCGGGAGGGCATCTTGCGCATGTCGCGGGTCGAGGAGCCGGCGCGGCCGGTCAGGTCGGACTCGGAGAAGACCGCGAGCCGGAGGTCGGTCGCGACGAAGCCGGGACCGACCGGGGCGGGGGTCACGAGCACGACGCCGCCGGGTGGCGTGGAGTCGATCGCGTCGACGAGGCGCGCGGGCACGTCGGCCGCGCCGAGCTGCTCGACCATGCGCCGCGCAGGCCCGTGCCCCTCGGTCGTGAGCACGAGCCGCCAGCCGTCGCGCTGGAGGGCGCGGACGTCGGCGACCGCGCGCTCGACATCGCCCCGGTACCCCTCGACCTCCCGCGCCGCGATCGTGAGCGTCACCTGCGCACCGTCGTCGACCCCGTCCCCATCCCCGGTGTCAGACCTAGCGCGCGCTCCACCCCGCGCTACGCCTGACACCGATGATTCGGGCCGGGCAGAAGCCGACGTGTCAGACCCAGCGCGCGCTCCGGCGCGCGCTGGGTCTGACAACCCGTCGGTGGTGGTGAGGGCCTCCGCGTCCGGGTCCAGGCCGAACGAGCTGAGGGTCCACCAGCCGAGCCCGCGGCGCACCGCGATCGAGCGGGCGTCGGCGAACGTCGAGAACGACGCCGCACGCAGGTCGATCGGCGTGCTCGCCCCGGCCGCCGCCGACGTCCACGCGGCAGCGAGGAACTCCTCGGTCGTCGCGACCAGGTCGTGGGCGCGGCGCCGCACGCGCTCGGGGTCGACGACGACCAGGAGCGCGTCGTCGGGCACGAGGTCGAGCACCGGGACCATCGCGTCGACCAGGACCGGGGCGAGCGACTCCATGCCCTCGACCGCGATGCCCTCGGCGAGGCGGCCCAGCATCTCGGCGGCCGCCGGGAGCTCGTCCACGAGCTCGGCGGCGCGCGCGCGCACCTGGTCCGTCAGGAGGATCTCGCGGCACGGGGGCGCCCACACCCCGTGCTCCGCGACCTCGAGGCTGCGCTGGTCGGCGACCGCGAACCACCGGATCTCCTCGACCGTGTCGCCCCAGAGCTCGACGCGGAGCGGGTGGTCCTCGGTCGGCGGGAAGACGTCGAGGATCCCGCCACGCACCGCGAACTCGCCGCGTCGCTCGACCATGTCGACGCGCGTGTACGCCGCAGCGACGAGCTGGTCCTCGACGTCGGCCAGGTCGATTCGGTCGCCCACCGCGAGCTGGACCGGCTCGAGCTCGCCGAGCCCGGCGACCACCGGCTGGAGCAGCGCGCGGACCGGGAGCACGAGCACACGGACGGGACCCGTGTGCTCGGCCGACGCGTCGGGGTGCGCGAGCCGGCGGAACACCGCGAGCCGGCGCGCGACCGTGTCGCTGCGCGGCGAGAGCCGCTCGTGGGGCAGCGTCTCCCACGCCGGCAGCACCGCCACGTCGTCGGCCGGGAGGTAGCAGCGCAGCGAGGCCGCGAGGTCGTCGGCGTCCCGGCCGGTCGCCGTCACGACGACGAGCGGACGTCCCGCGGCGGCCGTGCGCTCCTCGTCGTCCTCTCCGGTCGCCTCCGGGGCGGGGCCGGCGCCGGTGGCGCGCGCGCCGGTCATCGCGGCCAGCAGGGGCGGTCGCGCCCCGGGCGGCCCGACGACGTCCACCGCGCCGCGCGTGCGGACGAGCTCGACCGCCTCGGCTGCGGCGGGGTCGGCGAGCACGGCGGGGAGCAGACCGGTGAGGTTCATGCCGGCGAGATCACTGTTCTTCCTGGGTGACGGCGGGTTTCCTGGTGCCCTGGGGTGGCCCGGCGCGGGCACGGGCGCGGCAGAACGCCCCGGTCCAACGGGACGCGGTGACGGGACGCGGGGTCCGGGTTGCCTGGTGCGGGGTGCGGGGTGCGGGGTGCGGGGTGCGGGGTGCGGGGTGCGGGGACCATCGTACGGCGCGCGCGCCGACGCGCTGGGTGGGCCTCTCACCCGCTCCGGCGCGCAGGCGACTGCCTCGGACGCAGCCGGCCGAGCGCGCGGGCCAGGCCCCACCGCGTCACGCGCGCGACCGCCTCCAGGACGATCACGCGGTTCATCTTCGACTCCCCGCGCGTGCGCTCGACGAACGTGATCGGTACCTCGGTGACGGTCAGGCCAGCGACGAGCGCGCGCTGCACCAGGTCGATCTGGAAGCAGTAGCCCTGGCTGGCGACGCCGTCCGCGACCAGCGGCCTCAGTGCGCTCGACCGGTACGCCCGGTACCCGCCGGTGACGTCGCGTACGGGGATGCCGAGCACGAGGCGCGCATAGAGGCTGCCCCCGCGCGAGAGCAGCGTGCGGTGCACCGGCCAGTTCACCACCGAACCGCCGGGAACCCAGCGGGACCCGAGCGCGACGTCGGCGTCCGCCAGCGCGGCGAGGATCCGCGGGAGCTGCTCGGGCTGGTGCGACCCGTCGGCGTCCATCTCCACCACGACGTCGTACCCCTCCGAGAAAGCCCAGTCGAAGCCCGCCAGGTAGGCCGCCCCGAGCCCCTGCTTGCCGGGCCGGTGCAGGACGTGGACGGCGGCGTCGTCGCGCGCCAGGGCGTCCGCGACCGCGCCGGTCCCGTCGGGCGAGTTGTCCTCGATGATGAGGACCGCGCACTCCGGCGTGGCCGCGCGGACGCGCGCGACGATCTGCCCGATGTTCTCGCGCTCGTTGTAGGTCGGGATCAGCACGAGCACCGAGGCGGTTGCCGGGCGGCTCGTCTGCTGCGTCCTGTCGGCCCGCCGGACGGCGGTCCTGCGCGTCGCTCGGGCTCGGATCTGCTGGGTCGTCACGTAGCCACCGTCTCCAGGTCGGGACGCTCGCCCTCGATCGCCGCGAGCGCCGTGCGCAACGCCGTGCCGGACGCGTGGACCGTAGCGGAGAAGTGCACGATCTCCACGCCGAGCGGGGCGAGCTCGTGCTCGAGCCTGTCGCCTTGTGGGGTACCGCGCCAGTCGTCTCCGTGACCAGCACGTGCTCGCAGCGCACGCAGGCGTGCCGGGGGATCCTGCGAAATCATCCGGTGCAGTCTTCCACGCGACGGAGGACAGACGTCACAATCGACCGGACGGCGACGCAGGGCCTCTGGGCGTCGCGACAAGACGAGGCGGGTTGGATGTACATCAGCGTCCGGGACCGACCGGCGGCCGGGCGTAGCGCGCGGACACCCGGTCGTGTCTCCTCGGTGGTCGTCAGCCTCGGCGTGGTGAGCCTGCTCACGGACATCTCGTCGGAATCGGTCGCTGCGGTCCTCCCCCTCTACCTGACGACCGCGCTCGGCCTGTCGACGATCGCGTACGGGTTCGTGGATGCGCTGATGCAGGGCGCAAGCGCGCTGGTCCGAGTCGCCGGCGGGTGGGCTGCCGACCGGGGCGACCGGCCCAAGTGGGTCGCGTTCACCGGGTACGCGCTGTCCGCCGTCACCCGGGGCGGCCTGGTCCTCGCGCAAGGATTCGGCGCGGTCACGGCGCTCGTCGCCGTCGACCGGCTCGGCAAGGGGATCCGCACCGCTCCGCGCGACGCGATGATCGCCTCTGCCTCCGACCCGGATCACCTCGCCCGCTCGTTCGGTGTCCACCGCACCCTCGACACCGTCGGCGCCGCGCTGGGTCCGTTGCTGGCATTCCTGATCCTGTGGGCGATCCCGGACGGGTACACGACCGTCTTCGTGGTGTCCTTCGGCTTCGCCGTGATGGGTCTCGCCGTGCTCGGCCTGCTCGTACCGGACCGGCGCCCCCGCGCCGAGGCAAGCGACGCGGGAACACGCATGCGCCCGTTCAGCTGGCGCCACCTGACCGACCCGCGCCTGCGGCGGCTGCTCGTCGTGGCCGGCGTGCTGGGGCTGCTGACGGTCGGCGACGGCTTCCTCTACCTGTCGCTGCAGGACCGGGACGGCTTCGCGACCCAGTGGTTCCCGCTGCTGTACGTCGGGACCAACGTCGCGTACCTGGCGCTCGCGGTCCCGGTCGGACGGCTCGCGGACCGCGTGGGACGGGCGCGCGTGCTCGTGCTGGGTCACCTGGCGCTGCTCGCCGCCTACGCTGCCGCGGCGGTCACGGCCGGTTCCACCGTGACGACCCTCGCGTGCCTCGTGCTGCTCGGCGTCTTCTACGCAGCGACAGACGGCGTGCTGGCTGCCGTCGCGGGCCGGCTCGTGGACCCGGCGGCGCGCACGAGCGCCATCGGCACCGCGCAGACGGTCGTGGCGGTCGCGCGGATGGTGGCCTCGGCCGGGTTCGGGCTGCTCTGGTTCACGCTCGGCCGGGGCAACGCGATGCTCACGGTCGCCGCTCTCCTGGCCGTGGCCGTCCCGCTCTGCTACCTGGCGGTGCGCGGCCTGGGCGCCAGCGAGCGCAGCACGCCGACCGCGCCGGTGGACCCCGCATGAGGACGGCGCCCCGCACCATCGCGCTGATCGTGATCGTCGCCGTCGTCGCGGTCGGGATGACGGCGTTCGCCGTCATGGCCGGTGCACGTCAGCGGGCGGCGGTTCTCGCGGCTCCGGACGTCGACCAGGTGGAGCTGGACACGGTGACGACCGGTTCGCGCGTCGTGTTCCGCAGCACCGCGCCGGGGGTGCAGTACGGGCTCGCCGCGGTGGTGCCGCTGGAGGATCCGGCCGGGCCCCGCGCCTTCACCGACCGTGCGTGCGACCGGATCGACGCGACGGCGGACCAGGCGATCTGCCTGCGTACCGTCCGAGGCATCGCGACGACGTTCACGGCCGAGCTGCTGGACTCCGCGTGGGAGACCGTGCGCACCTGGCCGCTGCCGGGGATCCCCAGCAGGACGCGGTTCTCCCCCGACGGGACGCTGGTGTCGACCACCGTCTTCGTCTCCGGGGACTCCTACATGAGCTCCGGTTTCTCGACCCGGACCAGGGTCGAGCGTGCCGAGGGCGAGGGGTACGGCGATCTCGAGGACTTCACCCTGATCGTCGACGGCACCCCGATCGCCCCGGTCGACCGGAACCTCTGGGGCGTCACGTTCGTGGACGACCGGACGTTCTACGCCACCGCCGCGTCCCTCGTCGCGGGCAAGACGTGGCTCGTGCGGGGCGACCTGTCGGACCGCACGCTCACCGCACTGCGCGAGAACGTCGAGTGTCCCTCGCTGTCGCCGGACGGCACCCGGGTCGCCTTCAAGAAGGACGTCGGGGGCGACGACGGGAAGTTCTGGTCGGTGGCGGTGCTCGATCTCGCGTCGGGTGTCGAGACCGTCCTCGACGGCGAGGAGCGCAGCATCGACGACCAGCTCGAGTGGCTGGACGACTCGACGCTGCTCTACGGGATGCCCCGGGTCGACGAACCCGGTGTCACCGACGTGTGGTCCATCGCGGTGGCCGAAGGGTCGACTCCCGGTGTGTTCATCCCGCAGGCGTGGTCACCCTCAGTCGTGCGATGACCACCGCGACCCGAGGCGTGCGCTGCCTGGTCTACGCTCCGTACTCGTTCAGCGGACGGGGGCCCGCCGAGAGCTGTGCGCAGATCGCCGGCGGGATGGCGGCCGCCGGCGTGACTCCCGAGATTCATGCCGGTAGGCGCCGGGCGGCACTGCCCCCCGGAGTGTGCGTACAGCAGCCGTGTCCCGCCGTCGGGAACCGCCTGCCCTGGCGGCTCGTCAAGGCTGCCGCTGTCCCTCGACTGGAAGCCGGCTTCCGGGCGGCGCTGGCGGACACCGACCCCGAGACGACTGTCGCGCACTTCTGGCCTGGCACCCCGTCGCGGCTCGTTGCTGAAGCCCTCGACCGTGGCATCGTCACGGTGCGCGAGATGATCAACTCACCGTGCGCCACGGCGGGGCCGATCCTCGATGCGGCGTACGCCCGGCTTGGGCTGCCCGCGACTCACGGTCTCTCGGCCAGCGTGATCGAAGGTGAGACCGAGGAGCTGAAGCTCTACGACTACTTCTTCGCCTCGAACCCCGAGGTGGAGCGCTCGCTGCTGGCTCTCGGAGTCGGGCCGCACCAGATCCTCGCGACAACCTTCGGCTGGCGACCGGATCGGTTCACGGACCAGCCGCCGATCGCACGAACAGACGGGTTTCGTGCTGTCTTCGTCGGCCGGATCGGAGTGCGCAAAGGCGTGCCCGAGCTGTTGGAGGGATGGGAGTCGGCCGGAATCAACGGCGAGCTGGTTCTCGCGGGTCCGATCGATGACGAGATCGCGGGGCTCGTCGAGTCGTACACCGGCTCGGGGCGCGTCCGGCTGTGGGGCTATGTCGACAACCCGGGCGGCGTCTACGCGGGCTCGGACGTCTTCGTCTTCCCGACCTGGGAAGAGGGCGGACCGCAGGTCACCTACGAGGCCGCGGGATGCGGGCTGCCCGTCATCACGACGCCCATGGGCGCCGCGCGTCTGGTCGAGCACGAGCGCACGGGCCTCCTCATCGACCCGGGCTCGCCCCGACAGATTGCCGACGCCATCCGGACGCTCGCAGGGGACGCCAGCGCCCGCCACGCGTACGGCACCGCGGCCAGGGCTGCGGCGGCCTCGTTCACCTATGGCCGCGTCGGCTCAGAGCGTGCCGATCTTCTCCGGGAGATCCTGCGCGTGCGTCACTCATCCTGACGCGACGCATCCACCTCCGGCTGCCTGCGCCGGGCGCGGAGCTGGACGCCACGCACCGCCGCCAAGGCGCCCGCACCGCACAGCACCCAGATCATCGCGAGGGCGCGCGAGGTGCTGCCCTGGATGTAGTACACCGAAGGAGGCGCAGGTACGACGGTCGTCGAGATCCGGTCCGACGCGCGGGACCCCTCCTGCAGGAAGTCGAGCTCGGCGTCGATCCGAGCCAGGATCTCATCCTGGCGTTCACGGACGATCTCGGCGGTCGGGCCGCTCACCTGGACGTCGAGGACCTGCCTGGAGTAGACGGTGGACCACTGGCCCCCGTAGTCCGGCAGTCGGACGGACCAGCCGTCGAGCTCACCCTGACCCACGATCGTTGCGCCAGCGTCGGCCGTCTGATTCCACATGACATTGCCGTTGACCCGCCGTGCCACCGCACCCGCCGTGATGATCAGGTCCGTCGTCGTCGTTCTGAGCGCGTTGGGATTCACTTCGCTCGTCGGGGCCAGGAACGTCACCTCAGCCCGTGACCAGTACACGCCCTCCACCCTGAGCGCGAAGGCGCTTGCCACGAGACCGGCCGCGACGGCGAGGAGCACGACATGCCATCGACCGATGCGCTTGTGCAGCATGTCCCACATCGTCACTGAGCACCTTTCCGAGCGCTGTCGAGTCTGGCACGTCGACGCTGCCCGCCATCCGGCATCGGGGTGAAGATGTCGTGACAGAACGGACGCTTTCCGGTGCAGAAGGCACGTGGTGCCGACCGGAACGCTAATCTCGAACGACTAGCGACATGCTGGCACAGGATGCGTCGAACGGGGTCGACATGGAACTCACGACCTTCGCCGCGGCTTTGCTGCGGCGCTGGTATGCCGTGGCGCTGGGGCTCCTTCTGACAGCGGGTCTGGCCTACGTCGCGTTCTGGGCGGTCCCACCGACGTACAGCGCCGCGGGGAGCGTGCTGCTGCTCCCGCCGAGCGCATCGGTCCCGGAGGGCTCCAACCAGCTGCTGCAGCTCAGTGGACTGGATCAGCCCGCGTCGCTCGTCGTCGCCTACCTCGCCGGCGACGACGTCCGCGAGTCACTTGCCGGTCAGTACCCGGACGTCACCTACGACGTCGTGTCGGATCCGCTCTCACGTGGACCACTCGTGATGATGACCGTGGAGGGCCCGTCGCCGGGAACAGTGATGACAGCGCTGGACGCGGTGCTCGCGACCGTGCCGGACGCGCTCGGCAGCCTCCAGGACCAGGTCGATGCACCGCCGCCCTCGCGTTTCACGTCGATGCCACTGTCCGTCGACACAGAGCCGACCGAGGTGGTCAGCTCGACCGTGCGCGCCCTCATCGCGGCGGTCGGCGCCGGTCTGGCGGTCACCTTCGTCGGCGTGACGATCCTCGACAGCGTCCTGGTCCGTCGACCGCGCCGGCACGTAGCCGGGGCGGTCGAACCTGCCACGCCGTCCGTCGAGGCGCAGCTGTCCGGGCCGACGAGAGTCGAGCCGACCGGGGCCCCCTCCGAGAACGACTCCTGCGACGACGGCAGCGTCGATCGTGGACGGGCCGTGACGCGAAACCGGGTGAACCGCGACGACACCCTGAGCGAGGCGAGCGCTCAGCGCGTCTTGCCTCGGACCTAGCCCCCTCGGTGATGGTCGCACCACGACCGGAAGCGGTGCGCCATGCGGGCGTCCTCGCCTGGTTGACGGTGTACCTCGTGCTTCTCTTCGCCATCCCGTCTCGACTGGTTCTCGGACCTCTCGGGAGCGCAGGCGCCCCCTCGATGCTCTTCGGCCTCGCGAGCGCCATGGTGTGGTTCCTGGTCCAGCTGTGGGGTCCATCGAGCGCATCGACGTCGCGACGTCCTATCCGAATGGCATTCGCGCTATTTCTGGTGACCGTCGGCGTCAGCTACGTCGTGGCGATGCTACGGCCCATCGACCAGGACGAGATCAGTCCGGCCGATGTCGCTGTGATCGTCGCCATCTCGTGGTCGGGGATCCTGCTGATGGCGCACGACGGACTCACTACGCGACGTGACGTCGAGGTGCTCGTCCATCGGTTCGCGTTCGTCGGGGGGCTGATGGCCCTCGTCGGACTTGCCCAGTACGCGACACGTCAGCCACTGATCGACTACATCACCGTCCCGGGTCTGACGGCCACGAGCGGGGTGGACTCGTTCTTCCGAAGCGGCCAGGTGCGCATCTCCGGCACCGCCACGCATCCGATCGAGTTCGGTGCGCTGCTCACGATCCTGCTCCCGTTAGCCCTGCACAGCGCCTTCCACGCCAGGGACCGGGGGCTCGTGCGCCGCTGGTTCCCCGCGGTCACGATCGCGCTCGCGCTCGCCCTGTCGATGTCCCGCTCTGCCTACATCGGTCTCGTGGTCGCCCTCCTCATCCTCCTGCTGGGCTGGCCGCCTCGTCTCAGGTGGAGGGTAGGAGCGGCCGTCGCGATCGGCGGTACGGCCTTGAGCCTCGCGATCCGTCCGCTGTTCCGCACCGTGCGGAGCATGTTCGTCACCGCGGCGAACGACCCGAGCATCACCTCGAGGACGGACAGCTACGCCATCGCGCTGCAGTTCTTCCAGGATGCGCCGGTGTTCGGCCGCGGCCTTGGCACCTTCCTCCCCAAGTACCGGATCTTCGACAACACCTACCTCGGCATGCTCGTGAGCGGGGGGCTCGTCGGAACGATCGCGTTCGTGGCGATCCCCGTCACTGCGATCGTCATCCTGGTGCGTCGACGACGCCGGTGGACCGACCCTGAGGCGAAAGACCTCGCCCTGTCGCTCGTGGCCGGGATCGCCGCCGGCGCGGTCGCTCTCGCCTTCTTCGACGCGTTCGCGTTCCCCATGACGATGGGGACGTTCGTCCTGACCTTGGGGACCGCAGGGGCGCTCGTCCGGCTGCATCGAGATGACTCCGGACCCGTGCTGTCCCCCCGGGCGTGCAGCTCTGAGCGGCCGGAGGGGTCGCCCGAGGGCTCGGGCGCTCCGGCGGTTACCCCCGGCACCCCGGCGGGCTGACTTCCTTTCATTTCCGCACGCATCTCAGCGGCGAGGTCCCCGCATCCGCACGAAATCCGCGAGCTCGTCCGTGGGGACGTACGTCCGACCCCACTCGTCGGCCGACAGCTCGAGATCCTCCTCAGGCGGACGCGAACGGAACCCGAGGAGCCCGTCGAACACCTCCACGTACCGTCGGCGTTGGGGGCGCCAGTCCAGCTCAGTCACCACCCGGTCCCGAGCGGCGATGGACAGCGCTACGCGGCGATCGTCGTCGTCCAAGAGCTCTTCGACTGCGTCCGCGAACGACGCCACGTCGTCGGTGGGGACTGTGACACCCGTTTCACCGGCCGAGAACCTGGTCTCGACGAGGTCGAAGGAGACCGCAGGCACGGCGTAGGCCATGTACTCCATCGTCTTGTTCATCGTCGAGACGTCGTTGAGTGGCGTCTTCCGATCAGGCCCCAGCCCCAGGCTCGCCGCGCTCAGGTACTCCGCGATCTCCCGGACCCCGACACGTCCCGTGAACTCGACGACGTCCTCGAGCTTCAGCCGGGTGCGGAGCGCCTGCAGGTCCTCGAGGCAGTCACCGAACCCGAGGAGCGCCGCACGGAGGTCGGTGCGGCCACGCCTGTGGACGAGCTCGTCCATCACCTCCAGCACGACGTGCACGTCATCCTGCGGCCCCATGATCCCCAGATAGACGAGCAGGTGAGCGCTGCGCCCCTCGTCGACGGCCGACAGCACGGGACGCATGCGACGTGTGTCGGGTCCGCTGCGCACGACCGCCGTGCGATCCATCGGCACGCCGCCGCGCTGCAGTGCGACTTGTCGGTACGACTCGTTGGTGGAGATCACCCGGTGCGCAGCACGGAAGGTCCGACGCTCGAGCCAGAGCAGCCCGCGGTACTGGGTTCGCGCCCCGACCGACCGCGGTTCCCCGAACCGGGAGCGGAACAGCTCAGGATTGAGGTCGTGGTGGTCGAAGACGAAACGCACTCCGAACGGACGCCACAGCAGGGCGAGCAGCCAGTACGTGTCCGGCGGGTTGCACGCCTGGATGACGTCGAACCCGCGCTCGCGCCGCACCACGAGCGATAGCGCCGCCGTCCGGAGCCACGCGTAGACGAACTCGATGATGAACCCGAGCACGCCACGCGCCGCGGGGGCAGGCCGGTACTTGTAGATCGCGACGCCGTCGATGCACTGGCGGGCGGGATCGCCGGGCCCCTTCGGGCAGATGACGCTGACCTCGTACCCGGCAGCCGTGAGCGCCTGGCACTCCAGCCACACCCGCCGGTCGAGAGGCACCGGCAGATTCTGGACGATGACGAGGACTCTCGGCGACCGTGCCACCTGATGCTCAGCCCGCCCGACCTGCGGACGCGTCCTCGACGAACCGGCCGAGCGAGCCGATCGTCCCGAACCCGAGGGTGCGCACGACGTCCCTCATCTGGTCGAGAAGGAGTGGTTCGGTTGCCGTCAACGAGCCCTCGCGGAGGTTCCCGCACGCGACCGGCTGGCGGTGTGCGCCGCCGTCGATGGGTAGGCGGGCCTCGGAATCGTTGCACGTCGCGCGACGGTCACTGACGCTGTCGTCGACGACCTGGTGCACGAAGACCATCATGCCCGCACAGTACTTCGAGCTTCCTGACCATTCCGGTTGGACAGCGGGCGAAGTGTGCTTCGCCCGCTGTTCGAACTCGGTAGGCCCGACAACCCAGCCGTGACCCGCGCATCGCGCTGGGATCGCTCTGATGAGAACCGGCACCCGGGCAATTCGGACACCTGACCAGTTGCCTTCGGATGTCTCACCAGGTGAGATGACGCACGAACCCGCCGGTGAGCGGCCCAGCGAGCTGTCCGGATGCGGCCGGATCCGGGTTGCGTCGAACGGGTGAATTTCCGTGGGCGTCCGGGTCCGTGCCACCATGTCGATCGTCCGTTATCAGATCGCAACACTCCTCGAGCTTGCCGCCAGAGCGGACGAGAGTATAAGCGAGGCGTCACACGCCGCGCCCAGCCCCCTTGGAGATACCTCAGATCATGAGTCGACACCTCACGCGCGCCCTTACCCCCGGGGACCGGTCGCCCCGCCGACGCCGAAACCGGCTCACGGCCGGGCTCGCCGCCACAGCGGTCCTCGTCACTCTCGGCAGCGGCGGCGCTCTCGCGACAACCGCACCGGCTGCGCCGACCTGGGGCGCTGGTACGGAATCCCTGTGGGGCGCAGCGACCCCGAACGGTGCGACGGTCGCCTCTGACCGGGACGCCGTCGAGCTCGGAACAAGGTTCACCCCGTCCGTCAGCGGCACCGTCACCGGGGTCAAGTTCTGGAAGAGCGCCGAGAACACGGGTACCCATGTCGGGAACCTCTGGGCGAGTGACGGCTCCAGGCTCGCGACCGCGACCTTCACGGGTGAGACGGCGAGCGGTTGGCAGTCGGTGACCTTCGACGAGCCCGTCAGTGTCACGGCCGGCGAGCGCTACGTCGTCTCGTACTACGCCCCGAACGGCCGTTACTCCGCCACGCAGCGCCACAGCGGCGCGGACCGCTCGGACGTGCTCTCTGTGCCGAGCAGGAGTGGTGGCGTCTACTCATACGGCGCGAGGAGCTCGTTCCCGACGGAGTCGTGGAACGGCAGCCAGTACTGGGTCGACGTCCTCTTCCGCCCGGGCACGGCCGCTTCCACACCTGCCCCTGCCCCTGCCCCGGCCCCTGCCCCCGCACCGGCCCCGGCCCCCGCACCGGCCCCGGCCCCTGTTCCGGGACCCGTCGCTCCGGTGGCGTCGTCGACCGGGTTCCCGGATGCGACGAGCACGGGTGTCCCCGACGGTGTGGCGCTGACCCCGTACACGGGCCCGT
>NZ_JABCJJ010000032.1 GCF_012952065.1 Cellulomonas fimi
GGGGGGGGGGGGGGGGGGGGGGGGGGGGGCATCTTCCCGGGCACGTACGAGGCCTACCGCGACGTCACACCGCCTCGGACCTCGTCGGGAACATCTGGCGGCTGACCGCCACAAGGTGCGACGTCGCGCGGCGCCTCCCGCTTGCCGTTCGACTTGCTTTCGTCAGGCGTGAGGTTCGCGACCCGAGGTGGTCATCCGGGTGAGGGTGCCGACCAGGATCGCTACGCAGGCGCCCGCGAGGACACCAGCCGCCGCTTGCGTGACGCCGTCAGCGATCATCGTGACCGCGAGTGTTGCCGCGATGAGCACCGCCAGGGCAAGCGCGGCCCACTTGGTGGTGCGTTCTCGCCGCATCAGGGCCCACCCGATCGTAAGACCCAGGACACCACCGATGAGCGCGCCGACCATGTTCAGCACCCCCAGTAGAGGTAGTAGAGCCTCTTCGCCGTCGTGTAGTACGACACTTCACGGCACTTCCCTGCGGCAAGTGCAAAGCCAGGATAGGGGCGTTGCCGGCTTGACAGTGTGAGACGTTCCGCTGCAGGACCTTCGTCGTGTCGTCTTGGTTCGCGCGAATGGCTGCGAAAGGTCCGCGGAACACCCTGCAGCCGCACCCCCGACTCCTCCGCCTGGACGACGATGTCGACGCCATCTCCGTCGTCGACCACCGAGCCATCCGGCGTGACCTCCGCTGCGGCGCCCTGAACGTCAGTGGTCGTCCCTCGACCGGGCCACGTCGGCACCTGCCCCGCCACCCACGGGGTGCAGCACGCTGTTCCGGTAGGAGTACCCGGCGTAGATCGCGATGCCGACCGCGAGCCACGCGAGGAAGCGCAGCCAGGTCAGCGTCGTGAGGTTGGTCATGAGCCACAGGCACGCGACGCCCGCGACGATCGGCAGCACGGGCGACCACGGCACGCGGAACCCGCGGGTCAGGTCCGGCCGCGAGCGGCGCAGGATGGGGATTCCGAAGCTGACCAGCACGAACGCCGAGAGGGTGCCGATGTTGATCATCTCCTCGAGGAGCTCGACCTGCGAGAGCCCCGCGATCAGCGCCACCACGATCCCGAGCCCGACCTGCAGCCGGGCCGGCGTCCGGTACCGCGGCGACGTGCGCGAGACACCGCGGGGGAGCAGCCCGTCGCGGCTCATGGCGAACACGATCCGGGTCAGGCCCAGCAGCAGCACCATGATCACCGACGTCAGGCCGACCAGGATGCCGATCGAGATGATCCGTCCCGCCCAGTCGGCCCCGACCAGGACGAACGCCGTCGTCAGCGACGGGCTCTCCGCCTGTGCGAGCTCGCGGTACGACACCATGCCCGTGACCACGACGGTCACCAGGATGTAGAGCACCGTCACGATCGCGAGCCCGCCGAGGATCCCGCGCGGGACCGTGCGCTGCGGGTTGCGCGTCTCCTCGGCGGTGGTCGCCACGACGTCGAACCCGATGAAGGCGAAGAACACCAGGCCCGCGCCGGACAGCACGCCGATGACGCCGTAGGTCGACGGCTCGAACCCGAGCAGGAACGCGATGAGCGGCTGCTCGAGCGTGGTCTCCTCGGGAGCCGGCTGCGAGGGCGGGACGAACGGCGAGTAGTTCTCCGCGCGCACGTAGAAGAACCCGACCACGATGACCAGCAGGGTGATCCCGACCTTGATGAGGGTGAAGACGGTGTTCACGCGCGTGCTGAGCTTGGTGCCGAGGACGAGCAGCGTCGTGAACACGGCGACGATGGCGATCGGGCCCCACTCCACGGCGACGCCGCCGAGGTGCAGGGTCGTCGGGATCTCCACGCCGAACAGCCCGAACGCGTCGCTGAGGTACACGCCCCAGAACTTCGCGATGACGGCCGCGGCGAGCAGCATCTCGAGGATGAGGTCCCAGCCGATGATCCACGCCACGAACTCGCCCATCGTCGCGTACGAGAACGTGTAGGCCGAGCCCGCGACGGGGATCGTCGAGGCGAACTCGGCGTAGCACATGATCGCGAGCGCGCACACGACCGAGGCGATGACGAAGGAGATGATCACTGCCGGTCCGGCGTAGTTCGCCGCGGCGGTCGCGCCCACCGAGAAGATGCCCGCGCCGACGGCGACCGCGACACCGAGCACGGCCAGGTCCCACGCGGTGAGGTCGCGCTTGAGCGACCGTTCCGGGTCCTCGACCGAGGCGAGGGAGTCCTCGACCGACTTGCGACGGACGATGCTGCGCGAGCTCACCATGGTGCCCCCTCTGCCGGGCCGCTGATCACCCGTACGAGGATCGCAGCGTCGGGCGCAGGGCGCGCGCGGAGCGGACGCCGTTCCCCGCCGGCACACCCGTCACTCCTGTGGCGCACGTCGCACCCTCGGGCTCACCTCGGCCCGGCGCCGCACCGATGACAGAACCGGAACGCGACCTGGCGCGTCCACCCCCCATCGCGCGACCGCCCGTGACCCGTGCCTCGCGCCGACGCACCACTCCGGCGCGCCCTGCCGGAGCCTCACGACGGAGAACCATGCGCGCCGCCACGGAGGCCATCGGGATGATGGCCTCGCTCACCTCGTTCCTGCTCTGGCTCCCGCAGGGCGCCCGCGTCTGGAGGACGCGCCACGACCTCTCCCAGCTGCAGGGCATCGCGCTCAGCACGCAGGTCATCTCGCTGCTCGGCAACGTGCTCTGGGGCGTCTATGCCCTCGCGATCGGCTCGTTCTGGCTGGGTGCCCCGTCGGTGGTGAACGGGCCCATCGCGCTCGCAACCATCGTCATCGTGCGTCGGGCGCAGCGGGCGGCGGACCGCGAGGCGACGCCGGCGCCGGTGCCCGACGCCGCACCGCGCCACGCGCGGTCCGCGTGCCCCCGTCGCACCGCGTCCGGGCGTCCCGCGCCGGCCCGGCAGGCCCGGCGTCAGGCGCAGGGACGGGGCGGCGCACCAGCAGCGCGATGCAGCGGTTCCGGTTATCCCGTATCGCGGGACCGGCGTTCACTCGGAAGAGGGGCACGGACGACCAGCTAGGCAAACGCCTTGACCGCTCCGGAGCGCTAGTCCTACTGTGTGGGACACGCATCCCGCAATACGCGAGTCAGGAGCCAACGGTGGCTGGTGGGACCGAGCGCGAGAACGGCGCCGACATCCAGGTGATCTCGCGCTGCGCCCACATCCTTCGCCAGCTCGAGCCCGGCTCCCGCCTGCGGCTCGGGCCGCTCGCCGCCGAGCTCGGCATCGGCCGCTCGTCGCTGCACCGCTACCTGAGCTCCATGGCGAACGTCGACCTGCTCGAGCGGGTGGGCGACGGCGAGTACGCGCCCGGCCCGCTGCTCGCCCAGCTCGGCACGATGGCGCTGAGCTCCATGCACGTGCTCGACCAGGCCGGTCCGGCGATGCGTCAGCTGTCCGACGCCGTGCACGAGAGCGTCGTGCTGAGCGTGTGGGGCGGCGTCGGGCCGGTCGTCACGCGCGTCGAGACGGCCGACAAGCTGGTGCAGGTGCTCGTGCGGGTCGGCTCGCAGCTGCCGATCGACGCGGCCCAGACCCTCGTCTTCCTCGCGTTCCTCGACGACCGCCGCGTCGTCGACCGCCTCCTCTCGCTCGTCCCCGACCGCCGGGCCGAGCTCGAGAAGGACATCGCGCAGGTCGCGCAGGACGGGGTCGTGATCGTCAGCCGGATCGTCGAGGGCCTGCGCACGATCGCCGTCCCGGTCTTCGACTCGCGTCGGATCACGGCCTCGCTCGCGGTGATCGGGACGACGGCCGCCCTGCCCGACGACGTCCGCGGCGGCGTCGCGCACGCCCTCATCGAGACCGCCGCGGGGCTGAGCGACCAGCTCGGCTTCGCCGGCCCCCACCCGGCAGCCGCACTCCTCACCTGATCCGCAGCTCTCACGACCGCACAGCTCTCAACGACCAGGCCGACGGCCCGCTGTCGGCACTTCCCACGAGAGGACGACGATGTCTCCTGACCAGCACGCACCGGGTCGGGCTCCCGGTCCGCCGGGAACCCGGTCATGACCGGCGTGCGCGACTGGCTCGCGCTCCCGCTCCTCGGCCGGCCTGACGGCACCGCACGCGTGTGGACCCGCGGGTTCACGCTCTCGGTCGTCGCGCTGACGGTCGTCGTCGCCGTGCTGGGCCTGTACGGCTCGGCGTACGAGCTGACGATCGGCAGCAAGGTCGCCATCTACGCGGTGGTGATCCTCGGGCTGACGGTCCTCGTCGGCTACGGCGGCCAGATCTCGTTCGGCCACAACGCCTTCTTCGGCATCGGTGGCTACGTCTCCGCGCTCGCGACCACGTCGTGGGGGCTGAGCCCGCTCGTCGGGCTGCTCATCGGCCTCGTGCTCGCCGCCGTGGTCGCCGTCGTCGTCGGGTTCCCCACGCTGCGGCTCCGCGGCCACTTCCTCGCGCTCGGCACCTTCGCCGTCGGGCTCGGCTTCTACGCGTTCGCGGTCGCGTCGCCGCAGCTCAAGGGCTTCAGCGGCATCGGGGGGATCCCGCCGTTCTCGGTCGGGTCGCTCTCGCTCGGCCCGCAGTTCGCGCGGTTCTGGCTCAGCGGCGCCGTCATGCTCGTCGCGATCGTCGCCGTCGCGCACCTGCGCCACGGCCGGTGGGGCCGTGCGCTGCGGACCGTCGCCACCGACGAGGCCACCGCGCAGAGCGTCGGCATCGACGTCCACCGCACCAAGCTCTCGGCGTTCGTCGTCTCGGCGCTGCTCGCGTCGGTCGCCGGCTCGCTCTACGCCCACACGACGAGCTACGTGAGCCCCGAGACGTTCAGCTTCACGACGATCCTCACCTTCTTCATGATGCTGTTCATCGGCGGTCTCGGCTCCGTCTGGGGTGCCGTCCTGGGCTCGCTCGTCGTCACGGTCGTGCCCGAGGTGGTCCCCGAGGCCGTCGCGACCTGGCAGCCGATGATCTTCGGAGCGCTTCTCGTCGTCATCCTGATCGTTCGCCCCGCCGGCCTCCTCGGGGGCTCTCGACGGCGCACGACAGCCGCGAGGGCGCCGTCGACCCCGCCCACCGACGCCGGCCCCACGGCGCCCGAGCGGATCGAGGCGGCAGCATGAGCGCGACCACGTCGGCGCCCCTGCTCCAGGCGCGCGGCATCTCGAAGTCGTTCGGCGCGGTCAAGGCCGTCGACGACGTCGACATCACCGCGTCGCCCGGCCGGATATCCGCGGTCATCGGCCCGAACGGCGCCGGCAAGACGACGCTGTTCAACGCCCTCTCGGGCTTCTCGGCGGCCGACGCCGGCACCGTGACGCTCGACGGCCGGGACATCACGTCGCTCCCGCCGCACCGGATCGCCCGGCTCGGGCTCGTCCGGACCTTCCAGACGGCGCGGCCCCTGCGGACCGCGACCGTGCTCGAGAACGTGCTCGCGGGCACCTACCTGCACGGCCGCGGCGGGATCGGCGCCGCCCTGTTCCCGACGCCCCGGGTGCGGCGCGCCGAGGCGGCGCTCGTCGAGCGCAGCCGGGCCACGCTCGCGGCGGTCGGCCTGCTCGCCGAGCAGGACCGGTACCCCGACGAGCTCGCCGCGGGCCAGCTGCGCCTGCTCGAGATCGCCCGGGGCCTCGCGGCCGAGCCGCGGGTGCTGCTCCTCGACGAGCCGGCGGCGGGCCTCAACAAGGTCGAGACGTCGCGGCTCGAGGAGAGCCTCCTCGAGATCCGCGCGAGCGGGACGGCGGTGCTGCTCGTCGAGCACGACGTCGACCTCGTGCTCCGCGTCAGCGACCACGTCACGGTCCTGGACTTCGGCCGGCTGCTGCGCTCGGGGGCTCCCGAGGACATCCGGCGGGACCCGGCGGTGGCAGCCGCCTACTTCGGCACCGAGGACCCAGTCCCCGCGCCGTCGGACGAAGGAGGTGCCTGATGGGTAACGCCCTCATCATCGGCCTGAGCCTGGGCTGCGTGTACGGCTTCGTGGCCGTCGGGTTCTCGCTGATCTACCGCACGACCGGGGTGATGAACTTCGCCCAGGGCGCGTCCGTCATGCTCGGCGGGATGGGCGCCGGCTACGCCGGTCAGGCGTGGGGACTGCCCCTGTGGGCCGCGGCTCTGATCGGGATCGGGTTCGCGCTGGTCGGCGGGCTCCTGCTCGTGCTCGGCGTCGTGCTCCCGCTCTGGAAGCGCGGCGCGAGCGACTTCATCACGATGCTCGGCACGCTGCTGTTCCTGGTCGCCGCCGAGAACGTCATCCTCAACACGATGGGCAGCGACCCGCGCCCGGTGCCGCGCATCGACCCGCAGTTCACGCTCCAGGTCGGGGGCCTGAGGATCGACAGCCAGAGCCTCTGGATCATCCTCGTCGCGATCGTGGTGTCGGTCGGGCTCGGCGTCTTCATCGCGCGCACGTCGACCGGCGTCGCGATGCGGGCGGTGGCGACCGACCAGAAGGTCGCCCGCCTCATGGGCGTCAACCCGGCGAAGATGGCCGTGATCACGTTCACGCTCGCGGCCCTCATCGGGGGGATCGGCGGCGTGCTGGTGGCCCCGCTGCAGTTCGCCGCGTGGAACGCCGCGCACGTCTACAACATCAAGGGCTTCATCGCGGCGGTGGTCGGCGGGGTCCTCGACGTCCGGACGGCCTTCCTGGGCGGGATCGTCATCGGCGTTCTCGAGGCGTTCATCGTGACGTACGCGAGCTCGACGTACCTCGACGTCCTCCTGCTCGGCGTCCTCCTCGTGCTCCTCCTCCTGCGACCCAGCGGCATCTTCGGCCGCGCCGTCGCCGTCAAGTACTGACCGCTCCACCCCTCCGTCCGCTCACCCCTGGCCCGCCGCACGGCGGTCCGACCGACAGAAAGCGACGTGTCATGACATCGACGTCCCGGCGCCTCGGCGCCCTCGCAGCAACGGCCGCCGCCGCGCTCGCGCTCACGGCCTGCGGCAGCAGCAACCTGTCCAGTGGCTCCTCGACCGAGGCGGCCGGTGGCGCGGAGGAGGGTCCCGTCACCATCGGCGTCCTCGTCGACCAGACCGCGTACCTCAAGAGCGTCGACGAGCGCGTCCTCGCCGGCATCGAGTCGGCCGTCGACGCGGTCAACGCGAACGGCGGCGTGCTCGGCGGTCGCGATCTGCAGGTCGTGGTCGAGGACATGGCCGCGGACCCGCAGAAGCAGGTCCAGGCGTTCCAGAAGGTGGCCAGCCAGGACGAGCCCGTGCTCTTCCTCAACGGCTTCTCGTCCGCGGGCAACGCCGCCACGGCCCCGCTCGCCACGTCGGAGCAGACGCCGATGATCGTCGCCTCGGTGGTCCCCGCCGACGACGACGAGTGGATCTTCTCGACGATCACGCCGATGCGGTACGAGACCGGCACGCGGGTCGAGTACGTCGCCGACCAGGGCATCACGTCGGTCGCCCTGCTCCACGACCCGACCCCGTACAACAAGCTGCAGCTCGACGTCATCGCCGGCCAGCTCGCGGAGGCCGGCATCACGGTGACCGGTGTCGAGGAGCACGCGACCGACTCGGTGGACCTGCGCCCCCAGATCTCGAAGCTGCTGTCCGGTCAGCCCGGCGCGATCATCAAGCTCTCGACCGGCCCGACGCAGATCGTCGCGGCGAAGGCCATGTCGGACTCCGGCGCCACCGTGCCGCTGATCCTCGGCATCGAGTCCAAGGCGAACATCGACCAGGCCTCCGCCGCCTACTCGGACGTGCTCGTCACCGCCGCGCCGCTCCAGGTCTTCGACTCCCTCGACGAGTCCGCGAAGACCGATGCCATGACCTCGTTCCTCGAGGCGAACCCCGACTCGGACGACCCCACGTACCTCGGCCGCGGCTGGGACGCCGTGCAGATCGCGGTCCGCGCCATCGAGGAGGCGGGCTCGACCGACGGGCAGGCCATCCGCGACGCGCTCATCGCCATGGACCCGTACGAGGGCACGAGCGGCTCGTACGACTACACCGACGAGGACCACTACGGCATCACGGTCAACCCCGACTACCTCGCCCGGTTCAGCCCGGCCGGCGCCGAGATCGTCTTCACGCCGGCGAAGTGACCACGTCTACGAAGTGACCACGTCTACGAAATGACCTGGCGACACACGTCTCACTGAGGAGCTAGCCATGGCAACGACCACACCGACGCTGGAGGTGCGCGGCCTGCACGTCTCGTACGGCAGCGTGCACGCGGTCCGGGACGTCGACCTCGAGGTCGGGACCGGTGAGGTCCTGGGCGTCATCGGGTCCAACGGCGCCGGCAAGTCGTCGCTGGTCAATGCCGTCGCCGGCGCGGTGAAGGCCCGGTCGGGCAGCGTGTCGCTGCTCGGCCGGGACCTCACCGCGGCCCCGGTGAACGACCGGGTGAAGGCGGGCATCGCCGTCAGCCCCGAGGGCCGCGGCGTGCTGCCGGGCATGTCGGTCGAGGAGAACCTGCGCCTCGGCGCCTACTCGGTGCGCACGCGCGACAAGGGCAAGCTCGCGGGCCGCATGCAGGAGGCGTTCGACATCTTCCCGGTGCTCTCCGACCGCCGCGCCCAGCCGGCGCAGACGCTGAGCGGCGGCGAGGCCGCGATGCTGTCGGTCGCGCGGGCGCTCATGAGCGGACCGAAGCTGCTGCTGCTCGACGAGCCGACCCTCGGCCTCGCACCCATCATGCGCGCCCGGCTGTTCGAGCGGCTCGCGCTGCTCAAGGGGGCCGGGCTCGCGATGGTGATCGTCGAGCAGCGCGCCGCCGAGCTCCTCGACATCTCCGACCGCCTGCTGCAGATGCGTCAGGGCGAGGCGGTCGGCACGACCAGCTCGGGCGAGGTCGACGCCGAGAGCCTCGCCCGCCTGTACTTCGGCGTCGACACGGAGACGGACGCCGTCACCCCCCACACCTTCGAGGAGCGAGCATGACCACCCCCGCGATCACCTCCGTCCTGTCCGGCCTGGTCGACATGCACTGCCACTCCGGCCCGAGCCCGTTCCCCCGCCGCTTCGACCACGCCGACGCGGCGAAGGACGGCTGGGACCGCCTGCAGATGCGGGCGATGGTCGTGAAGTCGCACCACCACAACACCGTGATGGACCTGCTCGCGATGAAGGGGCGCCTCGCGGAGATCCCGACGCAGGTGTTCGGCGGCATCGCGCTCAACAACCAGGTCGGCGGCCTCAACCGGTACGCGGTGCAGATGTCGCTGAGCATGGGCGGCAAGGTCGTGTGGTTCCCGACGTTCACGTCGGGCCGCCACATCGACTGCCACCCCGAGCACGCGGGCTTCCCGACGCCGACCGTGAGCCTCGACGTTGAGCAGATCGACGTGACCGACGCGAACGGCAACCTCGTGCCCGAGGTCGACGGCGTGCTCGACGAGATCGCGAAGCACGGCGCCGTCCTCAACGGGGGCCACATGTACCCCGACGACATCGCCGCCGTCTTCACACGAGCGAAGGAGAAGGGCATCGACCGGATGGTCGTCAGCCACCCCGACTTCGTCATCGGGGCCGAGCCCGCGAAGTGCCGCGAGCTCATCGCGCTGGGTGCGTACATCGAGCACGAGCTGCACATGTACGACCCCGAGGGCGCGATGAAGTGGGACATCGGGCAGCTCTACCGCTGGATCGAGGAGCTCGGACCGGAGCACGTCGTGCTGTCGTCCGACCTCGGCCAGTCGACGCTGCCCGCGCCGGTCGACGCGTACCTGCGCGTCGGCGAGGCGCTGCTCGACATGGGCCTGCCCGAGAAGGACCTGCAGCGCATGGTCCGCGACAACCCGAGCTTCCTGCTGAACCTGGACAACTGAGGGGGACCCCATGTACGACACGACCGACCCGCGCTCGGCGCTCGCGACGGCGCCCAAGCCCGCCGCGGCTCGCGCCGCCGACCTGCCCATCGCCGCGACCCAGTACGTCGAGATGGCCCACACGGCCCCGAGCGAGGTCTCGCCCGCGGGCAGCCCCACCTGGTACGTGCGCGGGCAGAACTTCGTGCTCGCCCACACCGACCTCGTCGCGGGCGACTCGCTCACGCGGACCGGCCAGGAGCACGAGTACGTCGTGGTGCTCACGGACCCGGGGACGCACGTCCGCATCGAGGCCGACGGCGCGACGCACGACGTCGGCGAGCGCGCCGTCGTCGTGGTCCCGCCGGGCGACAGCACGATCACGGCACTGGCCGACACCACCGTGGCGCGGCTCGTCGACCACCGCTCCAGCGACGTCCTCGAGAAGGCGGTCAACGGCGCCGCGTACGCCGAGCCGGACGCGCGGGTCGCACCTCTGGTGCCGTGGCCCGAGCCGGTCGACGGCCACCGCGTGCGGGTCTACCCGATCGACTCGATCCCCGTCGAGCCCGGCCGGTTCGGCCGCATCTTCCGGACGTCGGCGTTCATGGTGAACCTGCTGGACCTCGTCGAGGGCCCGCGCGACCCCGAGAAGCTCTCGCCGCACCACCACGACGACTTCGAGCAGTGCTCGTACGCCGTCGAGGGCACCTTCGTGCACCACATCCGCACGCCCTGGGGCGCGCGGCGCAGCCGGTGGGCCGAGGACGAGCACCAGGAGGTGGGGAGCCCGTCCGTCACGGTCATCCCGCCGCCCGTGGTGCACACGACCGAGGCGGTCGGCGCGGGTCGCAACCAGCTGATCGACATCTTCTGCCCGCCGCGCGAGGACTTCTCGGCCCAGCCGGGCTGGGTCCTCAACGCCGACGAGTACCCCGCGCCGTGATCCGGTTCGCGGACGTCCTCGAGCGCGGCCGGGGCCAGGCGGGCGGCGGCCGACCGGCGCTCGGGACCTGGGTCAAGCTGCCGGTCGTCGAGAGCGTCGAGCTCATGGCGCTCGCGGGCTTCGACTTCGTGGTGCTCGACCTCGAGCACTCGCCGATGACGACCGAGACGGCGTCGACCCTGATCGCCGTCGCGAACGGGCGCGGCCTGTGCCCGCTCGTGCGGGTGCCCGACCACTCGCCCGCGTGGATCCAGCGCGTGCTCGACGCGGGTGCCGCGGGCGTCCTCGCGCCGCACGTCGACAGCGTCGAGCAGGCGCTCGCCGTCACGCGGCCGGCGCGGTTCGAGCCCGACGGGAGCCGCGGCGTCGGGCCCACCAGCCGGGCCGGGGACTGGGGGCTGCGGCCGATGGGCGAGTACCTCGCCGAGGGCGCGCACGTGGCGGTGATCGGGCAGGTCGAGAGCGACGCCGGGGTCCGGGCGACGGCCGACATCCTCGCGGAGAAGCGGCTCGACGCGGTGTTCGTCGGGCCCGCGGACCTGTCGGTGTCGCTCGGCCGGTCGGCCGACCATCCCGACGTGACGTCCCGCATCAGGACCGTCGTCGACGCCTGCCGCGAGGCCGAGGTGCCGGTCGGCACGGCGATCGGCGCCGACCCTGCGCGTGCGGCCCAGCTCGGCCGCGAGGGCTTCGCGTTCGTCATGGTGAGCAACGACGCGACGATCCTGGGCTCTGGCGGGGCCGGGCTCGTGCGCGACTTCCGATCCGCCGTCGGCGACTGAGGCCATGCGCGCCCTGATTGTCTACGCCCACCCCGAGCCGACGTCGTTCTCGGCCGCGATGCTGCGCGTGGCGCGCGAGGCGCTCGAGGGGGCAGGCCACGAGGTCGAGGTCTCGGACCTCTACGCCGAGGGGTTCGACCCGACGGCGGGCCGGCACGACTTCCTCGACGTCGCCGACCCGGACCGGTTCCACTACCAGTCCGAGCAGGCGCATGCGGCCGCGACGGGGACCTTCGCCCCCGACATCGTGCGCGAGCAGGAGCGCGTCGCGCGTGCCGACCTGCTGCTGTTCGTGTTCCCGCTCTGGTGGGGCGGTGTGCCGGCGATCCTCAAGGGCTGGTTCGACCGGGTGCTCGCGTACGGCTTCGCGTACGAGGACGGCATGCGGTACGAGACGGGATTCTTCCGGGGGCGGCGCGGCCTGCTCGGCGTCGTGACCGGCGGGACGCGGCACCGGTTCTCGTCGGGTGGCAGCTACGGCGCGATCGAGCAGGTCCTGTGGCCGACCCAGCACTGCATGATCGAGTACCTCGGACTGACGACGTTCGAGCCGTTCGTGGCCTACGCGGCGCCGCGGGTCGACGACGCCCAGCGGGCGGCCTACCTCGACCAGTGGCGCGAGCGCGTGCTCGACGCGGCGGCGGACGAGCTCAGCGATCCGGACGACCGCACGGTACCCCTAGGAGGAATGCTTCGATGATCTCGACCAACAAGGTGATCGTCTCGGCGGCGGTGACCGGCTCCATCCACGTCCCGTCGATGAGCGACCACCTCCCGATCACGCCCGAGCAGATCGGCACCGCGGCCATCGAGTCCGCCGAGGCGGGCGCGGCGATCGTCCACCTGCACGCGCGCAGCGCGCCCGACGGGCGTCCCGCGTTCGACCCGGCGGTCTTCGGCGAGTTCCTCCCGCGCGTCCACGCCGAGACCGACGCGATCGTCAACATCTCCACCGGTGGGACGACCACGATGACGATCGAGCAGCGGCTCGCGGCCGCGAGCGCCTTCAGCCCCGAGCTCGCCTCGCTCAACATGGGGTCGATGAACTTCGTCTACTCGGGCGCCGCCGCGCGCATCACCGAGTGGAAGCACGACTGGGAGAAGCCGTTCCTCGAGAAGTCGCACGAGAGCCCGTTCACGAACACGTTCGCGCAGATCGAGTACGCGCTGCGCGAGCTCGGCGAGAAGGGCGGCACGCGTTTCGAGTTCGAGTGCTACGACATCGGGCACCTGTACACGCTCGCCCACTTCGCCGACCGCGGGCTCGCCAAGCCGCCGTTCCTCGTCCAGGGCGTCTTCGGCATCCTCGGCGGCATCGGCGCCGACCACGCCAACCTGACCCACATGGTCACGATCGCGGACAAGCTCTTCGGGTCGGACTACCACTTCTCCGCCTTCGCGGCCGGGCGGCAGCAGTTCGAGTTCGCGCAGCACACCGCCTGGCTCGGCGGCAACGTGCGGGTGGGCCTCGAGGACAGCCTGTACCTCGGGCGAGGAGTCAAGGCCCGCTCGAACGCCGAGCAGGTCCGGAAGATCGTGGGCCTGCTCCGCGACCTCGGCAAGGAGATCGCCACGCCCGACGACGCGCGCGGGATGCTGCAGCTGAAGGGTCGGGACAACACGCGGATCGCGGACTACGCCGAGTCGGGGGCCACCCATGCCTGACTACGACGTGTCCGCAGCGCTCGACACCGACTACTACGCGGTCTTCCGCGACGTGCCCGAGGAGGACCGGGAGCTCTGGAAGCGCGCCCGCACCTTCGCCGACGACACCCTCGCCGAGATCACGCAGGCGTGGGACGCGGCCGAGTACCCGGTCCACCTCGTGCGCCGGCTGGGCGAGCTGGACCTGCTCACCGACGGCGTGCAGGGACCGGGACTGACCCCGATGTCCCCCCTCGCGGCGGGGCTTGTGAACATGGAGGTCTCCCGGGGCGACGGGTCCATGGGCACCGTCATCGCCGTCCAGGGCGGGCTGGCCCTGCGGAGCATCGCGATGTTCGGCAGCGCGGAGCAGAAGGAGCGCTGGCTGGTCCCGCTGGCCCGGGGACACGAGCTCGGCTCGTTCGCCCTCACGGAGCCCGACCACGGGTCCGACTCGGTCTCCCTCGCCACGTCCGCGAGACGCGTCGTCGACGGCTGGGTGATCGACGGCGAGAAGAAGTGGATCGGCAACGGTGCCGCAGGCGGCGTGACCGTGGTGTGGGCGCGCGACGACGAGGGCGCCGTCCGCGGGTTCCTCGTGGAGCAGACCGCGCCGGGGTACCGCGCGACGGTCATCACGGGGAAGGCGTCGCTCCGGGCCATCCACCAGGCGCACATCGTTCTCGACGGGGTCCGTGTCCCCGACAGCGCGCTCCTCCCCGGGGCGCGGTCGTTCAAGGACACCGCCCGGGTGCTGCACGCCACGCGGCTCGGGGTCGCGTGGTCGGCGCTCGGGCACGCGACCGCCGTGTTCGAGGCCGCGCTGAGCTACTCGACCCAGCGCACGCAGTTCGGCAAGCCGCTCGCGGCCTTCCAGCTGGTGCAGGAGCGGCTCGCCGGCATGCTCGCGCAGCTGACCTCGATGCAGCTGCACTGCCGTCGGCTCTCCGAGCTCGACGCGGCCGGCGAGCTGGACCCGACCCAGGCCTCGCTCGCCAAGTACCACAACACCCGTGCCGCGCGGACGATCGCCGCGACCGCGCGGGACGTGCTGGGCGGGAACGGGATCCTCCTCGAGAACCACGTGATCCGGCACATGGCCGACATCGAGTCGCTGCACACCTACGAGGGCACGGAGAGCATCCAGGCGCTGCTGATCGGGCGGGCGCTCACCGGCGTGAGCGCGTTCGCCTGAGGGAGCCGCTCAGCCCGCGGGTGCCGCGACGCCTGACGGGCCCACCCGCGCGCCGTCGGGCACCTGCGACGGCGATCCGGCGTCGTGCAGCACGGCCTCGCCGACGACGACGACGCCGCGTCCGAGGCTCCAGTCGCCCTCCACGCGGAGGGAGGCCGCCTCGACGAGCGAGGGCGCGACCGGGATCCGCCGGTCGAAGTCGTCGACCAGCGCGTAGAACCGCTTGTCGAGGTCGACGAACGGGGCGGGGCCGCTCGCGACCAGCCGGTAGTCGTCCGTCGGCCGGTAGACGTCCGAGCGCAGCACGAGCAGGTCGTTGGTCGTCTTCACCGGTAGGAACCGCGACCGGTCCACCTCGACCACGGCGGCACCCTCGAAGACCTCGATCGCCGCCCCCATCGCCGACTCGATCTGCACGACCGGCGTGGACGTCTTGTCGGTGGGGTCGACCGTCTTCTCGTTGCGGATCAGCGGCAGCTCCAGGACCCCGCCGGTGCGCTCCAGCTCGGCGTCGAGTGCCTGCAGGTCGAGCCACAGGTTGTTGGTCGTGACGAACGCGTGGATCGCGGGGTCCATGGCCGTGGCGAGGTCGTCGGGGAGCGTCTGGGCGGTCTCGCGTAGGATCGTCCGCCCGTCGGCCTTGCGCACCACGAGCTGGCCGCCCTTGCGGTCGGCCGGGGTCCGCCGCACGACCTCGGCCGCGAACGGGGCGCCGGTCGCGGCGAACCAGCCCGCGAGCCGGGCGTCGGGCGTGGCGCCGAGGTTGTCGGAGTTCGACACCATCGCGTAGCGGAACCCCGCGTCCAGGAGGCTGCGCAGCGCGCCGGAGGCGTAGAGCGCCGTGTAGAAGTCGCCGTGGCCCGGCGGGCACCACTCGAGGCTCGGGTCCTGCGGCCACTCGACGGGGGTGAGGTCGTCCGCGCGCAGCTTGGGCTCGCGGTTCTGCAGGAAGTCGAGCGGGACGCCGTCGACCGGCAGGTCGGGGTAGGCGGCCAGGGCGGCCAGGGTGTCGTCGCGCGTCCGGAAGCTGTTCATGAGCACGAGCGGCAGCCGAGCGCCCGAGTCCTTGCGCACGGCCAGCACCTGGCGGGCGATGACGTCGAGGAAGGTCGCGTCGTCGCGCACGCGCAGCAGCGACTTGGCGCGGTCGAGGCCCATCGACGTGCCGAGGCCCCCGTTGAGCTTGATGACCGCGGTCACCGCGAGGGCCGCGCGGGCGTCGTCGTCCGTGACCTGGAGGTCGGAGAGCGAGGGCGCGTCGGTGATGCCGTCGATGTCGGACTCGGGGATCGAGCCGGTCGCCCCGGTCTCGAGCATCCGGTAGAAGCGGGAGAAGACCTCGATCGCCGTCTGCGGGACGTCGCCGTCGAGCATCTTCTGTCGGGACAGGGCCAGGCCGTCGGTGCGCACCTCACCGATGCTAGGTGGCGTTCACCCACGACGCCGTCGGACGTGGCCAGGGGAGCGGCCTGTCGGCAGGATGGCTCGCACGAGCGGTCAGGACGACGGGGGGTGCGCTTGGAGGACGAGCCGACCGCGGCGGAGGACCCAGCGGTGGACGACGCAGCGGTGGACGACCCCGGGCCGTTCTTCCACGGCACGAAGGCGGCGCTGGCGGTGGGGAACGTGCTCGCCCCCGGCCGCAGCTCGAACTACGGCAGGCGCAGGACGGCGCGCTACGTCTACCTGACGGCGACGCTCGACGCGGCGGTCTGGGGGGCCGAGCTCGCCGTGGGCGAGGGTCGAGGTCGGGTCTACCGCGTGGAGCCGACGGGCCCGCTCGAGAACGACCCGAACCTGACGGACCAGAGGTTCCCTGGCAACCCCACGCGTTCGTACCGCACCAGGGACCCGCTGCGCGTCGTCGGGGAGGTGGCCGACTGGGAGGGGCACCCGCCCGACGTGCTCCGGCACATGCGCGACCACCTCGCGGAGCTCGAGCGGCAGGGCATCGAGGCGATCGAGGACTGACCGCCGGCTGCTCTCGAGGCCTCAGGGACGCCGTCGTGCACGAGCCTGTGCGACCAGGGCCCGGGCCGCCTCGTCCCAGGTGGGGTGGGCGAAGGTGAACCCCGCGTCGAGCAGGCGGCGCGGCACCACGCGACGGCTCTTCAGCAGGAGCTCGGTGTCGGTGCGCAGCGTGAACGCCCCGACCTCCGCCATGAACCGGGTGGCGGGCAGCCCAGGGCGTCCGCCCCACGCAGCCCGGAGCGAGCGCATCAGGTCGCGCTGCTGCACCGGGTCCGGCGCGGCGACGATGACCGGCCCGGCGAGGTCCTCTCGCTCGAGGAGCAGCTCCACGGCCCGGACGAAGTCACCCCCGTGGATCCAGGACACGTGCTGCCGACCACCCGCGACCGGCCCTCCGAGCCCGAGCCGCGCCATCCAGGACAGGTAGTCGAAGACGCCGCCGCGGTCTGGTGTCATCACCATGGCCGTGCGCAGGGCCACGCGGCGGGTGGCGGGGACCTCGGTCTCTGCCTGGGCGGCCTCCCACCGACGGGCGATGCGGACGCTGTACTCCCAGGAGAGGGGGACGTCGGGCTCCTCGCCGCCGAGGATGCCGTTCGTCTCGTCGTGCGGCAGGTCGTCGGCCCGGCTGCGGGCATCGGCGTAGATCGTCGCCGTGCTCATCTGCAGCCACACCGCGGGCGGTCGCGCGGCGCGAGCGATCGCCTCACCCACCACGCGCGCGGAGTCGACCCGGGAGTCCATCATCTGCCGCAGGTTCGCATCGGTGTAGCGGCAGCTGACGCTCCGCCCCGCGAGGTTGACGACGGCGTCGGCGCCGTCGAGCTCGTCCGCCCACGCGCCCAGGGTCCGGCCGTCCCAGACGGCGTGGCGGACGCCGTCCTCGAGCTGCTCGGGCCGGCGGCTCAGCACCGTGACGTCGTCACCGCGCGCCGCCAAGGCCCGCCGCAGCACCGCACCGACCTGGCCCGTACCGCCCGGGATGACGACCTTCACCCCGGCAGCGTAGAGGGCCCGTCGACCGCGTGGCGGTAGGCGGCGCAGGCGGACACGGGCGAACACAGGGAACGGTGCCTGGCGCGGTTTCCACAGGCGATGAAAATGTGCATTCATCCACAGGTTCGCTGAGGCGCTGGTGGACATTGATACTCCTTTCCCTGCGATAGCGGCGAATGTCAGTGGCGGTGTCTAGAGTTTCTTCGAGAACGCAGGCCGGGTATTTCTCGTACGGAAGGGGTCCGGTGAACATCGACGCTGATGGGACGTCCGGGTCGCGCCGCGAGGGCGCCGGGGCGCTGGGGCGCTCGACGGTGGGTGGGCTGGTCGGTGAGCAGGTGGCGGCGATCGCCGCGGCGGTGGAGACGCTGGCCGGGGTGCAGGCGCGGGATCTGTCCAGCGCGCAGGCTGTCGAGCTGTTCGGTGTGGTGCATGAGCTGGCGGATCGGTTGGCGGCGGTCGCTGTCCAGGTGCTGCCGGTGATCGAGGCGGACGGGTTGTGGGCGACGTCGGGCGCCAGGTCGTTCCCGGCCTGGGTGGCGCGGCGGGCGGATGTCGGCGTGGGGCGGGCGAGGCGGATGACCCGGCTGGGTCGGGCGCTACGCGACGAGCTGCCCGCGACGGCGGCCGCCGTGGTCGCCGCCGGGCCGGAGCGGGTGAGCGTGGAGGCGGCGGAGATCCTCACGAGCGTCGCGGCGACCAGCGCTGCCAGGCGTGAGGTGCTGGCCGACGCCTCTCACCCGTGCAACGAGGAGTTTCTGGTCGGGCAGGCCCGGGTGGTCGGGCCGGACCGGCTGCGCGTACTGGCCCGCCGGTGGGCGGCGGCGGCCGACCCGGACGCGGACGACCGTGGGTACAAGGACGCGGCCGAGCGGGAGTTCTTCGACCTGGCCCCGACCACCGGCGGGTGCCACCTGTCCGGGTTCCTGACCGTCGAGCACGGCCAGGCGCTGGTCGTCGCCCTGGACGCGGTGACCGGGGTCCCCGCGGCGGACGACATGCGCACGAGCAGTCAGCGCCGCGCCGCCGCTCTCCATGACCTGGCCAGGATCACCCTCGACGAAGGGCTGGCCGGCGCGGGCGCCGTGGTCCGGCCGCACCTGAGCGTCCTGGTCGACTACCCCACCCTGCTCACCGTCACCGGCCACCCCGCGCCCGTGCCCGCACCCGTGCCCGCACCCCCACCCGCATCCCCGCCCGCACGCGTAGGCGCAGCCGCGGAGGCAACCGTTGTCGCAGGTACCTGCGCAGGGCACGGCGCCACGCCCGACGGACCACGCCTTCCGCGGCCCGCGGCGCGGCCCGCGCCGGCGGTGTTCGAGGACGGCCACCCGGTTCCGCGCGCTGTGCTCGACAAGCTGCTGTGCGACAGCGAGGTCACCCGGATCGTCTTCGGCCCCGACTCCCAGCTGCTGGATGTCGGCCGGACGCGTCGCACGTACACCGGGCACCTGCGCCGCGCGATCGTCGCTCGCGACCAGCACTGCCAGTACCCCACCTGCCACGCCCCACCACGACGCTGCGAGGCCCACCACACCGAGCACTGGGCCCGCGACCACGGCAGCACCGACGCCACCACCGGCGTCCTGCTGTGCTGGCACCACCACGAACGCGTCCACGAACAAGGAACCGAGATCCGGTGGAGACCGGACGGCGGCGGGTGGGACTTCACCGACCGCCACGGCTTGCCCTTGCGACAATGACGACTCCTACCCGAGCGCCCACTCGTGCATCACCGGGGTCGCGGGCGTCGTGCTGTCGAAGTTCGTGCGTCGCAGAGATCGACTGCACGGTCCCGAGCCTGACCGGGCGGGGTGACCGGCACTTCGCGACGCCGACTGATCGACTCGGTCGCTCGCCACAACGTCCGCGCGACCTGCGACGGGCCGAGGGCCGGCCCCCCGTTCGGGAGACCGCCCTCGCCGTCGTGCAGCAGTGCAGTGCAGCGCCGTGCTGGTGCAGCGGCCTCGCTCAGGCCGCCGTGCGACCGAGCCCGGCGAACTGCCAGCCCGCCGCACGCCACTGCGCCGGGCGCAGCTTGCCGCGCGCGTCGATCATGCGCGGGACCGTGGTGAGTGCGGCGAGCCGCGCGGCGTCGGCCACGAGGAACTCGTCCCACTCGGTCAGCATGAGCACGACGTCGGTGCCCTCCACGGCCTCGTCGACCGAGGTCGCGTACGACAGCGTCGGGAAGCTCCGGCGGGCCGTGTCACCGGCCTGCGGGTCGAACACCGTGACCTGCGCGCCGCGCAGGTGCAGCGCGGCCGCCACGTTGAGCGCGGGCGAGTCGCGCACGTCGTCGGTCTCGGGCTTGAACGCCGCCCCGAGGACGCCGACGCGACGGTTGAGGACCGAGCCGCCGCACGCGTCCATGGCCATCTGGATCACGCGCTCGCGCTGGCCCATGTTGATCTCGTCGACCTGCTGGAGCAGCTGCGCCGCACGGTGGGCACCGAGCTCGTTCGAGCGATGCATGAGCGCCCGGATGTCCTTCGGCAGGCAGCCGCCGCCGAAGCCGAGGCCCGCGTTGAGGAACTGGCGACCGATGCGGACGTCGTGGCCCAGCGCGTCGGCGAGCACCGTGACGTCGGCGCCCGCGGCCTCGCAGACCGACGCGATCGCGTTGATGAACGAGATCTTGGTCGCGAGGAAGGCGTTGGCGCTGACCTTGACGAGCTCTGCCGTCGGCAGGTCGCAGACAACGACCGGGGTGCCTTCGGCGATCGGCGCCGCGTAGACCTCGCGCAGCAGTGCCTCGGACCGGTCGGTGACGCCGCCGAGCACGATGCGGTCGGGGTGCAGCGTGTCCTCGACCGCCTTGCCCTCGCGCAGGAACTCGGGGTTCCACACGAGCTCGGCCTCGACGCCCGCCGGGACGAGCGTCGCGACGAGCTCGCGCAGCGCCGCGGCCGTGCCGACCGGGACGGTCGACTTGCCGACGATGAGGGCGTCCTTGGTGAGGTTCTCCGCGATCACCGTCGCCGCCGAGCGGACGAACCGCAGGTCGGCCGCGTGGCTCGTCTTCTCCTGCGGCGTGCCGACGCAGATGAAGTGCACGTCGCCCCAGGCCGCGGCCTGGGCGAGGTCGGTCGAGAAGGTCAGACGGCCCGACGCGAGCTGCTTCTCGAGCAGCTCCGGGAGTCCGGGCTCGTAGAACGGCACCTTGCCCAGGGCGAGCGAGGCGATCTTGTCGGCGTCGGTGTCGACGCCGACGACCTCGAAGCCGAGCTCGGCCATCGCGACCGCGTGCGTCGCGCCGAGGTAGCCCGTGCCGAACACGCTGATCCTCGGCCGAGCGTCGGCGTTCACATCGGCGTTCACATCGGGGTTCACATCGGCGTTCACGTCGGCGCTCGTGTGTGCCGCGGTGACAGGGGTGGTCTTCTTGCTGGTCATGATCGTGTTCCTCAGCAGGTGGGTGTTCAGGGGGTGAATGTTCAGGAGGTGGGGCTGTTCAGCGGGAGGCCACCGATGCGGGCGGCCGGGGTGGCGATGCCCGTGACGAAGGCGTCGAGCGAGTCGCGTCGGGAGTCCACTCGCCAGTCGTTGGTGAGCAGCTCACCACCGGCCCAGGTGCTGACGGCGAGGTTGAACCAGCTGAACCCGATGATGTCGGCGTTCTCCGGTGCGGCGAGGCCCGCGAAGAAGCTGTCGACCCACTGAGGCTTGCTGTTGCCGATCTCGGACGCGCCGACCTCGGTGAGCAGGATCGGCTTGTCGCTCAGTCGGCGCAGCTGGTCGAGGCTCCGGTCGAACGTGTACTCGAACGTCGGGACCTGGCCGTCCTTGTACGGCGGCCGGTAGTACCCCGACACCCCGACCCAGTCGACGAACCCGTCGCCGGGGTACAGCCCGGCGAGCGCCTCGAGGCTCTGCTTCGACGAGGGCAGGTTGTTGACGATGTTCGGCGACCAGACCCAGATGACCTGGTCGTTGGCGCCCTCCTGCTCGAAGATCGCATGCACGCGCTGCCAGACCTTGACGTAGTCGCCGAGGCTGTTGCCGTTGATCGACTGACCCTTGCCGTCGACCTCCGACCACGGGTACCAGGTGCCGTTCATCTCGTGGTTGAGCCGGATCGCCAGGGGCAGCCCGAGCGCCTTGATGTCGCGGGCGTACTGGCGCAGGTACTCGTCGTACGAGCCGGCGAGGATCACCGGCAGGCTGAACTGCGGGTCGTCCACCTGGTCGTTCGCGGCGGTGAGCGGGCGCGACTCCCACGTCAGCAGGGGGAGCATGCCGCGCTCCCACGCCCGGACGACCGCGTCGGGCCGGAAGCCCTGGTCCCAGCCGCCGAAGTAGCCGACCATGCTGGGCAGCCGCCCGACCTGCGTCGCGGTGTCGTCGAACGTGGCCCAGTTGAACGGCGCCTGCTCGGTGTACATGCCGTAGTAGCGCGTCGCGGGGCTGAGCAGCTCCGCCTTGCTCGGCGCGCTCGGCAGCGTGGGTCCCGTCTCGGCGACGGGTGCGGTGGCCGCGGCGTTGCGCGCCGCGCCCGCACCCGACCCGGACCGGCCGGACGAGCGCGAGGAGGTGTCCTTCGTGCTCGTGCTCGTGCGGCGCGACGTGTCTGCCTTCGCCTGCGCGTCGGTAGCGGCTCGCTCGGCAGCCGACCGGTCGGCGGCGGCCTGCGCCTCGGCGGCCTCCTGCGCCTCGCGCTGCGCCTGCCGCTCGGTCTGGGCCTTCGCCTGCGACTTCTGCATGGACTCGTTGAGGCCCTCGGCCGACCACAGCGCCTGCTGCAGCTCCTCGTTCTCCCGGGCGAGCCGCAGCTCCTCGGCGGTCGGGGGTGCGTCCTCGGCGCCGACGAGCGTGCTCACGGCCGGCGAGTTCCAGACGACGACGGTGACGACGACCAGCGCCGCCGCGAGGATCGCCGTCGCGATCCGGGCGCGGACGGTCATCCGGCCCATGGTCGGGGCCCACCAGGCGCGGCCCGTGGGGGCGGTGGCGCCTGCGGGGGTCGTGTGATCAGACATAGAGCAGTGCCTCCAGGGCGAAGATGACGACGGCGATCGCGTAGGGGATGGCCGCGAGCGGGTTGGGCCGACGACGGCGCGGGGCCGGGGCGGCGACCGCGGCCGCAGGGGCCTGGGTCTCCCGGCGGGTGCGGACGGCCAGCCCGCCGCCCGCGGTCTGGCGGTCGACGACGTCGACGGGGGCGTCGTCGGGCAGGGACTCCAGCTGCTGCATGAGGTCGGCGGAGTCGCTGCCCGACGTCGCGCCGCCCGACACCTCGCTGCCGCCACCGGCGTAGGCGCCGGCCCGGGTGCCCCAGCCGCTCGCGTGCGCCATCCGCAGGAACCCGAGCAGGCGGACCGGCATGAGGAAGAACGTCGAGACGATGATGAAGATCGGCAGGCGGAAGAAGTCGCTCGGGACCTCCTGCAGGTGGCGGATCTGGCGGACCGCCATGGACAGCACGGACGACACCACCATGAGCCCGAGGACCCAGAACCAGCCGGCCTGGGTGCCCTGCGTCTCGAGGATCGCCTCGTAGAGGTTGACGCCCGTCCCGGTCGCCGAGCGGTAGACCCAGCCCGCGATCGTCCCGATCAGCAGGAACGGGAGCACGATGTCGGCGAGGAAGAACAGGGCCAGGATCGGCGCGTGCCCGAGCATCCACGGCAGCATGCGCAGGGTGTTGTACTGGCTGCCGCGCGCCCAGCGGAGCTGCTGCTTGAACAGCTTCTTCACCTGCAGCGGAGCGTCGGTGTAGACGAGGCTCGTGTGCTGGTAGACGGTCCGGTACCCCTCCTTGAGGGTGAGGTTCGTCAGCGTGCGGTCGTCGGAGACCTCGAGGAACACCCCGAGGAAGCGCTCGGTCATGAACTTGTCCATGACGCGCATGAGGATCTCGCGGCGGAACGCGATCGTGCGGCCGGGGAGGCAGCCGACCTGACCCAGCACCGACTGGGCGGGCATCGAGTAGAGCGCTCGGGAGTTCTCGAGCCAGTCGGCCCAGCGGGTGATCCAGCTGCGCTCGGGCTCGAGGATCCGCTGCCGGGTCGTGACCCCGCCGATCGAGGTGTCCGCGAACGGCTTCACCAGCTCGGACAGCGTGCCGTCGGTCCACACCGTGTCCGAGTCGAGCAGCACGGTGATGTCGAAGCGCGACAGCTCGGTGCCGATCTTGACGGCGTTGCGCTTGCCCGGCACAGGGGTGTGGACCCAGCGGACGAGCGGGGCGAACTCCTCGCAGACGCCCTGGAGCCCGGGGTTGGGCGCGCCGTTGATGACGACGATGACCTCGTCGGGGCGCTGCTCGGTGACGCGCCGAAGCACGTCACGGAACAGGTCGAGCGGCTCGTCCACCACGGGGACGATGACGCTGGTCGTGGCGTGGTGGTCGCCGGTGAACGGGCGGTAGCGGCGTGAGATCACGACCTTGAGCAGCCACAGGAGCCACACGAGGCCGGAGAACACGGCGAAGAGGTAGAACTCCGCGCGCTCGTCGAGCATGTGACGGAGCTGCAGGATGAAGATGAACACGCTGTCCTCGGGGGATCGGAGCCAGTGGGGATGCGACCGAGCTCTCGGCGACGTCGGCGAGGCGGCGATGGGCGGCGCGAGCCGCCCGACGTGTCGCAGGACGTGGCTCGGCCAGGTCTCCGGATGGTTTCCGGACCGGACCGCCTCAGCCCCCTGCGGCGGCGGTGGACCTCCCGCTCGGTGGAGCCGCGGGATTGGTGTAACCATCACTGGTCATGGGCCCGATGACCAAGCGAAATCGGCTCTGTTACCGAGAATTGTTGCGAGGTTCACACGCGCGGCTGGATGTATGTCCAGGTATGCGCGGAAATGGGTGCCAGGGCAATCAGGACGGGGGGACGCACTTCGGTCAATGCGGCTGCATGGAATCCGACGTACCGGCGTCGCGCCCGGCGCCCGGCTCCGGGCGCACCCGTGCCGCCGTCCACGCGAACATCTCGTCGAAGAAGCGCTGCCGCGCGACGGGACCTGACAACGCGAGGTCGTGGACGCCGTCGGGGATCTGCACGATCGTCACGTCAGGCCCGAGACCCGGTGCCCGCGCCACCATGTGCTCGACGCCGAGCACGCTGTCGGTCGTCCCGAGGTCGGGGTGCCAGCGGTCGTAGGGGCCGCTCGCCGTCGAGCAGCAGACCAGCACGGGCACGTCGATCTCGAGGCCCTGGGCGATCCGCCGGTGCGCGCGTCGCACGGTGCGCAGCCACCCGGCGCGCACGGGGAAGCCCTGGTGCGGCTTCCAGGTGAGGTCGAAGTCCCACGCACCGCCCGACTCACGGTGGAGGCTCCTGCCGTCGTCGGCCCCGATCGCCGATCACGAGCGTGGGCGCGACCCGCCTGACCACGTCGAGCGTGCGGGTCACCGGCCCCCGGTAGAATTGCGGACGGTTCAGCTCGAACCACGGTCTGTTGAGCACGACGGCGTCGGTAACCCGTGCACGTACCGCACGGCTCCACGTGGGGGCCCGACGACGTCGCGCCGCACCAGGGTCGCGACCACCTCGCCCCTCCGCGTCGGGCCGGAGCGGGATCGTCCGTGCGGTCCAGCCGGGCCTCAGGAACCGGCGCCCCACTCTCGCCGGCGCATCGGTGCGGCTGCGTCGCGGACTCGCAACCGTTTGTCCTCCGGACACCCGTGCGATGCTGCGGTGCCCGGAGGGCGAACGTTGTCCACGTGCGAAGCGACTACCTGTTAGAGATGCGCCTCGATCGGTTACGCCGTCGCGTCAGAGCGATCCACCGCCACAGCAGTGCGATCACCAAGACGACTACCAGCACCGCGACGATGAGGTAGATCTCTGAGGTCCTCAGCATGCTCTCCGACCCTTCTCTTCGTCAGCCGATGTGGACAGTAGCGGAGGTTCCCTTCACACGGAGTTCGGTCCACGTCGTGAACGACATCGGGAGAACCCCTCCCGGCTGGACGGAGTACTGAAGGCGCCCGACTGCAGGCAGCGACCCACTCTGAGTAGTTCGCGGCCGTGTCAGTTGAACGTTCGAGTACGTTCCGCCGAAGACAAGGATCGAATGACTGTAAACATTCGAGATTCTCGCCGTAGTTCCCTTGTAAACGTTGTAGTCAGCGCGGAAACTGTCGTACATCATAATACCACTGTACTCCACCTTGCAATTGGAGTAGTAGACGTACGAGCCGGACGACGAGCGATAGCACTCTGAGATGAAGGCCCCCTGCAACTGCGCGAGGGGGTCCTTGACGGTCATGACGCGAGGCGCCTGGACCGTCACTTCGTTAACGGATCCATCGGCATAGACCTGTCGTGTCTCGGTCCCTCCGGGGCGGGTAACAGTCTCGGTCGAGACAGGCGTAGCGCCCGGGCTCATCGAGTCGGGCAGAACGCCGCTCTCCAGCTTCGTGATCAACGCATCGCTCGTCAATGCATCGATTCCGAGTGTTGCCATCTGGTCGCGCATCTCCTGCGCAGCCTCGTCCGTGAAAGCAGTTGAAGCCCCAGCGGGCGCTGCTACCGCAGTTGCGGCCATAACGCCTGACGTGAGTAGCGCCAAGAACTTCCAGCGTCGCATGTGGCACCTCCTGTACCCGTGACGGCATCTCCGCCCCTCGATTTCCGAAGGCTGCCAGACACGGTCCGGGGCCGTTTGGCGGCTCTTCCTACTTGAGGTGGGAGTGGGTGAGTCCGCCGCCGACCAGCAGCATGCGTAGCCGGTAGTTGTCGTAGTTGCGGAAGCCGCGTGCGACGCGGCGGTGGAGCTCGATCAGTCCGTTGATCGCTTCGGCGCCGCCGTTGTTGGAGCGGGCGGTGTCGAAGTAGGCCAGGAACGGTGCCTGCCACTGCTTGAGCGTCTTGCCCAGACGTCTGATCTCGGGGATGGGGCAGGTGAGGAAGGAGGTGAGGACCTTCTCGGCGATCTTGCGGCCCTCGCGGAGGTTCTCGCACCGGTAGGCCTCTCGGAGCCGCTGAGCGCAGAGCCAGGCCACGTAGACCTCCTCGTAGCGTTCGTCGGCACCGATCGCCTGGTCGAGTCGGCGCTTCTGCTTGTCGGTGAGCTTCTCGGCACCACAGCGCAGGATCAACCGGATCCCGTAGAGCGGGTCGCCCTTGCGGCCGCGGTGGCCGTGGACGTCTTGTTGGACGCGGCGGCGCACGTCGTCGACCGCGGCGCCGCCGAGCTTGACGATGTGGAACGCGTCGGCGACCGCGACAGCGTCCTCGAGCTGATCGACGATGGCGTTCTTGTAGCCGTGGAACGGGTCCAGGGTCGCCACGGTGATGCCGTCGCGGAACGCGGTGTTGCGAGCCTTGAGCCAGTCGGCGTACGCGGGTCCAGATCGTCCGGGGACCAGATCCAGCAGCCGCGCCCGAACACGTGGTTTCCCTTTCCTGTCTGGGTGTCTGGTCAGATCGACCATGCCGGTCAGCTCCTTCGGGCCACGCCCACCCTCAGCGACCGGTCGGGTCGAGACGTGGTGCCACACGTGCTCATCGACCCCGAGGGTGGAGACACCGGCGAAGCGGGTCTCATCAGCAGCCATCGCCTCCAGCAGGGGCTTGATCGAGGTCCACACCGTGTTCCAGCTCGTGCCGAGCTGACGGGCCAGGCCCGCGACGCTGGCGTGCTCGCGGCGGATCTGGTTGATCGCCCACCATGCGGCCCGCACCGTCAACAGAGCCCGGGGTGGCGCGAGGTTGTGATGCTGCTCGGTAATCGACTTGGTCGCACACAGGGCCTCCTCGCAGCGCCAGGTCCGCTTGCGCCAGACAAGCTCGACCGGCCGGCCGAAGCAGGGCACGTCGACCAGATGCACATCGCGCCGGCCGTGGCTACCGACGATCACACCGCAGGTCGGGCAGCCCATCATCTGCCGCGCAGACTCCACCACCACCCGCAACCCGGCCTCGAGACGGGCGACCTCGATGACGTGGAACCCCTCAAGGCCGACCAACAGGTCGCAGGACTCGCAGTAGGAGGAATCTGGGCACGGGCGCGCACGACGGCACACCGTAGGCTCGGACATCGTCGAGGCCTTCCGGCTCGGGAGCTTGGTCGCTCCGAACTCTGGAAGGCCTCGACCCGTCTCCAGGTCAGCCCGTCACCGCGAGTCGCTCACACCCACCCCAGGTAGGAAGAGCCCGTTTGGCGATCGATATAACATTTAGGGCACAATAGTGTGACTGCCAGTGATGCGCTTTGTGACCCACGCCCGGCCCCAGAACCGTTTGACGTGTGTCGGTCGAGGAGCGCGAGTGGCGTCCCGCAGGGTGGTGTGCGACGGCTTGACATCGGCCCTCGTCGGTGCAGGCCCCGTAGACGTAGAGCTGGCCATCGCGCTTCGGCAGAGCATTTGAGCGCCCTGCGGGCGCATCGTGGGTGGGGAAGATGGCGCTGGGATGTGGCGGTTGCCTCGGGCTCGCCGGTGGGTTCATCGTGGTCGGGTCGGTCCCGGTCAACGCCGGAACGCCTCT
>NZ_JABCJJ010000033.1 GCF_012952065.1 Cellulomonas fimi
ACGGCCTGGAAACCCGCACCCGACGCGCCAGCCGGGACCCGGTCACGCCCCGCTACCGGAAACCGCAACAAGACCCGCAAACGGGTCACCAAGACCCCTGACGCGCCACTACTCGCGGATTTGGGTCTGATGCGTCTCCACGGCGCGATCGATCGCCGCGACGCCGGGTGAATTCCGGCCCCGCCGCGCCGTCGCGTGGGAACCGGCGTATGGTCGAGAAGCGAAATGTCCGACTTGTCCACACCTGTGCAGAAGCCTGGGGACAAGTCGCTGGAGCGCGCCGACGAGCGACTCCTCGGGGCGCTCGTCCGACGCCGGTCTCGAGGCGCGATCTCACGTTCCGGTGCTCGCCGTCGTCTGCACAATGTGACAGTGCGAGAGCCCTTCGAGAACGTGGTGGCCACCCACGGAGCGACGGTCCTACGGGTCTGCCGTGCCGTCGTCGGCCCGGTGGACGCCGACGACGCCTGGGCGGAGACCTTCCTGGCTGCGCTCAGGGCCTACCCGGAGCTTCCGGTCGACGCCAACGTCGAGGCGTGGCTCGTCACGATCGCGCACCGCAAGGCGATCGACGTGGTCCGCGCGGCCGCGCGTCGCGCCGTCCCGGTCGAACGCCTTCCGGACCGCCCGGCCGGCCAGGTGACGGACGGGCGGGACCTCGACCTGTGGACCGCGCTCGCCCGGCTGCCCACGAAGCAGCGTCAGGCCGTCGCCTACCACCACCTGGGTGGCCTGCCCTACCTCGAGATCGCAGCGCTGCTCGGCGGCTCCGCCGACGCCGCACGGCGAGCCGCCGCCGACGGCATCGCCACCCTGCGCCGCACCTACGGCGCCCCAGCCACGACCGGAGACCTCCGATGACCCTCGCTCCGCAGCCCGAGACCGCACCGACCGACCTCCTCGTCGGCGACGAGGCGCTCGCGCCGGCCGACCTCGCCCGCCTCCACGCGCGCCTGACCCTCGCGGCCGACGCCGAGGGGCTGCTCGACGTCGCGTACCGCACGGTCGACACCGCGGTCGGGTCGCTGCTCCTCGCGGCCACCGAGCGTGGGCTCGTCCGGGTGGCCTTCGCCAGCGAGGGCCACGACGCCGTGCTCGAGCGGCTCGCCATCCGCCTGAGCCCCCGGATCCTGCACGCACCGCATCGGCTCGACACGGTCGCTCGGGAGCTCGACGAGTACTTCGCGGGCCGGCGGCGACGGTTCGACCTGCCGCTCGACCTGAGCCTCGCGAGCGGCTTCCGCCGGGCCGTGCTGGGCCGCCTGCTCGAGATCGCGTACGGCGCGACGGCCAGCTATGCGGCGATCGCGGTGGCAGCCGGGAGCCCGCGCGCGGTGCGGGCGGTGGGTACGGCGTGCGCGACCAACCCGTTGCCCGTCGTCGTGCCGTGCCACCGGGTGGTCCGCTCCGACGGCGTGATCGGTCAGTACCTCGGCGGCACCGAGGCCAAGCGCACGCTGCTCGCGCTCGAGGCGGCCGCGTGACCCGTCCGCCGGGCTACCCCCGACTGGCCCGGTGGCCGTGAGCACGTCGGTCGACCTGGGGCTCACCGAGCCGTTCGCGCACGGCCCCGCGCTCGCCGTCCTGGCCGCGCACGCGGTGGCGGGCTGCGAGGTCGTGGACGTCGCCGCGGGCACCCACCGCCGACTCGTCGCAGGCGCGCACGGACCCGTCGCCGTGACGATCGCTCTCGGGGCGACGGCGGTCGAGCTCACGGTGGAGTCCGACGAAGACGCCGACGTGCGGGCCGCGGTCGGCGCAGTGCGCACGTACCTCGACCTCGACCTCGATCCGGCCGATGTGATCGCCGTGCTCGGGGTGGACCCGGTGGTCGGGCACCTGGTCCGGACCACGCCCGGGCTCCGCGTCATCGGCCACCCGGACGGGTTCGAGGCGGGGTGCACAACGATCCTCGGTCAGCAGGTGAGCCTCGCGGCTGCCCGGACGTTCGTCGCGCGGCTCGCAGCCGCCTATGGGCGTCCGGGGCCCGGCGGCCTGCGGCAGTTCCCGGCACCGGGGGACGTCGCGGCCCGGACGCCTGCGGAGATCCAGGCCGCGGTCCGGGTGCCCGCCGCGCGGGCGCGCACGCTCCACGCGTTCGCGACCGCGTGCGCGGACGGGCTGCGACTCGATGCCCAGGGGGACCACGCGGACATCCGACGCCGCCTGCTGGCCCTGCCCGGCGTCGGGCCCTGGACCGTGGAGTACCTCGCGGTGCGCCTGCTCCGCGACCAGGACGCCTTCCCTGCCGGCGACCTCGTGCTCCGGCGCGCGCTCGGCGTGCCGGACGCCCGTGCCGCGGCGGAGACGGCGCGCTCGTGGTCGCCCCTGCGGGCGTACGCGCTGTTCCATCTCTGGACCGAGGCGGCGTACGCCCGCCGAGGCCCTGCTGAGGCCCTCGACGGTCGGTAGGGCGCGGTCGCGCCGGGGTGCTTCAGTGTCCCCGCAGCCGTGCGATCTGGCGCCGGTCCCGCTTCGTGGGCCGTCCGGCGCCGCGTTCGCGCGCCCCCGCGATCGCCGTCTGATCCTCGGGCGGCGGCACGGGAGATCGGTCGACGAAGCACTCGGCCGCGGTGACGGCACTCACGCGCTTGGCGATGCCCCGGACGACCTCGACGACACGCTCCGGGCCCTCGCCCCGGACGTGCACCTCGTCGCCCGGACGGACCGGGGTGGCCGGCTTCGCCCGCTCGCCGTTGACGCGCACGTGCCCACCCCGGCACGCCGCCGCGGCCTGCGCGCGGGTCTTGAACAGACGGACCGCCCACATCCAGCTGTCCACGCGTGCGCGTGGCGAGGCGCTGTCCGGACTCATCGGGTGAGCCTAGCGGCGGATGCCACGGGGCCCGGGGCGCACACCTGGAGCCGGGGACGCCCCCGCTACGTCGGGGCGTCGAGGTCGTCGATCGCGTAGCGACGCGGTTCCAGCCGGACGCGTGCCGCGGGCGCGAGCACCACGCGGAGCCCGAACCCGTCGAGGACGGCTCGGACGTCGTCGACGGGGAGCGAGCCGTGGCGCTCCAGCCACAGGCAGACCCGGCCTCCCACGAGACGCACGCGGTCGAGCGCGACGATCGACACCGACGTCGGCCGATGGCGCGGGAACCGGGCCCGGGCGGCGCGCTCGTCGGCGTGCTCGAGGACCACGAGGTCCTCCGCGCCCACCAGCTCGGCCCGGAGCCCGGCGACGCGCCAGTGCGCCGGGGCCTCGGCCACGCCGGTCAGGTGGTGCGAGAGGTTGGCGGAGGTGATCGACAGCAGCGCGTCGCCCGCCGCTGCGGTGCTCAGGCGCAGGAACGCGTTCGAGGGGCACGCGCGCCCGGGGACGATCACCTGGGTGGTCCGGACGCCGTCGCGCACGCTCGTGAGGTGGTCCGGCACGTGCCGACCCGCCGGGGCCCTGAACCCGAACGGCCCCAGGTCGGTCAAGGCGGCCACGACCTCCTCGACCAGCCCCGCCGTGAGCGGCGCCGCCAGTGCGGCGAGGTCGAACGCACGCAGCACGTCCTCGGTCGCGCACGTGACGCTGGAGACCTGGCCGACCGGGCGGCCCTTCAGCGCGTTGACGCGCCGGACGGTGGGTCCGTCGCCGCGCGCCGTGATCGCGTAGAGGTTCGCGAACCCGTGCGCGACGACGGCGCCTCCTCCCAGCAGCTCCGCCGCGGCCTGCGCGGCGGCGGGGTCGTCGAGCACGAGACGCGGTGGTGCCGGGCGCAGGGCGGGCGGGTCGTGCAGCACGGCGGCCTCCGGGGTCGGTGCCCGCAGGAGCCGCCCGCCCGCCCGTCTGATACCGGAGGCCGAGCGCGAAGCGCTCGCGTCAGGCGAGCGCCGGGTCGTCCTCGGTCCGCCTGCCGGCCTCGAGCGCGGCGATCAGGGTGCCGGCGTCGTACGGGCCGACGTGGCGTCGCCCGCCCACGAAGAACGTCGGGGTGCCGCGCGCACCGCTCGCCTCCGCGCTCGCGACGTCGGCCCGGATCCGCCCGGCGTGGGTCTGCTCGTCCAGCTCGCGGAGGAACCTCTCGACGTCGAGCCCGAGCTCGGCCGCGTACCCCGCGAGGTCCTCGAGCTCGAGCCGGTCCTGCCGTTCGAACAGCACGTCGTGCAGCTCCCAGAACCTGCCCTGGGCGGCGGCGGCCTCGCTCGCAGCGGCGGCGAGCTCGGCGTGCGGGTGGACGTCGGGCAGCGGCAGGTGGCGGAAGACGTACCGCAGGTCGGCGCCGAAGTGCTGACGCACCTCGCGCGAGACGCCGGTGGCGCGTGCGCAGAACGGGCACTCGAAGTCGGCGTACTCGACGAGCGTCAGCGGGGCCGACGGGCGGCCGCGGACGTGGTCGTGCTCGGGGTCGACGGGACGGTCCAGCACCATCGGCAGGCCCGCGGAGGTCTCCCCGTGGAGCACGGCGGCGAGGCGGAACGCCGACCACCCCACGGCCGTCGCGAGCACGAGGGCGAGGAGCACCCCGACCGTGGCCTCGTCCTGCCGGCGCTCGTCGTCGAAGGCCAGCCCGATGATGAGCAGGGCCACCGTGAAGCCGATCCCCGAGAGGGCCGCGCCGCCGAGCACCTGGCCCGGCCCGACACCCTGCGGCAGCCGGCCGAGGCCGAGCGCCTCGCCGCCGAGCGCGCCCGCGCCGACACCCACCAGCTTGCCCACCACGAGCCCGGCCACCACGCCCCACATCACGGGCGACGCCAGAGCGTCGGCGAGCACGCCACCTCGGAGGTCGACGCCCGCGTTGGCGAGCGCGAACACGGGGACGACGACGTAGCTGGTCCACGGGTGCAGCACGACCTGCAGGCGCTCGTTGACCGGGACCGCGCGCGCCAGGGCACCCTGCGCCGACCTGCCGACCTGCGCCATCGGCGACTGCCGGAACGCCGTGGCGCTCGACGCGGCCCGCTCGACCTCCCGGCGGCGAGGCAGGTACGCCGGGATCAGCAGGCCCGCGACCATCCCCGCGATCGAGGCGTGCAGCCCCGACTCGAGCACCGACAACCACAACGCGAGCATCGCCACGACGTACGGCCAGGTGCGCCGGACCCGCAGCCGGCCCAGCACCGCGAGCGCGACCGTGGCGAGGCCGGCGAGGAGCAGGGCCGGGACCACGATCTCGCCCGAGTACACGACGCCGATGACGGTCACCGCGACGATGTCGTCCACCACGGTGAGCGTCAGCAGGAAGACGCGCAGCTGCGTCGACGTGCGCGGCCCCACGAGCGCGAGCGTCCCCAGCAGGAAGGCGGTGTCCGTACCGATCACCACGCCCCACCCGTGGACGGCGTCGCCGCCCCGGTTGATCGCGAGGTACAGCAGGACCGGCACGACCATCCCGCCGATGCCGGCCAGCAGCGGTAGGACGGCTCGGCGCCGGTCCGTCAGCTCGCCGATCGACAGGTCCCGCCGCACCTCGAGACCGACGACCAGGAAGAAGACCGCCATGAACGCGTCGTCGACCCAGTCCTCCAGGTCGAGGGCGAGCTCGGCGTCGCCGACCCGCAGAGAGATCTCGGTGGCCCAGAGCTGCTCGTACGCTCCGACCCAGGCGGAGTTGGCCCAGCCCAGCGCCACCACCGTGGCCGCCACGAGGAGCGTCGCGCTGCCCGACTCCGTGCCGAGGAACCGACGCAGGGGCGCGGACAGCTGCCCCGAGAGCTGGTGCCGGGGTGTCTGGCCGGAGCTCGAGGCGGGCCGCGCCACTCGGCAAGGGTAGAGGCGGTGCCTACGCTGAGGCGATGACGAACCTCGAGCCGCGCCCGCAGGAGCAGGTCTGCCTCACCGAGCCGAGCGGGACCACGGTCCAGCTGATCGAGCCGAGGGCGGTCCCGCTCGGCGGCCCGCGCGCGATGACCGTGCGCCGGACGCTGCCCTCCAAGGCCCGCTCGCTCGTGGGACCCTTCTGCTTCCTCGACCACTACGGTCCCGACGACATCGCGGCGTCGGGCGGCATGGACGTCGCCCCGCACCCGCACATCGGGCTGCAGACGGTCACGTGGCTGTTCGAGGGCACGGTCCTGCACCAGGACGCGCTCGGCTCCGTCCAGACCATCCGCCCGGGCCAGCTCAACCTGATGACCGCCGGCTTCGGCATCAGCCACTCCGAGGAGGGCACGCTGCGGCGGTTCCCGGACCAGCGGCGCCTGCACGGCGTGCAGCTGTGGACCGCTCTCCCGGACACCGCCCGCCACGGCTCCCCGGCGTTCGAGCACGTGCCCGAGGTGCCCGGCCTCGACGTCGACGGCGCCCGCGTGCAGGTGTTCCTGGGGTCGCTGGGCGGCGTGACGTCACCGGCGCGCGTGTTCTCGCCGCTCGTCGCCGCGCAGCTCGACGTGCCCGCGGGCGCGGTGGTGCGCCTTCCGGTGGACCGCGAGTTCGAGCACGCGATCCTGGTCGACGCGGGTGACCTGACGCTGGCGGGCGAGCGGGTGGAGCCGGGCTGGCTCGGCTACCTGGGGCCCGGGTCCGACGAGCTGCTGCTCGAGGCGGGTGACCGGCCCGTGCGGGCGGTGCTCGCCGGGGGAGCGCCGTTCGGCGAGGAGATCCTCATGTGGTGGAACTTCGTCGGGCGCACGCACGACGAGGTGGTCACGGCACGCGCGCAGTGGCAGGAGGACGTCGCGGGCGTCGACGGGCCGGGCCGCCTGCGCTTCGGCGGTGTGCCGGGGTACGACGGCGACCCGCTGTCCGCGCCCGAGCTGCCGCACGTGCGCCTCAAGCCGCGGTCGCGGCCCTGACGACGCCCGGTGCTCGCGGACCGTCGCGGCGGTCGAGCGGCTCCGGCTCGACGTTCTGAGCGCCGGACCTGCTCGCCCACCTGACGGGAGCGCCCCTCGCAGCGTTCACGGACGCGGGGTCCGCCGACGGCGCCGCTCTCACCCCTGCGAGCCCGCGATGTTGACGAGCCAGCCGATCCCGAACCGGTCGATGCACTGACCGAACTCGTCGCCCCAGACCTGCTTCTCCAGCGGGACCGTCACCGTGCCGCCCTCGGAGAGCTTCTCCCAGTAGCCGCGTAGCTGCGTCGAGTCGTCGCCGCTCAGGCTGATCGTGATGTTGTCGCCGACGGTGCGCTGCATCCCGGCGGGCGTGTCGGCGCCCATGAGCACGAAGCCGCTCGGGGTCTCGAGCTGGCCGTGCATGATCTTCTCGGCGTCCGGGCCCTGCGTCCCGTACTCGCCGAAGGTGCTCAGGGTGAGCTCCCCACCGAGCACGTCGCGGTAGAACTCCATCGCTTGCCGTGCGTCGTCGCCGAAGCTGAGGTACGGGTTCAGCCGCGAGGTCATGGTGGCTCCTTCGGACGAGGTGGGTGGCGTCACGCACGCTAGCGCGGGGGACCGACAGCGGGAAGGGGCCCCGCTCTCGCGGCGGACGTCGTCCTGCCGGGTCAGCGCGTATCACGGCGCGGGCGTCGCGTCCCTGCTGGCGATGACCTCGACCTTCGCCTTCCTCGTCCATCCGCGCACCCGGCTCGCCGAGGACATGCGGTGCGTCTGGCGGCCCCTCGGCCTCGTGCCCGAGCCGGTCTACGACGCAGCGCTGCGTCGCCTGCCGGTCCCGTCGACCACGCGGTCGGACTGGCTGCCGGTGGTCGAGCGCCTGGCGAAGACGTCGCCGGTGACGCTCGCTGCGCGAGTCCGCTCGCTCCTGCGGTGCTCGTCCGTCGACGACGCGTACTCGCCCACGGTCGTCGTGGCCGGGGGCGGTCCGGCGGGCGTCGAGATGGCTGCGGCGCTCGCCGACGTCGGCCGGACCAGCGGCGGGCTGCACGTCGTCCTCGTGCATCGCGGCGACGCGGTGCTGCCCTCCCTGCGGTCCGGGCTGCCTTCGCTCGCGGACCGTGGCGCCGCCGAGCTCGAGCGGCTGGGGGTCGACGTGCGCTGCGGTGTGGGCCTCGAGGCGGTGACCCCGCGGGCCGCGCTGCTCGCCGACGGCTCGCTCGTGGTGGCCGCGACGGTGCTCGGCACCGTCGGGGCGCGCCCGGCGAGCGCTCCTGGCCTCGACTCGCTCCCCACCGACGCGGACGGCCGTCTTGTGGCAGGCCCGGACCTCGCCGTCGCCCACCACGTCTGGGCGGCGGGCGGCGGCGCCGTCGTGCGCCACCCGGTCTCCGGCGCGCTGGTGCGTGCGGACGCGCTGTGGGCGATCAAGGACCGCGGGGTCGGCCAGGCGGCCTCGTTCGGCGTGGGGCGGGGGATCGCCGACCTCTACGGCATCCCGTTCACCGGCGCGCTCTCGCGTAGGCGCTCCGCCTGGCCTTCTTCCTGCGGTTCATGCCGTCACGGCGGCGGGCGGCGGGCGTCGTCGTCCACCTGGCCCGGCTCGCCCTGAACCCGCGGCCCGACCTGCGCAAGACGGCCGACGACGTCACTGTCGTCGGCTCGGACGGCGCGGTGCTGGTCCCGGACGACGCCGTGCTGGTCCCGGACGACGCCGTGCTCGTCGAGCGGCTCGGCGCGGCGTAGCGCGTCCGGCGCGAGGTCAGCGGGGCGTGGCAGGGGACCGAGGTCGACGTGGGGCCCGCCCGCACGCGACCGCCGCACGACCACGATGGTCAGGACCGCGAGCGGCGCGTTGACGAGCCCGGCCGCACCGACCCAGAACGCGTCGGTCAGCACGGAGTAGGCGCCCCAGAGCGCGGCGTTCAGCAGGACCGTGACCTGCGTGGGGATCGAGACACCCTCGAGCCGTTCCGCGCTGCGCCGAAGCTTCCACACGCGCACCGCCTGCGGCCACCAGAGCACGAACGAGCACGAACGAGCACGCGGTGGCGATCATGCCGATCACCTCGTGCGCGTGGCTCATGCCGGAACAGGGGACGGTCGCGCGGGGCGAGATACCGCCCGCTGTGACCGGATCAACCCTTCAGCACCCCGACGTTTCTGCCGATGACACCTGTGTCGGAGAGCGCCGGACCGGTGCCGACCGGCGTCCTGCCGCCATCCCCCGGAGAATCATGCGCTCGTTCACGAAAGACGCTGGTCGACCCCTGCGGGTCGCGGTGCTCGCACTCTCGCTGGTCCTGCTCGGGGGAGTGACGGCACCCGCCCAGGCAGCCGAGCTCCCGCCCGGTCCGGTCGCGCCCGCACCGGCCCCCGACCCGATCGACGCCTACGTCAGGTACGAGGGACAGACCGTGTGCGACCCGGTCGCCCGGCCCGGCACGCAGTACCTGCTCGACCTCGCCCTCTCCTACTACAAGATCGGGCGCAGCTTGGGCATCGCGCGCAACTGCGCGATCGGTGGTCAGAGCGAGCACAAGGACGGTCGTGCGTTCGACTGGGGCGTCAGCGTGAGCAAGCCGGCCGAGAAGGCCGCGGGCGACGCGTTCGTGAACTGGCTGACCGCGCCGGGCCCGGACGGCAAGGTGGGGTACAACGCGCGTCGCCTGGGCGTCATGTACGTCATCTGGAACAGGCAGATCTTCAGCAACTCGAGCGCGAGCGCCGGCTGGAAGCCGTACACCGGCGCGGTGCCCCACACCGACCACGTGCACGTCTCGCTCGGCTGGAACGGCGCCTACATGCGCACGTCGTGGTGGACGGGCAGCGCCGTCCCCGCCGAGGCCGACGCCCGGCGCTACGTGACGGGGGTCTACCGCGACCTGTTCCACCGCGACCCGGACCCGTCCGGGCTGACGACGTGGAGCACCCTGCTGGCGGCCGGGACGCCGCTGGTGTCCGTCGCGAACTCGATCACCTCGTCCGCGGAGTACCGCGGCGGGCTGATCCGGGGGGCCTACGACGAGTTCTTGGACCGCGAGCCCGACGCCGGGGGACTGGCCAACTGGCTGGACGAGATGGCGCGCGGAATGACGATCCAGACCATGGAGGGCGGGTTCCTCGCGTCCCAGGAGTACTACGACCAGTCGGGCGGTCAGGACGCTGTGTGGGTCCAGCGCCTGTACCAGCACGTGCTCCGGCGCGCGGCCGGCGAGGCCGAGGTGCAGCACTGGCTCGGTCAGCTGGCCGCGGGGCAGAGCCGGCAGGACGTCGCGATGGGCTTCCTCCTTTCGACCGAGCGGCTCGGCACGGTCGTCGACGGCTACTACCAGGACCTGCTCGACCGGGGCATCGATCCGGCCGGACTCACTCACTGGGTGGGCGCCATCCAGACCGGCACCCGGACGGAGGCCATCATCGGCGGCATCGTGTCGAGCCGGGAGTACTGGATGAACGCCGTGCCGACCAGGAGCTGACGACCGGCTGGGCAAGCCGGCGCGCCCAGCCGGCGCGCCCCCGCCGGCACGCGGTTCCGCTCGTCGGTGATGCCGGTGTACCCGTGCGCGGGGGGCTGACCGTGCTCGTCGAGGTCGGGCTCGGGCGTCATGCCGTCAGAGTAGGTACCCGGGCCGCGGCGAGGGCGGCCGCGTAGGCCGGTCGGGTGCCGTCGGTCCGCACCTCCTGGACCACGTGGTCGACGACGCCCGCCCGGCGCAGCTCGGCCGTCAGGCGGTCGAGGTCCGACGGCGTCATCGTCGTGGGGTCCATGGTCGTCCGCACCTGCAGCTCGACGCGCGGGCGGGCCCGGAGCGCCAGTCGTAGGCACGCGGCGGCTGCGGCGGCGGCCGACGCCACCCCGGTCACCGCGGCATACGTGTCGGCCGGCGCCTTGACGTCCAGGCCGACCCAGTCGCACAGCGGCAGCACCTCCGCGAAGCGCCGGGGGTACGTCCCGGCGGTGTGGAGCCCGACGCCGAACCCGAGCGCGCGCACCTCGCCCATCGCGGCCGCGAGCCCGGCCTGCCGGGTCGGTTCACCACCCGAGAAGACGACGCCGTCGAGCAGCCCGACCCGGCGGGCGAGCAGCTCGCGCACCTCGTGCCACCCCACGGTCCCGGCCGTCCGCGGGTCGAGGAGCTCGGGGTTGTGGCAGTAGCCGCAGTCGAGCGGGCAGCCCTGGAGGAAGACGGTGGCCACGAGCCGGCCGGGCCAGTCGCACGTCGAGAGCCGGGTCAGCCCCGCGATCTGCAGGTCGTCCGCCGTTGCCGTCGGCCTCACGACAGGACCCGCGACTCGGTGAAGTGCACGCGCTCGGCGTGCTCGCCCTTCTTGCCGATGTTGAACGAGCTGACCGGCCGGTGGTACCCCATGACGCGGGTCCAGACCTCGCACGCGCCGCCGCACGTGGGGCACGTCGGCTGCTCGCCCGCGAGGTAGCCGTGCGCCGGGCAGATCGAGAACGTCGGTGTGACCGTGAGGTAGGGCAGGCGGTGCGCGCTGAGCGCGCGCCGGACGAGCTCGCGGCACGCGTCTGCGGACGAGAGCTTCTCCGACATGTAGAGGTGCAGGACGGTCCCCCCGGTGTACTTGGTCTGCAGCTCGTCCTGGCGGTCGAGCGCCTCGAACGGGTCGTCGGTGAAGCCGACCGGGAGCTGCGAGGAGTTCGTGTAGTACGGGTTCTCGTCGGTCCCTGCCTGACGGATGCCGGGGAACCGCTTCCGGTCCTCCTTCGCGAACCGGTACGTCGTTCCCTCGGCCGGCGTGGCCTCGAGGTTGTAGAGGTGCCCGGTCGACTCCTGGTGCTCGACCATGCGCGCCCGCACGTGGTCGAGCAGGCGCACGGCGATCGCGTGGCCCTCGGGTGTCGTGAGGTCGTGCGCGTCCGCGGTGAGGTTCCGGATCATCTCGTTGACACCGTTCACGCCGATCGTCGAGAAGTGGTTGTCGAGCCCCGCGGCGAGGTACCGCCTGGTGTAGGGGAACAGCCCCTCGTCGAGGAGGCGGCCGATCACCTCGCGCTTGCGCTCGAGAGACTCCTTCGCGAGGTCGAGCAACCGGTCCAGCGCGCGCACGAGCCCGGTCTCGTCGCCCGCGTGCGTCCAGCCGAGACGGGCGCAGTTGATCGTCACGACGCCGAGCGAGCCCGTCTGCTCCGCCGAGCCGAACAGGCCGTTGCCCCGCTTGAGGAGCTCGCGCAGGTCGAGCTGGAGGCGGCAGCACATCGACCGGATCTGGTTCGGCTCGAGGTCGGAGTTGAGGAAGTTCTGGAAGTAGGGCAGCCCGTACCGCGCGGTCATCTCGAACAGCCGGGTGGCGTTGTCCGAGTGCCAGTCGAAGTCGTGGGTGATGTTGTACGTCGGGATGGGGAACGTGAACACACGGCCCGAGGCGTCGCCCGCGGTCATCACGTCGATGTACGCGCGGTTGATGACGTCCATCTCGGCCTGCAGGTCGCCGTACGTGAAGTCCTGCTCGACACCGCCGACGACGGGGACGTCGTCGCGCAGGTCGGCGGGGCAGGTCCAGTCGAACGTGAGGTTGGTGAACGGCGTCTGCGTGCCCCAGCGAGACGGGACGTTGAGGTTGTAGATCAGCTCCTGGACTCCCTGGCGCACCTCCTCGTACGTCAGCGCGTCGACGCGGACGAACGGTGCCATGTACGTGTCGAACGAGCTGAACGCCTGCGCGCCCGCCCACTCGTTCTGCATCGTCCCGAGGAAGTTGACGATCTGGCCGACGGCCGAGGAGAAGTGCTGGGGCGGGCCCGCCTCGACCTTGCCAGGAACGCCGTTGAGCCCCTCGGTGAGCAGGGCCCGCAGGGACCACCCCGCGCAGTACCCGGCCAGCATGTCGAGGTCGTGGATGTGCAGGTCGCCGCTCCGGTGCGCGTCCCCGACCTCGGGCGGGTAGACGTGCGACAGCCAGTAGTTCGCGATGACCTTGCCCGACGTGTTGAGCATCAGCCCACCGAGCGAGTAGTCCTGGTTGGCGTTCGCGTTGACGCGCCAGTCCGCGCGGTCGAGGTACTCGTCGATGGTCGAGCTGACGTCGACGACGGTGCGTGTGGCGCCGGCGCGGGCTTCGTCGCTGGTCGCGGACGGGAGGGTCGTCGGCGGCAGGCTGGGGGTCATGGCGGTGGCTCTCCTTGATCGGCTCTCGCACCGCGTGGCCCACCATGTTGTGGTCTGCGACCGGAGCGGCTACTAGATGTGCCAGTTCTAGTGGCGTTCCGAGGTGCCGGGCGGGACCTAGGTCCCGCCGCGGAGGCGAGGCCCACGACCGCGCTGCTCAGGCCGCGGGGGTCACCGGATCCTGCCGAGCACCCGCTCGGCGTGTCGCAGCACCGGGCCGTCGATCATCTGGTCGTCCCACCGGAAGACGCCCTCGCGGCCGTCCGCGGCGGCGAGCACCGCACGCGCCCACGCCACGTCGTCGGCGGTGGGGCGGTAGGCGGCACGCACGACGGCCACCTGGGACGGGTGGATGCAGGCCGTGGCGGCGAACCCCGACGCGACGGCGTCGGCCGCCTCGGCGGCGAGCCCCTCGTGGTCGGCGAGGTCCACGTGGACGGCGTCGATCGCCCCCTTGCCGTGCGCGCCCGCCGCGACGAGCACGGTCGAGCGCGCGTGCCGCGCGACGTCGCGGTAGCGGCCGTCCCGGAAGCGGCTCGACGTGCCGCCGAGCGACGCGACGAGGTCCTCGGCACCCCACATCAGCGCGACGACGCTCGGGTGGGCGGCGATCTCCCCGGCCGCCAGCACGCCGGCCGCGGTCTCGACGAGCGCGACGACCTCGAGGCCGAGCCGGTCCTGCGCCGCGACGGACTCGAGCTGCGCCGCGCTCGCGGTCTTCGCGAGCATGACCGTGCGGTAGGGCGTGCGCGCGAGTGCCGCCAGGTCGGCGGCGAGCTCCGCGGTCCCCGCCGGGTTGACCCGCACGATCGTCCGGAGCGGGTCGAGCGCGCTCGCGACGAGCGCGTCCCGGGCGGCGGGTCTGGACCCGGGCGGGACGGCGTCCTCGAGGTCGAGGATCACGGCGTCGGCGCGCTCGGCGGCCTTGGCGTAGCGGTCCGGCCGGTCGGCCGGGCAGAACAGCAGTGCCGGACCCCTCGTGAAGCCGCTCACCGGTGGGCGTCCCTGCACCAGACGAGCACCGACCGCGTGGCGGTCGCGACCACCGTGCCGTCCTGGTTCCGGCCGGTGTGCGCGAGGGTCACGACGCCCTGCCCGGGCCGCGACGAGGACAGTCGCTTGCCGGTGACGACCGTCTCGGAGTAGAGCGTGTCACCGTGGTGGAGCGGGTGCGGGAACGCGACCTCGCCGAACCCGAGGTTGGCGACGATCGTGCCCTGCGTCAGCTGCGCGACCGAGCTCCCGACCAGCGTCGACAGCGTGAACATCGAGTTCACGAGCCGCTGCCCGAACGGCTGCCCGGCCGACCACGCCGCGTCGAGGTGCAGCGCCTGGGTGTTCATCGTGAGGGTCGTGAACAGCACGTTGTCGGCCTCGGTCACGGTCCGCCCGGGCCGGTGGAGGTAGCGCGTGTCGAGCTCGAGCTCCTCGTAGTACAGGCCCCGCTGCTCCACGTCCCTCGTCATGTCCGCCCTCCGCGACCCGTCGGCACCCTCAGAACCCGAGCTCGCGCGCGATCACCATGAGCTGCACCTCGGTGGTCCCCTCGCCGATCTCGAGGACCTTGGAGTCGCGGTAGTGGCGCGCCACCGGGTTCTCGTTGAGGAAACCGTAGCCACCGAAGATCTGCGTGGCGTCGCGCGCGTTGTCCATCGCCGCTTCGCTGCCGATCAGCTTGGCGAGACTCGCCTCCTTCTTGAACGGCCGGCCGGCCCCGATCTTCCGTGCGGCGTCGTAGTACGCGAGGCGGGCCGCGTGCACGCGCGCCTGCATGCGGGCGATCCGGAACGCGATGTGCTGGTTCTCGCCGATCGGGTGGCCGAAGACGTTCCGGGTCCGCGCGTGGCGCACCGACTCCTCGAGGCAGCCCTGGGCCGCACCGGTGCACAGGGCGGCGAATGCGACCCGGCCCTCGTCGAGGGTCTGGATGAAGTTCGCGAAGCCGCGGCCGCGCGCGCCGAGCATGTTGGCCTCGGGCACCCGGACGTCGTCGAAGGTGAGCGGGTGGGTGTCGGACGTGTGCCAGCCGACCTTGTCGTAGCTCGGACCGACCACGAACCCCGGGGTCCCGCTCGGCACCAGGAACGCCGTGAGCTCCTTCTTGACGCTCCCGTCCACGCGCACGGTCTCGCCCGTGACCGCGGTGACCGTCACGAGCCTGGTGATCCTCGTGCCCGAGTTGGTGATGAACTGCTTGGTGCCGTTGATCACCCACTCGCCCTCCTTGAGGAACGCCGTGGTCCGCGTGCCGCCCGCGTCCGACCCGGCGTCGGCCTCGGTGAGCCCGAACCCGGCGAGCGCCTCCCCGCGGGCGAGCATGGGCAGCCACTCCTGCTTCTGCGCCTCGGTGCCGCCGCGCAGGATCGGCATCGCGCCCAGCCCGACGCCGGCCTCGAGCGTCACGGCGATCGACTGGTCCACGCGCGCGAGCTGCTCGACCGCGAGGCACAGCGCGAGGTAGTCCTTGCCCTGACCGCCGTACTCGACCGGGAACGGCAGGCCGAACAGCCCCAGCTCGCCCATCTGCGCGAGGATGTCGTACGGCAGCTCGCGCTTGGTGTCGTACTCGTAGGCGGCGGGGGCGACGACGCTGTCGGCGAACTCCCGCACCTCGTCGCTCAGGTGCTCCTGCTCCGCGGTGAGCTCGTGGCTCATGGGGTGCTCCCTTCGTGCCCCTGGGGGTGCGGGGCGATGGTGGCGACGACCTGGTCGAGGGTGACCAGGTCGTGCGGACGGACCGTGAGGGTGACGACGCCGTCGGACGTCGCCGTGAGCTTGTGCTCCATCTTCATCGCCTCGACGACGAGGAGGGTCTGGCCGGGGACGACGACGTCGCCGCTGGCCACGGCGACCGCGACGACGGTGCCCGGCATCGGGGACCGGATCTCGGGGCTGACGGCCCGCTCGGCCCGCGTCGCCCGCGCGAGCCGGTCGGCGAGCCGGGCCGCGTGGGTGCGCCGCCGCAGCTCGTGCACGACGCCGGCCGCGCCGACCCACGTCACGTCGCCGTCGTGCGCGACGCGCAGGGTCCGCGTGAGCCCGCCGAGCTGGAGGCTCACCGTGTCGGGGCCCAGGCGGACGAGAGAGGCGGGCATCGGCTCGCCGTCGTCGACCGTCACCGTCGCCGCCTCGGGCGTCCCTCGCACGGCGACCTCGACCTCCTCCTGCGGGCCCGTGGAGAGGTGCACCCGCGTCGGGGCAGGGGCGCCGACCCGCCATCCGTCGCGCTGCCAGGGATGGTCCCCCTCGGCGCCGTGGGCGAGCGCGCTCAGCGCGGCAGCGACCAGCACGGGGGTGTCGGGGGCGCGGAACCGCACCTCCGACCACCGGCGCGCGAGCAGGCCCGTGTCGAGGCGGCCGGCGCGGACCTCGGGGTCGTCGAGCACCTGGCGCAGGTACTCGACGTTCGTCCGGACGCCGAGCACGAGGGTGCGCGCGAGCGCCTGGTCCAGCCGCGTGAGGGCCTCGTCCCGGTCACGGCCCCAGGCGACGACCTTGGCCAGCAGCGGGTCGTAGCTCGACGAGACGGTCAGCCCGGGCAGCAGCGCGCTGTCCACCCGCACGCCGTCGCCGGTCGGCTCCTCGAGCACGAGGACGCGGCCGGTCGTGGGCAGGAAGCCGCGCTCGGGGTTCTCGGCGTACACCCGCGCCTCGATCGCGTGCCCGGTGAGCCGGACCTCCTCCTGGCCGAACGCGAGCGGCTCGCCGGCCGCGACGCGGAGCTGCCACTCGACGAGGTCGATCCCGGTCACGAGCTCGGTCACCGGGTGCTCGACCTGGAGCCGGGTGTTCATCTCCATGAAGTAGAAGTCGTCCGGGGCCTGCGCGGAGACCAGCAGCTCGACGGTCCCCACACCGACGTAGCCGACGCTGCGCGCGACCTCGCACGCGAGCGCGCCGATCCGGTCGCGCCGCACGGGGTCGACCAGCGGGGAGGGCGCCTCCTCGATCACCTTCTGGTGCCGGCGCTGGAGCGAGCACTCGCGCTCCCCGAGGTGCACCACGCCGCCGTGTGCGTCCGCGAGCACCTGGACCTCGACGTGGCGCGGGGCGGGCAGGTACCGCTCGAGCAGGAGCGTGTCGTCGCCGAAGGCCGCGCGCGCGACCCGGCGGGCAGCGGCGAGCGCCGCGGGCAGGTCCGCCGGGCGATCGACGACCTCCATGCCCTTGCCGCCACCCCCGGCCGAGGGCTTGATGAGGAGCGGGTACCCGACGTCGGCGGCGGCCGCCACCAGTCCGGCGTCGTCGAGGCCCGGCTCCGCGGTCCCCGGGATCACCGGCACCCCCGCTCGCCCGACGTGCGCCTTGGCGCGGATCTTGTCGCCCATCACGTCGAGCGCCCGGGCGCCCGGCCCCACGAAGACGAGACCGGCGGCGGCGCACGCGCGAGCGAGGTCCGCGTTCTCCGCGAGGAAGCCGTACCCCGGGTGGATCGCCTGGGCGCCCGTCGCCTGCGCCGCCGCGACCACGGCGCCGATGTCGAGGTAGCTGGCCTCCGGCGCGGGCGGGCCGATCCGCACGGCGACGTCGGCCATCCGCACGTGCTTCGCGTCGCGGTCGGCATCGCTGTGGACCGCGACGGCGCGGACACCGAGCCGGTGCAGGGTCGCGATGATGCGGCAGGCGATCTCGCCACGGTTCGCCACGAGGACGGTGGTGAACGGCGGTCGCGACGTGGTCGTCGGCGAGGACGGGTCGGGCACGGCGCTCACATCCGGAAGAGGCCGAAGGCCGGGTCGGGGAGCGGGACGCGCGCGCAGACGTCGAGGGCCATCCCGAGCACCCGGCGGGTGTCTGCGGGGTCGATGATGCCGTCGTCCCACAGCCGGGCGGTCGAGTAGTACGGGTTGCCCTGGGCCTCGTACTGCGCGCGGATGGGTGCGGTGAACGCGGCCTCGTCGTCGGCGGACCACTCCTGGCCGCGGCCCTCGAGCTGCTCGCGGCGGACGGTCGCGAGCACCGAGGAGGCCTGGGCGCCGCCCATGACCGAGATCCGGCTCGCGGGCCACATCCACAGGAAGCGCGGCGAGTACGCGCGCCCGCACATCGAGTAGTTGCCGGCCCCGAACGAGCCGCCGATCACGACCGTCAGCTTCGGCACCCGGGTCGTGGCCACCGCCGTGACCATCTTGGCGCCGTTCTTCGCGATGCCGCCCGCCTCGTAGTCCCGACCGACCATGAAGCCCGAGATGTTCTGCAGGAACACGAGCGGGATCCCGCGCTGGTCGCACAGCTCGACGAAGTGCGCACCCTTGAGCGCGGACTCGCTGAACAGCACGCCGTTGTTGGCCACGATCCCGACCGGGTGGCCGTGCAGCCGTGCGAAGCCGGTGACCAGCGTGGGCCCGTACTCCCGCTTGAACTCGTGGAGCTCGCTGCCGTCGACGAGCCGCGCGACGACCTCGCGCACGTCGTAGGGCGACTGGACGTCGGTCGGGACGACGCCGTAGAGCTCGTGCTCCGGGGTCGCGGGCGGACGGCTCGCGAGGACGTCCCAGGCCGGCTCGCGCGGCGGGGGCAGGGTCGCGACGATGTCGCGGACGATCGCGAGGGCGTGCGCGTCGTTCTCGGCGAGGTGGTCGGTGACCCCCGAGGTGCGGGCGTGCAGCTCCCCGCCGCCGAGCTCCTCCGCGGTCACGACCTCGCCGATGGCCGCCTTCACCAGGGGCGGACCGCCGAGAAAGATCGTCCCCTGGTCGCGCACGATGACGGTCTCGTCGCTCATCGCGGGCACGTACGCCCCGCCCGCCGTGCACGAGCCCATCACGCACGCGACCTGGGGGATGCCGGCGGCGGACATCCGGGCCTGGTTGAAGAAGATGCGGCCGAAGTGGTCGCGGTCCGGGAACACCTCGTCCTGCATCGGCAGGTACGCGCCGCCCGAGTCCACCAGGTACAGGCACGGGAGGTGGTTCTCGAGCGCGATCTCCTGCGCGCGCAGGTGCTTCTTGACCGTCAGGGGGTAGTACGTGCCGCCCTTCACCGTCGCGTCGTTGGAGAGCACCATGACGTGGCGGCCGTGCACCAGCCCGATGCCCGCGATGACGCCCGCGCCCGGTGCCTCGTCGCCGTACAGGCCGTGCGCCGCGAGCGGCGCGACCTCGAGGAACGGGCTGCCGTCGTCGAGCAGGGCGTCGATCCGCTCGCGGGGGAGCAGCTTGCCGCGTCCCAGGTGCCGCTCGCGGGACCGCTCCGGCCCGCCGAGCGCGGCGGCGCGCAGGCGCTCGTGGAGGTCGGCGACCAGCGCGCTCTGGGCCGCCTCGTTCGCGCGGAAGGCCTTCGCGGTCGGGTCCGCCGTGCTGGCGAGGATCTCCATGTGGTGCCGCTCTCCGTCGAGCTGCTCGCAGGGTTCGGTGAGTACCCACTCACTGGATCGTCAGGTTAGTGTTCGTTCACCGAGTTGTCCATGTGGTGGAGGTCGAGTGAGCGACGGGACGTCACCGCGCCGCGAGACCGCGCGGCACCGCGCCAAGGCCGACCGGCGCGCGCTGCTGCTCGCCGCCGCCGCGCGCCTGTTCGCGCAGAGCGGGTTCGACGGCGTCTCCATCGAGGACCTGGGCGCGGCCGCCGGCGTCAGCGGGCCCGCGGTGTACCGCCACTTCCCGAGCAAGCAGGCGGTGCTCGCGGCCCTGCTCGTGGGCGCGAGCGAGCGACTCGCCGCGGGCGGGCGGGAGGTGCTCGAGGCGGCGGCGGACGACCTCGATGCGCTGCGGTCGCTCATCCGCTTCCACGTCGAGTTCGCGCTCGCGGACCCCGACGTCATCCGCGTCCAGGACCGCGACCTCGACTCGCTCGGGCCCGCGGACAGCCGCACCGTACGCGCACTGCAGCGCAGCTACGTCGAGGAGTGGGTCGGCGTGCTCGCGCGGCTCCGCCCGGACACCGACCCCGCCGAGCTGCGCATCCGGGCGCACGCGACGTTCGGGCTCCTCAACTCGACCCCGCACAGCGCCCGGTCGCTCCCACGCCGCCGGGTCGGCGCGCTGCTCGAGGAGATGGCGCTCGCCGCGCTCCTGCCGTCGGCCGTGCTCACACCATCGTCAGCGTCATCCCCGGCTCCGCCAGCATCGCGCCGACGTCCGTGAGGAACCGCGACGCCTGCTCGCCGTCCACGACCCGGTGGTCGAACGAGAGGCTGAGCGTCAGGACGCTGCGGAGCGCGACCTCGCCGCGGTGCTCCCACGGCTGACGCCGGACCGCGCCCATCGCGAGGATCGCCGCCTCCCCGGGGTTGAGGATGGGCGTCCCCGCATCGACGCCGAACACGCCGATGTTCGTGATCGAGATCGTCCCGCCGACCAGGTCCGCGGGCGGGGTCCGCCCCGCCCGGGCTTCCTGCGTAAGGTGCCCGATGGCGTCCGCGAGCGTGACGAGGTCGAGGTCCTGGGCGTCCTTGACGTGCGGCACGAGCAGTCCCCGAGGCGTCGCGGCTGCGATGCCGAGGTTGACGTACCCGTGCTGGACGATCTCTCCCGCCGCCTCGTCCCAACGGGAGTTGAGCGTCGGGTTGCGGCGCACCGCGATGGTCAGGGCCTTGGCGACCAGCGTCAGGAGCGTGATGCGGTGGCCCTCGAAGCGGCGCTGGCCGGCGAGCGTCTCGAGCAGCTCGACGGTCGGCGTGACGTCGACGGTGAGGAACTCGGTCGCGTGCGGCGCGGTGAACGCGCTCGCGACCATCGCGGCCGCGGTGTGCTTGCGCACCCCGGTGATCGGGGTGCGCACCTCGCGCGGCGCGGTCCTCGGGGCGGGCTCGGGCGGCGTCGCCGTCGTCCCGTCGCCCCGCGCCGCGACGGCGGCCAGGACGTCCTCGCGCGTGATGACCCCGTCCGGTCCTGTGCCGGTCACCGTGGCCAGGTTGATCCCGTGCTCGTGCGCGAGCTTGCGGACCGGCGGGTACGACCGCGGGCGGACCGGCGTGGTGCCGACGCCTGTGCGCGAGGGGGCGCCGCCGTCGGCGGTCGAGGCAGGCGGCGAGGGTGGCGCGGGGGTCGGGGCCGTCGAGCGGCCCTGGGCCGGGAGGGCGCGGTGGGACGCGACCCAACCGGAGTCACGAGCCCGGCGACGGGGCCGGGACGCGGACTCGACCGGCGCTCCGTACCCGACCAGCACGGCGTTCCGCTCCGGCGCCGGCTCCGCGCGGGTGGGGGAGACCTGGCCGTCACCCGGCCGGTCGGATCCGTCCTGACCGGGCGCCTCGTCGTCGGCGACCTCCACGGCGATGATCGGCGCTCCCACCAGGACCGTGGTCCCCGGCTCGACGAACAGCCTCGACACCACCCCGGCGAACGGTGAGGGCACCTGGACCAGCGCCTTCGCCGTCTCGACCTCCGCGATGACCTGGTTCAGCTCGACCCAGTCGCCGACCGCGACGCTCCAGGACACCAGCTCGGACTCGGTGAGGCCCTCGCCGAGGTCCGGCATCGCGAACTCCTTGACGGTCATGCGCTACGCCTTCCAGCCGGTGAGCGAGTTCCGGCGTCCCAGGACGCGGTCCACCGCGTCGAGGATCCGGTCGAGGTCGGGGAGGAAGTGCTCCTCGAGCTTCGCCGGCGGGTACGGCACGTCGAAGCCGGTGACCCGGGCCGGGGCCGCCTCGAGGTGGTGGAAGCACCGTTCGGTGATGCTCGCGGCGATCTCGGCGCCGAGGCCGGCGTGCTGGCTCGCCTCGTGCGTCACGACCAGGCGGCCCGTTCTCCGCACGGACGACTCGACGGTCTCGAGGTCGAGCGGCGCGAGCGAGCGCAGGTCGACCACCTCGATCGAGATGCCGTCGTCCTGCGCCGCCAGCGCGGCGTCGCGGGCCGTCGTGACGAGGGGTCCGTAGGCGACCAGGGTGACGTCGTCACCAGGGACGACGACGCGGGCGCGGTCCATCGGGAACGTCGAGGCGTCCAGCGTCTCGTCGACCTCGCCCTTGACCCAGTAGCGGCGCTTGGGCTCGAAGAAGATCACCGGGTCGTCGCACGCGATCGCCTGCCGCAGCATCGTGTGCGCGTCCTGCGGGTTCGAGCAGGTGACCACGCGCAGCCCGGCCGTGTGGGCGAAGTACGCCTCGGGCGACTCCGAGTGGTGCTCGACCGCCCCGATCCCGCCGCCGTAGGGCACGCGGACCGTGATCGGCATGGTGACCGCGCCCTGGGTCCGGTAGTGCAGCTTGGCGACCTGGGCGACGATCTGGTCGAACGCCGGGTAGATGAACCCGTCGAACTGGATCTCGACGACCGGGCGGTAGCCGCGGTACGCGAGCCCGACCGCCGTGCCGAGGATGGCCGACTCGGCGAGAGGGGTGTCCATGACGCGCTCGGTCCCGAAGTCGCGCTGGAGGCCGTCGGTCACGCGGAACACCCCGCCCAGCCGGCCGATGTCCTCGCCCATGAGCACGACCTTGGGGTCGTGCTCGAGTGCACGTCGCAGACCGGCGTTGAGGGCGGCCGCCAGGGTGCGCTCGCTCATCGCCCGCCCCCCTCGAACATCGCGAGGTACGCCGCGTACTGGCTTCGCTGACGCACGAGCCAGGTGGTCGGCGAGGTGTAGACGTGGTCGAAGACGCTGAGCGGCGGGGGAGCGTCGAGCCCCGTGCACCCGCGGCGCATCTCGGCCGCGAGCGCGTCTGCCCTCGACCGGACGGCGGTCGCCCGCTCCTCGGTGAGGTGACCGCTGCGCTCGAGCAGCCGTTCCACCCGCAGGATCGGGTCCTTCGCCTCCCACGCCTGCTGCACCGCGGGGTCGACGTAGCGGCTGGGGTCGTCCGACGTCGTGTGCGGGCCTCGGCGGTACGTGACGGCCTCGATGAACGTCGGCCCCGCGCCGCGTCGGGCCCGGTCGAGCGCCTGCCGGGTCGCCGCCATCACGGCCAGGACGTCGTTGCCGTCGACCCGCAGGCTGGGGATCCCGAAACCGGGCGCGCGATCGGCGAGGGGACGCATCGCCTGCAGCCCGACAGGTTCGGAGATCGCCCACTGGTTGTTCTGGCAGAAGAAGATCACCGGCGCCGCGAAGCTCGCGGCGAACACGAGGGCCTCGTTGACGTCGCCCTGGCTGGTCGCGCCGTCGCCGAAGTAGGCGATGGCGGCCGAGTCGACGCCGTCCATGACGCACCCCATGGCGTAGCCCGTCGCATGGAGGGTCTGGGCGCCGATGACGATCGACGGGGTCGCCATGCCGATCGACCGCGGGTCCCATCCCGCCTGGGCGGTGCCCCGCCACACCCGCATGAGGTCGGTCATCGTGACGCCCCGGGTGTAGGCGACAGCGCTCTCGCGGTAGCTCGAGAACACGAAGTCGTCACGGCGCAGCGCGCGGCCGGAGCCGATCTGCGCGGCCTCCTGCCCGAGCAGCGGCGGCCACAGGCCGAGCTGGCCCTGCCGCTGGAGCGCGACCGCCTCGATGTCGAGGCGGCGGACCACCACCATGTCCTCGTACAGCGCGGCCAACCGCTCGTCGTCGACGTCGGCCACCCAGGGGTCGAGGTCGGCGTCCGGACGCCGAGCCCCGTCGGGCGTGATCAGCTGGAGCACCGCACCGGGCGTCCTCGGGTGGGGGCCGGTGACGCCGGCGCGACGGTCGGCAGGGTCGAGCTCGCCCGCCTGGGCGTCGTCGGTCCGGTCGTCGTGGGCGGATGTCCGGGAGATCTCTGAACGCAACATGTTTCGCTCCGTACGTCGACGGCAGCCGCGCTCTTGTGGAGCTTGGGCGCCATTGCCCGCGTGTCCGCTCACCGTACGACCGCTGGTCAACGGGTTCAATCGTTCGCGCAGCGACTGAGCAGAATGCTCACTCCGCCTGAGTCCTTCGGTGTTAGCGTGCGCGACATGCGCCGACTCGACGGTACGGACGTCCGCCTCCTGCTCGCCCTCGTCGCGGACCCGCGCGGCACGGTGGTGGCCTTCGCTCAGGCGCTCGGTCTGTCGCGGAACACCGTCCAGGCCCGGATGACGGCGCTCGAGTCACGCGGGGCGCTGCTGCCGTTCGACCGCCGCATCGACCCCGTCGCGCTCGGCTACCAGCTCACGGCCTTCATCACGGTGCACGTCCACCAGCCGCGGCTGCCCGCCATCGTGCAGGGGCTGGCCCAGATCCCCGAGGTGGTCGAGGCCTACGGGCTCAGCGGCCCGTCGGACCTGCTGCTGCGCGTGGTCGCGCGCGACGCCGAGGACCTGTTCCGGATCAACGGCGCGGTGCTCGCGGTGGCCGGCGTCGAGCGCGCGGAGACCTCCCTCGCGATGGGCGAGGTCATCCCGTACCGGATGGTTCCCCTGCTCGAGGCGAGCGGCCGAGCGCACCCCGCGACGGCGCACGAGACCCTCGGTTGACGACCTCCCGCCGACGCGACGATCGACGCCTCGGGCGGCGTGCGGAACCGGACATGCCGTCGCATCTCGGGGTCGCTCCTGTCGTCGGTCGTGACGCACCCGGTCACCTCGCCGTGTTCGCTGCGTGGTAGGGCGGGCGGGATCAACGGGTCCGAGCGGCGAGCTGGGCCTCGTACAGGGACGCCGGCTCGAGGCCGGGGCGTCCGGTCCCCTCGGCGTGGCCCTCGGGGCCGTCGAAGGGTCCGTCGCCGGTCACGTCCCCGACGCAGCCCACGGCGTAGTTCTGCGCGGTAGGTGGTCGTTGCACGACGAGCCGGCTGTCTCCGACGTCGCACGCCCAGGCCACCGAGTGCACGGCCGACCAGCCGTGGCCCGTGCCGTAGTCCCCACGGTTGTACAGCCCGAGCGTCCGGTCCGTCGCCGGTGCGAGCTCACGGTGGATGTCGAAGAGCAGGCCCTGGCTCCATCGCCGATGCCCCTCCGACGACGCGAGGCTGCCTGTCGCCGTCGTGCGGTGGAACACGACCCCGGACACCGAGCTCGTCCCGTTCGAGACGTACGCGTGCCGGCCGCCCTCCGCGTGACAACCGGTGAAGAGCACCTGCTGGGAGCCCCGATCGGCGTTGAAGTTGTAGCGGCGTCCGCCCGTCGTCCGCGCCGCGGGCTCCAGCGCACGGCAGTCCACGACGGTGACCCGGTGGGCGTTCGTCGTCACGACTCCTGCCTGCGTGAAGTGCACGACCGTGCACCGACGCACCCACGCGTCCTCGACGAGGCGGAGCCGGATGCCGTTCTTGGCGTGTCGCTCGTCGTCCGCGGCGGTGGCCGCGATGTCGAGCCTGAGGTCCTCGACCCCGACGTCGGTGACCAGTCCCGACCGGTCCCGGACGGAGAGCCGGCTCTGGCTCAAGGACCGGTCCAGCGTCGTGAACACCGGCACGTCGAGCGTGACCACGTCACCCGCGACGTCGGTGATCCGCCGGTGGTAGACGATCGGCAGGCTGCCGACCTCCCAGCGCTCGTCCCGTCCGGTGCCGCCGTGGTCGACGGCGTCGAGCCACCTCTCGCTGCACGGGTGCACGACGACGACCGGGGTCCCCGGGCGCAGACCCGCGACGTCGGCGACCGCGAACGACGCCGCAGCCACGGGGACGACGTCGCTCGTGATGTCCGTCCGCGTGCCCCGGACCTCGCGCTCGCCGTCGCCCTCGCCACCGACGACGACCACGTCCCGCTCCGGGGGGTCGTCGCCGACCGCGCGCAGGATCGTGGCCGTGCTCGGGTCCGTTCCGTCCCCGGCGCCACGCAGCACCACGCCCGACCGGTCGAGACGGAGCGTGCCCGCGAGGGTGTAGGTGCCCGGCGCGAGCACCAGGGCGCCGCGCACGCCGCGGTCACCGAGGGGAAGCGCCCCGACCGCGTCGAGCGCGCGCTGGAGGTGCGCGGTGTTGTCGCCGTCGATCGGCTCGATGGTGCGCGCTGCCGGCACGTCGGGCAGCGGCCGGCCGCCGCCGCCGTAGCCGGCCTGGCCGAAGTCGGGGATCCGCAGCCCGTCGTCGTGGCGGTACGCCAGGCGCCCGTCCGTCACCGAGACGAGCTCGGACTGCCACCGCCCCGGCGAGGAAGGGGTCGTGCGCCCGGGCGACCGGGCTCCGGTGGGTGCGGGCGCCTGCGGCTCCTCGGTGCAGGCCGCGAGGACGCTCGCGGCCGCGGCTCCGGTCACGACGAGGAACGCGCGCCGCGACACGGGGCGCCTTCCGTCGGGCGCGGTCATGAGGGCCATCCTCCGCCCGGCTGTCGTCAGGTGCCAGGCGATCAGCCTGCTGGGGCCAGAACCCGAGCGCCACCCTCGTGCTCGTGCTCGTGCTCGTGCTCGTGCTCGTGCGTGGGAGGGGGCCGGCATGCGCCTCCGTCGTGGGTGCGGCAGAGGGCTCCGACCGACGCCGTGATCCGGGTGGCCGCGATCTGCGTCTGCGTGGCCACGCCCGCGCTGCCGGACGCGGGCCTGGTGCCGAGCCTCCGGGCGGCCTCGGACGTGCTCGGGGCAGGACGGTTCGGGGCCGTCGCCGCGGCGGCGGGCGCCGGCAAGACCGTCGTCGTCGTCGGCGACGGCGCGGCGAGGAGCTCCTCTACTCGGGGTTCCACCTGAGCGGTGGACCGGCTCCCGTGCGTCGGGCGATCAAGGTGCTCCTGCGCCCGTGACGCGCGGCCGCGCGTGCGCGGTCGCTGGTGCGGGGCGGTCTCGTCCGACCCCCGGGTGAGGTTGTCGGTCGGGCGGATCCGGCGCGCCGGGGATCCTCAACGACCGGCGCTCACCGCCGAACTGACGGCAGGTGGCCGTGGTCGGCCGTCCGGACCCACCGGAGGACGTCGCAGCGTGACGCATCCCCGCACGTCCGAGCTCGTCGGCGGAACCGGGCGTTGCAGTCACCGCGAGAAGCCATCGATCAACCAGGTCTTCGAGGGAAGTCAGATCATCCCAGCCTTGACCAGTGCCTCGAGATAGTGGGCGAACGCCCAGTCGTTGATGTCTCCGCGCCTCATGGTGGGGTAGGTCGGTACCGGGCCGCCGCCCCGCTCGGGACGCCCCACCCACGCCGTCAGACGATCGATGAGCGGCCCTGAATGGCCGTAGACCTTGAATCCTGTGACGAACTCGCCCTCCTGCTCGAGCACGACCGAACTCCGCTGCCCAAGCGCATGCTGCGTGAGGAGAAGGCGGTAGGGAAGCCCTTTGTCGTCGGCGAACAGATAATGCCAGTAGAATCTGTCCTTCTCCTCTGCAGGCATCGTCTGAAGTTCGCGTGCCTCGTCGTCGTAGATCCGGTCCAGAACGTCTTCATTCGTGATCGTCATGAGGCGAGTGATCAGGTTCTCCCTGACTTCCTCGTCGTTCCGGTAGTCTTCCTCGGTGATTATGTACAGCGGAATCTCGTACGCGCGGTACTCGCGAGCGAGCCGCTGGACCAGCTCGTCGACGGTGACCGGCGGCGGCATGACGGCACGCCAGCGGTCGAGGAGCTCGTGTAGACGCGTATCCATCACGGTCGAGGGCTTCCGAAGAACGCGTGCATGCTTGGGGACCGATTCGCGGGATGGTAGTGATAGAGTTTTCCGTGCCCGTCGTTGTCAATTTCCGGGCCCACCGCGGGCGCGTTCCTGACTCCAGTAGCAACAGCCTTGGCCCCGTTTTGCGTGCGTGACCAGGTGTCGCCGCTAGAACGGCCGCGCTGAATTACCGGCTCATCGCGATTGAGGGTGTAGTCGGGGTCTGAAGCCGCCGGTCTCGAGCAGGCTTCTGGCGATGTAGTTGGTGAGGTTGCGGAAGCCGAGGGCGGAGCCGCGCAGGTGTTCGAGGCGCCCGTTG
>NZ_JABCJJ010000034.1 GCF_012952065.1 Cellulomonas fimi
AGGAGACCGGCGCCACCCACTGGACCGCGCCCACCGGCCACCGGTACCGGCGTCCGACCATCGCGGCGGACCCGAGCCACCCGTCCGTCCAGCCGACCGCCCCGCCCGCCACGGGGCCACCGAACCCGAGCACCCCGCCCACCCGAACGGGCTGGGACGATCCACCACCGTTCTGACCTCCATCGTTCTGACTGGCCTTCATCGTTCTGACTGGTCAGCCCGTGACGACCGGAATACGTCGGCGCACGCCCGGGCCCGCCACGTCAGCACGGCCGGCTTCACCGCCTCAGCGCACGCCGGGCCCGCCACGTCAGCACACGGACGTGGCGCGCTGGTGCGCAGGCAGGTCGATCCGGAGACAGCTCCGTCAGATGTTGAAGCCGAGCGCCCGCATCTGCTCGCGGCCGTCGGGCGTGATCTTCTCGGGCCCCCACGGCGGCATCCAGACCCAGTTGATCCGGAATCCGTCGACGAGTCCCTCGAGGCTCTGCGCGGTCTGGTCCTCGATGACGTCCGTCAGCGGGCAGGCCGCCGAGGTCAGCGTCATGTCGATGACGGCCTGGTTCTCCTGGTCGATGGTCAGGCCGTAGACGAGGCCCAGGTCGACGACGTTGATCCCGAGCTCGGGGTCGATGACGTCGCGCATGGCCTCCTCGACGTCCGCGGCCGTCGGCGGCAGGGACGGCGTCGAGCCGGTCGGCGTGGTCGTGCTCATGACTGCTCCTTCACGGTGGACGCCGGGATCGCGACGCCCGACTTGACGACGGCGTCCCGGAGGGCCGCCCAGCCGAGCAGGGCGCACTTGATCCTGGCGGGGTACTTCGCGACGCCGGTGAACGCGGTCGCGTCTCCGAGCGTGTCCTCGAGGTCCGGGTCGAGCCCGGCGCCACGGGCGTGCATCAGCTGACGGAACGTCTCACTCACCCGGTCGACCTCGGCGAGGTCGGCACCGGTCACGAGGTCCGTCAGCACCGAGACGGAGGCCTGGGAGATGCTGCAGCCCTGACCCTCCCAGCTCACCCCGGCCACGACCGGAGCGGCGCCGGGCGCGCCACCGGCCGTGATGTCGACCCGGAGGGTCACCTCGTCGCCGCATGTCGGGTTGACCTGGTGCGACTCCCCCAGCGCGTGACCGGGGGCCGCGTCGACCGCCACGAGGCCACGCCCGTGCGGGGACTTCGCGTGGTCCAGGATGACCTGCTGGTACAGCTGCTCCATCGAGCTCGTCATGCGCTCGCCCTCTCGTCGTTCAGCCCGAAGAACGCTCGGACCCCCGCGAGGGCTTCCCGGAACACCTCGATCTCCTCGACCGTCGTGTACACGGACGCCGACGCGCGCGCCGTCGCCGCCACGCCGAAGCGCCGGTGCAGCGGCTGCGCGCAGTGGTGACCGACCCGGACGGCGACGCCCGCGTCGTCGAGCACCTGGCCGACGTCGTGCGCGTGGACCCCGTCCACGGCGAACGAGACCGTCGCCAGCCGGTCCGCGGTGTCCAGCGGCCCGATGACGCGGACGTGCGGAACCGATGCGACAGCGTCGAGCAGCGCCTGCGCGAGCACGGTCTCGTGGGCGGCGACCGCGGGCATCCCGAGCTCGCCGAGGTACGACGCCGCGGCCCCCATCCCGATCGCCTGGGCGACCATCTGGGTCCCGGCCTCGAAGCGCTGCGGCGGCGGCGCGTACGTCGTCGTCTCCATCGTGACGACCTCGACCATCGAGCCACCCGTCGTGACCGGGGGCATCGCCTCGAGGAGCTCACGCCGGCCGTACAGCGCACCGACCCCGGTCGGCCCGAGCATCTTGTGTCCGGAGAACACCGCGAAGTCGACACCCAGCGCGTGCAGGTCGACGGGGAGGTGCGGGACGCTCTGGCACGCGTCGAGCACCGTGAGCGCGCCGACCTCGCGCGCGCGCGCCACGAACGGCGCGACGTCGGTCACGGCGCCGGTCACGTTGGACGCGTGCGTGAACGCGAGCACCCGCGTGCGGTCGGTGACCACGGAGGCGAGCTGGTCCGTCAGCAGGCGCCCGTCGTCGCCGACCCCGATCCAGCGCAGCACAGCACCCGTGCGCGCCGCGAGCTCCTGCCACGGCACGAGGTTCGCATGGTGCTCGGCCTCGGTGACCACGATCTCGTCCCCCGGCGCGAGCGCGAACCGGCGCGCCGCCTCCCCGCCCCGGCCCGACGTCGCGTTGCCGATCGCGTAGGCGACGACGTTGATGCCGGCCGTCGCGTTGGAGGTCCACACCAGCTCACCCGCGTCCACCCCGACGAACCGGGCGACCTGCTCGCGTGCCTGCTCGAACGCCTCGGTGGCCTCCTCGGCCAGCTGGTGCGCGCCTCGGTGCACGGCGGCGTTCCGTTGGACGTAGAAGTCCTGCTCGGCGTCCAGCACGACGTCGGGCTTCTGCGACGTGGCCCCGGAGTCGAGGTACACGAGCGGACGTCCGTCGCGCAGCGTGCGCACGAGCAGCGGGAAGTCCGCGCGCACTGCTGCGAGCTCCTCGCCGCTGAGGACGGGAGGCTGGTCGAGGATGCCGGTCATGGGCCCTTCCGGGGGTGTGGTCGGCGTCAGGCCGAGGCGCCGGTGAGGAAGCGGTCGTAGCCCTCGTTCTCGAGGCGCTCGGCGAGCTCGGGGCCACCCTCCTCCGCGATCCGGCCGTCCACGAAGACATGCACGAAGTCCGGGGTGATGTACCGCAGGATGCGCGTGTAGTGGGTGATGAGCATGACCCCCACCTCGCCGCCCGAGCGGACGCGGTTGACGCCCTCCGAGACGACCCGCAGCGCGTCGACGTCGAGCCCCGAGTCGGTCTCGTCGAGGATCGCGAACTTCGGCTTGAGGAGCTCCATCTGGAGGATCTCGTGGCGCTTCTTCTCGCCGCCCGAGAAACCCTCGTTGACCGAGCGCTCGGCGAAGGTCGGGTCCATGCGCAGCTGCTCCATGGCGGTGCGCATGTCCTTGACCCAGGTCCGCAGCGCGGGCGCCTGGCCGTCGATCGCGGTCTTGGCCGTGCGCAGGAAGTTCGAGACGCTCACGCCGGGGACCTCGACCGGGTACTGCATCGCGAGGAACATGCCGGCCCGCGCGCGCTCGTCGACGCTCATCGCGAGGACGTCCTCGCCGTCGAGCAGCACCGTGCCCGAGGTGATCTGGTACTTCGGGTGGCCGACGAGCGAGTACGCCAACGTGGACTTGCCGGAGCCGTTGGGGCCCATGATCGCGTGGGTCTCGCCGCTCGCGATGGTGAGGTCGACGCCGCGGAGGATGGGCTTGGGGCCCTCCTTCGTCTCGACGCTCACGTGCAGGTCACGGATCTCAAGGGTGGACATCTGTCAGTTCTCCTGGTGGATCGAGAGGGGGGCGTCGACGTCGACGAGCACACGCTCGCCGTCGACGGTCACGGGGTACACGGGGACGGGACGCGTGGCAGGCAGGCCGGTCGGGGCGCCGGTGCGCAGGTCGAACCTCGACCCGTGCAGCCAGCACTCGATGGTCGTGCCCTCGACCTCGCCCTCCGAGAGCGAGACCGCACCGTGCGAGCAGACGTCCGAGATCGCGTGGAGTTCGCCGTCCTCGTCGCGGACGACGGCGACCTCGAGCGGCCCGTTCTCCGCCTCGAGCTCGACGCGGAGCGTGCCGCCGACCGGGACGTCCTCGGCCATGCAGGCGAGCTGGGCGCTCACGCGCTCACCCCCGGACCTGCCGCACCCGTGGGCGCACCGCCGGCCTCGAGCTCGCTCATGCTGCGTTCGAGCTCCAGCTCGATCGACGCGAGCAGCCGCTCCTCGATCTCGGGCACGCCGACCTGGTGGACCAGGTCGGCGAAGAACCCGCGGACGACGAGCCGGCGCGCGTCTGCCTCCGGGATGCCGCGCGAGCGCAGGTAGAACAGCTGCTCGTCGTCGAACCGGCCGGTCGCCGACGCGTGCCCCGCGCCCTCGATGAGGCCGGTCTCGATCTCGAGGTTCGGCACCGAGTCGGCCCGCGCGCCGTCCGTGAGAACGAGGTTCCGGTTGAGCTCGTAGGTGTCCGTGCCCTCGGCCGCCACGCGGATCAGCACGTCGCCGACCCACACCGTGTGGGCGTCCTGACCCTGCAGCGCGCCCTTGTAGGTCACCCGGGAGCGGCACGACGGCACCGCGTGGTCGACGAACAGGCGGTGCTCCTGGTGCTGGCCCGCGTCGGCGAAGTAGAGGCCGAGCATCTCGACCTCGCCACCCTCGCCGGCGAACTCCGCATCCGGCGTCACGCGCACGACGTCGCCGCCGAGGGTCACGACGATGTGCTTGACCCGCGCGTCGCGCCCCAGGCGGATGCGGTGCGACGAGGCGTGCACGGCCCCGGGGGCCCAGTCCTGGACCGACACGAGGGTGAGGTGAGCGCCGTCCTCGACGACGACCTCGACCGTCTCCGTGAGCGTGGCCGCGCCGACGTGGTCCAGCACGACGACCGACTCGGACAGCTCCTTGGCGTGCACGAGCACGTGCGCCGCCGTGGGGTCGGTGGCCGCACCCTCGACGCCCTCGACGCGGATCGACGTCACGGTGGACGCGACGGCCTGCGCCGGGATCGTCACGACGGTCGCCCGGTGGAACGAGGACCAGGCCGTCGCGGCGGTGCGGTCGCCGGGGACGCCCGCCTGGCCGAGCCGCGGGTCGTCACGGTCGACGAGCTCGACCTGGACCTCGGGTGCCTCCACGACCGTCGTCAGCACGCCGTGCCCGGCGAGCTCGGTGGCGAACAGCGGGGCGAGCCGGTCGACCGGCGCGAACCGCCACTCCTCCTCGCGTCCGGTCGGCAGCGCGAAGTCCGCGACGTCGAACGAGGTCGCGCGCTCGGCGCGGGAACCCTGCGGCGTGCCGCCGGTCCCGTGCGTGTGCGCGCCGTCCGCGACGGCCTGGCTGTGGTCGGTGGAGAGGCCGGTGGCCACCTCCGGGGTGGTGTTGGTGGTGCTCAACCGACGGACCCTTCCATCTGCAGCTCGATGAGGCGGTTCAGCTCGAGGGCGTACTCCATGGGCAGCTCGCGAGCGATCGGCTCGACGAAGCCGCGCACGATCATCGCCATGGCCTCGGTCTCCTGCATGCCGCGCGACATCAGGTAGAACAGCTGGTCCTCGCTCACGCGCGAGACCGTGGCCTCGTGGCCCATCGACACGTCGTCCTCCCGGACGTCGACGTACGGGTACGTGTCCGAGCGGGAGATCTGGTCGACGAGCAGCGCGTCGCACAGGACGTTCGAGGCCGAGTGCTCGGCGCCCTCGAGGACCTGGACGAGGCCCCGGTACGACGTCCGGCCACCGCCGCGCGCCACCGACTTGGAGACGATCGACGACGACGTGTGCGGGGCGGCGTGCACCATCTTGGCGCCGGCGTCCTGGTGCTGGCCCTCGCCGGCGAACGCGATCGACAGCGTCTCGCCGCGCGCGTGCTCGCCCATCAGGTAGATCGCCGGGTACTTCATGGTGACCTTCGAGCCGATGTTGCCGTCGACCCACTCCATGGTCGCGCCCTCGGCAGCCGTCGCCCGCTTGGTGACGAGGTTGTAGACGTTGTTCGACCAGTTCTGGATGGTCGTGTACCGCACGCGGGCGTTCTTCTTGACGATGATCTCGACGACCGCCGAGTGCAGCGAGTCGCTGGTGTAGATCGGCGCGGTGCAGCCCTCGACGTAGTGCACGTAGGAGCCCTCGTCCGCGATGATCAGCGTCCGCTCGAACTGACCCATGTTCTCGGTGTTGATGCGGAAGTACGCCTGCAGCGGGATGTCGACGTGGACGCCCGGCGGCACGTAGACGAACGAGCCGCCCGACCACACCGCGCTGTTGAGCGCGGCGAACTTGTTGTCCCCGGGCGGGATGACCGAGCCGAAGTACTGCTCGAAGATCTCGGGGTGCTCACGGAGACCGGTGTCGGTGTCCATGAAGATGACACCCTTCTCCTCCAGGTCCTCGCGGATCTGGTGGTACACGACCTCGGACTCGTACTGGGCCGCGACGCCGGACACGAGGCGCTGCTTCTCGGCCTCGGGGATGCCCAGCCGGTCGTACGTGTTCTTGATGTCGTCGGGCAGGTCCTCCCAGCTGGTGGCCTGCTTCTCCGTGGACCGCACGAAGTACTTGATGTTGTCGAAGTCGATCCCCGACAGGTCGGAGCCCCAGCTGGGCATGGGCTTCTTGTCGAACAGCCGCAGCGACTTCAGGCGCAGCTTGCGCATCCACTCGGGCTCGTTCTTGAGCGCCGAGATGTTCCGCACGACGTCCTCGTCGAGGCCTCGGCGCGCGAGGCGGCCCGCCTCGTCGGAGTCGTGCCACCCGTAGGTGTAGGAGCCGATCGACGCGATCGCCTCGTCCTGCGTCATCGGCGCAGCAGCGGCTGCGTTCTGGGTGGGCGCGCTCATGTCGTCCTTCCTGGTGCGGTCGTCCCTGTCGAACCGGTCACGGTCGTACGGGTCGTCGGGATGTTGGTGGTGCACACGTGCCCGCCGCTCGCGAGCGTGGACAGGCGCTGGACGTGCACACCGAGCAGGCGCGAGAAGGCCTGGGCCTCGGCCTCGCACAGCTGGGGGAACTCGGCGGCGATCTGCTGCACGGGGCAGTGTCCCTGGCACAGCTGGATCGCGGCCATGCCGGGCACCGGGCGGGTGCTGGCCGCGAAGCCGTCCGCCGCGAGCGACCGCGCGAGCACCTGGGCGCGCGCTGCGACGTCGTTGCCGACGGCGGCGAGCTCGACGGCGTAGCGCGCCTCCGCCGCCGAGACGCGCGCGGCGGCGAACGCCTCGACCGCGGTGGGTCCGGCGACCTCGGCGAGATAGCGAAGCGCCTGCGAGGCGAGCTCCGAGTACGAGCTGGACAGCGCCGCCTGGCCGCGCGCCGTCACGACGTAGCGGCGCGCCGGACGGCCCCGTCGGGCCGGGCCGACGCCGGGCGCCACATGCACCGCGATCTGCCCCGAGGCCTCGAGCACACCCAGGTGGCGGCGCACCCCGGTGGTCGTGAGGTGCAGCTCGGCCGCGAGGTCACCGGCGGCCACGGGCCCGGTGGAGGCCACGAGCTGGAGCACCCGCTGGCGCGTGCTCGCCTCCGTCTCGGACGACTCCGGGGGGGCCGGCGCGGCGAAGGCGACGGAGCGCTCCCGCGCGGAGGACTGCATCGTCGTGCTCATCGTCACCTCCGAGGTCTGGCAGTGCGGTGTGCGTCGGGATCGAGCTGGTGGTCGAGCGGTGCAGCCGGTGCCTGGCGGCAGGCGGCGAGCCGCGTCCAGGCGGCAGGACGCACTCGTGCACCGATATTGCCAACATCCTTGTTGCCGAAATCCATTCCCGCAAGAAAGGTACTCCTCACTTCGGGCTGGGTCCCGCCCTGCTCCGGCGTCCCGCGCTCGCACCTACACTCGCTCCGTGCCGAACTCTCCCGCCGTCGAGATCGTCGGGCTGGTCAAGCGGTACGCCGGCCGCGCCGTGGTGGACGGCCTGGACCTGGTGGCCGAGCGCGGTCGGGTCACCGCGGTGCTCGGCCCGAACGGCGCGGGGAAGACGACGACCGTCGAGTGCTGCGAGGGTTTGCGCACCCCCGACGAGGGCGTCGTGCGTGTGCTGGGCCTGGACCCCCTCGCGGACGCCGTGCGGCTGCGCCCGCGCGTCGGCGTCATGCTGCAGGACGGCGGCCTGCCGACCGGTGTACGCGCGCTCGAGATGCTCCGGCACGTGGCGTCGATGTACGCCCGACCGCGGGACGTCGCCGAGCTGAGCGAGCGGCTCGGCCTCGGCTCGTTCGCCGGCACGACGGTGCGCCGCCTCTCGGGCGGTCAGCGGCAGCGGCTCGCCCTCGCCGCCGCGATCGTCGGGCGCCCCGAGGTCGTGTTCCTCGACGAGCCGAGCGCGGGCCTGGACCCGCAGTCCCGGCGCGCCGTCTGGGCGCTCGTGCGCGAGCTGCGGGACGAGGGGGTGGGGATCGTCCTCACGACCCATCTCATGGACGAGGCGGAGGACCTGGCCGACCACGTCGTCGTCGTCGACCACGGCACGGTCGTGGCGCAGGGCGCGGTCGCCGACCTCCTCGCCGAGGCGGACGACCGCACGCTGCGGTTCGTCACCTCGCCCGGGCTCGACACCGTCGCGCTCACCGACGCCCTCGCGCGGGTGGCGCCCGACGGCACGGCGACCGACGTCCGGGAGGTCGCGCCGGGCGAGTACCTCGTGACGGGTGCGGTCGACCCGCGCGTCGTGGCGACCGCCGCCTCGTGGTGCGCCGCGCAGGGCGCGCTGGTCACCCGGCTCACGGTGGGGAGGTCGACCTTGGAGGACGTGTTCCTGGACCTGACCGGACGGAGCCTGCGATGACCGGGCAGACCGCCGCGACGGCCGCGCCCGCGTGGCGTCGCGTCGTCGCGCAGGCGCTGTTCGAGGCACGGCTGGTGCTGCGCAACGGCGAACAGCTGCTCGTGACGCTCGTCCTGCCGGCGCTGCTGCTCGTGGGGCTCGCGCGGACGTCCGTGGTCGCGCTCGACACGCAGGGCGCCACCCGGGTGGACTTCGTCACGCCCGGGATCCTCGCGCTCGCCGTCATGTCGACCGCGTTCACGTCTCAGGCCATCGCGACGAGCTTCGACCGGCGCAACGGCGTGCTGCGCCTGCTCGCGACGACGCCCCTGGGCCGACGGGGGCTGCTCGCCGGGAAGGTCGTCGCGGTCCTGGCGGTCGAGGTCGTCCAGGTCGTGGTGCTCGGCACGGTCGCGCTCGCCCTGGGGTGGCGGCCCGACGTCGCGGGCCTGGGCCCGGCGCTCCTCGCGCTGCTGCTCGGGACGGCGGCGTTCACGTCGCTCGCGCTCCTCGTCGCGGGCGTGCTGCGCCCCGAGGCCGTGCTCGCCGTCGCGAACCTGCTCCTCGTCCTGCTGACGGTGGCAGGCGGAGCGATCGTGCCGGCGCTGCAGCTCCCTGGCCCGCTCGGGGACCTGGCGCGTCTGCTGCCCTCCGCCGCCCTCGGCGAGGCGCTCCGCGCCGCCCTGCTGGACGGGACGGTGGCGACGGGTCCGCTGCTCGTGCTCGGCGCGTGGACCGCCGTCCTCGCCTGGGGCGCGGCGCGTCTGTTCCGCTGGAGCTGACGGGCGGGAACGGGGGCCGAGACCCGGCCCGCACCCTGCACCGGCCCGCACCCCGAACCCGTGGCCGAGACCACGCCGCCCTCGGTCGAGCAGCACGATGCGGCGACTACCGTAGGACCGTGCGCACGAACCCCCCCATGTCCTCGACGGCATCGTCGGACGTCGCGCCGACCCGTCCCGCGGGTCCGCTCGGTCGATGGGCGGGCTGGACCCGTCCCGCGCTCGTCGCGAACCTGGTCGCGCAGATGGGGCTGGTGGTCACCGGCGGAGCGGTGCGGCTCACCGGGTCGGGCCTCGGCTGCTCGACCTGGCCCCAGTGCGAGCCCGGCTCTTTCACCCCGATGCTGCGCGAGGCGACGTCGATCCACCCGTTCATCGAGTTCGGCAACCGCACGCTGACCGGCGTGCTCGGCGTCATCGCGATCGTCGTGGCCCTGCTCGTGTTCACCGACCGCCGTCGGAGCCGCGGCTTCCGGGTGCTCGGTCTGGTGCCGCTCGTCGGCGTCGCGCTCCAGGCGGTGATCGGGGGGCTCACCGTGCTGCTCGAGCTGCACCCCGCCGTCGTCGGCGTCCACCTGCTCATCTCGATGGCCCTCATCGCCGCCTCCGCCATCCTGCTGTACCGCCACGACCAGGGCGTCGACCATCCCGGCGCGACCGCCGCCTCGCCGGCGCTCGTGACGCTCGGCCATGCCCTCACGGTCGTCGCCGCGGTGGTGCTCGCGCTCGGCGTCGTCGTCACGGGCGCCGGCCCGCACGGCGGCGACGACGAGGTCGCCTACCGGTTCACCGTCGACCCCGTGCTCATCGCCAAGCTGCACGCGGGGGCCGTGTGGGCCTTCCTGGCCGTGCTGGTGGCGCTGATCGTGGTGCTCGCGCGTCGTGGGCCCGACGGCGAGGTCGGTGCACGACGTCGCCGGGCCGCGCTGGTCCTGCTGGCGGTCACCCTCGCGCAGGGTGCCGTCGGGTACGCGCAGTACCTCACCGGCCTGCCGGAGGTGCTCGTGGGCATCCACATGCTCGGCGCAGCGCTGCTCACGGCGTCCGTCGCGTGGACGGTCATGACGCTGCGACGGCCCTGACGTCCCACGACCTGACGTCCCACGACGCCCCGGCTCAGCCCTCGACCGCGCCGGCCGGCCCCTCGACCGCGCCGGCGGACCTCTTGCGGCGGTAGAGCTCGCGGTCGGCGCGCCGGACCAAGGAGTCGAGCGTGTCCTGCGGCCCTGCCACCGCCACCCCCGCCGTCCAGGGGGTCGGTGCGTCCCGCGCGAGCTCCACCACGACGGCTTCCGCGCCCGCGGCGTCCGTGTCGGGCAGCACCAGCACGAACTCGTCGCCTCCGATGCGCGCGGCCAGGTCCTGCTCGCGCAGGCGCTCGCGCCAGCCGTCCACGAGGTCGGCCAGCAGCCGGTCACCGGCCGCGTGCCCGAGCGTGTCGTTGACCCGCTTGAACCCGTCGAGGTCGACCATCACCACGGCCAGCGGCGCGCCGTGCCGGTGCGCGGCGGCGAGCACGATGGTGGCCGCCACCTCGAGGCCCGACCGGTTGAGCGCCCCGGTCAGGTGGTCGATCGTCGCCGCCCGCCGCAGCGACCCGACGTTCCGGGCGGTGACCGCGCCGACCAGCAGGACCGTGCCGACCACGACGAACACGCCACCGGCAGGAACGGCGCGGACGAGCCGATCATGCCGACGGTCACCACGACGGACGCGCTCGCGAGGTAGAGGACGAGCTCGCGGCCCACCATGGTCGCACCCGCGTACAGGGCCCCCAGGACCACGCCGTCGGCGACGAGGATCTGGCCGGCGCCCGTGACGGTCTGGCCGATCATCACGCCGGTCGTCACGAGCGTGGCCCAGAGCGCGAGCTGGCGAGCCCGTGCCGCCCCCCGGAAGACGACGAGCCCCAGCGCGATGAGCACGAAGACCACGCCGCTGAGCAGGGGAGGTACCGGGTCGACGACACCCGGCGGCGGCGCCACGCCGATCACGACGCATGCCACGCCGCCGAGGAAGATGACCACGGCGAGCGACCACCACGCGTCGTGCAGCGCGCGGTGCCGCCGGGAGGCGGACGGAGCCTCACCCCGCATGAGCATGGCTCATCGTAGGGTGCGCAACGGTATCGAACCGGGATGAACCGGGTATCCACCCGTCTCGGTGGCCTGGCCGGCCTCGCGGGCCGGCCTCGGAGGATGGACCACGCCATCACGGCCCCGGGACTCGTCGAGCACTCGGCCAGGGGCGGCGTCTCAGCCCGTGGGTCGCCGCTCGGGCCACGGCGCGTCCGCCGGCCGTAGCGTCGCCCAGTCGCCGCGCCGCGCCGCGGCCGCCGCGAGCACGCCGGCGACCGTCGACGGGTTGTGCACCGCGCCGGCGAGCACGAGGGCGACCGCGTCCTCGAGCGGAACCCACCGCGCGACCATGTCGCGCTCCTCGTCCTCGCGCTCGAACCGGTCGGCCTCGGGCACCTCAGAGAGCTCGCGCGCCAGGTACACGCGCAGCGCCTCGTCGTTCCCGCCAGGGCTCGAGAAGTAGTCGACGAGCACGTCCCAGCGGCGCGCGACGAGGTCTGCCTCCTCGGCGAGCTCGCGCGAGGCCGCGTCGAGGGCGTCCTCCCCGTCGACGTCGAGCAGGCCCGCCGGCGGCTCCCAGAGCTCGCGCCGGACGGCGTGCCGGTATTGGCGGAGCAGGAGGACGCGGTCCTGGTCGTCGAGCGCGATGACCGCGACCGCCCCCGGGTGCCGGACGAACTCCCGCCTGACGACGGTCGAGCCGCGGTCTGCGCCCCCGAGCTCGACGTCCTCCGCGACGACGTCCCAGATGACGCCGCGGTGGATCAGCTCGTGCTCGACGACGGGCCGGGGCGCGAGCACGTCGGCGACGACGCCCTCGTCGACGACGCCCTCGTCGACCGTCCCGACCGGACCCGACTGCGCGCCGGCCGAGGCAGCGTCCTCGTCGTGCGCCACGTCAGGCGGCCTCGTCCGCCTGCTGGCGCTCGAGCGCGGCCCCGACCAGCCCGGCGAAGAGCGGGTGCGCCCGGGTGGGCCGGGACTTGAACTCGGGGTGGGCCTGCGTGGCGACGTAGTACGGGTGGACGTCCGCAGGGAGCTCGACGAACTCGACGAGCGACGCGTCGGGCGACAGGCCGGAGAACACGAGCCCCGCCTTCTCGAGCCGCTCGCGGTACTGGTTGTTCACCTCGTAGCGGTGGCGGTGCCGCTCGGTCACGCGCTCGGTCCCGTAGGCCTTGGCGATCACCGAGCCAGGTTCGAGCACCGCGTCGTAGGAGCCGAGGCGCATGGTGCCGCCGAGGTCGCCCTGGCCGCCGACGATGGCGAGCTGCTCCTCCATCGTCGCGACGACCGGGTCGTCCGTGTCCGGCTCGAACTCGGTCGACGACGCCCCGCCGAGGCCCAGCACCGACCTCGCGTACTCGATGACCATGGTCTGGAGCCCGAGGCAGATGCCGAGCGTCGGCACCTTGTTCTCACGCGCCCAGCGCAGCGCACCGAGCTTGCCCTCGATGCCGCGCACGCCGAACCCGCCGGGCACCAGCACCGCGTCGGAGCCCTCGAGCGCGAGCCGCGCGCCCTCGGCCGTCTCGCAGTCGTCGGACCGCACCCAGCGGATGATGACCTTCGCGTCCTGCGCGAACCCGCCCGCGCGGAGCGCCTCGGTCACGGACAGGTAGGCGTCGGGGAGGTCGATGTACTTGCCCACCAAGGCCACCTCGACGTGGTGGGTCGGGTTGTGGACGCGGTCGGTGACCTTCTCCCAGGCCGACCACTCGACGTCGTGGAACGGGACGTAGAGGCGGCGCACGACGTACGCGTCGAGACCCTCGGAGTGCAGCACCCGCGGGATGTCGTAGATGCTCGGCGCGTCGGGGCACGAGATGACGGCCTCGAGGTCGACGTCCGACATGAGGGCGATCTTGCGCTTGATCGACTCGGGGAGCTCGCGGTCGGAGCGCAGGACCAGGGCGTCCGGCTGGATTCCGATCGACCGCAGCATCGCGACCGAGTGCTGGGTCGGCTTGGTCTTGAGCTCGCCGCTCGGCCCGATGTACGGCACGAGCGAGACGTGGAGGAAGAACACGTTGTCGCGGCCCAGGTCGTGGCGCACCTGGCGGGCCGACTCGAGGAACGGCTGCGACTCGATGTCACCGACGGTGCCACCGATCTCCGTGATGATCACGTCGACGTCGGGGCCCGCCTGAGCGCGCATGCGCTCCTTGATCTCGTCCGTGATGTGCGGGATGACCTGGACGGTGTCGCCGAGGTACTCCCCGCGGCGCTCCTTCGCGATGACCGTCGAGTAGATCTGGCCGGTCGTCACGTTGGAGCTCGCGCCGAGGTCGACGTCGAGGAACCGCTCGTAGTGCCCGATGTCCAGGTCGGTCTCGGCCCCGTCCTCGGTGACGAAGACCTCACCGTGCTGGAACGGGTTCATGGTGCCCGGGTCCACGTTGAGGTACGGGTCGAGCTTCTGCATCGTGACCCGGAGTCCGCGGGACCGTAGGAGCCGACCGAGGCTCGAGGCCGTGAGTCCCTTGCCCAGTGAGGAGGCGACGCCTCCGGTGACGAAGATGTGCCGGGTCGTGTTGTCCGACCGCCCGGGGAGTCGATCTGCTCGGTCTGCCACGGGCTTCCACTGTACCCGACGGGAAGGGGCTCCGCCTCGCCCGCCACGGCGCCGGCTCGCTACGCACCGTCAGCGGCGGTACACCCGCTCCAGCTGCCCGACGACGTCCGCCAGGTCGGGCAGCTCCCCCGCCCGGGCGCGGGCCCGGCCCGCGAGGTCGGCGCGCGCGTGGCGGTCGACCAGGAGCCGGCGGACCGCCGACGCGATCGCGCTCGGCTCTCCCACGGGGACCAGCACCGCGCCGGTCTCGCCGGTGACCTCACGCGTCCCGCCCGCATCGGTGGCCACAACCGGCGCCCCGGCCAGGAGCGCCTCCTGGACCCCGATCGGCTGCCCCTCCCACACAGCGGTGCTCACGACCACGTCCGCGGCGGCGAGCAGGTCCGCGACGTCGGAGCGCCGGCCCAGCAGCCGGACGGGCACCCCGAGCTCGGCGACGCGCGCGGAGAGCTCGGCGTGCAGCGGGCCGTCCCCTGCGACGGCCCAGATGACCGGCGGCGCGTCCGAGCCTGTGAGCAGGACGGCGGCGTCGACCAGGGTGCCGAGCCCCTTCTGCGGCGCGAGGCGGGCCACCGTGAGGACCAGCGCGGCGCCGTCGGGCACCTCGAGCGCACGACGCACGTCGGACCGGTCCATGGTGGGCCGGGGTCGCGCCGGCGCGGGGACGAGCGCGCGACGCGTGACGCGGGCGCCCCGGGCGCGGGCCCGCTCGACGAGGTCGCCCGAGACGCCGAGCACCACGTCGGCGCCGCGGGCGACGACGCGCTCGAGCACCTCGGACACCGCACGGACCGCGCGCCCGCCGACCGGGAGGTTGTGCAGGGTCACGACGACGCGCGGGCGCCTGCCAGGCGGGAGCGTGTGGGTCGCGAGCACCGCGAGGGCGCCGGCCCGCAGGCCGTGGGCGTGCACGACGTCGGCGCCCGCGCCCAGGGCACGCAGCTGCCGAACCACCGCGACGTCGCCGGCGCGCGGGCGGTCGGTGATGGGCACCGGGACGAGGCGGACGGGACCGCCGTCGGGCGCGACGTCGTCGGCCAGCACGGCCGGACCGGCGACCCGGACCTGATGGCCCGGACCGCCCGGAGCCGGCGCGCTCAGCGCGGCCGCGACCTGCCCGACGTGCCGCGCGACGCCACCCGCGCTCGAGCCGAGCACGTGCAGCACGCGCAGGCGCGCGGCGTCGACGGTCTCGGGGCCGGCGGTCTCAGGCACGGGTCTCCTCCGACGAGTCGCTCAGGAGGCCCGCGCTCACGGTGCTGCGATCCGCGAGCCAGGCGAGTGCCACGACCACGAGCGTGCTCAACGCCGCGCCGCCGAGGCCGGCCGCGATGGTCGTCGGGAACCCGGGGCCGACGAGGTCGAGCACGTCGCCCACGAGCCACCGCCCCGCGACGGCGCCGATCCCCGCCCCGACGAGGACCACGACGAGCGTGCGTGGCACGCCGGACAGCGCGGCCGCTCCGGCCGAGCGCCGGACCGCGACAAGCAGCGCGACCCCGGCGACCGTCATGCCGATCGTGTTGCCCAGACCGAGCCCGAGCAGCGTCGCCGCACCATCTCCTCCCCCGGGTGCGAGCAGACGGACCGCGACCAGGGAGGTGACCACGACCGCGCCCCAGCCGCTCACGACGCCGATCACCGCCGCGCGGCCGCGTTCGAGCGCGAACAGCACGCGGGACAGCTGGAAGATCAGGGCGTAACCGAGGAGGCCGGGCGCGAGCGCGACGAGCGTCGGGGTCATCGGCGTGAGGCGGGCTGGGTCCGCGCTCGCGTCGACGGTGGCGAACACCGCCGTGACGGCCGGAGCGGCCGCCACGAGCGCCGCCGCCCCCGCGGCACTGACGAGCAGGATCACGCGCGTGCTCCCGGCGACCAGTCGGGCGTACCGCGCCTGGTCCCCGGTCGCGGCGTGCTGCGCGAGCCGCGGGAAGGCGACGGTCGCGAGCGGCACCGCAAGGACCGCGTACGGGAGGAAGTACACGGCCTGCGCGTACTGGAAGAGGTTGAGCGTGCCGTCCGGGTCGCCGTAGCCGTTCGCGAGCCGGACCGTCACGAGCACGGCGACCTGCTGGGCGAGCAGTCCACCGAGGCCGGCGAGCGCAAGGTTGCGCGCACGCCGAGCGACCCCGGAGGGGAACGCGAACGTGGGCCGCAGCCGGACGCCCGATCGCAGCACCGGGACGATCAGCGGCAGGCTCATGGCGGCGACCCCCGCCGTCGTGCCCCATCCCAGCCAGGTCACCGCGGAAGCGGAGAGCTCACCCGGGCGGCGGACGTCCGTGCCCGCGAGCGAACGGAAGACGAGATAGCTCGTGATGACGACGACGCTCGACGCGAGCGGCGCGGCTGCCGGCCAGACGAACCGGCGCTGCGCCTGCAGGACGCCGGTGAGCACGACGCCGATCCCGTAGAGCACCACCTGAGGGGCGAAGATCACGAGCAGCCGGCTGGCGAGCGCCACCGTGTCGGCGTGGGTCGCACCGGTTTCCCCGCCCCCGCCGACCGGGTCGATGAGCACCTCGACCACCGGGCGCGCCACGGCGGCGAGGAACACCGATGCCGGGAGCAGCACGGCGACGGACCAGGTCAGGAGCGCCGAGGCGATGCGGTCGACGTCACCGCGCAGTCCCTTGGCGAGCGGCCCCGCGAGGAGCGGCACGACGGCCCCTGCGAGGGCACCGCCGGCCACGACCTCGAACAGCACGTTGGGCAACGTGTTCGCGGTGGCGTACGCCGATCCCGTCGGGGTCGCTCCGACGGCCCACGACTGGGCGAACCACCGGCCGAACCCGACCACCCGGCTCGCGACGGTGATCGCAGCGACGAGCGCGGCGGCACCGGCGAGGCCGGTGAGCGCGCGCCGGGCGGCCGGGCTCACCGGGCGGAGGTCCCTGAGTCCGCCGGGGCCTCGTCGGCCGGGCGGCGGCCCCAGTCGTCCAGCTCGCGAAGGACGGGGGTCGTCGCGATGACGCGCGTGAAGCTCACGCGCTCGCTCGCGACGGTCAGCGCCACCGCTCCTGCGAGGAGCGCCACGCGAACCGGCCGTGGACAGCCGAGCACGACGGCCGTGCCGAGCAGCGCGCCGAGCGCGTTCGCCCCGCCGTCACCGAGCATGTCGCGCTCCGCGAGGTCGTCCCCGGCCGAGGCAGCGGCCGCGCCGAGCAGCCCTGCGGCGATCCCGGAACCCGGCCCTGACGTCAGCGCGAGGGGCGCGGCACCGAGCGCAGCGGCCTTGAGCGCGCGGCCGGGCCGCAGGTCCAGGAGGTTGACCAGGTTCGCGAAGGCGGCGATCAGCGCACCGGAGACGACGACGTCACCCACCCAGGCAGCGCCGGCGCGACGCGCGCCGTCGACCCCGTGCAGAGGCGTCGCGACGGCGGCGGCCGCCAGTCCGCTCACCCCGATGCCGAGGATCTTGAGCGCGCCCGTGGTGAGCGTCCCTCCGCGCAAGGCGCCCAGGTGCCCGCGCAGCCCCTTGGTGCGCGTGAGGGTGTCCTCGGTCAGGTCGTCGACGAGCCCGAACACAGCGGCGCCGCCGGTCGCCACCGTGGCCGCGACGGCACCGCGCGCCGTCGTGGCGCCGACGACCGCGCCGACGAGAAGCCCGCCGGCCGCTGCGGGGCCCTCGAGCATGCTGACCGGCTCGCCGCGGTGGTTCGTGCGGGTCCAGCGGTCGGCGTCACCCACCAGCCGCGCGGCCCGCCGCCTGGGCTGCGCGGGCTGCGCGGGCTGCCGGGAGTCGGCCGCCGCGCGCCCGAGGGCGCCGCGGAGCAAACGCGTCCCGCCGACGGCGGCGCCTGCCGCGGCAAGCCTGCGCGCCGCTCGAACGCTCACCCCGCTGCCTCGTCGTCGGCCGGGTCGGTCGGGCCGACCTGAGCCGCGGCCGGTTCGACCGGGGGGAGCGTCGGGGTGCGGTCGACCGGCGGCAGCGTCGACGGCACCGGGACCGGGGTCTCGCCGTCCCCGACCCCGAAGTGGCCGGCGGGCCCCGCGATGCGCGCGTTCAGAGCGAGCGGCACCGAGACCTGGCCGGTGAGCTGGTCGACCCGGCTGACCGTGCTCAGCGAGTCCGCGAGGTCACCGTCCCCGAGGATCGTCTCGACGAGTCCACCCGGCGTCCGCGCGCCGCCGGCGACCACCGCCCCGTCCGAGCGGGCCTGCGCAGCGGACGCGATGGCGACGTGCGCCGCGACGACGTCCTCCACCGGCGCCGGCGTCTCGGACCGCTCGGTGTCAGCCGTGGCCGCGAGCACCACGATGGCGTCCGCGGGGGCCGAGATGGCGTCCTCGACCGTGATCAGCTCGCTCTCGTCGCTCGCCAGGAGCTGGAGCAGGAGGCTCGCCTGCTCCGACAGCTCGTTCGGCGCGGCGGGGTCTGCCCCGGTGAGCCCTTGGGCCAGCGCCTCGGCGAGGTCGACCTCCACCCCCGCCTGCTCCGACGGCTGGGGGTCCAGGTAGGTCGCGAGGTTCCCGGAGAGCGCCTGGCGGAAGCTGCGCAACGACGGGTCGGTCCAGCCCTCCGTGACCGTCACGCGGGCGCTCACGCTGGCTCCTGCGCTCTCCAGCTGACCGACGACGCCGCTCAGCACGTCGGCCTCGAGGGGGCCGAGCATGACGACGGCGACGCGCCGACCCTGCAGCGTCCCCTCGACCAGCTGCGGTGCGGCCGCCTCGAGGTAGGAGCGTTGGGCCGCCTCGGAGCGCTGCGCCTCCTCGAGCGCCGTACGCAGGCCGTCACGGTCCTCGCGCAGCTGCTCGACCTGACCCGTCAGGGTGTCGCCGACGGTCTCCTTGAGCGGTCCGGCGCCGAGCGCGATGCCGACGGCGAGCGCCAGGAACACCGAGATGAGCGAGACGATGTGGTACCGGAAGTCGATCACTGGGTCGTCTTTTCGTCGGCGGCGGCTCGGTCGGGGCCTCCGGCGGAGCGCATCACGCACCACCGCCGAACAGCGCGCCGACCCACGAGAACACGTCGTCCAGCCGTGCCCCGATCAGCCCGAACATCGTCTGACCGGCAGCGGTCGCGGCCAGCGCGACGGCGAGCGCCAGCAGACCGGCCAGCACGAGCCAGGTCAGCTGGATGTTGGAGATGCGGTGGCGGTACAGCCGCGACACGCCTTTGGCGTCGACGAGCTTGCTCCCGACGCGCAACCGCGTGAGGAACGTGCTGGCCATGCCGGACCTCCCCTTGTCGAGGAACTCGACCAACGTGGCGTGCGTGCCCACCGCCACGATGAGCTCGGCGCCCTTGTCGTCCGCGAGCAGCATCGCGACGTCCTCGCTCGTGCCGGTCGCCGGGAAGACGACGTGCTTGACCCCGAGCATCCCGACCCGCTCGAGGCCCGGTGCGCGGCCGTCGCGGTACGCGTGCACGACGATCTCGGCTCCGCAGGTCAGCGCCTTGTCCGAGACCGAGTCCATGTCGCCGACGATGAGGTCGGGCGACCATCCGGCCTCGAGGATCGCGTCCGCACCGCCGTCGACGCCGAGGAGCACCGGGCGGTACTCGACGATGTACGGCCGGAGCGTCGCGAGGTCCTCCTTGTAGTGGTAACCCCGGACGACGATCAGCACGTGGCGGCCGTCGATCGGCGTGACGATCTCCGGGACCCCCACGCCGTCGAGCAGGAGGTCACGCTCGCGGCGGAGGTAGTCCATGGTGTTCGCGGCGAACGACTCGAGCTGCACGGACAGCCCGGCACGCGCGGCCTCGAGGTTCGTCGCGATGGTCTCGTGCGTCTGCTCGATGCCCTCCGCGACGATCCGGTCGCCCTCGCGCACGGTGCCGTCGAGCACGCGGACGACGTGCCCCTCGGTGAGCGTCATGACGTCGGGCCCCAGGTCGTCCACGAGGGTGATGCCCGCGCCGACGATGATCTCCGGGCCCAGGTTCGGGTACCGGCCGGACGTCGACCGTGCGGCGTTGAGCACGGCTGCCGGCTGGCACGCGACGAGCGCCTCTGCCGAGACGCGGTCGATGTCGAGGTGGTCGATGACGGCGATGTCTCCGGGCTTGAGGCGCTTGGTCAACGTCTTGGTCCGCGGGTCCACGCGTGCCGGACCTGCCGTGCCCGGCTCGTCAGGCAGGGTGGCGCGTCTGCGCGGGCTGAGTCTCATCGCGGGTCATCGTCCCATGCCGGACAGCTCGAGGAGCTCAGCGGCATGGGTGCGAGCCGCCGCGGACTCCTCCTGGCCCGAGAGCATGCGGGCGAGCTCACGGACGCGGTCCGCGCCGCTGACGGCACGCACGTCGGAGTCGGTCACCGTGTCCGTGTCGGCCGCCGTCGACTTGGTGACGACGAGGTGCGTGTCGGCGAACGCGGCGACCTGGGCCAGGTGCGTCACCACGACGACCTGGCTGGCCTGCGCCAGTCGGGCCAGCCGCCGGCCCACCTCGACGGCTGCCTTGCCACCGACGCCGGCGTCCACCTCGTCGAAGACGAACGTGGGCGGCCGGTGCGCGCCGGACTCCGGGGCGGTGGCGAGCGCGACCTCGATCGCGAGCATCACCCGCGAGAGCTCACCCCCGGACGCTCCCTTGCCCAGCGGGCGCGCCGGCGCGCCCGCGTGCGGCACGAGGAGCATCTCGACGACGTCAGCGCCCCACGGCCCCGGCGCCGGAGCGTCCTCGATCACGACCTGGAGCTGTGCGCCCGCCATCGCGAGGCCCGCGAGCTCGGCCGACACCGCCTGGGCCAGCGTCGCCGCCGCGCGCCGTCGCCGGTCCGTGAGCGCGACGGCGTGCTCGGCGAGGCGCGCAGACAGCTCGCCGTGGCGGGCCGCAAGGACCTCGAGCCGCTCCCCGCCGCCGTCGAGCTGGAGCAGACGCAACCCCGCCTGCTCGGCCCAGGCGAGCACCTGGTCGACGTCCTCGCCGTAGCTCCGGGTCAGCTGGGTGAGCGCGGCGCGGCGCTGCTCCACGACCTCGAGCCGGCGCGGGTCGGCCTCGAGGTCCTGGAGGTACGCGGCGAGCTCCGCCCCGACGTCCGCGAGCTGGTACCCGAGGTCCGCCACCCGCGCGGCGAGGGCGGCGAGCGCCGCGTCGTGGCTCCCGGCCTGCTCGAGCGCGCGTCGCGCGCGGTCGACCCCCGACGCCGCACCGGGGTCGGCCACGCCGTCCGGGTCTCCCACGAGCGCATCGTGCGCGAGCCCGGCCGCGGCCCGCAGGTCCTCGGCGTGGCCGAGCCGCTCGGCCTCCGCCGCGAGCTCGTGGTCCTCGCCCGGCTGCGGCTCGACCCGCTCGACCTCCGCGAGCCCGAGTCGCAGGAGCTCGGCCTCCCGGGCGCGGTCCTGCGCGCGGGTGGTGAGCTCCTCGATCTCCTGCTCGAGCCGAGATCGCTCGGACCAGTCGGCGCGGTACGCCGCGAGGGTCGCCTGGTGCTCGGTGCCCGCGAAGGAGTCGAGGGCCGCCCGCTGGCGCGCCGGCGAGCGCAGCCTCGCCTGGTCCGCCTGCCCGTGCACCGTGACGAGATGCTCCGCCAGGTCGGTGAGCACCGACTGCGGCACGCTCCGCCCACCGAGGTGCGCACGCGAGCGGCCCTCCGCTGCGACGGTGCGGAGCAGCACGAGCGAGCCGTCGTCGTCGAGGTCCGCGCCCGCCTCCTGCGCGCGCTCGTGGACCGCCGAGCCCGGCGTCACCGCGATCCGCCCCTCGACCGCCGCGCGGACCTCGCCCGTGCGGACGGCGCTCGGGTCGGCCTTGCCGCCGAGCAGCAGGCCGAGCCCCGTGAGCACCATCGTCTTGCCGGCGCCGGTCTCCCCGGTCACGACCGTCAGGCCGCGCCCCAGTGAGACGTGGGCATCGGCGATGACGCCGAGGTTCTCGATCCGGATCTCCTCGAGCACCCGGGTCACGCTCCCCGGGACGGAGACGGAGACGGAGACGGAGAAGGTGAGGCAGCGGCGGAGAGGCCGGGGGAAGCTGCGGCGGCTACGCCGGCTCGCCCCCGCCACCCCACGACGGGCAGCGAGAACTTGCTGACCAGCCGGTCGGTGAACGGCGCCTGGGTCAGCCTGGCGAGGCGCACCGGCACCGCGCCGCGGCGTACCTCGACACGCGCGCCCGTCGGCAGGTCGATCTGCCTCCTGCCGTCGCAGCTCAGCACCCCGACCGACGTCGAGCGGGCCAGCACCTCGACCGCGAGGACGCTGCCCGGACCCACCACGAGCGGCCGCGCGAACAGCGCGTGGGCGGACACCGGCACGAGCAGCATCGCGTCGACATCGGGCCACACGACCGGCCCCCCCGCCGAGAAGGCGTGCGCGGTGGAGCCGGTCGCCGTGGCCATGACGACGCCGTCGCAGCCGAACGACGACAGCGGGCGGCCGTCGACCTCGACCACGACCTCGATCATCCGCGCACGGTCCGCCTTCTCGACGGTCGCCTCGTTCAGGGCCCAGCCGACGACCGGCTCCGCGGGGCCCGGCACGGTGACCCGGATGTCGAGCGTCACCCGCTCCTCGACCTCGAAGTCGCCCGCCGCGAGCCGGCGGACCGCGTCGCCGATGTCCTCTCGCTCGCTCTCCGCGAGGAACCCGACGTGCCCGAGGTTCACTCCCAGCATCGGGATCCCCGTACCCCGGGTCACCTCGGCGGCGCGCAGGATGGTCCCGTCCCCGCCGAGGACGACGGCGACCTCCACGTCCGTCAGGTCCACGCCGTCCGCGTCGGCGACCGGCTCGAGCCCGGCCCGCCGCAGCTCGCGGACCGCTTCCTCGGTGGCTGCCACCGCTTCCTCGCGCCCGCCGTGGGTCACGACCAGAGCCCGTCGACTCACCGGTCACCTCCGCTCGTCCAGCTCGCGTCCTCGCCCGTGGGTCCGGTGCTCACCGCGTGTCGCACCAGCGCCTCCAGGGTCTCGTCGTCGCGCGGCTCGCGCCCCGCGGTCAGCCACACGACGTACTCCACGTTGCCGCTCGGGCCCGGCAGCGGGCTCGCGACCACCGCCTCGAGCCTGCGGTCGAGCGCCTGCGCGGACCGGGCGACGTCGAGCACGGCCTGCGCGCGCAGGCCGGGGTCCCGGACGACGCCACCGGACCCCAGCCTCTCGCGGCCGACCTCGAACTGCGGCTTGACGAGCAGCAGCAGGTCCGCGCCCGGCGCGGCCACCTGCACGAGCGCGGGCAGCACGATCGTGAGCGAGATGAAGGAGAGGTCGCCGACGACGAGCTCGGGCGCTGGTTCGAGGTCGCCCGCCACCAGGTGCCGGACGTTGACCCCCTCCCGCACGGTCACCCGCGTGTCGGCGCGCAACGACGGCACGAGCTGACCGTGCCCGACGTCGACCGCCACCACGTGCGCGGCGCCGCGCCTCAGCAGCACGTCGGTGAAGCCTCCGGTCGACGCGCCGGCGTCGAGACAGGTGCGTCCGGCGACGCGCGGGCCGTCGGGTCCGAGCGCATCCAGGACTCCGGCGAGCTTGTGCCCGGCGCGCGAGGCGTAGTCGGGCTCGCCGCCCGGGTCGACCGCGACCGCGACCACGTGCTCAGGAGTGAGCGGGGTGGCGCTCTTGCTCGCGGGCACGCCGTCCACGGTCACCCGACCGGCCTCGATGAGCTCGCCGGCGTGGCGACGGGAGCGCGCCAGACCTCGCCGGACCAGCTCGGCGTCCAGCCGTGCACGACCGGCCACCGGCTACTCCTCGGTGTCCGCGAGGCGGTCCTGGAGCGCGGTGTGCACAGCGTCGAACACGGCGACGTGCTCACGGACGGGACGCTCGTCGAGCCCCACGACCCGGGTGAGCGCGGCGTCGACTGCCGCGTCGCCGGTCGCGCCGGTCTGCGGGTCGGCAGCCTGGGCATCGACGTTCGGGACCTGCTCCTGCACGCTGCTCCTCGTCGGTCGGGATGGGCGGACCACCGCGGCGGCACACCGCGCCCCACGCTACCGGGAGTGCAAGGCGATCCGACGGCGATCAACCGTCGTGCACAGCGAGGTCCGGCACGGAGCCGGGATCCACAGCGTTCCCGCGGTCGACGGCGTCCCACGCCGCCGCGCACGCCGACCGCACCACGTCGACCCGTGCCGCCAGGACGCCCGTCCACCCGCGCACCTCGAGGCGCCCGTCGACGACGCGCGCGGCCGCCTCGCGCGTCGTCCACCAGCCCTCCGGCCCAGGCGCCGGTGCGGGATGCGGCTCGAGCAGGCTGACGAGATCACCGCCGATGAGGTGCGGCCGCTCCGCAGGACGGGCGAGCACCGCGTCTCGCGCCGAGCTGACCCCCGTGAGCACGAGCAGGCCGGGGTAGTCGGCAGCCCGCGCACCCGCGAGGTCGGTGTCCAGCCGATCACCGATCACCAAGGGGCGCTTCGCGCCCGCGCGCGCGACCGCGAGCCGGAACATGGTCGGCGCAGGCTTGCCCGCGCTGTCCGGGGTCACGCCGGTCGCGGCCTGCACCGCCCCGACGAGAGCGCCGTTGCCGGGCGCGAACCCGCGCGGCGTGGGCAGGCTCAGGTCGAGGTTGCTCGCGACGTGCCACGCGCCTCGCTGCACCGCGTAGGCCGCCTCCGCGAGCTGCGGCCAGGCCAGCTCGGGGGCGAAGCCCTGCGCGACGGCGTCCGGAGCGTCGTCGGCGGACGTCACCACGACGAACCCCGCCTGCTGGACGGCGGTGACCAACCCGGCTCCCCCGACCACGAGCACTTTGGCACCCGGGGCGAGCCGCGTCGTCAGCACCGCAGCGGCCGCCTGTGCCGCGGTCATCACCTCCGCCGGCTCGGTCGCGATGCCGAGGCCGCTGAGCTGCGCCGCGACCGACTCGGGCTCGCGCGAGGCGTTGTTCGTCACGAAGACGAGCCGCATGCCCCGCTCTCGGGCACCGGTCAGCCCCTCGGCCGCTCGGGGGATGGACTCGTGCCCTTTGTAGGCCACGCCGTCCAGATCGACCAGGGCGAGGTCGAACGACTCCGCGAGCGGGGCGTCGCACGCGACGAGCCCACTCATCGGGCGTCCCCCGGCGACCCCGCGTCCTCCCCGTCCGGCCGGCCGCTCACCTCGGCGGGGCCGGTTCCGACCGCGGCTTCCTCGTCGATCGGGGGTTCGTCCTCGACCGACGCGACACCGGCGGCCGCCTCCTCGTCCACCGGGACGTCGTCCTCGGTCGGGTCGTCGCCCGCCGGGACGTCGCCCGCCGGGTCGTCGTCGGACCGCACGTCGTCAGCCGGCTCGTCGCTCGCCGCGAGGTCGAACACGACGATCTCCTCCTCGTCCGTCACGCCCGCGGCTGCGGCCAGCTCGGCTCCCGTGAACGCGGTGAGCTCGGCCGCGGCGTCCTCCGGCCGCCCGAGCGACTCCAGCGCGGCCGCCCGGGCCTGCGCCACGCGCGCCGCCAGCACGCCGGTGGCGCCGCCGAGCCGCTCGAGCGCCGCCTCGGACAGGACGGCCAGGGCAGCCTCGGCCTCACCGAGATCCAGGCGCGCCCCACTCACGACGATCGCAAGCTCGACCGCGGGCTCCGCCTCGAGTGCTTCCGCCTCGCTCGAGGTTCCGAGCGCCAACGCGCGCTCGGGTCGGCCGAGGCCCCGTTCACAGTCCGCCATGATCGCCAGGTGCTCGGACGAGCCGTTGAGGCGGCGCACGGTCCGCAGCTCGCGGAGGGCTTCGGCGAAGCGACCCGTCCGGTAGGCCGCCAGTCCGGCTGCCTCGCGGACGACGTCGACCCGGCCGGCCCGTCGGACCGCGGCCTGGGCGTGCTCGTAGGCCAGCTCCGGGTCGGTGTCGAGCAACCGACCGGCCATCACCAGGTGGTGACCGACGCCCTCCGCGTTGTCCTTGCTGAGCGTGCGCAGCCGGGCGCGGACCCCACGATCGAGATCAGAGAACTGCACGTCGTCCGCGACCTCCGGCGCCTCGACCCGAGCGGGCTCCGGCGGACGAGTCACGCGCCGGTCCGTGGTCCGGTCGCGATCGGTGTCGGCGCCGTAGCCCCGGCCCGATGTCGGGCGCGAGCCCTGCTGGACGCGATCGCCACGCGTCGGACCACCGTGACGGTCAGCACGTTCCGGGCGGTCGGGCCGATCCGACCAGAACGGGCGGCCGGCCCGGTCTTCGCGCGCGGGCCGGTCTTCGCGCGCGGGCCGGTCCTCACGCGCCGGCCGTTCCGGGCGCGACTGCCGGTCCGGACGGTCGCCACGGAAGGGGCGATCCGAACGGTCCGGACGATCCCCACGGACGTTGCGATCCGCATGGTCCGGACGGTCCCCACGGGAGGCGCGGGCGGACCACTGCGGCCGCTCGCCCCGCGTGGGGCCTGCGTCCGTACGCGCGACTGGACGGTCGGCGCCCGGAGCACGATCGGGTGCCTGCCGACGGTCGGGACGCTCCCCCGAGCGTCGCTCGGGCGGCCGGCCCACGGCAGGGCGGAAGGCGCCCCCGGCACGGGAGTCCGATCGTTGGTCGCGCGAGCCGTAGGTCCTCACCTCGCGATCTGGCGAGCCGAACCGAGGAGCTCCGCCGCCGCGCTCGTCCCGGCCGCGGTCACTGCGCTCGCGACGCCCGCCACCAGTGATCCGATCGCCCGTCCGACTCGCATCGCGGGACGCTCGGTCCTGCCACGCTCCGCCTGCCGAGGTGCGCTCCGAGCCGGTGCGCCAGCTCGTGCGCTGCGTCCCCTCTGGACGACCCGAAGCCGAGGGGCGTGCGCCACCGCCGGGACGCTCACCCCGGCCGGACCGGGTCGTCGCCGGCCTCCGCGGGCGATCCGCCGCCGCGTCCCATGACGCGCCCCCAGCAGCCCGCTCGTCCCGGCGGGGCGCGTAGCCACGACCACCCCCGGCGGCAGCGCTCCCCGCCCCCGAAGGACGACCCGTCCCCGAAGGACGCCCCGTCGCGCCGCCCGCGGCAGGACGTCGCGCGTCATCACCGCGAGTGCGGGAGTCGGAGCCGTACGAACCGCGAGGACGCTCGGTGCGGGATCCACGGTCGTCGGCACCGCGGCCCTCTGCTCCGCCTCGGAGCGGGCGTGCGCTGGAGGATCGGGGCGCCCACCCGGATGCACCTGAGGAGGATCGGGGCGCCCACCCGGAGGCACCTGAACGTGGAGCGCTGCTCGCACCGCGTCCACCTTTCGGTGCCGCCTGCCGGCTGCCCCGCGCGGGGCCGCCCCGGTCCGGGCTCGACTCATCGCGCGCCCTCCTCCGGTCGTCGTCGGCCTGGCGCCGATCGGCGCCGCCCTCGCCCGAGCCCCGCCCGCCTCGATCGCGATCCTCAGGGCCTCGCGGCCCTCCCGGCTGACCGGCGTCGTTGCTCACGTGTGTGTGTCCCCTCATCGTCATGCGTCCGTTCATGGTCTCACTCGGCCGGGCTCGCTCAGCTGGATCCACTCAGCTGGCCTCGCTCAGCCGGCCTTCCTCAGCGCGCCCCGGCCGACGGCACAGGACTCGCTGTGGCCAGTCCCGAGACCCGCGTGGGTTGTGGGGGAATGAGAAAGAGCCACCCCGGGGTGGGGTGGCTCTTTCTGTAATGGTTGTCCGGCGGCGACCTACTCTCCCACACAGTCTCCCGTGCAGTACCATCGGCGCTGAAGGGCTTAGCTTCCGGGTTCGGAATGGGACCGGGCGTTTCCCC
>NZ_JABCJJ010000035.1 GCF_012952065.1 Cellulomonas fimi
TCGACGTCCGTGTTCCCCAGGGGTGGCGCCTACGGACCGTTCGCGTCCGTCGACGCCCCGGCCGTGACCACCACGGGCAACGTCTGGCACGACGGACCCAACGCAGGACGCACCATCTGACCGATCCTCGAGCCGGGCGTCGACCCGCCCGCGCCGCTGTCGAGCCCGGGTGGTCGACCGCCGCGGGATCCGCACGTGCAGGCGACGACCTGGGCAGTCCGGCAGGACGGACGGTGGCACTTCCGCCCTGCCGCTCGGCGGTAGAGTGACCGAGCGATCCATCAGCCCCCGGGTGCGTTCTCGGGCAGATCCACGGGAGTCCCGCGACGTGACCACCCCACGCCCTGCAGCCGTCCTCGTCCTCGCCGCAGGTGAGGGCACACGGATGCGGTCAGCCACTCCCAAGGTGCTGCACACCCTCGGCGGGCGCTCGATGCTCGGCCACGCGCTTACCGCCGCACGCGAGCTCGAGCCGGGACGCGTCGTCGTCGTCGTGCGGCACGCCCGCGAGCAGGTGGTCGAGCACGTCCGCGCGATCGACCCCGCGGCCCTGGTCGCCGACCAGGACGCGACCCCCGGCACGGGCCGGGCCGTCCAGTGCGGCCTGTCCGTGCTCGACGCCGCGGCGCACGCCGACCTCGCGCGCGACCGGGCCCCGGACGAGCCGACGCACGCGGAGACGTCCGGCGCCGTCGTCGTCGTCGCCGGGGACGTCCCCCTGCTCGACGGAGCGACGCTGGGCGAGCTGGTCGCCACCCACGTCGCCGACGGCAACGCCGTGACCGTGCTGACGACCGAGGTCACGGACCCGACCGGCTACGGCCGGGTCGTGCGCGAGACCGGGACGGGCGACGTCGTCGGCATCGTCGAGGAGAAGGACGCCGACGACGAGCAGCGGGCCATCACCGAGATCAACTCGTCGGTCTACGTGTTCGACGCCGCGGCTCTGCGCGGGGCGCTCGGCCGGCTCGGTCAGGACAACGCGCAGGGTGAGGTCTACCTGACCGACGTGCTCGGGATCCTCCGCGGCGACGGGCTGCCCGTGCGCGCGGTCCGGACCGACGACCCCCTGCTGGTGGAGGGCGTGAACGACCGGGTCCAGCTCGCGACCCTGCGTGCCGAGCTCAACCGGCGCACGCTCGAGGACTGGATGCTCGAGGGCGTGACCGTCGTCGACCCGGCCACCACGTGGGTCGACGTCGACGTCGAGCTCGCGCCGGACGTCACGCTGCTGCCGGGGACGCAGCTCCACGGGTCCACGGTCGTGGGGGTCGGGGCGACGATCGGGCCCGACACGACGCTCACGGACACGGAGGTCGGCGCACGCGCGACTGTCGTCCGCACGCACGGGACCGGCGCGGTGATCGGGCCCGACGCGACCGTCGGCCCGTTCGCGTACCTGCGGCCCGGCACCGTGCTCGGCGAGGACGGGAAGATCGGGACCTTCGTCGAGACCAAGAACGCCACGATCGGCGCGGGCTCCAAGGTGCCGCACCTGTCCTACGTCGGCGACGCGACCATCGGCGAGCAGACGAACATCGGCGCCGCGTCGATCTTCGTCAACTACGACGGCGTGAGCAAGCACCACACGACGATCGGCTCGTTCGCCCGGACCGGGTCGGACAACATGTTCGTCGCGCCGGTCACGGTCGGCGACGGCGCGTACACCGGAGCAGGCTCGGTCATCCGCCGCGACGTCCCGCCCGGGTCGCTGGCCGTCAGCTCGGGTGCGCAGCGGAACATCGAGGGCTGGGTCCTGCGGAGCCGCTCAGGCACGGAGGCCGCCGAGGCGGCAGCGCGTGCGCTCGCCGAGCGCGGCGACGACGACGGGCTCTCCCCGCAGGCACGCGCCGAGCGGGCGCGCGCCGGCCAGGCGGCGCACTCGGCGGCACCGGGGCCTCCACCCGCGGCGGTCCGTCCCGCGTCCGCGGCCCAGCGCACCGACGACTCCCTGCCGGCACCGACCCCGAAGGACGACACCCGATGACCGGCATCACCTCGCTCAAGGGCGACAAGCGACTCGTGCTCGTCTCCGGACGCGCGCACCCCGAGCTCGCGGAGGCGGTCGCGTCCCAGCTCGACACCGAGCTCGTCCCGACGACGGCGTACGACTTCGCGAACGGCGAGATCTACGTCCGGTTCGGCGAGTCCGTCCGCGGTGCCGACGCCTTCGTGCTCCAGAGCCACGCGGCGCCGATCAACGAGTGGATCATGGAGCAGCTGATCATGGTCGACGCGCTCAAGCGCGCGTCGGCCAAGACCATCACCGTGATCGTGCCGTTCTACGGGTACGCGCGTCAGGACAAGAAGCACCGCGGACGCGAGCCGATCTCGGCCCGCCTGATCGCGGACATGTTCAAGACGGCCGGCGCGGACCGCCTCATGAGCGTCGACCTGCACACCGCCCAGATCCAGGGCTTCTTCGACGGGCCCGTCGACCACCTCATGGCGCTCCCGCTGCTGGCGAGCTACGTGCGCAGCCGCGTGGACCTCAGCCGCCTGACCGTGGTCTCGCCCGACGCCGGCCGCGTGCGTCTCGCCGACCAGTGGTCCGACCGGCTCGGCGCCCCGCTCGCCATCATCCACAAGCGCCGGGACCCCACGATCCCGAACCAGGTCAAGGTGCACGAGCTCGTCGGCAAGGTCGAGGGCCGCACGTGCGTCATCGTCGACGACATGATCGACACCGCCGGCACGATCGTGCAGGCCGCCGAGGCCCTGTTCGAGAACGGCGCCGCCGAGGTCATCGTGGCCTCGACGCACGCCGTGCTGTCGGGACCGGCGGTGGACCGCCTCAAGAACTCGCGGATCACCGAGGTCGTGGTCTCCGACACCCTGCCGATCGCCGAGGACCGGCGGTTCCCGCAGCTGACGGTCCTCTCGATCGCGCCGCTCATCGCGCGCGCCATCCGCGAGGTCTTCGACGACGGCTCGGTCACCTCGCTCTTCGACGGCCAGGCCTGAGCGTTTCTCAGCCCGCCCCGGGCCGGGTAGACTCGTCCGGTTGCCTCGGCGAGGGATGTCGGACGGTCAGGGTCTCCTGACGGGTCTCGGGTCCGTGATCGACTAGGCGGTCGCCTCCGCGTGCCCGTCCTGCGCCCCGCGTCGAGGCCACCCCGAGACCTGTCCCTGCTGAAACACACCACCGTCTGGGAGTCACCGTGTCCGAGATCAAGCTCGTCGCCACCGCCCGCACCGACTTCGGCAAGGGCGCCGCACGCCGCACCCGCCGCGCCGGCCTGATCCCCGCCGTCCTCTACGGGCACGGCGGGGAGCCGCTCCACGTCTCGCTCCCCGGCCACCAGACGATGCTGGCGCTCAAGCACGCGAACGCGCTGTTCTCGATCGAGCTCGACGGCACGTCGCAGCTGACCATCGCCAAGGACGTCCAGCGCGACCCGGTCAAGAACGTCATCGAGCACGTCGACATGCTGATCGTGAAGAAGGGCGAGAAGGTCGCCGTCGAGGTCCCCGTGCACGTCACCGGCGAGTCGGCGCCCGGCACGATCCACTTCGTCGAGCTGCAGACCATCGCGCTCTCGGCCGAGGCCACGGACCTCCCGGAGCAGGTCGAGGTCTCGATCGAGGGCCTCGAGGCCGGCACGCAGGTCCGCGCGGGCGACGTCACGCTCCCCGAGGGCGCGACCCTCACGGACAACCCCGAGCTCATCGTCGTGACGATCGCCGTGCCGCAGGTCTCCGCCGAGGACGAGGCCGCCGACGCCGAGATCGCCGCCGGGCAGGCCGCCGCCTCCGCCGCAGCGCAGGCCTGACGCCCCCGCTCGACGGGCTGACCCCGTCGGCGCGTGGCCGACCCGCAGCGCCCGGTACGGTCTCGTACGGCGCCGGGCGTCGCGGTGTCCGGGAACGGCTGCCGCTGCGGCATCCGGGAACGGCCACGGTGCCGCGACAGGCCGCGACAGGCCGCGACAGGCCGCGACAGGAGGGACGGACGATGGCGGACGGTCGCTGGCTCGTCGTCGGGCTCGGCAACCCCGGGCCCGCCTACGCGGGGAACCGCCACAACGTCGGCCAGATGGTGCTCGACGAGCTTGCCCGGCGCGCCGGGGTCACCTTCTCGGCACGGAGCGTCGGCGGTGCCCGGGCGGCGACGGCGGAGGCGCGTCTCGGCGTGCTCCCGGGTGGTGCCCCCGGAGCGCGGGTCGTGCTCGCGAAGCCGTCGACCTACATGAACGTCTCGGGCGGCCCCGTGTCGGGGCTCGGCCAGTACTACCGGGTCGAGCCGGACCGTGTCGTCGTGGTCCACGACGAGCTCGACATCCCGTTCGGCGACATCAAGCTCAAGCTCGGGGGCGGCGAGGGCGGGCACAACGGCCTGCGGGACGTGACCAAGGCGCTCGGCACGCGTGACTACCTGCGGGTGCGGGTGGGAGTCGGCCGTCCGCCGGGTCGGATGGACGCCGCGGACTACGTGCTCAAGGACTTCTCCGGCGCCGAGCGCAAGGAGCTGGCGTGGCTCGTCGACGCCGCGGCGGATGCGACCGAGCTCCTGCTGACGGAGGGTCTCGAGAAGGCACAGCTGCAGCACCACACGAAGACGTAGCCCGACCTGATGCGGTCGTTCATCCGGATGGCGGAACGAAGCGGTCGGTTCAGGGTGAAATCGGACGCAAATCCCCAAAACGCCGCAAGGCACGCATAGCGTCGACCCGAACCAGCAGCAGCTCGGAACGGGACCGCCATGACACTGCTCGACTACCCGAGGGACGCGCTCAGCGACCCCGCAGTGGCTGACCGTCGCCGCGCCGCCGCAGGCCCGCACCTCTCCTGGGCCTCGTCGCAGCCGTTCGTCGCCCGGCCCCCCCTGCGGGTCGTCGCGCGTCGTGACGCGGACCACTGGCGGGACCGCTCCCGGGGGTTCGTGCGTGCCTCGCTGGCCGCGGACGGGATCGCCGGCGCCGCCGCGGCAGCGGTCGCGCTGGCGGCCATCAGCACCGTGAGCCCGCTGCACCTGGTGTGGAGCGGGTCGGTCATGACGGTCTTCCTCGCCATGCTGTGGGCTGCACGCGGTTATGACCGTCGGATCATCGGTGACGGGCCGGGCGAGTTCCAGGCGATCCTCCGGGCAGGTGCTGTTTCCGTGGCGGGGATCGCGGTCGCCGCCATGCTGCTCGAGCTCTCCGTGCCGCGAGCCCTCCTGCTGGTGCAGGTTCCGGTGACGATGCTCGGCGCGGCGATCGGACGGCACGTGCTCCGGCGCTCGCTGCACCGACTGCGGAGCAGGGGTGAGGCGATGTCCCGCACCCTGGTCGTGGGGGACGGGGCGTCCGTCGAGAGGGTGGTCCGAGATCTGCGCGCCGCTCCCCATCACGGGTACAAGGTCGTCGGCGTCTGCCTTCCTTCTGTCGCCGACCCCGCGCCGCCGATCGGCGTCCGCACGCTGGGCGCGCTCGCGGACATCCCGCAGGTCGCTCATGACCACGGAGCCGACGTGGTCATCGTCGCGGGAGGCGAGCTCGCGGGCGAGCCCCTGCGGCGCCTCTCCTGGGCGCTCGGCCGGGTCGGTGCGCAGCTCGTCGTCGCACCGGGCCTCGTCGAGGTGCTCGGACCTCGTGTCGCGCTCCGCCCGACAGCCGGGCTCTCCCTCCTGGAGGTGGAGACCGCCTGCCCGCGGGGTCGCCTGGTGGCGAAGTCGATCCTCGACCGGGTCCTGGGAACGGCCCTCCTGCTCGCGGCTTCGCCCGTCATCGGGCTCGCCGCGGTGGTCGTCCGTGCGACGAGCCCCGGGCCGGTGTTCTTCCGGCAGCGCCGGATCGGCGTCGACGGGCAGGCCTTCACCATGTGGAAGCTTCGGAGCATGTACGTCGATGCGGAGGCGCGTCGATCCGGCCTGCTCGGGCACAGCGACCGGGACGGCCTGATGTTCAAGATGGTGAGGGACCCGCGGATCACGCCTGTCGGTCGCGTCCTGCGCCGGTTCTCCATCGACGAGCTTCCCCAGCTGCTGAATGTCGTCAAGGGGGACATGTCGCTCGTCGGCCCGCGTCCGCCGCTGCCGGAGGAGGTCGACGGCTACCGCGACCGTGTGATGCGGCGACTTCACGTACGGCCGGGTCTCACCGGGCTGTGGCAGGTGAGCGGGCGGGCGTCGCTGAGCTGGGACGAGTCGATCCAGCTCGACCTCCGTTACGTCGACAACTGGTCGATCGCGATGGACCTGCTCATCCTGTGGAAGACGACGCGGGCGGTGTTCGGTGGCGCCGGTGCGTACTGAGTGCTCAGGAGCGCTCCGTCAGGACGTCGTCGGCGTGCTCGTCGTACAGCGAGCCGGTCTCCGGGCAGCGCCAGGTCGCGGCGTCGTCGGTGGCTTCCAGGGGGATGCCGGCGCGTCCCACCCATCGGATGCGGCGCGCGGGAACCCCTGCGACGAGCGCGAAGTCGGGGACGTCACGCGTGACCACCGCACCGGCCGCGACGGTTGCCCAGCGACCGATGGTCACGGGCGCGACGCACACCGCGCGGGCACCGATCGAGGCGCCTTCGTGGACCGTCACACCGACGGCGTGCCAGTCGTCGCCCGTCTTGAGCGCACCGTCCGGCGTGACCGCGCGCGGGAAGTAGTCGTTGGTGAACACGACGGCCGGGCCGACGAAGACGCCGTCCGCGAGAACGGCGGGCTCGTACACGAGCGCGTGGTTCTGGATCTTGCAGCGGTCGCCCAGCCGGACGCCCGGGCCCAGGTACGCCCCGCGCCCGATGATGCACTCCTGGCCGACGACGGCGTGCTCGCGGATCTGCGCGAGGTGCCAGACGAGGGTGCCGGGGCCGATCGTGGCGCGGTCGTCGACGTCCGCGGTGGGGGCGATGCGGGGGGCGACATCGGGCACGGGGATCTCCTCCGGTCGGACCGCTGCCGCAGGTGGCAGAGGTGCTCCGAGTGTGCGGGATACCGCGCGAGCGTAGCGAGGCAGCGCGTCCGACCGGGCGACGCAGGTACGGCTCCGACGACAAGGACTCCGAGATGACCCCGACTTACCGGCCCTCAGTCCGGGGCGCGCTCACCGCGCTCGTGGGGATCCTGGCCCTCCTGGCATCGCTCCTCGTCGGACTGCCGGCCCCCGCTACCGCCGCGTCCGACCCGTGCGGGGTGGGTGGCAACCCGATCGCGTGCGAGAACTCCAAGCCCGGTGCCAACCGCAGCGAGTGGGACATCCGGGGAGCAGGCGACCCGTCGATCCAAGGCTTCGCCACCGAGATCAGCGTCAACGTCGGCGAGCAGGTGGACTTCAAGATCGACACCGATGCCGCGGCCTACTCGATCGACATCTACCGCACGGGCTGGTACGGCGGGAAGGGCGCACGCAAGGTGGCGAGCGTCGTCCCGTCCGCGACGCTCCCGCAGATGCAGCCGGAGTGCCTCACGGAGGTGACCACCGGCCTGTACGACTGCGGGACATGGGGCGTGTCGGCCTCGTGGCAGGTTCCCGCCGACGCCGTATCCGGCGTGTACGTCGCTCTGCTCACCCGTGGGGACGACACGGGCGGCGGGAGCCACATCACCTTCGTCGTCCGCAACGACGCCAGCACCTCGGACATGGTGTTCCAGACCTCGGACACGACCTGGCAGGCGTACAACACCTACGGCGGGACCAGCTTCTACCGGGGCGCGTCGAGCAGCCGCGGGTACGCGCTCAGCTACAACCGGCCGTTCGCCACGCGAGAGGGCGTCACCGCGCGCGACTTCTACTTCAGCGCCGAGTACCCGATGGTCCGGTTCCTCGAGCAGAACGGCTACGACGTCACGTACCAGGCGGGCGCGGACACGGACCGTCGAGGCGACCTGCTCCTCAACCACAAGGTCTTCCTCTCCGTCGGCCACGACGAGTACTGGACCGGTCCGCAGCGGGCGAACGTCGAGGCAGCCCGCGACGCAGGCGTGAACCTGGCGTTCTTCTCCGGCAACGAGATGTACTGGCGTGCCCGGTGGGCCGGGTCCGCCGATGGGACGAGCACGCCGTACCGCACGCTCGTCTCGTACAAGGAGACGTTCGCGAGCCGCAAGATCGATCCGTCGAGCGAGTGGACGGGCACCTGGCGGGACCCGCGGTTCGCGCCGACCTCCGCGGGCGGGAACATGCCCGAGAACGCGCTCACCGGGACGCTCTACATGTCCAACTTCTCGGACCTGCCCGTGACGGTCTCCGCCGAGGAGGGACGGCTGCGGCTCTGGCGCTCCACCAGCCTGGCGTCGCTCCCGGCCGGCACCTCTCAGGAGCTCGCACGAACCACGGTCGGCTACGAGTCCAACGAGGACCGTGACAACGGGGCCCGGCCACCCGGGCTGATCCGGCTCTCGACCACGACGGGTCCCGTGCCGGAGTACCTGCTCGACTACGGGAACACGGTCGCCCCCGGCACGACGGTCCACAACACGACGCTGTACCGGGCCGCGAGCGGGGCGCTGGTCTTCTCCGCCGGGTCCATCCAGTGGACGTGGGGGCTGGACGCGACCCACGACGGCGACGGCCCGGCGGCCGACCCGCGCATGCGCCAGGCGCCGATCAACCTCTTCGCGGACATGGGGGTCCAGCCCGCGACGCTCGCCCCTGACCTTGCGCCGGCGACCGCCTCGACGGACACGACCGGCCCCACCACGACCGTGACCTCCCCGGCGGCCGGCACGAGCGTGGCGAACGGCACGCCGGTCACCGTCACGGGCACCGCGTCCGACGTCGGCGGCGGCCGCGTCGCCGGCGTGGAGGTGTCGACGGACGGCGGCGCGACGTGGCACCCTGCCACCGGCACGACGGCGTGGTCCTACACCTACCGCCAGGTCGGGCTCGGTGACGTCGAGGTGCAGGTCCGTGCCGTCGACGACAGCGCGAGGACGGGCTCGGCGGCGGTCCTCCCGCTGATCGCCACGTGCCCGTGCAGCGCGTTCGGCACCGACGTCCCGGCGACCCCGTCGGTCGCGGACGCCAGCTCGGTGGAGCTCGGGCTGCGGTTCTCGACCGACCGGGACGGCTTCGCGACCGGCGTGCGCTTCTACAAGGGCGAGGGGAACACCGGGACCCACACGGGCTCGCTCTGGGACGCAGCCGGGCAGCGTCTCTCGACCGTCACGTTCACCGACGAGACGGCCACCGGGTGGCAGGAGGCCGCCTTCCCCCAGTCGGTGCGGCTGGTCGCCGGGCAGACCTACGTGGTGTCCTACACGGCTCCGGCGGGCAGGTACGCCGGAGTGATCGACTACTTCAGCGCCGCCGGAGCGAACGCACCACCCATCATCACGACGGGCGGCTTCGGGACGCAGCAGTCAGGCGTGTTCGGCAACGCGGGCACGTTCCCGTCGAGGACCTACAGGGCGACGAACTACTTCGTGGACGTCGTCTTCGACGTGCAGGACACCGCACCGCTCCGGGTGGTGGACCGGACCCCGTTGGACGGATCGACGAGCGTGCCGCTCGGCTCGAGCGTCACCGCGGTCTTCTCCCGCGCGGCGGCCACCGGTTCCGCGGCCGTCACGCTGGCGGACCCCGCCGGCCAGGTCGTCACCGGCACCACGACGTACGACGACGCCGCCCGCAGGGTCACCTTCACGCCCACGGCCGGTGCTCTCACGAACGGCGTGACGTACACCGCCACCGTGACGGCCACCGATCTGCGCGGGGAGCCGCTGGTCGGCGCAGCGCCGTGGTCCTTCACGACGGCGCTCGCCCCCAGCACGCCGGGTGTGTGCCCGTGCTCCCTGTACGACGACACCGACCAGCCGAACGTGCTCGAGGTGACGGACACGGCAGCCGTGACCCTGGGGGTCAGGTTCACGAGCGCGGTCGCCGGCAACGTGACGGGCGTGCGCTTCTACAAGGGCCCGGGCAACACCGGATCCCACGTCGGTTCCCTGTGGTCGGCCGCGGGTGAGCGGCTCGCCTCGGCGACGTTCTCGGCGGAGAGCACGAGCGGATGGCAGACGGTCACGTTCCCGACGCCTGTCGCCGTCGCGCCGGGCACGCAGTACGTCGCGACGTACCGGGCGCCTGCGGGCCGTTACTCCACCACCCCGAACGCGTACGGGAGCGCCTTCACACGGGAGCCGCTGACGGTCCCGCAGTCCGGTGGCGTCTTCGTCTACGCCGATGCGTTCCCGACGCTGAGCACGTCGAGCAGCTACCTGGTCGACGTCGTGTTCGAGCGCGCCGCCACGGAGCCGCCTGCGGTCGTCAGTCGGACGCCCGCTCCCGGGGCCATGGGGGTCGACCCGGCATCGACGATCTCGGCGACCTTCTCGCGACCGGTGGCCGCGGGGGCGCAGGTGGGCGTGCAGGAGAGCGGCCAGGCGGTGGCCGGAGCGACGGCGTGGTCGGAGGACGGGCGCACCGTCACGTTCACGCCGTCGGCCGCGATGGCCGGGGGCGCGACGCACTCGGTCTCCGTCACGGGGATCAGGTCGACCGACGGTGTCAGCGCTGCGCCCGTGACCTGGACCTTCACGACGGCGGGCACGGGCACGTGCCCGTGCACCCTGTTCGCGGAGCAGGTCCCGGCGGTGCCGGCGTCGACGGACTCGTCGGCGACCGAGCTCGGGCTGGCGTTCGTCCCGGCCACGGACGGGGAGGTGATGGGTGTCCGGTTCTACAAGGGGGCCGGTAACGGTGGTACGCACACCGGCTCCCTGTGGTCGGCCACCGGCACCCGACTGGCCACCGTGACGTTCACCGACGAGACCGCGACGGGGTGGCAGAGCGCGGCGTTCGCCGCGCCGGTGAGCGTGCAGGCGGGCCAGACGTACGTCGTGTCCTACTTCGCCCCGCAGGGCAGGTACGCCGCCGCGAGGAGCTACTTCGCGACGACGGCATGGACTCGGGGTCCGCTGACGGCTCCGGCGGGCAACAACGGCCGCTACGTCTACGGCGGAGGGTTCCCGACGAGGAGCTGGAGCTCGACCAACTACTACGTCGACGTGATGTTCCGGTCCGTCGCCGCGACACCTCCCACGGTCACCGCCGTGTCGCCCGCTGCGGGTGCCACCGGGGTGTCGCGGTCGACTGCGGTCACGGCGACGTTGTCGAGGGTTCCGGCGGCAGGTACGCCCACGCTCGCGCTCACGACGGACGCCGGTCCGGTCGCGGGCGCCAGCAGCTTCGACGCCGGGACGCGCACCCTGAGGTTCACGCCCTCGGCTGCGATGCCCGGGGAGACGGTCGTGAGCGCGGTGGCGAGCCTCGACGGGACGGCGATCGAGGGCGGCACGTGGCAGTTCACGACGGCACCCGAACCCGTCGCCGGGCAGTGCCCGTGCAGCCTGTGGACCGACGCCGACACGCCGGCGGTGCCGGCGTCGACGGACTCGTCGGCGACCGAGCTCGGGCTGGCGTTCGTCCCGGCCACGGACGGGGAGGTGATGGGTGTCCGGTTCTACAAGGGGGCCGGTAACGGTGGTACGCACACCGGCTCCCTGTGGTCGGCCACCGGCACCCGACTGGCCACCGTGACGTTCACCGACGAGACCGCGACGGGGTGGCAGAGCGCGGCGTTCGCCGCGCCGGTGAGCGTGCAGGCGGGCCAGACGTACGTCGTGTCCTACTTCGCCCCGCAGGGCAGGTACGCCGCCGCGAGGAGCTACTTCGCGACGACGGCATGGACTCGGGGTCCGCTGACGGCTCCGGCGGGCAACAACGGCCGCTACGTCTACGGCGGAGGGTTCCCGACGAGGAGCTGGAGCTCGACCAACTACTACGTCGACGTGATGTTCCGGTCCGTCGCCGCGACACCTCCCACGGTCACCGCCGTGTCGCCCGCTGCGGGTGCCACCGGGGTGTCGCGGTCGACTGCGGTCACGGCGACGTTGTCGAGGGTTCCGGCGGCAGGTACGCCCACGCTCGCGCTCACGACGGACGCCGGTCCGGTCGCGGGCGCCAGCAGCTTCGACGCCGGGACGCGCACCCTGAGGTTCACGCCCTCGGCTGCGATGCCCGGGGAGACGGTCGTGAGCGCGGTGGCGAGCCTCGACGGGACGGCGATCGAGGGCGGCACGTGGCAGTTCACGACGGCACCCGAACCCGTCGCCGGGCAGTGCCCGTGCAGCCTGTGGACCGACGCCGACACGCCGGTCTACTCAGCCTGGAACGACACAAAGGCCGTCCAGGTGGGGGTGCGGTTCACCGCCGCCGTGAACGGTGAGGTGACGGCGATCCGCTTCTACAAGGGCTCGACGAACACGGGAACCCACACGGTGGCGCTGTGGGGGCCCGACGGCACGAGGCTCGCCAGCGCGCCGTCGTCGTCGGAGACGGGGTCGGGGTGGCAGACGGTGACGCTCCCCACGCCGGTGCCGGTCGCCGCCGGGCAGGTGTACACGGCGGCGTACCACTCGACGACCGGGCGCTACTCGCTGACGGTCAACGGGCTCGCCGGGTCGCGCGTCAACGGTCCGCTCAGCACGGGGGCCACGGCGGGCGCGTACGTGTACGGCACCGGCTTCCCCGCGATGTCGTCCAGCTCCAACTACTGGGTCGACGTGGCGTTCACGCCCACGGGCTGACCGGGCGAAAAGCGCCTGGCATCCGGGTGAATTGCCGTAGATCCACCCAGATGCCTGGTTCGCTCGGCCGACACTGGGCTCGCCGAGACGACACGAACGAGAGCAGGGGACGAGATGACGGGACAGTTGCGCGCCGCTGTGATCGGTGCCGGTTACTGGGGGCCTAACCTGGCACGGAACTTCCGGACCAGTCCCGACTGGGACCTGGTGGCCGTGTGCGACGTGGACCGGGACCGGGCCGTCCGCGTCGTCGGCCCGCGCAGCACGGTGGACGTCATGGTGTCGACGCACGAGCTGCTCGCACGCGACGACGTCGACGCGGTCGCCATCGCGACGCCCGCACGGACGCACGCTCCCATCGCGCTCGCTGCTCTCGATGCGGGCAAGCACGTGCTGGTCGAGAAGCCGGTGGCGGACGACGGGGGGCTCGCGCGGTCGATGGTCGCCCGCGCCGCGGAGGTCGACCGCGTGCTCATGGTCGACCACACGTTCTGCTACACGCCGGCCGTGCTCAAGATCCGCGAGCTGATCGCCGACGGCGCGCTCGGCGACATCCACTTCGTCGACTCGGTGCGCATCAACCTGGGCCTGGTCCAGGCGGACGTCGACGTCTTCTGGGACCTCGCACCCCACGACCTCTCGATCCTCGACTTCATCCTCCCCGGCGGACTGAGGCCGACGGGCGTCGCGGCCCAAGGCGCGGACCCGCTCGGTGCGGGGCAGTCATGCGTCGGCTACCTTTCGCTGCCGCTTCCCGGCGGCGCGATCGCGCACGTGCACGTCAACTGGCTGAGCCCGACCAAGATCCGGCAGATGGTCGTGGGCGGGAGCAAGCGCACGCTGGTGTGGGACGACCTGAGCCCGCAGCAGCGGCTCACCGTCTACGACCGTGGCGTCGACCTCGGTGGCGCCACAGGTCTCGCGACGGGCCCGGAGAAGACCGCCGCCAACGTCTCGTACCGCCTCGGCGACGCGTGGGCGCCGGCGCTCCCCGAGAAGGAGGCGCTCGGTGCGATGGTGGCCGAGTTCGCCGCCAGCATCCGCGAGGGTCGCGCACCGCGCACCGACGGTGCGGCCGGTCTGCGGGTGCTCGACGTGCTCGAAGCGTCGTCGCGCAGCCTGGCCGATGGCGGCCGGCTGGTCGATGCGTACCCCGGTGTCGCCCTGGAGACCGTGGCATGAGCGCTCTGCAGGGGGCCACGGTGCTGGTGACGGGAGGCGCCGGGTTCATCGGAAGCCATCTGGTCGACGTTCTCCTCGACCGCGGTGCGGGCGAGGTCCGCGTGCTGGACAACCTCGTGAACGGCACGCGGCGGAACCTGGAAGACCTCGACGGTGATGGACGTTTCGCGCTGCTGGTGGGGGACATCAGGGACGAGGATGCTCGGCGGGCCGCCCTCGCGGGTGCCGAGATCGTCTACCACCTTGCGTGCCTCGGGGTTCGGCACAGCCTGCATGATCCCGTCGAGAACCATCGCGTGAACGCCGAAGGCACGCTCGCCATGCTGGGGAGCGCGCGGGACAACGAGGTTCGACGCTTCGTCTACGTGAGCACGAGCGAGGTGTTCGGCACCGCGCAGTACGCACCCATGGACGAGCGCCATCCGACGTGGCCCGAGACGGTCTACGGGGGGAGCAAGCTCGCGGGCGAGGCGTACGCGCGAGCTTTCCACCGGACGTACGGCATGGATTCGGTGGTGGTGCGGCCGTTCAACACGTACGGGCCGCGCAGCCACTTCGAGGGCGACAGCGGCGAGGTGCTGCCGCGGACGATCGTGCGCCTCCTGGCCGGGCACCGCCCCCTCGTGTACGGCGACGGCGAGCAGACGCGCGACTTCATGCACGTCTCGGACACCGCCTCGGCACTGGCCATGCTGGGTACCTCCTCGGGAGTCGCGGGGCAGACGATCAATCTCGGATCCGGAACCGAGGTGACGATCAACGAGCTGTGCGCCGCGGTGGCGGCGGCCGTGGGGCGGCCCGACCTGGTGCCGGAGCACCGTGACCCCAGACCAGGGGACGTCCGTCGGCTTCTCGGTGACCCGTCCGTGATGCGCTCGCTCACCGGTTTCGTCCCGCAGGTCGACTTCCGCGAGGGCGTCGCCGAGCTCGTCTCGTGGTTCCGCAGCAGCCCGGTCAGCACTACGGACATGCTGGCGCGCGTGGAGGACGTCAACTGGCTCGCTCGGGCGGGTACCCCATGACGAGGATCAACGTCATGCAGCCCTGGCTCGGCGTCGAGGAGTCCGCTGCGGTCGCCGAGGTGCTCGCGTCGGGCTGGGTCGCCCAGGGCCCGCGCGTCGCCGCGTTCGAGCAGGAGTTCGCCCGGGTCCAGCAGGCTGAGCACGCCGTGGCCCTCTCGAGCTGCACGACGGCGCTGCACCTCGCGCTCGTGGTGGCCGGGGTCGGCCCGGGGGACGACGTCGTCGTGCCGTCGTTCTCCTTCATCGCCACCGCGAACGCGGTCCTCTACGTCGGCGCCCGACCCGTGTTCGCGGACGTGGACCCGGTCACGGGGAATCTGACGGCCGACACGATCGCCGCCGCGATCACGTCCCGCACGCGGGCCGTGATCGCGGTGGACCAAGGTGGGGTCCCTGTGGACCTCGACCCGATCCGCGCGATCTGCGACCCACGGGGGGTCGTGGTCATCGAGGATGCGGCCTGCGGTGCCGGGTCCACCTACCGCGGCCGCCAGGTGGGTGCGGGGGCCGAGCTGGTGGCGTGGTCGTTCCATCCACGAAAGATCATCACCACCGGCGAGGGCGGCATGCTGACGACGTCTCGCCCCGAGTGGGCCGACCGCGCGCGGCGCCTCCGCGAGCACGCGATGAGCGTGTCAGCCGCGGAACGCCATGCCAGCGTGCTCGCCCCCGCGGAGGAGTACGACGAGGTCGGGTTCAACTACCGGATGACGGACCTGCAGGCGGCCGTCGGGATCGTGCAGCTCGGTCGACTGCCCGAGATCGTCACCCGTCGCCGGGAGATCGCAGCCACCTACACCAAGCAGATCGCCGAGATCCCCGGCCTGCGTGCGGTCGTCGACCCGGCGTGGGGGACATGCAACTTCCAGTCGTTCTGGGTCGAGGTCGGTCCAGGGTTCCCCCTCGACCGGGACGGGCTGCTGGCCCATCTGGCCGCCGCGGAGATCTCGGCGCGTCGCGGCATCATGGCGGCACACCGGCAGGCCGCGTACATCGAGCGGGACACGGGTTCTATCCCGTTGCCGGTGACCGAGCACCTGACAGATGCCACGCTCATCCTTCCGGTGTTCCACCAGATGTCCGAGTCCGAGCTGGCACGCGTCGTCGACGCCCTGCGCTCGGCTGCCACGGTCCGGGGGGCCTGAGCTGATGGCCGCGTCAGGGCAGCTGCTTCTCGTCGCCGCGAGCGGGCTCGCACGCGAGGTGCTTGCGCTCGTGCGCGCCGGTGGCGCGCACGAGGTCACGGGGTTCCTGGACGACGACGTCACGCGGCGCGGCACCTCGGTCGACGGGGTTCCCGTCCTGGGTGGCCTCGAGGAGGTCAAGCACCACCCGGATGCCGCGGTTCTGCTGTGCGTCGGGCGTGGCGCCGGACGCGAGCGGTTGGCCGCGCGGCTCGCCGACCTGGGCGTGGATGAGGACCGCTACGCGACTGTCGTGCATCCGGGCGTCGACGTGCCCGTGGGCTGCTCCGTCGGTTCGGGCTCGATCCTGCTCGCCGGGGTCGTGCTCACGGCCGCGGTGCGGGTGGGTCGCCACGTCGTCGTCATGCCGAACGCGACGCTCACGCACGACGACGTGCTCGAGGACTTCTCGACGGTCTGCGCGGGCGTCGCCCTCGGAGGGGGCGTGCACGTGGGCCGCGCGGCCTACCTGGGAATGGCTGCGAGCGTGCGCGAGCGAGTCGTCGTCGGGGCTGGCGCGACACTCGGCATGGGTGGGGTGCTGCTCACCGACATGCCCGACGGGGAGACGTGGGCAGGCGTCCCGGCGCGGCCGATCCACGGCCCCGACGACCGCTCTGAGAGGCAGACGAGCACATGAGGATCCCCCTGGTCGATCTCGCGGCACAGCAGGCGGAGGTGGCCGACGAGGTGCGCGCCGGGCTGGGCGAGGTCTTCACCACGACGGCCTTCATCGGCGGTCCGGCCGTGGGCCGGTTCGAACGGGCGTACGCGGCCGCCATCGGTGTCGAGCACTGCGTGGGGGTCGCCAACGGGACCGACGCGCTCGAGCTCGCCCTCCGGGCGGTCGGGGTGGGGCCGGGTGGTGAGGTCGTGATCCCGGCGAACACCTTCATCGCGACGGCCGAGGCGGTGTCGCGGATCGGAGCGGTTCCCGTCCTCGTGGACGTCGACGAGGAGCACCTGCTCATCGACCCGGCCGCGGTCCGCGCCGCCCTCACCGCGCGCACGGAGGCGATTGTCCCGGTCCACCTCTTCGGCCAGGTCGCGCCGATGGACGAGCTCCTCAAGGTCGCGGCCGACGCCGGCGTCCCGCTCGTCGAGGACGCGGCGCAGGCGCAGGGCGCGCGCCGCGGCGGGCAGGCGGCGGGAAGCTTTGGCGTGGCCGCCGGGACGAGCTTCTATCCGGGGAAGAACCTCGGCGCTGCGGGCGACGCAGGAGCGGTGACCACGAACGACGCCGGCGTGGCACGGACCGTCCGTGTCCTGTCCGCGCACGGCAGCGAACGCAAGTACGAGCACGAGCGGGTCGGGATGAACTCGAGGCTCGACACGGTGCAGGCGGTGGTGCTCGAGGCGAAGCTCCGCCGGCTCGCGGCGTGGAACGATGCGCGCCGCGCGGCGGCCGCCCGGTACGGGATGATGCTGGCCGACGTGCTCGGGGTTCGAACGCCCAAGGTCGTACCCGGCAACGAGGACGTCTGGCACTTGTACGTCGTGCAGGTGGACGACCGCGACCGCGTGCTCCACGAGCTCAACAAGGCCGGCATCGGCGCGGGCATCCACTATCCCACCCCGGTTCACCTGACCGGTGCCTACGCGCACCTCGGGTACGGCGCCGGTTCCTTCCCCGTCGCGGAGGCCGCCGCCGGGCGGATCCTGTCGTTGCCCTTGCACCCGCACCTGACAGAGGCACAGCAGGGAGTGGTCGTCGATGCGTTGAGCGGAGCAGTGAGGTGACCGCTGGGGACCGGCTCGTCCTCGTCCACCTGAACAGCCTCGAGCTCGGTGGGACGCAGATCATCGCGCTCGACCTCGCCGAAGCGATCGCACCGCTCGGGTTCCGCTCCCACCTCATCGGGCCGGCCCCGGCATCGAAGGGACCGACGCTTCTGGATGTCGCCCGGGACCGTGCGCTCACCGTTCACCCGTACCGTGAGCCGTCGACCGTGCTGGCGCACGCGCGGGTGCTCGCGCGGCGGGCCGACGAAATCGGTGCCGACGTCGTCCACGCTTACGGCACATGGGGCGCGGCGCGCGCCGCGTACTGGGGTCCGTGCCGCTTGGGCCGACGTCCGTGGGTCCTGACCATGTACGAGATGGCACTGCACCCGTCGGTGCACCGACACATGCCCATGATCGTGGGCACCGAATACCTTCACGAGGAGTGCGGCGATCGCCCTGGCCCTACGGTGCTCATGAGCCCGCCGGTCGACCTGATTCGGAACCGTCCCGCGGAGGCGGTGTCTCCGAGCGCCGGCGTCACCGTCGTGATCGTCTCCCGCCTCGAGGAGGACATGAAGTCGGTGCCGGTCGAGGCGGCGATCGGGGCGGTCGGGCGGCTCGGGGAGTATGACGTCACGCTCGAGATCGTGGGCTCGGGCAAGGCTGAACCCAGACTCCGAACACTGGGCGAGAAGACGAACGCCGACCTCGGTCGCGCTGCGGTGCGGTTCCTCGGTGCGATGGCGGACCCACGATCGGCGTATGCGAATGCGGACATCGTGCTCGGCATGGGCAGTTCCGCGGCGCGCGGGCTCGCGCACGGCAAGCCCCTGGTCGTCCAGGGCGAGAACGGCTGGAGCGTCGTGTTCGAGCCCGACAACGCGGCAACGCTCGCGCGGAACAGCTACTGGAGCCCGGAACGGGTCGACGACCCGGACGCCCTGCTCGCGCAGCACCTGCGCGGTTTGATCGAGGAGGCCCCACGCCGGCGTCGCCTCGGCGCCTTCGGACGTGCCTTCGCCGAGGAGCGATTCGGCCTCACGGAGATGGCCGAGCGGCTCGCTTCCGTGTACGAGCTGGCAGCGGTCTCCTACACGGCGGGCTCCTGGCTCGCAGACCTTCCCGTCGAAGCCAGCCGTGTGCCGGCCAAGCTCGCTCGCCTGGCCGGGGTGCGCCACCAACTGTGACCCGCGCGGGGGACCTGCTCAGCTCGGCAGCCTCGACAGGCGCTTGAGGCGCACCCGCACACGGGCAGGAAGCGGTCCTAGTTCGAGCGCATCAGCGTAGGTGGCTGGCAGCACCAGGCGCAGCAGGACGAGGTGGACGGTGACGACCGCCACGCCGACGAGCGCCGCACGCACGAGGAGCGGCCCCGAGGTGGAGGTGAGCACCAGCAGCCCCACCGTCGTCGAGCCGAGGGCGCAGACGACAACCGATCCGAAGGACCGGGCGAGCCCCACGAACGTCGTACCGATCTCCTTCGAGACGAGCGCCCAGCGCACGACCGTCGCGGCCACGGCGACAACCACGAAAGCCCACGCGACCGCGGTGAGTCCTCGGCTCACCACGAGCGCGGTGGTGCCCACGGTCACAAGGTCGGTGATCGTGGCATAGACGAGCCACTTCCCCGGGCGCCCGAGGGCGTAGAAGAGCCCGTGGTCGACGAAGGCCCCGATCGTGAGGATCCCGGCGATCGCGAGCCCGCGCGTGACAGGCTCGCTCGCGCCCCACCGCGACCCGAACAGTACGGGGATGACCACGGGGGCAGCGACGGCGACGTAGGTGAGCAGCGGTGTGGCGACCCCGTAGGTCAAGGTGGAGGCGCGCCGATAGGCCTGCCGGAGCCGATCCGGTGTCTCGCGGACCTTTGCCAGGACGACGACCGCCACGGGAGCCACGGCGGAACCCCCGAGCTCCTGGGCGACCCGTACGAGGCGCTGCGCGATCGTGAGATAACCGAGCGCTACCGTCCCGAGGGAGACCGCGACGATGGCGGTCTCGCCCCAGTTCCGTAGAACGGCCACCAGTTCGACGGCGACGATCTTGTAGCCGAATCGCGTCATGGCAGCGAACTCGCGCCATGAGAAGCGCCACGACGGTGCCCAGCGCGCTGTCGTCCAGGCCAAGGTGGACGTGATCAGGGTGGTGGTCAGCGCCTGGGCGACAAGTGCCCACGCACCCCCGCCCGCCACCGCGACGACGATCGCCACCGCCTGCGCGACGCCGGCGCCGAGGGCCCCCTGCAATGCGAGCGTGCGGAACTGCATGCGGCGGCGGAGCAGAGCAGTCGGCACGGAGGCGGCGACTACCAGCGGGACGGAAGCGAGCAGGACCTGGAGTACCGGACCGGCATCAGGCACCTGGAGCGCGTTCACCACGACCGGGACCAAGGCGAAAAGTCCCCCGCCGACGACGACAGCGGCGGAGAGCGAGAACCAGAATCCCGTGCTGAGAACCACCTCGTCGGGGTCTTCGGTCTGGACCAGGTAGGTCGAGAGGCCGAGATCCGACAGGAGGAGCACGAAGGGAATGACGGCTGCTGCGGCGGCGACCACGCCGAAGTCGTGCGGAGAGACCAGCCGAGCGAGAACGGCGATCGTGATGAGGCCCGAGAGTCGGACGACCCACTTCTGCGCGGTGAGCCATGCGGCACCGGACGCTGCCGTGCGCGCCAAGCCCGGCGGTGCACCCTCCGTGCTCGGCGCGTCCTGGCTGTTCCCCGCGTCGCGAGCGAGCGACTCGTGCGAGGAAGCTGCCATGACTCGCCTTCTGCCCGCGTCCTCCCGAGTTCCGCCCGTCATGGTGGCATCCCGCTCACGCAGAGTGTTGCTTGCTCGGTGCGATGACGGTGCTGCGAGTGCGTCCGACCGCACGGAGCAGGCGTGCGTGACCGTCCACCATCACGCCGTAGCTGTCGTCGGCCGGTCCGCCGGGGCCGCCGGTCGCGGCTTGCGCCACGGCTGTCGCGACTGCGCTCACGGCGGCGGCGAGCTCCGGCCTGTTGCGTTGACGGGCGGCTCTGCGCCGTGCCGCCCGCGCACTGCGGTCCGACACGGACCCGGCAGGGCCCGTGGCGTTGCCGATCAGCATCGAGCCCTCGGGGGCTCGTGCGACGAGCTCCGCGGCACCCCCGGAGTCGCTGACGACGATCGGCAGGCCGGCCGCGACCGCCTCGGTCGTCGCGAGCGGCCAACCTTCGAAGAACGAGTTGAGAAGGAATGCATCCGCGGCCGCCAGCAGCGTGGCGGCGTCCGAGTTCCCGAGCAGGTGGACACGATCCGCTCGCGGGTGGCGGCGCCGGAGCGCGTCCGCCCGGCAGTACTCGAGCCAGTCGGAGGGCTCGCCTGCCACGACGAGGTGGACGGGGACGTGGCACGAGTCGGCGGCTTCGAGGAACGACGCGACCGTGCCAGCTACGTTCTTCTGAGAGTCGTAGCGGACAAGCGACACGAACACCGCCGACTTCGTCAGCCGTGCTCCGAGCACGCTCGCGAGGTGTTCGCGCGCTCGCGAGCGGGCGCTGGCGTCCGCCTGGGGCATCGTCATCGCGCCGTTCGGGACGACCACGATCTTGTCGTGGGGGGTCGCCGGGAGGCGCTCGAGGTGGAATCGTCGCACGATCTCGCTGACGGCGATCACGGCCTCGGCGCGTCCGAAGAGAGCCGCCGTGGCGCGCCACTGCAGCCGCGCGTAGTGGATCTCCGTGTTGTGCAGAACAGGCAGGACCGGAACGTCGCTGCCGAGCACGGCGCCGACCAGGTGCGCCGGAGCGCTGTGCAGCTCGACGACGTCGAGGCCGGCAGACTCGAGAGCCACACCTGCCGAGCGCGCATCCGGCGCGACGATGACCTCGTAGCCGAGCGCGCGCAGGCGTGCGCTGCGCTCGCCGTCACGGGGGCACACCACCACGGGTTCGATCCCCGCCGACCTGAGCCCCTCCGTGAGCATCTCGATCACACGCCCGATGCCCCCGACGTCGAGATGATCGGCCACGAGACCGCAGCGCAGATCCGTGCGCCCCGGGGGCGGGTGCGGGTTCGGCGGCATGAACGCGACGCCATCGACTGCGCTCACGACCGTGAGCGGGCGCCGCAGCGCCGTGCGCGCGAGCGGTTGCACGTAGCCGTACCTGACGCCAGGCGGTGTCAGATCGGTCAGTGCGACCGCGAGCCCGAGCACGCCCGCGTGCAGGGAGGCCCTCAGGCGTCGCAGTCCCGCTCGAGCGGGCCCGGGTGGCCCCTGTGCATGTCCGTCACGCATCATCGACGACACCGGTCAAGCCGGACCGCTCGGCGGGTGCGTCGCCGCTTACCCGCGCCCGAGTTGCCGCACCCGGACGTCGCCCGAACGGCGCGTTGCGTCGGCCTGGCCACAGTGCCCGCAGCCCAGAGCCGGTCTGGGACGTGATTGCGTGGCACAGCACCCAGGCACCGGTGTCACGTGCGAGACCGACGACGTGCGGCGTGCCCCGTAGGGCCGGTGCGAGCCGAGACATCGCGTGCGCGTCGACCCCGGAGACGAGTAGCGCGCGATCGATGCGGACCCCGCCCACCATTCGGACGGCGTCATCGAGGTCGGCGATCCTGGCGGAGACGTCGCGATCGCGGCGTGAGAGAGAATCGACCGTCCACGCACCGGTGCCGGAAGCCGAGGCGTCGAGATTCACGATGTCGATCGCCGGGACGCCCAAGGTTCGCAGTGCGTCGTCGATGGTGAGGCGAATGTCACCGAGCACGACATCGACGGTCCGGAGCCCCGCGTGGCGCGCGAGCCGCGCGGCGGCAAGCGATTCTTCGAGCCACACCGCGACGCCGTGTCGACGGCGCGCCGCCGAACGCCAACGTCCGCGGTCACGCCGGGCACGGATGACGCCGCACGTGGTGCGGATGGGCAGCAGGTGGGGATAGACGTCCGCGACCAGGTCGTGAGCCTCGGCGAGTCGGCTCAGGTTCGTGGTCAGGCTGTTGTGGGTCAGTACGACGTCTCGCGTCGCGACACGGAGTCCCTTGCTCCGGAGCCTGGCGCCGTACTCGACCGCATAGGCGTGCCACGCAAGGTCGGGGTGCTCAGTGAGGGGCTCGTCAAGCATGCACTCGCGCTCCACCATGAACAGCACCTCGTCGACGCTGTCGATCTGGGCCGACCGTGACGAAGGCTCCCCGATCAGGACGACCCGGTCGCGCACGATGCCCGCGACCGAACCGGAGGAAGTGATGCCGACCGCACCGACGAGACCTACGTCCGGCTCGTCCTGCAGGGCGGCCGCGGCCGTCTCGAGGGCCACGAGCGAGTGGAGGTACACGTCCTGGTGGACGAAGACGACGACGTCGCGTCGTGCGCGGCGGGCTCCGTCGTTCAGCGCAGCGCCCGCGGAGCTGAAGCGACCCGTCCGGTTGTCGACGGGGATGTACTCCGTGTTCGGTGCATCGGCAAGGCCCGCTTCGATGGATCGGTCCAGGCAGCTCGTGCGGACATCCAGGTCGTTGAAGACGCACACGATCGAGACAGGTGTGCGCCGTCTGTCTGCGACAGCCATAGTGGCCTCCCCTCGAGCGGCCAGGTCTGGCCCGACCTGTCGACGATAAGGTACGAAACCGGACGCACAGGCCGCTCGCACGGAGGTTCACCCAGTTGCCGTGGGCACCCGGGGTGGGCGGTGATGCGCCCGGTCGGGATTCGTGCAAGTATCCGCTGCACTCGCTCATCGACCTGTCCTGAGGATGTCCTACGTGACTGCTGGCATGGGCGGCGATCCTGAACGGGTGGCCGTGGTCGTCGTGACTTTCAACAGCGTCGACGTCGTACCCGGACTCCTCGCGTCGCTCCCCGCGGGGATGGGTTCCCTGAGCTGGACGCTCGTGGTCGTCGACAACGGTTCGAGCGATGACACGGTGGACGTCGTGCGGTCGATCGCGCCCTACGCGACCGTGATCAGATCCGACACGAACGGTGGGTACGCGGCGGGCATCAACCTCGGTGTCGCACACGCAGGGGACTGCACCGCTGTCCTCGTGCTCAACCCGGACGTCCGGCTCGAGCGGGACTGCGTCCCGGAACTCGTGACGGCGCTCGGGAGGACCGGTGCCGGCATCGTCGTGCCGCGACTCGATGACGCCCACGGTCGACTTCTCTGGTCCCGTCGCCGCGAGCCGACATTGCGTCGTGCGCTCGCCGACACGGTGCTCGGCGCGGAGCGCGCGGGCCGGATCGCCGACCTCGGGGAGGTGATCACAGACCCGGGGGCCTACGGGGACGAGCTACCGACCGACTGGGCGGAGGGCTCGACGCAGCTCATCTCCGCGCAGTGCTGGGCCGCGGTCGGGCCCTGGGACGAGTCGTACTTCCTGTACTCGGAGGAGACCGACTTCGCCCTTCGGGCGCGTGACGCCGGGTACGCGACCTACTTCGTTCCGACGGCCCGGGCGGTCCACCTCCAGGGAGGTTCCGCACGCAACCCGGCACTGTGGCAGCTCCTGGTCGTCAATCGGTTGCGACTCTTCAGCCGTCGCCACGGGACCGTGGCGACGGCCTGCTTCTGGGCGGTGCTCGTGGCGCGCGAGACGAGTCGGGCCACGCTGGGAAAGCGGACGAGTCGTGCGGCGTTGCGTGCACTGACGAGCCCGCGCTACCTGCGGCAGGTTGCAGGTCCGCACAGCATCGCGCCCTCCACCGCCGCCACTCGGCCGGCCCGTGAGCGCTAGCGTGCTCGTTCGTGCGCTGGACGCATCGGAACCCCCGGTCGAATGCGCTCGCGACGCGCGTCCGGACGACGGGCTGAAGGCTTCCCGTGTGAACAGTGCTCCGGGCGTCGTGCCACCTCAGCGACCCGGGCCGGCGTCGTCGGGACGGCGAGTGGAGGAGTCGCGCTCCCAGCGATCGCCGACGCGACGTGCGCGCAGATCGGCGAGGACCGTGATCACCGCGTAAGGGACTCCGGCCGGCAACAGCCACGGTTGCCGGAGCACGACGTGCCGCAGCCAGCTGATACGGCTCGACCTGCGCACCTCGTGGACGCCACCCTGTCCCGAGAGGGCGCGAAGTTCGGCGTTCCCGCGCCGCACGCGCGTCAAGCGTAGGACGAGGTCGCGCGTACTCCTCGGCGTCTGGACCTCCGTCCGGACGGACGTCAGGATGACGCGCTCCGACTCGGCGAAGAGGGAGTCGAGGAAGAGGTCGTCGGCCAGGATGTCGGGAAATCGGGCGAATCGGGCCCGACCTCGCTCCGAGAGCGCGATCATGCCTCGGCCGTACAGTCCGGACCGCGCCGCTGGCAGACGGGACTGGATCGCGAAATAGCAGCGCACGGCCAGCGGACGACCACGCACGACCAGGTGGCGATCGGGCGCCGCGGCCAGCGGCACCGTCCCTGTACCGGCGTCGGGCCGGGAGAGTGCGTCGGCCAGGGCCCGCACCATGGCCGAGCTCACCGCGATGTCCGCGTCGAGGTAGACGCGGGGGAAGCTCGTGGCGACCGCGTCGCCCGCATTCAGGGCTGCGGACTTCCCGGGGTCGGGCAGGTCGAGCACGCGGACGCCGCGGGCGCGCGCCACGGCCGCGGTCGCGTCGACGCACCCGTTCGCCACGACGATGACCTCCATGTCATCCCGCGAGGTCCCGGACAGGAGCAGATCGAGATTCTGACCGATGATGCTCGCCTCGTTGTAGGCGACGATGATCACGCTCGTCATTGCTCGGTTCGCACCTTCGTCCGTGGCATGCGTCCTCCTCGTGGCTCCGGGCAGCGCCTCTTCCGACCCGAGCGAAGCTGAAGGAGCATCGGACGCGGGCCCGAGACTACGGGCTCGCGTCCGATGCGTCACTCCGGCTGCTGGCGGTGCCCCAGCACGGGATCGGTCAGATGGTGCGTCCTGCGTTGGGTCCGTCGTGCCAGACGTTGCCCGTGGTGGTCACGGCCGGGGCGTCGACGGACGCGAACGGTCCGTAGGCGCCACCCCTGGGGAACACGGACGTCGA
>NZ_JABCJJ010000036.1 GCF_012952065.1 Cellulomonas fimi
CCGGGCGGCCACCTCGTCCGCCACGAACTCACCGAGGCGCCCGAGCTCGCGGCGACGAGCCAGCTCGGTGATCATCCGCGCCTGACGCGCCGCCACCCACGAGGTGATGCGTTCCCACCCCGCGATCACCTCCACCACCGCCGCCTCGTGCAGGTCAGCCGGCTCCAGGCCGTCCAGCAGACCCACCAGCTCCTGCCCCGGGAGCAGGCGATCCAGGGCCTCAGCCAGCGCGACCCCGGTCGGCACGGGGGCCTCGCCGCTCGCCTCGCCGCTCACCTCGACGCTCACCGTCGAGGGCAGGTGCGCCGCCCCCTCGATCAGCACACCCACGATCTGGCTGAAGATCACGTCCACGGACCGTGACGCCGACCGCCGGGCGTCGAGCATCGTCGTCGACCGCGCTTCCGCCACAGCGCCCGCCACCTCGCTCCCGTCGCTCACAAGCGCGCAATCTCGAACATGTGTTCGACCCTAGACGCAGGCACTGACACGACCCGGCCCCACGGCTTCGCGCACGACGACGAGGAGCGGCGACTGCCCCGCAGAGCGCCGGTAGCTGCCTACAGCAAGAAGGTGCCACGCGTGGCCGGTTTGCGGGCGTCCTCCGACGCCTCTCGTTCGCTGGCCGTCTCCTCGTGGCGACTGCCGCAGTGCGCCTCGCCGCGTTGGCCTTCAGGCCATCGAATCGGCCGTCCTGATCAGGTCCCAAGCATCGCTCTGGCGATCCTCGCGGCGAGATCACCGCGCGGAGGACGCCGAGGGCATCCGCCCCCAAAGTTGCGTCCCTGATAGTGGTGTGGCGCCGGAGCCGTGGTCGTCGTAGACGACGACGCGGTCACCGCGTGATCGTTCGAGTGAACGCCCGACGACCGCAATACACGTCACCGAGCAAGAGATCCTCGCCCTGGACCAGATCAACCACCGCCAGCCGAGCACCATCCAGCCGAGCACCATCCATCCGCGTGCGCTCTGAGCCCAAGGTATCCACGACACACCGTCCGGCACCTTCCTCGTGACCGCCGGGCGCCCGCCCGCGGCACACCCTGCCCCCAGGGGGAGACATGCCCACCAAGAAGCGCACGGAGACGACCACCTCGGCCGACGCCGCACCGACGACCCGCTCGTCGAACCGTCTCGACCCCCGCCTCTTCGACCCGATGTTCGTGGCGCCGGCCGACCTCATCCCGGTCCCTGAGCTCGCCGAGGGCAAGGCGGGGGACGCCTACTCCCGCATCCTCGAGTCCATCTGCGGCGTGGCCGACGACAGCCAGCCGGTCGAGCAGTACGACGGCACGCTGGGCGTCAGCCAGGCGTTCGTCGACAACCACCAGTCCGCCGTCGCGCAGGTCCAGTGGAACGACAACCTGGCGTCGATCTACGACAACCCCGGCAACGTGAACGACGTGCGCTGGGGCTCGGGCACGATGATCAGCGCGGACCTCTTCCTCACCTGTGGCCACCTGTTCGACCAGACGGGCAACGGCTGGACCCGGCCGACGGTCAACGGGACCAGCACGACGATCTCCCCGCAGGAGATCGCGACCAACATGCACCTGAACTTCAACTTCCAGGTGGACCCCGGCGGCACCCTCCGCGCGGAGGTGAGGTTCCCGATCACGGAGCTCATCGAGTACCGCCTCGGCGGGATCGACATGGCGGTCTGCCGCATCGGAGGCTCCCCCGGGAGCACCTACGGCACCACCCAGGTCGCGACGGCCGACGTCGCCGTCGGCGCGATGCTGGCCATCATCGGGCACCCCAACGGCCAGCCCAAGCGCATCGAAGCAGGCCCCGCCACGGACCTCCAGCCCGGGCGCCTGCTCTACAACGACATCGACACCCTCGGCGGCAACTCCGGTTCCGGCATCCTCGGCCCGGCGGGCACCATCGTGGGCGTCCACACCAACGGCGGCTGCAACGCCTCGGGCACCGGCTCGAACTTCGGCGTGCCGATCATGACGATCCGCAACGTCTCGCCGACGCTGCAGAACCTCGTGACGAGCCCGATCGCCGACGCGATCGCGACGTCGCCGAGCGTCGACCTGATCACGAACCCGACGTCGGACACCGTCTCCTTCCTCGACAACGTCGCCACGTTGCACTGGCTCGACACCGCGTCGTGGGCGGACACGATCCAGACCCGGCCCTGGCTCGACACCAGCTTCTTCATCGACAACATCGCGACCAGGCCGTGGGCCGACTTCGGCGGCGGCGGGACCGGCCCGGTGGCCGACTCCCTCCAGGAGGTCATCGATCCCGGCATCGACCCGGTCATCAACCCCGTGATCAACCCCGTGATCAACCCGGTGATCCCGGTGTTCCCGGGTTTCCGGGGCACGGGTCGGGGCGCCGCGCCCGTCGCGGAGGGCGCCGGGCTGCGCCCGTTCGCGCTCCAGGGCGGGCACCGGTTCCCGGGCGCCGAGGCGATGTACGCGGGCGCCGGAGCGGCACAGGGCCCGGGACAGGCCCCTGCACAGGGTCAGGCCCAGGGTCCGCAGTCGCGTGAGGCCTACGAGGCCGCTCTCGCGCAGTACGAGCAGGCCCTCGAGTCGCTCGGGGCACAGCTCACCGCGGCCCAGGAGGAGTACCGCCAGGTCTACACGGAGTACGTGCAGACCTTCGGCGGCGGGTCCGCGGGCGCCTGAGCGCCCGCGCTTCCGGGCGGTGTGCCGCGCGCGGCGGCACAGCGTCGACGACGCGGCACACCACCCGCCACCGTCGCACCCTGCGTCCCCCACCCCTGCTCGCCCCTGCACGCACCGGGAGATCCCATGATCGGCATCATCGCCGGCAAGTCCGACGTCCACGCCGCCGGCGTCGCGGCCCAGCTCCGCGCGCTCGGGTCGGAGCCCGTGCTCCTCGACACCGGCCACGTGCCCACGCAGGTCCGGGTCACGAGCCGCCACTCGGTCGAGGAACCGTGGCGAGCCACGTGGGTCGAGCCGGGTGACTCCGGTGAGGTCGTGACCGACCTGACCGCCTTGCGCGCGGTGTGGTGGCGTCGGCCGCAGCACCACGAGCTCCACCCCGAGCTCACCACCGAGGCGGACCGCAGGTTCGCCTACCAGGAGGTCGACGCGGCGGTGCGGGGGATCTGGTCGTGCACCGACGCCGTCTGGGTGAACGACCCGGACCGGGACCTCGCCGGCTCGCGCAAGCTGCACCAGCTCAAGGTCGCGGCCGAGCTCGGTCTGCGGATCCCGCGCACGTGCGCGACGACGGACCCCGCGCAGGCGCGCGCCTTCCTCGCCGCGGAGCCGGCGGGCGCGATCTACAAGCCGTTCCTCGGCACGGAGGAGGCGTGGGCGGAGACCCGACTGGTCGAGGCCGTCGACGTCGCGAACCTCGGCCACCTCCGGTTCGCTCCGGTGATCTTCCAGGAGCTCGTCCCGGGCGGGCTCGACATCCGGGTGACCGTGGTGGGCCGCGACGTGCACGCAGCCGAGATCCGGGCGCACGAGTCCTCGTACGAGTTCGACTTCCGGATGGACCAGGCGCACGCGTCGATCCACCGCCACGAGCTGCCCGGACCGCTCGTGGACCGGCTGCACGCGCTGATGGACCGCTTCGGGCTGCTCTACGGGGCGATCGACCTGCGCCGCGCCCCGGACGGCGACTACGTGTTTCTCGAGGTCAACCCCGCCGGCCAGTTCCTGTTCGTCGAGTACGCCACCGGCCAGCCGATCACGGGGTCGATGGCGCGGCTGCTGCAGTCGCTCGACCGCGGCGACGGCGTCCCGGCACCTGTCCTCCCGGCAGCCCGCGGGTCACGTTCGGTCGCCGGGTCGGACGGCACGCGCGCGAGTCACCGGGCACCGCTCCGCTGACTGCTGTGCCCTACCGTGGCGCCGTGGCCAGGAAGTCGTCCAGAGGACCGTCGACGGGTGGGACACCGGCGCTCGTCGCGCTCGCGGCCGCCGGGGTCGAGCACGCGGTGCACCCGTACGAGCACGATCCGGCGAGCGGCCTGAGCTACGGGCTGGAGGCGGCGGCGGTGCTCGGCGTCGCGCCCGAGCGGGTGCTCAAGACCCTGGTGGCGAGCGTCGACGGGACCCTGACGGTGGCGGTCGTCCCCGTCGCGGGGCAGCTCGACCTCAAGGCGCTCGCCCAGGCCGTCGGCGGCAAGAAGGCCGCGCTCGCGGACCAGCCGGCCGCCGAGCGGGCGACGGGCTACGTCGTCGGCGGCATCTCCCCGCTCGGCCAGCGGCAGCGGCTCCGGACGGTCGTCGACTCCTCGGCGCACGACCATCGCACCGTCTTCGTGTCGGGCGGTCGGCGAGGCCTCGACGTCGAGCTGTCACCAGCCGACCTGATCCGGCTCACCGACGCGATGGTCGCACCGATCGGGCGGGCGTAGGGCGCCACGACCTCCCGTGCCACGTCCGGTTCGGCCCGCACCGACCACCGCGTCGGTCTGTCCTCCGCGCCGTGCCGCTAGGGTGCGGCCCCATGACCGACGACGACGGCGCGCGCCGTGCGAGCATCGCCGTCCGCCTCGCAGCGGTCCGCGGGCGCATCGCGCGCGCTGAGGAAGCCGCGGGCCGGGGACCCGGCTCGGTGCGACTCCTGCTCGCGACGAAGATTCAGCCCGTCGAGCTCGTGCGCGCAGCCGTCGCGGCGGGCGCCGACCTCGTGGGCGAGAACCGGGTGCAGGAGCTGGTCGCGAAGGGCCCCGACCTCGCCGACCGCGACGTGGAGGTCCATCTCATCGGCCACCTCCAGGCCAACAAGGTCAACCAGGCGCTGCGCTGGGCGACGTGCGTCGAGAGCGTCGACTCCCTGGCCCTCGCCCGGAGGCTCTCGCAGCGCTGCGAGGCGGCGGACCGCGACCTCGATGTGCTGGTGCAGGTCAACGTGTCCGGTGAGACGACCAAGTTCGGCGTCGTGCCGGGCGACGCCGAGGCGCTCGCCGTCGTCGTCGCCGCCCTCCCCCGGCTCCGTCTGCGGGGGTTCATGACGATCGGCGCCCGCTCGACGGACGAGGGCGTCGTCCGCGCAGGCTTCGCGCGCCTGCGCGAGGTGCGCGACGCCGTCGTCGGCTCGCGAGCACCCGGGACCGCCGGGGCGACCGGGCTGTCGATGGGGATGAGCGGTGACCTCGAGCTCGCCGTGGCGGAGGGGTCGACGATCGTGCGTATCGGCACGGCGGTGTTCGGCGCACGCGGCTGAGGTCACGGCACGCGGGCGAGCCACTCCTGGGTCCCGAACTTGGTGCGGACGAGCTCCTCCGCGCACGCGACCTCCTCGGGCCGCAGCGCACCGTCGGTCGTGGCGTAACGCGCGCGGAAGTGCGCCTTGAACGCCTCGATGACGTCGGCCCGCGGGAGCCCCGTCTGCGAGCGCACCGGGTCGACGCGCTTCTGCGCGCTCGTCGTGCCCTTGTCCGAGAGCTTCTCGCGCCCGATCCGCAGCACCTCGAGCATCTTGTCGGCGTCGATGTCGTACGCCATCGTCACGTGGTGGAGCACCGCCCCGCCGACGAGGCGCTTCTGCGCGGCCCCGGCGATCTTGCCGGCGGGCGAGGCGATGTCGTTGAGCCCCGCGTAGGTCGCCCTGACCCCGACGTCGCCCAGCGCCCCGAGCACCCAGTCGTCGAGGAACGCGTACGACTGCTCGAAGCTCAGGCCGTCCACCAACGACGTGGGCACGACGAGCGAGAACGTGATGCAGTTCCCGGCCTCCATGAACATCGCGCCGCCGCCCGAGATGCGCCGGACGACGGTGATCCCGTGCCGTGCCGCGCCCTCGGGGTCGACCTCGTTGCGCAGGGACTGGAACGAGCCGATGACGACCGCGGGCTCGACCCACTCCCAGAACCGCAGCGTCGGCCCCCGGCGCCCGGCGGCGAGCTCCTCGGCGAGCACCTGGTCGAGCGCGGCGTGCAGGGCCGGCGGCTGCGGGTCCTCGTGGATCAGCTCGAAGGTGTGGTCCTGCCAGCCCGTCGCGTGGCCCAGGGCACGACGCACGGCGATGGCGACCGCCTCCGGGCTGAACCCGACCATCGCGACCGCGTCGTCGAGCGTCGCCTCGAGCGCGGCCGTGAGCTGCGCGACCTTGGCGTCCGTCGGCGCCCCGACCAGCGCGCGGTTGAACCGCTCGAGCGCGTCGTCGGGCTCGAGGAAGAAGTCGCCGCTGATCGCGACGGACGCGAGGAGACCGTCCGCGACCTCGACGTCGACGGCGACCAGCTTGCCGCCGGGGACCTTGTACTCGCCCCGCAGCAGCGCGGGACCGGACGCGTCTGGGCTCACCCGGTCACCCTAGACCGGCGTCAGCGCCGCTCCACGCCCGCGCGCAGCAGGCCGTAGACGATCGAGTCCACGATGGCCTCCCACGACGCCTCGATGATGTTGGGCCCGACGCCGACCGTGCGCCAGGTCGTCTCCGCACCGGTGTCCATGGTCTCGACGAGCACGCGCGTGATCGCGTCGGTGCCGTGCATCGTGTCCATGATCCGCACCTTGAAGTCGATCAGCTCGAAGCGGGCGATCTCGGGGTACGTCGCGCGCAGCGCCTGACGCAGCGCGTGGTCGAGGGCGTTGACCGGACCGTTCCCCTCACCGGTCGCGATCTGCCGCACGCCGCCCGCCGCCAGCTTGACGGTCGCCTCGGCGTTGGCCAGGTCCGGCGCGCCGGGCACGGTCTCGACGATCACGCGCCAGCTCTCGACGTCGAAGTAGGTGAGGCGCTCGCCGTCGACCTCCTCGCGCAGGAGCAGCTCGAACGAGGCGTCCGCCGCGTCGTACGTGTAGCCCTGCGCCTCCGCGTCCTTGACCCGGGTGGTGACGCGGCCCAGCAGCTCGCCCTGCCCGGCGAGGTCGAAGCCGAGCTCGCGGCCCTTGAGCTCGATCGACGCGCGCCCCGCCATGTCGGAGATCAGCATGCGCATGTCGTTGCCGACGCGAAGCGGGTCGATGTGCTGGTAGAGGTCGGGGTCGACCTTGATCGCGCTCGCGTGGAGCCCCGCCTTGTGCGCGAACGCGCTCGCGCCGATGTACGGCTGCCGCGCGAACGGGCTGATGTTCGTGATCTCGCTGATCGCGTGCGCGATCCGGGTCGCCTCGCGGAGCCCGCCGGCGCCAGCGAGCAGGTCGCGTCCCTCCTTGAGCTCGAGGTTCGCGACGACGGCGATGAGGTCGGCGTTGCCCGTCCGCTCGCCATAGCCGTTGACCGTGCCCTGGACATGGTCGGCACCCGCGCCGACCGCGGCGAGCGAGTTCGCCACGGCGCACCCCGAGTCGTTGTGCGCGTGGATGCCGAGGCGCGGCCCGTGCCCCAGCGCGGCGTGCACCTCCCCGACGATCTGCGCGACGCCGTCGGGCAGCATGCCGCCGTTCGTGTCGCACAGCGTGACGACCTCGGCGCCGGCCGCGAAGGCCGCGGCGACGGCCTCGAGGCCGTACGCGGGGTCGTACCGGTACCCGTCGAAGAAGTGCTCGGCGTCGAGCACGACCCGTCGGCCTTCGCTCACGAGGAACGTCACCGTGTCCGTGATCATCGCCAGGTTCTCGGCCCCCGTGGTGCGCAACGCGCGCTCGACGTGCCGGATGTCGCTCTTGGCGACCAGCGTGACCACCGGCGCCTGCGAGTCGAGCAGCGCACGCACCTGCGGGTCGTCCCACGCCCGGGAGTCGGCACGTCGCGTGGCCCCGAACGCGGCGAGCAGGGCGTTGGTGAGCGTGAGCTCCTTGGCCGCGCGCGCGAAGAACTCGGTGTCCTTGGGGATCGCGCCCGGCCAGCCACCCTCGATGAACCCGACGCCCAGCTCGTCGAGGAGCGGGGCGATCGCGAGCTTGTCGGCGACCGAGAGGTTCATGCCCTCCTGCTGCGCGCCGTCGCGCAGGGTCGTGTCGTAGACGTCGAACGCGTGCTTGAGGTGGTCGCTGGTCACTGTGAGCTCTCTCCGGGCTGCTGCTGCGGGCGTGCGTCGATCGCATCCTGCTGGGAGGTGGGACGGCCGGTGGGGGTGGTACCGGCGGGCGATCGACGGCGTCGACGGGCGGGGGTGGTGCCCGGCAACAAAAAGACCCCCCGAGGGTGCGGGAGGTCTGCGCGTTCGGCGGTGTGTGCCGAACGCGCTACACGATGATGAGCTGGTACTGCGTCACACCGGAGATCATGCCACACGGTCCGCCTGGCGAGAACGGCGTCCGGCATCCGGGACGCGCCCCGTGCGGCGCGGCGCCCGCACTCCCCGGCCGATGAGCCGGAGGGTGCGGACGTCCCCGCCCTCGGTGCCGCCGTCACATCAGCCGCTGGAGCCATCCGTGGCGGTCGACCGCACGGCCGTACTGGATGTCCGTGAGCTCAGCGCGGACCCGGGTCGTGACCGCGCCAGGACCGCCGTCGCCCACCGTGAGGTCGAAGCCCTCGCCCGCGAGCCGGCCGATCGGCGTGACGACCGCCGCGGTGCCGCACGCGAAGACCTCGACGATCGAGCCGTCCCGCAGGCCCGTCGTGAGCTCGCTCAGCAGGATCCGCCGCTCGGCGACCTCGTGACCCGCGTCGGTCAGCAGACGGATGATCGACGAGCGCGTGACGCCCTCGAGGATCGACCCGGTCAGCGCGGGTGTCGAGACGCGGCCGTCCGCGTGCACGACGAAGACGTTCATGCCGCCGAGCTCCTCGAGCGTCGTGCTCGTCGCGGCGTCGAGGAAGCACACCTGGTCGCAGCCCTTGGCGTACGCCTCCTGCTGCGGGAGCAGGCTCGCGGCGTAGTTCCCGCCGCACTTGGCGTTGCCGGTGCCGCCGGGTCCCGCCCGGTGGTAGTCCTCGGCGACCCAGATGGAGACGGGTGCCACCCCGCCGGCGAAGTACGGGCCGACAGGTGAGGCGATCACGAGGAACTCCGCCTCGAGGGTGGGACGCACGCCGAGGAACTTCTCCGACGCGTACATGAAGGGGCGCAGGTACAGGCTCGTCTCCTCGCCCGTGGGGATCCACGCGGCGTCGGTGCGCACGAGCGCGGCGATCGCGCCGAGGAAGTCCTCCTGCGGCAGCTCGGGCAGGGCGAGCCGCCGCGCCGAGGCCGCGAACCGGGCGGCGTTGGCCTCGGGCCGGAAGGTCCACACGGAGCCGTCCGGGTGCCGGTAGGCCTTGAGCCCCTCGAAGATCTCCTGCCCGTAGTGCAGGACCGCTGTCGCCGGGTCGAGCAGGAGCGGGCCGTACTTCTCGACGCGACGGTCGTGCCAGCCGTCGGTCGAGGTCCAGCGGACCCGTGCCATGTGGTCGGTGAAGACGGTGCCGAACCGGGGATGGGCGAGGGCGGCCGCGCGCTCCGCGTCGGGCGCGGGGGCGTCGGTGCGACGCAGCTCGAAGGCGTCGGCTGCGCGGGTCACGGACTCGGTGTCACCGAGATCGGGGGTCGTGGTCATGTCACAGGGGCCTTTCACCAAGGAGGACGAGAACGACGGTACCTGTGGTGACGGCCGGGAAGGCAGGGGGCGAGCGGGTCACCCCGCGGTCCCGAAGGCGCGGGTCACCCCGCGGTCCCGAAGGCGCGGGTCACCCCGCGGCCCCGAAGGCGCGGGTCACCCCGCGACGCGCGCGGCGAGCTCCTTGCCGATCTCGGCCGTCGACCGTACTCGCCCGGACAGCACGGGGCGCTCGGCGAGGTCCGCGGCGACCGCCGCCTGCACGCGCGCCGCAGCGTCCGGCATGCCCACGTGCTCGAGCAGCAGCGCGACGGAGAGCACGGTCGCCGTCGGGTCGGCCTTCCCCTGACCCGCGATGTCGGGAGCCGAGCCGTGGACCGGCTCGAACATCGACGGCGCGACGTGCTTGCCGTTCGCGTCGCGGTCCGGGTTGATGTTGGCCGAGGCGGCGAGCCCGATGCCTCCGGTGATCGCCGCGGCGAGATCGGTCAGGATGTCGCCGAACAGGTTGTCGGTGACGATCACGTCGAACCGCGACGGGTTCGTCACGAGGTAGATCGTCGCGGCGTCGACGTGCATGTACTCCACCGTGACGTCCGGGTACTCGGCGTTGACGGCGTCCACCGTCCGGCGCCACAGGTGGCCGGCGTGCACGAGCACGTTGTGCTTGTGCACGAGGCTGATCTTCTTGCGCGGGCGCACGGCGGCGCGGGCGAACGCGTCGCGAACGACCCGCTCGATCCCGAAGGCGGTGTTGACGCTCACCTCGGTCGCGACCTCGTGCGGCGTCCCGACGCGGATCGCGCCGCCGTTGCCGACGTACGGGCCCTCGGTCCCCTCGCGGACGACGACGAAGTCGACCTCGCCCGGGTTCGCGAGCGGCGAGGCGACCCCCGGGTAGAGCCGCCCGGGGCGCAGGTTGACGTAGTGGTCGAGCGTGAACCGGAGCCGCAGCAGGAGCTCGCGCTCGAGCACGCCCGACGGCACGCTCGGGTCGCCGATGGCGCCCAGCAGGATCGCGTCGTGCGTGCGGATCGCCTCGAGGTCCGCCTCGGTGAGGGTGTCACCCGTCGCGTGGTAGCGGGCCGCGCCGAGGTTGAAGTCGGCGGTCCGCACCGTCACGTCCTCGCCGGCAAGCGCCGCGTCGAGCACGAGGAGGCCCTGCTCCACGACCTCGATCCCGATGCCGTCGCCGGGGATCACTGCCAGGTCGAGGGTGCGCGTCATGAGCGATGACCCTAGTGGGTTGATCCCACTCTTCGGACACTCATCTCACATGGCAGACGCACACGAGGTGGGTCGTCGCCGCCGGAACCGGCTGGCGACGACCCACCTCGGGTCGAACGGGTGGGGCAGCGGTTCAGCGCCCCGCGGAGCCCTCGACGTAGTCGGACTCCGACGGCTTGACCCAGGCGAAGAGCTTGCGCAGGTCGCGACCGGTCGCCTCGATCGGGTGCGCCTCGCCCTTGGCGCGGAGCTCGGTGAACTCGGGCGCCCCGGCGTCCTGGTCCTCGATGAACCGCTGGGCGAAGGCGCCGTTCTGGATGTCCGCGAGCACCGCCTTCATGTTCTCCTTGACGCGCGGGTCGATGACGCGCGGCCCGGACACGTAGTCGCCGTACTCGGCGGTGTCGGAGACGCTCCAGCGCTGCTTGGCGATGCCGCCCTCGTACATGAGGTCGACGATGAGCTTGAGCTCGTGCAGCACCTCGAAGTAGGCGACCTCGGGCTGGTAGCCGGCCTCGGTCAGCGTCTCGAAGCCGTACTGGACGAGCTGCGACGCGCCGCCGCACAGCACGGCCTGCTCGCCGAACAGGTCGGTCTCGGTCTCCTCCGTGAACGTCGTCCTGATGCCGGCCGCACGCAGCCCGCCGATCGCCTTGGCGTAGGAGAGCGCGAGGTCCCATGCGCTGCCGCTCGCGTCCTGCTCGACCGCGACGATCACCGGGACGCCCCGGCCGTCGACGTACTCACGGCGCACCAGGTGGCCCGGACCCTTCGGGGCGACCATGAGGACGTCCACGCCCGCGGGCGGCGTGATGTAGCCGAACCGGATGTTGAAGCCGTGCCCGAAGACGAGCGCGGCGCCGTCGGCGAGGTTCGGCGCGATCTCGTCGCGGTAGACGTGGCGCTGGACCTGGTCAGGCGCGAGCACGACGACGACGTCGGCCTCCGTGGTCGCGTCGGCGACCGACAGGACGCGCAGGCCCTCGTTCTCGGCCTTGGCGATCGACGAGCTGCCCTCGCGGAGCCCGACGCGGACGTCGACGCCCGAGTCGCGCAGGTTGAGCGCGTGCGCGTGGCCCTGGCTCCCGTAGCCGATGACGGCCACCTTGCGGCCCTGGATGATGGACAGGTCGGCGTCGTCGTCGTAGAACAGCTCTGCCACGGTGGATCTCCTCGTGTGAATCGGCATTCGGTGGAAACTCAGGGCTCAGGCGCTGCGGCTGACCCGTTCGAGCGCGCGGTCCGTGATCGAGCGCGAGCCGCGCCCGATCGCGACCGTGCCGGACTGGACGATCTCACGGACCCCGTAGGGCTCCAGCGCGGCGAGCAGGGCGTCGAGCTTCTCGGGCCCGCCGGTCGCCTCGATGGTCACGGCGTCGGGCACGACGTCCACGACGTGCGCCCGGAACAGCTCGACGACCTCGAGGACCCCGCTGCGCTGGCCGGCCTCGGCGCGGACCTTGACGAGCAGCAGCTCGCGCTGGACCGAGACCTGCGGCTCGAGCTCGACGATCTTGATGACGTTGACGAGCTTGTTGAGCTGCTTGGTCACCTGCTCGAGCGGGAGCGCGTCCGCGTTGACCACGACCGTGATCCGCGAGATCTCCTCGTGCTCCGTGGGGCCCACCGCGAGCGAGTGGATGTTGAACGCCCGGCGCGCGAACAGCCCGGCGACGCGCGTGAGCACGCCGGGCTTGTTCTCGACCAGGACGGAGAGCGTGTGCCTGCTCATGGTGTCCCCTCAGTCCTCACGGTCCCACGCCGGGGAGATGCCCCGGGCGTACTGGACCTCGTCGTTGCTGACCCCGGCCGCGACCATCGGCCACACCATCGCGTCGCGCGAGACGGTGAAGTCGACGACGACGGGCTGGTCGTCGATCTCCATGGCCCGCTTGATCGTCGCGTCGACGTCCCCCAGCGACTCGCAGCGCAGCCCGACGGCGCCGTACGCGTCGGCGAGCTTGACGAAGTCGGGGATCCTCGCGGTGTCGTGGCCAGTGTGGAGATCGGTGTTCGAGTACCGCTCGTCGTAGAACAGCGTCTGCCACTGGCGGACCATGCCGAGGGACGAGTTGTTGATCACCGCCACCTTGATCGGGATGTCGTTGATCGTGCAGGTGGCGAGCTCCTGGTTGGTCATCTGGAAGCAGCCGTCGCCGTCGATCGCCCAGACGGTCCGGTCGGGCTCGCCGACCTTCGCACCCATGGCCGCCGGTACGGCGTAGCCCATGGTCCCCAGGCCACCCGAGTTGAGCCACGAGTTCGGGCGCTCGTACCGGATGAACTGGGAGGCCCACATCTGGTGCTGGCCCACTCCCGCGACGAAGATCGACTCGGGCCCCGAGATCTCGCCGATGCGGGAGATGACGTGCTGCGGCGACAGGTGGCCGTCCTCCGGCTCGGTGAAGCCGAGCGGGAACGTCTCGCGCCAGTCGTCGATCTGACGCCACCAGCCCTCGAGGTCGGGCCTGCCGTGCTGGGCGTGCTCGCGTTCGAGCTCGGGCAGCAGGTCGGCCAGGATCTCCTTGAGGTCGCCCACGATCGGGACGTCCGCCGTACGGTTCTTCCCGATCTCGGCCGGGTCGATGTCCGCGTGCACGACCGTCGCGTTCGGCGCGAAGCTCGACAGCTTGCCCGTGACGCGGTCGTCGAACCGGGCGCCGAGCGCGATGATCAGGTCCGCCTTCTGCAGCGCCGCGACCGCCGGCACGGTGCCGTGCATGCCCGGCATCCCGAGGTGCTGCGGGTGCGAGTCGGGCAACGCGCCGCGTGCCATCAGCGTCGTGACCGCGGGCGCGCCCGAGGCGTCGACGAGTCGGCGCAGCTGGGCCGCGGCGCCGGAGCGCATGACCCCGCCGCCGACGTACAGCACCGGCTTGCGCGCGGTCGCGAGCAGCCGCGCGGCCTCGCGGATCTGCTTGGCGTGGGGCTTGGTCACGGGGTGGTAGCCCGGCAGGTTGAGCTGCTGCGGCCACGAGAACGTCGTCTGCATCTGCATCGCCGACTTCGCGATGTCGACGAGCACGGGGCCGGGACGCCCGGTCGACGCGATGTGGAACGCCTCGGCGATGACGCGCGGGATCTCGGCCGGGTCGGTCACGAGGAAGTTGTGCTTGGTGATCGGGAGCGTGATGCCGACGATGTCGGCCTCCTGGAACGCGTCGGTGCCGATCATCGCGGCGCCGACCTGACCGGTGATGGCGACCATCGGGATCGAGTCGATGTTGGCGTCGGCGATCGGGGTTACGAGGTTCGTGGCACCGGGTCCGGAGGTCGCCATGCAGACGCCGACCCGGCCGGTCGCGTGGGCGTAGCCCGACGCCGCGTGACCTCCGCCCTGCTCGTGCCGGACGAGGATGTGCCGCACGCGCTCGGAGTCCATCAGCGGGTCGTAGACCGGGAGGATCGCGCCGCCCGGGATGCCGAAGACGACCTCGACGCCGACCTCCTCGAGCGACCGGACGACGGACTGCGCTCCCGTGACCTGCTCGGGCCCGATCGAGGCCGGACCGGTGACGGAGGCGAGCGCGGCGGTGCGGCCGCCGCCGGAGGCGCCTGCTCCGCCCGAGCCGCTCGCACCGGCCTTGGCGTGACCGGACGCGCTCGTGCTGCGCGGCGGCGCCGGGTGTGGACCCTGGCCCATCGTTGTCTCCCTGGCTGCGGTGGCGTGGAACGTCGACGACATGAAAAAACCCCTCGACCCCGAACGGGGCTGGACGAGGGGTGAGCGCGCTGACGAGACCTGACGAGAGGGCCTCAGCCGGCGCGCCCGAGAAGTACTACGAGGAGGATCGTCTGCACCCGACGCACAGTACGCCGCGCTCCGGTCGAAGTCACGCCACACCCAGGCTGTCTCACATCATGGTTCACGTGACCACCACACGGACCGCCGAACGGGGCACCCGGCGTCGTGCGGCGCCTCAGCGGATCCGCCGGCGGTACACCCGCGCCTCCCACGGCCCGAGCGGGACGGCGACGCCGCGCGCGGGCCCGGCGTCGTCGTCGGCTCCCGCGTTGTGCAGCACCAGCTCGGCGTCCGCCCAGGCGGTGGTCACCGCCTCCCCCACCGGCACCGCCTGCTCGGCGCCCGTGAAGTTGCCCAGCACCAGGAGCTCGGTCCCGCCGAGGCGCCGCGTGAACGCGTAGACGGCCTCGTCGTGCGGGGCGAGCATCGCGAAGTCGCCCAGCGCGACGGCCGGCTCGGTGTGACGCAGCTCGATCAGCCGGCGGTAGTGGTGGAGGACCGACCGAGGGTCGTCCCGCTGGGCCGCGGCGTTCACCGTGACGTGATTGGGGTTCACCTCGATCCACGGTTCACCCGTGGTGAACCCGGCATGGCGCGACGCGTCCCACTGGACGGGCGTGCGGGCGTTGTCGCGGCTCATCGTCCGGAGCCCCGCGAGCACGACCTCCTCGGTCGCCAGCCCGTGCGCGAGCGCCTCGGCGTGGTGGTTGACGGACTCGATGTCGCGGTACTGGTCGATCCGCTCGAAGTGCGCGTTCGTCATCCCGAGCTCCTCGCCCTGGTAGACGTACGGCGTCCCGCGGTGCAGGTGGAGCACGGTGGCGAGCATCGTGGCCGAGCGGACCCGGTGCTCGCCGTCGTCGCCCCAGCGCGAGACGATGCGCGGCTGGTCGTGGTTGTCCCAGTAGAGGCTGTTCCAGCCGACGTCGGCCAGCCCGGCCTGCCACCGGCCGAACGACGCCTTGAGATCGGTGAGCCGCAACGGCTGCGCGTCCCACTTGGTCGCGCCGTGGTCGAGGCCCACGTGCTCGAACTGGAACACCATGTCGACCTCACCGCGCGTCGGGTCGGTGAACAGGCGCGCCTGCTCGACCGTCACCCCGGGCATCTCCCCCACCGTGAGCAGCCGGTCGGGGCGACCGGCGAGCACCTCGCGGTGCATCTCCTGGAGGTACTCGTGGATCCGCGGACCGTAGAAGTAGTGCAGACCGCCGTCGCCGTACAGGGCGCCGTCCCGGACGACGCCGTCCGGCAGGCTCCCGTCGGGGTTGAGCTCCTTGGAGATGAAGTTGATGACGTCCATGCGGAACCCGTCGACGCCACGGTCGAGCCACCACCGCATCATCGCGTGCACGGCGGCCCGGACCTCGGGGTTCTCCCAGTTCAGGTCGGGCTGCTTGCGCGAGAAGATGTGCAGGTAGTACTCGCCCGTCGCCGGGTCGAGCTCCCACGCCGGCCCCGAGAACGCCGAGCCCCAGTTCGTCGGCTCGGCGCCCGGCGCACCCGGCTCCATGTGCGACCGCGCGGGACGCCACCAGTACCAGTCGCGCTTCGGGTTGTCCCGCGACGACCGGGACTCCACGAACCACGGGTGCTCGTCGGAGGTGTGGTTGACGACGAGGTCCATCACCAGCTTCATGCCGCGGGCGTGGACCGCCTCGAGCAGCGCGTCGAAGTCCTCGAGCGTCCCGAACGTGGGGTCGATGTCGTGGTAGTTCGAGATGTCGTAGCCGCCGTCGTCCTGCGGCGACGGGTAGACGGGCGACAGCCACACGACGTCGACGCCGAGCGCCTCGAGGTGGTCGAGGCGCGACGCGATCCCCCGCAGGTCGCCGATCCCGTCACCGTCGGAGTCGGCGAAGCTGCGGGGGTAGACCTGGTAGACGACGGCGCTCGTCCACCAGGGGGCGTCGTCGGGCGGCGCGTCGGCTCCGCTCACGTGGTTGCTCCGCTCATCGGACGGTGTGGCTCACTTGATGGCACCCCGCGTCACGCCGGAGATGACCCAGCGCTGGGAGACGACGTACACGATGAGCAACGGTGCCATGACCATGAGGTAGGAGGCGAAGGCGACGGTGTAGTTGGTCGTGAACTGGCTCTGGAACTGGAACTGCACGAGCGGCAGCGTTGCTCCGCGCGGGTCGGAGACGATGATCAGCGGCAGCAGGAAGTCGTTCCAGACCCACAGGCACGTGAGGATCCCCACGGTGGCGTTCATCGGGGTCAGCAGCGGGAAGATGATCCGCCAGAACACGGTCCACGTGCTGGCGCCGTCGACGACGGCTGCCTCCTCGAGCTCGCGCGGGATCGAGTTGATGTAGGCCACGAAGATGAAGATGTTGAACGACAGCCCGTAGACGACGTACAGCAGGATCAGGCCGACCTGGTTGTCCAGCCCCAGCAGTGCCGTCTGCTTCGCGACCGGGAGCATGAGGATCGGGAACGGGACGAAGAGCGCCGAGACGAAGAAGTAGAACAGCCCCTTGAACAGGCGCCGGTGCATGTTCCGGGCGATGGCGTACGCGACCATCGAGTTCGACAGCAGTGTCAGCACGACCGCCGCCACCGTGATCGCGGCGCTGTTGAGCGCACTGCGTGGGTAGTTCGTGAGCCGCCACGCCTCGGCGAAGTTGCCCCAGGCGAACTCGGTCGGGAGCGCGAACCCTGTGCCGCCCAGCTGGTCCTGGGTCTTGAGCGCGGTCACGACCGTGAAGTACAGGGGGATGAAGATCGTCAGGCTCAGGACGATGAGCAGCACGGTCAGCCACCAGTTCACGCCGCGGCCGTCGCCCTCGTCACGGCCGCGCGTGCGCCGGCGCCGGGACGGTGCCCCGGGCACGGCGGGACCGTCGGGATCCCGGCCGGTGGCGGGTCGCGGGGGCGCGGCGATCGTGTTCGGACCGCTGACAGGTGTGGTCGACATCAGAGTGACACCTCTCTGCGCTGCAGCACGCGGAGCTGGAACGCGGCGAACGCGATGATGACGATCATGAAGATCGTGGCGTTGGCGAGCTGGTAGCCGTACTCCCCGCCCTGGAACCCGCCCTTGAAGATCAGCACGCTGACCGACTCCGTGGAGGTCCCGGGACCACCGTTGGTCAGCGCGAGCACGTGGTCGAACACCTGCAGGAAGTTCTTGAGCGCCAGCACCATGTTGATCGTGAAGAAGCCGGCGATCATCGGGAACGTGATGCTCGTGAACTGCCGCCAGGCGCTCGCCCCGTCGAGCGAGCCGGCCTCGTAGAGCTCCTGCGGCACGGTCTGGAGTCCCGCGATGTAGATGATGATGTTGAACGCGGTGGCCTGCCAGACGGCGAGGATGACGATCCCGACCCACGCGAGCTGCGGGTCCGCCAGGATCGACGTGGACAGGCGGTCGATGCCGAGCGCGGTCGCCAGGGCCGGGACGGCCCCGGCGAACAGGTACTGGAACACGTACCCGATGACCAGCACCGAGAGCACGTTGGGGATGAAGTAGACACCTCGCAGCGTGTTCTTCCACTTGATGCGTCCGTTGAGCCACACGGCGATGGTGAGCGCGAGGGCGTTCACCAGGACCGTGGCGATGATCGCGAACCGGAACGTGAACCAGTACGCCGACATCACGCGTGGGTCGCCGAACAGCGCGGTGTAGTTCGACAGCCCCACGAAGCTCCAGTCCCCGTACCCGGGTGAGTCCGTGAGGCTGTAGAACACGCCCTGCAGCACCGGGATCGTGTGGAACACGAGGAACAGCACGACGGCGGGCAGCACCATCCAGTAGAAGGTCCGCGCCGTCTGGTTCTCCTTCAGCCGCCCGCCCTTGGCCGCGCTCCCGGCCGCTCGTCCGGTCGCGCGGTCCGCAGGACCACGCGCCGCGGTCGTGGCCATCAGGAGCTCACCGCCCCGACGCCCCAGGTCCGACGCTGCGCCACGCGGTCCCAGCTGTCGTCGAGCCCGCCGAGGAAGGCGTCGACATCCTTGTCGATGAGGAACTGCTGGAGCAGCGGCCCGAGCGGGATGGCGGGGATGAACTGGTGGTCGGTGAAGCCCACGATGCGCTCGGAGTCGATGTAGGGCTGGACCCCCGCGAGGGCGGGGTCCGGGTTGCTCGCCCCTTCGAGCGCGGGGATGGCGACCTGCTCCTCTGCGTACGCCTGGACCACGTCGGGCTGCATGAGGAACTCGATGAAGCGCCGGCTCGCCTCCGGGTAGGCGCCGTTCGCCCCCGCGGTGATCAGCACGTCGACCCCCGACACGAGCGTGGTCGCGTCTGGGTCGTCGGTCGCCGGCAGCGCGAAGCTGCCGACCTCGAAGTCCGGCTCGAAGCTCCGGATCTGCGGGACGGCGTAGCTGCCGAGCAGGAGCATCGCGGACTCGCCGTCGGCGAAGGCCACCGTGCCCTCCTGGTACCCGAAGGCCGCCGGGTTGGGCTGCGTGTACTCGAACAGCTCGGCCTCCTTCTCGGCCGCCTCACGCCACCCCTCGGCGAACGTCGTCCGGTCCGCGAACCGGTTCTCGAAGAAGTCCTCCGGGGCCGTCTGCGCCGTGAGCGGGGCGAGCGGTGACTGCGCCGTCCACGGGTCGGCGAGCATCGCGTAGAACGGCGTGATGCCCGCCTGCTCGAAGGACTCGGCGAGCCCGATGAGCTCGTCCCAGGTCTGCGGGATCTCGGCGCCCTGTCCGGCGAAGACCTCGGTGTTGTAGAGGACGCCGCTCGCGTTGGCTGCGAACGGGATGCCGTTGACGGCGCCGGGCTCGCCCGCCCCGAGGTTGCGGACCACGTCGAGGTAGCCCTCGTTGACGCCCTCGAGCAGCGCGCCGTCCGCGAACCGGGTGAAGTCCGCGAACACGCCCGCCGATGCCAGCTCGCCGAAGGTGGCGTTGCCGTTGAGCGTGAGGACGTCGGGGACGTCGTTCTTGACGAGCCGGGCCCGCAGGGCGGACTCGGGGTCGGGCACGTTGTCCACGATCACGCGGATGTCGGGGTTCGCCTCCTCGAACTGTGCGGCGAGGTCCTCGAAGTAGGCGACCGCCTCGGGCTTGAACTGGAAGAAGGTGATGGTGGTCTTGTCGCCGCCCCCGGCGCACGCGGCCAGGGACATCGAGAGGACCCCGACGACGAGGCAGGCGCCGGTGCGGACGATGCGTCTGTCCATGAGCGGACCTTCCGGGCTGGTGGCCGTGCGGGAGGTGACGTCGGCCGTCGATCAGCGGGGTGCCGCGACGGGTCCGAGCCGTCGCGCGTGCAGCAGGACGCTGCGTTCGGGGTGGAGGACGGGGGCGCGCACGCCGAGCAGGGACAGCGCCCGTCCGGGCGCGCGCACGCCCGTCTCCCACCACGCGAGCGGGGACTGCCCGTTCCCCGCGATCCGGTCCCCCGGCGGCAGCGGGCGGACCTCGTACACCCCGCCCGGGTCGAGCCCGGGCAGCGTGACGCGCCCCGGCGGGTACGTGACGCTCGTCGCGAGCCGGGTGAGCCAGAAGACCGCCTCGCCGCCGTCGTCGGCAACCACGCCGCGCACGCGGACCGCCGGGTCCGGGTGGTCGCCGTGCACGACGACGCCCGTGTGCAGCAGCGCCCGGTGCGTGCGGTAGGCGGTGACCCACCCTGCGAGCCGGGCCCGCTCCTCGTCGGTCGCGGTCGTGACGTCCCACTCGATGCCGAGGTGGCCGGCCAGGGCCCCGGCCGCGCGGAAGTCGAGGGAGTGCGTGCGGCCGGTCGTGTGCGAGACCGGGCTGCCGACGTGCGCCCCGATGAGCTCGGGCGGCAGGAGCAGCTCGGTCCACCGCTGGATCTGCTCGCGCTCGAGCGGGTCGATGCAGTCGCTCGCCCACACGCGGTCGGTGAGCTCGAGGATCCCGAGGTCGACCCGGGCACCACCGGAGGCGCACGACTCGATCTCGATCCCCGGGTGCCGGCGTCGGAGCTCGGCCAGGAGGTCGTAGAGCGCGAGGGTCTGCCGGCGCACACCGGGGGTCCCGCGCGGGCCGTGACCCGCGTCCACCAGGTCGCGGTTGTGGTCCCACTTGACGTACGCCACGTCGTACTCGGTCAGCAGCGCGTCGAGCCGCTCGAGCACGTACGCCGCGGCCTCGGGCCGGCCGAGGTCGAGCACCTGCTGCTGCCGGACGCTCGGCGGCAGACGTCGGCCGGTCGCGAGCACCCAGTCCGGGTGCGCCCGGAACAGGTCCGAGTCGGGGTTGACCATCTCGGGCTCGAACCAGAGCCCGAACTCCATGCCGAGACCGCGCACGTGCGAGACGAGCGGCTCGAGGCCGTCGGCCCACACCTCGGGGTCGACGAACCAGTCGCCGAGCCCCGCGGTGTCGTCGCGGCGGCGCGCGAACCAGCCGTCGTCGAGCACGAAGCGCTCGACGCCGAGCCCGGCCGCCACGTCGGCGATCGCACGGAGCCGGTCGAGGTCGTGGTCGAAGTAGACGGCCTCCCACACGTTGAGCGTGACGGGACGTGGACGACGAGGGTGGTGCGGCCGGGCGCGAAGGTACCGGTGGAACCGGTTCGCGAGCTCGTCGAGCCCGTCGCCGTGCGAGCCGAGGACCCACGGCGAGACGTAGCTCTCCCCCGGCCCGAGGCGGCACTCGCCGGCCAGCAGCAGCTCACCCGCGGCGAGGAACGAGCCGCCCTCGACGGTCCGTTCGGCGAGCAGCCGCTGGTTGCCGCTCCACGCCAGGTGGATGCCCCACACCGAGCCGGAACGCGCCGCGAACCCCGTCTCCCCCGCGACGAGGACCAGCGCGGAGTCGGCGCCCGGGCGGCCGCGCCGCCCCTCGCGCAGGTGCGTGCCGACGTTCCACGGCTGCCGCTGGGGCGAGCGCTCCCGCAGGTGCCGGCCCGTGAGGTCGAGCAGCTCGGTGGCGCGCTCGGGCACCGGGAACGTCGCCAGGACACCGGTGAGCTCGTAAGCGTCCGGCCCGTCGTTGCGCACCGTGGCGCGCTGGCGCACGAGGCCCGACGGCGTGACCTCGAGCTCGAGCGTGACGTCGAGCCCGGCGACCGCATCGGCCGCCTCGACGACCACGCCGGTACCGGTGGCGTCCACGAGCACGTGGTGCGGCTCGAGCCGCACCGAGAAGGCGGCGCCGTCGCGGTGCCCCGTCAGGCCGGGCGTGCCGAGCCAGCCCCGTGCCTGCTCGGGGAGGAGGGCGAACGGCGCCGGCTCGTCGAGCCCGCCCGACACACGCTGCGGGCGCTGGGCGTCGACCAGGGACACGAGGTCTGCGTCGTCGATCGGGCCGAGGTCAGCACCCCAGTAGGCGAGGCGGGGAAGCTCGTCACCGCGGGCGTCGAGCAGGACCGTGGTGCCGCCCGCGCGCAGGTGAAGGACGTCGGCGTCCGTGGATCGTGATGCCGTGCCGGACATGCGGCCCCCTCGCCACCTGGCCGTCGCCCCGGTCGTCGCGGGGCCACTCGGTCCACGATAGGCCGACGGCCCCGATCCCGCGCGAGCGGTTCCGGGGCCGTCGGGCGGGTTGCTGCACCCGTCAGATCAGCACAGCGTGTCAGATCAGCACAGCGTGTCAGATCAGCACAGCGTGTCAGATCAGCACAGCGCCCTTCGACGCCGACTGCACGAGCTTCGCGTACTTCGCGAGCACGCCCCGGGTGTAGGTCGGGGGCAGCGGGGCCCAGCCGGCCGTGCGCGCCTCGAGCTCGGCGTCGTCCACGAGGAGGTCGAGCGTGGCGTTCGCGACGTCGAGCCGGATGCGGTCGCCGTCGCGCACGAAGGCGATCGGGCCGGCGTCGACGGCCTCGGGCGCGACGTGGCCGACGCACAGGCCGGTGGTGCCGCCCGAGAACCGGCCGTCGGTCAGGAGCAGCACGTCCTTGCCGAGGCCGGCGCCCTTGATGGCCCCCGTGATCGCGAGCATCTCGCGCATCCCGGGGCCACCCTTCGGGCCCTCGTACCGGATCACCACGACGTCACCGGCCTGGATCGTGCCGTCCTCGAGCGCGTCCATGGCCGCGCGCTCCCGCTCGAACACCCGCGCCGTGCCCTCGAAGACGTCCTCGTCGAACCCGGCGGACTTCACGACGGCGCCCTCGGGCGCGAGCGAGCCCTTGAGGATCGTGATGCCGCCGGTCTTGTGGATCGGGTTGTCGAGAGCGCGCAGGATCTTGCCGTCGGGGTCCGGCGGGTTCACGTCCGCGAGGTTCTCGGCGACGGTCTTGCCGGTCACCGTCAGGCAGTCGCCGTGCAGCAGCCCGGCGTCGAGCAGCGCCTTCATGATCACCGGCACGCCGCCGATCTTGTCGACGTCGTGCATGACGTAGCGGCCGAAGGGCTTGAGGTCGCCGAGGTGCGGGACCTTGGCGGCGACGCGCGAGAAGTCGTCGAGCGTCAGGTCGACCTCGGCCTCGTGCGCGATCGCGAGCAGGTGGAGCACCGCGTTCGTCGAGCCGCCGAAGGCCATGACCACGGCGATGGCGTTCTCGAACGCCTCCTTCGTCATGATCTGGCGCGCGGTGATCCCCTGGCGGAGCAGGTTGACCACGGCCTCGCCCGACTTGGCGGCGAAGTTGTCGCGACGGCGGTCGGCCGACGGCGGGGCGGCCGAGCCGGGCAGCGACATGCCGATCGCCTCGGCGACCGACGCCATCGTGTTGGCGGTGTACATGCCGCCGCACGCGCCCTCGCCGGGACAGATCGCCCGCTCGATCCGGTCGACGTCCTCCCTGCTCATGAGCCCCCGGGAGCAGGCGCCGACCGCCTCGAAGGCGTCGATGATCGTGACGTCCTTCTCCGTGCCGTCCGAGAGCGTGACGAACCCGGGCATGATCGAGCCCGCGTAGAGGAAGACCGACGCGAGGTCCAGCCGCGCCGCCGCCATGAGCATGCCCGGCAGCGACTTGTCGCACCCGGCCAGCAGCACCGAGCCGTCGAGCCGCTCCGCCTGCATCACGGTCTCGACGCTGTCCGCGATGACGTCGCGCGAGACGAGCGAGAAGTGCATGCCCTCGTGGCCCATCGAGATGCCGTCGGACACCGAGATGGTGCCGAACTCGAGCGGGTACCCGCCGCCCGCGTGCACGCCGTTCTTGACCGCCTTCGCGAGCCGGTCGAGGGACAGGTTGCAGGGCGTGATCTCGTTCCACGAGCTCGCGACGCCGATCTGCGGCTTGACCCAGTCCTCGTCCCCCATGCCGACGGCGCGCAGCATGCCGCGCGACGCGGTCGCCTCCAGGCCGTCGGTGACGGTCCTGCTGCGGGGCTTGATGTCCGGGGCGCCGTCGGCCCCCGTCGCGGTGGTTCCTGCCGTGGGGTCCGTCGTCGCGGTCATGCCGGGAGTCTAGGACCGCATCATCCGGTGACCGCCAGGAGGGTCGCCAGGCGAGAAGACGTCTACTGCTCGCGTGCCTGCCAGGTGCACACGCACGCCTCGTTGCCCTCGGCGTCGGCCAGCACCCAGAACGCGGGCGCGCGTCGGTCGGAGACGAGGCGACCACCCGCCGCGAGCGCGGCGGCGACCCGCTCCGGGGCGACGTCGTGCGGCACGGAGACGTCGAGGTGGATCCGGTTGCGCTGCGGCCGAGGCGCATCCATCTGCTGGAACCAGACGGCCGGGCCGATGCCGTCCGGGTCGACGAGCGCGGGTGCCGTGCCGCTGTCGGGGAGCGTCTCGTCGCGGTAGCCGAGCACGGCCCGCCAGAACGGCACGACGGCGGGGACGTCGAGCGCGTCGATCGCGATCTCGACGGTCCGCGGCCGTCCGGGCTCGCCCGGGACGCCGAGCTCGTCCGCGATCGCGGTGATCGCCGCGGCCAGGTCGACGTCGCGGCGGGTCAGTCCCCCGGCGTCGTGCGTGGTGAGGGCGATCGCGACCCGGGGGTACCGCAGGTCCACGTCGGGGTGGTGGTCGGCCGCCTCCGCCGCCTCGGCGACACGGCGGACCAGCTCGACGCCACGCTCGAACGACCCGGTCCGGAAGCTGGCGAGGAGCCGGCCGTGCACCACGCGCCAGTGCCGGGCGTCGACGGCACCCTGCGCTACCTCGTACCTCAGCGTCTCGGCCATCCGCCCACTGTGGCACCGGGTGCCGACCGCGCGCCACGACACGACCCGGCTCACGTGCGTGCGACGACGTGGGCCGGGTCCTCGCCGCGCGCGAGCCGCTCGAGCTGCGCCTGGACCAGGTCGACGAACCGGCTGTGCGTCGCTGTCGTGTGACCGCCCTCGTGCGGGGTGATGAGGACGCCGGGCGCGCGCCACAACGGGTGGTCGGGCGGCAGCGGCTCGGGATCGGTCACGTCGAGCGCGGCTCGCAGCCGGCCGGACCCGAGCTCGACCAGGAGGGCGGCCGTGTCGACGATCCTGCCGCGCGCGACGTTCACCAGGAGGGCGCCGTCGGGCAGGCGCGCGAGGAAGTCGGCGTCGACCAGCCGCTCCGTCTCGGGGGTGAGCGGCACGATGACGATCACGACGTCGACCGTGGGCAGGAGCGCCGGTAGCTCGTCGACGCCGTGGACCTGGACGCCGTCCACGGTGCGACCCGTCCGTGCCACCCGGACCAGGTCGACGCGGAACGGCTCGAGCCGCGCCGTGATGGCCGTGCCGATCGAGCCCTGGCCGAGCACGAGCACCCGTCGGTCCGCGAGCGACCGGCGCCTGCGCGTCGCCCACACGCCGTCCGCCTGCTGACGGACGTAGTCGTCCAGCCCCCGCAGGGACGCGAGCACCAGCCCGACGGCGAGCTCGGCGGTCTCGTCGTCGTGCACCCCCCGGCCGTTGCTGAGCCTCGATCCACCGATGGGCCGTGGCTCGCTCGTTGATCTGGGCCGGGACGGCGGTGGTGGTTCTCGGGTGTGTGGTGTTCGCCGGTCTGCCCGGCTTTTCCACTGATGGTCCTTGGTCGTAGGCG
>NZ_JABCJJ010000037.1 GCF_012952065.1 Cellulomonas fimi
CTGGCCAAGGCCCACCTCAACCTCGTCCCCGGCGACCAGGAGGTGACCGACCCAACCCTGGCCCTCACGGCCTGAAAACACCCCAGGGGTCACACCGCACCGCTACACCACTCCCCAGGACTTGACCATCGCCCGAGCAGCCACCAGAGCCAGGGCCGGCAGGTCGCGGCCGCGGGCTCGCACCAGCATGCCGCTCATGTCACGACGTGGGCAGGGCCAGCGCCATCGGGCCATCGGGCCCATCGAGGGGCAGCTGTCACGACGCTCTGCTCCCCAGCCAGCCGGCCCGCCCTCGCAGGATCGCTTCGGTGCGGGCGACGAGCTCGGGCGGCGCACCCTCGTCGTCGGTGCGGTTGGCGAGCTCGTCGCGGATGATTCGGTGCGCCTCCGCATGGCGTCCTTCGGCAGTGGCGACCGCGGCGAGGTCCAGCCGCGGGATCTCCTCGAATGGGGCCGCCATGGCCGCCGTCTCGGCCGCCATGCGGGCGGCGGCCAGATCGCCGGTGGCAAGGGCATGCGTCACGACGAGGTGGGCGACGTCGACCACTGCGACCACCGCGTGCTCGTCGAGCCGGTCGCCGTCGACGAGCCAGGTCCACCCGCCGCCGGCTCGTCGCTGAACCGGGGCGTCGAAGGGGCGGCCCTCGACGAGTCGAAGGGCGGTGCGCAGGTCCTCGATGCCGTCGGCGCCGCGCGCCTGCCCCCGGCCACGAAGGCGGCGGAACAGGTCCAGGTCGACGAGCAGGTCCACAACTTCGTACACCGCGGTGCCGCGATGCAGCGCCCCGCGCGCGAGGCGGGCGTCGGGGAGGTGTGGCTCGCCGGTGCGGGGGTTGGTGCCGAGCCACTCGCGCACGAGGCGGACGTACTCGCGCACCTTTGCCGAAGTTAGCCCGAACGCGTCGGCGACCTCGCCCGGGGTGGCGCCGTGCGGGTGCAGCGCGATGAAGGTGAGCAGCTCGGTCATGTACGGCTTGCGCTTGAGCAGGGGCTTGCCGCGGGTGGTGGCGCGCACGGGACCGAGCAGGCGCAGCTTCGGCAGGCGGCTGGACTCGGCGAACCACGCGGCGACGTCCTCATCCAGACGGGGGTCGGCATCCTCAACGTCGCGGCGCACCGTCGCTGCGACCCGGGGTGCGAGAGTCTGCAGGTCCTCCGACGTCGTGGCGGCTGCCTCCAGGTAGAGCTCGTCGGGCTCGCTCAGGACGCTGCTCGCCGCCGGCACACCCGGTCCGGCGTCGCCCCGGTTCGGCTCGGGAAGCGGTTCTCGCGGCAGGGTGTGCTCGTCCCGAAGTGCACCGGACTGATCGACGAAGGACCGCCAGCCCTCGGTGGCTTGGTCATCGACGGGCACGGCGACAACGTCAACCTGCTCGCTCTGGGCCAGGAGAGCTGCACACCCCTGCGCCTCGTCGCTGGTCAATCCGACGGCGACGAGGTCAAGGCCCGCACTGGCGAGGATGACCCGCCCGTTGGCGGTGACGTCCAGCACGATGCCGGGCGCATCCGGTCGTGTGCCGTTGAGGACGACGCATGTGCCCGTGCGTCCGGGGTGGGCGTGAACGAGGTCGAGCAGCTCGTCGAGCGCGGGGTGCGCAGTCGAGGCGTCGAGCAGGATCAATCGGGCGGTCCAGGCTTCGGCCCCGGCCTGAGTGGCCCGCGCCGTGACGATGTCGACGCCGACAGCGGCCGCGTTGTCGAGGGTGCGCACGGCCTCGGTCAGTGCGTCGTCGACCGGGTCGCCGCCGTCGTCGGCGGGTCCCTCGTGCACCCGGACCCGGTCGGGGTTAAGTGCCGCGAGCTCGTAGCCGACACCGATGCACTCGACGTTGGCTCCCGCCGACCACGGGTTACACGCGACCTCGGCGACGAGGTAGCGCGCGAAGTCCAGTCCGTAGGTCGGGTCGCCCGTGATGGACACGTCAAGGTCTTCGACGTTGAGCAGCCACACCGCCTCGTCGTCCCCGACCCCGATGGTGGCCAGCAACGGGTAGGGCGCCGGCTGGTCGGCCACGTCGGGTCCAACCTCGTCCAACGGCACGGCGGCCGGGACGCGCCAGTGATACCCGTCGGAGCTGCCGAGCCACGGCTCGTCCAGGGTGGTCGGTGTCCCCAGGTGCAGGACGACGTGGGTCGCCGTCAGCTCGACGGCCGCCAGGTCCGGCATGGTCGCGCCGTCCCGGGCGATCGATGCGGACAACCGCCGCAGGACTGCGTCCATGTGCTCGACCGTCGGTGCCGTGACCGCCCCGACGGCGCTGATCGTCTTCTCGACCGGCGCGAGGACGACGTCGGGAGCGGGAAGGGTGTGTCCCGGTCGTCGAGCACGGGATTGGGCGTGGCGGCCACGAGCGCGCATTAGGAACAGCGACCCCGCGAGTACCGCGCCGCCCCCCGTGAGGCCGGCGAGCAGCCACGGCGCGGCGGTGGAGGTCTCCTCGTCGTCGTGCTCCGGTGCGTCGACCTGTCCGGCCCCGGCAGGAATCGGCTCGGGTGCCGGGTACGTGCTCGTCGGTGCTTCGCTGGGCTCGGGCACGATGGCGGTCGGCGCCGGTTCCGCGGGCTCGAGAGTCACTGCGACAGGCGCCGGGTCGGCCGTGGCCACGGCTGGCACCGTGCCGGGGATGGTGAGCACCTGGCCGACGTCGATCACGTCGGGGTCTGTTACCTGGCGCCCGTCGGGCTGGACGGTGTTCTTGTTGGCCTCGAAGATCTCCGGGTACCGCTCGGCGTCGCCGAGCTCACGGGCAGCGATGCTCGAGAGGGTGTCGCCGAGTTGCACGGTGTAGGTGTGGGGGCTCGTCACCAGTGCTGGAGGTGCGACAAACGCGGGCAGCAGCAGCACGGTGCCCGCGTAGATCAGATCCGGGTCGTCGGCCACAACCGGGTTGAGGTCGACGAGTTCCGGCCACCTATCGGCGTCGCCGAGCTGGTCTCGGGCGATGGCCGACAGGCTGTCGCCGGGCTGGACGGTGTAAGTGGACCCCGCGACCGGCGACGCGGGCCCGGCGCCGCCCTCGCGCGACTCGACCATCACGGGCGCGTCGACGACGTGAGGCGCCATGGCAGCGTGGGCCGGGGCAGCCCCAGCGACGTTCATGCCCACCGAGGGGACGGCCACGAACAGCAGGGCTGCGGCACTCACGAGCTGCAGCGCCGCGAGCTGCGGGACATGCAGACCCGGGATGCGCGGCGCTCGCGCCCCACGCAAGCGAGCGACCACCTCGAGCAAGATGCTGGCGCTCAGGACCACCCAAGCCAGCCATGCGACGAGAGTGATGACCTGAAGCACAAGGGTGCCGTCGTCGGGCGACCGCAGGGCGGCCAAGATCGGCCCGACGGTGGTGGGCAGCTCGCTCGGGATCAGGTCGACGCCGACCCTGAGGAGGGCTGCCGGGACCGCGACCACGACGCCGATGAGCAGGACCGTGGCGACGAGGCCAACCAGGCGGGCGCGCAGTCTCATCGGACGACTCCCTCCACAGCGCGGAGGGTCTGCGCCTCGGCGTGGCCGGTGACGGTGAGCTCCTGGATCCCGATGATCGACAGGAATCGGGTCTGGTAGGTAGTCACGGTGTCCACCACGACGCGGGTCCCGACGACGCTGGCGGTGCCGGTGACCTCGGGCGTTCCCGCGATGTAGGTCGAGGCCGCCGCGACCGCGCCGGCCGGGTCGACCACCGCAGCTTGGCCGAGGACGGCGGCTGCGCCCTGGAGCTGTTGACCACCGGCGCGTGCCGCCTCGAACGCGACGACCTCGGCGTGCTGCTTCGCGAGCACCTGGCCACCCAGGTCGACCGCGAGCCCGACCAGCAGGATCATCGTCAGCGCTGTCGTGATCATCCAGATCGTCGCCGAGCCGCGCTCGGGATCGTCGTGCGCGAACCGGCGGCGCATGAAGGAGGTGGGCATGGTCGTCACCGCTCCCGGTACGTGTCAAGGGCCGAGCGGACCGTGGCCGTGACACCGACCGAGCCGGGCAGGCCGGGCAGAGTGTCGGCGAGCGACACCTGGCACGTCACAGTGGCCCCGACCGAGGCCGGTGTTCCGGCGGGTGTCGCGAAGCCGGCGACGTCGACGCTCACCTCGCTCGCCACGCAGTTCAGTCGCTGAGCACCCAGCGCGGAGGTGGCCGCTGACTGTGCCGCGGTCAGCGCCTCGTCCTGAGTGCGGACAATGGACGCCGCCCGCGCGGCCTGGGCGGCCGCTGCCTCGACTGCCTGGTGCGTAACGGCGAGTCGCCCGCCGGCGACGATGAGCCCGAGGAACAGGGCAAGGGCGGGAGCGAGGATGACGATCTCGACGACGATCGAGCCCTCGTCCGAGGGACGGCCGCCGAGGCGTCGTCCGGTGCGAGCGAGCAGGCCGGTCATCCGGTCACCCGCTCGACGGATGCCGAGGCGCTCTGGACGACCTGTGGTGTCCAGCCCGGGACCACGGTCATCGTCACGCCTGCAACGACCACCGAAGCGGTCGTTGCGTCTCTCGTCGCCGTGACCGTGACGCCACGCAGCACGTCCTCACCCCCGGCGGAGGCGATGAACTGCTCCGCGGCGACGTCTCCGGCCGCAGCCGACGAGTACTGCACGGCCGCCGTGCGGGCACCCTCCTGCGCGGCGGCAATCGCCACCGTCCGGGCATGGTAGATCAGGGCCGCCTGCATGCCGGTGAACATGAGCAGAAACAGCGCCGGCATCAGCACGACGATCTGCACGGTCGCCGAACCGCGGTCGTTCGGCGGGCGCGCCGGAGCCGCGTGCGCCCGATAGCGCCTCACCTCGGCTCGACGGTGCCGCACGGCACTCAGCTGATCCCCGGGATCTTGCCGTTCACGTACGCCTGGATCGCGGCAAAGACGAGACCGGCGAGGACGAGCAGACCGACGGACCAGAACACGATCTCGATGGTGCTGGCACCCTCGTCGCCGGCGCGGGCCAGTGCGGTCCGGGCGCGGTCGCGCAGGGTCAGACCGAAGGTGAGCAGGGTGGCGATCAGGTGGTGCGGCATCGTTGGTTCCTTCCTCATGGCGTGCTACATGGCGAACAGACGAAGCAGGGAAGGTGCCATCAGCAGGGCGAGGAACACCAGGCCGAGAAGAGACCCGGGCACGTACATGCGCTCCTCGACGACGTTGGCCTCGGCCAGTTCTTCTGACAGCAGGCTGCTGCGCACCGTGGCGCTGCGGGCGCGCAGCGACCGGTAGACCTCGGAGTTCTCATCACCGGCCAGCCGCATGATGTGGGCTACGTCAGCGAGCTCGGGCAGGCCGAGGGTGTCCGACAGCTCGTTGAGCGCGTCCCAGGGTGGTTGGCCGTTGTACCGGGCGCGGGCCAGCTCCTCGCGGATGCGGCTGAACACCCACGAGTCACCGATCTCGGCCGCGCTGGCCAGCGCGACGGTCGCCCCCGCGCCACTGTTGCGCTCCAGGGCGCAGAGCTCGATGTAGGCGCTCAGCGCCCTGGCGCACTCGGCGCGCGCCCGCTTGGCCTCCTCGGCGATGTCCCGCGAGGGCGCCATGAACATCAGCGCACCAAGAAGCACGGTGCCGCCGACCGGAACGACGCCCGGCACCCGGATGCCCAGCAGGGTGAAGAACCCGGTCAGAAGAGAGGGCAGGACGAGGCCGAGCAGTCCATAGGCGACCTTGCGGCCGTAGAACTGCGCCGGGGTACGGCGCAGAACTGCCAGGTCCCGTGCGGGTGCAGCTCCGAGCAGCCGGGTGGGCAGAGTCCGTTCGGCCCAGATTCCCAGGCGTTCCTCGGTGTCGGGGGTCGCGGACGGCGTCGTGGTGGCGGCGCGGCGCCGCGACGCTGGGGACAGGCGGGCGAGGACGTCACCGAGGTCCGGCTGGGCCGGTACCAGCGCGTACAGCGCCCCGGCCAGACCGGCGCCGACGACGATGCCGAACACGACGGCGAGCTGCAGGGCGGTCATCGGACACCCGCTCTCGCGGCCGGGCCGAGGAATCTGGGCAGCGGCTTGCCCTCGGTCATCTTCCGCATCCAGAGAAGCCCGCCAGCGTAGGCAGCAAGCAGCGCGACGAGCAGCACCTGACCCAGCGGAGTGCCGTACGGTGCCACGTAGTCGCCCGTGAACGCCAGCCAAACGAGAACACCGGTGGAGAACATTGTGACGAGCCGGGCGCTGCCGCGCGGCTTCGCCCGACCCGCCTCCACCTTGCGGCGGGAGGTCACGTCCTCGGTCACCGACTCGGCCACGCCCTGCAGGGCGTTCGCAAGGCTCCGGTTCCGGCGCTGCGCCGCAAGGATGAGGTTGGCGACGATCAGGTCGCCCGTGACGTCGTCGAGGTCGTCGGCGAAGGCTCGCAGCGCCTGCTCGGTGTCCCACCGGGCGCGGAGCCGGGCGACGAGCATGGTGACCTCAGGCTTGATCGCGTCGGGTGTCGATCGCAGCGTCGCAGTCACGGCTTGTTCGAGGCCCACTCCCGAGCTCAGCACGCCCGCGAGGTTGCGCGTCCACTCCTCCATCGCCTCCAGCCTGCGAATGGTGGTGGCCGTGGGCGGGGCGGCCAGTAGGTAGGGCAGGCCCAGCGCGGCGGCGGGGAGGATCACGACCGCGGCCACCCAGCCAGCCAGCAGGGCGATCAGCAGTCCGCTGCCGAACGAGACGGCCAGCACCAGCCGGGTCCGGCTGGATGCGCCCGCCAGCCGTCGCGCGAGGGCCGAGGAGCGACGCAAGGCCGGTTCGCGGACCGGCCTGGTTTGCAGCGCGAGCACTGCCCCGATCAGCCCCGCGACGACCAGCGCACCGAACACGGCCGACCACGCCCCGACATTCACCCTTGCCACCCCCGACCGTCCGCCTCGGCCTGGTACAGGTCGAGGTCGAAGCCATCAACGGTGAGGTCCTTGCATCGCTCGCTCATCAGCCCGCTCGCCCGCGCGGGTCCGGTGCCGGAGGGACCGAACAGGTGCGTGAGGGCGTAGCCCTTCTCCCGCTCGCCGGGCTCAACGACGACGACCTCGCTCACCCAGCGCTGCAGCTGTTGGGACCCGTCTGGCATCAAGACGACCCGCCGATTCAGCTGCACGATCACCTCGAGACACCCGGCGAGCTTCTCCAAGGCAAGCTCCCGCGTGACGTGCCCGCCGGCCTCCATCGCGCACGTGACGAGCTTGCGGATGGCCGCCTCGGCGCTGGCGGCATGCGTGGTGGATAGCGACCCGGTGCCGCTCTCCATCGCCTTGATCATCGTCCAGACCTCGCGGCCGCGGATCTCGCCGACGATCTGCCGGTCGAGGGCGAACCGGTAGCTGTCGTTGAGCGCCTCGTCCAGGTCGAAGGCACCGGCGGCCCGGCCGTCCGCGCCGATTTCGCCCATTCCGGGTCGGGCCTCCCAGTCGACGACGATGTCGTGGCGGCCCGTCTCGTGCAGGAACAGCTCGTACTCGGTCTCGAAGGTGCCCAGTACCTCCTCGCGCGGGATCTCCGCGCACAGTGCGCGCATGAGCGTCGTCTTCCCGGCGGACATCGGACCGGCCACGACAATGCTCCACTTGCCGCGCACCGCCGCGGCAAGGAAGTCCGCGCAGGCGGGGCTCATGCACCCGCGGTCCACCCAGGCTGAGAGCGTGTCGACCTTGTGCCGGTGGCGGCGGACCACCACGGTCGGGCTGCTGGTCACCCACGCCGTCGCCGCCAGCCGTGCGCCGCCGTCGAGCTTGAGATGCAGCCGCGGGGTGCTCTCGGAGAACGGGCGCGGATTCGACTCGGAGCGGTTGGCGAGGAAGCGCAGGAAGTCGATCAGCTCGTCGCCGCTGTCGGCCACCGGGTCGACCCGGATACGGGAGCCGTCCACGAGTTGGAGCAGCACCCGGTCGTGGCCGAGGATGAAGATGTTCTCGGCGCGGTCGTCGTCGATCAGTGGCTGGAGCCGGCCTAGGCGGAACACGGCATCGAAGATCGCCTGCGCCATCTGCGTCTGCTCGGCAACGGTCCACGCGTCGCCGGTGCCGGCCTTGACGACATCCGCGGTGTGCTCCTTGAGCACGTCGTGGATGACCGCCCAGCCGTACCGCTCCTGCTCGTCGCGATCCATGTCGACCGCTCGGCGGGGCGCAACCGGGTTCTCTTCGGCCGACTCCGGCCGCCATTCCCCGCCCAGTGCTGCGGTGAGGCGGCCGGCGACGACGGTGCGGAAGGCCCGCACGAGCTCCCAGTCGATCGGGGTCGTGGAACCGTCGCTAGTCGCTGGGGTGGTCGGCGGCGGTCGACGCACCGCCGCCAGGCGGCGGCGCGCCTCGTCGAGCGCGGCGGGCCTTGTGACCGCGGCCCGTAGGGAGAAGTCACCACGGACCCGACCGGGCCGGGCCGGTGGGGCGGCGAAGAGCGGGAGCGCGGACGGGTCTGTCGACGGCAGGGGCCCGGTGCTCGGCTCGCTGCTCATCGTCGTCCCCCTCCCGTGGCCTCCAGGCGGGCGGCGGTAGCGCGGATCGTGCCGGTGATCGCGCTGCCTGCGGCGCGGATGCTGCGCAGGAGCGGTGAGTCCTCCCAGCCCGACCGTCCCGCCAGCCGCTGCAACGACCTCGGGCGCGGCGGTTGCCAACCGTGCGAGAGCACGGCGGCGTGCTCCGGGTCCCAGGCCACGGTGGCCACCACCGGGAGGGACAGCACGCGGGACACCTCGCGAGCACCGAACGGTTCACCCTCGCCGACGAGCAGCACCCCGAGCGAGCTGCCGGCCCCCGCCCGGTCGAACCGCTCGCGGAGCGTCTCTGCCCATGACCTGGCCGCAGAGAGGGCCACGAGGTCGGTCCGGATCACCAGGAGCGCGAGGTCCGCGGCCTCGATCAGCGGCTCCGGGCTACCGAACAGCCCCAGTCGGCCCGCATCAACCACGACGTCTTGCCCGGTGTCGTCGAGGGAGCGCAGCGCCGCTGCGAGCGGTTCCCACAAGCCGACGAGGCTGCGCGCCTGCTCGTGCGACCGGGTGCCCGGGACGAAGCGCATGCCCGATCCGGGCAGCTCGAGGGAAACCTGCGCGAGCGTGTCGAGCAGGAGCCGGCCGTCCTGCTGCGCCAGGGCCAGCTCGATCATCGCCTCGGGCGGCACGATCGACCCGCGCAGGTACCCGGCGGCGACGGCGGACCCGCCAGTCGGGTCAGCCTCGACGAGCAGGCACGGCCGGTGCCACGTCAGGGCCAACCCGAGCGCCGTGGTCGTCACGCCGGGTGACCCGCTCGCGGAGCTCAGGACCATGAGGCTCATGAGCTCACCGCTCCCGGGAGTCCAGGACGAGGACCACGTTTCCGGTCGCGGCCATCGCGGCCAGGGCCGCGGCGTCGGCGTTGGGCACCTGGACCGTGACGATCGTCTGCGCGCCCGCTCCAGTGGCGTCCGTGCCCGCCTGGGTACCGACGACGACCGCGCTGACCGACACGGGCGTGGCGTCAGTGTCGTTCCCGGTGGCCAGCTGCGGGGTCGCCACCACGCGGACCTCGTCGCCCGCCGCCAGGGTGACGCCCGGCATCCGTGCCGGGGCGACGCCGATCCCCACCAGCGAGTACCCGTCCGGGGGGACCGTCGTCTCGGTGACAGCCTCGGTCGTCACGAGCGAGCCCGCCGCGACATCGAGGGCAGCCCGTTGCCCGACCAGGTCGACCAGACCACCACCCGGGACCGTGTGCAGGGAGGGGTCGAGCTCGATTCGAACCGTCATCAGGTCCTCGCGAGCGATCACCGAGCCGCGCTCGATCGTCGAGCGCGCCGCGACGACCTCTTGTGCCGACGTCGTCGACGCGAGCAGCCAGACGTTACCCAGCACTCCCAGGGCGACGACGAGCACCATCGCGGCGAACAGCCCCCAGCGCCGGCGGGCGCGTGGCGGGGCGGGCACCGCGTCCGAGGGCACCGAGCCGTTCAAGGTGCGGGTTTCGTTGGATGTGCCACGCTCCGTCCGGGCCGGTGAAGTGACCGCGCTCGTCATCATCGTCTGATTCCTTCCCCCGCGACTCATTGGGTGAGCACCTGCGCTTCGCCGATCGTCACGTCCGTCGCCTGGGTCAGGTCGAGCGAGATCGTCCCGGCCTGGCCGATGCCCGACCATGTGACGACCCAGTGCGACGTGGCCCGTACCGTGTAGTCGCCCTGCCGGGTGTAGGTGTGCCCACAGTCGGGCGACGACGCTGCTCCGTAGGACGCCTCGTAGGGGGTCCCCGAACCGGCACACGTCACGACCCGCCCGTCGCCCATGTCCCAGGACACCGAGGCGACCTGCGCCGTGGCGGAGACGCTCCAGCCGCCGGCCGAAGCGGTGCGCGTGATGGGCCCGAAGGTCGGAGCGTCTGGAGCCGACACCCACATCCAGTTCGGCATCCCGACCAGACCGACCGAACCGGGCTGCGCCTCGGGCACGATCCCAATCCGTACCGCCTGGAGCTCCATGGACGCGACGGCCTGCTGGGCGAGGGTTTCCGGGTCCGGCGGCGCGGCCGGCGCGGTCAGCGACCAGTACGAAATCAGGTAGCCGACGACGAACATCCCGCCACGCCCCGCCGGGACCTCGCAGACGTAGATCGCCCCGTCGGTGCGGCCCTCCCACACGGCTTCGGATTGCGGTGGCTGGGGGTCGGCGAGGCCGGTAGGCATGCAGTAGTGCCCCTCAATCTGCATGATCGGGACGCCGTTCGGTCCGTCGTTCGAGCCAGATCGCGATCCGCCGCCGTCACCGGGGTCCGCAGGAGACTCGGCCCACAGGGTGCAGACGCCGAACAGGTTGTACGACACGCAGGTCGCACCCTCGGCGGTCGCCACCGGTGCACCCATTCCGACGAGCACCACCCCCGCAACGGCGCCGACCGCCAGCAGACGGTGCGTCAGCCACCGCACGCCAAGTCCTCTGCGGGGACGACGTAGCCGACTCGCCACTGCGTCTGGTCCGGGTATCCGTAGTTGTAGACCGAGACCTCGAGCGAACTCGTCGCCGCGCGGTCCGGCGGAACGATCGACTGACCGTCCTTGTCGACGACGTTGTACCCGCTCACGTCGGCGCATACGTCGAAGACGACGGTCGGCACGACGGGCGGGGACGCGGCCGGATCGCTCGTCAGGTCGACGCCCTGTAGCTCGATCGAGGCGACGACGATGTCGCCGGTCACCCGAGTCTCCACCGTCTGGGCGCTCGTCAGGGCATTCTTCAGGTTGACCAACTCCGTTCCGATCGCGACTGCGTCGAAGCACGTGATCTGGGTGGCTGCCGGGTCCGTCAGGCAGTCCGTCTGTGCGCGGAGGTAGGCACGCACAATCTCCTCCGCCCGGAACGCCGCCCCCTCCTCGGGTGACGGGGTGGGAGTCGGCGTCGGCGAAGATGCTGGCGCGGTGGGTGAGGCGGATGACGGTGCCGGGGCGGGGGGGTTCGTGTCACCGGCGCAGCCAGCGCCGAGCACCACGACGAGCGCGGCGACGAACACACCGAGGGTCTGTCGAACGGGCCTCGTCATTTGTGCTCCTCACGCCCTCGTCGCCCTCAGGCGGCGGAGGAAGCCGTGGTGCTCACCCAGGAATCAGTTCGATCCTTAGACACTAGTGCCTATGGCTCGGAAGCGCGAGAGCCAATCCCGCGAGCGAGGTGCCTGGTTGGACGTGTGCCGGATCGGCCGCGCTCAAGCCCCCATCGCGCGATCGCCTCTTGGTGGCGAATCTGTCACACGCATGGTATGGATCATGACCGCGCGGCGTAACCCCCAGAGATCCGAAGTGTGGATGACGCGTGCTAAGACCGCAGAAGCGCCCGCTCTACCTCGACGACTCCGACGTCGAGGGCGGCAGCAACGGCGGCGAGAGTTGCCGACGACGGTGCGCGGCGACAGCCTTGCGCCTCCCACCGTTTGAGCGTGGCCATGGACACGTGCGCGGCACGGGCGAGTTCATCAACGCTGAGACCCGCGGCGAACCGCAGCCACCGCAGGCTCGACCCGCCGTCGGGCGCGAGCAGCAGGACGGTCGCCGGCACCCCGAGGACGCGCGCGACGGCGTGCAGGAGCTGCGGACTGCGCGGCCTCGCCTCGCCGCGCTCCCACATCGAGACCCGCTCCCCGCCGACAACCCCGACCTCATGCGCGAGCTGATGCTGCGTCAGCCCAGCACGTACACGCGCGGCGCGCAGGGCAGCGCCGTCGATCGCGGGTGCAGTCTCCATGGCGCGTCCAACCCTAGGAGACTGCTGAAGAAGGTGCTCTCGGGTGCCGTCGGGGCACTGGGGTTGACGACAGGTACGCGGTGTAGGTCGGTGCCTGGCGGTGTCCGCGACCGGATTTCCGGGGCCGGGGTGTCGCCGAGGGGCGCTGAGGTGGCCGGTGGGCGCCGTGGGGGCGGGTTCACGGCCGCCGCCGTGGCGGCCTGGTCAGGTCGTGGCCCAGTTCCCGTGGTCGAGTCGCAGTCCCAGGCGTAGGAGTGTACGCAGGTTGATCGAGGCGGCGCGCAGTGTCCACCAGGCGTCGTTCTTCGTCACCCCTCGGTAGGGGACGCGGCGGGCACCGCGGGTGAGCCAAGCGATGGACCGTTCGACCATGGGGCGGTGGCGGCGGTAGCGCGGGCTCGCTTGCGGTGTTCGCGCCGGATCTGGTCGTGCTCGCCGATGACGAGCTTTCGTCCCCCAGCGGAGGTCGTGCACCGTGCCCGCAGGGGGCACTCAGCGCACACACAGCACCGAAGTTGACACGTCCTTTGGCGCTGACCGGGCGGGTAGCCCCGGCCGGGCAGGTGACGGTCCGTGCGGTGTGATCAACGGTGAAGTTGTCGATGGTCAACCCGCCCGGTACCGGCCGTTGGATCGGCATCGGCTTGATCAGGGCGACCCGCCCGGCGGTCTCGACCGCGGCCAGCATGTCACCGGACCCGTAGGCCGAGTCGGCCAGCACCTGCACGTCGGGGTCGTCGGTGATGGTGGTATCTGCGTCCAGGAGCTCGATCCCGCGGGCGGCGTCGCTGTTGTCCGCGCCGGCGGCCATCGTGAGCGCCGCGGCGGTGATCAGGCCGGTGTCGGGCTCGACGACGACGTGCGCCTTGAAGCCGTCCTGCTTCTTCTCCCGCGACTTGTGCGCGTGCCGGGCCTGCGGGTCGACCGTGGAGATCACCCGGTCCTGGGCGACCTTGCGGGCGATGCGCCAGCGCCGGTCGGTGCCGTCCGATCCCTGGGCCGGTTCGACGTCCTGACCGGCGACCAGGGCCAGCAGCGCGACCGCCTCGCCCTGGCCCGGGTCCAGGTCGACACCAGCCAGCTGCTCCAGCACCGTCAACGCGTCGGTGACCAGGGCAGAGACCAGCAGGTCACGAGCGCCGGGGTCATCCCAGGCGATGTCGGGCTTGCCGCCGGTGGCGTAGTCGTGCCCCTTCAGACCCGCCACGACCGGCCCAGCGGCCGGGACCACGGCACCGACCCGGCGGGTTCTCCAGGGCGCGGGCCACGGCCTGGGCGACGTCCCTGCCGTCGATGTAGCCCCGCCGGTTCCACTTGTGGACCATGGGGGCCGCGTCGAAGGCGGAGAACACTGCGTAGTCCTCGGGTCCATCCCGTTGAAGAACCGCAGTGCGGTGATCCTCAGCTCCGGGTCCCAGCCACTCCTGGTTGCCCGGCATGTGGAACGTGGTTGTAGCCGCGCGCGACCTCGTCCGAGCAACCGGGCCAAACGACTCAGGCGCGCTACCCAAGGTCAGCGTGATACCCACGCGTGTGCGCACCGGGGACGTCCTCGTCGAGCTCCGCGACCGCCTGGTTCCCGTGCGCTAGCGTGCGTAGGACCAGGCGGCGTCTCTGGACCCAGGGTCCATCTTGGAGACACCCCAGTGCCTGCCCGCACCAGTCGTCACTCACCGGAGGTGAAGGCGTCATCGAAGGGCGCCGCCGGCGGAGCCCAGAGCATCGAACGGACCCGTTGCAGGGCGTCCTGGGCTCCGTGGATCCGATCCATGCCGGCATCCTCCCACTCGATCGAGATGGGACCGGAGTACCCGATGGACCGTAGCGCCCTGAAGCAGTCCTCCCACGGCACATCACCGTGCCCCGTGGACACGAAGTCCCAGCCTCGCCGGGGGTCGCCCCAGGCAAGGTGCGAGCCGAGCCGCCCGGCGCGACCGTTGTGGGGACGGAGGCGCGTGTCCTTGCAGTCGACGTGGTAGATCCGATCGGCGAAGTCGACAATGAACGACACCGGGTCAATGTCCTGCCACATCATGTGGCTAGGATCCCAGTTGAGTCCGAAGGCTGTGCGGTGGTCGACGACGTCGAGGGCCCGGACCGTGCTCCAGTAGTCGTAGGCGATTTCTGACGGGTGCACCTCGTGGGCGAAACGCACCCCTTCGCCGTCGAATACATCGAGAATGGGGTTCCAACGGTCGGCGAAATCCTGGTAGCCCGCGTCGATGACCGAAGCGGGGACCGGCGGGAACATGGCGACGTACGGCCAGATCCTCGATCCGGTGAAGCCCACAACGGTCTCGACACCGAGTTGGCGGGCCACCCGGGCGGTCAACCGCATTTCCTCGGCGGCACGCCGTCGCACGCCCTCGGCGTCTCCGTCTCCCCAGACGGTGCGGCGGACGATCGCCTCGTGCCGGAAGTCGATCGGATCGTCGCAGACCGCCTGACCGGTTAGGTGGTTGGAGATTGCCCAAACCTCGAGCCCGTGTCGGTCGAGGAGTTCGCGCCGTTCCTGCAGGTACCGCGGGTCGTCCGCCGCCCGCCAGACGTCCAGGTGGTCGCCGGAGCATGCGATTTCAAGCCCGTCGTAACCCCACTGAGAGGCCAATCTGCACACCTCCTCAAAGGGAAGGTCGGCCCATTGTCCAGTGAACAGCGTAACGGGATGATTCATAGAGCGTTCCTTCGGAATCGAAGAGCGGGAGAGGCTATTGCGGAGATCAAGTCGCGATCCCGACCCAGACGCTGTGGCGGGAAGCGCTGTCGACGACCGCGGCCATTACCCGCTGGACTTGAAGTCCCTCGGTGAAGGACGGCGTCGGTTCATCGCCCTTCGCCACGGCGGTGACCAGGTCGACCACCTGGTGGATGAACCCGTGCTCGTACCCGAGCCCGTGGCCTGCTGGCCACCAGGCTCCGACGTAGGGGTGCTCGGGCTCGGTGACCAGGATCCGGCGGAAGCCCGCAGTCTCGGGACTCTCGGACGCGTCGAACAGCTGGAGCACGTTCATGTCCTCAAAGTCGAACGCGAGGCTGCCCGCCGATCCGTTGATCTCGACCCGGATCGCGTTCTTCCGGCCCGTCGCGAACCTAGTCGCCTCGAATGTGGCAAGCGCGCCCCCGCTAAACCGGGCCAGGAAGACCGCGGCGTCGTCAACTGTCACCTGCCCGCGCTCGGTCGCGCTGTCGGCCACGGGTCGCTCCTTGACGAAAGTATCCATTGCGCCGCTGACTCCGGTGATGAGCTCTCCGGTGATGTGCTGGGTAAGGTCGATGATGTGCGCACCGATGTCCCCGAGGGCACCGTAACCGGCTCGCTCGGCCTGCAGTCTCCATGACATGGGGGCTTGGGGGTCCGCTATCCAGTCCTGCAGGTATTGGGCGCGCACGTGGCGGATCTGGCCGATGCGACCCTCGGCGACCAGCCGGCGGGCCAGTGCGATCGCCGGCACCCGCCGGTAGGTAAGTCCGACCATCGCACGCACACCGCGCTCACGGGCGCGGTCCGCGGCCGCGACCATGGCTTCGGCCTCGGCAACCGTGTTGGCGAGCGGCTTCTCGCACAGCACGTGCTTACCGGCGTCCAGCGCCGCGATCGCTATCTCGGCGTGGGTGTCGCCAGGGGTGCAGATGTCGACGAGATCGATGTCGTCGCGCTCCAGCACGCGGCGCCAGTCCGTCTCGGCTTCCTCCCACCCTTGACGCGCTGCGGCGGCGGAGACGGCGGCGGAGTCTCGCCCGACCAGGACGCGCAACTGCGGCACAGCGGGAAGGTCGAAGAATCGCGGCGCCGTCCGCCAGGCGTGGGAGTGGACGGCACCCATGAACGCGTACCCGACCTGGGCCACGCGCAGCACGGGGCGGCCGGTTTCGGCGGCGGTCATCGACGTCATCTCGTCGCCCCATTCGTCCCGAGTCGGGCACGAGCCCTCGTCATCGGATGAGGTCCAGGCAGGAGCGCACGTAGGCGTCGGCCTTGGTGAGCTCGCCGGTGATCTTCGACAGCTCCCAGCCGTGCGTGCCGTGGCACTTCAGGCTCGCCGCGCCCGTGTAGCCCACCCGATGCAGCGTCGCTAGCGGAATGGCGTGGTCGATCGCGCCGTCGTGGCGAGGCAGCTGCTTCTCCCCGGGGCCGAAGTTCAGGCCGTCAACACCGTGGCGGTAGGCCCGGTCCACGTCCCAGATGTAGTAGTAGTACAGCCGCTTGCGCTCGGCCAGGAAGGTGATGGCCTCACTGATCGTCTCGCCCATCACCCACAGGTGCGGTGGGGCCAGGCACACGCCGAGGTTGGGGTGGTCGATGTCCTTCACGAGCCGCTTGATCTGAGCGAGCGAGTCCACACCCTCGTCCCATCGCCGCTCCTCCCCCGCGCCGTGCTCGAAGTCCGGGTTGAAGGGGACGGTCAGATGGTTCTCCACCGCGATCCGGACACCGGCCTTTTCCCCGGCTTCCACCAGCGGCGGCAGGAACGTGGAGACGAAGTCCGTGTAGTTCGCCTCGCAGTCGAACACCACGGTGTCGATCCCAAGCTCGGCGGCGAAGTCGATCCGCTCGAGCATCTCGTCCTTGCTCTTGCCGTACATGGTCAGGCCGCACGCGGTCATCCCATACTGGTCCAATAGCTTCTTGATCTCACCGACGTCGTCGCCGGGGTTGACGTGGGACGCCAGCGGGTGGGCGGAAGACCAGAGGTTGACCTCCTTGAAGCCGAGCCCGGCCAGCTCGCGCAACGCGTCGGCCAGCGGATAGTCGTGGTACGGCAGCACTTCAGCGGTATAGCGGAACACGTTGAGCTCCTTCGTTCTGTGGAGGCGGTGCGGCAGAGGTACGGCGGTGCGGAGTCACTCGTCCCAGACCGAAGTCACTCGTCCCAGACGAAGACGGCCTTCTCGGTCTCTCGTTGGTCGAAGGCGCGGAACGCCTCCGCGGCGTCTGTCAAGTCGAATCGGTGGCTCACGAGCCGCTCGACCGGCAGCTCCTGGTCGACGACGAGGCGCGTGATGGCCTCCCAGTCCCCCAGCGGGAAGTACCAGCCGCCCACAACCGTCAGCAGCTTGCGAATGAGCTGGTCGCTGGGACTGATCTGAGTGGCCGAGGACTCCCCGACCAGGGCCACCGAGCCCCGCAGGGCGGCGGCATCCAGTGCCAGGTTCTGCCCGTGCGGGTTGCCCGAGCAGTCCACGGCGACCTCCACGCCGCGACCCGACGACAGGTCACGGATTGTGTCGAGCGCGCCTTCCGAGCCGATGACGTGCGCGGCACCGAGCTCTCGTGCTGTCTCCCGCCGGGCCTCGATGGGGTCGACGGCGATGACCTCGGCGCCCAGCGCGCGGCCGACGAGGACTGCGGCGAGACCCATCGGGCCCAGTCCCACGACGGCGAGTCGCTGGCCGCCTCGCACGCCGAGTCGGCTCTGGGTGGCGTACTGCGAGCCGACCATGTCGGTCATGAGGGCCCCAGCGGGGAAGGACACCTCGTCGGGCAGGCGCAGCGCGTTCGCCTCGGGCAGCACGATCAGGTCGGCGTCACCGCCGTCGACGTCGAATCCGACGCACTTCCACCGCGGGCACAGCATCCGGTAGCCGGCGTGGCACTGCTCGCACAGCCCGCAGCCGATCGCGAGGTATCCCGCGACGCGGTCGCCCGGCCGCAACGACGTCACGCCCTCACCGACTTCCACGATGACCCCCGCGGGTTCGTGGCCGGGCACGATGGTGCCAGGGGCGATCGCACCGCCCACCACGGCGTGGTCGCCCGAGTACAGGCCCATGTCGCTGCGGCAGATGGCGGACGCACGGCTGGCGATGAGCACCTCGCCGTGGCCCGGGGTCGGGTCGGGGCGCTCGGCAACGACGACCTTCCGGTCACCGGGCAGCAGGACAGCTCTCATCGGGTGCACTCCTCACAAGGACGGTTGGGGCTGGCGGGCCGACGCGCGGTCACTTGACGGCGCCGAAGGTCAGGCCGGAGACGATGCGGCGGCGCAGGATGAGGGTCAGAACGAGGATCGGGGCGACGATGAGCGTGCCGCCCGCGGTCAGCGATCCCCACTGGGTGCCGAACATGCCGGTGAACTCCTGGATGCCGACCGGCGAGGTCTTGGCGGCCGCGCGTGTCAGGGACAGCGAGAATAGGAACTCGTTCCAGGACAGCACCGCGGAGAGGATGGACGCCGTCGCAACGGCCGGCACGACCAGCGGCCAGATGATCTGTCGCATGACGGTGAAGCGGCTGGCGCCGTCCATCATCGCTGCCTCCTGCAGTTCGTAGGGGATCTGCTGGATAGTGCTGCGGAGGATCCACACGGCGATTGGGAGGTTGAACGCGGCGTAGGGGACGATCAACACCGGGTAGGTGTCGATCAGGCCCACCTGGCCGGCGAGGATGAACACGGGGATCACCGCCACGATCGGCGGGAACATATACGTCGACAGGATCCACGAGGAGAGGCGCTTGCGGGCCCGGAAGGTGGGCTGGGACAGCGCGTACGCGGCCGGCAGCGCGACCGCCACGGTGAGGATGGTGGACCCGAGGGTCACCGCCGCGCTGTTGAACAGCAGTCGGTCGAACCCGACCGAGGTGCCCGCTCCGCCGCTGAGGACGTTCGCGTAGTTCTCTAGGGTGGGCATGAAGAACCACTGGACCGGGCGGGTCCGGGCGGCTCCCTCGGGCTTGAGGGACGTCACCACCATGAAGAACAGGGGGAACAGGCCCAGAAGGAGCCAGACCCACATGAGGCCCCGCCCGGCCAGGCGAAGCGTCGTGGGACGCTCGGTAGCGGTGGTCGCCATGTCAGACCCCTTCTTCGTCGGTGCCGCGCCCGACCGCCCGGAGCAGTAGCGGGACGAGCGTCAGCAGCAGGATGAGGAACACGATCGCGATCGCCGACGCCGCACCGATGCGGAAGCTCTGCAGGGCTACGCGGTAGATCTCGAGGTTGATGATCTCGGTGGACGTCCCGGGGCCACCGTTGGTAAGCACCTTGAACGAGTCGAAGGTCTTGAATGCCTGGATCGTGCGTAGGACGACGGCGATCGCCATGAACGGCAGGATCATCGGGAGCTTCACGTACCGAAATATCTGCCACCCGGAGGCCCCGTCGATCGCGGCGGCCTCGACCGGCTCCTGCGGGACCGATTTCAGGCCGGCCATGAGGATCAGCGCCACGAACGGCGTCCACTGCCACACATCGATGCCGATCAGGAGCACCCAGGCCAGCGGCGTGCTGCTGAGCCAGGCGATGTCGTCAGGCAGGCCGACCAGGCCCATGAAGTAGCCAACCCAGCCGTAGTTGGGGTTGAAGAGCTCGCGGAAGACCAGCGCGGAGACGACCGGGGTCACCGCGAACGGGACCAGCGCGATTGTCGTGGCGATGTTGCTCGACCGCGTCTGCGCGGACAGGGGCACGGCAAGCGCGAGTCCCAGGGCCGTCTGGATCGAGACCGCCACCACCACGAACACCAGGATCAGCGCGAAGCCCTTGAGCCGGTCGACGCTGGTGAGGACGTCGACGTAATTCTGCAGGCCGACGAACTGACCGTTCCCACCGAGAAGGGTTCCCCCGTGCAGGCTCGCCCACAGCAGGTAAGCCGCGGGGAAGATCGTCATGAGCAGGAGCACGACAAGGGCGGGGACCATCAGGAGCCACGGCAGGCCCTGGCCGAAGCCGCGCCGCCGGGGCGAGGCGGTGTTGGAGCGGCGCGCGTGGTCGCGAGTTCGGCGACCGCCCTCCCCGGGGGCGGTTTCCCGGCCCCCGGGGAGCGACGTCATGGTGCTCACGATGATGCGGGCACCTCGTACCCGGCCTGCTCCAGCAGCGTGCGGACGTTCCGCTCTGCCTCGGCCAGGGCCTCGGCCGGCTCAACGACACCGCTGGCCGCGCGGTTGACCGCGACCGCGATCGCCTGGCTGACCTCCATGTAGTTGGTCAAACGCGCCCGCCCCTGGCCCTGGGCCAGGGACTGCCCCAGCACGTCGTAGAACTCGGTGGTCGGGCCTTCCTCGGCGTTCTCTCCGGAGACCTCGTCGTAGACCGACGTGCGGCTCGGGTGGAGTTGGTTCTCGGTCATGGCCAGCTGCTGATCGGACGCCGTGAGCCACGCCGCGGCGCGGTATGCCCAGGCCTTGTTCTGACCGTTGGCGTTCAGCGACAGCATCCAGGTCCCAAAATGCGGGCCCGAGGTGACGCCCTGGGGAACGGGAGCGAAGCCGATCTCGCCGTCGACGCCCTCGTCGAGCTGCACCTGGTGGTAGTTCATCGTCATCGCGGTGAGACCCCCACCGAAGGACGCCGCTGCCTCGTCCCAGGACGCGGAGGTGCTGCCGGGTGGGACGGCGCCGCTGGCGATTAGGTCGCGGTAGTACGTCAGCGCCTCGACGCCCTCCGGGCTGTTGAAGTCGAGGGACAGTTCATCCCCTACGAGCGTCCCGTTGCCCCCGTAGGCCGCGAGGAGGCTCTTGAAGTCGTCCGTGGCCCAGTCGCCGACGCCCGCCATGACCGTGGTGCCGTACAGGTTCTTGTCGGGCTGCGTGAAGAACCTCGCCACCTGGGCGTACTCCTCCAGCGTGGCCGGAACCTTCAGGTCCGTGCCGTACTGCTCACGGTAGGCCGCCTGCTGCGCGGGGTCCTCGAAGAGGTCCTTCCGGTACGCCATAACCAGCGCGTTCGCCTGCAGCGGCAGACCGTAGACGTCGAAGCCCTCTCCCTTGATGGCCCCGACGTCCCCCGGCGCCGCGGTGTCCGGGAACCGGGCGACCGGGTTCCCCGCGTCGTAGACGGCCGTGTCGTACAAGACCTTGGGAATGTAGTCACCGATGTCGGCGTCGGCGAGGTCGTTGAGGGACTCGTCCTCGAGGTACTCGCCGAGCGGTTCCAACCGGTCCACCAGAGCTGGCGCCCACGGCGTGTCAACGATGACGATGTCGTAGAAGGTGCTGTTCGAAGCGAACTCCGCGAAGACGCGCTGCTGGAGAGCGTCGTAGGGCTGCGTGTCAAGAACCAGCTCTATGCCGGTCGCCGCCTCGAACTGCGGAAGGATCGCCTGAACAGCAGCGGCGTTGGCCTCGGCCGTGGCGTACAGCACATTGAGCTTCTCTGGGGCCTCAGCGTCAGCGCCGTCGCCCGTTCCACCGCCTTCGACCGACGGCGTGCAGGCCACCAGGGCGACGCTCGCCACAGCCGTTGCCGATGCTATGAAGAGATCCCGACGGTGCCGTGGAGTCGTTTGCTTAGTGCTCATCATCGAGTCCTATCTGAGGTGACTGGTGCGACCTAGTGACAGCGGTGAAGCAGTGGACACATGACCCATCAACCTGATGGTTGCCTCTGGTTGACAGCTGTCGCGGGCACGGGCAACCCCTGCTCTGAAGGTTCGGCGACCGTGCCAACCCAGGCGAGGTGACGACCCGCCCCGCCGCTTGCGATCCCAGAGGCGTCCGAGAGAGCCCGCGTCTCCTGGAGTCGCCAGCAGGCAGCACTATCTAATGTCGTCGACGTGCAGAAGTCAACTGGTGAACGACCAAACGCACGGCTAGGCTCGTATCAAGACGAAACGAGGAGCGTCATGCAGCACAACACGCTGCCTACTGAGATCGTGGACGGCCTCGTGTCGGTGCTAGGCCTCATCCGCTCGGGGGCCGCCCGTACCCGCCCGGAGCTTGTGCGGGCTTCGGGTCTCGGGCGCAGCGTGGTGACGGAGCGGGTCGCGCGGCTGCTGGAGCAAGGGGTCGTCGTCGAAAGCGGCACGGCACCATCCACTGGAGGCCGCGCCGCGCGTGAGCTCGCCCTTTCGGCGCACGCGGGGGTGATCCTGGTCGCGCCGCTTGGCGCAGGCCGCATAAGGGCAGGCGTCACGGACCTGTCCGGGCGACTCCTGACGTCCCATGAGGAACCCATGGACATCGCCTTGGGGCCATCGACCGTCCTCGGGCGCGTCCACGAGGTTTTCGGGAAACTCTTGGCCGACCTCGGCCCGACGGCCCCAGTGTGGGGTGTCGGGGTGGGACTGCCAGGACCGGTGGAGTTCGCATCTGGCCGTCCGATGCGTCCGCCAATTATGCCCGGCTGGCACGATGCCGACGTGCGCGGGTGGATGGCGGAGCGCTACGACGTCCCCGTTTGGGTAGACAACGACGTCAACCTCATGGCGCTGGGGGAGCTGAAGGCCCGCGGCAGCTCCCCCGGCCAGGACATGATCTTCGTCAAGGTCGGCACCGGCATCGGGGCTGGCCTCGTCTCGCGCGGCGAGCTGCACCGAGGCGCCAAGGGCTGCGCCGGGGACATCGGACATGTAGAGATTTCGGCAGCCCGCGAGGTCGTCTGCCGCTGCGGCAATATCGGCTGTCTGGAGGCCCACGCTGGCGGCGGCGCCCTTGTGCGCCGTGCACTCGAGGCCGTAAACCAGGGACGCAGCCCCTACCTCGCCCGGATCCTGGAGGAACACGGTCAGCTTAAAATTGAGGATATCGCGCGCGGCGGCCAAGAAGGCGACGGCGTCAGCGTCGAACTGCTGATGGATTCCGGGCGCCTGCTCGGCCAGACGCTCGCAACCCTGGTGAACTTCTTCGATCCCCACGTTGTCGTCCTGGGTGGCGTTCTTGGTGGCGACTCCGATCCTCTGCTGGCCGCAGTTCGCGAGACGGTCTACCGCCGCTCACTGCCGCTGGCCACCAGGGACCTTTTCATCGAGCGGACCGGAAGCCGTAAAGACCCCAGCCTCGTCGGGGTTGCATCGATGGTGCTGGACGAGCTCTTCAGTCGCGACCAGCTGAGTCGGTGGCTCGAGGCAGGATCGCCCCGTGGACTGCCTGTACTGCCCCGGAGCGTCAGTTGAGGACTGTGACGATACGCGGAACGCCCGAGCAGCACCCGCGGAGCGAGAGCGAAAGCTGCTACCCGAGACCACGGCGGAAGCCGCCCTTGCCGCCGGCAGCCTCCCAGAATGAGCTACCCGCTGGTCCGTGACCTGGCCGCCGAGGGGATCCCGGTGCGGCTGACTTGCCGGGTGCTCGGTCACTCCAGATAGGCGTACTACGCCTGGCTGGTCAACCCCGTCAGCCGGCGCGATCTGGAGGACGCTACTCGACCAACGCCCTGATCGACACCCACGGCAACGACCCGGGGTTCGGCTACCGGTTCTTGGCCGACGAGCTTGAACGCGCCGGTCACGACGTCGGTGAGCGACCGGTCTGGCGCCTTTGGTCGCAGCAGAGGCTGTGGTCAGCGACGGTCCGCAAGAGCCGTCGCGGCGCCGCCAAGACGCCGGGGCCGACGGTGCACGACGACCACGTCCAACGGAACTTCACCGCTGCTCGGCCCGATCAGGTCTGGGTCACCGACATCACCGAGCACCCGGCCAGCGAGGGCAAGCTGTACTGCTGCGCGATCAAGGACCTGTTCAGCAACCGAATCGTCGGCTACGCGGTCGAAGATCGGATGACCGCCCAGCTCGCCATCACCGCGCTGCGCACCGCCGTCGCCAGACGGCAGCCGGGCGGCGTCGCCATCGAGCGTGAAGCTAGCCGCTCGCGTGTGAGCACCAGACGGCGGCTGCGTGCCTTCGGTGGTGAACGAGGGGACGAACTGAAGGGAGTTGACCATGGAAGACGAGCGCCTCACGATCGAAGAGGTGTCTGCCAGGTATCGGATCCCCGTCGCGACTCTGCGCTACTGGCGCGCCCGAGGCCAAGGGCCTCGGTCTTTCCGGGCTCATCCGGATCGAGGGTGTAGTCGGGGTCGGAATCCGCCGGTCTCGAGGAGCGATCTGGCGATGTAGTTGGTGAGGTTGCGGAAGCCGAGGGCAGAGCCGCGTAGGTGCTCGAGCCGACCGT
>NZ_JABCJJ010000038.1 GCF_012952065.1 Cellulomonas fimi
CGTCCACGCCAAGCAGTGGCGCGCCCTGGCCACCCGCTACGACAAGCTCGCCATCACCTACCGCGCCGGCGCCACCCTCAGCGCCTGCCTCACCTGGCTACGCGCATAAGGGAGACACGCCCTAGTCTTGGGCTCTCATGGCTAGCCGTTCGCTTGGAATGTATCTAGTAAGAGGATACACTCCAAGCATGAAGTCGAAGGACGCCCTCCGCATGCTTGCTGAGGTCACCGCCTACCAGTGGGGCATGGTGACCTCGGCTCAAGCCAGCATGCACGGCATCACGCGCCTCGACCTCTCCCGACTCGCCGCCGACGGCCAGCTGGAGCGCGTCGCTCATGGCATCTACAAGGACGCCGGTGCTCCCGCCGGCCCGTACGACGATCTCAAGGCAGCCTGGCTCAGCACCGAGCCGAAAACGATCGGCGAAGCGCGGATCAAGGACCTCGCCAACGGTGTCGTCGTAGCAGGTGAGTCCGCTGCCGACCTGCACGGCATCGGCGACCTCCGCGCTCTGCGACACGAGTTCGTCTCCCCCGCCCGCCGCCAAAGCCAGCGCAGCGCCATCCGATACCGACAGCGCACCCTGGACCCGCGCGACGTCATGCTGGTGGAAGGGCTGCCGGTCATGACGATGGAACGCACAATTGCCGACCTCGTCGAGGATCTCCAGGACCTCAGCCTCGTTGCTGACGCACTGCGGGACGCATCCACCAAACGCCTGCTCGACCTCCCACGGCTTCGGGAACTGCTCGCTCCCCTGGCCGCACGTGACGGGTTCAGGAGGGGCGATGGCGGTGCACTGCTGAATCGGCTGATGGAAATCGCGGGAATCGACATCGACGCCCTCGCCCATCGCGTCGCCACGGACACATCTCTTGGCGCCCTGGTCGCCGCCGACTTTGTCGGAGGCCTCCGCAAGGATGATCTCGACCGCATCCGCGTGACGCCCAGGATGGAGGAGGCAATGCTCGCGATCCAGGCCGGGCTCGCCGAGACACTTGAGCGCACGCTCGGTCCGCAGCTTGAGCAGATCAACGCCGCCTCGAAGCAGATGCTCGCGTCGATGGCGAAGCCGATATCCGATGATCTCGCCAAGCAGATGTCCGAGCTCGTCGTGGGCGGCGATGTGATGAAGGAACTCACCAAGGGCTGGGCGCAGTCACTCAACGAGAGCATTGCGATCAAGCCGGAGACACTCGCCCTTGCCCGAGCCGCGCAGCGGAGGGCCGACAGTGCCTGACATCGAGGGCTACCCAACCGCCGCCGGCGTCGAGGCGGCCATCAAGGAGGCCGCGAAGAAGGCCGCGGCAGCCGACCCGTCACTCGACACCAACGAGCGAATCCGGCTGGAGCACTTCAACCGCTTCCTCAGTCGCATCTTCTCCGAGGGCGAGGAATCGGAGTGGGTGCTCAAAGGCGGCACCGGCGTCCTCGCTCGCGTGCCCTCGGGCAGAACTACCCGCGACGTCGACCTGTATCGCAAGGGCTACACCCTCGACGAGGCACTCGAAGACCTTCGTCGCCTTGCAGCCATCGACCTCGGCGATCACTTCGTGTTCCAGTACGTCAGCCACGAGAAGTCGATCGGAGGCGAGGGGCAGCCCTACATCGAGGGATACGCGGTGGCGTTCGAGATCTTCATCGGTGGTCGTAGCAGGAAGATCCTGAACGTGGACCTCTCGCTCGGCGCAGGCGCCACGGCCGAGGTGACCACCGTCGAGCCCGCCAACGCATTGCCATTGTCGAAGCTGGTCAGCCATGAGTACCGCCTCTACCCGGTCGTCGATCAGATCGCCGACAAGGTGTGCGCGACCATGGCCGAGTACAACGAGCGCAGGTCGAGTCGAGAGAAGGACCTCGTCGACCTTGTCCTGTTCGCTACCACACAGGACATCGACGGCACCGCGCTGCGCGTCGCCATCGACACCGAAGCGCGCCGACGCCGGATGCAGCCGCTCGATCGTTTCAACGTGCCCGACTCTTGGGGCACCCGTTTCGCGAAGCTGAGCAAGCCTGTCCCCCACTGCGCCGACTACCGCACCGTGGACCTCGCCGCCGATCTCGCGAAGCGCCTCATCGACCCCGCGCTCTCGGGCGATGCCGATCGCAAGACGTGGTCTCACGAAACCCTGGCCTGGACCTAACAGCCGGCCGCGTCAGGCTGCGAACTCCGCCCGAATGCACTCGGGGCACAGCGCGGGCACACCGCACACCCCGACGTCCGGATTCCAAGTCGTGTTATGGAGAAGACCGAGGACGTCAAGATCGGCCGCCGCGACGACAACACGATCCAGCACCTTGCCAACCTCCCGGCGCATCGTCCGCGCCCTCGTCGGCTCCGGCCAGGTGAGAACCTCCAAGACGTCGGGTGACGTGAGCCCGGCGCGGCCACGCATCGGCTTGTTCAACCAGTCCGCCTTGCCAGCTACCGAGGCGAGGATCTTTGCCTCGTCGACCCTGATGTCCCCTGCGTCCAACAGATGCTGGAGCACGACCCTCAGCACACGCTGCAACTCGGGCGTCTCGTCCCGGCTGGGCGGTTCGGCCTCTACGCGGTCACGGACGCTTGTCGACGCCCAGGCCTTGTCTGCCCGCTCGCCGGCATCGCCGATACCGAGTTCGGCCATGACCGCCTTCTCGACATTGCGCATGATCGTCACGGCTACGTAGGAACGCGGAGGATTGCCGCTGCGGATCTCGATCCACAGCTGGCCGGCGACAAGTGCGTCGATGTCAGTGGCGGCGACGGCCAACTTCCCCGCAATGCGCTTCGCGCGTGGGACGAGCAACCAGACGAGCGCTACTGCGGCGTCGACGTCGCCCACGGCGAGTGCACCCAACGTCGCCATCGGAACGTCACGGTCGGCGGGAGTCGACCTCTTCAACCAACCCGGCAGATCCACCACCTCGCGGACGATGCCCAGCGACGGGTCGTCCACTACCCAGCGTTGCCACGCCTCGCGGGCAGCGGTCATCAGCGGTCCGTAGATATCCTCGACGCCGAGAGCTGCTGCGATGCTCACGTGCTTCTCTCTCCTTCCCGAACGTCCGGGAGGTGGGAGCGACGAAAGCCGGGACGCCAACGCCGCGTCGATGATGTTGTGATTGGCCGCCCGCGAGGGGCTATGCACTGCCAAGGAGTCGACGCCCGGCATCACTAACAGCTACGCCTGTCCCGAACAGATGTTCGGAGGAGCGCTTGGCGTGTCGAAGCTTCTCCCGGAGGCGCGTCGCGGACGCCCAGAGGGGCTTGCACTGCATTGCTGTGCACTGCTAGCATTGCTGAGCACTGCACAGCACTTTTAGGAGCGACCATGACTCAGTACACCGTCGACGCACTCACCCAAGCCCTTGAGGCGGCGGCACGCGCCTTCATTGCCTCGCTGGACGGCGGCACCCAACCCAAGGTGACTGCGCCGCGATCGCTCGACGCTGGCACGCCGATCAAGTTCGACCCGCTGTACGACGAACCGCCTCTGCCGTTCAAAGTGAAGGGAACTCACGAGGAGAGCTTGATGTCAACAGTCATCTATCTCGGGGCGATCGGCCGCGTTAACGCCGAGAAGCGACGCGGCGCCAACGCCCAGGAGGTCTCGACGTACGCGAAGAAGGCTGGGTATGGGCGGGGGAACGACGTCAACGGATGGAACCTCAGAAAGGGAGTGAGCAAAGAAGGCAGTGCCATCACGGTGGTAGATGGACTCCGATACCTTCATGCTGGCACCCACGAGTGGGTCAGAGACCTTGCCTCGCAACTCAACATTGAGATCGTCGGCGACTTCACCCCGTTGCCGATCCCCGCAACGAGTTGACCGGGCGCTAGGACCCCCGCCAGTACCGCAGTGATACCGCAGGAGAATCGTTCGGGGCCGAAATTAGCCGCAACGGCCAACCCGCAAAATCAGCGTTTGCACAGGTCAGACCGTACTTTCCCGAAGTTCTCAACACGGGCCAACACCGCCTGGGGAGTTCGAGCTCTACTACGGCGTCTGATCGTCGCCCCTCACGGCCTCGGCCGTGAGCCGCCGACGAGCACGGAGCACAGCCCAGCCACCTGACCGGTGGCTGGGCTGTCTCGCGCCCGCGGGCGCCGGGTCGGCGCGAGGGGACGACCCGGCGACGGCGACGTAGCCTGAGACGCAGCGCCGTCCGCCGGGTGGACGGCGAGCCAGTGTCCGACGGCGGTCGCACGGCAGGGTGCCCCCGTCGCCGAGCTCGTTCCTCTTCGCGCTGCGGTCCCGAGAAGGGTGTAGCGCACGCAGCCGCCCGCGGCGGCCCCTGTCCCAAGGTCAAGGAGAGACGAGTGGTGACACCGGACCACGAACCGGAACCCGGCGGGGACGGCACCGAGTCGACGATCGACCGCGGCCGGTTCGGCGTCACGGAACGGCGCAGACCTCGCGTCGACCAGGAGAACCGGGCCCCCAGCTCGAGTGTCGAGCTCAGCAAGGGGCCGACCGAGCTCGCGGAGCACCGCGGGCCGCGCGTCAACTGGCGCGTCTTCGTCGTCTCTGCGGCCGTGATCGTCGGCTTCTCGCTCTGGGCGATGCTCGCGCCCGCGAACGCCGCGGGGGTCATGCGCGAGCTCGTCCTGGACGTCGCTACGAACCTCGGCTGGGTCTACGTCGTCACCGTCGTGCTGGTGATCCTGTTCGTGCTCTGGGTCGCGTTGTCGAAGGAGGGTCAGGTCCGCCTCGGGCCCGACCACTCCCGGCCCGAGTACGGGATGTTCACCTGGGTCGCCATGCTGTTCGGCGCGGGTGTCGGGATCGACATGCTGTTCTACTCGGTGACGGGGCCGATCACGCAGTACGTCGCACCGCCCGCCGCCGACCCGCAGTCTGCCGAGGCCGCGCAGGACGCCGTCGTCTGGACGATGTTTCACTACGGTGTCTCCGGCTGGGCGATGTACTCGCTGCTGGGCATGGCGATGGGCTACTTCGCCTACCGGTGGGGCATGCCGCTGTCGATCCGCGCGGCCCTGTACCCCCTGCTCGGCAAGCGTGTGCGCGGCCCAGCGGGTGACGCCATCGACATCTTCGCGCTGGTCGGCACGGTGTTCGGTGTCGCGACGTCGATGGGGATCGGGGTCGTCCTGCTCAACGTCGGCTTCGCGTGGCTGTTCGGGCTCTCCGAGGGCCTCGCGCTGCAGGTCGCCCTCGTCCTCGTCGCCGTCGTCATGACGGTCGCCGGGTGCTTGTCGGGGGTCGACCGCGGCATCCGCCTCATCTCCGAGCTCAACCTCGGGATCGCGGCCGCGATGATGCTCTACATCCTGGTCACCGGCCAGACGGCGTTCCTGCTCAACGCGCTGGTCGCCAACATCGGGCGCTTCGTCGGCACCCTGCCGGAGCGGACCCTCGAGACCTTCGCCTACCAGCCGGACGGCCCCGCGTGGATGGGTGGCTGGACCCTGTTCTTCTGGGCGTTCTGGCTGGCCTGGGGGCCGTTCGTCGGACTGTTCCTCGCCCGCATCTCGCGCGGGCGCACGCTGCGGGAGTTCGTCATCGCCGCCATCACCGCCCCGGTGCTGTGCGACTTCATCATCGTCTCGATCTTCGGCAACTCGGCCCTGTCGGTGGTGATGGGCGGCGACACCGAGTTCGCCGAGCTTGCCATGGAGCAGCCCGAGCAGGGCTGGTACGCGCTCCTGGAGATGTTCCCGGGGGCGGCGTTCCTCATCGGCCTGGCGACGCTGTCCGGCCTGCTGTTCTACCTCACGAGCGCCAACTCGGGCGCCATGGTCATGGCGAACTTCTCCTCGACGATCCCCGACCCGGCCCAGGACGGCGCGAAGTGGCTGCGGATCTTCTGGGCCCTGCTCACCGCCCTGCTCACGATCGCGATGCTCGTCGCCGGCGGCGTGACGACCATGGAGTACGCGACGCTGATCTTCGCCTTCCCCGTGACCGTCGTGGCCTACCTCGTCATGGCCTCCTTCTCCAAGGTGCTGCGGATGGAGCGGGCCGAGCGGGAGGGCCAGGTCGTCCGTCGCCGCTCGGCGGCGGCCCACGGGGGCCAGGTGCCCGAGAAGACGTGGAAGCAGCGCCTCGCGCAGCTGCGGTCGTACCCGTCGGCCAAGGCGGTCTCCCAGTTCATGGAGCGGACCGTGCTCCCCGCGCTCGACGCCGTCGTGACCGAGTTCCGCGAGCAGGGCTACACGGCGGCGCTGACCACGACCACAGACACCGGCTCGGGCATCCCCACGCACACGCTCGTCGTCACGATGGAGGGCCACCGGGACTTCCACTACGAGGCGGCCGCGGTCGAGGCCCCGGTGCCGCGCATCGGCGGGCGGCCGATGTCGCCCGGTCACGACGTCTACTACAAGGTCGAGGTCTTCACCCAGACCGGCACGGAGGGCTACGACCTGGTGGGGCTGACCCAGCAGCAGGTCATCAACGACGTCCTCGACCGGTACGAGGCGCACCTGTCGTTCCTGCGCTATTCCAGCGAGCGAGACTACGCCTCGGTCCTGACCCCGACCGCGACCGAGCCGGCCGTGCCCCTCCCGACGGTCGCGGACGACGTCGAGCGGGTCGAGGACTGAGGATCGGCACCGGCCGAGCGCACGGTCGAGGGGCCGATCGACACCCGCGCGGCCCAGGACTGGTGCGCGCGCGGACTTCGGCGCACAGTGGAGGTCGGAGCGTGGGGCATCGACAGCGGCGCCGGTGCTCGTTCCCACGGATCTTCGGCGGTCCCCCGGAGGTGGCAGATGCGTCGTCAGAACCTTCCCCCCGACTTCATGCCGGTCCTCTCGCGCGGGCACCATCGCCGGCCCGCGAAGGGGGCGTGCTTCATGGAGTTCGCGTCGTTCCTCGCCGCCGAGCGCTGGAGCGACCATCCGCAGTGCACGCACCCGCTGCTCGCGACGCTGGCGCGCAACGTCAACGACCAGATGAGCGACGACGGCCGGCAGCAGCTCCTCGGCATGGTGCCGTCGGTCGTGGGCCTGACGTCGAGCGACCCGATGGTCGACGTGCGCCTCGCACTCCTGTGCGCGACGACGGCACTCCCGATCGCCCCCGCGGAGAGCCAGCGGGTGCTCGCCGTCGGCATCCTGTCGGCAGAGCGTCGACTGGCCCAGCTCGAGGGTCGGCGCGACGGTGCGCTGACCGAGGCGAGCATGGTGGCCCTGGACTCCGTTCCGCGCACCGCCGACTGGGCGCGGACTTTCAGCGCGGGCATCGAACCCACGGCGACCGGCTTCCACCACTCCGCGGCGCCGAGCATCGTGTGCCGGGCGGTGCTCGGCATCGCGTCGGCCTGCGTCGGCGACCGTGACGCCGTGCTCCTGGGCCTGCTCAGGGACGGTATCGACCTGGTCCGCGACGTGACCGTCCCGCAGGCGCCGGCGCAGGTCGCGGCGCGGACCCAGACCACGTCGATGGCACCAGCCGGCGCCCCGGCGTCGTGACCGGATCGGACGATCAGGCGTAGAAGACGCGCTCGACGACCGCGCGCGCGCGGCGCGCCGCCCGCAGGTAGTCCTGCTCGAGCTCGGCACCGGACCCCGAGGGGTAGCCGAGCACGCGCGCGATGCCCGCGAGCGCCTGCCGGTCGTGCGGCAGCTGGTCGACCTGCGCGCCTCCCGTGCGCCCGGACCAGAGCACCACCGCGTCCCTGATCCGCGAGGCCAGCTCCCACGCCGTCGCGAGGGTCCGCGCGTCGTCCCGGTCGAGCAGCCCCGAGCCGACGCACCCGTCGAGGGCCTCGAGCGTCGACGTCGTCCGGAGCGCGGGGACCGCGTGGGCGTGCTGGAGCTGGAGGAGCTGCGCCGTCCACTCGACGTCGGACAACCCGCCCCGGCCCAGCTTGAGATGGCGGGCCGGTTCGACGCCACGCGGGAGCCGCTCGGCCTCGACGCGCGCCTTGACGCGCCGCACCTCGCGCACGACGGCGGGTTCGAGCCCACCCTCCGGGTAGCGCAGCGGATCGACCAGTGCCATGAACCGCTCCCCCAGGCCCTCGTCGCCCGCAGCCGGTCGGGCGCGGAGCAGGGCCTGGCTCTCCCACGGCGACGACCACCGCTGGTAGTACTCGGCGTATGAGGCGAGCGAGCGCACGAGCGGCCCGCTCCGACCCTCCGGTCGCAGGTCGGCATCCACCTCGAGCGGCGGCTCGGGGCCGACCTCGCCGAGCAGCTGCCGCAGGCGGGTGGCCGCAGCGACGGCGAACTGCTGGGCCGCGGTCGGGTCTCCGCCCGGCACGGGGTCGTGCACGAACAGCACGTCGGCGTCGGACGAGTAGCCCATCTCCCGTCCGCCGAGCCGCCCCATGGCCACGACCAGCAGGAGCGCCGGTGGCTCGTCACGGCGCAACCCGATCAGCGCCTCGTGCATCGCGATGCGCAGGCCCCCGATCAGCACGCCGTCCCCGGCGGCGGTGAGCGTCTGGCCTGCCGACGTCCCGGTGGCCACCCCGAGCACCGTCGCCGCACCTGTCCGCGCGAGCTCGCGGCGACGCATCGCCCGCAGCGCGGTCGCGGCTGCCACCGGCTCCTGCGCCCGTCCGAGGATCGCCTCCGCCTCCGACCGGAGCCGATCGAGCGGGCGCGGGGCGAGCTCGGCGTCGTCGGCCAGCCAGGCGACCGAGCCCGGCGACCGCTGCATCGCGTCGGCCACGTAGCGGGACGTCGACAGCACACGGGCGAGTCGCTCGGCCGCGGTACCCGAGTCGCGCAGGAGCTTGAGGTACCAGTGCGTGCTGCCCAGCTCGTCGGAGAGGCGGCGGAAGCTGAGCAGCCCGGCGTCCGCGTCGGCCCCCTCCGCGAACCAGCCGAGCATGACGGGCAGCAGCTGGCGCTGGATGGCCGCGCGACGCGACACCCCGTCCGTCAGCGCGGCGATGTGGCGCATCGCGCCCGCCGGGTCGCGGTAGCCGATGGCCGCGAGCCGGGCGCGCGCGGCATCGGGCGCCAGGCTCGCCTCCTCGGCCGAGAGGCGTGCGGTGGCCGGCAGCAGTGGCCGGTAGAACAGCGCCTCGTGCAGGCTGCGGACCTCGCGCCGCACGCTGCGCCAGCGCTCGAGGAGCCCTTGCGCCCCCTCGATCCGCATCCCCGCCGAGCGCGCGAGCCGGCGCAGGTCCGCCTCACCCGTCGGCATGAGGTGGCTGCGTCGCAGCCGGTACAGCTGGATCCTGTGCTCGAGCACCCGGAGCAGCCGGTAGCAGACGGCCAGCCGCGCGGCGTCGTCGCGCCCGACGTAGCCGCCCGCGGCGAGCGCGGCGAGCGCGGTGAGCGTGCTCGGGCTCCGGATCGTGTCGTCCGCCCGGCCGTGCACCAGCTGGAGCAGCTGCACCGTGAACTCGACGTCCCGCAGCCCGCCGACACCGAGCTTGAGCTGGCGGTCCGCCTCGGCCGCCGGCACGTTCTCCTCGACCCGCCTGCGCATCGCCTGCGAGTCGGCCACGAAGTTCTCGCGCTCGACCGCGGCCCACACCATCGGGTTCGTCGCGGCCACGTACGCCTCGCCGAGCGCGCGGTCGCCCGCCACCGGGCGAGCCTTGAGCAGCGCCTGGAACTCCCACGTGCGCGCCCAGCGCTCGTAGTAGGCGCGGTGGCTGGCGAGCGTCCGGACGAGGGGGCCGTTCTTGCCCTCAGGCCGCAGCGCGGCGTCGACGGGCCACAGCGCGGGCTCGGCGGAGGCGTTGGCGCACGCCTTCGCCAGCCCGGTCGCGAGGCGGGTCCCGACGGCGAGGGCATGCGCCTCGTCGACGCCGTCGGACGGCTCCACGACGTAGACGACGTCGACGTCGCTCACGTAGTTGAGTTCACGCCCGCCGCACTTGCCCATGCCGATGACGGCGAGCCGGACGCCGTCCCCCTGGTCCTCGAGCTCGGCACGGGCGACGGCGAGCGCCGCGTCGAGAGCCGCGGCCGCGAGGTCGGCGAGCGCCGCGGCGACGGCCGGCAGGAGCGTGAGCGGCTCGCCGGACGTGAGGTCCGTCGCGGCGATCCGGAGCAGCCGGCGGCGGTACGCGCGGCGCATCGCGTCCCAGCCGGCCGGCCCGCCGACCGCGGCCACGGGGACGTCGGCCTCGGCGTCGGCACCCACCGCGGCGAGCAGCTCGGCACGCACGTCCTGCGCGGGTGCCCTCGTCCCGGGGGTCAGGTCCGCCAGGACCGCCAGCTCCGCGGGCCGTGCCGCGAGCAGGTCCCCGAGCGCGGTGGACGCGCCGAGGACGGCGAGCAGGCGATCCCGCCCGGGGCCAGGCGCCGTCAGCCCGACCAGGAGCTCACGGATGGCGGGGTCGGTCCCCTCGCGCACCGCGGCGCCGGCCACGCGAACCAGCGTCAGGAGCGCCTGGTCCGGGTCCGCGACCGCGCCCAGTGCGGTCAGCAGGTCGGTTCCCGTGCCGGCCGCACCTGCTCGCTCCCGTCCCCCGCGCGGTCCCTCGTCCTCGGCCTCGGTGAGATCGCCGACGACCGCGACCAGTGCGGTGTCGGCCAGCATGCGCTCCGCTCGTGCGGCGTCCACGAACCCGAGCCGGGTCAGTCGGCCGGCGAGGGTCCCACCGCGCGCGTTCACGCGGTCACGCTACCGAGTGCCCGGGGTTCTCGGCGGCGCCGGAGTTCTCGGCGGCGCCGGAGTTCTCGGCAGTGCCCGTGCTCGCGGCGGCGCCGGCCTCGCGCGCGTGTCAGAGCAGCGGGAGGAACCGCCTCAGCTCGTAGGGCGTGACCTGGCCGCGGTACTCGTCCCACTCCCGGCGCTTGTTGCGGAGCACGAAGTCGAAGACGTGCTCGCCGAGCGTCTCCGCCACGAGCTCCGAGCGCTCCATGACCTGGATCGCGCCGTCGAGCGACTGCGGCAGCGGGTCGATGCCCAGCGCGCGACGCTCGGCGTCGGTCAGCTCCCACACGTCGTCCTCGGCACCCTCCGGGAGCTCGTAGCCGTTCTCGACGCCCTTGAGCCCCGCCGCGAGGAGCACGGCGAACGCGAGGTACGGGTTCGCCGCGGAGTCGAGCGCCCGGTACTCGACCCGGCTCGAGTTGCCCTTGCCCGGCTTGTACATCGGCACGCGGACCAGGGCCGACCGGTTGTTGTGCCCCCAGCACACGTAGCTCGGCGCCTCGGCCCCGCCCCACAGCCGCTTGTAGGAGTTCACGAACTGGTTGGTCACGGCGGTGATCTCGGGCGCGTGACGCAGCAGCCCGGCGATGAAACTGCGCGCGACCTTGGAGAGCTCGTACTGGCTCCCGGGCTCGTGGAACGCGTTCCGGTCGCCCTCGAACAGCGACAGGTGCGTGTGCATGCCGGACCCGGGGTGCTCCGCCATCGGCTTCGGCATGAACGAGGCGTAGACGCCCTGCTCGAGCGCGACCTCCTTGACGACGGTGCGGAAGGTCATGATGTTGTCCGCGGTCGTCAGTGCGTCCGCGTACCGCAGGTCGATCTCGTTCTGCCCCGGGCCCGCCTCGTGGTGCGAGAACTCGACCGAGATCCCCATGGACTCGAGCATCGTGATCGCCGCACGTCGGAAGTCGTGCGCGGTCCCACGGGGCACGTGGTCGAAGTAGCCCGCGTGGTCGACCGGTGTGAGCGGCCGCGTGAGGTCGATCGGGTTCTCGAAGAGGTAGAACTCGACCTCGGGGTGCGTGTAGAAGGTGAAGCCCTGGTCGCTGGCCCTGTCGAGGGCCCGCTTGAGCACGTTGCGGGAGTCGGCGAGCGACGGCTCGCCGTCGGGCGTGAGGATGTCGCAGAACATGCGCGCGGTGCCCTGCAGCTCGCCGCGCCACGGCAGGATCTGGAACGTCGTCGGGTCGGGCCGCGCGATCATGTCGGCCTCGTAGACGCGCGTCAGGCCCTCGATCGAGCTGCCGTCGAACCCGATGCCCTCCGAGAAGGCGGCCTCGAGCTCGGCCGGGGCGATCGCGACGGACTTGAGGAACCCGAGCACGTCGGTGAACCAGAGACGGATGAAGCGGATGTCCCGCTCCTCGACCGTGCGGAGCACGAACTCCTGCTGCCTGTCCATGGGGGTCATCCTGCCCGATCCAGGTTTCGGGGAGGTGTCGCACCGCGCCGCACCCCGGGCCGGGCCACACTGGACGGGTGGTGGCACGTCGGGTCGTGGTCAGCGGTCAGGTGCAGGGCGTGGGTTTCCGGATGGCCTGCGCGCGGGAGGCCGCGCGCCTGGCGGTCGGGGGCTGGGTCCGCAACCGGTCGGACGGCGCGGTGGAGCTCCACGCCGAGGGACGACCCCAGGACGTCGAACGGCTCGTCGCGTGGGCGCGCCACGGGCCCCGGCACGCGCAGGTCGAGGGCGTCGAGGTCACGGACGCCGAGTCGCAGGAACTCCGCGGCTTCGACATCACCGGCTGATCCCCGAGTCCTCCGTCGGCCCGGTCCCCCGGGCGCGCGCGGTCGACCGGCCCCCGCAGCCCTAGGCTCGCCGGCATGGGAGACGTCCGCATCGCGCTGGCCCAGATCGACACGTGCGTCGGCGACCTCGAGGCCAACACTCGGAGCATCGTCGAGTGGACGCGCCGCGCCGCCGAGGCGGGAGCCGACCTGGTCGTGTTCCCCGAGATGACCGTGACCGGCTACCCGATCGAGGACCTCGCGCTGCGCGCCTCGTTCCGTCGGGGGGCGGAGTCCGCGCTGCAGGCGACCGCGGCACGGCTCGAGGAGGAGGGGCTCGGGTCGGTGACCGTCGTCGTCGGGAGCGTGGGTGAGCAGACCCGGCGCGAGCACGACGCCGCCCCGGCCCGCCCCACCAACCAGGCGGTGGCCCTGCGCCACGGGTCGGTGCAGGCGCGCTACGACAAGCACCACCTGCCCAACTACGGCGTGTTCGACGAGTTCCGGATCTTCGCGCCCGGCACCGAGCCGTGCGTGCTGGAGGTGGCCGGGGCACGCGTCGGCGTCGTGGTCTGCGAGGACATCTGGCAGGACGGCGGGCCGGTCGCCGCGCTGACCCGTGCGGGAGTCGACCTGCTCCTCGTCCTGAACGGCTCGCCGTTCGAGGAAGGCAAGGGTCACGTGCGCGCCGAGCTCGCCACGCGCCGTGCCCGGGAGGTCGACGCCCCGGTCGCCTACGTCAACATGGTCGGCGGCCAGGACGACCTCGTCTTCGACGGCGGCTCCTTCGTGGTCGACGCCGAGGGGAGGCTGCTCGCGCGCGCGCCGCAGTTCGTCGAGCACCTGCTCGTGTGGGGCCTGGCGACGCGCCCGTCCGACGACCCGGCCACCGACCGGCCGGCGGCCGCGGCCTCCGCCGCCCGCCGCGATCGCAGCCGTGCGCAGGTCGCCCCGGCGCTCGACCCCGACGAGGAGATCTACCGTGCGCTCGTCACGGGCCTGTCCGGGTACGTCCGCAAGAACGGCTTCCGCTCGGTGGTGCTCGGGCTGTCGGGCGGCATCGACTCGGCGCTCGTCGCCGCGATCAGCGCGGACGCGATCGGCGGCGAGAACGTCGTCGGCGTCTCGATGCCCTCGCGCTACTCGTCCGACCACTCCAGGGACGACGCCGCCGACCTCGCCGAGCGCATCGGCGCGGACTACCGCGTCCAGCCGATCAAGCCCATGGTCGACGCGTTCGAGGGCGAGCTCGGCCTCGAGGGGGTGGCCGCGGAGAACCTGCAGGCGCGGGTGCGCGGCGTCGTCCTCATGGCGCTGTCGAACGCCGAGGGTCACCTGGTCCTCGCGACGGGCAACAAGTCCGAGCTCGCCGTCGGCTACTCGACGATCTACGGGGACGCGGTGGGCGGGTTCGCGCCGCTCAAGGACGTCGACAAGTCGCGCGTCTGGGCGCTGGCCCGCTGGCGCAACAACGCTGCGGTCGACGCGGGCGAGGTCCCGCCGATCCCGGAGAGCTCGATCACCAAGCCTCCGTCGGCCGAGCTGCGCCCCGGGCAGGTGGACCAGGACTCCCTGCCGCCGTACGAGCTCCTCGACGAGGTGCTCGACGCCTACGTCGAGCACGCCGAGGGCCGGGCGGAGCTCCTCGCCCGGGGCCTCGACGCCGCGGTGGTGGACAAGGTGCTCGCGCTCGTCGACCGCGCCGAGTGGAAGCGCCGCCAGTACCCGCTCGGACCGAAGGTCACCGCCCTGGCGTTCGGTCGGGACCGTAGGCTGCCCATCACGACGCGATGGCGCGAGCCGTAGCCCTCGCGTGACCTGCCGGAGACCTGGAGCAGCCTCGATGACAGAGTTCGCCGCCGGTGCGCCGGCGACCCCGCCCGCCGTGCCCGACGCAGCACCCGGCAGCGGGCCGGGTGCCACCGCGCCGCGCACGCGCAAGCGCGTCCGGGTCCACCACCTGCGCGAGGCCAAGGAGCGCGGCGAGCGGATCACGATGCTCACGGCGTACGACTTCCCGACGGCGCGCATCTTCGACGACGCCGGGATCGACGTGCTGCTCATCGGCGACTCGATGGGCAACACCATGCACGGCCACGCGACCACGATCCCGGTGACGGTCGACGAGCTGATCCCGGCCGTCCGCGCCGTGAGCTCGGCCGCCCGACGCGCGCTCGTCGTCGCCGACCTGCCGTTCGGGTCCTACGAGGCGTCGGCCGAGCAGGCCTTCGCGAGCGCGGTGCGCATGATGAAGGAGGGTGGCGCGCACGCCGTCAAGTTCGAGGGCGGCCGTCGGGTCGCGGCGCAGGTGCGGATGCTGACCGAGGCAGGTATCCCCGTCGTCGGGCACCTCGGGTTCACGCCCCAGTCCGAGAACCTCCTCGGCGGCAAGCGGGTCCAGGGTCGCGGGGAGGATGCCGCCGAGACGCTCTCGGCGGACGCCGTCGCGCTCCAGGAGGCGGGCGCGATCGCGGTCGTGCTCGAGATGGTGCCCGCACCGCTGGCGGCGCGGGTGACCGAGATCCTACGGATCCCGACGATCGGCATCGGCGCCGGCCCGGACTGTGACGGTCAGGTGCTCGTCTGGCTCGACATGGCGGGCGTCGGCGACTGGTCACCCCGGTTCGCGAAGAAGTTCGGCGAGGTCGGCAAGGCGCTGCACGACGCGGCGAGCGCCTACGCCGACGAGGTCCGCGGCGGCACGTTCCCGGACGCCGCGCACTCCTTCAGCGAGTAGGAGCAACCGCGTGGACGAGCGCGTCGGCCGCGCTCACCGCTGGTAGCGCTCGTCCTCGTCGTCCCACGCCTCGGTGCGGGCCCTGGCCTTCAGGAGCGCCTGCTCGGCCTCCTCGCGCGTGGCGTAGGGGCCCATGCGGTCCTGCCACGTGCTCTGGTGACCGGTCTCCACGGTCTTGGTCACGATGTTGTACCAGTACTGCTCGGTGCCGCCCGTGCCCGCCATCGTGCTGCTCCCCTCGCCGTCCCCCGCCGTCCCGCTGCTGCCCGGACGCCGCTGTTCCGTAGACTGCCAGGCATGGCGACAGCGAGCACGACGAGCCGACCCGTCACGCCCGGGACGGTCAGCCCGCGTCGTGCGGTGCCGGCCTCGATCGAGCGGCCGGAGTACGTCGACCGCCCCGGCCCCACGCCGTTCGCGGGCAGCGACGTGATCCACCCCGAGACGGTCGAACGCATCCGCGTCGCGGCCCGCATCGCCGCCCAGGCCCTCGCCGAGGTGGGCCGCGCGGTCCAGCCGGGGGTGACCACGGACGAGCTCGACCGGATCGGCCACGAGTTCCTGCTCGACCACCACGCGTACCCGTCGACGCTCGGCTACCGCGGCTTCCCGAAGTCGCTGTGCACCTCGGTCAACGAGGTCGTCTGCCACGGGATCCCCGACTCGACCGTGCTGGTCGACGGCGACATCGTCAACGTCGACGTCACGGCGTACATCGGTGGGGTGCACGGCGACAACAACGCGACCTTCGCCGTCGGCGAGATCGACGAGACCGCGGCGCTGCTCGTCGAGCGCACCCGCGAGTCGCTCCACCGCGCGATCAAGGCCGTTGTCCCCGGACGCGAGGTCAACGTGATCGGTCGCGTCATCGAGAAGTACGCGCGTCGGTTCGGGTACGGGGTGGTGCGCGACTACACGGGCCACGGCGTCGGCGAGGCCTTCCACACCGGCCTGGTCATCCCGCACTACGACGCGGCCCCCCACTACGACACCGTCATCGAGCCCGGCATGGTGTTCACCATCGAGCCGATGCTCACGCTCGGCACGCACGAGTGGACGATGTGGGACGACGGCTGGACCGTGCTCACGGCCGACCGGAGCCTCACCGCACAGTTCGAGCACACCCTGCTCGTCACCGACACCGGAGCGGAGATCCTGACCCTGCCATGAGCCACGACGACCGGACGACGACGTCCGCACCGACCCTCGCGTTCGGCATCGACATCGGTGGGAGCGGCATCAAGGGTGCACCGGTCGACCTCGCGCGCGGCGAGTTCGCGGCCGAGCGCGTCCGGATCCCGACGCCCGAGGAGTCCACGCCCGCCAACGTCGCCCGGGTCGTCGCCGAGGTGGTCGGCTCGTTCGACCTTGCGCCGGACGTCCCGATCGGGGTGACGTTCCCCGCCGTCGTGCAGCACGGGGTCGCGCGTAGCGCCGCGAACGTCGACGACTCGTGGGTCGGGACGAACATCGAGACGGTGGTCGGCGAGGCCGTCGGAAGGCCCGTGCTCGCGCTCAACGACGCGGACGCCGCGGGATTCGCCGAGTCGCTCTACGGCGCCGCCCGCGGCTCCCGCGGGGTCACCCTGATCACGACACTCGGCACGGGCATCGGCACCGCGATGGTCGTCGACGGCGTCCTGGTCCCCAACCTCGAGCTCGGCCACCTCGAGATCGACGGGCACGACGCCGAGACCCGGGCGTCGGACGCCGCGCGCGATCGCGAGGACCTCAGCTGGGAGCAGTGGGCCGAGCGCCTCCAGCGCTACTACGGCGTGCTCGAGGACCTGCTGTGGCCCGACCTGATCGTGGTCGGCGGCGGCGTCAGCAAGCACCACGCCAAGTTCCTGCCGCTGCTCCACCTGCGCGCGCCGGTCGTCGCCGCGCAGCTGCGCAACGCCGCGGGCATCGTGGGCGCCGCCGCGCTCGCCGCACGGGCCGCCACGGGTGACGCCCGCGGCGCCGCCGCCCTTCCCTGAGCCAGGGCATGACGGGCCACGAGTCTCATGCGCGAGCGACCTCCGCCGCGCCCGGGGCCACGGGACGCCGCACCGCCCCGCGCCCGCTCAGCGAGGTCGCGGCCGGCGTCTGGACCGCGACCGCGCAGATCTGGACCTCCCTCACGACCGTCGTCCTGGCCGACGACGGCGCGTGCCTGGTCGTGGACCCCGGCATCACTCCCGGTGAGCTCGCGGGGCTCGCGGCGGCGCTCGAGGCGCGCTCCTGGGTCCCTGCCGCCGGGTTCGCGACGCACCCGCACTGGGACCACGTCCTGTGGACGGCGGCGCTGGGGGACGCGGCCCGGTGGGCGACCACGGACGCGGTCGAACGCGCGGCGGAACGCCGCGACGACGCCGTCCGCAAGGCCGACGGCACCGCTCCCGGTCACGACCACGCGCTCACCGGGCTCCTGACGTCCCTGCCCGACGGCGCGGTGGAGGTCCCGTGGGCGGGCCCGCGCGCCGTCGTCGTCCCGCACACCGCTCACTGCCCGGGCCACGCCGCGCTCGTGCTCCCCGCGAGCAGGGTGCTGCTGGCCGGCGACATGCTCTCGGACCTCGAGATCCCCCTCCTCGACCTCGAGGCGGCCGATCCGGTGGCCGACTACCGCCGCGGCCTGGACACGCTCGAGGCGGCGGCCCGGGCGCATGGCGTCGAGGTCGTGGTGCCCGGGCACGGTCACGTCGGGGACGAAACCGAGCTGGCGCGCCGGTTCGCGGCCGATCGCGCCTACCTCGATGCCCTCGAGGCGGACCGCGCGCCCGACGACGACCGCCTCGCGACGCCGTGGCTGGTCGAGGAGCACCACCGGCACGTCGCTCGCGTGCGGGGCACGTCGTGAGCCGGTGGTGGTCGTGGCGGCGACGCCCGGCCGGCTCGACCGGCGGGTCCGGAGCGCTCGGCGAGCTGATCGAGGTGTTCCAGCCGAGCCACCAGCACGTCACCGCGGAGCGTGAGCGCCGGCGCGGTGAGATCCGGCGCACGGGCACCGGCGCGCCGCCGCACGGCGTCGACCTCGACGCCGGGATCGCCTACCTCGAGGCGCCGCCCCAGGCCGCGTCGGACCCCACGGGGCCCGACGCGACCCGCGCGGACGCGACAGACCCGGGCCCGACCCCGCCGTGACCACGCCGCGCGAGCGGATCGTTGCCCGGCACAGATCACCCCTCCCGATCCGGGGGTCGAGGCGCACAATGGGTTGTCCGGCTGCACTGGGGCCGCCGGACGTGTGCAGCACCCGGAGCGCGATGCCTGTGGAGACCTCGGAGCGGCCGGTCGACGCCGGGGCGCGGCGCGACGCGGCGCGCGTGGCGCGCCGGACCGTCCTGGTCGCCGCAGGTGCCCTCGCGATCTCGGTGGGCGTCGCACGCAGTGCCGGTGCCCTGCCGACAGCAGGTGCGTGGGGCGGCTTCGAGAACGGCCGGATCCCTCCGGAGGCGCTGGCGCGCATCCCCTGGGCTCCGACCCAGCGGCTCGAGCACCGCGCGGCCGCCGCTCTCGACGGCCTCAACGCGGCGTTCCGTGCGACGTTCGGCGTGGACCTCACGGTCACGGACTCGTACCGCACGTTCGACCAGCAGGTCGCAGTACGTGCCGCCAAGCCGGGACTGGCCGCGGTCCCGGGCACCTCCAACCACGGGTGGGCCCAGGCGCTGGACCTGGGTGGCGGGATCAACAACTCCGGCACCCTCAACCACGAGTGGATGACGCTCAACGCCCCGGGCCACGGCTGGGTCAACCCTCGGTGGGCCCGTCCGCGCGACGAGGGCGGCAAGGGCGAACCCTGGCACTGGGAGTACATCGGGACGGGCGCCGAGTCGAGCGTCGGCGCCGATCCCGACTCCGACCCGATCCCACCTCCGGAGGATGACATGGCCCTTCTTCTCCAGTCGTCGCGCGGCTTCGCGCTGCTGGACGGCGGCTCGGTGCTCCCGATCGGCGACACCGCCTCGGTCGAGGCGTACCGCGCGGCGGGGATCAAGGTCGTGTCGATCACCGACGCGGACTTCGACCGCCATCTCGGCGCCTCGACGTCCACGTTCCTCGTCATGAACCCGACCCGCGGCTATGCCATCTGGTCAGGCGGCAAGGGCGTTCCCCTCCTCAACATCAGCACCGTCGAGGCGTTCGCGGCCAAGGGGGTTCCCGTGGTGGCGATCGACGCCGCCGACTTCACGCGCTTCCTCACCTGATCGCGGCCTCCGGTCGCGCGCGCGCCACGTCGGCGCGACAGTCGCGGCGCCGTCGCCCAGGATGGGCCCCGACGGGTCCGTCCGGGAGCCGCGGCGAGAGGTGGCGACGATCCGATGAGCGCAACGATCATCGTGCTGGGCGCCACCGGCGACCTCACCCGGCGCTACCTGCTGCCGGGCATCGCGCAGCTCGTCGCGGGCGGGCAGCTCGGCGACGACGTGCTGCTCGTCGGCGTCGCGCAGGACGACCTGGACGACACGTCGTTCCGTGCGCAGGTCGCCGAACGGCTCGAGCAGACGGCGGGGCAGGTCGACGCCGGGGTCCGCGAGGCGGTCGCCGCCGGCAGCCGCTACGTGCGGGGCGACGTCACGAGCACCGAGACGCTCGCCGCGGCTCTCGCGGTCCCGGCGACGGTGGACAGGCACGACGCCGAGGAGCCCGTCGTGCTCTACCTCGCGCTCCCCCACGTCCTGTTCGAGCCGGTCGTCGAGGCCCTCGCCGGATGCGCCCTGCCGCCCCAGCTGCGCGTCGTCGTGGAGAAGCCGTTCGGCGAGGACCTCGCGGGGGCGAAGTCGCTCAACGCCGCCCTCGCCCGCGTGCTGCGCGAGGAGCAGGTCTTCCGGGTCGACCACTTCCTCGCGAAGCAGACCGTCCTCAACCTGCTCGGGCTGCGGTTCGCGAACCGGGTCTTCGAGCCCCTGTGGACGTCCCGAGAGGTGGCGGCGATCGACATCGTGTTCGACGAGACGGTCGACGCGCAGGAACGGGCCGCGTACTACGACCGGTCCGGCGCCCTGCGGGACATGGTGCAGAACCACCTCCTCCAGATGCTCACGCTCATCGCGATGGAGGAGCCGGCGAGCCTCGACCCTGCCGACCTGTCGGCGCGCAAGGTCGAGGTGCTCCGCGCGGTGCCGACGATGTCCCGCGCCGAGGTCGACGCCCGCACCGTCCGCGGCCGGTACACCGCCGGCAGCGTGACGGGCCGCGACGGGAGCCGGGACGTCGCCGCCTACACCGACGCACCCGGGGTCGAGGCGGGCCGCGACACCGAGACTCACGCCGAGGTGGTCCTGCACGTCGAGACGCCCCGCTGGCACGGCGTGCCGTTCCGGCTGCGCACGGGCAAGGCGCTCGAGCGCGACCGGCGCGAGGTCGTGGTGCACTTCCGGCCGATGCCGGGATCGGTGTTCGACGACGCCGCGCCCAACGAGCTCCGCCTCGAGCTCGACCCGGACAAGATGTTCCTGCGCATCAACGTCAACGGCATCGGTGACCCGTTCGACCTCGAGACCGTCGAGCTCGACCTCGAGCTGCCGAGGCAGGTCCCCACGCCGTACGGGCAGCTGATCCTCGCGATCCTCGAGGGCGACACGCGGCTGTCGGCGCGCGCCGAGGAGGCCGAGGAGGCCTGGCGCATCGTCGAGCCGATCCTGGCGGCCTGGGCGGACGGCGCCTCACCGCTGCGCGAGTACGCGGCGGGGAGCGACGGGCCGGCCGGCGACGACGTCGGCAGCGACAGCGTGGGCGCGTCGGAGGGCGGGGACGAGCCACCCGAGCAGCCGGACGAGACGCGCCAGGCGTGAGAGGTTCGCGGGCGGGCTCGAGAACGCCCACCGGCGCACGGGGCGGCTCCGCCTGTTGCGTGGACACGACCCGCTCGCGTTCCTGCCCAGGCCCGAGGTCGGCCAGGTGGCGCTGCGGCCCGACGCCGCAGCCTGGGCGACCGGCGACCGGCGCTCGGTGCGGATGAGCTGCCCTGTACGCCGGGTTCTGTACGCCGCGGCAACGGTCGTTAACAGGCCTTGATTACCAGTGATGGTTTCGGCTGCTGACCTGGACAGATGCGGGTCGTCCCGTTTGCCCGCGAGTGGCTGGAACGATGCTCCCCTGCCTGGCTGTCACGGGCGTCAATGGTGACTACTACACCCGGCGCAACCCCGACAAGGCCAAGCAGCGCGCCCTCGACCAGCTCAAGCAGATGGCTACACCGTCACCCTGAGCCCACTGCCGACCGCTGCGGCTGGGCTACTCTTCGCGTCAGGGCGCGGCACCAACCCGAGACTCCAGCTGGCGATCGTTTCCGGTGCGGTCTGCCGGCGGCCGGTCGCCGTCATCGTCATCGTCATCGTCATCGTCATCAGACGTGGCTGACAACAAGCGGGGAGAGACCGCTCGGCTCAGCGGGAGAGGTAACCGCCGTCGATGGGCAGGTAGGCGCCGTTGACGAAGGACCAGGTGTCGGAGGAGACGGCGGCGACGACCTCGCCGACCTCGTCCGGCTCACCCATGCGCCCCACGGGGTGGGAGCTGTCCAGCGCGGCACGGGAGTCCGGGTCCAGGGCCTTCTCGAGCCCGGTCTTGATGAAGGCGGGGCCGATCGCGATCGCCCGGATGCCCTGGGCGGCGTAGTCGACGGCGATCTGCTTGGTCAGCCCGATGACCGCGTGCTTGGCGGCCACGTACGGGCCGAGCCCGAGGAACCCGACCTGGCCGAGGATCGAGGCCATGTTGACGATGGTCCCGCCGCCGTTGCCGAGCATGGCGGGGATCTGGGCCTTGATCCCGAAGAAGACGCCGTCGAGGTCGATCGAGAGGGTCCTGCGCCACAGCTCCGTCGGAACCTCGGCCAGCGGCGTGGACGGCGGCGCGATCCCGGCGTTGTTGCACGCGATGTCGAGCCTGCCGAAGGTGTCCACGGCGAACGCCACCAGCGCCGCATTCTCCTGCTCCGAGCTGGAGTCCGTGTGGAAGTAGGCGGCGGTGCCGCCCGCCTCGGTGATGCGCCGGACCGTCTCCTCGCCCGGCTCGTCGTTGATGTCAGCGACGACGACACGGGCACCGTTCTTCGCGTAGCACTCGGCGATCGAACGGCCGAGGCCGGCCGCCGCCCCCGTCACCAGGGCAACCTTCTCGTTCAGCAACATGCTCCTCATCCCATCCTTCGTTGCGTTTTCGTCACCTTCACGCTAGCCGGGCCGGTCACCCGTACCCCGGGACTTCCGGCCCGTCGCGGGCGTGCCGTAAGCGGGTCGGCACCGCCCGTCGGGTCAGCGAGTGCCTCCCCCGCGTCCAGCCGGACCTCGTCGGTGCGAGCTCGGCCACCGAGGTGACGCCGAGCAGTTGCATGGCCACCCGGATCTCCTCGCGCAGCAGGTCGATGGCCCGCTCGACCCCGGTTGCCCCCCCGGCCATGAGGCCGTAGAGGTACGCCCTGCCGATCATCGTGAAGTCCACACGTTCGCGGTGATCGCCGGGTCAGCGGTCGTGATCCCCGTCAGCGCCGCCTCGTTGATGTCGCAGATGTGCACGCGGTCGCCGTCGAGGGCGAACGCTCGCGCGATGGCCAGCCCGATGCCGCCCGCGCCTGCAGTCACCACGACCCGCCGTCCGTTGCTCACGTCAAGCCCCTCTCTGGTGCCGCTTCCGGCGTGGGCGCTGGCGGGTTCCCGGGGCGCCGCGGATCCCGTGATCAGCACGGTTCGGCCCGGCGCCAACTGAGCACCGACATGACGGCCTTGTCGGCCGACTGGATGGGAGAGACGCTCCCGAGCTTCAGGGTGTCGCCCTCGATGCTCACACGCCGGGGCTGGGTCTGACCCAAATCCGCGAGTAGTGGCGCGTCAGGGGTCTTGGTGACCCGTTTGCGGGTCTTGTTGCGGTTTCCGGTAGCGGGGCGTGACCGGGTCCCGGCTGGCGCGTCGGGTGCGGGTTTCCAG
>NZ_JABCJJ010000039.1 GCF_012952065.1 Cellulomonas fimi
CCTACGACCAAGGACCATCAGTGGAAAAGCCGGGCAGACCGGCGAACACCACACACCCGAGAACCACCACCGCCGTCCCGGCCCAGATCAACGAGCGAGCCACGGCCCATCGGTGGATCGAGGCTGAGCGGGCGTGCGGACCGGCACAACGCCGAGACGATGTCGAACTCCGCCCGGGTGAGGTCGAGGGGGCGAAGGTACGTCTCGCTCGCAGCGAGGATCAGCGGCGCGGCGCGCAGCAGTCGACCGATCACGCCCATGGGCGCGACGTCGAGGTCGGGTCGGACCGCGAGCCAGTCCGCCTGGAACCGGTCCACCAGGTCCGATGACCCAGCGCGGCCCGCGGTCGCACCCTCACCGTCCGTCCTGCTCGCGCCGCGCGCAGCCTCCGTCGCCATCCCGCTCCTCCCCCGCCACTCCCCCGCGTCGGAGCGGAGCCCCGGCGCCGGATCGCCCGCCAGTCGTTCACTGGTAAACTACCTGAGAGATCGCCGCCGACTACACCCGTCGATCCCCACCCGTCCCGTACTCCTCGTGGAGACCCGTCCGCCTGTGCCGCTGAGCCACCATGTCCCCCGCCCGCAGGATCTCGTCGCGTTCGCGCCGCACAACGAGAGCCACTGGATCGCGCTGCGAGCCGCGCTGTCCGTCGGCATCCCCCTCGCGGTGCTCGGGCTGACCGATCACATGGAGTGGTCGCTGTTCGCGGCGTTCGGCGCCTTCACGGCGCTCTTCGGGCGCACCGACGGGTACCGCCGACGCCTCCACACTCAGCTCGCCGCCGCGGCGATCCAGGTCGGCGGCGTCGTGGTCGGCACGGCGGTCTCCGCCGCCGGGTCGGGCCCGTGGGGGCTCGTGCTGGCCTCCGCCCTGGTCGCGGCGATCGCCTCTCTCGTCGGCGACGGCGTGGGCTGGCACCCGGTCGGGCCCCTCTTCGCCGTCTTCGCGGTCGCCACGACGGCCGGCGTGCCCGCGACGTCGACCGACCTGGTACCCGCGCTCGGCGTGTCCGCCGGCGCCGCGGCGCTCTCGGTCGTGATCGGTGTCGCGGGGGCGCTCAGCCCACGCCGCCGGAGGCTCCCACGCAGGCCGCTCACCGCCGTCGGTCCGGGTCTGCCCGTCGTGCGCGTGCGTGGCTCGACGATCCGCACCGGGCGCTACGCCTTCGCGGTCGTGCTGGCCGGCGGCGTCGCGACGGCCGCGGGGATCGGCCACCCGAGCTGGGCCATGGTCGCCGCGGTCGTGCCGCTCGCAGCCGCCGACATCCCTCAGGGCTCCGTGCGCGCCGTGCAGCGCGTGGTCGGCACCGGCCTCGGGCTCGTCGTGGCGGCTGCGCTGCTCCTGATCCCGGACCCGCCGGTCTCCGGCTGGGGCCTGATCGCCGTCGTCGTGGTGCTGCAGTCGCTGGCGGAGCTCTTCGTCGGGCGCAACTACGGGTTCGCGATGGTGTTCATCACCCCGCTGGCCCTCACCATGTCGACGATGGTCACCCCGCTCGACCCAGGAAGCCTCCTGCGCGACCGCGGCGTCGAGACCGTGATCGGCGCCGTCATCGGGCTCGCCCTGACGATCCTGTCCCGCGAGCACCGTGGGACCGCGGCGCGTCCGTCCGCGCAGCCGTCGGCGGGGTGACCCCGCTCCCCCGGCCACCCCTCCCGGCGCCCCGAGCCGCCCCGTCCCGACCTGGCACGACACAGCACCGCGACGCACCCCAGACTGTCCCCGTGAGAACTGTCGGGGTCGAGGAAGAGTTCATGCTGGTCGCGCCGGACGGCACCCCGCGCGCCGTCGCGGCCGCCGTGCTGCAGCACGCCGGGTCGCTCGAGCCGGAGGTCGGACCGGGCGTCGAGCCCCCGGGAGGCCAGCTCGAGAAGGAGTTCAAGCGCGAGCAGGTCGAGACCTCGACCCACCCGTGCAAGGACCTGAGCGCCCTCGCGGACGAGATCCGCGCCGGCCGGCAGCGTGCCGACACCTCGGCGCGGCACGCCGGCGCCCGCGTCGCCGCGATCGCGACGATGCCGGGGCCGGTCGACTCCACGCTGATCCGTAACCATCGCGCGCGGCTCATCGAGGAGGAGTTCGGCCAGGTCGCGCGGGACCAGCTCACGTGCGGGTGCCACGTCCACGTCGAGGTGGCGGACGACGACGAGGGGATCGTCGTGCTCGACCACCTCCGCGTGTGGACGCCCGTCCTGCTCGCGCTCACGACGAACTCGCCGTTCTGGCAGGGCGAGGACACGGGGTACGCGAGCTACCGGTCGCAGGTGTGGGGCCGGTGGCCGACCGCCGGCGCGACGCCGCCGTTCGGCGACGCCGCGACGTACCACCGGGTGATCGACGACCTGCTGCGCAGCGGCACGATCCTCGACGGCGGGATGATCTACTTCAACGCGCGACTCTCCCCCCGCTACCCGACCGTCGAGGTCCGCGTGGCCGACGTGTGCCTCGAGGCCGAGGACGCCGTCCTGCAGGCCGCGCTCGTCCGCGGGCTGGCCGAGACCGCGGTCGACGAGGCCGCGCGCGGAGTCGTCCCCGTCGACCCGCGCGCGGAGCTGCTGCGCGTGGCGACCTGGCGGGCCGCCCGGTCCGGCGTCCGGGGTGAGCTGCTGAGTCCCCGGACGGGACGGCCCGCCCCCGCCGCCGACGTCGTGCGCCAGCTCCTCGACCACGTCACCCCCGCGCTCACCCGACTCGGTGACCTCGACCGGGTCCGCGCACGACTCGAGGTCGTCCTCGCGCGCGGGACGGGCGCCGACCAGCAGCGGGCGTGGCGCGCGGAGGGCGCGGACGCCGACGGGATGGTCCGGGAGGCCGTCGACAGGACGCTCGCGTGAGCGCACCCGAGGTCACCGTCTCGCACGACCTGCTGCGGCGGATCGGTGCGCTCCTGGTGCCGTACCGGGGCGCGCTGGTGCTCGTCGGGGTCGCGATCCTCGTCAGCGCCATGCTCGGCATCGTCACGCCGTTCCTGACCCGGCGGGTGTTCGACGACGCGCTGTTCCCGGTCGACGGCTCGGGAGTCGACCTGCGCCTTCTCCTCCAGCTCACCGCCGCCATGGTCGCCATCCCGCTGCTCAGCTCGGCGATCGGCGTCGGGCAGACCTACCTCACGACCAAGGTGGGCAACCTCGCGATGGCCGACCTGCGCGCGCGGCTGTTCGAGCACCTCGAGCGCATGGAGCTCGCCTTCTTCACCGCCACCAAGACCGGCTCCATCCAGTCGCGGCTCGCGAACGACGTCGGCGGCGTGCGCTCGGTCCTGACGACCACGGCCTCGTCGATCCTGTCGAACGCCGTGACCGTGATCGCGTCGCTCGTCGCCATGCTGCTCCTGAGCTGGCAGCTCACGCTCGTGGCCCTCGCGCTCATGCCGGTGTTCATCGTGCTGCAACGCCGCGTGGGGGCGCGTCGGCAGCGGCTGGCGCGGGCGACGCAGGAGTCGCTGTCCGACATGACCGCGATCACCGAGGAGGCGCTGAGCGTCTCGGGGGTGCTGCTGTCGAAGATCTTCAACCGGGCCGACGCCGAGGTCGCGCGCTACCGGGAGGAGAACGACCGTCAGGTGGACCTCCAGGTGCGGCAGGCCATGGCGGGTCAGGGGTTCTTCGGCGTCGTCTCGGCGTTCATGGCGATCACCCCCGCGCTCGTTTACCTCGCGGCCGGGTACATGCTGACCGGCCGGCTCGGTGGGAGCCCCGGCGGGGACGCGATCTCGGCGGGCACCCTGGTCGCGTTCTCGACCCTCCAGGCGCGGCTGCTGATGCCGATGCTCTCGCTCATGCGCGTCGCGCTCGACGTGCAGACGTCCCTGGCGCTCTTCCGCCGCATCTTCGAGTACCTCGACCTCTCCCCCGCGATCACCGACCGGCCCGGCGCCGTCGACCTCGACCCGCGCACGGTGCAGGGGCGGGTCGAGCTCGACGGCGTGTGGTTCGCCTACCCGGCTCCGCCGCGCCTCCAGGCCCCCGCACCCGTGCCGGCACACGGCGGGGGCGGGTACGGCGGTGGTGGCGGGTACCGCGGTGGTGGCGGGTACCGCGGTGGTGGCGGGTACGGCGGCGGGGGCGGGTACCGCGGCGGACGCGGGATGGCCCTGGCGTTCGGCGTCGCGCCGGTGGGTGGTGCGGGACGACCGGCATCGACGGCGGCTGGGCCGCCCCCGCCTCCGGACGTGCCGCCCCCCACGGCTCCCGCGGACGACCCCGCGCGGCCGGGCGACCCCGACATCGGGCCCGCCCGACGGCGTCGCCCGTGGGCCGTCCACGACGTCTCGTTCACGGTCGAACCCGGTCAGCTCGCGGCGTTCGTCGGTCCGTCGGGTGCCGGCAAGACCACCCTGAGCTACCTCGTGCCGCGCCTGTACGAGGTCGACCGCGGGGCCGTCCGCATCGACGGCCACGACGTCCGCGACGTGACGCTCGGGTCGCTCGCCGACGTCGTCGGGATGGTGACGCAGGACCCGTACCTCTTCCACGCGTCCATCGCCGAGAACCTCCGCTACGCGAAGCCCGGAGCGACCGACGCCGAGCTCGAGGCCGCCTGCCGCGCCGCCAACATCCACGACCGGATCGAGTCGTTCGCCGACGGCTACGCGACCACGGTGGGCGAGCGCGGCTACCGGCTCTCGGGAGGCGAGAAGCAGCGGGTCGCCATCGCGCGCGTGCTCCTCAAGGACCCGCGCGTCCTCATCCTCGACGAGGCGACGTCGGCGCTCGACTCGTCCTCCGAGCGCCTGGTCCAGGACGCCCTCGCGCGCGCGATGACCCGCCGGACGACGCTCGCGATCGCGCACCGGCTCTCGACCATCCGGCACGCCGACGTCATCTTCGTGGTCGACGACGGCCGCGTGGTCGAGCGCGGCACCCACGACGAGCTCGTGGACGCCCAGGACGGGCTGTACGCGCGCCTGTACGCCGAGCAGTTCGGTGGCGGGCGGGTCGAGGCGAGGTTCTCGGACGGCGTCATGTTCACCGACGGCGTGGTGCTCGCCCAGCCGCGCTCGTCGGAGCGGTAGCCCGCCGCCGGGGCTGCACGGACGTCGACGCGGCCTGACCGAGCAGCAGCCGACCACAGCCCTGTCCGGCGGCACGTGGTCCACGTGGCGCGCCGCCGGCTCGCACCTCGCCGCGCCGCCGGGACCAGGCTGCGAGTCATGACGACGATCGACGACAGCTGGGACGACGACCATCCGCTCGACTGTCGCGAGCTGGACGACGGCGAGCTCGACGACGAGTACGCCGAGGTGCTCGAGCTCCCGCGCGCTCCGCTCCCTCGGCCGGGTGCCGTCCTCGCGAGCGAGGACGAGGTGCACCGCCACCTCCTCGCGCTGGTCGGCCCCGAGTGCGACGGTCCCCGGTCGCTGTGGATCCTCCTGCTCGACGCGACGCACCGCGTCCAGCCGCTGGTCATCCCGCTGGACGACCTCCCGGTCATGCCCGACGAGCAGCTCGTCTCCAACCTGGCGACGATGCTGCGCAGCCTGCTCGAGGGCCACCTGCCCGGCGGGTCGGTCGCATTCGGGCTGGTCCGGAGCGCAGGCGGTGACCGGGGCGCGTCCGAGGGGCGGTGGTCCCGCGCGCTCCGGGCGGCGATGTCCAGCACGGAGGTGCCGGTCCGCGCCGTCGTCGCGATCGGACGGGACCGCTCGCGCGTGCTGCCGGTCGACGCGTGACCTCGCTACCCGCCTGCCGGGCCGGGTGCGGCCGCGTCGATCGCCGCGAGCTGCTCGAGCGTCGGCTCCCAGCTCGCCGCCGTGACGTTGGCGCGGATCTGCTCGGCGGTCCGCGCGCCGGTGATCACGGAGGCGACCCCGGGCTGCGCGGCAAGGGCACCGACGGCGAGAGTCACCAGGTCGATGCCCCATGCGTCGGCGAGGGCGGTCAGGGCCTCGAGCCGGTCGAAGTCCGCCGCCGCGAGGCGCTCCGGCCGCCGCGCCAGGCGTGTGCCTGCCGGCGCGGGTTCACCGCGCCGGTACTTCCCGGTCAGGAGACCGGACGCGAGGGGGAAGTACGGGATCACCCCCACTCCCAGGGACTCGGCCGCGGGGACGAGCTCCGCCTCGACGCCTCGCGCGAGGAGCGAGTAGTTGTTCTGCGCGGAGACGAACGGGGTCAGGCCGGCCGAGCGAGCGGTCCAGTCGGCGTCCACGAGCTGCCACGCGGCGAAGTTGGAGCACCCGACGTACCGGACCTTGCCCTCGAGGACCAGCTCGTGCAGGGCCGTCAACGTCTCCTCGATCGGTGTCCCGGGATCAGGCTCGTGCAGCTGGTAGAGGTCGATGTGGTCGGTCCGGAGCCGGCGCAGCGACCCCTCGACCGCCCGCCGGACGTAGCGGCGCGACCCGCGCGCCCCCCAGTCCGGCCCGTTGAGCCCGTGCGCGTCCATCCCGAACTTGGTGGCCACGACGACGTCCTCGCGGCGTGCACCGAGAGCCGCGCCCAGCAGCTCCTCGCTCTCCCCGGGACGTGAACCGTAGATGTCGGCGGTGTCGAACAGGGTGACGCCCGCGTCGAGGGCTGCGGCGACGACGTCGGGAACGTCACCCGGAGGCAGCGTCACCCCGAACGAGTTGCAGCCGTACCCGACGGTCGAGACCATGAGTCCGGAGGAACCGAGCCGACGACAGGACAGCGGGCCGGGCGACATGGGGGCACCCTAGCCTCACGTCCGCCCGGCGTTCACGGGACCTTCACGTCCCGCTGGAACACCTGTGGGGTCGCGCTCGTTGTACACCCTGGTAGAGCACGAGTCGAAGACGGCACCACGGAGGTCCTCATGGCGAACCGATCACTACGCGGCATGCGCATCGGTTCCAACAGCCTGGAGACGGAGGAGGGCGTCGAGTTCGCCCCTCGCCTGCAGGCCCATTACGACTGCCCCAACGGGCACACCATCATCCTGCCCTTCTCGACCGAGGCCGACGTCCCGTTCGTGTGGGAGTGCCGGTGCGGCGAGCAGGCACTCCTGCGCGACGCGACGCAGCCCGAGCCCAAGGCCGGCAAGCCCGTGCGGACGCACTGGGACATGCTGCTCGAGCGTCGCACGATGAAGGAGCTCGAGGAGCTCTTCGAGGAGCGGCTCGACCTGCTCCGGGCCGGCAAGCTGCGCAGGAGCGCCTGACCGAGCACTGACGATGGCCGCACGTCCAGGGTGACGACGACGGAGGGCGGCGCGACGAGCATCTCGGACCCGGCGAGCACGTCGGTCCGAGTAGGACGCCACCACGCCCCGGCCGGGCTCCCACATCACGGCCGTACCGACCGCCCGTCGCGGGGTAGCGGCAAGTCGGACCGGGAGAACGCCGGCCCTCCCCCCACGTGCACCCGCCGAACGGCGCCGTCGAACGCAGCTCCTCCCCGACGACCGGAGAGCACGACTCGCCCAAGCCCCGGCTGCGCCGAGCAGGGCGGCGCAGCCCGACTCGAGCACGATCAGCACGAGCCAGGGCACATGTCCGACCGCGTAGTCGTCCCAGGTGAGGTGAGGTACGAAGTAGGCCAGCCCCCACTTCAGACCCACGAGCGCGTTCCACCGTGCGCTGTCGCGTCGGAGCGCACACCGCATGCACCGGGGCAGGGTGGTCGTCAGTCGCCACCGACCGACCGGCCCGCGTGTCCTTCGTACCAGGCGCCTCCTGACGGAGGCGCCTGTTGTCTGTTGAACACGCGGGCCCAGCCGGTGCCCGCCCCCGCGCGGAGGGCGAGCGCCCCGTGACGGTGACACCGACCGGACGTACTCAGCGCCAACGGGAGGCGGAACGAGAGGAACCTACCGGCTCGCCGGGACGTGTCAAGGGGACGTTCGCCGAGGTCAGGCCTGTCGCTGCAGGTCACGCGGTCGCCCGTCGCGCCGGATCACCCGGTCGCCCCGGCGTGTCGCGGGGCGTGTCGCCGCGTGTCGTCGGCGGCGTGTCCCTCAGCCGAGGGCGTCGTGGATGACGACGCCGTCGCGCACGGTCCGCAGGCACTGCGGCGCGGGCGCGTCCGGGCCGACCTCGGGGAGCAACGGGGTGCCCGAGCGCGCGTCGGTGCTCCACGCCGAGACCCGACCGTCGGCCGCCTGCACCACCAGGTGCTCGGCACGCCACAGCGCGAGGTGGGCGGGTGCGCCCACGCGTATCTCCCCTGCCCCGGTGTGGTCCAGACCCGCGAGGCGCCATCCGCCCCGCGTGTGCGCCCGGAACGCGGCCCGGGCGGAGATCCGCTGGTCCTTCTCATGGTGCGCCACGGCTGCCGCCACGCCGCCCCACGGGTCGAACCGCGTCACGGGTGAGTCCGAGCCGAACGCCATCGGCACCCCCGCGCCGGCGAGGTCGGCGAGCGGGTTGAGCGCCGCGGCGCGACCCTCGCCGAGGCGGGCGGCGTACATGCCCGCGGCCCCGCCCCAGGCGGCGTCGAACGCCGGCTGGACGCTCAGCCGGATGCCGAGCAGCACGAGCGCGGCGAGCGTGGGCGCGTCGATCATCTCCGCGTGCTCGAGGCGGTGGCCCGCGCTGCGTACGGCGCTCAGCCCCTCGACGTCGGCCGCGGCGCGCAGCCCGAGCAGGAGCTCGTCCATCGCCCGGTCGCCGATGACGTGGAAACCCGCGTGCGAGCCCGCACGGGTGACCGAGGCCACGTGGTTGCTGATCTGGCCCGCGCTGAGGTACAGGGCGCCGCGGTGGCTGCTGTCCGGCGGGAGGTCCGTGTACGGGTAGCGGAGCGCCGCCGTGCGCGAGCCGAGCGAGCCGTCGACGTTGAGGTCCCCACCGATGCCCGTGAGACCAGGGATCGCGCCGAGCAGCTCGCGCGCGTCGTCGGTCGTCTCGCAGAGCTCTCCGCGGTAGCCGACCACGTGCGGGAGGTGCGCGGTCCGGACGTCGGCCGTGAGGCCCAGGAGGGCGCGCAGGCCGTCGCGCGTGTCGATGTGCGGCGCGCTGTGCTCGTGGAGCGAGACGATCCCCGCGGCTGCCGCGCTCTGGAGCGCGGTGCGGTACAGCTGCTCCCGCCGCTCGGTGGGCACGTCCCGCGCCGCCTCCCGGGCCGCGTGGTGGGCGTCCCGCACGAGGAGCCCGTCGGTGTCCCAGCCAGGCAGCCCGACCAGCCCGGCGACGTCCGCGAACGAGGTCGACACGACCGCGGAGTGCACGTCGACTCGCGCGAGGTAGACAGGCGCCCCGCCGGCAGCCGCGTCGAGCTCGTCCCGCGTGGGCGGGCGGCCCTCGGGCCAGTCCTGCTCGTCCCAGCCGTGACCCAGCAGCGGCCCGTCCGCACCCGCGGCACGCGCTGCGTCGGCGGCGCGTCTGACCGCGTCGAGCGCATCCGCCAGCGACCGCACGCCCGTCGAGGCCGAGAGGTCGAGGCCGTCGATCGCCAGGCCCGTCTCGAGGGCGTGGGCGTGCGCGTCGACGAAGGCCGGCGCGACGAGCGCGCCGTCGAGGTCGACGACCTCGTCGGCGTTCGCCGCGAGCCCGTCGGCGGTGTCGTTCGCCCCGATCCAGGCGATCGTGCCGTCGCTGACGAGCACGGCCTCGGCGAAGGGGTCGGCGGGCGAGTGGATCACGCCGTTGCGGTAGAGGGTTGAGCTCACACGCGCACGATATCGGCCCCGCGCGGATCGCACGGCCGGTTGTCGCCGCAGGTCAGAGCGACGAGTAGGCCACGACGCCGCGCCGGAGCGCCACCACCGCGCGGTGCGCGACGTCGCGGACCCGCGGGGTCGGGGCGGCCTGGGCGATCTGGTCGAGCAGGTCGATGACCTGCTTGCACCACCGGACGAAGTCCCCCGCGGCCAGCTCGCTCCCCTTGAGCACGGCGTCGAGGCTGCGTCCGGCCGCCCACCGGTGCACGGCCTCGACGATGCCGAGGTCCAGGGGTCCGGTGGACTCGATCGTGTGGTCGTCCTCGAGGTCGTCGAGCTCGGACCAGATGCGCACGGTCTCGTCGAGCGCCCGGCCGAGCTTCCCCGCCGGTCCCCCCGGGATCCGCGGCTCGCCCTCCCGGTCGTCGCGACGGGCCGAGTAGACGACCGTCGAGACCGCGGCGGCGAGCCCGGGGGCGTCGAGGTCGTCCCACACGCCCCGACGCAGGCACTCGGCGACGAGGAGGTCGTTCTCCGCGTACAGCCGCCTGAGCCACTGCCCCGACCGCGTCACGACGACCTCGTCCGATCCGGCGCCGGCCGGAGCCGGATCGTCCGGGCCCAGCGGGTCCGCCGATCGCTCGAGGTATCCCAGGGTCAGGAGGACGTCGCAGATGCGGTCGAACACCCGGGCGATCGAGCTGGTGCGGCCCTCGATGCGGGACACCAGCGCCGCGTGCTCGCGACGCAGCCGGTCCCAGCGCTCGGCCCACCGGGCGTGCTCCTCGCGATCCGGGCAGGCGTGGCAGGGATGGGCACGGAGCTTGCGTCGCAGCGCGGCCAGCTCGGCGTCGTCGGTGGTGCTCTGCCGCTCGGGGCGGCCCCGACCGCCCTGGCGGCCCCGGCTGTGATGGTCGTCGCCGTTCTCCGCGACCCAGTCCCGCAGGTCGGCGGCGAGCGCGCGCCGGGCGGCGGGTTGACGACCGCTGAACCCGCGAGGGATCCGGACGCTGCCGACCTTCGCCACTCCCCCCGGCACGTCCGCGACCGTGATCCTGCGCACCTGGCGGTCCGTCATGAGCACGGTGGGCCGGGGGCCCTCGAAGCCCGCGTCGGATCCGGGGTCGAGCACGACGCCGTAGCCCGCCCGCCGGCCGGTCGGCACCCGCACGACGTCGCCGGCGCGCAGGGCCTCGAACGAGCGCGCGACAGCGGCTCGACGCTCGCGGGTCGCCTCACGCGACAGGCCCTGCTCACGCTCGGTGATCGACCGCCGGAGCTGCGCGTACTCGGCGAAGTCGCCCAGGTGGCATCGCATCGCCTCGGCGTAGCCGTCGAGCGCCTCGGTGTGCGCCTGCGCCTGCTTCGCGAGACCGACGACGCCCCGGTCGGCCTGGAACTGCGCGAAGGACGTCTCGAGCACCTCACGCGCACGCTCCCGACCCACCTGCGCGACGAGGTTCACCGCCATGTTGTAGGTCGGCCGGAAGCTGGACCGGAGCGGGTAGAGCCGCTTGGACGCCAGCCCGGCCAGCGCGACGGGGTCGAGCCCGGGGTGGTCGAGCACGACCGCGTGGCCCTCGGTGTCGATCCCCCGGCGCCCGGCCCGGCCGGTGAGCTGCGTGTACTCCCCGGGCGTGACGTCCACGTGCGCCGAGCCGTCCCACTTCACCAGCTTCTCGAGGACGACCGACCGGGCCGGCATGTTGATGCCGAGCGCGAGCGTCTCGGTCGCGAACACGACCTTGACCAGGCCCCGGGAGAACAGCTCCTCGACCGTCTCCTTGAAGACCGGCAGCAGGCCTGCGTGGTGCGCGGCCAGCCCGCGGGCGAGCGCCTCGCTCCACTCCCAGTAGCCGAGGACCTGGAGGTCCTCGGGCGGGATGGTCGCGCAGCGCTCCTCGACGACCTGGCGGATCTCCTCCTCCTGCGCCGGCGTCGTCAGGCGCAGGCCGGCCGCGAGGCACTGGCTGACGGCCCCCTGGCACCCCGCGCGCGAGAAGATGAACACGATCGCCGGCAGCAGCCCGGCGTCGTCGAGCAGCTCAACGACGGCGAACCGTGGCGTGGGCTTGAACGGCGCCCGGACCGCGCTCCCCGGGACGGAGCCCCGCCCGCGGTACCCCCGGTCGCCGCGGCCACGACCGCCGTAGCCGGCCGGCCCCCCGGTCGCCCGCTCCCGGCGACGCAGCGCCTCGACGAGCTCGGGGTTGATGGGCGGGTTCACCCCCGGCGCGGTGGGGTCGACGTGGCCCGCGTAGAGGTCGTGCAGGTCACCGCGGGCGAGCACGTGCTGCCCCAGCGGCACGGGACGGTGCTCGCTCACGATCACCGACGTGTCACCGCGGACCATCTCGAGCCAGTCGCCGAACTCCTCCGCGTTCGAGACGGTCGCGGACAGCGACACCAGCTGGACGTCCGGGGCGAGGTGGATGATGACCTCCTCCCACACCGGGCCGCGGAAGCGGTCGGCGAGGTAGTGCACCTCGTCCATGACGACGTAGCCGAGCCCGTCGAGCGCCGCCGAGCCCGCGTACAGCATGTTGCGCAGCACCTCGGTGGTCATCACGACCACCGGGGCGTCCCCGTTGACCGTCGTGTCACCGGTCAGCAGCCCCACCTGGTCGGGGCCGTACCGCCGGACCAGGTCGCCGTACTTCTGGTTGGAGAGCGCCTTGATGGGCGTCGTGTAGAACGCCTTGCGGCCGGCCGCGAGGGCCAGGTGCACGGCGAACTCCCCGACGACCGTCTTGCCTGCCCCGGTCGGCGCCGCCACGAGCACGCCGTGGCCCGCCTCGAGGGCCTCGCAGCCGGCGTCCTGGAAGTCGTCGAGCTCGAACCCGAGCTGCTCGCGGAACGCGGCCAGCTGCGTGCGGGACCGGGCGGCACGACGGCGAGCCGCGGCGTATCGCTCGGACGGGGACGGCTCCAGCTCGGCTGACACGTCACTCAGCCTAGGTTCCCGGCCGGGCCGGGGCCCATCGGTCGCGGTCAGCCGAGCACGGTCAGGGCGCCGGGGTGCACCTCGGCGAGCAGCGGCAGGGGCCCCACCCGTTCACCGTCGGCGAACGCGGCGGGCGGGATCGCGCCCAGCCGGGGGTCGGGCTCGAGGAGGATCCTGCGCGTCCGGAGCACCTGCACGGCAGGGTGGCGCACGTGCCGACCCCGGTACGCGCCGGGGAAGACCTGCAGGACCCCCGCCTTGGTGAACGGCCCGGCGACAACGACGTCGAGCAGGCCGTCGTCCATCCTGGCGTCGGTGGCGATCCTGATGCCGCCGCCGAAGACCGGTGAGTTCGCCACGGCGGCGAGCGTCCCGGCCGACTCCCACACCGCGTCGTCGAGCGTGAGCTTGTAGCCGTACGGCACGAAGCGCCCCAGCTCCGCGCCGAGGGCCCGCACGTAGCGCGCGCTCCCCCGCGGCCACGTCATGGTGTTGGCGCGCGCGTTCACGGCCGCGTCGAACCCGCACGACAGCACCCCCACGAACCACTCGCGCGCGCTGTGCTCGGGCGGGCCGACGCTGACCGCGTCGATCCGCCGGCCGCCGCGCGCCAGACCGTGCTCGATCGCCCGGACCGAGGCCTCGACGTCGCCCTGCGGGAGCCCGAGCGCCCGCGCGACGTCGTTCCCCGTCCCGCCCGCCACGATGCCCAGCGGCAGCTCCGTGTCGGCGACCACGTTGGAACCGAGGTGGACCATGCCGTCACCGCCGACGACGACGATCGCGTCCAGCCCGGTGACCGCGGCGTGCCGTGCCCGCGCGGTCGCCGCGGCCAGGGACGGGGCCGAGAGGTCCTCCACGGTGTGCCCTCGGCGCAGCAGCGCGGCGTGCACGGCGGCGCCGACGCGCGTGCCGCGCCCGCGCCCAGCCGTCGGGTTGACCACGACCCCGAGCCGGCTCACACCTCCGTCCCGGCGTCGGCCGCGTCCTGCGCAGCCTCGCGTCGTGCCACCCGCCGGTCACGGAGGAGGGCGACGCCGACCGCGGCGAAGTAGAGCCCGACGATCGGGACGGCGAGGACGAGCATCGACACGGCGTCGCCGGTCGGTGTGGCCACGGCCCCGAAGACGAACGCCAGCAGGACCGCCACGCGCCAGCCGCGCAACCACGTCCGGCCCTCGACTGCGCCGACCATCGTGAGGCCGACCATCACGACCGGCAGCAGGAAGCCGACGCCCGAGGCGAGCACCATGCGCATGACGAAGGTGAGGTACTCCTGCGCGGTGATCAGGTTCGCCGAGCCCTCGGGCGTGAAGCCGGTGAGCAGCGCGACGGCCTTGGGCAGCAGCGTCCACGCGAGGAACGCGCCGGCGAGGAACAGCGGAACGGCGGCCGTCACGAAGCCGACCGTCGTGAGGCGTTCCCGGTGCGTCAGCCCGGGCGTGACGAACGCCCACAGCTGGTAGACCCACCACGGGCTCGAGACGATCACGCCCACGAAGAACGCGACCTTGAGCCGCATGTCGAACGCGGAGAGCACACCGCTGAAGTTGAGGGCGATCAGGTCGCCGCGGGCCTCGTTCAGGTCGACGACGGGTGCCTGCAGGATCTCGAAGATCGGCGGGTACAGGACCCAGCCGACGACCGCTCCGAGGAGCAGCCCGACGACCGCGAGGCCGACGCGTTTGCGCAGCTCGAGCAGGTGCTCGCGCAGCGGCATCCGCCCCTCGTCGTCCGTGCGCCGTCGGGAGGGGCGTGCGCTCACCGGCGCCTCAGACGCGCTTGCGGTCGGGGTCGTCCGCCGCCTGGCCGTTCACGACGGGGTCCCCGTGGGGTGGTGTGGCGGTGGCGGACGGCGGGACGCCGACGGCGGGCGGGGTGCTGACGGTCGGCGTGTCGGCCGTCGGGCCCGAGGCCGTCGCGGACCCCGGCTTGTCGTCGCCCAGGTCCTTGACCTCGGTCTTGAGGATCTTCAACGACTTGCCGACGCTGCGCGCGAGGTCGGGCAGCCTCTTCGCGCCGAACAGCAGCAGGACGACGAGCACGATGAGGAGGATCTCCATCGGCTTCAGGTTCGGCATGGCAGCCATCCTTTCTGGGCGCTCGCGCCATCGTATCCCCGGCCCGGGCCGAGCCGAGCAGAGGTCGGAGCCGTGCGAGGGAGAAGCACCAAGAAGTAGCCCCGCGTTCAGCGTGCGTACACGTCCCACGAGCGGATCGTCCGCTCGTGGCGCAGCCGGCGCAGGGCGCGCCGCACGTCGCGCGCCTCGTGCAACCGGTCGAGCCGGGCCCGGACGACTGAGCGGTCCGTGAGCAGGTCGTGCGTGATCGGAGGCCGCTCGGCCGCGGCGGAGAGCTGGTCGGCGCGCTCGGCGAGCGCCTCGACGACGGCCATCGCCCGCTCCACCTCGGCCAGCAGCGCCTTGCCCTTGCGCCACAGGTCGCGGCCGAGCAAGAACGCGCCCGCGAGGGTCGCGAGCACGAGCAGCGTCCAGACCGCGAACCAGAGCATGGGAGCAGGCTAGCGGCCGGCGTCGTCGTAGGCCGCCAGAGCGGACCGGGCAGCTCCGGCGGCGTCGCGCGCGACGTCGGCCGGGGTGACGGCTCGGACGTCCGCGCCCACCTGGAGCAGCAGGTGCCGCAGCCAGGCCGGATCGGCCACGCGCAGGGAGACCCGGAAGTCGCCGTCGGGCAGGTCCTCGACCGATTCCACGGGCACCTGTTCCGCGATCCAGCGGGCGCGGCTCGCGAGCTCGAGCGTGACGAGCTCGTCGTCGGGCGCCGGGGCGAACGTCGTCGCGTGCGTCGTGACGGGGTGCGAGGTCGCCGGCTCGTCGAGGACCTCCGCGGCGAGGATCCGGTCGACGCGGAACAGCCGCTCGTCGTGCGCGCGGTGGCACCACGCGAGCAGGTACGCGTGCTCGTCCTCGGTGAGCAGCCGGATCGGGTCGACCTCGCGGACGCTCGTCACGTCGGCCGCGGTCACGTAGCGGATGCGCAGCCGCCGGGCGCCCGTCGTCGCCTCCCCGAGCGCGGCGACCACCTCGGGAGCACCCTCGACAGCGAGCCGGACGTCGACGGCGGCCGCCGCCTCGCCCGTCGCCGCGGTCAGCTTCTCGAGCACCGACGCCAGGACGGCCGTCCGTCCCCGGTCGAGCCCAGCGGCCAGCACCGAGCGCATGGCGCGCAGCGCAGCGATGAGCGCGACCGCCTCGCGGGTGCCGAGCCGCAGCGGGCGCGTCATGCCGCGGGACTCGACGAGCCGGACGACGCCCTCGTCGTAGGACGCGGCGTCGAAGTCGATGAGGTCGTGGGGCCAGTACCCCGGCGTCCCGGTGACCCACAGGGTGTCGATGTCCTCGACCACCTGGCGCGTGGTGACCCCGAACTGCTCCGCGAGCTGCTCCACCGGCACGCCCGCGTGCCTGTCGAGGTAGGTGATCATGCCCAGCATCCGCAGCAGCCGGTCCGTCGCGCGCTCAGCCACGATCGCTCCTCGCGGTCGGTTCCGCGTCGAGCGCGGCGGCGGCGCGCAGGCGTCGCAGCACGGCGTCGCGCAGGTCGGACGGTTCGAGGACGACGACGGCGTCGGCGTAGCCCGCGATCTCGTCGGCGAGGTCGGCGGTCCCCGTGAACGGCACCCGCACGACGTCCCGGTCGACGAGCGCGCGCGCGTGCCGCGGGTCGCCGAGGTCGACGTCGGACAGCGCCGCAGCGTCGGACGGTGCCGTGTCGTCGGCCGGTACGGCCCGCGAGCGGAGGGCGCTCGCGCGCTCGGGTCGCAGGGCGAGCGTCGCGACGCGCACCGGCTCGCGGTGCCGGTCGCCGACGACCGCCGCCGCGTCGAGGTCGGCCGGGATCTCGTACGAGCCCAGGTCGCCCACGGTGCGGACCCGGCCCTGGATCCGGCTGAGCCGGAAGGACCGCGGCGCGTCCCGGTCGCGGTCCCGCCCGACGACGTACCACCCGCCTCCCCGCGCGAGCAGGCGCCACGGCTCGACGGTCCGGTCGCGCACGTCACCGGTGCTGGCCGCCCGGTAGGTGAACATGACCGCCTGCCGCGCCTGGACGGCGTCGAGCAGGGGCCCGAAGGCGTCACCGGCAGCCCGGACGCGCGGCGCGAGCCCCGCGACCAGGTCGGTGCCCGCCGGTGCGTTCGCGAGCCCGCGCAGCTTGGTGAGCGCCCGCGTGGCGTCCGTGCGCAGCGACTTGTCCTGCCAGAACTGCACCGCGAGCGACAGCACCCCGAGCTCGGCCGCGGTCAGCTCGACCGGCGGCAGCGCGTACGCCTCCTGGTCGACGCGGTACCCGACGTCGTCGCTGTGGCCGCCACCTGCCACTGTGAGGATCGGGATGCCGAGGTCACGCAGGGCGTCCTTGTCTCGCTCGAACATGCGCTCGAAGGCGTCGTCGCTCGTGGCGTCGGAGTAGCCGGCGACGGTGGAGCGGATCTGCTCCTTGGTCATGCGCCCGGCCGTGTTGACCAGCGCGATGACGAGGTTGAGCAGCCGCTCGGCGGGCTGGATCTGGTCGGACATCGGGCACCACGCTAGTGGCCGGTAGCGTGGAGCAGTGATCACGTGGCGTCGGGGAGTCGTGGTGTCGCTCGGGACCGCCTGGTCCGGCGCGCGTGAGGTCGGGGTCCGGCTCGACGACCAGCCCGCGGCCGACGACGACATCCGGGCGCTGGCGTACCCCGCGCTCGTCGGTGAGCCCGCGGTGGGTGAGCGGGTGCTGCTCAACGTCTCGGCGCTCGCACGTGGGCTCGGGACCGGCGGGTACGCGCTCGTGGTCGCGCGGCCCGACGCGCTGCCCGACGACCCGGCCGCCGGACCTGGCCACCTCGTGAAGGCGCGGTACACGCCGCTGCAGGCCATGGTGCTGGGCGTCGACGAGCAGGAGTCGCAGCACCACGACGCGCTCCGCGACGCCGACGACCTGGGGGGGATGCCGGTGGTGGTGGCCGACCTGCACTCGGCGGTACCCGCGATCGTGGCGGGGGCGCGCCACGCCGCCGCGCTCGCCGGACGGCCCGCGCCCCGCGTCGCTTACGTGATGACCGACGGCGGTGCACTGCCCGCGTGGTTCTCCCGCACCGTGGCAGGGCTGCGGGACGCCGGGTGGATCGAGGCCTGCCTGACCGCAGGCCAGGCGTTCGGTGGCGACCTGGAGGCGGTCACCGTGCACACCGCGCTGCTGGCGGCGCGCGCCGTCGTCGACGCCGAGCTCGTCGTGGTCGCGCAGGGGCCGGGGAACCTCGGGACGGGCACGCGCTGGGGGTTCTCAGGGGTGGCCGCGGGCGAGGCGATCAACGCGGCGGGCGTACTCGGTGGTCGCCCGGTCGCGTCGCTGCGCGTGTCCGGAGCCGACCCGCGCGAGCGGCACCTCGGCGTCTCCCACCACTCGCTCACCGCCTACGGGCGGGTCGCGCTGGTGCCCGCCGACGTGGTCGTCCCCGTGTTCCGGCCCGGTCCGATGGAGGGGCTGGCCGACGCCGACGGCGTGCCTCCGCTCGAGAGCGGCACGCTCGACGCGCTGGGCGCGCGCATCCACCAGCAGTCGCTCGCGCTCGGGCTGCCGGCCGGTCGGCACCGCCTGGTCCCCGTCGACGTCGGCGGGGACCTGCTCGCGGCGCTCGCCGCCTCCCCCGTGCGCCTGACGACGATGGGTCGGGGGCTCGCGCAGGACCCGGCGGCGTTCCTCTCGGCGGCCGCGTCGGGGGTCCACGCCGCCGGGCTGCTCTGAGGCGGGCTCCGCGGCCCGACCGACCCGGTCCCCCGGAGCGCTGCGTCGTCAGTCGTCGCGCGGCGTGCGCGTGTGGATCGCCACGAGGCTCGCCATCCGCCGCGCCTCGGCGTTCGCGAAGCCGCCGTCCGCGCGCTGGACACCCATGACCGCGAGCGTGTCGCCGTCGGCCAGGTCGAGCTGGACCCACGGGCGGCCCTGCCCGAACCGCACCGAGACGATCTCCGCCCACGCGAGGCGGCGCGACAGCAGCAGGTTGCGCACGAGGAGCCCACGCTCGTCGGGCACCGCGCGGACGCTCGCCTGACGCCAGCAGAACCAGGCGATCGCGACGCCCACGAGCGCGAAGCCGACCAGGTCCGGGAAGCCGTACTCCCCCGGCACGTTGAGCACCAGCACCGGGGTCAGCACCACGACGAGCGCGGCCAGCACGAGCGCGACGACCCGCGCGAGGCGCGGCCGGAACGGCGCGTAGAGGGCCGCGCGCCGCGCCGGGTCCTGGGACGGCGACACCCCGGGGCTGCTCATCGGCGGCCCGCTCAGATCCGGCACGCGTGGATCGACGTCACGAGGATCGCTCGCGCACCCACGCCGTAGAGGTCGTCCATGACGCGGTTCGTCTCGTCGCGGCGCACCATCGCCCGGACCGCGGCCCAGTCCCTCTTGTGCAGCGGCGAGACCGTCGGCGACTCGAGGCCGGGGGTGATCGCGATGGCCCGCTCGACCTTGTCGACCGGCACGTCATAATCCATGAGCACGTACTCGTGCGCCACGATCACGCCCTGCAGGCGCCTCGTGAGCGTGTCGAGCCCGCTGCTCGGCGGCGCCTCCTTCGGCCGGATCAGGACGGCCTCGGAGATGAGGATCGGGTCGCCGAACACCTCGAGACCCGCGCCGCGCAGCGTGGTGCCGGTCGAGACGACGTCGGCGACCACGTCGGCGATGCCGAGCTGGACCGCGGACTCGACCGCGCCGTCGAGCCGGACCACGTCCGCCGCGACGCCGTGCGCCGCGAGGTGGTCGCTGACCAGCACGGAGTACGAGGTCGCGACTCGTAGCCCATCGATCTGCGCGACCGAGGTCACCCGGTCGGCTCGGGCGGCGTAGCGGAACGTGGACCCGCCGAAGCCGAGCGGCAGGTGCTCGACGGCGTCGGCGCCCGAGTCGAGCAGCAGGTCGCGGCCGGTGATGCCCGCGTCGACGGTGCCCGAGCCGACGTACACCGCGATGTCGCGCGGCCGCAGGAAGAAGAACTCGACCCCGTTGTCGGGGTCCTGGAGGACGAGCTCGCGCGGGTCGCGCCGCTGCCGGTAGCCCGCCTCCTTGAGCATGGTGACGGCAGGCTCGGACAGGGAGCCCTTGTTCGGGACGGCGATGCGGAGCACGGGATCCTCGCGTACGGGTCGGGGGGAGGTAGGGACGGTCGGGTAGGTCGCGGTGGCGGGCCGGGCGCCCGGGTCGTCACAGGTGGCGGTACACGTCCTCGAGGGTCAGCCCGCGCGCCAGCATGAGCACCTGCAGGTGGTAGAGGAGCTGTGAGATCTCCTCCGCCGTGCGCTCCGCGCCCTCGTGCTCCGCGGCCATCCAGACCTCGGCCGCCTCCTCGACGATCTTCTTGCCGATGGCGTGGACGCCGGCGTCGAGCTGGGCGACGGTCCCCGAGCCGGCGGGGCGGGACGTGGCCTTGTCGGTGAGCTCGGCGAACAGCGAGTCGAACGTCTTCACGGCCGAGAGCCTAGTGGGGCCGGACGGGACGCGGCGGCGACGGTCCAGGATCCGTGCCCGTCGCCGCTGCCTCATGCGTGGCCTCAGGAGCTGCCGATCGTCCCGGCGCCCGCCCCCGCCGTGACCTGCTGCGCACGCTCGATCCGCTGGGCGCGCAGCCACACCGTGAACCCGTAGGCGACGACGCCCGCGTACACGAGGTACAGCACGGCCGACGGGTAGTACCCGGCCTGGAGCAGGAGCGGCACGCCCACCGCGTCGACCGCGATCCAGATCAGCCAGAACTCGGTCCAGCCGCGCGCCATCCCGTAGGAGGCCAGGAGGCTCCCGACGAAGATCCAGGCGTCGGCCCACGGCCCGTACGACCCGAGCTCGGCGAAGACCAGCGCGCAGACCACGGTCCCGACGACGGCCGCGACGGCGAGCTGGATCCGTCCCGTGCGTCCAGCCCACCGAGGGACCACCGCCGGCCCCTTGCCGCCCGACTCCTTGCGCGTCTGACGCCAGCGGACCCACCCGTAGACGGCGACCGCCACGAAGAAGACCTGCCGCCCGGCCTGGCCGTACAGGTCCTTGGCCTGAGGCGTGTCGAACACTCCCCCGAGGAAGACCGTGAACAGGAGCACGTTGCCCACGATCCCCACCGGCCACGCCCAGACCTGCCGACGCATGCCGCCGACGGCCGACGCGAGCCCGAACAGGTTGCCGACGATCTCGCGCCACAGGATCGGGTGCCCGGCGATCGTGAGCTGCGCGTCGAACAGCCAGCCGCCGAGGTCCATCACCGCTCCGGAACCGCGTTCAGAACGTGCGCAGGGCGAGTGCGGTGGCGATCGCCGCCTCGACCGCCTCGGCACCCTTGTCCTCGCGGGACCCCGGGAGACCGGCGCGGTCGAGCGCCTGCTGCTCGTCGTCGCACGTGAGGAGGCCGAAGCCGACCGGTACGCCCGACCGCAGCGCGACGTCGGCGAGGCCCTGCGTCGCCGCCTGGCACACGTACTCGAAGTGCGGCGTGCCGCCTCGGATGACGACGCCGAGCGCGACGACGGCGTCCGCCCCCTGGTGCGCGGCGCGCGACGCGACGACCGGGAGCTCGAACGAGCCCGGCACACGGACCTCACGGATCTCCGTGACGCCGGCGGCGTCGAGAGCGCGGCGGGCGCCTGCGAGCAGGCCGTCCATCACCTCGGTGTGCCAGCTCGCGGCGACGATGGTCACGCGCAGGCCGGACCCGTCGACCTGCAGGGATGGTGCTCCGGCGCCGCTCACTGGTCCACCATCCTTGTGTCGGCGCTCCCCGATGGGGCGCTGATGCACCCGAGGTGCCACCAGGTCATCGCCCTGCTCGCTTGACGCGTTCGACGTCCAGCATGAGATATGCGGGGTCTG
>NZ_JABCJJ010000003.1 GCF_012952065.1 Cellulomonas fimi
TCCAGAGCATGGTCACGCTCTTGACGCGAACCCTAAAGGGACACCCACCGCCCGCGACGTCGAACACGTCCTCGTGCTCGACGACGCCAACCCACCTACACCTGATCAGCCACCATGTCGCTCAACAAGCGGCTCGGACACTCCTCGGCGGTCGAGACCCTCGACACCTACAGCCACCTGTGGCCGGACTCCGACGACCGCACTCGTGAGGCGGTCGACTCTGTCCTCGCGCCTGCACCTCCTGCGGACTTCCCGCGGACCCGGGATGGTCAGATCTAGCGTCCTCGCAGGTCAGCGACTCATGTGCGGATGAGCTGGCCTGTACGCCGGGTTCTGTCCCCACGCGCGGTTGCCCCCGCGTGGGTGGCGACCATCCATCTACGACGTACGTTGCCGCACGCCTCCAGCGGTCTACCCGGGAGCTCGGACGGGCTGCCCTCGAACGCTCCCTGTCTGACCTTGCTCCGGGTGGGGTTTGCCTAGCCGCACCGGTCACCCGGTGCGCTGGTGGTCTCTTGCACCACCGTTTCACCCTTACCCCGCACGTCCCGAGGGGCGTGCGTGGCGGTCTGCTCTCTGTGGCACTGTCCCGCGGGTCACCCCGGGTGGGAGTTACCCACCACCCTGCCCTACGGAGCCCGGACGTTCCTCGGCCCCCACGACCGAGACCGTGGGGAACGCGGCCGCCCGGCCAGCTCATCCGCCCGGCCAGCCTACCGGTCCGGGCCCCTGGCGTGTCGGACGACCTAGAGTGCTCGGGTGCTCGTCCTCCTGCCGCCCTCCGAGGGCAAGACCGCTCCGGCAAGGGGTGCCCCGGTCGACCTCGCCGCGCTCGGTGCACCGGGGCTCACCGAGCACCGGTCGGTCGTCCTCGACGCCTTGGCCACGACGAGCGCCCGCCCGGACGCCGCCCGGGTGCTCGGCGTGGGCGCAGGGCTCGCGGACGAGGTCGAGCGGAACACGCGCCTGCGGGTGGCGTCGGCAGCGCGCGCCGCCTCGGTCTACACCGGCGTGCTGTTCGCCGCCGCCGGGCTCGACCGGCTGCCCGACGGCGCGGCCCGCGACCGCGCGCACCGCTCGGTGCGCATCGTCTCGGCGCTGTGGGGTGTCCTGGCCCCGGGCGACCGGATCCCCGCGTACCGGCTCTCGATGGCCGTGGACCTCCCCGGGGTGGGGCCGCTCGCGGCGTCCTGGCGCCCGCACCTGGCGGCGGAGCTCGACCGGCGCGCGGGCGAGCTGGTCGTCGACTGCCGCTCGACGGCCTACGCCGCCGCCTGGCGACCCCCGACGGGTGCGCGCGGCTGGGTGGCGGTAAGCGTGCTGCGCGAGCTCGGCGGCCGACGCACCGTCGTCTCGCACAACGCCAAGCACGCCCGCGGCGAGCTCACGCGCCACCTGCTGGTGCGCTCGGGACGTCCGCCGACCACGCCCGAGGGTTTGCTCGCCGCCGCCCGTGAGCTCGTCGGGGGGCCGCTGGTCGACGCGGAGCTCGAGCCGGCGCCGCCCGGGTCGCACGGCGCGCGCGGGCCGCGCACGCTCACCCTCGTCGTCGCCTGACCCGACCAGCAGGCCAGCAGGCCACCCGGCCACCCGGCCACCCGGCGGACGCTCCGTCCCACCCCGTTCACACGGGACGCGTACCGACGACCACCGTCGCGTCGAGGTCGGCCGACCGCACCACGCGCGCCAGCAGGCCCGCGCGGGTCATGGCCTGGACGGTGCGCGGGGCCTGCAGCCCGCTCGACTCGACCAGCACGTGGCCGCCCGTCGCGAGCAGCCGCGGTGCCGCCGCGATCACCCGGCGCTGGACGTCGAGCCCGTCGGCGCCGCCGTCGAGCGTCACGCGCGGCTCGTAGAGGCGCGCCTCCGCCGGCAGCAGAGGGATCTCTGCAGTCGGCACGTACGGCGCGTTGGCGACCAGGAGGTCGACCAGCCCGCGGATCTCGGGGGGCAGCGGCGCGTCCAGGTCACCGAGATGGGCCCGGCCCCCGACCGCGACAAGGTTGCGCCGGGCGCACGCGACCGCCGCAGGCTGGATGTCGACCGCGTGCAGCTCGACACCCGCCACCCCGTTCGCGGCGAGGCCGGTCGCGACCGCGAGGCCGATCGCGCCGGAGCCGCAGCAGAGGTCGACGAGCACGAGCCCGCGCGCGGTCGCCGCCGATGCCCCTGGGCGCGCCCGCTGCTCCCCCAGCAGCACGGCCTCGGCCACGAGCAGCTCCGTGCGGCGGCGGGGCACGAAGACGCCGGGCTCGACCGCGACCCGCAGCCCCGACAGCTCCGCCCACCCCAGGACGAGCTCGAGAGGGACGCCCGAGGCACGCCGCTCCACCAGGAGGTCGAGCTCGGCCGGCGTCGCCGCGGCGGCGACCAGCAGCGCCGCCTCGTCCTCGGCGTAGACGCACCCCGCGGCCCGGAGCGTCGCCACGACCGGCCCGGCGACGTCGTCGGGCGCCTCAGGCACCGGAGGGCGCCCCCACGACGGTGACCTCGCTCGCGCCGTCGGCCCACAGCCGGACGATGCTCACCGACGCGGGCGCGACGCGGATCCGCGCCCACGACGACGAGTTCGCCCCGATCGCCACGCCGACCGCCGAGCGTACGGACACCGAGTGGGTCACGACGACGACCGTCCGTCCCACGCCCGCCGCGCGCACCGCCTCGAGCCCGGCGCGCACCCGTGCGCCCACGTCCTCGATGGACTCGCCGCCCGGTGCGGGGAACGCGGCGTCGTCGTGCCAGCGCTCGAGCTGACCCGGCCACCGGGCCTCGATCTCGGCGGCGGTGAGGCCCTCCCACTCCCCGAAGTCGCACTCGGCGAACAGCGGCTCCACCCGGACGGGCAGCCCCAGCCGCGCCCCGATCACCGCCGCGGTCTCCTGCGTCCGCACCATGGGCGACGCGAGCAGCTCGCTCGGGTCGGGCAGCGCGCCCCACACGTCCTGGCCGATGCTGTGGACCAGCTCGGCGGCGCGCGCAGCCTGTTCGCGCCCGCGGTCCGTCAGCGACGGCCCGACGACGGACGACCCGGAGTACGCCTTGCTGACGGTCATCGGCGTCTCGCCGTGGCGCACCAGGACCACGGTGACCGGCTGGGCGTCGTCGAACCGGACGGGCGCCCCCGAGGCGAGTCGTCCCGGGACGACCGGGTGGACGTCGTCCGGTCGGCCGAGGTCCCGGGCGATCGTCGTCCGCTGGTCCATCGCGACGTTCGCGAGCGCATCGGCCGCGGCGTTCTCGGCGCGCGGCACCCAGGTGTAGGTGACCCGGTCGGGCGCGACGACCGCGCGTGCCTGGGCCGCGAGCCGGCGCATGTCGTCGTGCTTGATCTGCCAGCGGCCCGACATCTGCTCGACCACGAGACGGGAGTCCATCCGGACCTCGACCTCCGCGTCCGGGTCGATCTCGACCGCGGCCCGCAGCCCGGCGACGAGCGCCGAGTACTCCGCGACGTTGTTGGACGTCACACCGAGGAACCCGCCCCGCTCGGCGAGCACCCGGCCCGTGCGCGGGTCGCGGACCAGCGCTCCGTAGCCGGCCGGCCCCGGGTTGCCACGCGACCCTCCGTCGGCCTCGACGACGAGCCGCGCGCGCGTCATCGGGTCAGCCCTTCGCGGGTTCCGGCAGGCGGACCAGGATCCGGCCGCACTCCTCGCAGCGCACCACCTGGTCGGGTGCACTCCGCCGGATCGCCTCGACGTCCGTGGGGTTGAGCTCGAGCCGGCACCCTTCGCAGCGCCGTCCGCGCAGCGCGGCAGCGCCGAGCCCGCCGAGCTGGCCACGGAGCCGGTCGTAGAGCTGGACGAGCCCGGCGTCGAGGCCGGCGGCGGCGGTCTCGCGCTCGGCAGCGAGCGTCGCGGACTCCCGGTCGAGCTCCGCGAACGCCGAGTCGCGCTCCGCCTCCGCCTCGGACTTCTGGCCCTCGATCACCGCGGCGGCCGCATCGAGCTCCGCGAGGGCCGTCTCGTGCGACTCGAGCCGTTCCATGACCGCGAGCTCGATGTCCTCGAGCTCGGCCTGGCGGCGTGCCAGCGCGGTGAGCTCGCTCGTGATCGCCTGCAGGTCCTTCGCGCTCGACGTCCCCGAGTCGATGCGGGCCTGGTCCCGCGCGACCCGCGCGCGCACCTGCTCGACGTCGCCCTCGGCCTTGGTCAGCTCGCGCTGCAGGTCCTTGACCGCGGTCCGCGACGCGACCCGCGACGTGTCGACGTCCGCGAGCCGCGACTCGAGCTCCGCCACGCGCGCGAGTGCCGGGTGCGTCCGCCTCTGGTGGGCGATCTGGGCCGCGCGCGTGTCGAGGGCCTGGACGTCCAGCAAGCGGCGCTGGTCCTCCAGCGGTGCGGTGGTCACAGGGTGCTTCCTTTCGACGAGGCGATCCGCGCCGTCCACGGATCGGTCCGCAGCGTGCTGACGCGCGTGCTCACCGTAGTGCCGAGCGCGGCGAGCTCGGACTCGAGGTCCGCGGCGGCCCGGGGCAGCCAGGGCCACTCGCTCGCGAAGTGCGCCACGTCCACGAGGAACGGCCGATCGGAGCCGTCCCCGGCCGCCGCATCGAACGCCGCCCGCTCCCGCAGCTCGCTCGCCGGGTGGTGACGCAGGTCCGCGGTCAGGTACGCGTCGACGCCGGACGCGCGCACGGCGTCGAACAGCGAGTCCCCCGACCCGCCGACGACGGCCACCGTCACCACCTCCCCGTCGAGGTCACCCGCGAGCCGCACACCCTGCTCGGTCGCGGGCAGGACGGCGGCGACCCGCTCGCCGAACCGGCGCAGCGCCAGCGGCTCCGGCAGCCGACCGACGCGCCCGATCCCGGTGGCGGCATCCCCTCCCGCGAGCTCGAGCACGTCGAACGCCGGCTCCTCGTACGGGTGCGCGGCCCGCATCGCCGCGACGACCGTCGAGCGCAGCCGGCGCGGGGCCACCATCTCGACGCGGGCCTCGTCGACGTGCTCGGCGACGCCCGCGGCGCCGATCGTGGGGTTCGCCCGAGCGGACGGGGTGAACGTCCCGGTCCCGGTCGTCGACCACGCAGCCCGGCTGTACTCCCCGAGCCGTCCCGCCCCGGCCGCGGCGAGCGCGTCGACCACCCGCTCGGCGTCGGCCACGGGGACGAACACGACGTGCTTGTCCATCGCCTCGGCCGGCGCCGGGACGAGCGGGGCGATGTCGACGAGCCCGATCGCCTCGGCGAGCGCCGCCGCGACCCCGCCGACCGCCGCGTCGGCGTTGGTGTGCGCCACGTGGAGCGCGACCCCGGCCCGCACGAGCCGGTGCACGAGCGCGCCCTTGAAGGTGGTCGCCGCGACGGAGTGGACCGGGCGCAGCAGCAGCGGGTGGTGGGTCAGGAGGAGGTCGGCACCCCAGTCGATCGCCTCGTCGACCACGGCGGCGGTCGGGTCGACCGCCAGCAGGACCCGGCGCACCGGCTGGGCGGGGTCGCCGGTCACGAGCCCGACGGCGTCCCACGGCTCCGCGGTGCCGGGGGGGAAGCGCCGGTCGAGCACCGCGACGACGTCCGCCAGCGTGGCCGGCGGGCCGTCGGCCGGGGTGCTGCTCGCCGCGGGGACGGCCGCGTCCGTCGAAGAGGTGGACCTGGTCGGTTCGCGGGAGGCGGTCACCCGTCGAACGCTACCTGCGCTCGTGCGCGACGGGCCCAGCGGCATGCACAGGGGCCGAGCACAGGGCCGAGTGCAGGGCCGAGCACAGGGCCGAGCACCGAGCGGGACCTCTCCCTTGCCGGTCCGCGTCCGCCCGCCCGGAGCCCCCGGAGGTGACCGCGCCGAGGTTCCGGCATGCTGGGCACGGACCGAAGGAGGAGCTGTGGGCCAGAGCCCGATCGAGACGTCGACCGTGCTCGCCGGTCGGTACGAGCTGCTCGAGCGCCTGGGCGCCGGCGGGATGGCGGACGTCCACCGGGCGCGGGACACGCTGCTGGGCCGGGACGTCGCGATCAAGGTGTTCCGTTCGGCTGCCACCGAGGGCGAGTTCGACGCGCGCCAGCGCGCGGAGATCGGCCTGCTCGCGGGGCTCAACCACCCGGGGCTGGTGACCGTCTACGACGCGGGATCGGGCGTCGTGGACGACGGTGCGCGGCGTGCCTTCCTCGTGATGGAGCTGGTCGCGGGGGCGTCGCTCGGCCGGCGACTGTCCGAGGGGCCGCTGCCGCCCGACCAGACGGCGATCGTCGGGGCGCACGTGGCCGAGGCGCTCGCGTACATCCACGAGTCGGGGATCGTCCACCGGGACGTCAAGCCGGCGAACATCCTGCTGCCCGCGGAGTCGCGCACGGGCTCCACCGAGTCCTGGACCAAGCTGACCGACTTCGGGATCGCGCGGCTCGTCGCGGAGGAGCACCTGACCTCGACGGGGCTGCTCCTGGGCACACCGAGCTACCTGAGCCCTGAACAGGCGACCGGCGTCTCGCCCGGTCCCCCGACCGACGTCTACGCGCTCGGTCTGGTGCTCCTCGAGTGCCTCACCGGCGAGCGCGCGTACCCGGGGACCGCGCTCGAGTCGGCTGCCGCACGCCTCCACCGTGACCCCGCCGTGCCCGCCGAGCTGGGCTCCGCGTGGGCGACCCTGCTCATGTCGATGACCGCGCGCGACCTCGCCGAGCGCCCGACCGCCGTCGAGGCCGCAGGGATGCTCCGAGAGCTCGTGACCCTGCCCGAGCCGACGCGCGTGCTGCCCGTCCTCGACGTCCCACCGGCCGACCCCGCACGCGTCCCGGGTCCGCCGACCGAGTCCGAGGCCGGCCTCGCGCACGGAGCGCGATCCGAGCGCCCGGGCTGGTCGGCACGCCTGCGCCCGGGACGGCACGCCGCCGGTGCGATCGTCGCCCTCACCGCGGTGGTCGGGCTGGTGCTCGGGCTGTGGGCGGGCCGCGACGACGCCGGGGCGCCCGCCGGGCCGGTGCAGTACCCCGCGGTCGACGGGCAGCTGGGCGAGCACCTGAGGCAGCTCCAGGAAGACGTGCAGCCATGAGGCCCGGACGCGCGCGGTTCGGACGAGTCCTCGCCGCGTGCGCGGCCGTCGTGGTCACCCTCGGGCTCCTCGGGGGGTGCGCGCAGCGGCCCGACCTGACCGAGAGCGGCGCCGAACGCCTCCAGGCGCGCGTCATGTCCGTCACCGAGGCGGCGGCGGCCGGCGACCTCCCGGGAGCTCGTGCGGCGCTCGATGCGCTGACGCAGGAGCTCGACGCGGCGGCCGCCGCCGGGGAGGTCTCGAGCGAGCGCCGACGCCTCGTCGAGGCGTCCATCGTGCAGGTGTCGGCCGACCTGACGAGCCTGGAGCAGGAGGCCGCGGCCCAGGCGGCTGCGGCCGAGCAGGCCGCGAAGGAGGCCGCCGCTGCGCAGGCAGCGGCCGAGCAGGCCGCCGCCGAGCAAGCCGCCGCCGAGCAGGCCGCCGCCGAGGCGGCCGCCCGCGCAGCCACGGACGAGGGCAAGGGGAACAACGGCAACGAGAACGGCAAGGGGAACGGCAAGGGGAACAAGGACAAGGACGACGACTGAGGCTGAGGAGGTCCTCAGCGCTGTGGGCGCCGGTCTTCTGCCATTCCGAGGCGTACGCAGCGCCCGGGCCGCGTCATCTCTCGGATCGCGCCGGCTCCGTCGGGGAGGGTGGGCCCGGCCGGTTTCGAACCGGCGACCTCCGCGGTGTAAGCGCGGCGCTCTGACCAGCTGAGCTACAGGCCCTCGTCGTGGGGAAAGCGTACCCATCCGACCCCCGGCCCCGACGCGGGCCGTCAGAGCGTCGCGAGGGCCGCCCGGTACGCGTCGAGGTCGCGCGGCCGGCCGGCCGGGCTGACCACGGACCAGCGCACGACGCCGTCGGCGTCGATCAGGAAGCTCCCCCGCAGGGCGCGCCCGCGCTCGGGGTCGAAAACCCCGTACTCCTGCGCGACCGCACCATGGGGCCAGAAGTCGGAGAGCAGGTCGAAGCCGAATCCCTCCTGCTCCGACCACGCCCGCAGCGACGCGACGGCGTCGCACGAGACGACGACAAGGCGCGCACCGGCCGTCTCCAGCTCACCGAGGTCGTCACGGAGCTCGCGCAGCTCGCCGGTGCAGACGCCCGTGAAGGCGAACGGGACGAAGACGAGCACGACAGGTCTCCCCCGCAGGTCCGCGAGCCGGACCGGGGTCCCGTGCGTGTCGGTCAGTGTGAAGTCGGGGGCCGGCGCGCCGACCTCGAACAGGGAGTCGTGGACGGCGGAGCCGTCAGCGACCACGGCCGCGCGTGCCGAGCTTGGTCGCGGACCAGTCGGCGGCGATCGAGAACGTGCTCGTGGCGTGGAGGCCCGTGGTCGTCGCGGCCTCCTCGATGTCGCTGTGGCTCACGTGACCGGGGCGACCGGGCTTGAGGGTGAAGATCCAGATCTGCCCCGTGTCCTCGAGCACCGTCTGCACGTCGACGAGCGTGTCCGCCAGGTCGCCGTCGTCCTCGCGCCACCAGAGCACGACGCCGTCCGTGACGTCGTCGTAGTCCTCGTCGACGAGCTCGGAGCCGGTGAGGTCCTCGATCGCGGTGCGGAGCGCCTCGTCGACGTCGTCCGACCACCCGAACTCCTGAACGACCTGGCCGGCGGTGAAGCCGAGTCGGCTCGCGCCCTGAGACGCCGCGGCGTCCCCCGTCGGGCTCGCGCTGGAAGACACGTGCAGGCCCATTCCCTTCTCGTCGTCGCCCGGCCCTTGGTGCGGCCCGAGCACTGTCCGCACACGCTAGCCCACCGCGGGTCGGGTCGGCGTGGCAAGCCTCCCAGGCGAGCCGGTGTCACGGACGTCACGCGAGCCCGCGAGGCGCTGCGTGTGACTTTCGCTCACGGAAGGTCAGAGAATAGGAGCACTACCGAGACATGCGGGGCTCACAGTCTCCCGACGCCTCGGTCCGATGCTGCACCGGGGCCCATCCGTCCCTGCCGCAGACGAGACGCTAGGAGCGATGGTGGCTTCGTACGAAGAGACCGGACCGCTGATCAACGGCCTGCTCAGCCAGGTGCCCGACATCGACCCGGCCGAGACCGGTGAGTGGGTCGAGTCCCTGGACGGCCTGATCGACGACCGTGGGGGCCCGCGGGCCCGGTACGTCCTGCTCAACCTGCTGAAGCGGGCCCGGGAGCGCAACGTCGCGATCCCGATGCCGTTCACGACGCCGTACGTCAACTCGATCGGCGTGCACGAGGAGCCCTACTTCCCCGGCGACGAGGCGCTCGAGCGGCGCTACCGCTCGTGGATCCGCTGGAACGCCGCCGTGATGGTGACCCGGGCGCAGCGGCCCGGCATCGCCGTCGGCGGCCACATCTCCTCGTACGCGTCGGTCGCGACGCTCTACGAGGTGGGCTTCAACCACTTCTTCCGGGGCAAGGACCACCCCGGCGGGGGCGACCAGATCTACTTCCAGGGTCACGCCTCGCCCGGCATCTACGCCCGCGCCTTCCTCGAGGGCCGGCTGAGCGAGCACCAGCTGGACGGGTTCCGGCAGGAGCTCTCGCACCCGGGCGGCGGCATGCCGTCGTACCCGCACCCGCGGCTCATGCCGGACTTCTGGGAGTTCCCGACGGTCTCGATGGGGCTCGGTCCCGCGTCCGCCATCTACCAGGCGTGGACCAACAGGTACCTGCACAACCGCGGGATCAAGGACACCGCGCAGCAGCACGTGTGGGCCTTCCTGGGCGACGGCGAGATGGACGAGCCCGAGAGCCGCGGCATGCTCCAGCACGCCGCCCAGCAGTCGCTCGACAACCTCACGTTCGTGGTCAACTGCAACCTGCAGCGTCTCGACGGCCCGGTCCGGGGCAACGGCAAGATCATCCAGGAGCTCGAGGCGCAGTTCCGCGGCGCCGGCTGGAACGTCATCAAGGTCGTCTGGGGCCGCGAGTGGGACAAGCTCCTCAACGCCGACAAGGACCGCTCGCTCATCAACCTGATGAACAACACGCCCGACGGCGACTACCAGACGTACAAGGCCAACGACGGCGCGTTCGTCCGCGAGCACTTCTTCGGCCGTGACCCGCGCACCAAGAAGCTCGTCGAGAACATGACCGACGACGAGATCTGGCGGCTCAGCCGCGGCGGCCACGACTACCGCAAGATCTACGCCGCGTACACCGCCGCGATGGCGCACACCGGCCAGCCGACCGTGATCCTCGCGCACACGATCAAGGGCTACGGGCTCGGGTCGGGGTTCGCCGCGCGCAACGCGACGCACCAGATGAAGAAGCTCAAGTCCGACGACCTGAAGACGCTCCGCGACTCCCTGCGCATCCCGATCACCGATGAGCAGATCGACGCCGACCCGTACCAGCCGCCGTACTTCAACCCCGGTGCGGAGGCGCCCGAGATCCAGTACATGCTCGAGCGGCGCCGCGCGCTCGGCGGGTTCCTGCCCGAGCGCCGGACCTCGTACAAGCCGGTCGAGCTCCCGCCCGCGTCGTCGTACGACCTGCTCGCCAAGGGCTCGGGTCACCAGGAGGTCGCCACGACGATGGCGCTCGTGCGTCTGTTCAAGGACCTCATCAAGGACAAGCAGTTCGGCCACCGCATCGTGCCGATCGTGCCCGACGAGGCCCGGACCTTCGGGCTCGACTCGATCTTCCCCTCGGCGAAGATCTTCAACACCCAGGGACAGCACTACCTCGCGGTCGACCGCGACATGATGCTGTCCTACAAGGAGTCCGAGGCTGGGCAGCTCATGCACACCGGCATCAACGAGGCCGGCTCGGCAGCCGCGTTCCAGGCCGTCGGCACCTCGTACGCCACGCACGGCGAGGTCCTGGTCCCGTTCTACTTCTACTACTCGATGTTCGGGTTCCAGCGGACGGGCGACCAGTTCTGGGCGGCCGGCGACCAGATGACCCGCGGCTTCCTCGTCGGGGCCACGGCCGGTCGCACGACGCTGACCGGTGAGGGCCTCCAGCACGCGGACGGCCACTCGCCGCTGCTGGCGGGCACCATGCCGCACGTCGTGCACTACGACCCGGCCTACGGGTACGAGATCCGGCACATCGTGCGGGATGGCCTCCAGCGGATGTACGGCGACGACGGGCGCGACCCCGACGTGGTCTACTACCTGACCGTCTACAACGAGCCGATGCTCCAGCCGGCGGAGCCGGACGGCGTCGACGTCGAGGGCATCCTGCGGGGCATCCACCTGGTCTCGCCGGCCGAGGGCGACGGTCCGCGCGCCCAGATCCTCGCGTCCGGGGTCGCGGTGCTCTGGGCGCTCGAGGCGCAGCGGATCCTCGCCGAGGACTGGGGCGTGCGGGCAGCGGTCTGGTCGGTCACGAGCTGGAACGAGCTGCGCCGGGACGGTCTCGCCGCCGAGGAGCACGCCTTCCTCCACCCGGGTGCCGAGCCGCGCGTCGCGTACCTGACGCAGAAGCTGTCCGAAGCCGAGGGGCCCTTCGTCGCGACGACGGACTTCAACCACCTGGTGCCCGACCAGGTGCGTCAGTGGGTCCCGGGCACGTTCGCGACGCTCGGCGCGGACGGGTTCGGGTTCTCCGACACCCGGCCCGCGGCGCGGCGCCACTTCAAGATCGACGGCCCCTCGACCGCCGTGCGCGTGCTCCAGCAGCTCGCGCGTGACGGCAAGGTCGCGGCTGACGCCCCGGCCCAGGCGATCGACCGGTACCGCCTCGGGGACGTCACGGCCGGCACCTCCGGGAGCGCGGGCGGGGACGCCTGAGCGCAGGCGTCGCCACCCGCCGGCGTCGACCGGCAGACACGAGGAGAGGCCCCCGACGACGTCGGGGGCCTCTCCTCGTTCGTTCCCGGTGCGGTTGTCGGTGCCGTGCGGTTCCCGGCGTCCTGCGCCTTTCGCGTTGCTCGTGCGTCGTGCGAGGTACGACGCAGCCTGCCTATGCGCCCGCGTTCTGCTGCTCCGCGCGGCCGACCGCCGACTCGAGCTCGGCCTTCAGCTTCGCTATCGCGTCCTGATCCGGATAGAAGTCGAGCGCCTGGAGGTGCTGCCGGGCCTCGACGGGGCGGTCGGCCTCGATCGCGGCGAGCACGAGGTGGCGACCGATCTCGGGGGTCTGCTCACGCGGCCGCCAGTGCCCGACGCCGAGGCTCAGCGCATCGTTCGGGAGGCCGGCGTCCCGGAGCACGGCGATCCCCTCGGAGAGCGCCTCGCCCGAGGCGTCCCGCTCGGCCGCGGTGACGAGCCGTCGGATCGTGCCTTCGTGGTCGTCCCGGACCGACAGGCGGGCGAGCTCGACCAGCGGGTACCAGGCGCGCGGATGGCCCGCGAGCTCCTCCGCGAGCGACCAGACCGCGAGGTCGGCCGCCTGCTGGCGCTCGTGCGGGTCCATCGGCGCGGTGAGCGGGTCGCCGTCCGGTCCCGTCTCGGCGGCACGACGCCGGACGATCTCCGCGAGCGCCTGGAAGGCCCGGACGTTGTTCGGGTCGTCGCTCAGCATCGAGCGCAGCGCGTCCTCGTGCAGCGTGTCGCCGCGTCGGGCGGACGTCGTCGGACGCCGGGCGCCGACCTTGGACGCGGACGACGGGCGCCGCATCAGCTGACGCAGGCGAGGAAGCAAAGCCATGGAAAAGACCATAGCCGCTCGACCCGACGCCCACCGGTCGACGGCTCACCGGTGCCGATCGGATGCCGTCCGGATCCACGGCTCGATCGCGCTCCGCCGGCACGGCAGCTTTGTCGCATCCCTACAACGCGCGGCCGTATGCTTCCGGGATGGCCGCGCAGCCCCCCACGACCGGCACGGACACGCTCCGTCGTCTGCGCGACGGGAGCGGCCTCCTGGGGGCCGCGGCGATGCGGCGCCTCGACGAGGACCTCGCGTGGTACCGGGCGCTCTCGGCCGAGCACCGCTCGTGGGTCGGCCTGGTCGCGCAGGCGGGCATCAACGCGTTCGTCTCGTGGTACGCCGAGCCGACGACGCTGCACGGCGTGAGCGAGATCTTCGCGACCGCACCACCCGAGCTGACCCGGTCGATCTCGCTCCAGCACACCCTGCAGCTGGTCCGCGTGATCGTCGACGTCGTCGAGTCGCACAGCGACCAGCTCGCGGCCCCCGGCGGCGAGCGCGACCTGCGCGAGGCGGTGCTGCGCTACTCGCGCGAGGTGGCGTTCTCGGCCGCGGAGGTCTACGCGCGGGCGGCCGAGGTCCGGGGCGCGTGGGACGCACGGCTCGAGGCGCTGGTCGTCGACGCGCTGGCCCGTGGCGAGGCCGACGACAACCTGCGGTCCCGGGTGGCAGCCCTCGGCTGGAGCGGCCGGGGCTCGACGCTCGTCGTGGTGGGGACGTCGGCAGCACCGCTCGACGACGTCCGCGCAGCCGAGCTCCGCCGGGCGGTCCGACGTGCCGCCGACGACGCGCTCGTCGGGATCCAGGGTGATCGCCTCGTCATCTTCCTCGGCGGACGAGGCGACCTGCACGCCGCCGCCGTCTCGCTCCTGCCCCGGTTCGGCGCCGGCCCGGTGGTGCTCGGACCGGTCGTGGCGGGGCTCACCGACTCGGCGAGGTCCGCGCGTGCCGCGCTCGCCGGGCTCGCCGCGGCACCGGCGTGGGAGGAGGCGCCGCGGCCTGTCGCCGCCGACGACCTGCTCCCGGAGCGGGTCCTGACGGGCGACACCTCGGCGCGGCGCACTCTCGTCGAGCAGGCGTACCGCCCGCTGGTGGCGAGCACCGGGTCGCTGCTCCAGACCCTGTCCGCCTACCTCGGTGCGGGTCGGTCGCTCGAGGCGGCGGCGCGCGGCCTGTACGTGCACCCCAACACGGTCCGCTACCGCCTGCGCAAGGTGGCGGAGGTCACCGGGTGGGATCCCCTGGACCCGCGGGAGTCCTACGTGCTGCAGGTGGCGCTCGCGCTCGGCCGCCTGGAGGACGCCGGTTCGCCGCCCGCGCGCTTGTAGGTTCCGGCACTTGTAGAGTTCCGACAACGCGGTTCCCCATCCTTGGTGCCCGTCGTGACCCGGCGCGGCCGGACGATCCGGGCACAGTGGACGGATGCTCGTCGTCGCCTGCCCCGGCCAGGGTGCCCAGTCCCCCGGCATGCTCGCCCCGTGGTTGGAGCTCCCCGGCACGGCCGAGAGGCTCGCGGGGTACTCGGCCGTCGTCGGCCAGGACCTCGCGGCCCATGGCACGACGTCGGACGCCGAGACGATCCGCGACACCGCGGTCGCCCAGCCGCTGCTCGTGGCGACCGCGCTCCTGACCGCTCACGTGGTACGCCACGGCGCGGATCTCCCGAGTGCCTGGGCCGACGTCGTCGCGGGCCACTCGGTCGGTGAGCTGGGCGCGGCGGCGCTCGCCGGCGTGCTGACCGAGTCCGAGGCGCTGCGCCTCGTCGCGGTGCGGGGCGCCGCGATGGCGCGCGCGGCCGCCGCCACGCCGACCGGGATGAGCGCGGTGCTCGGTGGCGACGCGCAGGAGGTCCTGGCGCGGATCGCCGAGCTCGAGCTCACCGCGGCCAACGTCAACGGCGGCGGGCAGGTCGTCGCGGCGGGCACGCTCGACGCGCTCGCGAGGCTCGCGTCCACGCTGCCCACCCGGGCACGCGTCGTGCCGCTCCAGGTCGCCGGAGCCTTCCACACCCGGTTCATGGAGCCTGCGTCGGACGAGCTGGCCACGGCGGCCGCGGCCGTGGTGCCCGCGGAGCCGCGCACCCCTCTGCTCTCGAACGCCGACGGCACCGTCGTGCGGTCCGGTGCGCACGCCCTGGGGCGCATCGTCACCCAGGTGGCCAACCCCGTCCGGTGGGACCTGTGCCAGGCGACGCTGCAGGCTCTGGGCGTCACCGCGCTCCTGGAGCTGGCCCCCGGCGGTGTCCTCACCGGACTCGCGCGGCGTACCCTGCCGGGGGTGGAGACGGTGGCCCTGAAGTCGCCGGCCGACCTCGACGCGGCCCGCGACCTGGTCCGACGACACGCCGGGACCTCCGCCGCGGGCGCGCCCGCTGTGCCTTCGATCCCCGACCGCCAGGAGACCCCGTCGTGACCCGTGCGACCCTCACGCAGGTGACCGGACCTGCCCACACCCGCATCCTGGGCCTCGGGGCCGCGCGCGGCGAGGTGACCGTCCCGAACGACGACCTGGTCGAGGCGATCGACTCCTCCGACGAGTGGATCCGCCAGCGCACCGGCATCGTGACGCGGCGCCGCGCCGTGAAGGAGACGGGAGTCCTCGACCTCGCCGAGCGCGCCGCGCTGGACGCGCTCGAGAACGCGAGCCTGACCGGGGCGGACATCGACGCCGTGATCGTCTCGACGACCACGCACTTCCACCAGACGCCCGCCGCCGCCGCGTTCGTCGCCGACCGGATCGGCGCGACGCCGGCCGCCGCGTACGACGTGTCCGCCGCGTGCGCGGGGTACTCGTACGGGATCGGCCAGGCCGACGCCCTGGTGCGCTCCGGCCTGGCCCGCCACGTCATGGTGATCGGCGCCGAGAAGATGAGCGACTTCGTCGACCCGACCGATCGCACGATCTCGTTCCTCCTGGGCGACGGCGCGGGCGCCGTCGTCGTCGGGCCGTCCGACACGCCGGGGATCGGCCCCACGATCTGGGGGTCCGACGGCGGCCAGGCGCACGCCATCCGCCAGACGCACTCGTGGCTCGACGTCCGGGACGACCCGGCCGCCGGCTGGCCGACCCTCCGCCAGGAGGGTCAGAGCGTGTTCAAGTGGGCGGTCTGGCAGATGGCGCCCGTCGCGCAGAAGGCGATGGACGCCGCCGGCGTCGGCCCTGACGACCTCGACGCGTTCATCCCGCACCAGGCGAACATGCGGATCATCGACCAGATGATCAAGCAGCTGAAGCTGCCCGACAGCGTCGTGGTCGCGCGGGACATCGCCGACATGGGCAACACCTCGGCGGCCTCGATCCCGCTGGCCGCCGAGCGACTCCTGCGCGAGGGTCAGGTGGGCAGCGGCGCGCTCGCGCTCCAGATCGGGTTCGGCGCCGGCCTCGTGTACGCGGCGCAGGTCGTCGTCCTCCCCTGAGACAATTCAGCGTTCGAGTCGGGTTCCGACACCTTCACACCAAGGAGACACGATGGCGTACAACGAGCAGGAGATCCTGGCCGGGCTGGCCGAGATCGTCAGCGAGGAGACCGGGCTTCCGACGGACTCCGTCCTGCCCGAGAAGTCCTTCACCGACGACCTCGACATCGACTCGCTGTCGATGATGACCATCGTCACGCTCGCCGAGGAGAAGTTCTCCGTGCGGATCCCCGACGACGAGGTCAAGAACCTCGCCACCGTCGGTGACGCCGTCTCCTTCATCTCGGGCGCCCAGGCGTAGCACCGCCACGATCGCCCTGCGGTCGGGCGCCCGGCTCCCAGGAGTCGGCGCCCGACCCGCCCCCGAACCGTCCACAGGAGCACGTCATGACCAGCGCATCCGACGTCGTCATCACCGGTCTCGGCGCGACCACGCCGCTCGGCGGTGACGTCGACAGCACCTGGAAGGCCTCGCTCGCCGGCCGGTCCGGGGTCCGCACGCTCGACAACGACTGGGCGGAGAAGTACGAGATTCCCGTCTCCTTCGCCGGGACGCTCGCGGTCCCCTCGGCCGACGTGCTCACCCGTCCCGAGACCAAGCGCATGGACCCGTCCGCGCAGTACGCCATCGTGGCCGCGCGCGAGGCGTGGGTCGACGCCGGGGCGCCGGAGGTCGACGGCGACCGGCTCGGCGCTGTGGTCGCGTCGGGCATCGGCGGCGTCTGGACCCTGCTCGACGGCTGGGACACCATCCGCGAGAAGGGCGCGCGCCGCGTGCTGCCCCTCACCGTGCCGATGCTCATGCCGAACTCCCCGGCCGCCAACGTCTCGATCGAGTTCGGCGCGCGGGCCGGGACGCACGCGCCGGTGTCGGCGTGCGCCTCGGGCGCCGAGGCGATCGCCTACGGCGTGCAGATGATCCGCACGGGCCGCGCCGACGTCGTCATCGCCGGTGGCACCGAGGCCGCCGTGCACCCCATGCCGATCTCGGCCTTCGCCGCCATGAAGGCGTTGTCCACGCGCAACGACGACCCGGCGGGCGCCTCCCGTCCCTACGACGTGACGCGCGACGGCTTCGTGCTCGGCGAGGGCGCGGGCGTCGTCGTGCTCGAGAGCGCGGAGCACGCCGCCGCGCGGGGTGCACGGGTGTACGGCCGCGTCAGCGGGCTCGGCATGAGCTCGGACGCGCACCACATCGCCGCACCCGAGCCGACCGGCGCCGGGCAGACCGCCGCCATGCAGCGCGCGCTCGAGGACGCCGGGATCAGCGCGAGCGACATCGTGCACGTCAACGCGCACGCCACGTCGACGCCGCTCGGCGACATGATCGAGGCGCGCGGGATCCGCGCGCTCCTCGGTCCGCACGCCGACCAGGTCGCGCTGTCCGCGACCAAGTCGATGATGGGTCACCTGCTCGGGGCGGCGGGCGCGGTCGAGACCATCCTGGCGGTCCTGGCGCTGCGCGAGCGGACCGCTCCCCCGACCATCAACGTGACGGAGCCGGAGCCCGAGCTCGAGGTCGACCTCGTGCGGGACACGCCTCGGGACCTGCCGGCGGGCCAGATCGCCGCGATCAACAACTCGTTCGGCTTCGGCGGGCACAACGTGGCGCTGGTGCTCACCAGCACCTGACGACGTGCCGCGAGTGAAGAGTCGGCCGCTCGGCCCGCCCTTCGCGCTCGCCCGGATCCGAGACATCCCGGGTCCGCCCGGACCCGGGACGTCCCGGCCCGACGTCAGCCGACGCGGTGGAGCCAGCGCACCGGTGCGCCAGCGCCGGCGTACCGGAACGGCTCGAGCTCGTCGTCCCACGCCTGGCCCAGCGCGAGGTCGAGGTCCGCGCGGAGCCGGGCGGCGTCGTGGCCGTGCGCGAGCGCGGCGCGGATCCGGTCCTCGGGCACGACGACGTTGCCGTGCACATCGGTCGCCGCATGGAAGATGCCGAGCTCCGGCGTGTGGCTCCAGCGCGCGCCGTCGGCGCCGTGGCTGGCCTCCTCCGTGACCTCGTAGCGCAGGTGCGCCCAGCCGCGGAGCGCGGACGTCAGGCGGGCGCCGGTCCCCTGCGGGCCCTGCCACGAGTGCTCCGCGCGGAACAGGCTCGGCGCAGCGGGCTGCTCGGTCCAGTCCAGGCTCAGGCGCGCGCCGAGGACACCGCCGGCTGCCCACTCGATGTGCGGGCACAGCGCTCGCGGTGCTGAATGCACGAAAAGTACACCGCGGGTGATGACACCAGCCATGTCGTCCCTCCTGACGGGTCGAGGTTCGTCTTCCCCAACGACCTCATCCCTGACGGGAGGGGCACGGTTTCGCGGCGTGCTGTGGCGCCATCATGCCCCATCCGGGCGGTCCCGGGCTACAGCGATGTGGTTCGGCGGCCCAGGAGCGCGCGGGGTCCGCAGCTCAGGTGGGTCAGAGCTGCTCACGCATCGCGCGCATGGCCTTCTTGCGGACCGTGCGCTCCAGCCGGTCGAGGTAGAGCATCCCGTCGAGGTGGTCGACCTCGTGCTGGAGGCATCGCGCCATCAGCTCGGTCCCCTCGACGCTGACCTCCTTGCCGTCCAGGTCCGTCCCCACGACCCGCGCGTACCACGCACGCTTGGTCGGGTACCACAGGCCGGGGACCGAGAGGCACCCTTCGTCGCCGTCCTGGTAGTCGTCCGACAGTTCGGCGATCGTCGGGTTGAGCACGTACCCGATCTCGTCGTCGATGTTCCAGGAGAACGCCCGCAGATTCACACCGATCTGGTTCGCCGCGAGACCCGCGCGCCCCTCATGGTCGACCGTCTCGAGCAGATCCTCGACCAGGGAGCGAACCCGCGCATCGATCGTCGTGATCGGCTCGCACGGGGTGCGCAGGACCGGGTCGCCGACGGTGCGGATCTCTCTCATCGCCATGGCGCGATCCTTTCATGAACCGACGACGCCGAAGGCTAGAGCCACCGCGGTCGACGCGCCGGGGAACGCAGCAGCGCGTGGGTGCGAGAGGCACCCACGCGCTGCGCGGAGCTGCGTCGATCGACTGCTCAGGCGGACGGGTCGCGCTGCTCCGGGACGCCCGTGAGGAGCTGGCGCACCTCGGACTCGTGGAAGCGGCGGTGGCCACCGAGCGTGCGGATCGCGGAGATCTTGCCGGCCTTCGCCCACCGGGTGACCGTCTTCGGGTCGACGCGGAACATCGTGGCGACCTCCGACGGGGTCAGAAGGGCGCCCGGGGCGTTGGAGTCGGACGTGTTGTGCGCACTGGTAGGCATGATTGCGGAGTTCTCCTGTCGTTCGGTAGCTCGGCTGGCCCTGGAGGCCCCGTGGCTTTGCGTCCCCACCTCTCGGCGGGTTTGCCGTTTCGCTGACATGGACATCATGTCCGGAACTGGACATTTGTGCAACAACGCCTGACATGCGGGTGAAAGAGATCACCCCGTCGGGCTAGTCGGCGGTCCGGGCGACCGGTGCCGGGGCCGCAGTCGTTCGCATGCGAAAGGTGCAAGTTCGGCCAAGAGAGCGTACAGTCGAGGCAACGTCCACGCGAGAGCGGGACGGGCGAGCCCAGAGGCTCGCTGCCAGAGACGGGCGCCTCACCCTGTGCAGGTAAGGCGCCCGTCCGCATGTCCCGCGGAAGTGAGGCCTCCCCCGCGGGCCCACGTAGCTCCGCCGGAGCGATCCGACGGGCTGCCCGCGTGGGGCAGGTGGTGGGGCAGGTGGGGCTTGAACCCACGACCCACGGATTATGAGTCCGCTGCTCTGACCGGCTGAGCTACTGCCCCGCAGGCTGTCACGCTACCGGCTGCGTCGGCGGGCCTCGTACCGGCAGATCACTCCGGAGGCGCGTTAGCGTACGGGGATGCCGATCTTTGCGCGCCGCGCTCCCCTGCCGCCCGACGTCCGAGCGCGCGTCGACCTCGCGGCGCGGGACAGGGTCCTCGCGGCGGCCGAGCTCACGGACGGCTGGGCGATCGCCACACGTCTCGCGCTCTACGTGGTGGCTGCGCCCAGAGACGTCGAACGCAGGGCGTGGGCCGACGTGGACCGCGCGACGCTGGACCCGGAGCGGTCGGTCATCACGGTCGACTGGGTCGATGGCGGCCGACGCGAGCTGCACGTCGCGGATGAGAACCAGAACGCGTTTCCGCGCACGCTCCACGAGCGGGTCCAGTCCTCCGTCGTGCACAGCGAGACGGTCGAGCTGCCGGGCGGCGGCCGCGTACGGGTCGCGCTGCGCCGCGACGAGGACGGCGAGCTGTTCTCCCAGGTGATCGGCGACGGCCTGACCGACCTGGGCGATCCGGGCGTCGCGGCGCGCGTGGACGCCGCCGAGGCACGGGTCCGCGGAGCAGCAGGACTGCCTCTCTAGGGCTGCTACAGTTTCTCCCGCGATCCCTCGTAGCTCAATTGGCAGAGCATCCGACTGTTAATCGGACGGTTACTGGTTCGAGTCCAGTCGAGGGAGCACACCGAAAGGCCCCTGACCAGCGGAAACGCCGGGTAGGGGTCTTCTCATTGCCCCCGCGTGCAACCCGCGTGCAATAGCGAGGGGGGCCGACCGAGGGTCTGACGGGTGGGCGGAGGCACTGGTGGCGCTCAACAGCGGCGCGCCGAGGCACACTCGGAAGCGCCGGGAGGCGACGTCGACCACGCGGCCCGGACCGCTATCGAGCTCGAGTCCAGCTCTGTACTGGCGACCGGCAGGCAGCCGGTTCGCCCTATCGCTCGCGTCGACCGACTCGTCGTCCGATGCTCAAGCCGGACGTTCGGGCGTCGGGTGCGGCGGCTGGCCCCCTGCCGATGGGACTGCCCGGGCCGTGCACCGGCTCGAGCAGCGCATCAATGTCGACTTGGCGGACACGTACGACGCGGGACCCCACCCTGACGGCGCGGAGCTCGCCGGTAGCGATCAGGCGACGGACGAACCGCTCGGTGACTCTCAAGCGGTCGGCGACCTCGGCGACGGTGAGGAACTCCGGGCGGCGGGCGGCGTCGTCGACCACGGTCCGTGTCGGCTCGTGCACGAATCCGCACCTCCCCTACCTCTCGGCCCGCCAGTCTCCCGCCGGAACCGAGGCGCGACTCGTCATGCGGGCGTAAGTGCCGTGAAGCCGACGGTCACGAGTGCGACCTTGCCGCGTTCGTGCCAGCCGGCGGTGTGGGCGATGGCGTGGAGCACGATCGTGGTGTTGACCTGGTCCAGGCGGCTGAGCAGGTGGCCGAGCGGTTGCTCAAGGTCGTGACCGGCCAGGCCGACGGCGACCTGCAGCATCGCGATCTCTGAGCCGCTGGCGGGTGCTCGGCGGGCGAGCTCGGCGGCTGCGGTCCAGTCGATGCCGATGTACTCGGGTCCGTCGTCGCCGATCAAGAGCGCGATTCCCGTGAAGTCGCGTCGGTGCAACCAGCCCCGGTGAGCGAGCAGCAGCTCGACGGCGGCCTCGGCCGGGTACAGACCACGCGCCCACGCCCGCAGGCCGGTCGCAATCTGGTCGAAGGTCAGGTCGTCGATCGCATGCATCTCGGGCTCCTCACGTCGGCTCGGGCGCTCGCGGCGTGGTGTGACTACGGCCGACTAGCGCGAGGTACGCCTCGTCCCGGGCCAGGTGCGCCCGTTCGGCGATGGCCTGGGACAGGGACGTGATCGTCACCATCAGGTGGTCCGCAAGGATCGAGATCTCCGGCTCGGCGGGGCCGTCCGTGTCACGGTGGAGCTCGGCCCAGTAGCTCTCCAGGCGATCGTCGTAGCCCCACGCCGATCGCTGGGACCAGCCGGGCAGATCGATCGGACGCTCGAAGCTGTGGCGGGTCATGGGTCGCTTCTTCCGATCGGCTCCTGACCGGCGTGGTGGCCGACGTCGACACGCAGGGGCTCGGCGCGCAGGGTGAGACCGTCGGCGCCGGAGAGTGCCTCGATCCGGACGGTCGCCACCCGTGCGTACATGTCCTCGACGACACCGAGCTGCTGCTCGCCGACCGGAGCGAGGCGGCCGGTGAGCTTCGCTTCCGCGAGCACCTGGCTGTCGGTGACTTCCTCCCCGGCCAGGATCCGGCCCGGGACGTAGACCTGGTGGGCGCGCGCCATCCGGGCGACCGTGGTCCGGTTCCAGGTCGCGATCTCAGAGGTCATCCGCACGGCACCGACCAGGGCCTGACTCAAGCGTCGGGCCTCGCCGCGCGGGAGGTCCGGCGCCGGCGCCGCGAGCGGGGCGATCGGGCGCAGGAGGTGCCCGAGGCGGTGCAGGTCTTCGGTAACACGCGGGTCGGCGGGCTCAGCGGCCCGCCAGGAGAACAACGCCCGGGACAGGTCCTGCCACGCCTTTCCGTGGCGGACCAGTGCCGTATGCCGGGGGTCGACGGTCGTCGCGTGGGCAGTGGGTGAGCCGCCGAAGAACGCCAGGGCATGGGCATGCACCGCGACCCCGAGCGTGGCGTAGGTCTTGAGGGTGTCCACGGACGGGTGGTCGGCGCGGGCCATCTCCCAGGCGGTCCGGCGCAGCCGCAGCATCCGGTCGTAGATCTCCTCGGCCGCGTCACCGGTCCGGATGGGCGCACCGGCGGCAGCCAGCTGCTCCAGGTGCGCCCAGGTGGGCAGTGACCCCACCCCGGCCACGTCGCGGGCGTGGGCGTGCGCCTCGGCGAGGTCGGGCACCAGGTCCCGGATCTCTCGCCAGGGCACGCCGGCCTGCAGGGCCCGCAGCGCGAGGTGGTCCGCACCGGTCAGCAAGGTGGCCGCCATGTCACCCACCTCGGCCAGACCCGCCTGGCGGGCCGCCGGATGCCGCAACACCGCGTCCACATCCGGCGTGCGGGCATCGCCCGACGCGTCGAAGTGGGTGGCCAGCAGTTCGCCCGCGGCATGCACGCACCGGGCCGCGATCCCCCACGGCGACTGGCTGACCCGGGCACCCACCCACGCCCACGGCGGCTTCGGACCCACGACCTCGTGAAGCACTTCCCCCAGCCGCACGGCGGCGCGTTCGCGCGGGTCCGGCGTGGCCGAGGCGGTGATTCCTTGAGTGCGGGTCGGCTCCAGAAGCACCCACGTGTGCTCCTTCAACGCCAGCAGCAGCTCACGGAAGTCGCCCATCGCGTTCCGCGCGAACTCGGGCTCCTCCAGAGGAAGCCCCTGCATCCAGGCGACGCCAGCCTGGATCCCGATCGCCGCTCGCAGCATCAGGTCCCCGTACGTCGCCGGCGCGCTCACCGCGCACTCCCGTCGAGTTCCGCGCGCGCCGCCGACAGGAGCGTCAGCACTCGTGCGCCGAGCAGTGTTTGCGAAATGTCCGCGTCGGGCTGCGCCAGGGCACGCATGACGGCTCGCTCGGCAGCGACTACCAGCTCGTCGACGGCAGCGACGACCGCCCCGGCGTCGATCATGGAGACGTCGCCGAGGTCCACCGCCACCGACGCGGACCTGTGGTACGCGATCGATTCGATCTCAGTCAGGGCGTGCGACAGGTCGAGCGCCGCGTACACCAGTCCGAGGCCCTGGTCAGGCGTCGGCGACTCCGCGGGATTCAACGCCACCTGACCCGCCGCGTAGACCAGCGTCCACGCGCCATCCCAGCCATCCATGCCGTCGACGAGAGCCGAAACCGGATCACGCCAGTTCGCATTCATCGCAACTCCGCCCCGACGGTCCCCGCGCACGCCACACTCACACATCACCTTGCACGGCCGCTCGAACGGAACGCCCCGAGCGGGCGCGTACCTGTGGAGGGACGTCGCCATTACAAGCAGGTGTGCACGACAAGCGTCGAACACCGGGCTCCCGACGAGAACCGGACTACATTGCCCGCGCGTAACGGGCCCGTCGCGCGGGAGGGGCTATCGAGCGCTGTGCGAACTCCTCGTCCGTCCACTGCTCGCCCCGGCGCCAAAGCACCGTCACCACCGTGCGGCGCTCCGGGATCACGACGATCGCGAGATCGCCGCGCTGGTACACGAACCGGCCATGACCGTAGTCGAACGCGCTGTACGTCACCTCAGGCGCCGCGATGACCTCCAGGATCGACCGGACGGACACCCCACGGATTCGTGCCTTCTGACGAGCGTGGGGGCAGAGTGACCACCCCACGGTGGAGCGGATGTCCGCGACGGCGGTCATCGCCCAACACCGTCGAGCACCTCTGTGAGACGCGCGTGGTGCCAGGAGCCAGGCACACCCTTCGAGTTCAGATACCCGAACGTCGAGAGATACCGAGCGATCCAGACGCCGTTCTGGCCCTCTGCTTCGAAGTGTCGCGCGGCGGTCCTCGCTGCCTCGAAGTCACGGACGTGATCGGGTTCCTGCATGATTTTCGCCGCCTCGGCGTTGAGCGCCGCCCACGCTGGTGCACGCGTATCGAGCCGCTCCAGGAGTGCGTCCTGGCTGTACTTGCCGGAGAGGCGCTCGACCTCGATGAGTCGCGCACTGGTTGTTCCGTCGAGGCGGTACAAGGACCGACGAGCGAGGGGCGCGGCTGGCGGCGTGACGAGCGCGATCCGGTCGCCCGCTGCCACCGGCCAACTCCTTGTTGCCGTGAGCAACAGGTCGCGGGTGAGCTCGTCCAGCTTCGACCAGGACGGCACGACGACACCGCCGCCGTGCAGCATGACGGCGTTGAGGCGTCCGATGATCAGATCGTGAAGCACACCGTCGAGCGCGTCAGGGTCGTCGGAGCCGAACTCGAGGCGCTCGCCGAGGAAGAACGTGCCGCCGGCCTCGACTGCGCGCTCTTCGCGGGTCCAGCCATCGGTGGCGGGAGTGCCGCGGTCGCCGATGAAGGTGAGCCCGCGGCGGGCGCCGCGTGACGGCTCGGAGAGCGAGTAGACGGGCGACTCGGCTGGGTACGGGACGGGGATACGCATTGCGCTGAACCTCCTTGAGGCACGACGGGGTGTCGGTGCACGGCAAGCGTCGACCCGGTCGGCTCTCACACCATATTGAGCATTGTGACACTCTGCCGGTACTTATCTCCCGAACTTATGTCGAGGTCATGTGAGAGCCGTGACCTGTGCGAATACGGCTTGTACGCTCACCAGCGAGAGGTAGGGGACTCCAGAAAAATGGCGGCGCCTCGGGCTTGACAAGATGTTCAGTTGCCCCCGAAGGCGGGCGGCGGAAACGTCATCGAATGCCACGGGAGAACGGCTACCCGAGTGGTGGGGGCTCATGCAAAGGGACCGATCACTCCTCGCGCTCACCGGAACCTCTGGATAGTTCCTGGGCGAACCTCCATCGCGCGCATCGTGCCAGCCAGCACTGACCGCCGATGCGCGCCGGTTCCCGACACGCTGCGCGGTCGATGGGTAATTCCACCTCGTCCTCTCCCATGACCACCGTGCCGAGGCGCTGAACTCGTGAGGTCAACCCTCGGCCAGGGGCCGCGACGGACCGCACGTGATGCACCGCTACGTCAGCGCCGGCGGCTCGCGTCGGATGACCGCGCGAAGCCGAGCACTCAGTGGTGCACGGGGCTGTGATCGGACGAACTGCATGCGCACTGTGGTGACCTCGAGCGTGGCAGCGTCGACGTACGACAGCAGCCCGGACCACATGAACACGATGGAGCCGGACGTGACGTCCACTGGGTCGAGAGCTCGCCAGATCTGCGGTGGGCGGCGGTCGTACGTGCGGTGCAGCTTGAGGAGTGTCACCCCGTCGTCCACCCATCGATCGAGGACGACCCATGCTTCGCCGTTCGTCTGTCGGTACGCGGCCGCGTCGTTGTAGAGACGGTCATCGCGTCGAGCTTGACTGAGCTGTCGGCGCCCGTCGGCGAAGGTGTACAGCCCGGGCGCTGTGCGACGTGTCGCGGTGGTCGAGGCCGGGGACGGCTGCCGAAGCGTGCACGGGTGCTTGGGCCACGGCGGTCCCATCTCGTCGAAGAACACGCGGCTACCGTGCTCGTTTGAGTAGAAGTACACCGCCGCGCCGCAGACAGGGCATTGGGCATTGGGTCGCACCCAGCGCTGCGAGAACGGCGCTGTGCGCACCGGTCGTGGTCGGGGCGGCGAGGGGTAAGCGGTCCGGGCATATGAGCTCCGAGCACGACCGCTGGTACGAGTGACCGTGTGCGTGGACACCCAGTGCCTGGTTCCGCCCGGGCCGCGTCGCCAGTGCCCGCTGCGGCGGTAGGTAGTCAATCCTTGTCTTCCTCATCGGAGTCGATGCCGAGCGATGCGAGCGCGAGGCGCTCTTGCTCCTTTTCGACGATCGTGCGTGCGAGCTGCGACTCGGAGATGTCGACGGCGCCCGGTGCCGCGGCCGTGAGGGCGGAGTCGCGGACGTAGGCGTCGAACAGCAGCTTCTTGGTGCCGAGGATCTCGAGCATGCGCTGGTCGACGGAGTCGGCGACGAGGAGGCGGTGCACCTGCACGGTGCGGACCTGACCCATGCGATGGGCGCGAGCGATGGCCTGGGCTTCGGTCGTCGGCTTGACCTGCGGTTCGCACAGGATGACGACAGATGCCGCTTGAATGTTCAGCCCGACGCCGCCGGCCTCGATCTGCGCGACGAGTGCACCGGCATTGGTGGAGTTGGCGAAGTCGTCGACGACTCGTTGGCGCGCCACCGGAGGTGTCGATCCTGTCAGCGGTCCGAATGCTCGATCGCCAAGGGCTCTGGCGACGATCTCGAGCACATCGCGAAAGTAGGAGAACACGACGACTTTGCGCCCGTTGGCGTTCGCCTCGTCGGCGATCTCGAGGAGGCGCTCGAGCTTGGCGGAGCCGCGCGGGTCGGGAACCGCGAACGCTGCACGTCGCATCGCCATGAAGTTCCCGGCGGCGACCGCGGACCGGTAGACGGCGCCGTCGTGCCGGCCGAACTGCTCCCACTCCTCGATCTGCAGCAGCTCGGGTAGCTCGGTGAGGACGTCTTGTTGGTTTCGGCGTAAGTACACCGGCGCCACGGCGCGGCGGAACGCGTCAGCACCGGCGATCCCGTGTCGAGGCTCGATCTGGCGTGCGACCTCGGGCTGGAGGTAGTGCACGAGTGCGCGGAACTCCTCGACGCGGTTCTCCATCGGGGTGCCTGACAGGAACAGGACCCGTTCGGCCCGGCCGGCCATGCACGCGACGGCTTGGCTGCGTTTGGCGCGCGGGTTCTTGACGTAGTGAGCTTCGTCAACGACAAGCATCGCAGGAACGGTGTCCCCCAGACTTAGCGCGGAAAGCGCCTCGAACGTGGTCACACCCACGCCGCCTCGTTGCCGCCAGAGCTGCGCCGCGCGTGCACGCGCCGGGCCGTGCAAGGTGAACGGTGTCAGCTTGCTGTGCTTGGCGACTTCGCGGGTCCAGTTGATCAGCACAGATGCCGGGCACACGACGAGGAAGTGGCTGGGGCCGCCCGTTGCAAGGTGAGCCATGGCAGCGATCGCCTGCATGGTCTTTCCCAAGCCCATCTCGTCCCCGATGACAACCCTGCGCTGGACAAGCGCGAACCGGGCACCGAAGGACTGGTACCCACGCAGCGGTACGAGCAGCAGGGTGTCGTCGAGCGGTTGGGCGTTGATCCGCTCGACGATCTCGGCGGGAAGGAAGCCGTCAGCCGCAGCGACGTCGAGGCCGAGGTCCACCAGACCGCCGAGCAACCCGTAGTAGACGGGCGAGCGCTTCTCGAAGTCAGCCCACAGCTCGGGATCCGGCATGAAGTGCCGAATTCCGTTCGCCACTCGTGCCGATTCCGACTCGATGCCGGTGCTACGTCCCCACGCGAGGAGGTCGGCCAGGTGCGCGGCCGCGACCGCTCCGGCCGACTTCTTGGTGTTGCCCATGAACAGGCGGCGGACCGGGCTCGCCGCGGCTGGCGCGGCATCGGCGCTTGCCGCGGCGACCGAGACCGCGAACGTGCGGGCGCCTTCGATGCGGTCCTCAGCAGAAGCGACGCCCTCCCACACGCGGAGGGCCCGCAGCAGTGCCGTGGTGGCCTGATCGTTGGGGTCGAGGTCGATGCGGACCTTGATCGAGTCGACGACCGCTCGCCTGATCTGCTCGGCGGCCGCGAACACCTTCGGAGCGGTGCTCTCGCCGACTCCGGGAACATGCTGAAGTCGGGACGGTCCGGCGCGGAGGACGTCGGCGACGGTTCGGTAGCCGTGGTTGTGCAGCGCGCCAAGTCGGAGGCGCCCTCCGGTGACGTCCCTGACCCTGTCGATCGGCATGGACGCGAGATCCGACCACACGCGCGCGTCGCGGACCTGGTTGAAGGCGGCAACGACGTCCTGGCGGGCGCGCCCCAGGTTCTGGTCAAGAGAAGCGACGGCTTGGCATGCGACCTTGCTTCGGCGGACCAGGTCGGCGACCGCCTCCCGGTCGAGCACCGTCTCGGTCGTCACCTCGGCGGTCCTCCCTGCGCCCAGGTGTGAGCCCAGGACTGGTTGTAGGACAGGGTGCGGAAGTCAGAGGTATCGGTGTCGTCGAAGGGTCGCTCGAGGTACCGCACGACGTCGTGACTCGAACCGTCGCGGCTCACCCACACCAGGGCGAGGCGGTAGTCGTCCCCCAGGTTCTTCGCGGTGACGACCTCGTTCTTGGTGATCGTGAACGTTGCGGCGCCTTCGATGCGCCCCTTGACCTCGATGCGCACAGCACGCCCAGTGGGCCGCACCGACCGGATGTCGAAACCGGGGTTGCTGTGCGGCATCTCCTCGGGTCGCCCACCGAACTCTCGTTCTGCCGCCATCACGGCCGCGACCGCGCGACGCTCCACCTCCTCGGTGCTGCGGGCGAACATCGCCACCTCGGTCGGGCTCGCGCCTCCGAGCTGGTCGAGCAGGCCCTGCGGGATGACGAGCGCGGCGCCCGCGACGACCGGCGGGTGCTCGGCGAGCTGGGCGTCGGCGTCGAGAGCCGCGATCCGAGTAACCAGTCGGTGTTCGAGCTCGCGGGCGCGCCGCTCGGCGGTCTCGGGCGACATGCGCAGCCGGCGTCCGGCGCCCTGCAGGTCGAGCAGGCGGACGTGCTCGCTGTCCCAGAACGCGATCTGCCCGATCAACCGCGAACGGACCTCGGTCCGAGTGCGCTCAACCTGGTGGGACACCCGGGCGTAGACCTCAGCGCGGTGCTCGCCCAGGAGGTGCTCGACCGCCCATGCGGCCGCGACGTCCTCAGCACCCGCCCGAAGCCACGGCTGGTCAAAGACTGCAGAGACTGTCTCGGCCTCGGTCGCCGTAGCGCCCCGATAGTCCAAGTAGGGTCCCGGCCCCCCGCCGCGGAGCTGACCCTGGTCGTCGAGCTCGACGAAGGAAAAGCGCTTCGAGACGGTGCGTGCGTGACCATTGGTGATTTGTTCCGCGATCGCCACCAGCAGCCTCGGGGTGGTCCCGGGGTCGTTCGGGTCGACGAGCACCGCGCCTTGACGCAGGGTCGCCGCGCACTGGCTCACCGTCATCTCGACGACCGCATCGAGCAACGGGTGGCCGGGTGCGACGAGCTGAGCCGACGTCAGCCCCGCCGGGTGCATGTGCTCGCGCTCGAAGGCGACGCGCTCGTACCGGGTCAGGACAGCGGCTCCCGTACCGGCTTGCCGGTCGTAGTCCCGGATCGCGATCGGGACGTTGGTTATCTCGAACCGGCCCCGCTCGCGCGGCTTGATGGTGCCGCCGAGGCGCCGGAACGCGGCGAGGAAGAACGCCTGGATGAAGTGTGGCTGCAACCGGCGCGCCTGGGCGTCCTCCATGCGGCGGCGGATCTCGTCGACGTCCGAGTCCGGGAGGCTGTCGTGGTGCAGCGCCCGTTCGGTGAGCAGCTTGCCGATTCCTTCGCTGATGCTCGCGTCGATCACCGTGTGCAGGAACGCCCGGGTGGTCGGTTCGTCGCCGTAGCGGATCGCCCGGACCATGAGGTCGCGCAGCGGCTGGTCCTCGAAAGCGTCGCCGAGGACGTCGAACACCTTTCCGCCGTAGGCGGCGCGCTGCTCCTCGACCTTCTCCAGTAGACGCAGATACACCTCACCTTCGCGGGTGCCTGCAGCCACGAGGTTCCACAGGTGGCAGACCTCGGTCTGCCCGATGCGGTGGATGCGGCCGAAGCGCTGCTCGATCTTGTTCGGGTTCCACGGCAGGTCGTAGTTGACCATCAGGTGCGCCCGCTGCAAGTTGAGACCCTCGCCGGCTGCATCCGTGGCTACGAGGATCCGGACGTCCTTGTCCTGGGTGAACAGCTCTTGCGTCTTGCGGCGGTCCTCGCGGCGCACGCCACCGTGGATGGTGACCACCGACCGCTCGTCGCCCAGGAGCGAGGAAATGCGTTCCCGGAGGTACTCGAGGGTGTCGCGGTGCTCGGTGAAGACGATGAGCTTGCGGTACTGACCGAACGCGTCGGTCTGCACAGCGTGGTCGACGAGGATCGAGCGCAGCTCGGACCACTTGCGGTCGGTGCCCGATGTCCGTACGCGGTGGGCCACCTCGACGAGGTCGTCGAGCACCGCGATCTCCGCCTGGAGCTCCGCCCTCGTGCGGGCCGCGGTGGCCGCGTCGACGACCGCTTCCTCGAGCTCTTCGAGCTCATCGCCGGCCAGGTCGTCGAGCGCATCATCGACGCGATCGTCCTTGCCCAGGATCCGCGCGAGCCGGTCCTTCACCGGCAGGTCGTCTTCCAGGCGCTCGACGCTGCTCTCCCGCAGCCGCTTCTGCAGCCGCGCTCGCCGACGTTCGAGTGACCGCAGGATCGCTTCGGGACTGGACGCCAGGCGCCGCTGCAGCACAGTGAGGGCGAACCCCACGTTGGTGCGCCGGCGCCCCTCGCCCTCGTCGAGGTTGTCCGCGCGCCCCATCTCCTCGCGGACGTAATCGGTGACGACCTCGTAGAGCTCCTGCTCCTGGTCCGAGAGTCGGTACGGCACGGTGGTCGCTCGCCGCTCGGGGAACAGCGGTTTGCCGTCCATCGTCAGGAGCTCTTCCTTAACCATCCGGCGCATGAGGTCGTCCGGACGCACCGCGTGAACGCCGTCGCGGTATTTGCCCTCGAACCGGTCGCCGTCGAGCAGTGCGAGGAAGAGCTGGAAGTCGTCCTGCTTGCCCGCGTGCGGGGTGGCCGTCATGAGCAGCAGGTGTCGGGTCACCCGGCCCAGGAGTCGACCGAGGTCGTACCGCTTGGTGATCGACACCTCCTGCCCGAACCAGTGCGCCGACATCCTGTGTGCCTCGTCGACGACGACCAGGTCCCAGTCGGTACGCCCCAGGGATTCTTTGAGCTCGTCGGAGCGGGAGAGCTGGTCCATGCGGGCGATCAGCAGCGGGTGCCGCTCGAACACGTTCTGGTCGAGCCCTGTTGCCTCGATCATCGGGCGGTTCAGCACCTCGAACTCCAGGCCGAACTTCTCGTGCAGCTCGTCCTGCCACTGCTCGACCAGTGAACCCGGCGCGACGATCAGACACCGTGCGAGGTCGCCCCGCAGCATGAGCTCCTTGACGTAGAGCCCACACATGATCGTCTTGCCGGCGCCCGGGTCGTCCGCGAGCAAGAACCGCATCGGCACACGCGGCAGCATCTCGCCGTACACGGCCTTGATTTGATGCGGGAGGGGTCGCAGGTCCGAGGTGGAGATCGCGAGCATCGGGTCGAACAGTGCCGCGTACCGGATACGTAGAGCCTCGGCGCCGAGCCGCCACTCGTCGGCGTCGCCGTCCATCGGACGGGTCCGGCCGGCGTGTTCGAGGCGCAGGCGCGACTCGTCATCGCGACGGAGCAGGGTCTGCCCGTTCGTGCCGTCCGGAGCGGTGTAGGTGACCTGGATGATCGACGAGCCGAACCACTTCGTCGACACGACCTGCACCGGCCCTGCCCCGGCGACACCCGTCAGCCGAACTCCGGGAACGACCGACTCCAGCGTCACCCGGAGCGCGTTCACAAGGTCGCCGTTCGCGTCCATCCTCACCCCAGTCTCATCGGCAGCCGCCGTGTCATCGTGACCGTAGTGGTCCCATCAGACGTTGGTCGCTGCCGCAACTCCGGGTCCGGGAGTTCTCCCGTAGTTTTGCACTACCCTTCACTGCAAGGATCCTGCAAAACATCGGAGAAACAGTGCCACGGGATGACGACGTCCGTGCCGCGCTCCTGGCCGTCCGCAGCAGTCAGGCTGCCAAAGACGTGGAGACTGAACGTCTGGACTTCAAGACAGTTGGGCGCTCCATCCTCGACACGCTGACGGATCTCGCTGCGGCCGCTGCATGCTTCGCGAACCATCACGGGGGGACAGTCGTCGTCGGCGTTCGGGATCACCCTGGTGGCCTAGACGCCTTCGTCGGCTACGGCAAGCTGGACGCCGCGGGGACCCGGCGGGCGATCTTCGAGCGCACCGAGCCGCCACTGACCGTCGACGTCGCTGAGCTGAGCTTCGAAGGAACGCCGCTGCTGGTCATCACCGTGCCTGAGAGCGCCGCTGTGCACGCGGTCGGCGGCCGTCACACCCAGCGCGTCGGCACGTCCTGCATGCCGATGTCCGCTGACCGCATCGCTCGGCTGGTCGCGGACCGGCGAGGCGACGACTGGACCGACGAAGCGACCGATCTACCGGTCAGCGCGATCGACCCGATTGCCATGACCACGGCGCGCCAGTTTCTTCGCGATGCCACTGATCCGGCACGCCGCGCGTTCGCCCACCTCAGTGACGAAGACCTACTGCGCGCGCTGGGCGTCGTCGCAGCTAACGGACGGCTCAACCACGCCGGAGCACTGCTGTTCGTTGATGACCTGAACGCCCGCAAGCACACGGCGTACGTCCACCGACGCACGTCTGCCGGCGACCTAACTGCGAACGAGCAGTTCTCGGGCCCGCTCGTCACCACCCTCGCGCGCGTCCTCGACCTGATCTCTGCGCGAACGGACACAACTTCTGTCGACGTCTCACCGCTCGTCCAGGTCCAGGTCGCGGACCTGCCACCCACAGCAATCCGCGAGGCACTCGTGAACGCGGTCATGCACCGCGACTACCGGGATTCGTCGCGGATCGTCGTCGAGCACACCGCCACCCGACTCGCCGTGACCTCGCCAGGCCCGTTCGTCAGCGGTGTCACTACGTCGAACGTGCTCACCACCGCCTCCCGATCGCGCAACCCACGCCTCGCCGAAGCGATTCGCAAGCTGGGGCTCGGCGAGACCGCGGGCATGGGTGTCGACCGCATGTACGCGGCGATGGCCCGGCTGGGTCATCAGCCCCCGCACTTCGACGCCGACGAGGCGACAGTTCGCGTGACGCTCACCGGTGGGGCGCCCAACGCGCACGTCGCCCGCTTCGTCCAGGCGCTCCCTGACAGCAGTGCGGACGACGCCGACATCATGCTGACGTTGCTCACGCTGCTCCATTCCCGGATAGTGAACGCAGCTGGACTCTCCCCGCTGCTTCAGAAGCCCGCGGCTGAAGTTCAGACGGTCCTCGACCGGCTCGCCGCGCCACCCTTCGACCTCGTCGAGCCGACGCGGGAGACGATCCGTCACGCACACCCGAACTACCGGCTTCGTGAGACGCCGTTGCGCACCCTTGGGACGGCTGTCACGTACAGGCGAAGGACAACCGACTCGGTCGACAGTCGGGTTCTCGACCTGCTCCGAGAGACCGGCACGATCAACGCACGCATGGTCCGCCTCGTCCTCGAGACCGACGCCTCGACGACATCCCGAATCCTCGGAGACATGGTCGACCGAGGTCTCCTGGTCAAGACCTCCACGGCCGAACGCGGCCCCAGCGTGACCTACGGAGCTGGCCCCAAGATGCCGACAAGTAAGAAGCCGACGTCGATCCACAAGCCGACGCCTGGCGACCCCACACTGTTCGAAGGAGATGCATGACCGAGCCGACGACTAGCCCGATCCGCCGCAAGCTGATCGAGGTGTCGTTGCCCCTCGAGGAGATCAACCGCGAGTCGGCCCGGGAGAAGTCGGTCCCACGGAAGGGGCATCCCGCGACGATGCATCTCTGGTGGGCCCGCCGGCCACTTGCAACTGCGCGCGCGGTCTTGTTCGCACAGCTCGTTGACGACCCTTCGTCACACCCCGACAAGTTCCGAACCTCCGAGGAGCAGGCAGCGGAGCGCGAGCGCCTCCACCAGATAATTCGCGAACTGGTCGTATGGGAGAACGCCAACGACGAGGGTCTGCTGCGACGGGCACACGCCGAGATCGTCGCCAGCGCGCCCGACGGCACTCCGCCCGCGATCCTCGACCCCTTCGCGGGCGGTGGGACCATCCCACTCGAGGCGCAACGTCTGGGTCTGGATGCACACGCGTCGGATCTCAATCCCGTCGCCGTTCTCATCAACAAGGCACTGATCGAGATCCCGCCGAAGTTCTCCGGGCGTCCCCCGGTGTTTCCCGGCGCTGCCGAGTCCCGCCTCGGAGGATGGCCGCGAGCGTCCGGCCTCGCCGAGGACGTCCGCCGCTACGGCGCATGGATGCGCGACCGTGCCTCCGAACGCATCGGCCACCTCTACCCCCAGGCCGCGCTTCCCGACGGCTCGCCGGCGACAGTCATCGCTTGGATCTGGGCGCGAACCGTGACGTGCCCGAACCCGGCGTGCAGGATCGAGATGCCGCTCGTGCGGTCATGGTGGCTTGGCAAGAAGAAGGGCAAGGAGGCGTATGTCGTCCCTCGCGTGGTGGACGACCCGAGCGTGCCATCCGGGCGTCGGGTCATGTTTGACATCGCGCACGACCCAAGACTCGGTCCAACGAAGGACAACGACGGAACGGTGATGCGCACAGGCGCGACCTGTTGCGCCTGTGGTTCGACGGCCGACCTCAAATACACGAGGGCTGAAGGACGTGAGGGTCGCCTCGGTTCGAAGCTCATGGCCGTCGTCGCCGAAGGCGTGCGGCAGCGTGTCTACCTTCCAGCAAGTGACCAGGCAGACGCGGCAGCCAGGGTGGAGCGTCCAGCGCACCTACCCGATGGAGAGGTCGCAGACAATCCCAGATGGTTCTCAACTCCCGCTTTCGGGATGACGAAATTCACCGATCTCTTCACGAATCGGCAATTGGTCGCCTTGACGACCCTCAGTGATCTTGTGTCAGAGGCCCGAGACCAAGCGCTCAAGGATGCCGTCAGTGCCGGCTGCCCTGACGGCTTCCCCCTCGAGCTCGGCGGCACCGACGCCGTTGCCTACGCCGACGCGATAGCCACGTTTCTCGCATTTGCACTGAGTAAGCTAGCTGATTGGTCCTCGTCCATCTGTTCATGGATACCTCAAATTGAGGGCGTCCGCGACACCTTTGCGCGCCAGGCGCTGCCAATGGTCTGGGACTACGTCGAGATTAATCCGTTCTCCAACTCCGTTGGCAACGCTGGTGCTCACGTCACGTGGGTGGCGGACGGGGTTGACGGTCTCCCTTCACGCAGCGAAGTGCGCGCATCCGCGAGTCAGGCCGATGCGGCGCGCACGACCTTCTCGTCGACCGAAGTGGTCTCTACGGATCCGCCCTACTACGACAACATCGGCTACTCCGACCTGTCGGACTTCTTCTACGTGTGGCTTCGCAGATCACTCCGCGAGGTTCATCCCTCACTCCTGAGCACCATGCTTGTTCCCAAGGCGGAAGAACTCGTGGCTAATCCGTATCGCCACGGCGGTAAAGAGGGTGCCTCGCAATTTTTCGAGGACGGCTTCGAACGGGTCTTTGCCCGCGCTCGTGAGTCTGCAAACGAGAACTATCCGATCACCGTCTACTACGCGTTCAAGCAATCGGAGCTCGAGTCCGAGGGTGTGTCCTCCACGGGCTGGGCCACCCTCCTCGAAGGCATGATTCGGTCGGGCTGGGCGATCACTGCGACGTGGCCGGTCCGGTCTGAGCGTTCTGGCCGAATGATCTCCGTGGGTACCAACGCGCTCGCCTCGTCGATAGTCCTTGCCCTGCGTCCCCGTCAGGAATCCGCCCAGGCGATTACGCGCCGAGGCTTCCTCGCCGCGCTCAAGTCCCGACTGCCGCAGGCGCTGCGGGAGATGCAGCAGGGAGCGATCGCCCCCGTGGACCTCGCGCAGTCCACCATCGGCCCCGGCATGGCCGTGTTCTCGTCGTACGCCAAAGTTGTCGAGCCCGATGGCACGCCGATGACGGTCAAGACCGCCCTCGCGCTGATAAATCAGGCGCTCGACGAGGTTCTCGCCGAACAAGACGGCGATCTGGACGCGGACACCCGGTTCTGCCTCAAGTGGTACGCCCAGTATGGCTGGTCGGAGAAGGCATTCGGGGAGGCCGACGTTCTGGCACGGGCAACCAACACCTCTGTCGATGGTCTCGCCCGTGGCGGGGTGCTGACCTCCCGCGCGGGCCGCGTCCGCCTGCTCCCGCCTCAGGACCTGCCGTCGACCTGGGACCCAGACGCGGACGACCGGTTATCGGTGTGGGAGGCGATGATGCACCTGGCCCGAGTCCTCGACTCGGGCGGCGTCGAGGCCGCCGGCGCGCTGATGCCGCGCATCAGGCAGCGCGTCGATCTCGAGACGGTCCAGCTCCTCGCCTACCGCCTCTACGAGCTCACACAATCGACCCGCCCGTCCGACGCGCTCTTGTTCAACGCGCTCGGCACGTCCTGGTCCGACCTCTCGTCGGTCGCCCGACGCACCGAGGCCACCGTGACGACCAGCCAGTCCAGCTTCGACTTCGATGCCCTCGACGAGGAGTTCTGATGGCGCTCAGCAACAAGGACAAGATCAGCCGGGGGTTCGACGCGCTCGCGCGCGGGCTCCGACCGTTCATCGACCAGCACATGGGCGCATCTGCACCGGGCGGCGACTGGGTGGCGCTGCTCGAAGCGCGCGACGCCCAGCGGCACGGTGCAGCCCGCGGCTACTCAGCCGACGACCCCCGGTTTCTGCTCAAGGTGGTCACCGAGGAGTGGCGCGCGTTCGGTGGCGAGCTGTCCCGGGTGACGCAGTCGTATGCATCCGAGCTGCGCGAGGTCGGGAACCGGTTCGCGCACGGCACCGCGTTCAGCACCGACGACACCACCCGGGCCCTCGACACGATGGAGCGTCTGCTCACCGACGCGCACGCCCCCGAAGAGGCAGCGGCCGTCAACGCACTGCGCCTTGAGCACCAGCGCGCGGCGTTCGAGGAGCAGACCCGCAAGACAGTCCGTGCCGCCGTCGGTACCGTCGCCACCCCCGGCACCGGCCTCAAGCCCTGGCGCGAGGTCATCACCCCGCACGACGACGTCGCGCGAGGTCAGTTCAACGCCGCGGAGTTCGCCGCCGATCTGCATCAGGTCGCCACTGGCCAGGCCACTCAGCGTGAGTACTCCGACCCGCAGGAGTTCTTCGCCCGCACCTATCTCACGGAGGGGCTCAAGGACCTGCTCGACAGGGCCGTGCGCCGCATGTCGGGAGACGACAACGCCTCGCCGGTCGTGAACCTGCAGACCAACTTCGGTGGCGGCAAGACCCACTCTATGTTGGCGGTCTACCACCTGTTCTCCGGGCTGCCAGCCTCGTCATTCCCGCAGGGTGTCCAGGACGTCGTGGCGGACGGCGACCTGGCCTCGCTGCGTGTCCGCAAGGTCGCGCTCGTCGGTACCCACCTCGGTCCGAACCAGCCTCGGCGCAAGGACGACGGCACTGAGGTCAACACGCTGTGGGGCGAGCTCGCCTGGCAGCTCGGTGGGCGGCAGGCGTACGACCGGATCGCCGAGTCCGACCGGTCGGGCACCCCGCCCGGCGACGCGCTCACGGCGCTTATCCGCGACCACGCGCCGGTGTTGATTCTCATCGACGAGTGGGTCGCGTATGCGCGCGGCCTGTCGGACGAGAAGCTCGCGGGCGGACGGTTCGAGGACCAGTTCACCTTCGCGCAGTCGCTGACCGAGGCGGTCAGCGCTGTGCACGGGGCGATGCTGCTGGTCTCGATCCCGGCGTCGGACACGCTCGACAACGGCGACGCCGCGTCGACCATCGAAATCGGCGGTGAGCGGGGCCGGCGCGCCCTCGTCGCGCTGCAGAACGTCGTCGGGCGCAAGGCCGATCACTGGCGCCCCGCCAGCAGCGTCGAGTCGTTCGAGATCGTGCGCCGACGGCTGTTCCACGAACCCGACGCGAGCGCCCGCACGGAGATCGCCGCCGTAGCGCGGCAGTTCGTGACGTTCTACCGCGACAATCACGGGCAGTTCCCGTCGGAGGCCGAGGACCAGGGTTACGAGGAGCGGATCCGCGCCGCATATCCCATCCATCCGGAGCTGTTCGACCGGCTCTACACCGACTGGTCAACCCTCGAGCGCTTCCAGCGCACCCGGGGTGTGCTGCGCCTCATGTCGACCGTCATCCACGAGCTCTGGTCGTCCAACGACGCGAGCCCCTTGATCCTGCCCGGCTCCGTTCCACTGCACGCCCCGCGCGTGGCGAGCGAGCTCACGAACTACCTGCCGGACTCCTGGAAGCCCATCATCGACAAGGACATCGACGGCGAGGGCTCGACACCCGTCCAGATCGACGCCAGCCGTCCGGGCACCTTCGGTGCCCGATCGCTGACTCGACGCATCGCGCGGGAGATCTTTCTGGCCTCTGCACCGACCCTGGGCACCGACCACAAGGGCGTCGAGCGCCCCCGGCTGTGGCTCGGTGTCGCGATCCCCGGCGACACCGTCGGGAACTTCGGCGCCTCACTGGAGGTGCTGGGACAGCAGGCGACCTACCTGTACGCCGACAACGCGCGCTACTGGTTCTCCACTACCGCCTCTGTTACCCGGACCGCGAGCGACATCGCTGACCGGCTCCGCGACGAACCCGAGCGTGTCTGGAACGAGGTGATCCGTCGTCTCAAGCCGCTCGTCGCCGACAAGGGCTTGTTTGCAGGCGTGCATCACGACCCGCGTGACTCGTCGGGCGTCCCGGACCTCGATCAGGCGCGTCTCGTCGTCGTACCACCGTCGCAACGTCACACCCGGGGCGACAACGAGTCCCCCGCCATGCGCTGGGCTGCTGACACGCTCCTGCGCGTCGGATCGGCCCAGCGCAGGTTCCGGAACACCGTGGTGTTCCTCGCTCCCGACGGTCAGCGCTGGGACGACCTCGACGCGTCGATCCGTGACTTCCTGGCGTGGGACGAGGTCGACCGGTCGTCGCAGACTCTCAACCTCACCGCTCAGCAGGCCGCACAGGCGAGCGCGCGCCGGCGTCAGACCGACGAGGACGCGACTAATCGCATCGCCGCGACGTTTACCTGGGCGCTCGTCCCCGAGCAGCCGGACGCCGGAGCCCCTCCTGCGCTTCGGGCTGAGCGAATTGCGGACGCCGGATCTGGGCTCGCAGTCCGGGCATCGGACAAGCTGCGGCGCGGCGGCGAACTCGCCGTCGCCTTTGGTGCAGCGGGTGTCCGCATGGCTCTCGACGGTCCGCTCGCCGGTGCGTGGTCCACAGGCCGGATCAGCGTCGGTGACCTGTGGAACCTGTACGCGCAGTACCCCTACCTCGACCGGCTGCGCGACCGCATGGTGCTCGAAAACGCGCTGGTCGGTGCTCTCGACTCCCTCGTCTGGGAGATCGAGGGGTTCGCGCTTGCTGAGGCGTACGACGAGACAGCCGAGCGCTACGTGGGCCTTGTGCTTCCAGGAGATCGGCCGGAGCCGGCAGCGTTGAGCGATTCCTGGCTCGTGGTGAAGCCGGCCGTCGCGATAGAGCAGCGCGCCGAGGAGTCGAAGCCTCGCCCGACCGACGATCCCGCAAGCTCGGAGCAGGGTGAGCGTGAGTCGAACGCAACGATCAACCCGAACGCCGGTTCTGTCCCGTTCCCACCCACCACTTCGACGCCTCCGGCCTCGGTGACAACGACCCGGTACTTCGGGTCCACCCGGCTCGACCCAGAGCGGTACGGCCGGGACTTCGCTCGCATCCAGCAGGAAGTCTTGCAGCACCTGTCGTCGACCCCCGGGACCCGCCTCGAGGTGAGCATCGAGATTCAGGCGGTGAACCCCGACGGTTTCAGCACGGAGACGGTGCGCACGGTGCGCGAGAACGCGACGACTCTGCGCTTCGACGCCAACGGTTTCGAGGAGGCGTAGCGAAGCGGTCGACCATCCTGAGCCGACGAGTCGGCCGAAGCGCTGGGTGCGCCGGAGCCCATGGAGCGGCCAGAGCCGCGAGTCAGGCGGCCCTGAGCGGGGAGGTCGGCGAACGCGGAGGTCTTGCCGGCCGCCCGCGATGACCGCTTCGCGATGGCCAGACTGGATGCGTAGAGCCGCGTTTGGCTGCGAGCCCCAGATGTCCCACAGGCTGTGGGACAAGGGCACACCCGTTCACCGTCCCGTCAGAGTTTGAGTCTGGAGGTCTTCGCTTGCCCGACCAACCGAACCCGACCACCGGTCTCTTGCGCAACAGCCTGTTGCACGAAGGCTTCCTGCTGCGAGCCTGAGACAGGGCGCGGCCAGCGCGTCCTTGCGACGGAGGACCTCCGTCCACTCCACACCCTGCGGCAACGCCTCTTTGAAGCCTTCTCCACGAAATGGCGACAGTCCCACACTTCGGACGGTTCGACAAGGCCGGCGTTGCCTACATCGAGCACCCAAAGCGGGTCGTGGGCACTTGGTGGACCCCACCAACGAGCAGATCGCCGTGGCCTGGCTCCATGATGTCGTTGAGGACACGCCTACCACCCTGGAGGATGTCGAGGTGGCCTTCGGTTCGGTGGTCGCGGCGGCAGTCGACGCAATGACGCATCGCCCTGGGGAGCCTAGACTCGACTACTACGCCATGGTCAGAGCCAACTCGCTTGTCCTCACGGTGAAAACCGCGGACTTGGCGGACAACACCGACCCCATACGGCTCGCTGCCCTCCCGCCAGAGCTCGGCGCCCGACTGGAAGCGAAGTACGCCGTCGTCCGTCGCGAGCTCTCTTTTCCCGAGCACGTGAGTCCCGTGCATGCCTCGAGAACCACGGACGGCTGCGGCTGACCGGCGATACTCCCAGCGAATCCAGTCTCGGGCGCAACGCCGACCCGTAGGTCGTACGTCGGGCGCTCGCCCGTCGGGGACCGGAGAACGCGTTGGTCACCGAGGTATTCACCCCGCCGGACGTGCTGCGGCGGGCGGTGTTCCTTGGCGCTGTTCTTGTCACAGCGCTCAGAGCGGACACCTCTCGCTCACCCGGATCGCCGAGGGCGAGCGGACGCATCTGCTGCCCACCGACCATTGCCATGCTGCTCCGCCAGACGAGTCCTGCGGAGGCAGAAGCCTGCAGGACTCGTCTGGCATTTCCGGTTCCGGCCATCGCGCGCAGCCTGGTCTTCTCCCCCGCGCCGGCACCCCAGTTCCTGACGCGCCCGCACGCCCGCGGGCAGCGCGCGGAGGGGGTCGCGGTGTTGTCGATGCACCGGCTGACCGCCGGGGCCGGGTACCGGTACCTGCTGCGGAACACCGCCTCGGGCGACTGCGACCGCTCCGGCGCGGGCGGGTTGACGGCGTACTACACCGAGACGGGGAACCCGCCTGGCCGGTGGCGCGGGTCGGGCCTGGCCGGGCTGGCGGGCGGGGACGGGGTGCGGGCCGGCGCGCTCGTCACCGAGGAGGCGATGGCGCACCTGTTCGGCGCCGGCCGAGACCCGGTCACCGGCCTGGTCCTGGGGCGGGCGTACCCAGTGTTCGCCCCGGCAACCGACCGGATCCGCGACGCGGCCGCCCGGCTACCGACGTCGATGGGCGCGGTGGAGCGGCAGGCCGCGATCGAGACGATCACCAAGGTGGAGCTAGCCAAACCGACCCGCACCGCGGTGGCCGGGTTCGACCTGACGTTCACCGTCGCGAAGTCCGCCTCGACCCTGTGGGCGCTGGCCGGCCCGCGCACCCAGCAGGCGGTCCTGGACGCACACCGCGCGGCGGTGACCGACGCGCTGACGTTCCTGGAGGACACCGCCCTGTTCACCCGAACCGGCACCGACGGGTGCGCGCAGGTCCGCACCCGCGGGATGATCGCCGCCGCGTTCGACCACTGGGACACCCGCGCGGGCGACCCGAATCTCCACACCCACGTGGTGCTCGCCAACAAAGTACAAGGGCCCGACGGGGCGTGGCGGTCGGTGGACTCCCGCGCCCTGCACCACGCGGTGGTCGCCGTCTCCGAGCTGTACGACAACCTGTTCGCCGACGAGCTCACCCGCCGCCTGCCCGTGGCGTGGAGGTGGCGCGACCGCGGCCCCAAACGGACCCCAGCCTTTGAACTGGACGGAGTCAGCGACGACCTGCTCCGGGTGTTCTCGACCCGGTCGGCGCAGGTCGACCAGGCCATGGTCGACGCCCTGGCCACCTTCACCGCCGACCACGGCCGCGCCCCGAACCGGATCGAGATCACCCGGCTGCGGCAGGTCGCCACCCGGGCCACCCGTCCGCCCAAGCACGTCCACCCGCTCGGGGAGCTGCTCGCCACCTGGCGGCACCGCGCCACCACCGGCGGCCACGACCCCGACCGGGTGGTCGGCGCCGTCCTGCACCACCCCACCGCGGGACCGGGGTGGGCCAGCACGGAGGTGCCCGACGACGTCGTCGGACACCTCGCCACGGCCACGCTGGAGCAGGTGATCACCCGGCGGTCGACATGGACCCGGGCCAACGTGCTGGCCGAGGCCGCCCGGCAGACCCGCGGGCTGCAGATGGCCACCGTCTCGGACCGGCACGACCTGCACACCCGCGTGGTTGACCGGGTGCTGGCCCGGTGTGTGAGTCTGGCCGCCCCCGAGGTGTTCACCGTCCCGGCTGAGTACCGGCGTCCCGACGGGACGTCGGTGTTCACCCGGGTCGGGGAGGACCGGTACACCGACACCCGCGTCCTGGACGCCGAGTCCCGGCTGCTCGCCGCGACCGGCGACCGCACCGCGCCGGTCGCCCCGGAGGACGATGTCGCGGCCGTGACCGGCTCCCCCATTAGCCGCACGAGGCACCGCGGGCAGGTCACCCTCGCCGCCGACCAGCGGGAGGCCGTCCAGGCGATCGAGACCTCCGGGCGGCGCCTGGACGTGCTGGTGGGCCCGGCCGGCACCGGGAAGACCACCACCCTGCTCGCGCTGCGCCGCAGCTGGGAACGCACCCACGGGCCCGGCAGCGTGATCGGCCTGGCCACGTCCGCGACCGCTGCCGGCGAGCTCGCCGACGCGCTCGGGATCGGCTGCGAGAACACCGCGAAATGGCTCTACGAGTCCCACGGCCCCGGCGCCGCCGCCCGCCGCGACCGCATCGCGGACCTCGCGCAGTCGCTGGCCCAGGCCGACGCGCGGACCGGTGGGCGCCGGATCGGGCAGCTGCGCAGCGCGCTGGCGCGGGCCAGGGCGGAGCAACAGGGGTGGGCGCTGCGCCCGGGGCAGCTGCTCATCGTGGACGAGGCCTCTCTGGCCGGGACCTTCCAGCTGGACGCCCTCACCGCGCAGGCCACCGCGGCTGGGGCGAAGGTGCTGCTCGTCGGGGACCACGCCCAGCTGTCCGCCGTCGACGCCGGCGGCGCGTTCGCCCTGCTCGCCGAACGCGGCCACCCGGCCACGCTGCGCACCCTGTGGCGGTTCCACCACCCCTGGGAAGCCCACGCCACCCTGCTGCTCCGGGCCGGCAACCCCCGCGTCCTGGACACCTACGACGACCAGGGCCGCATCCAGGCCGGACCCGGGGAGGTGATGCTCGAGGAGGCCTACGCGCACTGGCGCGACTCCGCCGCCGCCGGGCACACCGCGATCCTGCTTGCCGCCGACCAGCGCACCGTCGACGCCCTCAACGACCGCGCCCACACCGACCGCGTCACCGAAGGCGTTGTCGCCCCCCATGGCATCACCACCCCGACCGGCGTCACCATCGCCACCGGCGACCGGGTCGTCACCCGCCACAACGCCCGCCACCGGCGCGTGCCCACCGGCGGCTACGTCCGCAACGGCGACCTGTGGGACGTCACCGCCACCCACCCCGACGGAGCCCTCACCCTCACCCGCGTCACCCGCCACGACGCCCCCACCGGCACGACGTCGGGGGCCCGGTCGTCGCGCCCCGCGGTGCGGCTCGACGCCGCCTACGTGGCGGCGCACGTCGAGCTCGGCTACGCCACCACTACCCACCGCACCCAGGGCGTCACCGTCGACCACGCCCACGCCCTGGCCGCCCCCGGCATGACCCGGGAAAACCTGTACGTCGCCATGACTCGCGGCCGGCACCTGAACAACGTGTACGTCGCCATCGACGGGGTCGACCCCACCTGCGACGCGCTGCCCGACCCGCACGGCACTTCCCCCGGCCTCGACATCCTCGCCCGCATCCTGGCGACCAGCGGCGCGGAGATCTCCGCCACCCAAACCCTGGCCCGCGCCCAGGACGAGGCCGGCTCCCTGCACCGCCTCGCACCCATCCACCACACCCTCGCCACCGACGCCGCAACCCGCCGTTGGCGCCCGCTGCTACCCACCTGCGGACTGGACCCCGGCCAGGTCACCGCCCTCTGGGCCTCCCCCGAACGCCCCGCACTCATCGGCGCCCTGCGCCGCGGCGAAGCCCGCTGCCTACCCATGCAACGGATCCTCACTCAGCTCGTGCGCGATCACACCGAAGCGCACGGCCGCACCCGTGGGGCCGACGTCGACCTCGCGACCGCCCTCACCCGCGCCCTGACGGAGTTCCTGGACGCCGGGCGCCCGACCCGCGACCCGCACGAGGCCGATCACGTCGGACCGCTCGAGCCCATCGACCCCACCGACCCGGCAGCCGACCCGATCGGCCAGCTGGACGCCCTCATCACCGCACGGGTCTCGACCCTCACCGCCCTGGCCATCGCGACCCACCCCGCCTGGATGCGGCCCCTGGACCCCGAGCCCGACCCCGGCCCCGAGCACCAGGCCTGGACCGCGGCGGTCGCCGCCCACGTCACCCACCGCGACCTCCACCAGCTCACCGAACCCGGGCAGCTCGCCCCCCGCACCGGGCCGCCGCCGCTCGCGCTGGCCACCGCGCCACACACCGCCCGCCACCACGAAGCCAGGAGCATCCACCGATGACCACAGACGACACAACCCCCCGACTCCGCGCGCCGCTCGGTCCTGCCGAGCCGATCTGCTGGCCCGTCTACGACGACCAGGACCACGAGCAGATCATGCTCGCCGAGGTCGGCGAATGGGTCGACTGGATCCGCTGGCGCTACACCCTCGACCACCGCACCATCCCCACCTGCTGGCCCCAGCACGGCGCCCTCATCGAAGAACTCTCCGCCCTGTACACCGCCTGGCAGACCGCCTACACCAACCCCGACGGCACAGCACCCCTGCTCTGGATGAACCACTTCCACGCCGCCCGCGAACGCCTCACCCAATGGGTCGCCCGCACCGGCTGCCGACCCTCCGAGCACCGAGTCCAGTGAGCAGGCATCCGGATCTGCCTGCGGGCTCAGGTCCTCGCGAGGCACTCTCCGCGCGGTCGTCGTGGACTGAGGGTGGTCGTAGGCGGCATCGCTGGTCCCTTCCACCCCGCCTAACCTCGGCCTTTCACGGTGGTCGCGTGCCGTAGACGTGAAAAGTGCTCCTGAACTGGGATGATGTGTCTTGCGAGGGACAGATCAGCCGAGTTCGAGGAGCACCTTCCAGGTGATGAAGCGTAGCGGGTTCTATCCGCGGTTGGTCGTCGACGCGGACGGCGGGTCGGCGGTCGGGCAGGCCGGTGGGGTGCTGCTGACAGGTGCGGTGCGGGCCAGTGGTCTGGACGTCGCGTTGAGCGCCGCGCTGGCGCCGTGGCGGGCGCGGTTCGCGACGCACGACCCGGCCAAGGTGCTGCTCGACCTCGCGGTGACACTCGCGCTCGGCGGGGACGCCTGCTCGGACCTGGCCACGGTCCGCGCCGAGCCGGCGGTGTTCGGCCAGGTGGCCTCCGACCCGACGGCCTCGCGGACCCTGGCGCGGCTGGCAGGCGACGCGGACAAGGTCCTGACCGCGATCGACGGCGCCCGCGCGGCCGCCCGGGCGCGGGTCTGGGACGCCGCCGGGGCCAACGCGCCGGACCACGACCGAGACGCCCGCCGCCCGTTGGTGATCGACCTCGACGCCACCCTCGTGACCGCGCACTCGGAGAAGGAGAACGCGGCGCCCACGTTCAAGCGGGGGTTCGGGTTCCACCCGTTGTGCGCGTTCGTCGACCACGGGCCCCAGGGCACCGGTGAGCCGTTGAGCATCCATCTGCGCCCGGGCAACGCCGGGTCGAACACCGCCGCGGACCACCTGCAGGTCATCACCTCCGCGCTCGCCCAGATCCCCGGTCCCACCCGCGGCAAGTCGGTCCTGGTGCGCATCGACGGCGCCGGCGGCTCCCGCCAGGTCATCGAGGCCCTGACCCGCCGCCGGCCTGGCCTACTCGGTCGGGTTCACGCTCCCGGAACACAGGCTGCTCGCCTGGTACTCCCTCATCCATACTCCGCCGGCCCACCTGACGACGCCCTGGACCGAGTTCGCTCGGGTCTTGAGGCCGGGCGCGTTCCTGCTGACCGCCTTCCAGGCCGGCCAAGGTGAACGTGTGAATCGATCCAGCGCGTACGGGCACGCCGTGCCACTGACCAACTACCGCCACGACCCGAAACACATGAGCACCGTGCTGAACGACGCCGGCTTCGACGTCCAGACCTACCTGCACCGCTCACCGGAAGGGCACGAGAAGACGCCCCAGGCCATCGTGCTCGCCCGACGGCGCCACTAGGTCAACGACCGGTCATGCCGCACCGAGGGCGGCTACGCTCGCCCGGATCCGCCGCGGCGCGGGGCGCTCGCCGAACGCGCGTCTGCGTAAGGCGGTCTATTTCTGGGCACCCCGCGTCCACAGGGCCGCGTCGAGAAGTCGCAGCCGACCGTGGTCGGGGCGGACGTCGGCGTCGTGTCGCAGCTGGTCCGCCAGTGAGTCGATGGCGTCGATGACCGCCCAGTCTCCGATCAGCGCCCGGAAGACCTGGTAGTCGATCTCGTGGTCGCCTCGGTCCTTCTCGGGGATGAGGCCGAGGTACTCGCAGGCGACGTTGTGTCCTGCACCGGGAAAAGGTCCGTCGCTTGCGGGCGCGGAGCTTGCTGGCGGTGACCCAGGCGTTCGGGTTCCGCGTCGCCGGTGCGACAGCGCGGACCGCACCTTCATGTAGAAGTCACTCATCGCCGTCAGATCGCTCCATGGGGTCGTTCGGCGGGGAGCTCGAGGACGGTGGACCCGGCGACGTTCCGGTCGCCGTCGTAGTAGCGGGCCAGCCGCTCGAATGGGCGGGCGCTGGGCGTGGTTGCTGAGCGCCATGAGCGCCTGCTCGACTGCGTGCTTGATCAGCGGTGCTCCAGCGACTGACGAGAGGTCGGGAGCTGGCTGTCAAACCTCCAGTGTTCATCATGGCGGTGGTCGTCGCACGTCCGAAGCGGGCCGGGCCGGGAGTTGAGTGCTCTCTATTCGGATCAGCGTGGGGATGGGTGCGTGGGCAGGCGTAGCGTCGCGGCCTGCCACGGCGCCTGCACTGTTGTCCGGCGCTCGCGGGTCGGATCGCGGTGCCGGAGTTGACGTCACGGCCAGCTCGCTGGCCGGCGGCGTCGGCAACGGGAGCAGGTCGCCGATGGCGCGGGCGGTGGTCAGTGCGGTCGTGGCCGTTGTCCGCAGAATGTTGAGATCACCGTCGCTCCAGCCGGCGAGGTAGGGCACGGAGTACGTGGTGGAGTCGAGGCCGGCCTGGGCGGTGACGAGGTAGGCGATGGACTCGGCCTCGACCTCGGCGCGGCCGCGGCAGGCGTGGTCGTGGGCGTAGGTGGGGAACCGGTGTTCGTGGTCGGCGTGGACGTGGCCGAGCTCGTGGGCCAGCGTCTTGACGGCCTGGACCGGGTCGACGTCGTCGCGGATGCGCACCGTTCGGGTCGCGTAGTCGGTCCACCCGTTGGCCCCGCGACAGGCCCCGCGCTCGAGACGGTACCCGTCGGCCGCCAGGATCTCGGCGAGGTGGTCCCACAGGTGCTCGGGCGCGGTGCCGCGCAACAGTTCCGGGGCCACGTCCGGCAGCGGGTCGCCCTCGGTCTGGGTGAGGTCGAAGACGTGCACCACCTTGAAGCCGCGCAGCTCACGGCGGGTGACCGCCGTGTCGGCGTCGGGCGTCATCGGACGGTGCTCCGAACCGGCGCCCACGGTCGGCGCCGGGACGCCGGCGGGGGCGTGGTGGTCCCGGGTGCGGTACACGCAGGGGGCCAGGATCGCGATGCCGTGCTCGCCCTTGAGGACCCGGCGGCCGAGGGAGTTCCACGTCCTGATCCCGGCCACCCGGGTGGCGTCGGGGCGCTGGACGGCGATCAGCAGCACGTTCGACGGCGAGTAGTCGGGGAACCGGGCCGCCACCCGCAGCATGGTCGCCCAGGCCGGGGAGGAGGTCAGCGCCTCGACGGCGGCGATGAGCTGGTCGTGCAGGGCGGCCAGCCGCTCCTCGGAGGATGGCCAATCGCGGCGCGCGGTGCCCACGGCCACCTCACCGCCCCGACGGTGCGGGGTGGACCGTCCCGGTCGGGAGCAGTGCCCCCTGGCAGACCGGGGTGGACCAGCCGATGTACCCGGTGCCGCGCAGGTACATGGCATCGAGGCGGGCGAAGGACAGCAGGTAGACCCCGCCCTGGTTGCCGGTGGCGGCGTCGAACACCTCGTTGGCGGTGACCAGGATCTTGTCGGCGTCGCAGCCGGGGTCGGCCTGCACGACGATGGACACGTGCCCGAAGGGCCGTCCGGTGTTCCAGTACACGAACGATCCCAGGGGTGGGCACCGGTCGCCGGGGCGGGCCCGGCCGGTGGCGACCATCTGGGCCCAGTGGGCCTTCGCGGAGGGGTACCCGGAGGTGGCGTACCCGTAGGCGCGGCACGCGAGCCGGTCGCACAGCTGGCGCCACCCGGAGCTGACCCCGACGTAGGACAGGGCGGTGCGTACCCCGGTGGCGACGTCGCTCGTGCTGTTGTCGGGGACCACCACGGCCGAGCTGTCGGCGCCGAGCTGGGGCAGGCACCCGGTGCCCACCACCGCCTCGGGGGGGCGGGGGGCGGCGGGCACCGGGGCGTTGGTGGGCGCAGGGGCCGGGGCGGGGTCGAGGGGTTCTTCGGCGGCCCCGGAGGTGGTGTCCACGGCCCAGGCCGTCACCCGGTCGTTGACGGTGGTGATGAACCGGGCGGTGATGGCGGGCAGGGCCGGGTAGGTGCGCAGCCGGGACTCCCCGGCGTTGTGGGCGATGATCAGCGCGTCGAGCTCGGGCAGGGCCGAGGAGGCCCAGTCCGGGTGCTCGGCCCGGATCTGGCGCACCCCGTTCAGCCGGGTGCACAGGTAGGTGCCGGCAACGGTGGCGTGGATGTCGGGGTCGCGCACGTCCCACTGCCCGTTGCGGTCCAGGTCGGCCGACCAGGGGTGGCCGTACGCGGCCTGCCAGATGGACGCGTTGAGCTGGAACAGTCCCCAGGTGCCGCCGTTGACGTCGTCGGCGTACGCGTCCGGGGAGAACCCGGACTCCTGGGCCATGACCGCCGCGATCCAGGTCTCGGGCAGGTCCGGGCAGGCCGCCTTGGTCGCGGCGACCCACGCCCGGGCCGGCGCGGGCACGGGCGCGCTGTCAGCCAGCGCGCCGCCGGCGGAGGTGGTGATGCACGCGGACGTCGTCGCGCCCAGCGTCAGGGCGGTCAGCAGGGCCACCGCGGGCACCACCCCCAGGCCCAGGCCACCGAGGGCGAGCAGGGACTTCTTCACCGGGGCACCTCCGTTGTCGCGTGCGCGGCAGCAACTTCGACGGCCGTTTGGTCGGCGCGCAGCCGGGGCGCGTCGGGTCGCCCGGTCCAGGGTTGTAGGTCGATGACCACGGGGCGGGTCTGGCGCAGCAGCAGGATCCCGGTGCCGAACGGCAGGGTGCGCAGTGCGGCGGCTGGCAGGACCGGGACGGTCCGGACCGAGGTGGAGGAGGACCGGTCCCCGGTGCGGGCGCGGGTGCGTGTCTCGGTGAGCTCGTCGATCTCCCCGAGCAGGCGGGCGACGTCGTCCAGGTCGCGGTACTTCGCCAGCCCGCCGAGGACGATCTTGACGGTGGCGGCGTCCCAGAGGGTGTCGGCGGCGTGCTCCCCCCACCGGTGGCGGGCCTGGGCCAGGGACTGCAGGACGGCGAGGGTGGTGATGCCGGTCCCGCCACCCTCGGCCATCAGGGAGGGCAGGGACGGTAGCGGGGTGAGGTTGGCGATCTCGTCCAGGGCGAGCAGCAGTGGTGGGTCCAGGCGTGCGCCGGGTGAGCGGGCGGCCAGGGCGCGGGCGGTCTCGGTGATGTCCTCCACGAACGCCGCGAGCAGCGGGGCGCAGGAGGCGGAGGTGACGGCGGCGGCGAGCAGGTACAGGGTGCCGGACGCGCGCAGGAACGCGGCCGGGTCGAACCCGTCGCGGGGTCCGGGGTCGACGGCGGCCAGCACGTCCGGGTCGGCCAGGGCGGCCAGGGACTGACGCACGCCGAGCCAGATGGAGTCTCGGGTGCGGGGGTCGGCGTGGATGGCGGCGTCCAGGGCGTCGGCCCACCCGTCCGCGGCCGCGGTGGCGCGGTTGAGGATGGCCACGGCGTCCTCCGCGAGGACCGGGTTGAGGGACCACCGGTACAGGTCGACCGCGCGGCGCCCGTCCAGGGCGGCGGCGTGCAGCAGGCAGCGCAGGGCGGACTCGGTCTGCCCGGCCCAGAAGTCCGAGTCCGACACGCTCGCACCGAAGCCCGCGCCCGCTGCGAGCCCGCGGGCCCGGACCAGCGCGGTTCGGGGGCTCTCACAGCCGCGCACGGGCGACCAGCGCAAGCCGCCGGGCAGGCCGGCGAGACGCTGGGGGTCGAAGACCGCGACCGGGCCGCGGCGGGCGCGAGCGTGCAGGGTGACGGCGAGGTTGTCCGGGCGGGTCGAGGTCGACACCACCGGGCCGGGCGCGTCCAGCACCCACGGGATGACGACGTGCAGGCCCTTGCCCATCCGCGGTGGGCCGACCAGCAGCGCGGAGTCCTCCACCGAGCACCACAACTCGGTGCCGCCCACGCGCCCGAGCCGGTACCCGACGTCGCCCGCCCCGACGCCGGGCCCCACGGACGGGCGCACCACGCGGGCTCGGCGCAGCAGGGCGGTCTTGCCGGCGGCGGACTGCGCTTCGGCGCGGGTGGCCAGTCCGGGCAGGTGCCGGATCCGCTGCACCGCGGACACCGCCCAGCTGGCATGCCGCGACCACCATCGCCATGACAGCACCCCGACGGCTCCGAGGCCGGCGACCACGAGAGCGCTGGTGGCCCAGTACAGGCCCGGGTCGGGCACCGCGTCCGGGTTGCCCCAGGCCCGGGACGGTGTGGCTGGCTGCCGAAGCGCACCGAGCGCGGCCCGGATCCCGCCCTGCGGAAGGTCACCGGAAGCGAGCAGAGTTGCACCGGCGGCACCGACCCACAGGACCGCGCCGAGCGTGAACACCGCGGCCGCGGCCGTGAGCAGCCAATCGGTCCAGTCCGACGCTGCACCGCTCCCGGGCGTCGCTCCGTAGCGGGGCGGTCGGCGTGGGGGCGGCCTCATCCCGTCACCGGTCCGACGGGTGGCTGATCAGGACGGGGGCCGCGGCGGTGCTGGCCCTCGTCGAGGCTTGTGGCGTGGCGCCGGACGCGCGGCCCTACGGCGTCGGGCATGACCGAGGAGAGCACGTTGAGGGCCTGCACCAGTCGGATGCCGGTCTCGAGCAGGTCGACGACCTGGGTGCCGGGGTTGGCCGCGCTGGCCCGCAGTACCCGGGCGCCCGCGTGGGCCAGCAGCCGCAGCTGGTCCCCCGCGACGACGCGGCGCAGGTGGCCCGGCACCGAGGACTCCTCCGCCGCGACGGCGTCGCGCAGCTCGGCGGCGTCCGGGGCGGTGCCGGTGCGTCGGGCGGTGCGCAGTACTGCCGCGGCCAGGGAGATGGGGTCGATGGTGCGCCCGGTCTCGGCCATCTCGCCCAGGGCCAGATACACCGTGCGCCACGGCTTGTTCAGCAGCCGGTCCGGGCCCAACCACGCGTAGGTGGGGGCGATGGCGGTCGGGTGGGAGGCCAGGCAGGCGACCAACCGGGCCTCATGCGAGCGCGCCTCGGCGCGGTCGAGGGCGGGGCCGTGGTTCAGGACCTTGTCGGCGGTGCGCCGCAGCTCCAGGGACGCGGCGCCGGCCTTCAGCTGCGTGGGCAATTGGTCGACGAAGTGGCCGATCTCCTCCCCGTTCGCCAGCGCCCACCGCTCCCCCGCGACCAGGTACCCGGCCCCGACGATCCGCAACGCCGCATGCAGCGGCTGGGCCTCCAGGTTCGTCGCGGCATGCAGGGCGGCGGCCTCAAGCAGGACGCCCTGGGCAGCGATCTCGCGGCGGACCCCGAACTCCACCACGAGTCGGGCGTGCGGGCGGGCGTCGGGGTTCGCCGGCACGCACGCGACCAGGTCGTGGATCCGCACGATGTCCGCCAGGCGGGAGCCGTGCCGGGCCACCAGGTCCACGCCGAGGCATTCGACGTCCAGGGGGCGCCCGGCGACGTGCGCTTCGCGCAGCGCGGCCCACACCATCCGGTGCCACGGGTCGGCGAAGTCCTGCCCGCGCACCCATGCCTCCACCTCGGCGAAGGGGGCGGGGTCGAGCAGGAGTCCGCCGAGGGTCGCCTGCTCGGCAAGGTGGACGACGTCATCGGTCCGGATCATGACGGGACCTTCCCGGTGGGGTAGGCGCGCATGGCGGCGTCGGTGTCGAACAGGGCAGCCTCGTCGGGGTGCAGGTGGTGGTGCACGACGTGCGAGCGACGGGGCAGCTTCCACAGCCCGGTCCCCCGACCCAGCGCGGGCAGCAGGTCCCGTTCGGTGCCGGTCAACCCCAGCGCCGCGGCGGTCGCGGCCAGCTGGTCGGTCTCCTGGCGGTAGATCACCCGGGTCGAGCAGTCCGCGAGCAGCCCGGCGGCGATCGCGCGGGCCTCGGTGCCGGCGTGCCCGACGGCGTCCAGGTCGGACAGGCGGTGCAGGATCAGCAGGTTCGCGATCCCGTACGCGCGGGACAGCTTCCACTGCGCCTGCATGCGCTGCACCAACGCCTGCGAGCGCATCAGCCGCCACGCCTCGTCGTAGATGACCCACCGCGGCCCCGCCCCGGGTGCGGCCAGGGCCGCCTCGAGCCACGCGGAGGTGCACGTCATCGCCAACGCCAGGGCGTCCTCGTTGGACCCGAGCCGGGACAGGTCCAGGGCCACCATCGGCGCGGCCGGGTCCAGGTGCCCGGTGGACGGCCCGTCGAACAGCCCGGCGAGGTCCCCCCGGACCAGGCGCCGCAGGCCGTGGGCCACCTCCCGCCCCTCGGCGGTCCGCTCGACCGCGGTCGACCCGTCCGCGCGCGCGGCGTCCGGGTCGGGTGCGGCGAGGGCGTCGATGACGTCGGGCACGGTCGGGGCCGGGCGGCGGGCGGCGACGGTGACGGCGGCGTCCAGTGCGCCGTGCTCCGCCGGTCGCAGCGGGCGACCCAAGGTGGTCTCGGCCAGGGCGACCAGCAGCCGCGCGCGCCGCCCGTGCACGGCGGCCGGGTCGCCGTCGCCGGCGTCGAGCGGGTTGAGCCGCACCGCCGACCCCGGCCCCAGGGCCAGCACCACCCCGCCGACCGCCCGGGCCACCGCGGCCCACTCCCCCTTCGGGTCCCCGGGCACGTAGACGCGCCGCCCGGCGGCGATCGACCGGACCGCCAGGGACTTTGCCAGGGCGGACTTGCCCTGCCCGATCACCCCCGCCAGGAGCAAATTCGGGTTGGTCAGCTCACCGGCCGCGTACAGGTCCCACGGGTCGAAGCAGAACGGGCCCCCCGTCAGCGCGTCGGTCCCGACGAGCACCCCGCGGTCCAGGGCCGGGGCGGTCAGGAACGGGTAGGCACCGGCCAGGGTGGCCGACGACGCCCGGTGCGGCGCCAGGCCCAGCCCGCGCCACGCGGTCAACCGGCCGGGCGCGGCCCGGAACCGGCGCGGGCGTGCGCCGCGGCCGCGGGTCAGGTGCTGGTCCGGGCCACTCACAGCGCACCCCGGGCCAGGGGCAGCGCGCCCGCGGCGTGGGCCAGGCCCTGCTGGCCGACCAGGCGGCGGACCTCGCACAGGGACTGGGCGGCGTCGGTCTCCATCGCCGCGCAGCCCGCGGCCAGCTCGGCCGCGGTGGAGACGGTGACGGTGATCAGGGCGGTGAACCGCAGGTCACCGTGCCCGGCGACCAGCTCGGCCTCCCGGCGCAGCAGGTCGTCCAGCTCGGCGCGGGTCGCCTCGTCCTCGACCTGCCCGACCCGGACCCGGTGCGCGGCGTCCGCGGCGTGCTCGACCTTGCCGCGGCGGATCTCCCGCAGCGCCCGCGCGACCGGCACCGGCTCGGCGATCAACGACACCGTCCGCCGGGCGCCGGGGGCAAGCAGCAGCGGGCGCAGGAACCCCGGATCGGTCTCCGTGCGCGGCCACTGCGCGACCCAGTACACCGCGTGCACCGCGGTGTCGGTGCGCAGGCGGTCCCACTCCTCCGTCGCGCCCGTCGGCCCGGGCAGCCGCACCGGCAGGTCGACCGGTGCGGTCTCGGCGCGGGCCGCCGCGTCGGGGGCGTACGCGCGACGCAGCACACCCCCGAGCGCCTCCGGGCGCACCCACGCGTCCAGGTGCAGGTCCGCCCCGACCAGTGCCTCCCCCAGCGCGCCCAAGGTCAGCTCGAGCGTGGCGGCGGCCTCGGGTCGCAGGCCGCGCCCGAGGTGGCGTGGTGCGCGGACCGCGACACTGATCAAGGTCTCCTGCCGGGTCGCGCTCGACTGCACGTTCGCCACCAGGGCCGCGACCACGCCGTCGGCCCACGACCCGGCCCCCGCATCGTGGGCGGCCCACCAGCGGCGCACCGGGTCACCCCCACCCGGTACCGCGCGTTGCAGCACCTGGACGCGGACCACGGCCGACTGCTGGCACCAAGTCGCGAGCACCCGGCCCCACCCGGCGACCTTGCGGTCCTGGGTTACGGCGTCGTCCAGCAAGAACCCCGATCCACTGACCCGGGCGATCGCGGTCACCGTCCCGGCCCGGCGATCCAGCACCAGCGCGGCCCCCGACGTCGGCGCGGCGGTGACCATCAACGTGCCGGGGATCCCCGGCAGCGTGAGCGTGCGGGCGTCGGGCACCCGGCGGGTCGAGACGACCAGGGTCGTGCGCCCGAGGAAGCGGCGGGCCCGCCACTCGGCGAGCAGCGGCACCCAGGCCACCACCGGCCGGCCCGCGACACTGACCGTGCCCGCGACCAGCAGCGGCAACCAGACCGCGGCGCTCACCACCAGCCCGCCCGCCCCGCGCGAGTACACCGCCCCGGTCGCGATCGCCAGCCCCGCGGCGACGACCGCGACCTGCGGACCCGACAGGCCCAGCAGCAGCCCGCGCCGCTCCAGACGCCCGAACCGGGCCGCGGCCGGGCCGGTGCTCATCGCGGCTCACCGCCCCGGACGCCACCTGCCGCGCCGTTGACGGGGAGCTGGGGTGGGCGGGCGGCCTTGGTCGACCCGATCGAGCCGATCAGCTTGGAAGTACCGATCTGTTGGGCCAGGTGCATCCCCGACCGCCCCGCGGTCCGGGCGCCGGTGGTGACCGGGCTCGCCGCGACGGCGGAGTTCATCACCGCGGCGGCCTCCATGCCCGACCAGTGCAGGAACCGCCACGTCAACCACGGGGCCAGCACCGCGATCGACAACAGCAACAGCCCCACCAGCACGTCCGACAGCCCTTGACCGGCGGCTGGCGCCGTGGTCTGCCCGGTGGTGGTCGGTCCCACGCCGGCGAACGCCGACGCCCCCACGACGAACACCACCACGATCGCGACCTTGCAGAACACCAGGGCGGCGACGATCTCCAACCAGCGCCGGGTCCAGATCCGGGTCTGGTCCCACGCCGACCCCGCGAACGCGATCGGCGCGAACACCGCGATCAGCAGCAGGGCCGCCTTGCGGAACACCATCACCCCCCACAACGCGATCAGCCCCACGATGAGCAGGAACCCGACAACCAGCTGCAGCCCGGGCCCCAGCACCGTGGACATCGCCACGAAGTCGAAGAACCGGGACACCGCCGCCGAGACGGTCGTATCCGCCGACGCGGCGATGAACGCACAGATCCCGTCCACCGCGCTCAACGCCAGCTGGGTGACCGCCAACGCGAGCGCCGACCCGACCAGGGCCTTACCGACCCCTACGACGGCGCGGGCCAGACCGCCCGGCTCGCGGCGCAGCACCGAGGTCAGCACCTGCACCACGAACAGCCCGACCACCACCGGCAACGCCACCGCGGCGATCACCGCCACGTTGCCCCGGAACCACGCCGCGGTCAGGTCGATGCCCGTCGTCTCATCCAGCGACCGGTACGACGCCTGCGCCACCTGCTCCGCCGCGTCCAGGAACGCCCGGCCCAACCCGCCCAGCATGTAGTCGCTGGCCGCCGTCTGCACCGACCCGGTGACCGCCCCGGCCGCGCAGGCCGGGCTCAACGGGACCGCGCACGGGTCCAGGGCGGAGACTGGCATGTCAGATCCCCGCGCCCAGGCCGGAGAAGAACCCGATGATCGCGTTCGCCCCGCCGATCAGGATCGCGCCGCCCGCGGCGACCAGCACGCCGGTCTTCCCGCTCGAGGCGTGGGAGTAGTTCCCCTGCTGGTGGGCAACCGCCCACACGATCACCGAGATCACCAGGCCGGCCACGCACGCCACCAGACCCCAGGTCAACAGCGCCCCGACGATGCTCCGGACCACCTCCAGGCCCGGCAGCCCGTCGGTGTTCGGGGTGATGCCCGGATCCTGTTGCGGAAGCGTGGCGACGTCCCGGATCGCACCGTGCACTCCCGCTGCCCACATGAACCCGCACCCCCACCTGACGGTTCAGAGCCGCTTCCTTCTGGCGATTCCTTATCTGCAGGGGTGCAGTTGCGGCCTACAACACCGGGCTACACGAGCACGTACCGTCCGGCGTCTGTCAGGGCGGGCCGGGAGCGGGTTCGTCGTTGGTCACACGGGGTGACCCAGGCACGGACGGCTGGGATCATCCGCAAGAGCGGCGAAGCAGCCGGCGTGGGTCGATCAATGACTCGACCGCGGCGGCTCGACGCGATATTGGTGGGGCGGCCGCGCATGTCGGTGCGGACCCCTCAGTAGCCGTCTTCGATCACGCCCGTGGGCTGTGCGCCCGCCGCGATACGGGTGAGGTTCTCGGCGACGCGGCGAGCGAGCGCGGGCCAGCGCAGCGAGGTCGGGTTGGCGGAGTGCGAGCTCACGATCACGCGGTGGTGCGTCCAGAGGGGATGGTCGACGGGCAGGGGCTCGGGGTCGGTGACGTCGAGCACCGCGCCGCCGAGGTGTCCGTCGTCCAGGACGCGGAGAAGCGCGGCTGTGTCGATCGCCTCGCCGCGACCGACATTCACGACGCAGCCGTCCGTGGGCAGGGCGCGGAGGGCCGCTTCGTCAACGAAGTGTCGGGTCGCAGGAGTGGCCGGAACGGCGAGGACTATGTCGTCGACACGTCGCCACACCTCGCGTGCGTGTGCGGTGGCGACTGTTTCGTGCGCTGCCTCGACGGGCTGGCCGGTCCGGGTCACGGCCAGCACGGTGGCCCCCAGGGTGACCAGTCGGTGCATGGCCGCGGTACCGATCCCGCCACCACCGACCACTGCCACGGTTCTCTGGGTAAGCGGGCGATAGCCGATCGGCGACCACCGATCCTGGTGGGCGTGCTGGATGAGCCGGTGAACGGCTGCCAGGAGGCCGGCGACCGCATGTTCCGCGACGTGGTCGGCGTAGACGCCGGCTGCCGACATCCAGACCCTGCCGTCGCTCGTCCGCCCGGATCGGACCCACGACTCCACCCCGGCCGCGGGGAGTTGCACCCACCGGACCGAGGGTGTGAGCTGGTCGTCGATGCCAGCTGGACGACTCGAGGTCCAGACCACCAGGTCGGCCGGCTCTATGTCGGCGACCACGACAGCACCTGCGGCGGTCACGGCGCGGGCGATGACGTCCGGTTGCGCGGGTGCGATCCGGACCCGTATCGCGATCGGTGTCATGCGGTCATCCGCGCGTGCCGGGCCACGAACCGGCCCCGGGCCGGCAGGTCGGTGAGCTCGCCGTCGGCCACAACCTGCTCGCCGCGTAGGAGGACGTGCCTCGGCCTGCCCTGACCCTTGCCGTCGTCGTAGAGCGAGAAAGTGTCCGGCGATGAGCGCCGGAGGTCGCTGCCGGCCCAGCGGGCATCGGGGTCCCAGAGCACCAGGTCCGCGTCGGCGCCGACGGCGATCCTGCCCTTGCCGTCGAGCTGCAGCGCCCGCGCGGCCCGCTCGCTGCTGGCGCTCACGACCTCGGCAGGCGTGAAACCGTGGCGGTGGATGCCCTCGCTCCACAGGAACGGGGTTCTGGCCTCGATGCCGGGCGCGCCGGCGGGGACGTGGCGGTGGTCGTCGGTGCGGGCGGACTTGCTCGTGGTGGCGTACGCGCAGTGGTCGGAGCCGACCGTGGTGACCGCGCCGCTGCGCACCGCCGCCCAGAGCGCCAGCCGGTCCTGGTCCCCGCGAATGGGCGGTGAGATCACGTACCGCCACGGGTCGGGCCCGGTGAAGACGGAGTCGTCGTGGACGAGGTAGTGGGTGCAGGTCTCGGCGAAGACGTCGCTGCCGGCCCGGCGAGCTGCCTCGACCGCGGCCAATGCTTCGTGGCCGGAGATGTGGAAGATGTAGACCGGGGTGCCGATACGGCGGGCGTAGAGGGCCACCATGCCGATCGCCTCGGCTTCGGCGAGTGCGGGCCGGCTCGCCGGGTAGTCGCTGGCACCCAGACGCCCGAGCGTCTCCTGCTCGTGCAACGTGGCCGCGAGGAGCTCGTGGTTCTCGGCGTGGAACCCGGGCAGGCCCCCGTGGCGGGCGATGACGTTCATGAGCTGCCATGCCGCGCCGTCGTCCACGCGGCGGTCCTGGTAGGTGGTGTACATCTTGAATGAGGTGAAGCCGTCGGCGATCACGTCGGGCAGCGCGTCCAGGACGGGGCGGGACGCGTCGGGCAGGATCGGGTGCAGGGCGAAGTCGATGGCGATGGTTGACCCGAGGTGGTCGGCGCGGTCGTGGCAGGCCCTTCTCAGGTCGTACCCGGGTTCGCCCGGCGGCACGAAGTCCACGACCGTGGTCGTGCCACCGAGCAGCGCGGCGCGGCTGGCGCCGAGGGCGCCGTCGACCGTGCGGGTGCCGTCGTAGGGCCAGTCGATGTGGGTGTGGGTGTCGATCCCGCCGGGGGTGACGATCAGTCCGGTCGCGTCCAGCTCGTGCTGGCCCGCTGCCGGTGCACCAGGTGCGAGCAGGGCGGCGACACGCCCCGCGCGGATCCCGACGTCCATTGGGGCGCTGTGTCCGCCTGCGACGACGGTCCCGCCGCGGATGACGGTGTCGAACCAGGTCACGCTGCTTCCTCCGGGGTGTCGCGCACGGCCCAGGCCTCGATCTCGAAGCGCAGGCCGCCTGCCAGGGCGATGCCGATCGTGCTGCGGGCGGGCAGCGGGTCGCTGAAGAACTCCTGGTAGATCAAGTTGAACGTCGCGAACGTCGAGATGTCGGTGAGGAAGCAGGTGGTCTTGACGACCCTGTCGGGTCCGGTGCCCGCCGCGTCGAGGACGGCCATGAGGTTGCGCAGCGCCTGGCTGACCTCGTCCTCGAAGGCATCGGGCAGCTGTCCGGTGGCGGGATCGGCGCCGACCTGGCCTCCGGTCACCACGAGGTGGTCCCAGGCGATGGCCTGGGAGTAGGAGGCGCTGGGGGCAGGGGCGGCGGCGGTGACGATCTGGGTGAGGGCGGGCATGACTTCTCCTGAGCGTGATGGGTCTCGATCCGGGGGTGAAGGAAGATCCGAGCTATCCGGCGGGTACGGCGCGGCCGGCGAGGAGGAAGACGGCGATCGCCTCCTGCATCGAGGGTGTGACGTCGATCGTCGCGTCACCGATCAGTCGGTCGAGGTGTCTGACCATCGCCGCCTCGGCGGCGTCCGGATCTCGGGACTCGATCGCGTCAAGCAGGTCGTGGTGCTCGTGGGTCGAGCGGCGGGTGGTGCCGCGGCTCTCGGTGATGACATCGAGCACCTGCTCGAGGTGGTCGAAGCGGGGGTCGAACACCACGCTCGCCAGTCCTCGCAGCATCCGGTTGGGCACCATCTCGGCCAGTGCGCGGTGGAAGTCCACGGCCTTGCGTCGTCGCTCGTCGTCGGTCTCGATGGACGACTCGTGCCCGACGAGCAGCGCACTCAGGTTGGCGACGTCGGCGTCCGTCGCGGCCAGAGCCGCGGCACGTGCGATCTCGCGTTCGACGCCGCGGCGGGCGTGCAGGAGGTCGGCGACGTCCTGAGCGGTTCGTAGCTCGAGGGATCCGAGCTCTTGGCTCCAGCGCAGCTCGTTCGCGAACCGGTCGGCCGCGGCCCGGCCGTCGCCGGTCAGGATCCTGCCCTTGCCGCCCGGGGAGTGGGTGAGCCCGCGGGCGTCCAGGCGCCGCAGCAGCCGGCTGAGGGTCGACTCGCTCAGACCCTCGAGCGGACCGTCGAGGCGCTTGCTGATCTCGCGGGCGCCGACCGGCTGAAGGTCGGCGATCAGCGCGAGCAGCGCACGCTCCCTGGGATCCTCGTTCATGACGCCTCGGTCTCCTGTCGTGCTTCGGGTGGGCAAGCTGGGCACGTCACTGGGCGGTGTAGCCGCCGTCGACGGGCCACACGGCGCCGGTGACGAAGCTGCCGGCGGGGCTGAGGAGCAGCTCGACCACGGCTCCGATCTCGTGCGGGGTGCCGACGCGCGCCAACGGCACCCGCTGGGTCACCACGGTCATGTCCTCCCCCGTCTGCTCGAAGCCTTGCCGCAGCATCGGGGTGTCGATCGGGCCCGGGCAGACCGCGTTCGCCCGGATGTTGTCCGGTCCACCATCCACCGCGAGGGCCCGGACGAAGTTGATCACGCCACCCTTGGCGGCGCAGTACGCGACGTTCTCGGGGTACCCGACCATCCCCACCTGCGAGGCGATGGCGACGAAGGACCCCCCGCCGGCCTCACGGAAGTCCGGCAGGCAGGCCTTCGCGAGGAGGAAGACCGCCGTCAGGTTGGTCCGCAGGACCGCGTCCCACGTGGCCGGGTCCATCGTGTCCACGGTCCCGGCCCGGGTGATCCCCGCCGCGGCCACGGCACCGTCGACGGCACCGAACGCGGAGCGAGCCCGGCTGACCGCGTCGAGCAGGACGTCCGCGTCCGTGACGTCACCCCGGACGGTCAGGACCGTCGTCGACCCCAGCTCGGTGACGGCCGGAGAGAGGTCCAGGGCCAGCACCGGGCGACCAGCTCGGGCCAGCGTCTCGACCGTAGCGCGGCCGATGCCGGAGGCGGCCCCGGTGACCACCACCGCGCCGGTTGTCGTGTCAGCCATCTCGGCGTCTCCCTGCAGGTTGGTGTGCGTGTGCGTGTGCGCGTGCATGTGCGTGGACGGGTCCCGGCGGCCTCCGGCCGCCGGGACCGCTCGTCAGGTCAGGAGCACGACTCCGGGTAGAGGAACTTGGCCACCTCGGGGTCGTCCATGTTCTCCGGCGTGACCAGGACGTTGTCCACGACGTTGTCGAACGGCTCGCCGCTGACATCCTCACCACGCAGGTGCTGAACCAGTCGCGTCATGGCGTCGTACCCCTGCTTGTACGAGCCCTGGGCCACCAGCGCATCGATGGTTCCGTCCCGCAGAGCACGGACGAGCACCGGGCCCGCGTCGTAGGCGATGACGGCCACGTCCTCGGCGGCCAGGCCCTGCAGGCCGTTGGCGGCGCCGGTGGCGCCGGCCTCGGAGGTCGTGAAGATCCCGACGATGTCCGGGTTGGCCTGCAGGCTCGACTGCACGATCGTCGCGGCCTGGTTCGGGTCGTCCTCGTAGTACTGGGTCTCGAGGATTTCCAGACCTTCGGCGCCCTCCATGCCGGCGATGAAGCCCTCGGCCCGCTCGTTGGTGATCGGCAGGCCCGGCCGGTTGTCCAGGACGAGGATCTTGCCGGTGGCGTCGCCGACCAGGCGGAGCATCTCCTCCGCGGCCAGCGCACCACCGGCCAGGTTGTCCCCGTGGAACTGCGCGAGGGCGACTTCCTCGGCGAGGGTCGCGTCGGTGGTGACGACCGGGAGGCCGGCGTCGATCGCCGACTTGACCGGTGCCAGCATCGCCTGCGGGTCGGCCGGGACGAAGATGAGGCCGTCCGGTCCACTGCTCACGACCGACTCCAGGACGGGCAGCTGGTCGGCGGCGTTCATACCCCGCGACGGACCGTCGTTGGACAGCGAGATCTCTCCCCCGAGCTCGGCGGCAGCGTCTTGGGCGCCGCACTGCATGGCGGTGTAGAACGGCAGGCCGTTGTAGGTCGTCAGCAGGGAGATCTCCAGAGGCCCGTCGTTCGAGCCCCCATCCGCCGCCGCCGCTCCCGGCTCGTTCGTGGTCTGCGTGCTGCAGGACGCGAGTGCGAGCGCCGCTGTTGCGACCATCGCTGCTCCCGCCAGACGGATCTTCTTCATTGTGTCTCCTGTCCTGGGGCGTGCGTTGTGGGATGGGGTGGAGCTAGCGCGGCGCGAGCTGGCCTCGCCGGATGCCGTCGATCCAGACGGCGGTGATGAGCACCAGGCCGATGGCGATGTTCTGGTAGAAGGAACCGACGCCGACCATCACGAAGCCGGCGAGCAGCACTGTGGGGATGAAGGTGGCGACCATGGCGCCGGAGATGGAGGCGCGTCCGCCGAAGAGGCTGGTGCCGCCGATGATCACGGCGGACAGCGCCGCCAGCATGCTGGTCTCGTGGCCGGCGATTGCGGTGGTCCCGAAGCGGGTGATGTCCAGGAAACCCGCGATCCCAGCCATCAGGCCGCTGATCACGAAGACCCCCGTGGTGGTGAGCTCGACGCGGACGCCGGCCCGGCGCGCGCCGCTCGCGGAGGATCCGACGGCCAGCGTGTGCCGGCCGAAGGCGGTCCAGGCGAGCACTGCCGCCCCGACGAGGCCCACCAGAACGGCGATGAGCAGGGGAACGGGCACGCCGAGCACCGCGCGCATGCCGATCGCGCTCTGCAGCACCGGCGGCAGGTAGGGAACGTTCGCGCCGCCGGTGACCACTTGGGCCAACCCGGTCGCGATGCCCATCGTGCCGAGCGTCACGACGAACGAGTTGATCCTCAGCCGGGTCACGAGCAAGCCGTTGAACATGCCCACGAGGCAACCTGTCACGATCCCGGCCGCAAGCCCCGCGGCGATGGCCAGACCCCCGTTCGCATACTCGCCCGCTGCTGCGGCCGCACTGCCTCCGGAGACCGCGAGCACGGTCTTGGCCGAGACCACCGACGAGAGGACCAGGTTGGCGGCCACCGAGAGGTCGATGTGCCCGGCCCCGAGGACGAACGCGAGGCCGACGCCGAGCAGCATGAGTCCGGCGCTGTTGCGACCGATCGCCTGAAGGTTGGTCAGGGAGACGAACCTCGCCTCCGGGCCGGCGATCGTGAACGCGATGATCAGGGTTACGACGGCCGCGACGACGTACCAGGTCGTGGAGATGCCGGTGAAGGTCGCCGCGGAGACGGCCGGGTGCCGCGTCTGGTTCTTGGCGGGGGCGGTGGTGGTCATGACGCCCTCCTCTCGTCGTTCAGGCTTGTCTCGCCGAGCATCAGCGCGACGACGTCGCTCACGGTGGTGCCCCTCGGGTCGACCTCGGTGGCGACCGCGCCCAGTCGCATGACGACGATGCGGTCGGCGATCTCGAGCACGCGAGGCAGGTCGTGGGAGATCAGCAGCACCGCGATGCCGCGCTGCCGGGTCGCCTCGATGGTGTCCAGGACGATCTTCGACTGCTTGGCGCCCAGGGCGGCCGTCGGTTCGTCGAGGACGACGACGCGGCTGGCGCGGGACACCGCACGGGCCACCGCGACGACCTGCCGCTGGCCGCCGGAGAGCTGCTCCACCGGCCGGTCCAGGTTCGGCAGGTCGATGCCCAGGCCGTGCATGAGTTCCTCGGACTTCTGGCGCATCGCCCGGCGGTCCAGCATCCCGAGCCGCCCGAGCAGACCCGGCTTCTTCAGCTCGGTCGACAGGAAGATGTTCTCGACGACCGACAGGTGCGGTGCGACCGCGAGGTCCTGGTAGACGGCCGCCAGGCCGGCATCCATCGCGGACGCGATCGACCCCGGCTCGAGCGCGGTCCCGTCGATGCGGACCTCGCCCTCGTCGGGCGTCACGGCGCCACAGATGCAGGAGATGAACGTGCTCTTGCCGGCACCGTTGTCGCCGACGATCGCGAGCACCTCGCCCGCCCGGACCTCGAGGCTCGCGCCGCGGAGCGCCTTGACGTGGCCGTAGGTCTTACGCAGCCCCGTGGCGGTGAGCACCGGCGACGACGTTGGCGCGGCGTTGATGGACATGGAAGGTCATCCCTTGCGGTCGGGAAGGGCGGACAGGGTGCGCAGGACGTCCTGGAGGGGCTCGACGTCGGCGTAACGGGCGTCGATGTCGAACAGGTTCGCCGCGTGGGCCGAAGCGGAACGGTCACCGACCGCCTCAGCCGGGACGATCACGTGGTAGCCCCGGTTGAATGCGCTCTCTGCCGTGGCGCGGATGCAACCGCTGGTGCTGCAGCCGACGACGATCGTGGTGTCGACCTTGGCCGAGGTGAGCATCGCCTCCACGTTCGTGCCGAAGAAGGCCGATGCCCGAGGCTTGTTCACGAGCGGCTCGTCAGCCCGCCGCTCGAGGCTGGGACGCAGCGCGACGTTCTCGCTGCCGATCAGCATCTTCTCGCTGTGCGGGGTCTTGCGCCGCACCACCTCACCGATCTCCGCGAAGCTCGGGTCCCACGCCATCGTCGTGAAGATGATCGGCAGACCCTTGGCCCGCGCCACGGCGAGCAGGTCGACGATGCTGCTCTCCACGGCGGACAGGTCGGTGCCGATCTGCGCACCGGGGTTCGTCCACGCGCCCGCCATGTCGATGACGAGCACCGCCGGACGCTCACCCCAGCCGACCCGCCCCGCGAAGCCGGCGCCGGCGTAGAACTCGCGAAGCTCGGCGTTGTCGAGGCTGTGCTCGTACTTCGGGGCCAACTCAGTCATGTCGCTCCTCTGGTGTCTCTGATCGCCTTCCAGGCACAGTGAGGAGCATCACAAGCCAACGAGGCGTGTGTCAACTATGACCAACGTGTGTCAACCATGACCGCAGCCAGAGACCGCGCGGTGGGTCGAGTGAAGCCGCTGGTCAGCTCGCTTTACTCGCCATATCCGCATGTCGCCGACACCGGTGAGGTGGATCCGACTCGTCTCAATCTTCGAGATAAGAGCCCGTCTTGAACCGCCGGTCGCGGTGATCACTGCTCGATCAGGCATCTAGTCGCAGTGATCGTGTGCGGAAGAGATGACGAGACAGGATCCGATCGGGGTCGCTTCCACTACGTGACCGATTTCGAGTCACTCAATGGTCAGCGCTTCGTCGCATCGTCACGAGGTACAGCCCTTCATCCTCATCGGCGCTCGGTTCCCCATCGCCGAGCTGGACGCCCACCTGGCCGCACGGATGGCGCTCTGGGCGCACGAACTCAACCTGCTGCGGACCATCCCTCGGGCGTCGGGTCCATGTGGAGGGATGTTCACCGCCCCAGATCAGAACGGCAAAGAGATGCCTCGTGCCGGTGTCCGCGATGGTCGTTCGAGGGTTTCGACCAGTTCCTGGACGAGCGGTACCGTCCAGGCGATGTTGGCCGCGATGCCGTCGTTGGGCAGGTCGTCCGGCTGGTGAAGGCGGTGCAGGTCGTTGAAGGTGAAGTGCATGGATGGGACGCCGGCCGCGTAGAAGGCGGCGTGGTCGGTGCCGTAGGTCGGAGGGAACCTCGAGATGATCTCGAGCCGTTCCCGGGTGGAGCCTGCGAAGGCTCGGACTCGGTCCACGACTGTCTCCTCGAAGGCCTCGGGGCCGATGAAGACCTCCAAGAAGTCGCCGCGGCCCAGGCCGTCGAGGTTGATCACATAGTCGAGGCGGTCGAGGTCTTCGTCGCTTGCCGCGGCGACCATCGATCGTGATCCAGCCAGGTGCCATTCCTCAGCGGTGAAGAAGGTGATGGTGACCGGTCGGGCGGGGGGTTGCTGCATCCACTGCTCGGCGAGCAGAAGGAGCGCGATCGTGCCGCTGCCGTTGTCATAGGCCCCTGGGGTGTTCCAGAAGGTGTCGTAGTGCCCACACACCAGAACGCCACCGGTGTCCGTGCGGCCGGGGATCGTGACGGTGAGGTTCTCGCTGACCGCCTGGCCGCCGTGCGCGCACTCGGCCGAGAGCCGGACGGATACCTCATGTCCGTCGGCGAGCCACTCGCTGATCTGCAGCCCGTCGATCCTTCCGATCGCCAGATGCGGCACGGACTCGTCGGACCCGATGGGCAACGGCTGTGGGGCTGCGGGCCCTCCGTCACGGGCGTGAAGGTATGCGACGACGGTCCCGTCGACAACAGCGGCGAACTTGTGCCATTTCATCGAGTCCGCCCATAGTCCCTGGACACCGTGGGGTCGCAGGGTGGCCCGGATCTGACCAGTCGACGCGCCGCTCCACAACATCGGCCAGCAGGTGAGCTGCCGGACGATGGGGTCGGTGACCTCCACCAGTGCGGTCGCGCCGGGGTCCCATCCGTCGGTTCGGACCTGGTGCCCCTCGACGTCCAGTCCGAGCGCGGTCAGTCGGCCGCGCAAGAAGTCTGTGGCCGCTGAGATGCCTGATGTCCCGTGGAACCGTGGTCCGAGCTCGACGAGGGAGCGAAGCTCGCTCAACGCCTTGCTACGAAGATCCATCTCAGTTGTCTCCCTTGGCTCGCCAGGCGGACTCGAACAGCCTCGCGGGGTTGTCGGTCAGTAGTGCGGACGCCACGTCCGGGGCGATGCCATGCCGACCGACCAGCCGCGGAAGGAACAGTCGAGGGATGTACGCGAATCCGTTCCCGCCGTTCCGCGTCCACATGGCTTTGACGAACACGTCGTGGCTGAGCAGGATCCTGTCCCCGAACCCTTCGGTGATCAGCCGCGCGACCGCGGCGGCATCGTCGTGGGGGCTCGGGGCCTGCCCGCCGTGGTCGGCGTAGTAAAACCCCATGCCGACCATGTCGTAGCCCAGCCACGCGCCCCGAGACGCAAGCTGCGCCTGGTAGTCCGGGTCCACGCCCGACGGGTTCATGTGGCCGAGGACGACGGACGAAGGGGCGGCGCCCTCCTCCTCGATGATGTCGAGCACCCGTGAGCCGAGCCGGTCCCAGCCCGGAAGGTGCACGATCAGCGGCAGACCGGTACGCAGCTGAACCCGGGCCGCGGCCCTCAGGCACCGTTCCTCCGAGTCGGTCATGTCCGCAGAGATGCCGAGCTCGCCCAGCACCCCCGGGCGGATCCCCGTCTCCCCCACCCCGTGAAGCACCTCGTGGAGCAGTTCGTCCGCCAGGTCACCGACCGTTTGGGCGCGCACACGTTCGTCGTGCGTGGCGCCGACATACCAGGTGGAGCCCATGACGACGTTCAGGCCGGTGCGCTCGGCGATCTCCACGAGCCTGCCCGGGTCGCGACCCATCCCGGCGTTCGTGACGTCGATGACGGTGCGGCCGCTGGCGGCCAGGAACGGCTCGAGCTCGGCGACCGTGGCGTCGACGTCGTCCAGCCGGCAGTTGTCCGGGTGGAAGAACGGGTCTTCACGGAGCGCCCAGGCGATCTGGGCGCCGGCAGGCTGCCGGGCGAGCTCGGCCTTCCAGGGCTGGGGTGGCTGCCAGACGTAGGAGGAGAAGTCGGCATAGAGATGCTCGTGGGTGAGGGTGAGGCCCAGGTTCGCGGCCGGCACCGGCCCCTGCACCGTCTGCACCGCGACGATGCGCCCTTTATTGCGCGTCACGCGGATCCCTTCATGCCGCTACCCCGGGGTCCACGCCGAGCAGGTGCTGCGCGATCTGGCGCAGCTCTTCCGCCGTTCCGAAGAACCACCAGGACGTGAACTCGTCGACCGACTCCCGACGCCCCGTACCGCCGGCGATCGTGCGGCCGCGCGCCTCGACCTCTCCGAAGCCTCCCAGCCCGCCGTCGTCGTTGTAGACGTGCAGGGAGTCGCCGAGCAGTCCGACCGCGAAGTCCGGCTCCTCGGCGTAGATCGAGGACGGGTCGTTGCCGACGTTGCGGACCAGCAGCGCCCCGCGGCCCTGGTCGTCGATGCGGAAGTACCCCGCCCGGCCGTGGACGTGGGCGGCCTTCACGCCGATCTTGTATCGCTGGTCACCCGTTATCCGGGCGGTGACGGCACCGGGTACCAGGGCGAGCAGCTCCCCCGCCGGCTCGTAGTAGTCCGTGACCTCGGGGTGCGCCGTGGCCGGGATGATGACCTGACCGCCGGGTCGGACCTGGGCCAGGTTCCACGATTCGCTGACCGCCGAGGAGTCACCGCCCTGACGGATCGCGACCCGTTGGGTGTACCCGGCGAACTGCACGTCCCCGAGGCCCTCGGCGAAGGCCCGGGTGAAACGGAGCGGGTGTTGCGCCGGCCGCACGGTGATCGTCAGGTCGATGTCCACCTGGCCGGTGCTCAGGCTGTAGGCGGTCAGGACGCTGCGGCGGGTCAGCACGCACTCGTCCTCATTGCCGGTGAGCGTGTGCTCCCCGGGGTCCATGGCGGATGGCAGGTCGTAGCTGCCCCAGTAGTCCGACCGGTCCGGGATCATGTACTGGATCTCCGGACCGATCCACAGACGTTCGCCGCCGACGTTCCAATGGCCCGAGGCGATCAGTGCCGCGAACTGCTGCGGGTCCGCGAAGGCCGACGGGATCCAGTTCGCGCTCGTGTCGGACTCGGACCGGAACGGGCCGTAGATCCGCGCCCCGCGCTGTGAGACGAGCAGAAGCGACCCATCCGCCAGCCGGAGCGTGTGATGGGGGATCCCTTGAGCGTCCAGGCGCTTCACCACGGTGAGGTAGGTGACGGTGTCGTCGTTCATAGCGCTCACCGGGCGTTTGCGGTCCACCGCACGAGGTTGTCCCACAGCTGCTGGTAGGACGGCCAGGCCAAGAAGTCGGGGCTACCCCAGTGCGGGCTGCAGTCGGAGGCGAACACCGACGTCCTGCCCGCGCCCACCTCGCGCACTGCCACGAAGGGGTCGCCGTCGTACTCCACGAGCACCTGGCCCTCGGCGATGGGCCGCAGCTTGTTGTAGCCCAGAAAGTGGGCCCACTGCGTGTCCACACCCGCGAGCACGGGGTGGTCGGCCTGGACGACGGTTGGCGTGACGCCCTCCGGGGTCTCGATGCGGTCGTCGAACCCGAACATGCCGACCGGGAGCACCGTGGCGATCGGACTGAAGTGGTAGTTGGCCTTGCCCTCGAAGCCCGAGAACGACATGAAACCACCGATCATCATCAGGCCCCCGCCGAGATCGGTGACCCACCGCTTCAGTTCTGCCAGCCGGTTCGGCGTGCGACGTCCGTGAGTGAAGGCGTCCGCGTGCAGCAACAGCGTGTCGGCCGGGATGTCGGAGAGGATCACGACGTCGTATGCATCGAAGTCCTCAGCGGTCCATGGGGCGGTGTTGGTCGCCAGGTGGTTCGGGATGACTTCGACCTCGTGACCGGCGGCACTCAACGCATCGGTCAGCGGCTTGTAGCCCTCCCCGAACTCGCCCGTGGAGTACGCGGACGACCCCTTGAGGTGAATCCCGTACGACATCCACGTCTCACCGATGAGCAAGACCTTCATAGCTGGTTCCTCACTTCTTGACTACCTGGGTACGGACAAACTCTTCAGCCTCGAACCGCGTCGGGTAGGACGCCTGCGCCCCGCGCCGGGTCACCGCCAAGGCCGCGTACGCGGTCGCGTAGGTGCTGGCGCTGAGCAGCGCCTGATTTCCGGCGAGCGACTCCGCCAGCGCGCCGACGAAGGCGTCTCCTGCGCCGGTGGAGTCGACCGCGTCCACGACCCGCGCGGGCACCGAGTGCACGCCGTCCTGGTCGAGGACGACACTGCCCTCCGCGCCGAGGGTGATGACCACGCTGAGCGGACCACGAGCATGCAGACGTGTCGCGGCCGCGCCCGGGTCCCGCTCGACGTCCGCGGCGCTCAGCCCGAGCAGGTGTGCGGCCTCGTGGCCGTTCACCACGAGGGGGTCGGCCACCCGAAGAACCTCGGTCGGGAGCTCGATGACCGGGGCAAGGTTCAGGACCACCCGGACGCCGGCCGCGGCCGCCGACAGGGCGGCGCGGGTCGTTGCCGCTGACGACAGCTCGCCCTGCAGGACGCACACCGACGCGCCGCCGATCTGTGCGCTCTCCTCCATAATTAGGTTGTCGTCCACCTTCGCGTTCGCGCCGGCGATGATGATGATCGAGTTGTCACCGTCGGGCCCGACGACGATGACGGCGGAACCGCTCGCACCGGGGACACGGTGCACGCCGGTGACGTCGATGCCGTCCCGTATCAGCGCTTCCAGCAGCATTGTCCCGTGGACGTCGTCCCCGACGGCGCCGACGAAGGTGACGGCCGCGCCGCTGCGGGCCGCCGCGACCGCCTGGTTCGCGCCCTTGCCGCCGGGGAGGACGGTGAGGTCCTCCCCGGCGACGGTCTCACCCACATCGGGACGACGAGCCACCCGCGTGACGTAGTCCACGTTCGTCGAGCCGACGACGACGACGCGCGGCCCTGCCTGCTGACTCGAGACCCGGGGTCCGTGGGCGTTCATGCGTCGGTGCTCAGCTGTCCGCGGTGACGGTCTTCACGTCGACAACCGTCGTCTCCGGCAGGTCCTCGCCGTCCAGGACCGCCAGTGCCTGGTCGACCCCCGCCTTGCCGAGCTCGCCGGCCTGCTGCGCGATCGTCGCGTACATCGTGCCTTCCTTGATCGCTGCCAGGGCGTCGGGCGTGCCGTCGATGCCCACGACGAAGACGTCGTTGCCGGCGCGCGGACCGAGGGCCTGGATCGCACCGAGGGCCATCTCGTCGTTCTCGGCGAACACCCCGACGATGTCCGGGTTCGCCTGGAGGATGTTCGACATCACGTCCAGGCCGCGTGCCCGGTCGTAGTCGGCCACCTGGGCCGCGACGACCTCGACGCCCTCGGCCGCGTCGACCGCAGTGTTGAAGCCCTCGAACCGCTCGTTCGAGGACGGCAGCCCGGAGATGCCGCGCAGCACCGCAACCTTGCCTTCGCCGCCGATCGCCTCCACTAGGGCCTCGCCGCCCAGCCGACCCAGTTCGACGTTGTCCGAGGCCACATACGTCTCGGCCTCTGCGCCGTTGACCTCCCGGTCGACGAGGATGACCGGCACCTCGGCCTCGTTCAGCCTCTTGACCGCGGGTGCAACCGCCTCGGAGTCGGTCGCGTTGAGGACCACGATGTCGAAGTTCTGGCTCAATGCGTCGGCGAGCTGGTTGCTCTGCGTGGCGGGGTCGTCCTGGGCGTCGACCACGACGAGCTCGACTCCGGCCGCATCCGCCGCCTCTTGTGCGCCGTCGCGCATCTCGATGAAGAACGGGTTCGCCAGCGTGGAGACCGCCAGCAGGATGCGCGCGTCCCCGCCGCCGTCGGCGGGAGTGCCCGCCACGGTGTCGGTTCCGCCGCCGCCGCCACATGCGGCCACACCCAGGACCGCTACGGCGGTCACCATCGTGACTGCGGCGCGCGTCAGCCGCTCCTTCGCGCTGGTGTTCTTGAACAGTTCCATGACGAGACCTCCGGTGTGTTGGGTAGTGCGTTGTCGTTTTCTCGAGGGGGCAATCTTCAGGCAGCCCGGAACCGACGCCGCAGTGAATCGGCGAGCACGGCGAGCGCAATCACCACGCCGATGGCCACCTGCTGCCAGAAGGGGTTGACGTTGAGCAGGTTCAGGCCGTTTCGGATGATGGCGAGCACCAAAGCCCCGATGAGGGTCCCGGAGATCTTCCCGACGCCTCCGGACAGGCTTGCACCGCCGATGACGACGGCCGCGATGGCGTCAAGCTCGTACCCGGCGGCGGCCTGCGGTTGGGCCGAGGAGAGCCTGCCGGCAAGCACCATGCCGGCCACGCCGGCAAACAGCCCGGCAAGGACGTACACATAGATCAGGTTGCGCCGGACCGCCAGGCCGGAAAGCCTGGCCGCCTCCTCGTTCCCACCGATCGCGTACATCGTGCGGCCGGCCAGCGTCTTGTTCAGGATGATGGACGCGATGATGCCCATCACGATCATCACCAGGATTGGTACGGGGAACCACCCGCCTATCCGCGAGCCGAGCCAGGTGATCGGTCCTGAGGTGGCGATCGGCGTCCCACCGGAGATCACCAGCGTCAGACCACGCCCGATACTGAGCAGGGCGAGGGTGGCGATGAAGGACGGGATCTTCCCGAATGCCACCATGATCCCGTTGACGGCGCCTGCTGCGGCGCCCACGAACAATCCGATGACAAGGGCAGGGACCGGCGCCATGCCGCCGACCGTGCCGGCCCACCCGGCCGCCACGGCCGACAAGGCGGCCAGGCTTCCGACGCTCAGGTCGATCCCGCCGGTGATGATGACGAACGTCATGCCGAAGGCCAGGATCGCGACGACGGATGCCTGAATTCCGATGTTCGTCATGTTGGCCACGCTCAGGAAGTTCGGGCTGGCGAGGGCGAGCGCCGCGAACAGGAGCACCAGGCCCAGCAGCGCCCCGTTGGAGGTAATCGCCGTGTACCAGCGCCGGTCGCCCCGGTCTCGTCCGGTCATTGGTTTCTCCGCGCTTTCTACGTTAGTGGGCACGAGACGACTCGACCTCCTTCACGGCCAGTGCCATGATTGATTCTTGGCTCGCTGATTCGAATGACATCTCTCCGCTGACCCGCCCGTCGGACATGACGATGATGCGGTCCGCCATACCGAGAATCTCGGGTAGGTCACTCGAGACCATGACCACCGCGCCACCGCTGGCAGTGAGCTCGTTGATGATTTCGTAGATCTCGACACGCGCTCCGACGTCAACGCCCCTGGTCGGTTCGTCCAGGAGCAAGATCTTCGCTCCCGCGAGGACCCACTTGCCGAAGACGACTTTCTGCTGGTTGCCTCCGGAGAGCGTTTGCACGCTCTGGCGGATGTTGCGCATCCGCACCCGCAGGCGGGCGGTGACCCGGCGGGCGTCGTCCTCGACGCGGCGCTGGTCCACGAAGCCGCCGCGGGTATAGGTCCGAAGGTTCGCCAGGCTGACGTTCTCCGCGACGTCAGCACCCAGGACGAGGCCCTGGGTCTTGCGGTCTTCCGGCACGTGACCGATGCCCGCTGCCACGGCGGCGTGGACGTTATGGCGCGGCACGGGCTTGCCTTGAGCCAGCACCTCGCCGCTGTGGTAGTTGTCGGCGCCGGCGATGGCGCGGATGACCTCGGTCCGGCCTGCGCCGACGAGCCCCGCGATGCCGAGGATCTCGCCCCGGCGGACGTCGAAGGTGATGTCCTCGAACGCACCACGGCGGGTCAAGCCACGAACCTGCAGCAAGGGTGCGTGCCCCTGCCCGGCGACATGACGCCGGCGCGGGTACTGCGCATCGATGTCGCGACCCACCATCAGGCGCACGAGCTCGTCCTCGTCGGTGTCCGCGGGAACCTCGGCGACCTTGCGCCCGTCCCGCAGGATGCTCACGCGGTCCCCGATCCTCGGTACCTCGCCCAGGTGGTGTGAGATGAAGATCTGACCGACCCCGTCGGCCCGCAGGGACTCCATGACCTCGAACAGTCGGTCGACCTCCTGGTCCGTCAGCGCAGCCGTCGGCTCATCGAGCACCAGGATCCGTGCATCGAGGCTCAGCGCCTTCGCGATCTCGACCAGCTGCTGGCGCGCGACGCCGAGCGAGCTGACCGGCCGCGCAGGGTCGACGTCGAGCCCCACTCGCTGCAGGAGCGGTCGGACCTGACGACGGTTGGCACGCGCGGACACCACGCCCGCCCGATGCGGTTGGCGCCCCAGCAGGATGTTCTCCGCGACGCTCAGCTCAGGTACCAGGTTGAACTCCTGGTAGATCGTGGCTATGCCGAGCCGGTGCGCGTGGTGGGCGTCGTCGATCCGGGTCTCCTGCCCGCGCACCCGGATGTCACCGCTGTCCGGGTGATGGACACCGGCCAACATCTTGATCAGGGTGCTCTTGCCGGCACCGTTCTCCCCCAGCAGCACGTGCACCTCGCCGGCATGGACCTGGAGATCGACCTCGTCCACCGCCAGTACCCCGGCGAACCGCTTGGTGACCTTCTCCAGCCGGATGAGCTCATCGCCCATCCCGCTCTGGCGTTCAGGCATGGACGACCCCCTCCGTGATGCGCGCGCGTGCTCGACTCGACGTGGACCCAGCCCTATCCGGTGGTGCGTCCTGATCCGGTGCGGCGTCGTCGGCTCGCTGGTTCGCGACACCGGTCGATTCCCGCACGACCAGTTGGACGGGGAGCGTGACCCGGCTCTCGGCCGGCCGCTCACCGGTGCTGAGGATCGTCATCAGGACGCTCGCCGCCCGCTCACCCAGAGCGGCGACGTCCTGGTGCACCGTGGTCAGTCCAGGGACGGTGTTGCGGGCGGACGGGATGTCGTCGAACCCCATGACGCTCACCTGACCCGGTACTGCGAGGCCGTGGGCTCGCAGCTCACGCAGCGCACCGAGGGCCATCTCGTCATTGGCGGCGAAGATTGCCGTGCGAGTGCCGTCCAAGAACTGATCGATGTGGGCACGGGTCGCCGCCTGGCCGCCGTCGGCGGTGAACCCCCCGTCGGCTGTCGTCGCGGAGCTTCCAGAGACACGCTGCCAGGCCCCCAGGAAGCCCTCGATCCGGTGCTGGCTGCTCAGCAAGTTGGCCGTGGCGGTCAGGAGCAGTGCGTTGTGGTGGCCCAGCGCGAGAAGGTGCTCGGCGGCCAGGCGGCCGCCATCCCGGTTGTCCGAGACCAGGATCGGCGCGGTGGAGCCCGGAACCTCCTCATCGACGAGGACCAGGGGCAGTCCGCCGATCGCCCGCGCGATCTCGCTGTCCGTGAAGGGAGAGCCCGCCGAGTAGATGACGCCATCGACGGCTCGGGACCTGATCATCTCTAGATGCATCAGCCCGCGATCCCGGTCGAAACCCGTGTTCCCGATGACGACGTTGTACTCCTGACCGCTCGCCACCCGCTCGACGCCCTTGGTGAGTTCGGCGAAGAAGGCGTTACTGATGTCGGGCACCAGCAGGCCGATGAGCTGGGTCCGGCCCAGCGCGAGGTTGCGAGCCGAACGCATCGGCGCGTACCCGAGTTGCAGCATCGCGGCCTTGACCCGCGCCGTGAGCGCGGGGCTGACCGGGCGGTTCCCGCTGAGCACGTGGGAGACCGTGGTGGGGCTGACGCCAGCAGCGTCCGCGACATCCCTGATCGACGCGCCCATCAGACACCTTCCACACGTTGCAAACCGCTTTGTTCGCCAGCATGAACCATAGGCCCGACAATGGGGCGTTGTCTACAAAGCGGTTTGTTGTTGCCGAATCGTTATGCGCGGCCGCTTCGCCCGCGGCGCATCGACGACGCCCTGTCCCGGCGGAGCGGGTCGTCCTGTCAGCCCTGCACATCCGAAGCCCTGACGAGGTCACCGGGCTCGGCGTGCTCGTACGGCGTCATCCGCCTGGCGACGTGTCTTGTGCCGGGTCTGATCGAGACACTTAATCCTGGCGAGGATGAGGGTCATGGCGGCACCGAAGAAGCCCCCCGAGGAGCTTCGAGAGCGGTCGACCTCCGACGGGGTCGTGCGACGCGACCGGGGCGGTGGCGCGAGTGGTCGAGCGGCTCGAGGATCGGCGTGGGGCGTACGCCAACTCGATCGGCTCGGTCGGTGATGCCTACAACGCCCTGATGGAGACGATCAACGGTCTCTACAAGGCCGAGTGCATCCGCGCCACGGTGTTCCACGACGGCCCCTACAAGACCATCGCGGACGTCGAGTACGCCACCGCCGGCTGGGTCGACTGGTACAACGTCCGCAGGCTCCACGGCTCGCTGGGCAACATCCCGCCCGTCGAGTACGAGCAAGCCCACTACGCTGCCCTCAACCGAGAGCCGCACCCCGTATAGGAACGGCCGAGAACCTGGGGCGCTTCATCTCGGCAAGAGCGGTCGTTCGCTCGAGCTGCCGGCGAGCAGCCTGCGCTCAGAGCAGCACGGCTCGGAGCAGGTCGAGCGTTTCGTCTTCGAGGTCGCACCCTGGGTCGATCTCGTCGATGCGGGCTCGGAGGGCGTCGGCGAGGCGGTGTACCTCAGCTGTGTCGCCGGCGCGGTGGGCGGCTTCGATGGCGTCGCGGAAGATCTGTTCGTTGCAGGGGTCGATGGCCAGGCCGGTGCTGATCGCGGTCCGGGCGGCGCGGTGGTCGCCGCGGTCCAGCTCGATGCGTGCCAGGACGTGGGCGACGTCGACGATCTGGGCGGTCATGTCGTTGATGAGCATCTCGGCCCAGGTGTAGGCGTTGTAGGGCACACCGGCGAAGGGTCGTCCGCGGACGAGCCGCAGCGCCTCGCGTAGCGCGACGGGGTCGATGTTGTCGGGGTTGAGCCCGCGCCCGGTGAGGGTGAGGAAGTCGTCCCAGTCGGTGCGCACGCGGGGGTCGAGGCGGTAGGTGTCGTGGTCGGTGAGTTTCATCAGGTAGGGGCTGCCGTCGGGCGCGGTGCCGAGCCAGCTGCGGGCGCGGGAGACGTCTTGGTTGCGGCGTGCGGCCTCGATGCGGCGGCCGTTGCCGAGGACGTTCTCGACGTCGGCGCTGGTCGCGCCGGGTGTGAGGGCGAGGTAGGTGATGAGCTCGGTGTGTCGGCGTATGCGGTTCTGCGTTCCCCGGTCTGGGATGCCCTCGATCTTGACGGGACCGAGGACCAGGACCCGGGGTGCTGGCGTGTCCGGGGGCTCGTCGTCCCTGGGTTCGGTGGTCGTCAGCGAGGCCACGTGCGGGTCAACGGCCCTGGTGGGACGGCTGGGGAGCGTCGCCCGGATCGCCTCGACATCGGTGCCGGTGTCCGGTGGTGCGTCGGGTGGCTCGCGTTCGGGTTCGATGGTGGCGCGCCGGAGGGCGTCGATAAGGGCCGCATAGTCGTCGGGGTTGAGTCCTTGGGCCTCGACGTTGAGGCCGAGCGGTTCCAGACGGCCTGTTCCGTCGGTCGCGACGTCCAAGCGCCAGGTCGAGGGACGTGCCGTGGTGACCAGTGCGTGGCCGGCCCAGGGGGCGACGTCCTCGTCGATGTCGGGTGCGAGGAACACCGTGGGGGTCCAGGTGTCGGCGGCCGTGGTGGCGGTGCGTGCGTGCAGCGCGTCGGCGACGTCCGCGTGCTGCAAGACGTGGGCGTCGTCGTGCTGGGCGGTGTGCAGCCGGACCTGCAGGTCACCGGTCGAGGGAACGTGCTGGATCGACACGGAGGGGCATGCCTCGGCGAGGTTTGCGTACTCGGGTCCGAGCACGATCTCGAGCCCGACCGACGGGTTCGTGGTGGCCAGCTCGCACGCCAGCGCGCGCATCACGTCGGCGGCGACCGGGTCGGGGCCGTTGATAGCGAAGGTGCCGGCGGCTTCCAGGTTGACCAAAACGAGCTGGTGTCCGGTGACTCCGATGCTGACCAGCGCCGGGTACGGGTGCGGGCCGGTCACGATGTCGCCCGGGTGGTCGTAGATCGTGGTGAAGCTGTCCAGGGGTGCGTGCCAGTGGCGCGTCCCGGTGGGCTCGAACGGTGCCACTGCGTCGGCGTCGTCGGCTGTCAGGATCAGGTCGATCGCGTCGTCGGAGATGAGCACGACGGCGACCCGGGGCAGCGGGCGCTCTTGCGTGCGGCACGTGGCGGCGAGTCTGAGGAGGCCGGCGCGGAGCCCGGCGGGGGTCAGCGGCACCGGGGCTTGGCGGAGGGTGTGTTCGGCGTTCGCCGCGGGTGAGGCCTGTGCGGGTAGGGCGATCCGCTCCCCCGGCCGGCGCAGGCGGCGCTGGCGTGCGCGTCGACGGGCCAGCTCACCGACGATGCCCACTGCGGTCAGGGCGGTCAGTCCCAGTACCAGGGTGCCGACGGAGGGAGCCTCGTCGCCGTCTGCGACCGCGGGCTCGTCCTGGCGGCTGTCTTCGGACGGGGCGGCGTCGTCGGCCCGGGCGTCCGGTCTTTGGTCCACGGGTGCCGGCTCCGCCGTCCGGGGCCCGACCGAGCCAGCCGACCCGCGCGGCTCCGTCTGCTCCGGAGCGGACGCGGCCGGTGCCGGGGGTGTGGGCACGACCGGTGCGGACGGGTCAACCGGCGTCGCGGGCAGGTGGGTTGTCGCGGCCGGGATGGTGATCTGCCAGCCGGGGCGGATGAGGTCGGGGTCGGTGAGGGTGTCGCCGTCGGGCTGGGCCCGGCCGGCGTTCGCGTGGAAGATCTCGGGGTAGCGGGCGCCGTCGCCGAGGTGCTCCTGGGCGATCTCCCACAGCGTGTCCCCGGGCACCACTGTGTGGGTCGCCGGGACGTCCTGGCCGTTCGGTTCCCGAACAGCGGGTGGGGTCAGCGCGCCGGCGTCGGGGGGTAGGCGCAGCTGCCAGCCGGGGTAGAGCCAGTGCTCGTCGGTCAGTGCCCGCCCGTCCGGCTGGGGTCGGTGCAGGTTGAGGTCGAGGATCTCGGTGAACCGGTGCCCGGCGCCGAGGTGGCGTTCGGCCAGCCCCCACAGGGTGTCCCCGTGCTGGACGGTGATCACGGGGTGCCGGTCGACCGGGGCCGCGGGCGCGGGTGTTGGTGGAGGTTGGGGTGGGGTGTAGCGGTCGGCGATGGCGACGGCGTCGGTGACGCGCGCCGACGCCACGGCTGCGGGGTTGGGTTCGAGGCGGGGTTGCTCGGGTAGGACCAGCTCGATCGCTGCCTGGGTCGGCGCGGCGGTGGAGCCGATGAGTGGGCTGGCGGTGGTCAGCAGGACCCCGGCGGTGGCCAGCAGGGACCGGGCGGCCCCGCGGGTCCACCCCAGGAGCGGGATGGATGGCATGGGGGTGCGCCGCAGGGCGCCGGCGAGCTCGAGCAGGACAGCCAGGGTGAACCAGGCCCACCCGGCCCAAGCCACCAGGGCCATGGTGTGCAGCAGGAGGGTGCCGTCGTCGGGGCGCATCACGGCGGTGCGGACCTGGTCCCAGGTGGGCCAGGTCTCGGGCCAGGCGATCGGCGCGACAACACGCAGCACCAGGGGGATGCCGACCGTGAAGGCAAGCAGCGCCACGGTGGCCCCTACCGCCTCGAGCACCCGGGCGAGCCGGGCGCGCGCCGGTGCCGACGGGGCCACGGTCCGGGGGTGGGTGGGGGTCATGTGCCGCCTCCGGTGACGCCGTGCACGAGGGTGACCTCCGCGTGGCCCGTGACGGTCAGCGTGTGGATGCCGATGAGCCCGAGGAACACGGTGGGGGCGGTGTCGGTCACGGTGACCTCGAGGGTGGTCCCGTCCGGGCCGACGCTGACCGTCCCCTGCTCGCCGGTGGCGGTCAGGTAGGCGGTTGCCGCGTTCGCGGCGGCCTGCCGGTCCACCCGCACCCGGGTGCCGCGGACGGCCTGGGGCAGGTCGATGACCTGACCGGCGGCGCGGGCGGCTTCCCCCGCCACGGCGTCGGCGCGTTGGGTGGCGCGCAGCTTCGCGCCGCCGTCGGCGACCAGCCCGATCAGGACGAGGAGGCCGACGACGCTGATGGCGAGGAACACGGTGACGGCCCCGGCCTCCCGGTCCGTCGCGGTGACCCGGCTCAGGCGCTCTCGCCGGGTTCTCATCGGGTCGACCGCCACTGGTCCAGGGCCGAGGTCGCCTCGGCGCGCAGGGTCCGAGAACCGGGGATGGCGGGCACGGCGAGGTCACCGAACGCGACCGTGCAGGTCACGGTCGCGGTGACGATCGCCGGCTGTCCCACGTCGGCCGCGAACCCGGTGGTGTCGACGACCACCGACGACGGCGCGCACCGAAGGTCCTGGCTGTCCAGCTCCCGGTACGCGGCGCTGGTCGCCGCGGCGTGCGCGGCGGCCGGTGCGCGGGCCAAAGACGCCTCCCGGGCGGCGGCGGACGCGGCGTGCTCGACGGCGCCGGCGGCGACCTGGACGCGTCCGGCGAGGACCACCAACCCCAGGAGCACGATCACAGCAGGCGCCAGGATGGCCAGCTCGAGGGTCGCGCTTCCCCGCTCCCGCTGCGACCCGACCCGGCAGCGGACGCAACGCACCAGGCGGCTCATGGGGTACCCGCCGTGGTGAAGCGTTCGACCGGACCGGTGGCGGACTGCCGCACGAGGAGTCCGGGCACCCCGGGCAGGACCGACAGGGAACGCCCGGTCACCTCCACGCCCACCTGGCTTGGGCCGGGGGTGGTGCCGGTGATCGTGATGTCGGTGAGGGTGTCGGCGCCGTGCGCGTCGAGGAACGCGCGCGCCGCGGCGGGCCCGGCGGCGGGGTTGGCGGCGTAGGTGCGGGCCGCGGTGACGCCGTCCTGGGCGGCGGCCAGGGCCAGGGAGCGGGCGTTGAACCACAGGCCGAACTGCACGATGGCGACCACGACGGCGAGCAGCACCGGGAACACGATGGCCACCTCGAGCGAGACCGACCCCGCCTCCCGGTTCCCGGGCGCGGGTCGCTGTCCCCGGCTGTGGTGCTGCGGGGTGTGGGCTGTGGTCGTGGTCATCGCGGTGCCTGCCCGGGGGTGTCAGGTGATCTGGTCGACGCGGCGTTGCACGGCGGCGGTGATCGCCACGACCAGGACGGTGGCCACCGCGATGAGGCCGAGCACGATGATGACCAGCTCGAGGGTGCTGGACCCGGCGTCGCCGGTGCCGCCGCGGTCGCGGACGGTCCGTCGGGCGGTGGCCAGGTAGCCGTCGATGACGATGAGTGCGGCGAAGGTGTTCACTGCGGTTCTCCTTGCGGTGCGGGCCGGTGGACAGGTGCGGTCAGCCGAACAGGAGGCGGGCGAAAGCGGGGTAGCCGACCAGGGCCATGAACGCGACGCCGAGCAGGGCGACGGGCACGATCATGTGTTCGGAGGCGGCGTTCGCCTTCGCTGTTGTGGCGGTCAGCAGCTGGGTGCGCAGGGACGCGGCGCGGGCGCGCAGGGTGGTGTACACGGCGGCGCCGTCCTGCCCAGACAGGCGCATGATGTCCGCCAGATCCCCCAGCTCTGGGACGCCGGTCGTCTCGGCCAGGTCGCTCAGCCCGGCCCACGCCGGCTGCCCGGCCAGCTCCGCGCGGAGCAGTGCGTCCCGGATCCGGGCGAACTCCCGGGAGCCGCCGATGGCCGCGGCCCGGTCCAGCGCCTCGGTGGTGCCCGCATCGGCGGCCCGCTCCAGGGCGACCAGCTCCAGGAAGACGCACGCGGCCCGGCGCATCGCCTCCCGGGCGGCGGTAACCTGGCGGCGCAGGTCCACGTCGGGCAGGACGAACAGCACCCCGGCGAGCACCAGGGCCACCGTGGTCGGGATGACGGCGGGCAGCCGCACCCCCGCGATGGCCAGCCCGAGCGTCACCAGGGTGGGGAACGCCAGCCCGAGCAGGGCGTACCCGGCCTTGCGGGCGGCAAGGTCCTCGGGTCGGCGGTCGAGCAGGTGCAGGTCCGCGGCGTACCGGCGCAGCCGCAGCACCTCCACCAGGCGCGGCAGCACCCGGTCCCGCACCCAGGCACCCGGGCCCCACCCCCTGCCGTCTGCCGAAGATCGGGCCCGCCAGCGGGGGTCGTCGGCGGTGCGGGGGTCCAGCCGGAGCAGGGCGGCATGCAGGTCCGGGTGGGTGGGCACCGCCCCGGCCACGATCATGGTGACGCCCACCCCGACGAGGGCGCCGGCGAGCAGCACGTGCCAGGTGACCATCAGCGCCTCACCGCCTCCACCGCCGGGGCGAACTCATGGGATACGGGCAGGAACCGGGGCTCGGGGGCGGACAGGGTCAGCGCCCGCATCCAGACCAGGCACCCGACGAACGCGGCCGCGATGAGCGCAAGAATCGCCTGGCCGATCGGGTCGCCGTACGGGGCGAGGTAGGTCCCGTTGAACCCGCCAACCGCCACGGCGGCCAGGGTGATGAACGTGACGGCCCGGGCGGTCGCGCGCGGTTTGGCGCGCTCGGCCTCGACCTTGCGCCGCACCGCGACGTCCTCGGCCACGGAGTCCGCGACCGCGGTCAGCACCCGTGCCAGCCCCGGCCCGCGCCGCCGGGAGGCGAGCACGAGGGCGGCGGCGACCAGGTCGGCGGACGCGTCGTCCAGGTCGTCGGCCAGCGCCCGCAGCGCCTGCTCGGTGGGCCACCGCGCGGACAACCGGGCCACCAGCGCCCCGATCTCGGCGGCGATGGGTGCCGGGGTGGTCCGCAGGCTGGCGGTCAGCGCCTGCTCCAGACCGACCCCGGACAGCAGGATGTCGGCCAGGCGGCGGGTCCATTCCTCGATGGCCTCCACCCGGTCGATCCGGCGGGCCGCCACGCTCGAGGTGCCCAGCAGCACCGGCAGACCGACCACCGTCACCGCGACGATCGGCCCGACGACGGGCCACCCCGTCACGGCCCACCCGGCGGCGCCCGCGACGCCGACGACCGGCCACCGCCACCGGGCCCACCCCGACCGCACACCCGCGGCCCGGGGCCTGCGGACCCGGGGGCGAGGCGCGCGCGGCGGCGCGGTGGTGCGGCGGGCGCCGGCCACGACCATCAGGATCCCGACGACGACGAGCGCGCCGCCGAGCCCGGCCCCGAGCGTGGTCACGATGCGCCGCCGATCGTGTCCAGCGGCGTGGTCCACGTGCCGGCGCGTTGCTCGAGGAAGGTCGGGTCAAACCCGGCCCGGACCAGGTCCGGCAGGCAGCCGGGCCGGTGCAGCGGGACGGCCCGGCCGTCCGGGCCGGGCCCGAACACCGCCGTCGTGGCCGGTCGAGCGCCCTCCCCCAGCCCGGTGATCTCCACGACCTGGGACACGAACCGATGCTTGCGCCCACCCGCCGCGGACTCGTCCAGCAGCGTCAGGTGGACGAAGAAGTCGACCGACCCGGCCAGCAGCCGGTAGGCGAACGTGTCGGTCATCGACACCCCCGCGGACAAGCACAGCGTGACGATCCGGTCGATGGCGTGCTGGGCGGTGCGGGCGTGGATCGTGCACAACGACCCGTCTCCGGTGGACATCGCCTCGAGCATCGGCAACACCTCACCGCCGCGGACCTCCCCGACGATGATCCGGCGCAGGTTCATCCGCAACGCGTCGGTCACCAGGTCCGTCAAGGTGACCTCACCGGCCCGCCGCCCGGCGCGGTCCTTCTCGCTGGACCCTTCCCGGGCCTCCATGGCGACCACCCGCGGGTGCCGGTCCGGCAGGTCCTGCAGGTGCAGCTCGTACTCCTTCTCGATAGTCGCGAACCGTTCCATCGGGGCGAACTCGTTCGCCAACGCCCGGATCAACGTGGTCTTGCCCGCGTTCTGCAGGCCGGTGACCACGATGTTCTTGCCCGCCCGCAGCGCCGCCCGCAAGAACGCCGCCAACGCCGTGTCCAGGGTGCCGAGCGTCACCAGGTCGTCCAGGTCCACGTCTCGGACCCGGTGCCGGCGGATGACCACGTGCGGCTGCGGGGTCACCCAGGCCATCGCGGTCAGCCGAGACCCGTCGTCCAGGCGCAGGTGCAACACGGGGTGCGCCGAGGAGAACGTCCGTTCGGCCGACCCGGACCGGGCCGCCAGCAGCTGCAAGGTCTCGATGAGCTCCGCGTCCGACTCGGCCACCGCCGGGCCGGGCTCCTCGCGGCCGTCGGCGTAGGACACCCACACCCGGTCGCGCCCGTCGACCTCGATGTTCTCCACGTCCAGGTCGTCCACCAGCGGCTGCAACCGGCCCAGCCCGAACAGCGCCGCCATCACCGCCCGCGCCGTGGCGAACTCCACCTCCACCGGCCACGGGTCCTCGCCCGCCCGCACCCGGGCCCGGGCCCGCTGGGCGAGCTCGTCGGTGATCAGGGCCCGCGCCAGCTCCCGGCGCTCACCCGGGTCCTGGACCTGGTTGGTCTGCAACCGGGTCGCCAGCTGGCCGGCCACCGCGCCGCGGACCTCCCGCACCAGCACCACATCGATCGCCGCGGGCTCCGGCGCCACCTCGGGACCTATCCCCGGGGGGCCGGAGCCACGGACCTCGGCGGGGTCGGCGGGGAGCACGTCCAACGCGCGTATCGACACGAGGTGGGCCCGTCCGTTCCAGGCGGTCCCGTTGGAGGAGTGCCCGTTGCGGTGGTACCCCGGCCGGGAGTGGTCGTCGTCGGTCATGACCGGACCTCCCGGACGGGCCGCAGCCCCTGGCCGGCGGCGGTCAGCTCGGTTGCCAGCGCGCGTGCCCCGCGCACGAGCGCGGAGTTTTCGAACCGGCGCCCCGTGCCCCCACCCGCCGTCAGGATGCCGGCGGCCCAGGGGTCCTCGGGAAGGGTGAGCACACCAGGCAGGTGCAGCTCGCGGGCGATCTCCCCCGCCCCATAGGGTCGCGCGGCCCCGACCACCACCCCGAGGGTGGCCGCGGCCGGGCCTCGTAGGGTGTGCAGGGATCCGAGCGCCGCTCGAGCGCCGGTGATGGACGGCAGGGTCGAGCGGAACACCACCGCGACCACGTCCGCCCGCTCGAGCAACGCGGTCGGCTCATACCGGTGACCCAACCGCCCGACGTCGACCACCACATCCACCCCGGCCTCGTGCAGGGCGCGGGCACCCTCGGCCAGTGACGTCGCGAGGTCCCGGACCGTGCGTCCCTGCGCCGGGTCGGTGATGCCAGTCAGCACCCAACGCGCACCCGCCTCGTCCAGCGCGACGGCGTGCTCGAGCAGCGTCTCGCCACTGACCGCGGTGCGATCCGAGGCAAGGGCCAGGATGCCGCCGTCGGCCCCGACGCCCGCCCGCAGGAACCCGGGCAGGATGCCCGACCCGGCGACGTCGGCGTCGACCACGAGCGAACGTCGCCCGGGGTGAGCAAGAGGCAGCGCCCAGGCCACGACCAACGCGGTCGCGGTCACCCCCGGCGCACCCGTCGCCGAGCAGAACACCAGCACGCTCACGACCTCTCCCCCGCGGTGCTCGAGTCGGCCGGTTGAAGCAGCAGCGCGAAGCGGCCAGTTGCCGCGCGAGCGGCCACCGCCGGACCCTCACCCTCCGCGACCACAACATCCACGACCACAAGCCCGTTGAGGTCCGCCGTCCCCACCCGGACCACTCCGACGTCGAACGTCCGCGGAGAGCTCTCGGGCGGATCGGCGTCCGCGGGGGGCGTGTCCACCACCAACAGCCGGTCACCGGGCCGGAGGCCGCCGGCGGGCATCCGCGCCGCATCCAGCGCAAGAGGCACCAGCACCTCACCAGGCCCCGGAGGTCCAACCGGCGTCACCTGCCCGGGTGCTAGCAGGGATCCGGCGACCAGGTCGGTCCCGGCGACCATCCCCACCACCCGGTCCGCCTCCTGCGCGGGCACCGTGCCCACGGCCGGGTCCACCGCCACTTCGACCGGTGTCACGTCCTGCGCCGTGAGCATCGCCCCGTACGGAACGTCCCGCGCCAGGCGCAGCACGCTGGCCCGGTCCCCCGCGGCGGCCACGAACCACGCCGCCACCAAGGCACCAAAGATGACCAGCACGACGCCGCCCACCATCACCGCGGGTCGGCGCCGGCCCCGCGTGACCACTCCAGCCGACCGGGCCTGGCCGTTCAGCGTGCCGGGCGTCGAACCTGTAGTCGCCCTCGTGAATGCCGACATGACGTGCGCCCCCTACTCAGCGCTCAATCCCGGTCAACCGGTGATCAGGACCTGCATCTCCCCGATGCGGACCGTCGCCGACGACGCCCGCGTGACGGTCAACGACCCCGAAGCGCCGCCGCCCGCCCATGTGACCTGCCACGTCGTCGTGGCGGTGATCCGGTACGCGTCGTCCGGCTGGCCCGCCGACGACTGCTGGTACACGTGCTGGCACGTCGGCGACTCGACCCCGCCCTCGAAGTACGGGGTGCCCGGGTTCGCGCACCGCACCGTGGTGCCGTCACCCATGTCCCACGCGATCTCGCTCGCCTGAGCCGTCGCCGTCACACTCAGCCCCGGCACCGACGCCGTCGCGGTGTTCGGACCCCACGTCGTCGGCCCCACCCCGGTCCACAGCCACACCGGGACGCCCACCAGGCCGGTACGACCCGGATCCGGCGTGTGCCCGATCGCCGGACCCGTCAGCTGCATCTGATCCACCGCCCGCGCCGCGAGCTCACCCGGCGTCGTCTCCGTCGCACCGAAACCCTCCGGCGGCGCCGCAAGCCACACCCATCCGCCGCTCGTTCCAGGAGCGCCCAGTGGTGCGGTGCAGGTGACGATGTAGACGGCGCCGTTCGGATAGTTCCCGCCCCACACTGCTTCGCTCGGGGCTGGTTGAGGTTCCCGCAGTCGGTAGTAGCAGGAGTCGTGGTTGTTGAACCAACCCCAGTCGTCGTCGAAGCACGGGACCGGTTCACCGATGGCCTGGAGGGCACAGGTTCGCTGAGTCGTTGGCGCTGGGTTTGCCTGACCGGTGTCCGGCGGCTGGCCGGGGACTTCCACCACCACGATGCAGAGTGGGAGGTCAGGCGGGCAGTCGACCGGCCCGGTGGATCCTCCGGCAGCCGACGTGCCGAGCATGAGGGCCGCAAGGGACATCACGCCGAGAGCGGCGCGCGTCAGCATGTCGTATCCCGGTGTGGGACGGAGCTGCGGATGAGCCAACGCCCTTCAGCAGTGAAGGCGGTGGATTCGGTCACGACACGCGTGGCTTGATCTGGGGCCGCCGCGCTCTCACCGCTCGCGGTGTAGACCGGCTGCCAGTTGGTTGCGTCGACGCAGTCCGTGATCGTGGCCGAGGCGCCTTCGCCGAGCTGAATCTCGGTGATCACCGGCGTCAGAACGGGCTCGCCGAGCATCGAGATCCCGTTGCGGCGGAAGGTCGCGATTGTCGATTGCGCATCAGTCAACGCAGTGTCGTCTGCGAAGCGGGCCAGGTTCGGGTCCTGCTGCTGCGCGGGGTCGGCGTACGAGGTGACCTTGGCGGCCCAGTACCCCCGGTAGGCCTCGAGTACTGCTGCCTCAGCTGCGGCTATTGCCGGGTCCGTCGTCGGCGTCGGGGACGGTGTTGGGCTGGACGACGTCGGCGGGGCCGATGACGAGGGTTGCGGGTCGGCGGCGCCGGCGGTGCAGCCGGACAGCGCGACGACGACTGCCAAGCAAGCAGCTGCCTTCACGGAGAAGCTCGTCGGTCTCATCGGCGATCACCCGTCCCCCAGCGGATCGCACGGCGCTCCTGTGACCTGCCCGCGATCGGCAGATCGCCCCATTGCACACCTTTCGGGCGGCTCGCAACACCCCCGAGTGGACTCGAGGTGAGAGCCGGCGCCTGCGCGCTGTGCTGGGTTGGCATGCGTCCATGAACCGACCTGCCGCCCGGCCCAGGCCACCCGACCCTGGCGTTCCTGTGGATAAGTCGGCCGCCGGCGCAGGGGTGGACAATCGGATCGCCCTCCATACGAGTAAGGGGTTCCTCGGAGAGCAAGAAGACCGGGTCCGGGAGGGCACCCGATGAGCCGGTGTTCTGCGCGGAGATGTCAAGAAGCCCTCTCCCGCTTCCTGGCATCCCGCCGCAGGGCAAGTGCCGCGACGCGACGTGGCGGGCGCATCCACTCCACCGCGGTCGACCGCACGGCCGCCTGGACGCCCACGTCGTCGAGCACGCCGGCGCCTTCCCGCCGCACCCGGGGCAGCAGCCCGTCCCAGCCGGGCTCCCCCAGCAGCAGCACCATCGTGCGGCGCACCTGCCACGGCGGAAGCCCGAGCTCGGCGGCGAGCGGTCGCCACCCAGCTTTTGCGCGCGTCCCATCGACGTCGTGGACCGGGATCTCAGCGAGCACGCGAACGAGCCGAGCGGCCGTCTCGAGCTGCCAGCCCGCATGCACCATCGCGCCGACGATCACCTCCAGGCCAGGCCCGAGCGCAATCCCAGCGCCAACTGGCTGCTGCGGCGCTGGCTCCAGGCCGACATCGAGGAGCCGATCCAGGCTCACCACCATGGGTACGGCGCCTGTGCGGGCATCGCTCCGGGCGCGCCATGCCTTGATCGACGTGGTGCAGTAGCGGGCGGCCAGCGCCTCGCCGCGCACGGCGCGCTGCACCGCGACCCACACCACTCCCCATGGGGAAGCGGCCTGCCGCAGCGAAGGGGCGCGCAATGTCTCCCAGGCGGTCTCCCATCCGGTGGCCTCGGCCTGGCTGGCGGCGAGACCGCGCAGCCCCTCGGCCACCACCATCGGTCGCACCAAGTCCTCGCGGACGAAGGTCAGGAGCGCGGTAGCGACCGGATCGTCCCAGCCGCAGGCGTCGATGCGGCCGAGTTCCTCGAGCAAGTTGCGATCGTCACGCAGCCTCTTGCGGGTGCGGGCCGAACGGACCTCGTCGACGGTGTCCATGAGCTGCCTCCGGTGTCGTGGTGGACACCACCCACGACAGCCCGCACCCATTGACAGAACCCTGACGGTTCACGTTCGCGCTGGTAGACGGCTCGGTGTAGGCATGAGTCAGCCAGTGCCGTCATCACGGTGTCAATGTCGCAGCGATGCGGACAACCACGAGCCCGGACATTGACAGAGCCCTGTCAACGTCAGCGCGGTCACGGTCACGGTCGCGGGCGTCGGCCGCTCCATCGAGCACGACGGGTCCTGCAAGTACGACGGGTCCTGCGCCGATGCCCCGGGGCCGGTGGACGCGGTTGTCAACGCCTCACGCCGCCAACGCGACCTCGGCGACGGCGGCCGTCAGGCCTTGACCGGTGGCACGAACCAGCTCACCGAGCGCATGACATCGTTCGCCCGCAACCATTCGAACCGCTCCGTGGCGGAAGCGGCCGGGTCGTCGCGCCAGGACACCATCACGTGCGTCGGTGTCCAACGAATCGCGCGGGGGGCGCGCCACTCCTCCGCCCCGTCCTCCCAGACCACGTGGGCGATCACCGGGATCTCCCCCATCGGGCGCACGGGCGCGGTCCGCGGGACTTCCCGGTTGGCCACGCGCCGGCCATCGTCACCCGCCACAATCCGACACCTTGCTCGAACGCGTGTTCGAGCGTATCGCATGCCGGCCCGGCTCTCCCGCGGGACTGACGCCCCCCCTACAGGGCCGCCACTCCCAGGGCTGCCAGGGCGCCGAGGATCATGAACGGGCCGAGCGGAAGTGTGCTTCGTCGACCCGCCCGCCTGATCATGAGCAGACCGATGGCCACAGCCCCGGCCAGGACGAAGGTCAAGACCGCGGCCGCCAGCAGCGTCAGCCAGCCGAACCACCCGGTCATCAGCCCGACGACGCCGGCCAGCTTCACGTCACCGAACCCGAGCTCGCCGGGCACGGCGAGCGCGATGCCCAGGAACACCACGAACATGACCAGCGCACCGACGCCGGCACGTACCAGCGCGGAAGGGTCGCCTGCGTGCCAGGCGGACGCTACCAACGACGCGAGGACTCCCAGGGCTGTCGCGAGCAGGAGGCGATCCGGGAGCTTTCGGGTGCGGACGTCCACAACACCGAGGACGACACCGCCGACCACGAAGGCCACCACCGCCGCGAGGGCGAAACCGTCGCTGGCCCACATGCCCTCATCCTGGCGGAGCACAGCAGGCACAGCGATCGAGCATCAGTGGGTTGTGGAGAGCAGTCGCGGTGCCGCACCGCCCGGTGCACGGCGCGACCTCGTCGGCCCGGTGCCGCCTGCGCGTCGGAGCCCTACCCGCGCCCGTCACCCGGCCGGACGATCCCGGACTCGTACGCGTACACGATCGCCTGCGCGCGGTCGCGCACCCCCAGCTTGTGGAGCACCCGCTTGACGTGCGTGCGGACGGTCTCCTGCGAGATGTACAGCCGAGCCGCGAGCTCCGCGTTCGACGCCCCGGACGCCATGGCGAGGAGCACCTCGGTCTCGCGCTCGGTCAGCGGGTCCGCGAGCGGAGGCAGGGGCGCCGGCGCCGGGGTGCGCGCGAACGCCTCGATCAGTCGGCGGGTCACCGACGGCGACAACAACGCCTCCCCCGCGGCGACCACCCGGACGGCGGCGATCAGGTCCTCCGGCGGCGTGCGCTGAGCAGGAACCCGGACGCACCCGCCCGGATCGCGGCGAACACGTACTCGTCGTGCTCGAAGGTCGTCAGGATGACCACGCGGGTCGAAGGTGCCCGTACGCCCAGGAGCGCCGTGGCCTCGATGCCGTCCATCACCGGCATCCGGACGTCCACCAGCGCGAGGTCGGGCACCTGCCGGGCCACGAGCTCGACACCCTGCCGCCCGTCGGCGGCCTCCCCCACCACGACGACGTCGCCGGCGCTCTCCAGGATCATCCGCACACCCCTGCGCACGAGGTGGTCGTCGTCGACCAGCGCGACGCGGATCATCGGCCCACCGTTCATGCCCGCACCGGCAGCGTGCAACGCACGGACCACCCGCCGCGGGGGTCCGGGCCGACCTCGGCGGTGCCGCCCAACGCCTCGGCGCGGGCGCGGATGCCGACGAGCCCTCGCCCCGACGGGGACGCCGTCGCCGCCCGTCCCGGCGCCCGGTCGCTCACCCGCAGCCGCAGGGCGTCGTCGTCGTACCGGATCTCCACCTCGGCCGGCGAGCCGGCAGCGTGCTTGGCGACGTTGGTCAGCGCCTCCTGGACGACCCTGAACGCCGCCAGGTCGACCGGCCTCGTCAGGGCACGCGGGGTGCCCACGACCCGCACGTGCACCGGCACCCCGGCCGCGGTGAGCTGGGCCGCCAGGTCGTCGACCGCCGCCAGGCCCCGGGCGGGCCGGCGGTCGGGCGGCGCGTCGAGCACGGCGAGCGCCTGGTCCAGATCCGCCAGCGCGTCCCGGCCGACGCCCTCCACGGTCGCCAGCGCGGCCGCGCTCGCCTCCGAGTCCCGCCCGAGCATCCGGCGGGCCGCACCCGCCTGCAGCACCATGACGTTGAGCGCATGCCCGACCACGTCGTGAACCTCGTGCGCGATCCGGGCCCGCTCTGCGGCGACCGCCGCGGCCCGCTCGGACTCCCGCCGCTGCTCGGCCTCCTGCGCACGCCGAAGGAGGTCCTCGGCGGAACGGCGCCGCTGCCGCTCCGCCTGGCCGGCGACCCATGCCAGCGCCCACACGGCGACCAGGAACCCCGGCAGCCACGGGACGCCCGACGACGGAACGAGCGTCCAGTACACGACGATCCCGGTCAGCCCGACGACCAGCCCGATCACCGCCCGGACCCGGGTCGCCGCGTGCGCCCCCACCAGGTACAGGCTCACCGCGTTCGGGTACGGGTACAGGCCGGCGTCGTAGAACAGCGCGGCCATGGCCTCCAGCGCCGCCGAGCTCACCAGGTAGGCACGAGCGGGAACCGGCGACCGAACGCCAGCGCCCCGCCGATCGCCGCGGCCAGCACGAACGGCCACGGGGACCCGGCGCGCTCGGCGACCGCCTCGGCGAACAGCAGCGCGATCGCCATCACCGCGAGGACGACACCCCAGACGCCGACGCCGTCGGCCTCACCTGGGCGCAGCAGCCTCCGGACGCCGCCCATCACCCTCCTCACCCGCCAGTGGCGCCCGCACCCACGCGCTCGCCCCGCACAGCATCGCCGACCACGACGGCAAACGGGGCCAGAACCGCGAACGTGGCGAGCGCCAGCCCGAAGACCATCGGGCCGGCGAGCTCGAGCATCGAGCGACCCGCGTAGGCCTGCCCGATGACGAGCCCGGCGAGAACGGTGTACCCGGCCGCGCAGACCACCATGGTCCTGGTCCGCGTCGCCGGTCCCAGCCCGGACCTGCCGAGCAGCAGCGCCAGCACGCCCAGCACCTGGATCCCGTGCAGGGCGACCGCGTGCGCAAGTTTGCCGGACCCCGCCAGACCGATCACCACCGCGGACGGGACGGCCTCGTTGGCCTCGACGTAGGCGAGCCCCCGGCCGAGCAGGTCGCCGCCGATCGCCGACCCGACCAGCACGAGGCCCAGACCCACGAGCACCCCGATCACCGTGGGGGCCGGTCGCCGCAGCCGCAGCGCGGCCCACAGCGCGAGCGCGGCGACGCCGACCCCGAAGACGACGATCGTCACGCCCATGAGCCCGAAGATCACCCCGTCCACCGGCGTCAGCACGTTGAAGTGCGAGGCCACACCGCGCCACCGCTGCGCCGTGATGAGGGCGACCTCGGCCGCGCCGCCCCCCGCGGTCAGCGCGGTGGTCGTCCATCCCCACCTCGGGCTGCGCGCCAGCACGCCCTGCACCCAGCCCGCCGACAGCAGGAACATGCCGAACGAGACACCGAAGAGGATCGGCTTGCGCCACGACACCGCACCCTCCCAGGCGCCACCGTCCACGGCCCAGACCCCGACGTGCACGATCCCGGACCCCAGCAGCACGACGGCGGTCGCATACATCGCCCGCTGGTAACCGTGGCGAGGTGCCGCATCGGCCAGCGCACCACGCAGGAGGGCGAGGAACGCCACGACCGCACCGCGCAGGAGCCGCCGGGGACGCGGTGGGGCCGCGACGTCGCCGTCGTGCGGTGCGGTGCCGCCGGCTCCCGCCGGCCTGGTGGGCATCACGGTGGACGGCGGCGCAGGCCGCACAGCGGTGGACGGGGACGACGGGACGGCGCGCGTGATCGACATGGTCCCAGCCTCGCCATGACCCGATACCCGGTCGTCCTCCGCAGCGGGGACATCACCGTCACCCCGCGGGGTGACACCGCCGCGGCCCGCGCCGCGCCGGCGCAGCCGGACCGGGCCTCGGCACCGGAACGGCACCGCCAGCACACGCCCCCACGAGCCACCCCGGTAGCCGGAACAGACCCCACCCAGCGCGACGGCGTCGTAGACAACGTGCTCGGGGCACGTCAGCGGGTAATGCGCATCCTCACCAGGTCGGTCCGCTGGAGGGATCGCCCATAGGCGAGCGGCTCGTTGTCGGGGCTGTAGGTCACCTGCACCGCACGAATGACGGGGCAGCCTGGGTCGAGCCCCAACGGCTCCGCGTCAGCTGCGTCGAGGGCGACCGCTTCGATGTCAGTGACCGTGTGCGCGGTCGCCCCGCGTTGATGTCGGTTGAGCATCTCGAAGAGGTCGGTTTCCAGGCTCCGCATCGGCGCCGGGTCTATCGGTCGCCCGAAAAGCTCCAGGGGGATGTGCTCATGCATCAGCGCGGCTGGTGTCCCGTCGACCGCGAAGAGTCGACGCACGAGCCACGCGGTGGCGCCGTTCGAAAGCTGGAGCGCCCGGCTCGCGTCCGGCGGGCACTCCACGCGCTCGCACGTCCCGTCGAGCAAGGTGACGATGCGTCCGCTGGACTGCACGCGGTCCCTGAACGATTGGATCGCTGACATGTTGAGCGACGCAACCGGGCGTGGCGGGTTGACGAACGTGCCTGCGCCCCAGCGCCGGTTGACGATCCCTTCCGTCGCCAGGATGCCGAGGGCCTCCCGCACCGTGCCGCGTGAGACGTCCATGGACTCGGCCAGGGTCTTCTCCGTGGGCAACTGGTCGCCCACCTCGAATCTCATGGCGATGAGATGACGGAGCCGCAGCAGGGCGCTCTGGACTGCCGTGTCTCGGTTGGCCATTTCTCCTCTTCGACCGATCCGCGCTGAGCTGTGAGATCACCAGACCTGATTGAGAACTCGCAGGGTATTGCCTCCGAGCACCTTCGTGATCTCGTCGTCGCTGTAACCATGGCGCACGAGCCATCCGGTGATGTTCCAGAAGCTCTCGCCAGGGTTCTCCAGCCCGTCGACGTACTCGACCTGCGGGTGGTCAAGCCGGCCCTCCTCCTTCTGGGCGTAGTTGCCGGCGTAGGTACGGTGCACCGCCACGTGGTCGCCGAACATCGTGTCGGGCCCGAACGTCACGTGGTCGATGCCGACGAGGTCCACGCAGTACTGGAAATGGTCCATCACCGATTCGAGCGTGTGCACGGGGTGGTCGGGCGACAGGGTGGTGTGAGGAGCCGCCTCGAGCCCGATCAGCCCACCGCGCTCGGCGCAGGCGATGATGACCTCGTCGGGCTTGAGCCGCGGGATCGGCCAGACCGCACGCGCGCCGGCGTGGGTGATCATCACGGGCACCTCCGACTGCTCGATCACGTCAAGGCTGGTCCGGTCGCCCGAGTGCGAGATGTCGATGAGCATGCCCAGCTTGTTCATTCGGGCCACGGCCCTGCGGCCGAACGCCGTGAGCCCGGCGTCGCCCTTCTCCGCCAGCCCCGAGCCCAGCATGTTCGACTGGGAGTACGCGATGCCCAGCTGCCGGACACCGAACCCGTACAGCATGTCCAGCCGGTCCAGCTCGTTCTCGATCATCGTCGAGCACTCGAACCCGGCGACGAGCGCCAGCCGACCGTTCGCCTTGGCGTCGAGGATGTCCTGGACCGACGTGGCGTGGACCACGTAGTCCTGCTTGGCCAGGTCGGCGAGCCGGAACCCCAGCGCGTAGATCATGTCGTCCCACTTCCAGCCGTGCTGGCTGGTCACGCACGACGCCCCGGCCATGAAGTTGTCGACGACGGCCGTCAGGCCGGAGTGCGCGAGCCCCTCGTAGCCGGTGCGCTGCCGACCGGTCCGGTTGTAGCGGCGGATGCTCGCCTCGTCCTCGGGCAGCACGATCGCGTGCTCGTGCAGGGAGATGACGATCTCGTCGCGCATGATCCGAACGACGCGGTGGGCCTCCTCGGGAGACAGCCCGCCGTCGTACGCGGGGACCCGGCCCACCTCGGCCGCGAGGTCGAAGTGCTGGTAGTCGACGCCGGGCTCGAGGTAGCCGTACGCACGGTAGCCCTGGTGGGCGGGCGCCGGCCCGGCCGCGGCCCGGGCGTTGTCGAGGGCGGAGGGTGCGGGAGTCGTCATGGTGGGGAGTCCTTGTGGTCAGGAGGCCGTGGTCGCGGGCTGGGTCATGGGGAAGTGGCAGGCGAACGCCTGCTCCCTCGGGTCAGGGGCGGTCAGGGGTGGCTCCGTGGTGGCGCACACGTCCTGCGCCTTCCAGCAGCGGGTCCGGAACCGGCATCCCGACGGCGGGTCCACCGGGCTCGGCGGGTCGCCCTCCAGCAGTCGGCGTGACCGGGTCCCGCGCAGCGCGGGGTCCGGCACGGGGACGGCCGACAGCAGCGCCGAGGTGTACGGGTGCCGCGGCGTGTCGTAGACGTCGGTGCGGTCACCGAGCTCGGCCATCTTCCCGAGGTACATGACGCCGATCCGGTCGGAGATGTGCCGGACGACGGAGAGGTCGTGCGCGATGAAGACGTACGACAGGCCGAGCTCGCGCTGGAGCCGCTGGAACAGGTTGACGACCTGGGCCTGGATCGACACGTCGAGGGCCGAGACCGGCTCGTCGCACACGATCACCTCCGGCTCGAGCGCGAGCGCCCGGGCGATGCCGATGCGCTGCCGCTGGCCGCCCGAGAACTGGAAGGGGTAGCGGTCCAGGTGGTCGGGGTTGAGGCCCACGAGCTCGACCAGCTCGTCGATCCGAGCCTCCCGACGGGCGCGCGGCAGCAGGTCCCGGTGGATCTCGAACGGCTGCAGGAGCAGGTCCCGGACCGTGCGCCTGGGGTTGAGGGACGTGTACGGGTCCTGGAGCACGATCTGGACGCGGCGCCTGAGCACGCGGAGGTCGCGGCCCCGGGCGGCGTGCACGTCCTCGCCGCGCAGGGTCACCCGCCCTGCCGTGGGGCGTTCGAGCCCCACGATGGTCCGCGCGAGCGTCGACTTGCCGCAGCCGGACTCCCCCACGATGCCCAGGGTCTCCGACGCCCGCAGGTCGAAGCTCACGCCGTCCAGGGCACGCACCACGTGCGGGCTCCGGCGGAGCAGCGACCCCCGCGCCGTGAAGTGCTTGGTCAGGTTCTCGACGCTCAGCACGACGTCAGGCATGGCCATGGAGCACCTCCTCGCGGCGGTGGCACGCGCTGAGGCGGCGCGTGCCCGGGGACAGGGGCTCGGGGTCGACGAGGGCGGGCCGCTCGACCGTGCAGCGCTCCACGACGGCGTCGCACCGCGGCGCGAACGCGCACCCGGGCGCCCTCCCCAGCAGGCTCGGTGGCGTGCCCGGGATCGCCCACAGGGTGTCGTCCTCGCGGTCCACGCGCGGGATGGACCGGAGCAGGCCGCGCGTGTACGGGTGCGCGGGGGCGGCGAACAGCTCGTGCACCGTGCCCTGCTCGACGATCCGCCCGGCGTACATGACCGCCACGGTGTCGGCGACCTCCGCGACGACGCCGAGGTCGTGAGTGATCAGCACCAGCCCCATGTCGAGCTCGCGCTGCAGGTCGAGGATCAGGTCCATGATCTGCGCCTGGACGGTCACGTCGAGAGCCGTCGTCGGCTCGTCCGCGATGAGGACGGTCGGCTCGAGGGCGAGAGCCAGGGCGATCATCACGCGCTGGCGCATCCCGCCGGAGAACTGGTGCGGGTAGTCGCGGGCGCGGTCCGCCGGCGCGGGGATGCGCACGCGCTCGAGCAGCTCCACCGCGCGTGCGGCCGCCGCCCGCCGGCCCATCCCCCGGCGGACCCGCAGCAGCTCGGCGATCTGCTCGCCGACCGTGAAGACGGGGTTGAGCGACGAGAGCGCGTCCTGGAAGACGATCGCGATCTCCTCCCCGCTCACCCGCCGCCGCTCCTCGGCCGACGCGGTGAGCAGGTCCGCCCCCCGGAACAGCACGCTGCCGCCCGTCACACGGCCCGGCGGGTCCAGCAGCCCCATGACGGTCTGGGCGGTGACCGACTTCCCGGACCCGGACTCGCCGAGGAGGGCCAGGGTGCGGCCGGCGTGCACGTCGAGGCTCACACCCTGCAACGCGGGCAGGGCGCCGTCGCGCGTGTCGAACTCGACGCTCAGGTCACGCACGCTCAGGACGGGCGCGCGCACGTCGGTCGTCGGGCCGTCAAGCAGCGTCTCCGTCATACCGGCGCCACCCCCGCACGGCGCAGGAAGTCACGGACCACGGCCTGGAAGCGCTCGGGCTCCTCAAGCTGCGGCGAGTGCCCGGAGTGCTCGAACACGACAAGCTCACCGTGCGCGACGCCGTCCGCGATCCGCTGCGACGCCGGGACGGGGGTGCGCCAGTCGTGCCGTCCGACGGTCACGAGCACGGGGCACGCGATCTCCCCAAGGCGCGGCGCGAGGTTGTACGCCGGCATGTTCACGCCGAAGGCGTAGTTGTGGGTCGCGTAGTGGTAGGTGGTGCTCGCGGCCTTGCGCTCGACCGCGGCCGGGTCGTAGCTGTGGTCGTAGAGCGGGAGGATCGCGCGCCAGTACCGCTCGAACTCGGCGTTGTCCGCGAAGCGCCCCGTCCCGATGCGCTCGATCGCCCACGGCTCGATGACGACGCGATCGGTCGACCTGGCGCGCTCGACCGCCAGGTGGTCGTGCTCGGTATCGGCCGCCGTGTCGCGGAGCACCAGGGCGCGCACGTGCTCCGGGTGGGCCAGCGTGTACTCCATCGCGAGGAAGCCGCCGTAGGAGCCGCCCGCCATGACGACGTCCCCTAGGTCGAGGCGGGTCCGGATCGCCTCGATGTCTGCCACCCACTGCTCGTGGCTGAACGGGCCTTCGTCGGACGAGGCACCGGAGCCGCGCGCGTCGAACGTCACGATCCGGTACCCGTCCGCGAACGCCCCGAACGAGCGGACCGGCTCGGCCCGCGAACCCAGCCCCGGCGCGCCGTGGTGCACGACGATCGCCGGCGCGTCCTCGGGTCCGAGCATCTCGATGACCAGGCGGGCGCCGTTGATGGTCTCGGTGAACTGCTTGCTGACGGTGCTCATGCGGCGATCACGTTCTCCTCGAGGGTCCGCGGGTACTGAGTGAGGCGCTCCGGGACGGCGTCGGTGACCAGGACCGTGTCGGAGATGCGGTAGCCGCCGTGGCCCGGTACGTAGACCCCGGGTTCGCTCGACAGCACCATGCCGGCGGCCAGCACGGTGGGGTCGCCGTCCTCCACCCAGGGCGCCTCGTGCTGCGCGACGCCGATGCCGTGACCCTGGCGGTGGCGGAGGCGCTGCCCCAGGCCGGCGTCCCGGATGACGTCGAGGCACTCGGCGTTGACCGACGCGCACGTGCGGCCGACGGTCATGGCGTCGGTGCCCACCTCCTGCGCGCGGCGGGTGACGGCGAAGTACCGCTGCTGCTCGTCGCTCGGCTCGCCGATCACGAACGTGCGCTCGCTCTCCACGAACCGGCTGAGGACGGCCGCACCGAGCGACAGGATCACCGTGTCCCCGCGCTCGAGCCGGCGACGGCTCGGGAGACCGTGTGGGTGCGCGGAGTTCGGGCCTGCGTACACCAGCCCCCCGGCGAGCTTGGTCGTGTAGAGCACCCGGTCGTAGCGGCTGTACATCGCGTCCGTGCCGTAGCCGATGACGTGCCGGGCGAGATCACCCTCGGTCGGCAGCGGTCGCCCGGACGCGATCGCGTCCTCGACCAGCCCACGGCCGGCCGCCAGCATCTCGTCGCAGATCGCGGCGGCCTGGCGGTGGAGCACGAGCTCGGCCGGCTGCTTCACCAGTCGCAGGGACGCGATCGCCGACGTCGTCTCCCACCGCACGGCGGGGAGCACGGCCCGCAGGCGCTCGAGGGAGCCGTGCGCGAGCGAACCGGTGACACCGACTCGCGCCGCGGAGAGCCCGCGCCGTGCGAGCTCGGCGGCCAGGTGCTGCTCGGGGGTCACGACGCCCGGGTACTCGAAGTACGTGCCGACCTCGGCATGGATCCCCTGCGCAGCGGCGTACTCGCGGTCGAGCTCGGGCACGAGGCACAGCCGCGCGCCGTCGGTGCCGAACCACAGGTACACGGGCCGCTCGGTCACCGCGTAGAAGAACCCCACAAGGTACGCCACGTCGGCGGGGTGGGTGACGAGGACGCCGTCGAGGCCCTCGTCGTCGAGCCGTGAGCGGAGGCGGGCCGCGACGCCGTCGTAGAAGTCGACCGGGAGGTGCATCCGGCTCACATCCCCTTCGTGCGCGGGTCGCGCGAGTCGTTGTAACGGACGCCGGCGATCGTCGATGCGAGCACCAGCAGCAGGATCGCCAGCGACGGGAACAGGGTCTGCCACCAGGCGGTGGCGATGGTCCCCGACCGCTGGGCGTTGAGCAGGATGCGGCCCCACGACCACGAGGACGGGTCGCCCATCCCGAGGAAGGACAATCCCGCCTCCGAGATGACAGAGCGCGCGGCGGTCAGGAGCACGCTGACGACGATGAGTGGCATGACGGCGGGCAGGATCTCGCGCGTGATGATCCGCACGGCACCCGCCCCGAGCACCCTGGCCCCGTCGATGTACGGCATCGCGGCCACCACCATCCCGTTCGAGCGGATGAGGCGTGTCACCTCGGGCCACGACAGGACGCCGATAACGACGACGAGGGTGGTCACGCTCGGTCCCGCGAGCGCAGTGACCAGGATCATCAGGGGCAGCAGCGGCAGCGAGAGCATCACGTCGGTGATCGTCGTCACGAAAGGGTCGAGCCACTTCAGGTAGGCCGCACCGAGGCCGAGCGCGGTGCCGATGACGATCGCGATGAGCGACGCGACGACGCCCACCGTGAGGCTGATCCGCGTGCCCCAGACCACCTGGGTGAAGACGTCCTGGCCGAGGTCGTCGGTCCCGAACCAGTGGGCGCCCGACGGCGCCTGGAGGATGTCGGTCCCCAGACCGCCGGGGCGCTCCATGAGCATTGGGCCGAACACGCCCGTGAGCACGAAGACCACGAGCACCGCGACCGACAGCCAGCCGGACGGCTTGCTGAAGAAGCCGCCGGGTCGCTTCGGGGACAGGGACGTGGCGGCGAGCGCCGCGAGCGGGACGTCGGGCGCCGGGGCGGTCGAGGTGCTGCTCATGAGGTGCGGATCCTTGGGTTCAGGACCATGGACACCATGTCGGTGACCAGGTTCGCCAGGACGACGGTGATGGCCAGGAGGACGAAGGCGCCCTGGAGCATCGGGTAGTCGAGCTGGCGCACGGACTCGTAGATCAGGCGGCCGACGCCGGGGTAGGCGAACACGGTCTCGGTGAGCACCGCGCCACCGATGAGCGTCCCGAGCTGGAGCCCCATGAGGGTCAGCGCAGGAAGCATCGCGTTGCGCAGCGCGTGCCGCCAGATCGTGCGCCGCGGCGTCAGCCCGCGGGACCGGGCGCTCTTGATGTAGTCCTCGCCGAGGACCTCGAGCATGTTGGTGCGCAGCGTGAGCGCGTAGGGGCCGAGCTGCACCAGGACCAGCGAGAACAGCGGCAGGGCCAGGTGGTGCAGGAGGCTGAGGTACGCGGCGAGGCCGCGCGTGTCGGGGTCGATCGCCTGGCCGATCGGGAACCAGCCGAGGTTCGACCCGAAGACGACGAGCAGCATGATCGCGATGCTCGGCACGAACAGCGCGTTGGCCGTGATCCCGAAGACCTGGACGAGCTTGTCGATCACCTTGCCGCGACCGACCGCCGCGTACACCCCGAGCGGGATCCCGATGAGGATCGTGAGGACGAAGGCGCTGCCCGCGAGGAGCAGCGTCCACGGCAGGCGGTCGAGCAGCACCTCGCTGACCGGCACGAGCTGCCGGAACGAGACGCCGAGGTTCCCGCGGAGGAGCTCACCCAGGTACAGGGCGTACTGCACGAGCAGCGGCTTGTCGAGGCCGTACTGCTCACGCAGGGCGGCCTGCATCTCGGGGGTCATGTCCCCCTCCACCACCAGGAGGGTGGGGTCGGCCGGCAGCAGCCGGAGCAAGAAGAAGGTGATCGTGACGGCGATCCAGATCGTGAGGATCGCGCGGAGCACCCTGGTCGTGACGAACCGCAGCACGGTCGTCCCTCCCCTCCTGGTGGTATGTGGGTCGTGGACCGGTCAGTCGACCGGCGTGACCTGCGCGAGCGAGTAGCCGGTCACCATGCCGAGCAGGTCACTCGGCGAGGGCGCGAAGCCCTCGAACCGGTCGGAGCGGTACGCGAAGCGGAAGTTCTCCACGTACAGCGGGGTGAGCAGCGCCTGGTCGTGCACGTAGGCGTCGATCGCCTGGATCTTGCCGACGAACTCCTTCTCGTCGACCGTCAGCGCCGCGTCGTTCACCAGGGCGTCGAGCTCCGCGTCCTGGACGAGGTTGTAGTTGATGCCGCCCGGGTTGGAGGACAGGTAGGTGCTGCGCAGCTGGTCCATCGGGTTGTCGAAGACGCCCCACTGGGACAGGTCGATCTCGTACTCGCCACCCCGGGTGCGGGCCAGGAACGTGTTCCGCTCGACACAGGCGAGGTTGATCTGAATCCCGGCCTCGGCCGCGTCCTCACGGACGACCTCCGCCACCCGCGTGAGGTTCGCGTTGGACTGGTCGCACACCATCTCGAACGACAGGCCGTCGAGGACGCCGTCGCCGTCGCCGTCGCTGTACCCGGCCTTCTCGAGCAGCTCGCGCGCGCCCTCGGGGTCGAAGGGGTAGGCGTCGAGGTCGGTGTTGTCGAACTGCGCGAAGATCGGGGAGATGGGGCCGACCATCGGCTGGCCCTCGCCCTGCAGGATCGTCGCGATGATCGACTTGGTGTCGACCACCATGGACAGCGCCTGGCGCACCGCCTGGTCCGCGAGCGCACCCTTCGTGACGTTGTAGGTCAGGTGGGCAAAGCCGAGCGAGCCCACGGTCTCGAGGCTGATGCCGTCCGCTCCCTCGAGCGACGCGGCGGCCGACGCCGGGACAGGCGTGCCCATGAGGTCGATGTCGCCGTTGCGCAGCGCGAGGATCATCGTGTTGACGTCGGGGTAGACCACGTACTCGACCGTGCCGACCGCCGCGCCGCCCTCGGGGGCGTGCGGGTAGTTCGGGTTCGCCTTGAGGGTGTAGCGCTGCCCGCGGGTCATCGAGTCCAGGACGTAGGCGCCTGCGCCCACCCAGTCGGCGTCGTTGGCGAACGTGGACAGGTCGCCGGCCTCGGAGAAGACGTGGGCCGGGACGATCGGCATCCAGAAGCCGACGCCCTCTGCGAACGGCGCGTACGGCTGGGAGAGGTGGAACACGACGGTGTTCTCGTCACGGACCTCGACGGACTCGACCCACGTCAGCTTCGCGGCGACGTTGCCGAGCTTGTACTGCATGATCGCCTCGGCGCTGAACTTGACGTCCTCGGCGGTGAGCGGTGTCCCGTCGGTCCACTGGAACCGCTCGTCGAGCGCGAAGACGACCGCCTTGCCGTCCTCCTCGTACGAGTAGCCCGTGGCGGCCTCGGGGACCTTCTCGGCGTTCTCGTCGATCCGCAGGAGGTGCGGGTACATCGCGTTGAGGATCCAGCTGTCGGTCTTGGACAGGGACTGCAGCGGGTTGAAGTTCTCGACGTCGGTCGTCGTGCCGATCCGGAGAGTGGCCTGGGCGGAGCTCGCCGTCGAGCCGCCCTCGCTCTCGGTGCTGCCGTTCCCTTCGTTGAGCCCGCAGCCGGTGAGGGCGAGCACGCCCGCCGTCACCACCGCGGTCAGGGCGCGCAGGCGCCGTGTTCCGTTGTTCACCAGACCTCCTTGAGTACACGCAGGATGTTCGAACCGATGACCTTGCTGATCTCCTCGTCCGACCAGTCGTTCTTGACCAGCCAGCCGACGATGTTCGTGAAGTTCTCCGCGGGGTTCTCGACCCCGGCCACGTACGGGACGCGCGGGTGCTCGACGTGCCCGTGCGCGTTGGCGATCGTCAGGTGGCCGCTGAACGAGTCGTGCAGCCCGACGTGGTCGCCGAAGTTGGTGTCCGGCCCGAACGCGACGTGGTCGATGCCGACGAGCTCGACGCAGTACGTGAAGTGGTCCATCACCGACTCGAGCGAGTGCTCCGGGTGCTCCGGCGACAGCGTCGTATGCGGTGCCGCCTCGATTCCGATGACGCCGCCGCGCTCGGCGCAGGCGACGATCACCTCGTCGCTCTTCATCCGGTTGGTTGGCCACACGGACCGCGCGCCGGCGTGGGTGATGAAGACGGGTACGGCGGAGTGCTCGATCACGTCCATGCTGGTGCGGTCGGACGAGTGCGAGATGTCGATCGCGATGCCGAGCTTGTTCATGCGTTCGACCGCTCGGCGGCCGAACGTCGTCAGGCCGCCGTCCTGCGGCTCGGCGAGGCCGGAGCCCAGCTGGTTAGCCATGGAGTAGGCGATGCCCATCTGCCGGACACCGAGCCCGTAGAGGATGTCGAGGCGGTCGAGCTCGTTCTCGATCATCGTGGCGGCCTCGAGCCCGGCGACGAGCCCGACCTTGCCTGCGGACTTCGCGTCCTCGATCTCGGCCACGGTCCGCACCAGGACGACGTAGTCCTGCTTGGCGATGTCGGCGAACCGGAGGCCGAGGTCGAAGATGACGTCGTTCCACTTCCAGCCGTGCTCCGACGTCACGCAGTTGGTGCCGTTCATGAAGTTGTCGAAGAGCGCAGACATGCCCGATCGGGCGAGCCCCTCGTACCCGAGCGCGTTGCGGCCCGTGTGGTTGTACTCCCTGAGCTGGTGCGGGTCGGCGGTGAGGACCTTCGGGTGCTCGTGGAGGGAGATGACGTGCTCCTGCTCCAAGATCGCGGTCACGCGCTCCGTCTGCTCATCGGTCAGACCGAGATCGTAGGGTGCCACGCGCCCGATCTCAGGCGCGAGGTCAAAGACGCGGTAGTCGGCGTGCGGTTCGAGGTAGTCGAAGCTCCGGTACCCGCGGTATTGCGGACTAGGCGTCTGCATCGTTCTCCAGTGGTCGGACCTTTGGTGTCTCTGAGCATATGCATAGGTCGGACCTCTCGATCATTTGTCCTGACATGTGAGATCCAACCCACAGCGACGTCGCCTGATCACAGGTGGACGGAGTCGGGTAAGCGCACCCTGACGACGGGGCTAGCTTTCGCTGCTGCGGGGAAGCTGACCGGCGCCAAGTGGCACGGCAGCGCCGCTGGTCGCCGACATGCTGGAGGCCGGCGGCGGGCTCCGTGACGAGGGGTTCACCGCGGCCGGTTGCGGCGCGGCTTGTCGGCGCGCGCGTCACGGGCCAGCTTGTCTTCCGTGGGGAAGCTGACCGGCGCGGATGCGGCCGCGGCGTTGGAAGCCGCCGCCCTCTGACGACCTGCCCGGACGCGGCTTGACGTGGAGATGGCGCGCTTCCGGGAATGATCGGGGGGCGGGTCTGGTCGCAACTTCCACCCTCAAACCCGTGGCCTCGGCGTGCTGGTGGTGATCGCCGATGCGGCCTGCGACACGCTTCCCCGGGTGGTGGACAGGCACAGGATATGAGCCATGCTTCGCGTGCTCCTGATCGGGAGCACACCTTCAGATCGTTGTACGAGGCGGTCTACCCGGACCTCCTGAGATTCGTCCAGCGCCGTACTGGTCGCAACCATGCCGAAGATGTCGCCGCTGACGCCTTCCTGGTGGTGTGGCGCAGCCTCGATGAGTGACCGCGCGCCCACGATGACGCGCGGGCGTGGATCTTCGGCATCACCCGGAACATGTTGCTCAACAACCGCCGGGGCGAGCAACGTCGCCAGACGCTGGGCGAGCGCCTCGCTGAGACCCCGACTTCCCCTCCGGCGAACCCGTCCCCGCGGAGTCAGCCATACCTCCTGACTGTGCCGACCAGCCAGGTGACGACCGTCCTCCGCGGCCGGGCCGAGTGGGGGCGAAACCCACTCGGTCTGCGAGTGCGAGCGGTGTCCTGCATCTGCCTGTCGGATCAGCGAGTGCGCAGGATCGAGAACTGGAACCGACCCTCGATGAAGTAGGTCCGCGAGCGGAGCACGGGTTGGGCGCTCGCGTCGTAGTGCGTCTGCTCCAGGAGCAGGTAGACCTGGTCCGGCGGGCGCTCCCCCCAGCCAATGTGGGCGCCCCGGGCGGCGTGGATGTCAGCGACCGCGGTCTTGGAGACGATGCCAGCGGACTCGAGCAGGTGGAAGAGTGAACCCTTGACCGCGGCCGGATCGAGGCCAGTCGGTAACCGCCAGGCTGGAATCGTGTCGTAGGAGAAGGCCACGACGACTCCGTCGGCAAGTACGGCGCGCTCGACGGCGAGCACCCTGGAAGGTCCCTCTACCGCGAAGGCGTCGAGCTCGTCCTGGCTTGCCTCGCGAAACTCCACGGATCGGTACTGCATGCCGGGTTCCATACCGTGGGCGGCCACCGTGTCGGTGATTGACTGCAGCTCCTGCAGCCCGGCCTTGATCCCCCTGCCGAACGGCGTCACGAACGTCCCGACCCCGTGCCGCGTGACCGTCAGGCCATGGATCTCCAGCTGCTGGAGCGCGCCGCGCACCGTGCTGCGCGAGACGCCGTACCTGCTGGCGAGCTCGCCCTCGGTCGGTAGCTGGGCACCGACCGGCCACTCCCCCTCCTGGAGGCGGGCGCGGAGGTCGTCCGCCAGCTGTACACGCAGCTGTACGCGAGTCCCCAGAGGAGAGGTCGAGCGGTCGTCCTTCATGCCGTGCATGATACGCACGATTCGTTGACGACGCCGGATATCCGTCGTAGGTTGTCCGACAACTACTCAGGAGGACTACGTGACTCGTCTCGCCACGCCCACCGCACTTCCCGACCTGCGCGGCACCGTTGCCGTCATCACGGGTGCGGGAGGTGGCATCGGAGCGGGTATCGCGCGTCAGTTCAGCGCTGCTGGCGCGGCGGTTGTTCTGCACTACCTGACGAGCAAGGACCAGAGTGCGGCGCTCGCCGCGGAGCTGGTCGCCGCGGGCGCTGAGGCGTTGACCGTGCGGGCGGACATCACCGACCCCGAGCAGTGCGTCGCCCTCATGCAGGCGGCGGTCGATGCTTACGGCCGCCTGGACGCCCTGGTCAACAACTCCGGGGTTCAGCCGAACGAGCCGCTCGAGGACATGACCGTGGAGCAGTGGCGTGCCGTCGTGGACACCAACGTGACAGGGACGTTCGCTGCGACGCAGGCTGCCGTCGCGGTCATGCGGCACAGCGGCGGTGGCTCCGTCACCCACATCGCGTCGATCGAGGGCTCGCACCCTGCCCGCGCACACGCGCACTACTGCGCGTCGAAGGCCGCCATCATCATGCATGCGCGCACGGCTGCGCTCGAGTACGGCGCGTGGGGCATCCGCGTCAACACCGTCTCCCCCGGGCTGATCGACCGCGAGGGTCTGGCAGCTGCCTGGCCCGACGGCGTCCAGCGCTGGCTCGCCAACGCACCGCTCGGCCGGATGGGCGCGAGCACCGACATCGGCAACGCCTGCGTGTTTCTGGCGTCGCCCATGGCGGCCTGGATCACCGGCCACGACCTGGTGGTCGACGGCGGGATGGGCGCCAGCCCCACCTGGTAGGTCGCCCCGCCCAAGAAACCACCCGAGCATCAGGAGATCCACTGTGAGTGCGCCGCTGCATGACCGCGTGACCATCGTGACCGGCGCTGCCGGCGGGATCGGCGAGGGCGTCGCCCAGGCGCTGCTGGACGACGGCGCCCGGGTCGCCCTGTGGGACCTGTCGAAAGAGCGCACGGAGCAGGTCGCCCGGCGGCTCGACCCGTCCGGAGAGCGTGTGCTGGCGCTGGAGGCGGACGTGACGGACCAGGACGCCGTGGATGCCGCGGTCGCGGCGACCACGGCGCACTTCGGTCGCCTCGACGGACTCGTCAACAACGCCGGGGTGATCGCCATGGCGCCGTCCTGGGAGGAGGACGCAGCGCACTGGCGCCGCCATCTCGAGGTGAACGTCACGGGGACGTTCGTCTGCAGCAAGGCGGTCGGCGACGTGTTCCGTAGTTCTGGCGGCGGTGCGATCGTCAACGTCGCATCGAACTGCGGCAAAGCCGGCTACCGCAACATGGCCGCGTACAACGCGAGCAAGTCGGCCGTCATCGGGCTCACCCGCTCCCTCGCGATGGAGTGGGCCGACGTCGGAATCAATGTCAACGCCGTGTGCCCGGGCGGGGTGGACACACCGATGCTCAGCCAGGTGGCCGACTGGCTCTCACCGCGGATCGACGTGCCCGCCGAAGAGCTGCTCGCCGGGATGGGCGCAGAACAGCTGGGTGGCCGGCGGATCATGCCGATCGAGATCGGCCGCGTGATCGCCTTCCTGCTGAGCAACGCCGCCGTCATCATCCGCGGCCAGTCCATCAGCGTGGACGCCGGCGCCACGCCCTACTGACCTGCGACTCACTCCCGGCGCGAACGGCCTCAGACCAGCTCTACGCCGGGACGACCGGCGCTCTAGACAGGAGATCTCCCCATGCAGCACCGGTGGAATCAGGCCGAGGCAGCGCGCCTTGCCACCCCCCTCGACGAGTGCGCCTACGGCTCGCGCCTCCTCGGCTCCGAGCCGAGCCTGGTCCTGCACGGCGGCGGCAACACGTCGGTGAAGGGCACCATGCCCGACGTCGTCGGGGGCGACGTGGAGGTGCTGTGGATCAAGGGGAGCGGCTGGGACCTGGCCACCATCGAACCCGCCGGCTTCGCACCGCTCCGGCTGGGCCGGCTGCGAGAGATCCTCACCGCCACGAGCCTGAGCGACCCGGAGATGATGAACGCTCTGCGGTGCGCGCTGATGGACGCCAGCGCACCCAACCCGTCCGTGGAGACACTGCTCCACGCCTTCCTGCCGTTCGCAGCTGTGCAGCACAGCCATGCCGATGCGATCGTCACCCTCACCAACCAGCCCGACGGCGAGGCCGTGGTCCGCGAGGTGTTCGGAGACCGCGTCGTCGTCCTGCCCTACGTCATGCCGGGATTCGACCTCGCACGGCTCTGCGCCGAGCAGTGGGCCGTCCAGCACCACGACGGCATCGTCGGCATGGTGCTGCTCAACCACGGGCTCTTCACGTTCGGCGCGAGCACGGAGGAGGCCTACCTGCGCCACCTGGAGCTGATCACGCTGGCGGAGAAGTACCTGGACGCGGCAGCCCCCCGGCCCGTCACCGTGGCACCCCGCGCACTGCCGGACGTGGACGCCGTGACCCTCGCACGGCTCCGACGGTCCCTGAGCGAGGCGGCGGGCTTCCCCGTCGTCACCACCCGCCACACGGACGAGCGGGTCCGCCGCTTCCTGGCGCGCAGCGACCTTGCGGACCTGACCCAGCGCGGGACCGCCACGCCGGACCACGTCATCTATACCAAGCGCACCCCCATGCTCGGGCGCGACGTCGCGGCCTACTGCCAGTCGTACCAGCAGTACTACAAGGAGCATCACGATCGCGGCCGCGGGCCGCTGACCATGCTGGACCCGGCACCGCGGATCGTCCTGGACCCCGAGCTCGGCATGGTCACCGTCGGGCGTCGTGGCAGGGCCGCGGACGTCGTCAACGACATCTACCGGCACACGATGGACGTCCTCGAGCGCGCCGAGCAACTCGGCAGGTTCACGGTGCCGTCGGCGGGTGAGCTCTTCGACGTGGAGTACTGGGACCTGGAGCAGGCGAAACTGCGGCGTGCCGGATCCCCGCCCCAACTCGCCGGGCAGGTCGCAATCGTTACCGGTGCCGCCTCGGGTATCGGCCGCGCCTGCGCCGAGGCGCTGCTAGCGGCCGGCGCCAGCGTGGTGGGCTGGGACATCTCGACCGACGTCCCGACGTCGTTCTCGAGTGTCGAGTGGCTCGGACTGCGGGTCGACGTGACCGACCCGGCGGCGGTGCGCGAGGCACTCAGGTCGGGAGTCGAACGCTTCGGCGGCGTCGACATCGTGGTGGTCGCAGCAGGGATCTTCCCGTCCAGCCAGCGGCTGTCCCAGCTCGAGCCGGACAGCTGGCGGCTGGCCATGTCTGTCAACGTCGACTCAGTCGCCGAACTCTTCCGCCAGGTGCACCCGCTCCTCGTGGAGTCCCCCATGGACGGACGAGTGGTGATCGTCGGGTCCAAGAACGTGGCAGCGCCGGGGCCCGGTGCCGCCGCCTACTCCGCCTCGAAGGCAGCCCTTCACCAGCTTGCCCGGGTGGCTGCACTCGAGTGGGCCGAGGACGGTATCCGCATCAACACGGTCCACCCGGATGCGGTGTTCGACACGGGCCTCTGGACACCCGAGCTGCTTGCCGCCCGCGCCGAGCGTTACGGCATGAGCATCGAGAGCTACAAACGGCGCAACCTGCTCGGTGCCGAGGTGACCAGCGCCGGCGTCGCGCGCATGGTCACCGCGATGACCACCGACGTGTTCGCCACCACCACGGGCGCCCAGGTGCCTGTGGACGGAGGCAACGACCGTGTCATCTGAGACCCGGATCGTCGGTGGCACCGTCGTCACGATGGACAAGATCGGTACCGTCCACACGGCAGGCGAAGTCGCCTACGGCACGTCCGGGACGCTCACCTATGTCGGGCCCAGCCGAGGACCGGCGCGCCCGGGCGACCTGGACGTGAGCGGTGACATCGTCATGCCGGGGCTGGTCAACGCACACGCGCACTCTGCGATGACCCCGCTGCGCGGCTTCTCCGACGACCAGGACCTCGAGCAGTGGCTGCGCGACATGCGCCGGTTCGAAGTGAAGCTCACCGCGGAGGACATCGCCTGGGGCCTGCGCCTGGCCATGGTCGAGATGCTGCGTTCTGGCACGACGACGTTCGCGGACATGTTCCGTTGGGACGCAGCCCTGCTCGGTGACGTGGTGGGCGCCGGGATGCGGGTGCTGGCCGCGCCCGCAATCTTCACCGAGGACTCGGTCGGCTTCCCGACCGCCAGCCCGCAGGACGGCCGCGCGACGATGGACCTGACGGAACAGCTGGCCCAGGAATTCGCTGGGGACCGCCACGTGCGCATCACCTTCGGCCCGCATGCGCCCTACACGTGCTCCCCCGAGCTCCTGCGAGAGGTCGCCCGGCGCGCCGCCGCCGCCCAGGTCGGCGTGCAGATCCACCTCTCGGAGGGCGCCACCGAGGTGCGCCAGAACATCGCGCGCTACGCCCGCACCCCGATCGCGCACGTGGCGAGCCTGGGCCTCCTCGAGGTGCCCACGCTCGTCGCCCACGCCGTTGCTGCCACGGACGAGGACATCGAAATCCTCGCGGCCGCGGGTGCCGCGGTCTCCCACAACCCCGTCTCGAACCTCAAACTCGGCTCCGGGGTCGCCCCCGTGCCGGCGATGCTGGCCGCCGGGCTCACCCTCGGGCTGGGCACCGACGGCGTCGCGAGCAACAACACGCTCGACATGTTCGAGGAGATCAAGGTCGGCACGATTCTGCAACGCGGCCACCATCAGCAGGCGGGCGCCGTCGGATCGGCGACCTTCCTGCGGATGGCGACCTCGGAGGGCGCACGGGCTGTGGGGTTCCCCGAGACCGGAAGTCTCGAGGCCGGCCGGTGGGCGGACCTGGTGGTCGTGCGCACGGATTCCCCCAGAGCGACGCCCCTGCACTCCTTGGGGACCTTCTTGGGTTTCGCGGCGCAGGGGCAGGACGTGCGGCACGTCGTCGTCGACGGTCGGCACGTCGTCCGCGAGGGAGTCGTCACCACGTTGGACGAGCAGCAGATCAAGGCGAGGGTCGCCGCGACAGCGACTCGTATCGTCCGGGAGCTGAAAGGTGAGGACGCATGAGCACCATCGTGGGAGTCATCGGCGGTTCCGGGCTCTACGAGCTCTTGGACGGCGCCGTCGAGCATGCTGTCACCACGCCGTACGGCGCCCCGAGCAGCACGCTCTCGACCGGACAGATCGGAGGTAGGGACGTCGCTTTCATCACCCGTCACGGGCGGGCGCACGAGCTGGCGCCGCACACCATCAACTACCGCGCGAACCTGTGGGCGCTGCACGACATGGGCGCACGGACGGTCATCACCTCGTCCGCCGTCGGGAGCCTCAAGCCGGACGTCCAGCCCGGTGAGTTCGTGCTGTGCGACCAGTTCATCGACCGTACGTCCGGGCGCATCGACACCTTCTACGAGGGCCCGAAGGTCGTCCACGTCTCCGTGGCCGACCCGTACTGCCCCGAGCTGCGGGCGCGGGCGACCGAGGTCATGAAGCGCCTAGGTGAGCGCTACCACCCGACAGGCACCGCGGTCGTGATCCAGGGGCCGCGGTTCTCGACCCGTGCGGAGTCCCGCTGGTTCCAGCAGATGGGGTGGGACGTGCTGAGCATGACCCAGCATCCCGAGACCGCCCTGGCGCGCGAGCTGGCCATGTGCTGCCTAAATGTCTCGTTCGTCTCAGACCACGACGCAGGGGTCACCGACGACGCCGAGCCCGTCCGGGCAGGAGACGTGTGGCGCCGCATGGCGGAGAACCAGGGGCGCATCCGTGCCGCGCTGGCCGCCCTCATCGTTGCCGCTCCGGACATCCCGACCTGCCGCTGCCGCGACGCTCTGTCGGACGTGTGAGTTCCCGACCGTTGAATCGACGGCAATCCGGCAGCACCTCGTCCACGGCGACGCCCATCCCCGCACAGACGCGGAACAGCGACGGGACGCCGCTCGGCCCACCGAACACCCCCAACCAGGAGGCACGATGACCAGCACCGCTGTACGGCTCGGACCCGACGACACCCTGACCTTGACCCAGATCAAGGTCCGCGACCTGGCACCCCGCGTGCTGGTCGTGGGCGATCCCGCTCGCGCACGAAAGGCCGCGCAGCTGCTGGACGATACGCGCCAGGTCGGGGAGAACCGGGAGTACGTGACGTTCACCGGCACGTACCACGGCACCGCCGTCAGCGTCGTTTCACACGGCATCGGCGCCGCCGGGGCCGGCGTGGCGTTCGAGGAGTTGTGCCGTGGCGGCGCCCAGCGGATCATCCGCTCGGGGACGGCGGGCGGTCTGCAGCCCGACGTCGTCGACGGTTCGCTGGTCATCGCCACGGCCGCGGTGCGCCGCGACGGCCTCAGCCAGCACCTCGTCCCGCTGGCGTTTCCGGCTGTGGCCGACACCGCCGTGGTCGTCGCGCTTTCCGAGCACGCCGCGAGCACCGGGCTAGACGTCCATCGTGGCGTCGTCCTCACCTCTGACGCGTTCTACCCGCACACGCTCCTCGGCAACGACCACGAACTCTGGCAGCAGGCCGGGTGCGTGGCGGTGGAGATGGAGATCGCCCCGCTGCTGGTGATCGCGGCGCTGCACGGCGTGCAGGCAGGAGCGGTGCTCGCGATCGACGGCAACCCCCTGGCCGAGCACGACCCGTCCATGGCGGGCTACCAACCCTTCCGGGAGATCGTCCACGAGGCCGTGGCCGGCGCGCTGGACACCGCGCTCAACGCCCTCGTCGCCTGACCCGACAAGGCACCACGGGCTGACGGACGGGTAAGGGCTGGGCACCTCTCCGGATGCCCAGCCCTTACCCGTTCGTCTGCAGGCCTGTCAGCGTGTGAGCGCCGCGATCCGCGCGGCCTCTCCCGGGTACTGCCGGATCAGCTCGGCGCGGTCCCCCAGGCGAAAAGCCTCCCAGCTGAACGCCGGCGCCATCGTCGTGCCGATCAGCGTCCACGAGCCGGTCGACGACGAGCCCTGCCACACGCCTGCCGGCACGACGAGCTGAGGTCGCTGACCGGCCCGGAAGTCCGGTCCCAGGAGGACTCGGGCGGTGGACCCGTCCGGCTCGAGCAGCAGCAGCTCCAGCGGGTCACCTGCGTACCAGTGGTAGACCTCCACGGCGTCCAGGACGTGCAGCGCCGAGAAGTCGGCGCCGGCGAGCAAGTAGTAGATCAGCGTCGAATGATCGTCCTTGTACGTCTGGCGGTACAGGCCGCCCTCCTCGGGCAGCGGCTCCAGGCGGAGCAACTCCACTATCTCCTCGGCGGTGACGTCAGTGGGCATGCGAGTCTCCTGTCATAGTTCGGGTGCGGGTTGGACGCGCGAGCTCACGACCGGCCGGGGCCGGCCCGCGTCAGGTAGCGACGGACGTCGACGCGCGCGCGAACTGCCGGCGAGCGACGACCAGCGCAACGAGCGTGACGACGTAGGGGGCAGCGTCGGTCAGCTGGGACGGCAGCCCGTTGCCCTGGAGCCGGAACCCGATCGCTTCGGCGAAGCCGAACAGGAGCGCCGCTCCCAGCACACCCACCGGGTGCGCACGGGCGAGCATGACGGCGACGACCGCGATCCAACCGCGACCGGACGTCATGTTCTCCGCGAACTGCACCACGTTGCCAAGCGACAGCTGCGCACCGGCCAGCCCGCACAGCGCACCGGACGCCAGGATCGCCCCGTACTGATATCTGCCTGGCTGGACACCGAGGCTGGAAGCGGCAAGCGGGCGCTCCCCTACCCCGCGCAGACGCAGCCCCACCGCCGTGCGGAACAGCACGAGCTGGACCACCGGGACCACCAGCAGGGCTACGTACCCCACGAGCGTGAGGTTAAACAGCACCGAGCCAAGCCACGGGAGCTGGGAGAGCGCCGGGATGGGCATGGTCTTCAAGCCGACGATCCGGGGATCCTGGAAGACTCCGCGGACGTCCCAGACCGCAACCAGCAGGAAGGCGGTGATGCCCACGGCGAAAAGATTCAGCGCGACTGCGAGCACGATCGGGTCACCCTTGCGGGTGACCGCTCCGTATGCCAGGACGGACGAGACCGCGACTCCGGCCACCACCCCGCTCAGCACACCGGCATACGCACTGCCGCTGAAGTAGGACCCGGCGACAGCGGCGAAGGCACCGGAGAGCATCAGACCCTCGAGGCCGATGTTGAACACCCCGGCCCGTTCGCAGATCAGTCCGCCGATCGCCGCGAGCAGGATAGGGATCAGCGCACGGAACACGGACGCGAAGAGTGCGCTGTCCAGCAGCTCGACAGAGAACATCAGACCCTCCCGAGGTCGTCGGACTGCTCGCGGACCGTACTCTTCGCGCGGCGGCGCCAGGTCACCTGGACCCGGATCGCGATCAGGACGATCACGATCGCTTGGATGAGCTGCGAGATCTGCGCCGAGACACCGGCGCTGCGTTGCATGGCCTCGCCGCCCACGATGATGGCGGCGAAGAATGCTCCGGCCACGGCGACCCTCAGGGGTCGGCTCCCGGCGAGCAGGGCGACGAGCAGCCCTGTCCACGCGTAGTTCGTGGCGATGAGGGCACCGTCGACAAGCCGGATCTGGCTGCCGAGCACCAGCATGATCCCGACGAGCCCGGCGATTCCGCCGCTGACGAACATCGTGCTGACCTTGAGCCGGTCCGTGCGGACACCCGCGTATCGCGCGAAGTGCGGGTTGAGACCGGTGATCCCTGCCTCGAAGCCGGCAGGTGTGCGGCGGTTGAAGACCAGGACGGCGACAATCAGCAGGGCGACAACGACGAGGCTCCAGTCGAGCGTGCTCGTGAGCCGCACAAGGATATTCTCCGGGCCGAGTGCTCGTGCGATCGCGGCGCCGAGCGGAGAACTCTCGGAGAGGAGCGACGGGATCCGGACGGCCTCCGGCACGGGCTCGGTGGCTACGAGGCTGGATCCCTTTTCCTTGAGCGGGAAGCGCACCAAATAGGAGCTGAAGTAGCGCGCTGGGTAGCTCAGCAACAGGCTGCTGATCAAGATGGGCACGGCGAGCCGGGTCTCCAGGACCGCGGACAGCGCCCCCCACAGCCCGCCTGCGAGGACAGCCGCGGCGAAGGCGAGCAGCATGACCAGCAGGCCGGGTCCGGGGACGAAGAGTGCGACGACCGTTCCGGCAAGGCCGCCCAGAACCATCTGGCCTTCACCACCGAGATTGAACACCCCGGCCCGGAAGGCCACCGCCAGCGCCAACGCCATCCCGACGAGCGGGACTGCGCGCTGGAATGTGTTGACCAGACCGGGACCCGTCAGCGCACCCTCGCCCATAACCCGGTATGCCGTGATCGGGTCGGCGCCGGCCAGGGCAATCACCACGCCGCCGAGGACGAGGGCGAGGCCAATGGAGACCGGCGCTGGCCCGAGCAGGCTCATCGCCGCCCGTCTCAGGATCGGCCAGGGTCCGCGACGTCGCCCCCGGTCCGCGGGCGCGGACGGCGCGGGCATCCCGACGTCGGTCGTCTCAACGCTCATCGTGCATGCTCACTTTCGGTCCCGTCGACCGTGGTCACGGCCGAGATGCCCGTCCCACCGCCCGCCATGAAGAGGCCCAGCTCGCTCTCGGTGGCGGTTGCTGCGTCCAGCTCGGCGACGACCCGTCCTTCGAACATGACGAGGATGCGTTGCGCGAGGTTGAGGATTTCCGACAGCTCGGCGGAGATGAGCAGCACGGCGCCACCGCCGTCCCGGTACTGCGCGATCTGCTGATGGACGAACTCGATGGCGCCGATGTCCACCCCTCGGGTGGGCTGCTCAGCGATCAGCAACGGTGCGTGATAGGCCATCTCCCGGGCCACCACGATCTTCTGCAGGTTGCCGCCGGACAACGTCCCGACCATGGTCCCGGGGCCGGCGATCTTGATCTGGAAGCGGGCGATGAGCTCGCGGGCGCGCTCGACCATCTGGCCCCGCTGCAACACGCCCCGCCTGACAAGGGGCCCCGAACGGTGGTGGCCCAGGGATAGGTTGTCGGTGGCGTCCGCCGTCGGGGCCGTACCCACGCCGTGGCGGTCCTCGGGGATGTAGGCCAGGCCGGCCTTCCTGCGGGCCGCCACGCCAGCCCGGGACACCTCGGTGCCGGCGATCGTCACGACACCACCGGCGGCCGTGCGCAGTCCAGCGATCACCTCTGCCAGCTCCGTCTGACCGTTCCCGGCGACCCCGGCGATGCCGACGATCTCCCCCGCTCTCACTGTGAGGTCGACGCTGTCGAGCACCACCCGTCCGTCGTCTCCCGTCGCCGACAGCCCCTCGCACGTCAGCACCGGGGCGCCAGCCGGGCGCGTGACGGGCCACGCCCGCAGCTCCACGTCCCGACCGGTCATGTGCCGCGTGATCTCGGCGGCGGTCGTCTCTCTGGTGGTCAGCGAGGCGACAGCACGCCCGTCACGCAGGATCGTCACGCGGTCGGAGATCGCCATGACCTCCTTGAGCTTGTGGGTGATGAAGATGATCGTGCGGCCGTCGTCCGCGAGGGCGCGCAGGATCGTGAACAGCCGCTCGGCCTCCTGCGGTGTGAGCACCGCGGTGGGTTCGTCCAGGATGAGAACCTGGGCGTCGCGGTAGAGCGCCTTGAGGATCTCCACCCGTTGGAGCACCCCCACCGGCACCCGCTCGACCCGGGCGGTCGGGTCGACCGCCAGCCCGTAGCGGTCGGCGATCTCGGTGACTCGCCGGTTCGCCTCGCGGTGGTCGAGCAGACCGCGTCGGGTGACCTCCTCCCGGTAGATCACGTTCTCCGCCACGGTGAGGGAGGGGAAGAGCTTGAAAGCCTGGAACACCATGCCGAGACCCGCATCGATGGCCTCGATGGGCGAGCTGAACCGGCGCCTCTCGCCCCGCAGCCAGATCTCGCCCGCGTCCGGCTGGTACAGGCCATAGAGGATCGACATCAAGGTCGACTTCCCTGCACCGTTCTCGCCCATCAGGGCATGGATCTCACCCTTGGCCACGCTGATGTCGATCTGGTCGTTGGCCAGGACACCAGGGAACCTCTTGGTGATCCCACGTAGCTCGAGTTCCGCCACCCTGTCACCTTCCTCGTGCGCGGCGATGCGCACCGGAAACGGGCCGGGTGGGCTGCCTCGCAGCCCACCCGGCCCCTCGTCCATTGTCAGCTTGCTGCCGGGTCCGGCAGCTCGATCTTGCCGTCGATGATGTCCTGCTTGACCTGCTTGACGCGCTCGATGACCTCCGGGTACTCCATGACGACGCACTGGCTCGTCTCTGCACCCTCCATGAGGCTCGTCAGGTCCATACCGCCCTCGGCCAAACCGTAGGAGGTGACCCTCTCGGCCTTGCCATCAAGGATCTTGCCGATCTCGGACACGACCAGGACGTCGACAGCCTTCATCGTGTTGTCGACGACGTAGCCCGGTGCCATCGGGCACTGGTTGATATCGACGCCGTAACCGTAGATGCCCTGTTCGGCTGCGGCCTCGAAGACGCCGCCGTTGCTGCCCGAGGCGACAGCGAAGATCTGGTCCACACCGGTGGCCGCCATCGAGAGCGCCTGCTCCTTGCCCTTGGCCGGGTCAGCGAACGGGTTGGAGCCGCCGATCGCGAGCTGACTGTCATCGATCGCGGAGTCCACGCTCTGCGCGCCCGCTGCGAAGGAGTCGGAGTAGCGGTGAAGGAAAGGAATGTCGAGCGCCATCACGGAGCCGACCTTCCCGCTCTCGCTCAGCATGCCGGCCTCGACTCCTACCAGGTACGAGGCCTCCTGCTCGCGGAAGACGGCGCAGCGCAGGTTCTCCGGGCCGTCCGCCGGACAGGCATCGACGATGAGGAACTGCTGCTCGGGATTGCGCTCGGCGTACTCCTTGGCCATGTCCTCGAAGTCGAACGTGATGAGCACGATGACGTCCGGCTGCTCGGCGATGGCGGCCTCAAGGTTCGACCGGCGGCTCTGGTCGTCAGTGCTCTCGTAGATCTTGGCCGTACCGTCGAACTCCTCGGCGGCCGCCTCGGTTCCCACCTTGCCTAGCTCGAGGAACTTGTTGATGCCAATGGGGGTGTTGGTCACGTAGATGAAGGTGGGTCCGTCACCGGCTGACGCACCTGCTGTGCGATCGTCACCCGAGGCACCGCCGCCGCATCCGGCCAATAGCACGGCGAGCCCCAGGGCTCCGGCTGCGAGGTTCGACTTCTTTGTCGTCACTGCTACTCCTTCGTGGGCGATGAATCAGGACTGACGGGACGGCTGGAGCGGAGTGGTGTTCAGTTCCTGGCCACGGTCCAGGTGGATGACACGGCGGTCGGTGATGATCGCCGTGATCAGTTCGCGCGGCGTGACGTCGAACGCCGGGTTGTACGTCTCGGTGCCCTGAGGTGCTGTGATCCGAGCGCCGAACGACGTGATCTCGGCGGCCCCGCGGTCCTCGATCTCGATGTCAGCGCCGCTGGTGGTGGACATGTCGACCGTGGACTCCGGGGCAACAACGATGAACGGGACCCCTGCGTGTTTCGCCGCCAGCGCCAGGGAGAATGAGCCGACCTTGTTGGCCGTGTCGCCGTTCGCCGCGATGCGGTCCGCTCCGATCAGGACGGCATCGGCCGCTCCGCGAGAGAGCAGGAACGGCCCGGCGGAGTCGACCACCAACCGGAAGGGGGCGCCCATCTGCTGCAGTTCCCATGCGGTCAGGCGGGCGCCTTGGAGCAGCGGACGTGTCTCGAGCGGGACGACCTCCTGCAACCAGCCCTGCTCATGGATCGTCTGCGCGACCCCAAGCGCGGTGCCGCGCTCCACGGCGGCCAGCCCTCCCGTATTGCAGACGGTCATCAGGCGGATATCCCGGTCGGGGACGACGGCACGCAGGTAGTCCGCACCGTGCCGCCCCATCGAGATGCAGGCCGCCAGGTCCTCGTCGCGGACCGCTAGCGCCTCCGCGAGGACGGCCTCGGCGCCCGCCTCCAGCCGCCGCAGCGCGCGGTCCACCCCCCAGGAGAGGTTGACGGCCGTGGGCCGGGCCTCGCGCAGCCGGGCCGCACCCGCCCGAACCTCGGCCACGTCAGTGCCTGCGAGCGCGAGCTGAGCCACCCCCATCGCTCCGGCGACGCCGAGCGCTGGTGCGCCCCGGACGGCCAGCTCCTGGATGGCAGCGATCAAGCCGTCGAGTGTCTCGATCCGGCGCACGGTGAGTTTCGCGGGGAGGGCCGTCTGGTCGACGATCTCGATCGCGCCCTGCACCCAGTCGATCGTCCGCACGTTCCCTGCCTCTCGTAGACCCCTGACGGAAGTTGACTGACAACCGACAACCGAAGTCTGACCGTAGGCCTCTGGATCGGTTTGGTCAACGGCTGCTCCCGGGTGAGAACAATTGTGGCCCGATGACAGTTGTTCGACAACGGATGTCTGACTGCTAGTGTCCTCTCGCATGGTGCTCGAAACTCTGGGATGGATCGGGTCGGCGCTCGTCGTCGCGTCGCTGATGCTCGCGAACGTGTGGCGCTTTCGTGTGCTGAACCTGATCGGATCCCTGATCGCCACCGGGTACAACGTCGCCCTCGGTATCTGGCCCTTCGTCGCGATGAACGCGGCGATCGCGGTCGTGAACATCTACTGGCTCGTCCGGCTGCGCCGTGCCCAGCACGAGCAGCCGGCGTACAGCCTCCTCGAGGTCGGGCCCGAGAACCCCTACGTCACGCACCTGCTGCAGGTCCGGGCCGCCGAGTTGCGCCGTGCCCAGCCCTCGTTCGACCCCAACGCATTTGTGGCTGGCCGCTCCATCTTCCTCACGATGGCAGGCGAGGAGACGATCGGGCTCGTGGCGGTACGCGACGACGGCCGTGGCGTTGCGTACGTCGAGCTCGATGTCGCCATGCCTCGGTTTCGAGACCTCAACCCGGGCGCCTTCGTCTACAGCCGCGGCGGCCCGGTCGCTGTTCGAGGGTTCTACCGCGTGGTCGTGAGCGGCGCGGCGGGTCGGCCGCCGGGGTACTTCGAGAAGCTCGGCTTCGAGCGCAAGGGCGTCGACTGGGTCCTGGACGTCACGGCCACCCCAGCGGTCGAGCTCAGCCGCACCTGATTCGATCCCTGGCGTGATCTCCTGGAGGTGAGAGTGACAGGGGGGATTCCCTCGGCACGTGGGGTCAGGTATTCAGGCGGCGTCGACAGGCGCGGCTCGAACGTCCCCGCCCGATCCCGCGGCGTCGCCACCGGGACGCTCCCGACCTCCGTCGCGAGCGTCTTCGGCGTCGAGCCGTTGCGGGAGTTCGGCGACCCGCGACCGGCCGGGTCGCCCTTGTCGTAGCACAGGTGGTCACGCAGCTCCACGCCCATCCCGCGATCCAGCACGCGCGCCCTCGGCTCGGGCCGCTGATGGACGGACAAGGACCGGAGGTCCGCAACTGCGGACATCAGCGACCTCGCCGGACCGCCCAGGCACGAGCACCGGAAGCACTGGCAACCTCCACGGACGCTAACAGCCGACCGCGCACGTTTGTGCGTCTTGCCGTCTCGTCTTCAGTCGCGGGAACCATTCGCAAGCCGTGAGAGCGCATCGGCGATCACCCGATCCCGGTCGGCCGCGGCATGCTGGTACTTCATCGCTGCGGCTGGCGTCGAGTGCCCCAGGCGAGCCATCAGTTCAGCCAAGGTCGCGCCGGTAGACGCCGCGAGCACCGCTCCGGTGTGGCGCAAGTCGTGGAACCGGAGATCGGGTCGCCCAGCCGCCTCTCGAGCCTGGTAGAAGTGCCAGTAAAGGCTGTTCGGACCCATGTTCCGCCCGTCGCTCGCCGGGAAGAGCAGAGCGTCCCTCGACCGCCCGACGTACAGCTCGAGATGACGCCGGAGAACGGGAACCAGGTGCGGAGGCACCGCCACGTCCCGGACGCCGGCGGCCGACTTCGGTGTACCGACAATGACCTCCGAGCCGACCCGCACCACCCCCCGACGCACACGGATGACCGCCTCGTCCAGGTCGACGTCGCTGCGGCGCAGCTCGACGAGCTCGCCGAATCGGAGCGCACACCAGGCGCCCACGAGCACCATGGGCCGGAGCTGGTCGGGCATCGCAGCGGTCAAGACCTCGAGCTCCGCCAGAGAGGCCGGACGGATCGTGCGAGCCCGCTTGGTGGCCCCGGCGCCGGCGATGCGGCACGGGTTCGTGGGCACGAGGTCGTCGGTCACCGCGGTGGTGTAGATGGTGCGGAGCAGGGCGTAGGCGTGGGCGCGGATCGTGGGCGTGCCGGGGTCGAGCGCGGCGTGCCACATCCGCACCTGCGCGGGGGTGACGTCGGCGAGGCGCTCGTCGGCGAAGGCGGGGAGGAGTCGCGTGTCCAGGAGCCGGCGGTAGTGCGCGCGGGTGCGGGGCTTCAGGTCTCGTCCGGCGAGCCAGGCGTTGGCGTACTCCCCGAACGTCGTCGCGGTGCGTTCACGCTCCTGGGCTGCGAGCTCCGCGCGGCCCCAGGTGCCGGCGGCGATGGCGTCGCGGATGCGCATGAGCCACGCCTCCGCCTCTACCTTGGAAGCGAACGTGTCGGGGGCCGTGTAGCGCGCCAGGTCCGGGCCGGTGTACGTGGCCTGGTATCGCTGGGACGGAAGGCGGCGGACGCTGCCCCATGAGCGGCGCGTTCGCGGGCGGACCATGGGCGCCTCCGGAGCTTCCGGTCGTGCAATAGTCGTGCAATAAGGGAGTGCCCAAAAGGGTATCTGGTGTGTCTCGGTGCACCGTCACTGGATCGCGTAACCGCAGGTCAGCGGCCATAAACCGAGATGGGCCCAGTAGCGGGAGCAGGCCTGTCCCACTGGTTCGAGTCCAGTCGAGGGAGCCAATGAAATCGCAGGTCAGGGCCCCTTTCGAGGGGCCCGCCTTGTTGTCGTGCCCAATACGTGCCCGATCAGAACGGCACTCGACTCCACGATGTGGGCATCCAGCCCCGCGCCGAAGCGCCGGCCGACCGCGCAACGTCCCCTCGGCCCGATCAACCAGACCGACGGTCCGCCGAACGTCCCGGAGCCGCTGGCGCACCCCACATAGTCAGGTTCCGTCGGGTCGTCCATCAGTCAGGGCGCACATGGTCGCCGGACATGATCGTTGCGGCTGGCCCGAGCAGGGTCGTTGGTTGGCGCCACCACGGCAGCCGGCGCAGGCCGGGTGAAACTGACTGCTCGCGCGACTGAGCCATCACTGTGGACCGGCAGCGAATGTGGACACAGCCGGCGCCTCGCGGGCATGTCCTCCTCCATCGCTCCACGGCACCGCACCGGGCAGAGGCAGCGCGCGAGGGTAACGCTACGTGGCAGTAGTCAGGGAGGTCAGCCCTGCACGCTCCCGCTCGTCGTTGATGACGGTCGCGACGTGTGCGATGTCGCTCGAGAGCCCGGGATCAGAGCCCGCGATCAAACACGAGACGCCGAGTGCCCTCACCGTGGCGGAACTGTGCCTGCTGTGGCACCAGCTAGTCCGTCGTCAGCATCACCAGACGCGCGTACTCGGCGGCGGTCAACGCCATGATCGAACCGTGGCGGCACTCCTCGGGCGGCAACGCGTGGTCCTCCACGAGCGTCCAGTGAGCTGAGTCGAGCCGATCGGCCCGAAGCGGCAGATAGCCGCGGTGGCCGAACTCGTCCAGGAAGAGCAACCACCCGTCGCCCCCGGGCTCGCGCACGACGATCGGCCCCTCCGCGCGTCTGAGGCCTGGTCGACCCGCCCGGGACCGGCCGAGATCCCGTGCCACCGGTTCCCACCGGGTCGCTGCGAGGTTCGCGGACCGCTCGGAGAACACGAAGCCGGCGTAGTCACCGTCTTCCTTCCGCTCGTCCTTGGTGAACCGGTAGAAGAGACCGGCGTCGTCCTGCACCACGGTCGAGTCGATCGTCGCGGTCCCCGCGTCGGCCCAGACGGTGGGCGGCGAGAACGTGCGGAAGTCCCGGGTCCGGCCGGCCATCATGCGGTGGTAGGACTCGCCGGCGTGGTGAAGGTCCTGCGGGTCGTAGAGGGTGGACGCCCAGAACACCAGGTGCTCCCCCGTGGCTGGGTCGTGGACCGCCTCCGGGGCCCAGACGCAGCCGGCCTCGGCGGGCATCATCGTCACCGCCTGCGGCGCGCCCCACGAGATGAGGTCGTCGGAGCGCCACACCAGCATGTCTCGGCTGCCGTGCCGGGCTGCGGCGTCCCAGTCGCCGCTCGCGTAGACCCGAAGGTCCGTGCCGAGGAGCGCGAAGCCTTCGTCGTCCGACAGGCGGATGAGGAACGGGTCACGGACGCCCCTGGTCCCGATCGTGGAGGCGAGGGTGCCCAGACCGGGCAGTGTGCGCCAGTGCAGGGGGTCGGCTCCGGCGCTCAGCGCGAACCGGACCTCCTCGCCGTGCGGCTCATGGTCACCGGCGAAGAAGGCGAACAGGTAGCCTGCGACGCCCTCGCTCTGCGGCCCCGGCGCAGCACCCTCCGGCGATGCGACCGATGCCCAGGCCGATGCACCGCCGGGTCGGCGCGCGGCGCCCCCGGCCACCCCGGTGACGTGGCCCATGGGGCCCCCTCTCAGCTCTGCCCGGTCATGTCCCGCGAATGACCTCGACCCGCGACCAGCGCGAGTCGCTGAGTGTCACCTCGTGCGTCTCGCCGACCAGGGTCACCTGGGTCTCGGTCACGCGCTCGGCGCACGAGCGGCCGACCCACAGGTCGACGGCACCGGGCTCCACGACGCGGCGCATCTGCCGGTCGCTGAACGCCAGCCGCGTCGTCGGGACGGTCAGCTGCACGGTGGCGCTCTCCCCCGCAGCGAGCTCGACGCGCGCGAATGCGAGGAGCTGCGCCACGGGTCGGGTGATGGATCCGACGAGGTCGTGACCGTAGAGCTGCACCACCTCGGCACCGTCCCGGTCCCCGGCGTTGCGCACATCGACCGTCACGCCGATGGTCCCTGCGGTGTCGACCTCGCCCGCTGCCAGCCGGAAGTTCGCGTAGGTGAAGGTGGTGTAGCTCAGGCCGTGGCCGAACGGCAGGGCAGGGGCGGTCGCGACGTTGCTCACGGACGAGGCGCCGCCCAGTCGCGGGTGCAGGTAGGAGTACGGCTGGGCCCCGGCCGATCGCGGCAGCGTGACCGGGAGCCGCCCCGAGGGGTTGACCCGACCGGAGAGCACCCCCGCCAAAGCGGAGGCGCCCTCCTCTCCGGGAAAGAACGCCTGCACGACGGCGGCACACCTGTCCAGCGCCCAGTCCACGGCGTAGGGCCGTCCGGTCAGCATGACCAGCACCACCGGTGTCCGGGTGGCGAGCACCGCCTCGACCAGCTCACGCTGCACGCCGGGCAGCTCCAGGTCGTCCCGGTCGCAGCCCTCCCCGACCGTCCCGCGGCCGAACAGGCCGGCCTGGTCGCCGACGACGACGATCGCCACCTCGGCGGCCTCGGCCGCAGCGACGGCGGCCGAGATGCCGGACCGGTCGTCGTCGTCGACGGCGCAGCCGGTCGCATGGGTGACGTCCGCTCCGGTGAGCTCGTGGCGGAGCGCGTCGACGACGGTGGGTGCCTCGATGCCGAGCTCTGTTCCCGGGTGCTGGTCGAGGACATGGTTGACGAAGGAGTAGCAGCCGAACAGCGCTTGGGCCCGGTCGGCGTTGGGGCCGACGACGGCGACCCGCGCCGGGTGCTGCAGCGGCAGGACCCCGGAGTTCGAGAGCAGCACGACGGACTCCTCGGCCAGGCGTCGCGCGATGACGCGGTGCCCGGCCGGGTCGAGGTCCACCTCCGCCCCGTCCGACGGTGTCGAGAAGTCCTGATCGAGGAGCCCGAGCTCCTCCTTCTGTCGCAGCACCCGCAGGGTGGCTCGGTCCACGAGCTCCATCGGTACGTGCCCCGCCTCCACCGCGGCCGTCAGCGGCCCGAGGTACGCGTTGCCGGTCGGCAGCTCGATGTCGATGCCGGCCTCGAGCGACTGACGGGCGGCGTCCCCGAGGTCCGCGGCCACGCCGTGCAGCGTGTGCAGGAAGGCGACGCCGAAGTAGTCGGCCACGACGGTGCCGTCGAATCCCCAGCGGTCCCTCAGCAGACCGGTGAGCAGGTCCGGGTCGGCGGCGACGGGCATGCCGTCGATCTCGGTGTAGGCGTGCATGACGGAGCGGACACCCCCGTCGAGGACCGCCATCTCGAACGGCGGCAGGAGGACGTCGGCGACCTCGCGCGGGCCCGCGCTCACGGGGGCGAGGTTGCGTCCGGCACGGGAGGCGGAGTACCCGACGAAGTGCTTGAGCGTGGCGATGACCCCTGCGCTCTGCAGGCCGCGGACGTAGGCGGTCCCCACGGTGCCCACGACGTACGGGTCCTCGCTGATGCACTCCTCGACCCGCCCCCAGCGCGGGTCCCGCACGACGTCGAGCACCGGTGCCAACCCCTGGTGGACCCCGAGGCTCGCCATGCTGGCGCCGATCGCGGCACCCATGGTCTCGACGAGGTCGGGGTCGAAGCTGGCTCCCCACGCGAGCGGTGTGGGGAATGTCGCCGCCTTCCAGGCGGCGAGTCCCGTGAGGCACTCCTCGTGCGCGATGGCGGGGATCCCCAGTCGTGTGTTCGTCACGAGCCAGCGCTGCGCATCCCACAGGGCACGGCGCCCGGTCGAAGGCTCCACCGGTCGGGTCCCGAACACCCGCGTCAGGTGGCCGAGCCCGTGCACCGCGAAGTCTTCGAACCCCGGCGCCGTCTCACCCAGCATGGCGTCCTGCAACGGGGCGACCACCTCGCCGTCGACCCCTGCGCCGACCCACAGACCGACGATCTGGGCGAGCTTCTCCTCGAGCGTCATCTGCTCCAGCAGGCCGCGGACACGGTCGCTGGCTCGCTCCTGCACCCCGGAGACCACCCCTGCGTCGGTGCGATCGGCGCCGACCTGGACTTCTGTCACGGTTCTTCCTCACTTTTCGGGCGCACGGCCACCGCGACCTCGCGGCTGCGTCGTGCGGAACGACTCATGCAAGGGCGCGATGGCGCCCGAGCGGATCAGCCCTTGACGGCGCCCTGCAGCCCGTTGACGATGCGTTTCTCCATGGCCAGGAAGAACACCAGCGCGGGGATCATGGCCAGCGACGTGAAGGCGAGGACTCCGGCGGTGTCCTGCGCGTGCTCGCTGGAGAAGGTCGCCACCCCGAGCGGCAGGGTCTGCGTTGCGGGGTCGCTGAGGATGAGCAGCGGCAGCAGGTAGGAGTTCCACGACGCCACGAACGCCAGCACGCCGACGGTGACCAGACCGGGGGCGGAGAGCGGCAGCACGATCCGCCAGAAGAACCCGACCCGCGACGTGCCGTCGAGCATCGCCGCCTCCTCGAGCTCCTGCGGCAGCGCCATCAGGAACGGGCGCAGGATGACGATCGTCATCGGCAGCGCGAACGCCGCCTGCGGCAGCGCCACCCCCCAGAAGGTGTTCGTCAGGTTCAAGTCCCGCAGCATCAGGAACAGCGGGATGATCGCCACCGTCAGCGGGAACAGCAGCCCCAGGGTGAACACCGTGGTCAGCGTCTCGCGGCCCTTGAACCGGTACCGAGCCAGCGGGTACGCCGCCATCACGCCGAACACGGCGACGATCACCGTCGTGACCAGGGCGATGACGGTCGAGTTGAACGCGAAGCGCCAGAAGCTCACCGACGTCAAGACGTTCATGAAGTTGGTCGTCACCCACGGGTCCGGCAGGCTCACGGGGTCCGCGGCAAGCTGCGCGTTGGACCGGAAGCCGCCGAGGACCGCGTAGACGACCGGGCCGAGCGTGGCAGCGATCACGACGAGGGCGGCGGCGTAGACCAGCGGGTTACGGACGCCCGCCGCGTTGCCCCCGCGGCGCCGGGGGGCGTCCAGGGTCACCGGCCGGCCGGGGGCCGGAGTCACCACGGGTGCGCTCATCGGGCCACCACCTTTCTCGGCTTCGGGGCGTCTTGGTTGTCCCGGCGCAGGACGAAGAACTGGTAGAAGGCGGCGAGGACCAGGGAGATGCCGAACAACAGCACCGCCACCGCGGAGGCATAGCCGTACAGGCCCCGGTTGGTCCCCTGGTTGATCAGGTAGGTGGCCATCGTCATGGTCGAGTTCGCCGGGCCGCCCTTCGTCAGGATCCACACCATGTCGAACAGCTGCAGCGATCCGATCATGGACAGGAACGCCCACGTGCGGATGGTGGGGCCCAGCAGCGGGATGGTGATCCTGCGCTGCACCTGCCACCAGGACGCACCGTCGAGCTGGGCAGCCTCGTAGAGGTCGGTCGGCACGCCCTGCAGCCCCGCGAGGAAGAGGATCACCGCCAGGCCCAGGTACTTCCAGGTCAGCACGACCATGACGGTGTAGAGCGCGATCTCCGGGTCACCCAGCCAGAGCTGGGTCAGGTCGCCCAGACCGACTGACTCCAGGACGGCGTCGACCATGCCGCCGGGCTGCAAGAGCATGAGCCAGACGACGCCGGCCACCACCTCAGCGAGGACGTACGGGACGAAGATGATGACCCGCATCGCGGAGCGGCCCCACATGTCCCGGTTGAGCAGCAACGCGATGGCGAGGCCCAGCGGCAGCTGGATGACGATCGACAGGACCACGATGGTCAGGTTGTTCATCACCGCGTCGGTGAAGATCTGGTCGCGAAGGGCGTTCGCGTAGTTCTTGAGCCCGACGAAGTCGTCCATCGGACCGAGGCCGTTCCACCTGAACGTGGAGTAGCGCACCGCCTGGACGACGGGCACCACGACGAAGAGGACGAACAGCACCAGGGCGGGGGTGACGAAGAAGGCGATCTCCAGGCGCTTGCGCGTGCCGGTGGAGACCGACCCTGCCCGGCGCCGTCGTCCGGCGCCGGCTCGCGCCGTCGACCGGGCCGGGGCCTGGTCGACGGCGCGAGCTCCGTCGCGGATGGGGGCAGTCTCGGCGGCCGCGCTGGCCGGGCGGGCGGTCACGTCGTCTGCCATGGGATCACTCGCTGTCGGCCGCGGCCTGGGTCGCGTCGACGATGTCCTGCGGACTTCCCTGCCCGGCGAACATCAGCGCGATCGCGTCGTTCATCGCACCGCCGACGTTCTCCCCGAACAGGGTGTCGAGGTACAGCTGGACGTACGGCGCCTCGTCGCGGACGGTGACGAGCTGGGCGAGCGCCGGGTCCTTCACCGACCCCGTCGCGGCCGGGTTGGTCGGCACGCCCATGTCGTTCTCCGCGAAGCCGATCTGCACCTCGTCGCTGAGCAGGTACTTGATGAAGTCGACGCACTCCGGCGGGGCCTCCGCGGAGCAGGCCCACGCGTCGCCACCACCCAGCGGCGCGGTCGGGTCACCCTCACCGCCGTCGACAGCCGGGAACGGGAACCAGCCGGTGTTCTCGCCGAGCCCCTTCTTGTCCTCGGTGAGGCCCTGCATGACACCGGGCTCCCAGTGACCGGCGAGCTCCATCGCGACCTTTCCGGTGGCCAGCAGACCCGAGGCGCTGGTACCGCCGGTCTGGGCGGGGGTGGCCAGGAAACCGGAGTTGAACGGCTCCTTCTCGACGAGCTCCTGCAGGTCCTCGCCGGCCTTCACGAAGCACTCGTCGGAGAAGTCGCGGGACGCGGCAGCGTCGGTGAGGACCTCCTGGCTGCACTCCCGGACGGCGAAGTAGTACCAGTAGTGCGCAGCCGGCCACTTGTCGCCGGCGCCGACCGAGATGGGTTCGATGCCCGCGGCCTTCAGCTTGTCGATGGCCTCGTACAGGTCGTCCATCGTCGCCGGAGCCTGCGTGATACCGGCCTGCTGGAAGAGCGCCTTGTTGTACCAGAAGCCCACGACGCCGACGGAGAAGGGCAACGCGTACGTCTTGTCCTGGTACTGCCAGCCCGAGATCGAGGGGCCGATCATCTCGATCTCGTCGGCCGCCGCCTCGGAGAGGTCCTGGACGAGACCCGCCTCGACGTGCGAGGCGAGCTCGCCGCCGCCCCGCTCCATGTAGACGTCGGGCGCGGCACCGGTCTGGAAGGCCGCGTCGAGCTTGGTGAGCATGTCCTCGTGCGCCATCGCACTGATCTCGATGGTCACACCCGGGTTGTCCGCCTCGAAGTCGGCAGCCACCTGCTCGTAGTACGCCTTGCCGGGATCGTTGTTCGAGTTGTGCCACCAGGTCAGGACGTTGTCCCCATCAGCAGCCTCGGACCCGGTGTCGCCGCCCGCACCCCCGCATGCGCCGAGGATCATCGCGGCGCCGGCGCCCAGCGCCACGGCCGAGAGGGCTCGCTTGCTCGCCATAGTGAGCTTCCTTCGTCGTCGTTGACATCAAGAACCCGACGAGGATGCCACGGCCGTTTTGTCGGTGTCAATCGTTATCGATAACGGTTTAGTTCCGGTTACGATGGTGCGCGTGACCGACCAGCTGCAGCGCGTGACCATCCACGACGTGGCGCGTACCGCCGGGGTGTCCGCCGCCACGGTGTCGAAGGTGATCAACGGCAGGTACGGGGTGGCTTCCGCCACCGTGCAGCGGGTGCAGAAGGTGATCGACGACCTCGGGTACGAGTCGAGCCTGGTCGCGCGCAGCCTGCGCAGCCACCGGACTAACGTCGTCGGGATCTTGGTGGCGGAGTTCGAGCCCTTCAGCACCGAGATCCTCAAGGGCGTCTCGCAGGCGGTCGGCGGCACGGGGTACGAGCTGCTGGCCTACTCGGGCGGCGGCCGCGCGGGCACCTCGGTCGGCTGGGAGCGTCGCTACCTCTCTCGCCTCGGCGGGACTCTGATCGACGGCGCGATCCTCGTCACCCCGACCGTCGTCGACTCCGGCGGGTCCGTCCCCGTGGTCGCCATCGACCCGCACTCCGGGCCGTCGGGCATGCCCACGGTGGACTCGGACAACTTCACTGGCGCCCTGGTCGCCACCGAGCACCTGCTCGAGCTGGGGCACCGCCGTGTGGGCTTTCTCGGAGGGCGCCCGGACCTGGAGTCGTCCCGGTTGCGGGAGGAGGGGTACCGGACGGCGCTGGCCACCGCCGGCATTCCCGTCGAGCCGGAGCTCATGCGTGTCGGCGGCTACCGTCGCGAGAGCGCGCACGAGCCGGCGCACGAGCTCCTGTCGCTCCCGCAGCGCCCGACCGCGATCTTCGCGGCCAACGACCTCTCGGCCATCGGCACCATGGACGTCGCACGCGAGCTCGGGCTCAGGATCCCGGACGACCTCTCGATCGTGGGCTTCGACAACGTGCCCGAGTCGGTGCTGACCAGTCCCCCGCTCACGACCATCAGCCAACCGATCCAGCTGATGGGGTCCGAGGCCCTGCGGCTGCTGATCCACCTCATGGACGGCACCGACGAGCGCAGCACGCACGTCCAACTGCCCACCGAGCTCATCGAGCGTGCCTCGACCGGGGCGCCCGCGACTTCGGCCTGACTGGGCTCGGGTTACCGCGCTCCTGGAACGGCCCGCCTCAACGAGGAGGACACGTGTACACCGACCTGCCCGACACCGAGCTCTGGCATCACCGCAGCAACCACGCCGAACCGGCCGACTTCGACGCGTTCTGGACGCGCACGCTGGACGAGGCCCGCGTCCACGACGTGGCACCGCGACTGACCGCGGTGGCGAGCCCCTTGACCACGCTCGAGGTTCATGACGCCGTCTTTCCGGGGTTCGGCGGCGAGCCCATCCGCGCCTGGTACCGGCGCCCGGCCGGGGTCGACCGACCGCTACCCGTGGTCGTGCAGTACGTCGGCTACGGCGGCGGGCGTGGGAGTCATCTCGAGAACCTCCTGTGGGCGTCGGCGGGCTACGCCCACCTGCAGATGGACACGCGAGGGCAGGGCGCCACGTGGAGCCGCGGCGACACACCGGACCTGTGGGGCTCCGGGCCGCAGGTGCCGGGGGTGATGACCCGTGGCATCGAGGACCCGGAGCAGTACTACTACCGCCGGCTGTACACCGACGGCGTCCGGGCGGTCGACGCGGCCCGCAGGCTCCCGGGCGTCGACCCAGACCGCGTCGCGGTCCTCGGGCAGAGCCAGGGCGGCGCGATCGCGCTCGCCGTCGGCGGCCTCGTGCCTGACCTGGCCGCCGTCGTCTCGCTCGTGCCCTTCCTGTGCGACATCGCGCGCGCGATCGTCATCACGGACGAGTACCCCTTCCGCGAGGTGACCGACTACCTCGCCACCCACCGCGACAAGGTCGACGCCGCCCTGCGCACCCTCGCCTACGTCGACGGCACCCACTTCGCACGACGCAGCCATGCGCCGGCGCGGTTCTCCGCCGCCCTCATGGACGCCGTCGTGCCGCCGTCGACCGTCTTCGCCGCGCACAACGTGTACGCGGGCCCCAAGGAGATGCGGGTCTGGCCGTACAACGGCCACGAGGCGGGCGCCGCGCACGACGACGCGGAAGCCCTCGGGTTCCTCGCTCGCACCCTCGCGTAGCGACCGACGACGTTTCTCAGCGAGGAGCACCCATGACACCCCCGACGAGCGCGACCGCGCCCGACCTGTCGATGGCGCACCACACGGCCGATGCGACGCTCACCGTGCTCGGTCCCGACGGCCTGCCCCTGGCCGACCACGAGGTGACGGTCGAGCAGACCGGCCACCGGTTCGGGTTCGGCAACATCGGCTTCGACCTGATCGCGCTCGCCAACGCGGAGACGGATGCCGCGCCGGAGAGCCCGTTCGGCGGCGCGGCGCCCGCCCAGGGCGACCACCTGGCCGAGCTGTGGCTCGACCTGTTCAACACCGCGACGCTGCCGTTCTACTGGGCCGGCTTCGAGCCCGAGCCGGGCCGGCCCGACACGCAGCGGCTGCTACGCGCGGCGCGATGGTTCGCCGACCGCGGCTGCGCGGTGAAGGGTCATCCCCTCGTGTGGCACACACTGGCCCCCGACTGGCTGCCTGAGCTGTCGACCGACGAGGTCGAGGCTGCCGTCCGCGCGCGGATCAGGCGCGAGGTGACCGACTTCCGGGGAGTCGTGGACGTGTGGGACGCCATCAACGAGGTCGTCATCATGCCGGTGTTCGTCAACGAGGAGCACCGCAACGGGATCACCCGGCTGTGCTGGGAGCGCGGCCGCATCGCGACGATCCGCCTGGCGTTCGAGGAAGCACGCGCGGCGAACCCGTCGGCGACGCTCCTGCTCAACGACTTCAACCTGTCCTCCGCCTACGAGTGTCTCGTGGAAGGCGTCCTCGAGGCCGGCATCCAGGTCGACGCGCTCGGGCTGCAGAGCCACATGCACCAGGGCTACTGGGGCGAGGAGCGCACCCTGGAGACGCTCGAGAGGTTCGCCCGGTTCGGGCTGCCGATCCATCTCACGGAGAGCACCCTGCTGTCCGGTCAGCTGATGCCCCCAGAGATCGTCGACCTCAACGACTACCAGATCCCGTCGTGGCCCTCGACGCCCGACGGCGAGGCACGGCAGGCCGAGGAGATCGTCCGGCACTACCGCACGCTGCTCTCGCACCCCTCTGTGGAGGCGATCACCTACTGGGGCCTGTCCGACGACGGCTCGTGGCTGGGCGCCCCCGTGGGACTCGTCCGCTCCGACGGCACCACGAAGCCGTCGTACGACGCACTGCGCGCGCTGGTCAAGGGCGAGTGGTGGCTTCCGGAGACGACGCTGCGCACGGACGCCGCCGGGCGGGTGCGGGTCCGGGGCTTCCTCGGCGACTACCGGCTCCGGGCACGTGGCGCCGAGGCCGGCTTCGCGCTGACGGCGGCCGGCGAGGTCACGACCGAGGTGACGCTGCCGGCGTCGTGAGGCGTAGCCGGACAGGACCGCCGCGCCCCTGCGGCGGCAGTCCGGCGTGCCCACCGCGAGCACGACGACGCCGACGGCGGGTCGGCGGTCGGGCAGGCCGGTGGGGTGCTGTTGACCGGTGCGGTGCGGGCCAGTGGTCTGGACGTCGCGTTGAGCGCCGCGCTGGCGCCGTCGCGGGTGCGGTTCGCGACGCACGACCAGGCCAAGGTGCTGCTCGACCTCGGGGTGACACTCGCGCTCGGCGGGGACGCCTGCTCGGACCTGGCCACGGTCCGGGCCGAGCCGGCGGTGTTCGGCCAGGTGGCCTCCGACCTGACGGCCTCGCGGACCCTGGCACGGCGGGCAGGCGACGCGGACACGGTGCTGGTGGCACGACGGCGCCGGGGGCTCCCGCCAGGTCATCGAGGCCTTGATCCGCCGCCGGCTGGCCTACTCCGTCGGGTTCACGCTGCCGGAGCACACCCCGGACCTGCTCAAACGCACACCAGAGTTATGTGGGCCACGGCCCTGGACGCCCACGACGAAGTCCGCGACGGGGCGTGGGTCGCCGAGCTCACCGACCTCGGCCCGCTTCCGCCCGTTCCGATCCATCGCGCTTCCCGTCAGACGGTCATCTGCCCGTGACACCCTGGCCATCGCGGGCATTCTCGTTCTCCGCCACACCCCCGAAGCCCTCCGGATCGGTGGATCGCAGCTGAGCGGCCCCAGGTTTCATTCCCACGGCTGCGCGCGTAGACCGTGACCTCCGCCATACGCAGGAGAGGTCGGCGCGCTCCAGCCGGCGAGGACGGCGTCGTCGAGCTTGTAGACCTCGATGCCGATCGGGTGGCACACCTCGATGGGATCGTGGGCGTCCGGTCCCCACAGAGGCACGGACAGGTCGCCGCCCGGGCAGGTGGACAGCGCCATGAGCAGGTCCTGCTCGGCGAAGAGCTCGAAGTGGTCCCCCGGCGTGGCCGGGCACGACTTCATGAAGTACTGGTCCCTGTCGTTGAGACCGGTGCACTGGAACACGTTGAGGACGTCGTGGACGTCGAACTCGGTGAGCCCGAACGGGCGCACCGCGCGCGTGAGGTTGGAGTGGCAGTGGAAGTCGAAGTCCGCGCCCGTGAGGAGCCGGTTGACGTAGGGGTCGCAGCGGGTACCGAGCGTGTCGTGGACGCGGCCGCCCTCGGCGTCGACGCCGTAGCTCTCGAGGGTGTCGGCGGTAATGGTCGCGAGCGGCCGGAGGTAGGGCAGCGTCGACCACAGCCGGTCGAAGGTGGTGACGTGCGCAGCCTGGAGCTGGCGGGTGCGGGCCGCCCAGAAGCGCTCGCGAGGGTTGTGCCGGTTCCAGATGTTGAGGTCCCCCACCTGCGGGCCCTCGACAGTGACGATCCGGCAGACGTGCCCGGCGGGGACCTCCCAGGCCCTGCCGGACCGGACGGGGATCTCGAACTTCTCGACGAGCGTCCGGCCCCCCTCGTGCGCGATCGCCCCGTAGAGGACGTGGTCGACCTCGAGAGCGGGTCCCTGGTAGGCGGCGTCGGTGAGGGAGGACCCGGTCGTCGCGGCGTCTGTCGTCATGGTGTGGTTCCTTTCGTCGCGGTCGTCTCGACCTGGTCGGTGCAGCGTGGCGGCGCCGTGCTCACGGACGGTGAGGGTTAGCCCGCCCGCTCGGCCGCGCGGATCCCGTCGACGACGAGCCCCTCGGACTCGTAGAGGTACTCGAGCAGCCGGGCCTCCGCCTCGGTCCGGCGGCCGCTCACGACGAGGTCCGCGATCTGCCGGTCCAGCGCGACCCACTGCAGCTGGAACTCGCCCTCGTCGGGCATGACGGCGAACGCGAGCCGGAGCTGGGCGGCGATCGTGTCGTAGAAAGCGTTCAGTCGTGCGGAGCCGGCGAGTGCCACGAGGGAGCGGTGGAAGGCGAGGCTGGCCGTGCCGACGTGGGACGCCGCACCGGCTCGGGCGTACTGCTCCACCGTGGTGGCGGCCCGCTCGACGTCCTGCAGGAGGCCGTCGTCGGCGTGGGCGCTCTGGCGGACGGCGGCAGTCTCCATGAGCCGACGCACGAGGTAGATGTCCCGCACGTCGGCCGCCGTGAGCGAGCGCACGGAGCTGCCGGAGTTGCGCACCGACCGGACGAGACCGTCCGCTCCGAGCAGCCTGAGCGCGTCGCGGACGGTGTGACGCGACACGCCGTACTCCTCCGCGAGGGCCGTGTCGACGAGCCGGTTCCCGGGCGGCAGCTCGCCGGCCGTGATGCGCTCCCGCAGGTGCGCCTGGACGGCCTCGGCCGCCGAGACGTGGGGGGCTCTCGTGGACATGAAGCGCACCCTAGCATCGTTCAACAATCACAAGATCCGAACCGCCGCATGATCTGCATGTCCAGGCGTCGCGAGCAGGTCTCTCGTGGTGGTCGCACTCACCTGCCTGCAAAGCATTGACGGGATTGTTGAGCAATCGCTAGGTTCACACCTCATGACGTCCACACCAGCCCGACGCGGCCTCGCGGCGGTCGGCTCCTTCGTCGCCGCCTTGGGGCTCACCGCCGTGCCCCTCGACGCCGCGTCCGCAAGCACCGACGACGGCACGCTGGTCGTCGGCTCGGACCTCACCTACCCGCCGTACGCGTACCTGGAGGCCGGACGACCCGCCGGTTTCGACGCCGACTTCTCCCGCGCCCTCGGTGAGCGGCTCGCCGTCGACGTCGAGTTCGTCGACACGCGGTTCGAGCAGCTGATCACCAACCTCGGGGCCGGCCACTTCGACGTGATCGCTTCCGCTCTCTACATCACCGAGGAGCGCGCGAACGAGGTCGACTACATCCCCTACTTCACGACGGGCAACTCGATCGTCACGCCCACCGGTGCCGACCCCGCGGTCATCGCCGCGGACCTCTGCGGCCGCACCGTGGCCGTCATCAAGGGTGGCGACGTCGCGAACCAGCTCCGCGGCGAGGCATCGGACGACTGCGCCGAGGCAGGCGAGTCCCCGATCGACGTCCGCGACTTCACGACCGACTCGGAGGGGACCCAGGCCCTGCTCGCCGGTCAGGTCGATGCACAGGTCAGTGACGCCGCCGTCGCCAAGGTCGTCGTCGACACCTCGGGCGGCCGGCTCGCCATCACGAGCGAGGAGCTCCTGTTCCCCGTCCCGGTAGGGCTCGCCGTCGCCAAGGGCAACTCCGAGCTGGCGGAGCAGATCCGGGACGGCGTCGACGTCATGAAGGCCGACGGCACCTACGCCGACCTGCTCGCCCGATACAACCTGGCCGAGCCCACGGATGCGGAGGTCGCAGCCGCGCTCGGTGACCAGTCGCCGACGGCGGGCGGCTCGGACGCCGGCGGGTTCGCCTTCGACTGGCAGTACGCCCTGAGCCTCTTCGGGCACTCCGACTTCTGGTCGGCGACCCTCACCGTCATGGCCCTCGCCGTCCCGGCATGGTTGCTTGCTGTCGGCCTCGGGATGCTGGTGGCCCTCGGCCGCCAGTCTCGGCACCCCTGGCTGCGCAAGACGCTCGAGGCGTACGTCTGGTTCTTCCGGTCGCTGCCGCTCCTGGTGCTGCTGATCTTCGTCTACAACGTGCCGCAGGTGGTCCCCGAGCTGCGTGCGCTGGTCGGCTCCCCCTACATGGCCGGCCTGGTCGCCCTCGTCCTCTCGGAGACCGCGTACATCTCCGAGATCCACCGCGGCGGTCTCATGTCCGTCGCGGCCGGTCAGGGCGAGGCCGGCAAGGCTCTGGGCATCCCGTGGCGCGGCGTGCAGCGGCACGTCGTGATCCCGCAGGCCTTCCGCGTGGCGCTGCCCGCGCTGGGCAACCAGTTCGTCACGATCATCAAGCTGACGTCGCTGGTCTCCGCCATCTCCCTGACGGAGATCCTCCTGGTCGGCCAGCGGCTGTACACCCAGAACTTCAAGGTCCTCGAGACCCTGCTGGTAGTCGCCGTCTTCTACGTCATGCTCGTGACGGTGTTCGATCAGCTGCTACGCCTGCTCGAACGACGCCTGGACGTCTCGCGCCGCCACACCGCGGTCCGGCAGGCCGCAGCGGGCGATGACGTCATCCCGACACCCACCGATCCGACGCCGACGCCGCACACGGGTGAGGTCGTCCTGGAGACGGTCGGAGCTCGCAAGTCCTTCGGCGAGAACGCGGTGCTGAGCGGCGTCGACCTCAAGGTCCACAAGGGTGAGGTCGTCGCCATCATCGGCCCCTCCGGCTCCGGCAAGACCACCCTGATCCGGACGCTCAACGCGATGGAGTCCATCGACGACGGCGACGTGCTCTACCGCGGCAAGCCAGTCGGGTACACCAGGCTCCACGACGGCACCCGCGTGCCCGTCTCCGACCGCACGCTCGCCGCCACGCGTCAGCACATCGGCATGGTGTTCCAGCAGTTCAATCTCTTCCCGCACAAGACCGTGCTGGAAAACGTCACGTTCGCCCCGGTCGAGCTCGGCAAGCTGCCGGCCGGGACTGCGAAGTTCATGGCCATGAAGCAGTTGCGCAAGGTCGGCATGGCGGCACACGCCGACAAGTACCCGCACCAGCTCTCCGGCGGCCAGCAGCAGCGCGTGGCCATCGCCCGTGCCCTGGCGATGGAGCCGGACGCCATCCTCTTCGACGAACCCACCTCAGCCCTGGACCCCGAGCTGGTCGACGAAGTCCTCAAGGTGATGACCGATCTCGCGGCGGAGGGCATGACCATGGTTGTCGTGACGCACGAGATGCGGTTCGCCCGGGCGGTCGCCGACTGGGTGATCTTCATGGACCAGGGCGCTGTCGTCGAGGAGGGACCGGCCGAGCGTGTCATCAACGCTCCCGAGCACGAGCGGACGCGCAAGTTCCTCGCCCGGGTCATGCCGTCCGTGCAGATCGCTCCCCGCTGACGCAGCCCACGGCCGGTCCAGCGCCACGCTCGCACCGGGCGCGCACGTCCTCGAGCAAGGAAGGAGACCCGATGTCGATCGACCTCAACAGCGACGTCGGCGAGTCGTTCGGTCAGTGGACCATGGGCGACGACGCCTCGATCATGAAGGTCGTCTCGAGCGCCAACGTGGCCTGCGGCTTCCACGCCGGTGATCCGATCACCGCCCGCCGCACCTGTACGGCGGCCGCGGAGTCTGGTGTCCACGTCGGCGCGCACGTGGCTTACCGCGACCTCGCCGGGTTCGGTCGCCGATTCATGGACGTCGACCCGGTCGAGCTCACCAACGAGGTGATCTACCAGATCGGGGCCCTTCAGGCGATCGCCGCCGCCGCCGGTACCTCCGTCACCTACGTCAAGCCGCACGGGGCCTTGTACAACACGATCGCCCACCACCGCGAGCAGGCCCACGCCGTCGTCGAGGCCATCCGCACGGTCGACGACAGCCTGCCGATCCTCTGCCTGCCCGCAAGCGTCATCCAGGCCGAGGCCGAGAAGGCGGGGCTGCGCGCTGTCGTCGAGGCCTTCGCGGACCGCGCCTACAACGCCGACGGCACGCTCGTCTCCCGCCGCCTTCCAGGCTCCGTCATCCACGACCCCGACGTCGTCGCCGCCCGCGTCGTGCGCATGGCGACCGAGCGCACGGTCAAGACGATCGACGGCCAGGTGATCGATGTGGACGCCGAGAGCGTATGCGTCCACGGGGACACCGCCGGCGCCGTCGCCATCGCGACTGCCGTCCGCGCCGGGCTGGAGCAGGCCGGCGTGCCGGTGACGAGCTTCCTGTGAGCGCTCGCCGGACCGTCCGGCGCGTCGGCGACCGGGCGCTCCTTGTCGAGTGCGCGGACCTCGACGAGGTCGTCGCCTTGCACGCGCGCCTTGTCGCCGCGCCGCTCGACGGCCAGGGGGACGTTCTCGCCGCCGCGCGGACCGTCCTCGTGCGCCTGACGACGCCGACCGCCCGCGCGCGCGTCGCGCGGGCCCTCGCGGAGCTCCCCGCCGACCGGGTGACGCCGCGGTCCGACGGCCGCCTCGTCACGGTCGACACCGTCTACGACGGTGCGGACCTCGCCGACGTGGCCCAGCTGACCGGGCTGAGTCCTGAGGGGGTTGTCGATGCCCACACCGGCCAGGTCTGGACGGCGGCGTTCGGCGGGTTCGCGCCGGGCTTCGCGTACCTCGTCGGCGAGAACGACACCCTCGACGTCCCTCGGCGCCGCACCCCGCGCACGGCCGTGCCCGCCGGCTCCGTCGCCCTGGCTGGCAACTTCTCCGCCATCTACCCGCGCGAGTCGCCCGGCGGGTGGCAGCTCGTCGGCCGCACCGGCGAGCGCATGTGGGACCTCGATCGCGACCCGCCCGCGCTCGTTCGGCCCGGGGACCGGGTGAGGTACCGGGCCGTCCGGGAGGTCGTCACGACGACGGCCCCCGCCGGCTCGGTGACGTTCAGCAGTCCCCTCGCGGCGCCCGCGGCCCCGTCCGTCGCGGGATTCTCTCCGCGACGCGCCGCCGCGGGCCCGCACATGTCCGTACCGGCCCTCGTCGTCGTCAGCCCGGGCGTCCAGACGCTCGTCGAGGACCTCGGCCGTCCGGGGCTCTTCGACCTCGGCGTCAGCCCATCGGGCGCTCTCGATCGCGGCGCGGCCGCCCGCGCGAACCGGCTCGTCGGCAACCCCCGCGGCGCAGCCGTCCTCGAGACGGTGCCCGGCGGGGTCGAGTTCGGCGCGGCGGGCGACCTCGTCCTCGCCGTCACCGGAGCCCCGGCCCCCCTCACCGTCCGCACACCCGACGGCGGGGCGTGGCACCCACCGCCCGACGCGCCCTTCGCCCTCCGCGACGGCGAGACCCTGACCCTGGAGGTGCCAGCCGCGGGCCTGCGCTCCTACGTCGCCGTCCGCGGCGGCCTGGACGCGGTTGAGGTACTCGGCAGCCGGGCGACCGACGTCATGTCCGGCATCGGTCCCGCCCCGCTCGTCACGGGTGACGCACTGCCGATCGCGGACCCGCGGCCCCGCTCCGTCGTCGCCGCCCCCGAGGTCTCGCCCAGGATCGCACGCGGCACCGTCAGCGTCGCGGTCGTCCCCGGGCCGCGCGACGACTGGTTCACCGAAGAGGCGCGCTGCTCGCTGGTCGAGCAGGACTGGACCGTCACGGACCGGTCCAATCGCATCGGGCTACGCCTTGACGGGCGGCCGCTCGAGCGCGCGGTCATGGCCCAGCTGCCGAGCGAGGGCACGATCGCGGGCGCGATCCAGGTCCCCGCGTCGGGACTGCCGGTGGTCTTCCTCGCCGACCACCCGGTCTCGGGTGGTTACCCCGTCATCGGCGTCGTCTCCGATGCCGACCTCGACCGCCTCGCCCAGGCCCGCCCGGGCGACGTCCTGCGGTTCGTCCCCGCCGACGAACCCACCAGCTGAAGGAAGCCCAGCCGTGCGCAAGCTCCTCATCGCCAACCGGGGCGAGATCGCCGTCCGCGTCGTCCACGCGTGCGCCGACGCCGGGCTGGTGTCCGTCGCCGTCTACGCCGACCCGGACGCCGACGCCCTCCACGTCGCGCTCGCCGACGAGGCCTACAGCCTCGACGGCATGACCGCCGCCGAGACTTACCTTGACATCGGCAAGCTCATCGCGATCGCTCGCCGCTCCGGCGCCGCCGCGGTCCACCCCGGGTACGGCTTCCTCGCCGAGAACGCCGACTTCGCTCAGGCAGTGCTCGACGCCGGCCTCACCTGGGTGGGCCCGTCGCCCCAGACCATCCGCGCCCTGGGGAACAAGGTCACGGCCCGCGAGATCGCCCGCCGCGCCGGCGCCCCGCTCGTGCCGGGCAGCGACGGGCCCGTGCCGTCCGCGGCAGAGGCACGGGCCTTCGCCGAGGCACATGGCTTGCCGATTGTCGTGAAGGCCGCCTTCGGCGGCGGTGGCCGGGGTCTGCGGGTGGTCCGCGACCTCGACGACGTCGAGCACGCCTTCGCGTCCGCGCAGGCGGAGGCACGGGCCGCGTTCGGTCGGGACGAGTGCTTCGTCGAGCGGTTCCTCGACCGGCCTCGGCACATCGAGGCCCAGGTGCTCGCCGACAGCCACGGTGCCGTGGTCGTCGTCGGGACCCGTGACTGCTCGCTGCAACGCCGCAACCAGAAGCTGGTCGAGGAGGCCCCCGCACCGTTTCTCACGGTGGACCAGCGGCGGCAGCTTCACGACGCCGCCCGAGCGATCTGCACCGAGGCCGGGTACGTGGGCGCCGGGACCGTGGAGTTCCTCCTCGGTGAGGACGGTTCCCTCTCGTTCCTCGAGGTCAACACCCGCCTCCAGGTCGAGCACCCGGTCACCGAGCTGACGTCCGGCATCGACCTCGTGGCCGCGCAGCTCGTCATCGCCGACGGCGGCGAGGTGCCCGTCCTGACGGATCCGGAGCCGTTCGGCCATGCGATCGAGCTGCGCATCAACGCCGAGGACGGCAGCCGCGGCTTCCTGCCCGCCACCGGCACGATCACCACCTTGCACCTGCCCACCGGGCCAGGCGTGCGGGTCGACACCGGCGTCCGCGCCGGGTCGGTGGTCTCGGGTCATTTCGACTCGCTCCTCGCCAAGGTCATCGTCCACGGCAGGGACCGCGACCACGCGCTGCGCCGGGCGCGGCGGGCGGCACGCGAGATGGAGATCGCTGGGGTCGCGACCGTGCTGCCGTTCCACCGCGCCGTTCTGGCCGATGATGCGTTCCACCGCGCCGACCGCCTGGGTGTGTGGACGACGTGGATCGAGAGCGAGCTCGTGCCACGCCTCGACACCGATCCTGAGTTCCGGCAGGCGCCGGTCGACGAGGGGCGTTGGCGCTTCGTCGTCGACGTCGACGGGCGCCGCGTGACACTCGGTCTGCCCGCTGACCTCCTCGACGCCTTTGCCGCTCGCGACGGCCTCGCCGTCGGCAGGCAGCCTGAGGAGCCCCAGGACCCGGCTGTCCTCGCGGCCCCGATGGGCGGGTCGCTCGTCCGCTGGCTCGTGTGCCCCGGGTCGCACGTGGACGAGAGTGAAGCCGTCCTCGTCCTCGAGGCGATGAAGATGGAGACGACCGTCGTGGCGCACCGAGCTGGGGTGCTCGAGCCCCGCGTGTCTGTCGGTGACCGGGTGCAGCAGGGTCAGGATCTGGCGCGAATAGCGCAGGAGGCCACGGACAACGTCGCCCGGTGACGGGCCTGCGCCTCGACCGAGCGACCGAAGGGCGACCGGCCGAGACAGGCACCGACGGCGCGAACGAGTCGCGGACCAGACCGTGCGCTGGGCCGAAGGCCACAAGGAGGCCGTCGACGATGCGCGCGACGTCCGCCTCCTCCGCCGTGGCCGCACCAGGCTGAGCAGAGAGAGAGCCGTCGGCGGACACCCGCGACGAACACCAGCTGACCGGCCGCGAGCAGGTCGCACGGGGACCGCACGCCGCGTCTGCGCGAGCGTCCGCCCATCGCGAGGACGGCGACGGCTGCCCTCCTCCCCGTGGGGATGGAATGCGCAGGGAGCGTCCGCGGTGCGGGCGACCCGTCCGGCGTCAGCTGCGGGTCGCGGTGAGCTCCCGCACGGCGGCGTACTGCTCGCGGATCTCGGGCGCGGACGCGGACGCGGAGGTCTCGGACACGGTGGCCACCGTCCACGCCGGGGGTCCCGCCCTGCCCGAGAGCACCCACGCGGCCTGCCGGGCGGCGCCGTCGGCGACGTACTCCCCCGGCGCCGGGACCGTGACGTCCATGCCGAGAACGGACGGCCCGATCCGGCGGACGGCCTCCGACTGCGCGCCGCCGCCGATCAGCAGGAGCCGACGCACCGGGACGCCCTGCGCCCGGACGGCGTCGAGGCCGTCGGCGAGTGCGCACAGCATGCCCTCCACAGCAGCCCGTGCCAGGTGCGCCGGCGTGGTGTTGGCCAGGCGCATCCCGTGCAGCGCACCCGTGGCCGTCGGCTTGTCGGGGGTCCGCTCGCCCTCGAGGTAGGGCACGAGCACGAGTCCGTCGGCGCCCGGCGGGGCCGACAAGGCCAGGGCGCTGAGCCCGGCGTGGTCGACGCCGAGCATGCGCGCCGCGGCGTCGAGCACGCGGGAGGCGTTGAGCGTGCAGGCGAGCGGGAGGTAGGCGCCGGTCGCGTCCGCGAAGCCGGCGACGAGCCCGCTGGGGTCCGTCGTGGGTGTGCGCGAGACTGCGGACACCACCCCGGATGTCCCGATCGAGATCGCGACGTCCCCCTCGCGCATCCCGAGTGCGAGAGCGGCCGCGGCGTTGTCGCCCGCGCCCGGCCCCAGGACCAGTCCTCCTGCGGCGGCCGCGGGCTCCGAGGGCCCGACGACGCGCGGCAGGGCGACCTGGCGGCCGAGCGCCAGCTCGAGGAGGTCCGGACGGTAGCTCTCGGTCCGAGGCGACCAGTACCCCGTGCCCGAGGCGTCGGAGCGGTCCGAGGTCAGCGCGTCGAGCCCTGCCGGCCCTGAGCCCGGCCCGTGCCCCGCCAGGCGCCACGTCAACCAGTCGTGCGGGAGCGCGACCGCGGCGACCCGGTCTGCGTTGCCGGGTTCGGCGTCGCGGAGCCAGCGCAGCTTGGTCACCGTCAGCGACGCGACCGGCACGGAGCCCACGGCGTCGGCCCACGCCTGGGCGCCGGCCGCCACGTCACCGCCGCCGAGCTCGCGGACGAGCTCGACGGCGGCCTGAGCCGAGCGGGTGTCGTTCCACAGCAGCGCATCGCGCACGACGGCGCCGTCGGCGTCGAGCGCGACCATGCCGTGCTGCTGCCCGCCCACGGCGAGCGCCGCGACGTCGTCCAGCCCACCGGCGGCCTCGATCGCTGCCTGCAGCGCGTCCCACCAGCGGTCCGGGTGGATCTCGGTGCCGTCGGGGTGGGTCGCACGGCCCGACCGGACCAGGGCCCCGGACTCCGCGTCGCGGATCACGACCTTGCAGGACTGGGTGGACGAGTCCACCCCGGCGACGAGAGGCACGGCTCAGCGCGCGCCGAGCGCGTGCTCGAGCGCGAGCTGGTTGAGCCGCACGAAGTGGAAGCCGCGCGCGGCGACGGCGTCCACGTCGAGGTCCTCGTACGCCGAGCGGTCGGCGAGCAGGTCCGCGAGCGTCTCGCCCTCCCCCAGGGTCGGCCGGGAGAGCTCCAGCACCCCCGCCGCCTCGAGCGCCTCCTGGACGTCCGGGTCGGCGCGGAAGGCGCGGGCGCGCTCGCGCAGGATGAGGTACGTGCGCATGTTCGCGAGCGCCGACTCCCACACGCCGTCAGCGTCCTCGGTGCGCGAGGGCTTGTAGTCGAAGTGCCGCGGGCCGTCGTAGCGCGGGCCGCCGCTCGGGAAGCCGTTCTCGACCAGGTCGACGGTCGCGAAGGCCGAGAACAGGTCGCCGTGGCCGAACACGAGGTCCTGGTCGTACTTGATGGACCGCTGCCCGTTGAGATCGATGTGGAACAGCTTGTCCGCCCACAGCGCCTGCGCGATTCCGCTCGTGTAGTTCAGGCCTGCCATCTGCTCGTGACCCGTCTCGGGGTTCACCCCGACGATGTCACCGTGCTCGAGCTCGGCGATGAACGCCAGCGCGTGCCCGACCGTGGGCAGCAGGATGTCGCCGCGCGGCTCGTTCGGCTTGGGCTCGATCGCGATCCGCAGCCCGTACCCCTGCTCCTTGATGTAGCCGGCGACGGTGTCGATGCCCTCCTTGTACCGGTCGTGCGCCGCCTTGAGATCCTTCGCCGCGTCGTACTCGGCACCCTCCCGGCCACCCCACATCACGAAGGTCTCGGCACCCATCTCCGCGGCGAGGTCGACGTTCTGCACGACCTTCCGAAGCCCGAAGCGACGCACCCGGCGATCGTTGGAGGTGAACGCGCCGTCCTTGAAGATCGGGTGGGCGAACGTGTCGGTGGTGACCATCTCGACCGTGATGCCGGTCTCGTCCAGCACGTCCTTGAACCGCCGCAGGATCTGGTCGCGTGTCGCGGCGTCGGACCCGAACGGCACGACGTCGTTGTCGTGGAACGTCACGTACGCGGCGCCGAGCTTCGCGAGCTGACGCACGGACTCCACCGGGTCCAGGTGCGCCCGCGTGGCCGAGCCGAACTGGTCGCGGGCCTCCCAGCCCACGGTCCACAGACCGAACGAGAACTTGTCCTGGGGGGTGGGGGTGAGGTCCATGCTGATCTCCTCGTCGAGACTTTGTTGTGTCATTTAACTTATGGCGTCCCCGCACTAGGGTCAACCCATGCGAAGCGATGACGGGCGACCCCGTGCAGCCACCGCCGTACGCCTGGGCGGCACGCCCGTCGACGCGCCGTGGCGCGGTGCGGCCCCCGCGAGGGCCGCACCGGCGCGCCAGGGGAGCCTGCGCGAGCACAATCTGCAGGTGGTCCTGGCCCGCGTGGTCGATGCGGACCCGCCGCCCTCCCGCGCCGACATCGCCGCCGCGACCGGGCTGACACGGAGCGCCGTCTCGGCGCTGGTGGACCGGTTGATCACGGCTGGGCTCGTCGCGGAGCTCGCACCGGTGCCGCCGCAGAGGGCCGGCCGGCCGGCCGTTCCCCTCGTGCCCGCGCGGCGCGCGTTCGCCGCGCTCGGCGCTGAGGTGAACGTCGACTACGTCGGCGTGCTGGCGCTCGACCTCGCCGGGGACGTGCTCGCGCGGCGGCAGGTCTGGGGGGACTTCCGCGGCAGCGACCCGGTCACCGTGCTGGCACGGCTCGCGGCTGTCGTCGAGGAGCTTCTCGCCGAGCTCGTCGCCGAGCCGGCGCCCGGAGGGCCGCCACGCATCGCCGGCATGGGACTGGCCCTCCCCGGCCTGGTCGACCGCGTCACCGGCCCACTGCGCCTGGCGCCGAACCTGGGCTGGCGCGACGTCGACGTCGTGGCGATCCTGGGCACCCACGCGCCGCTGACCGGCATCGCGATCGGCCTGGCCAACGAGGCGAACCTGGCCGCCCGGGCCGAGGCACGCACCGCGGGGGCCGACCGGAGCTTCCTCTACGTGTCCGGCGAGGTCGGCATCGGCGCGGCGATCGTGCTCGACGGCGAGGTCTTCTTCGGCCAGCACGGCTGGAGCGGGGAGCTGGGGCATACCGTCGTCGACCCCGCGGGTCCGCGTTGCTCCTGCGGGTCGACGGGCTGCCTGGAGCAGTACGCGGGCAAGGACGCTCTCCTGCGCAGCGCCGGGCTCGACGTCGCCCTCCCGATCGAGGCGCTCCGCGCGGCCGCCCACGCCGGCGACCCGGGCGCGGTCGCTGCCCTCGCCACGGGTGGCCGTGCGCTCGGGATCGCCATCGCCAACTTCGTCAACCTCGTCGACGTCGAGCAGATCGTCCTCGGCGGCATCTACGCACCGCTCGTCGACCACCTCGCACCACTCGTCACGGAGGAGCTCGGGACCCGCGTGCTGGCGGCGCCGTGGAAGCAGGCGGGCGTCCGCGCGGCTCGCTCCCGACAGGACGCGGCGATGACCGGCGCGGCGCTCACGGTGCTGAGCACGATCCTCACCGACCCCGCGGCGTGGGTGCCGTTCGACGCCCCGCCCCCCGAGCTCGGGTAGGGGCGGGGCGCCGCCCGCCCCCAGCGGCGACGAGCCCGTCGGCGCGCAGGCACGGCGTTCCCAGCGAACCCCGCGTCGGGCCGAACCTCGACTCCCGTGGATCTCACCGACCCGCGCCGCTCAGCCCGCGATGTGCCGGGAGCTCGTGCGTCGCCCCAGGGGCACCGCACCCGTGATGGCCGCGAGGACGTCCTCGTAGCTGGCCGTCGCGGCGTCGAAGGTGCCGTTGTTGCGCCCGTGCCGGAGCACCTCGATACGGTCGGCGACCGCCCGGACGTCGTTCATGTTGTGGCTGATGAGGATGACGCCCAGACCGAGGTCCCGCAGCCGCTGGACGTGCGTGAGCACCTCCGCGGTGTGCGCGACGGACAGTGCTCCGGTCGGCTCGTCGAGGACGATGATCCGCGGGTTACCGATCAGCGTGCGAGCGATCGCGACGGCCTGACGCTGGCCGGCGGAGAGGTTCCGGAGCGGGGTCCGAGCCGACGGGATGCGGCTCTTGAGCTCCCGGAGGACACGCCGGGCGCTCTCCTCCATGCGGCCGTCGTCGCGGGCGAAGCGGGAGCGGAGCTCCCGGCCGAGGTACAGGTTTGCCGTGACGTCGAGGTTGTCGCACAGCGCCAGGTCCTGGAACACCGTCGCGACGCCGAGCGCGTGCGCCGCCTGCGGCGAGGGGAGGGCCACCTCCTCGCCCCCGATCTCGATCATCCCCGCGTCCGGTTGGAGCACGCCGGAGATCATCTTCGCCAGGGTCGACTTCCCGGCGCCGTTGTCGCCGACGAGCGCGACCACCTCGTGCGCGTGCACGTGGAGGTCCACGTCGACGAGTGCCTCGATGGCGCCGAAGCGCTTGGTGATGCCGTGCATCGCGACGAGCGGCACCCGTTGGTCAGCCGTCATGACACCCCGCCTCGCCGCCGCGCTCCGGACCTCCGGCTCGAGCCCACCTGACATTCAACCTCATACCTCTCTCGAGCCGTCGTCCGTGACGCCCGGTACGACGACGTCTGGCACCTCGAGCACGACGTCGGCGTGCTGCAGGGCGAGAGCGAGCGCGCCCACGACCTCCGCCTTGGGTCCGAACGCGGCGGGCACGACGTCGATCGGCGCGATCTCGTTCGGGAGGACCCGGCGCAGCACCGCCTCGCGCAGCGGCCCCAGGAGGAGCTCACCGGTCTCGGCGAGCTCACCCCCGACGACGACGCACTGCGGGTTGACCGCCACGCCGAGCCCGGCGACGACCTCGCCGATGGTCGCGCCGGCGTCGGCGACGACCTGGGCGCAGCCGCGGTCGCCGGCCAGGGCCCGGCTGATGACGTCGCGCAACGTGAGACTCCCGTAGGTGCCGCGCAGCGGCTCGATGAGCGCCTGGGCACCGACCACCGTGTCGAGGCATCCTCGGCCGCCGCACCGGCACACCGCGCCCTGGGGATCGACCTGGATGTGGCCGATCTCGCCCGCGGTGCCCGCGAAGCCGCGGTGCAGTCGGCCGCTCAGGATGAGCCCGGCGCCGGTGCCGTACGACGCGCGCACGTAGACCGAGTCCAGGTACTCGCGCCCGGCACCGAGCGTGCTCTCGGCGAGGGCACCCAGGTTGGCGTCGTTCTCGACGTGGACCGGGCGGCCGAGCCGCTTGCTGAGCACCTGGCCGATGTGCACGTCGTCCCACCCACGCATGAGCCCGCGGACCGAGATCATCCCGGTGCCGGAGTCGACCGGCGCCGGCAGGCCGACGCCGATGCCCACGACCTCGACGAGCTCCGAGCCCACCTGCTCGAGCAGGTCGGACACCAGGAGCGCGACCCGGTCGAGCGAGGTGTCGACCCGGTGGTCGTGCGGGAGCGGCAGGTGCTGCTCCGCGATGATCTCGTGACTGAAGTCGCCCAGCGCCACGCTCAGGTGCCGGTGCCCGATCTGGACGCCGACGGCGAGCCCGACGCGACGAGCCAGCGTGACCAGCTGGGCCCGGCGCCCGCTGCGCGTCGTCGTCGCGATGTCGACGACGCCGGCACCCAGGAGCTCGCGGACGATGATCGACACCGTCGCCGGCGAGAGCCCGGTGGCCTCGACGAGCTCGACCTGCGTGAGGCCGCCGAACTGCTTGACGGTGTCGACGACGACCGAGCGGTTCGCCGCCCGCAGCGCGGACTGCGAGCCGGCCATCGGGGCGCGTCTGCTCACGGCCGGAGCCTAGTGCGGTGCCTGCTGCTCGCGACCGACCACGGCGGCACGTGCGGTGTGATCAGCTGCCGGCACGGCGCTTGTTGATCAGGTCGAACGCGACCGCCAGCAGCAGCACCAGGCCCTTGATGGCCATCTGCCACGCGGGATCGACCGCCATGATCGACAGGCCCATGTTCAGGACCCCCATGATCAAGGCACCGACGATCGCACCGGCCACCCGGCCGACGCCCCCCGTCACCGCCGCACCGCCGATGAAGCAGGCCGCGATCGCGTCGAGCTCGTAGTTCTGGCCCGCCGCGGCGATCGCCGCGCCCGCACGCGCCGTCGTCACGACGGCGGCCACCGCCGCGAGGACGCCGATGTTGACGAAGATCCAGAAGTCGACCTTGCGGGTGTTCACGCCCGACAGCGTGGCCGCGGCACGGTTGCCGCCGATCGCGTAGACGTGCCTCCCGAAGACGGTGCGGCCCATGACGAACGAGTACACGACGACCAGGACGCCGACGAGGACGAGGACGATCGGGGTGCCACCGGCCGAGAACGACAGGATGACCGTGAGGATCGCGATGCCCGCCGCGACGAGGACGAGCTTCGCCACGAACAGCCCGCTCGCCTCCATGTGGAGGTTGTGCTTGCGCAGCGACCGACGGGCCCGCAGCTGCGACACGAGCAGGCCGACGAACGCGAGCGTGCCGACGAGGAGCGTCACGACGTCCGCGTTGCTGACGAACCCGAGCGCGTTGGGCAGCGAGCCCTTGGAGATCGAGATGAACGAGGCCGGCAGGCCCGCGACGGTCTCGCCGACGATCACGAGGGCGAGCCCGCGGAAGAGGAGCATGCCGCCGAGGGTCACGATGAACGCCGGGATCCCGACGTAGGCGATCCAGAAGCCCTGCCAGGCGCCGACCAGCGCACCGAGCGCGAGACCGATCAGGATCGCGAGCACCCACGGCACGTCGAGGTCCCGGATGCTGACGGCGACGACCCCGCCCACGAAGGCGACGACGGACCCGACCGACAGGTCGATGTGCCCGGCCACGATCACCATGACCATGCCGATGGCGAGGATCATGACGTAGGCATTCTGCTGGAACAGCGACGCGACGTTGTTCGCGAGCAACAGCTTGCCGTCCGTCAGCACCTGGAACAGCAGGATGATCACGACGAGCGCGCCGAAGATGCCGTACTGCCGGGTGTTGCCCCCGAGGCCCTGCAGTCGCTGCGAGAGCGGCACCCGCGCCCGCTCCCCCGGGGGCATCGCGGGCACGGTGTTGAGGTCGGTCGTCATCGGGCGTGTCCGTCCTTGTCCATGGTCATGAGGTGCATGAGACGCTCCTGCGTGGCCTCGTCGCGGGACAGCTCACCGGTGACCCGTCCCTCGTTCAGTGCGTAGATGCGGTCGCAGATGCCGAGCAGCTCGGGCAGCTCCGAGGAGATGACGATGATGCCCTTGCCCTGCTGCGCCAGCGTGTTGATGATCACGTAGATCTCGTACTTGGCCCCGACGTCGATGCCGCGGGTCGGCTCGTCGAGGATGAGCACGTCCGGGTCGGCGAAGATGCACTTGCTCAGGACGACCTTCTGCTGGTTCCCCCCGGAGAGCTTCCCGGCGAACGCCTGGACCGTCGGCGCCTTGATGTTGAGGTCCCGCCGGTACTTCTCGGCGACGGTCGCCTCGCGCTCGCGGTCCACGACCCCGCCGGGCCCGGTCAGCTTCCCCAGCGCTGACGCCGAGATGTTGTGCTGGATGGTGTCGATCAGGTTCAGGCCGTAGCGCTTGCGGTCCTCTGTCGCGTAGGCGATGCCGTGCCGGATGGCCTGCCCGACGGTCCGCAGCTCGACGGGGCGCCCGTTCTTGAACACCTGTCCCGACACGCGGGCCCCGTAGGTCCGCCCGTAGAGACTCATCGCGAGCTCGGTGCGACCGGCGCCCATGAGACCGGCCAGGCCGACCACCTCGCCGCGACGTACGGCGACCGTGGCGCCGTCGACCACCGTCCGGGCGTGATCGACCGGGTGGTGCACGGTCCAGCCCTCGACCCGCAGCACCTCCTCGCCGATCTCCGGCGTGCGCTCCGGGAACCGGTGGTCCAGCGGTCGGCCCACCATGCCGCGGATGATCCGCTCCTCGGTCACCCGCTCCGGGCCGTGCATGTCGAGCGTCTCGATCGTCCGTCCGTCGCGCAGGATCGTGGTGCTGTCCGCGATCGCCTCGATCTCGTTCAGCTTGTGGCTGATGAGGATCGAGGTGATCCCCTGGTCCTTCAGGCCACGGATGAGGTTGAGCAGGTGCGCGCTGTCCTCGTCGTTGAGCGCGGCGGTGGGCTCGTCGAGGATGAGGAGGCGCACCTCCTTGGACAGCGCCTTGGCGATCTCGACGAGCTGCTGCTTGCCGACGCCCAGGTCCATGACCGGGGTGTCGGGCTTCTCCGGGAGACCGACGCGCTCGAGCAGCCGGCCGGCCTCGGCGTTGGTGCGGTTCCAGTCGATCACCCCGCGCTTGGCCTGCTCGTTGCCGAGGAAGATGTTCTCCGCGACCGACAGGTACGGGCTGAGAGCCAGCTCCTGGTGGATGATGACGACGCCCCGGGCCTCGGAGTCGCGGACGCTGCGGAACTCGACGGCCTCGCCGTCGAGCAGGATGTCGCCCTCGTAGGAGCCGTGGGGGTAGACCCCCGAGAGCACCTTCATGAGCGTCGACTTCCCGGCGCCGTTCTCCCCGCAGATGGCGTGGATCTCGCCGCGCCGCACCGCGAGCGTCACCTCCTGCAGGGCTGCGACCCCAGGGAACCGCTTGGTGATGCCGCGCATCTCGAGGATGTGCTCGTTGTCCATGCGTCCTCGCACGTGTGGTCGATGAGGGACGTGGCCGCCGGGCCCCCCGAGCGTCTGCCCGGGGGGGCCGGCGTCACCCTGGGGTCAGAGACCGAGGTCGTCGGCCGAGTAGAACCCGGACTCGACCAGCTGCTCCTCGACGTTGTCCGACGTCACGACGACGGGTGGCAGGAGGTAGGTCGGGACCACCTTGGTGCCGTTGTCGTACGTCTCGGTGTCGTTGACCTCGACGTCGCCACCGGCGAGGATCTCGTCGATCATCGTGGCGACGCGGTCACCGAGGGTGCGCGTGTCCTTCCAGACGGTCATCGACTGCTTGCCCGCCAGCATGTTGAGGACGTTCGCGTTGTCCGCGTCCTGACCCGTCAGGACGGGCCAGTCGGAGCCCGGCGTGTAGCCCGCGCCCTCGAGCGCCTGGGCGATGCCGAGCGCGAGCGAGTCGTTCGGCGACAGGACGACGTCGACCTTCTCGCCGCCGCCGTAGAACGAGTTGAGGCGGTTCTCCATCTCGGCCTGCGCGGAGTCCGAGCCCCACCCCTGGATCCCGATGCTCGCCCACTCGTCGTTCGACGCGGGTGCCTTCCCGGACGGGACGACGAGCTTGCCCTCGTCGACGTACGGCTTGAGGACGTCCCACGCGCCGGAGAAGAAGAACTTCGCGTTGTTGTCGTCCGGCGAGCCCGCGAACGGCTCGAGGTTGAACGGGCCCGCAGCGTTCTCCAGGTCGAGCGCCTCGACGACGAACTCACCCTGCAGCTGGCCGACCTTGTAGTTGTCGAAGGTCGCGTAGTAGTCGACGTTCTCGGTGCCGTTGATGAGGCGGTCGTAGGCGATGACCGTGACGTCGTTGGACGCCGCCTCCTCCAGGACGGGCGCGAGCGCCTCGCCCTCGATCGAGGCGATGACCAGGATGTTCGCGCCCTGGTTGATCATGTTCTGGATCTGCGTGATCTGCTGGTCGACCTTGTTGTCGGCGTACTGCAGCGTCGTCTCGTAGCCCGCGTCCTGGAGCAGCTCCTCCAGGTAGGCCCCGTCACGGTTCCAGCGCTCGAGGCTCTTCGTGGGCATCGCGATCCCCACCAGCGTCTCCTCGGCCGACTGCGCCGAGCTCTCACCGGTCGCCGGGGTCGCGACCTCGCGCTCGGCGCTGCAGCCGCTGAGGCTGGCGGCCAGCAGACCGGTGGTCGCCAGGGAGACGGCGACCTTCTTCCATGCACGCGACATCTTCGTCTGCTCTCTCTCGATCGGCGCAGCCCCGCCGACGAGGCGGGTCCGGGGGTGTGTGCCCGGACCGGCACCGGTCGGCGTGGTGCGATGCGACTGATCCGGCCTCCGTCGGCCGGTGCGAACACGCGTGACTTTAGAAGTCGAACTCATCGCACGTCCAGTGTCGTGACCCAATCGTGTCCCAGGCGGGCTCAGCAGGGGCATTGCAGTCTGGGCGGTCAGGTGGCACAGGCAGGCCGCAGGGGTTGGCATCGTGTACTGAAGCCGGGGGCCTCAGTCGTCGGCGTCCGGGTCGTTCGGGTCCGACCCCGCGCCCTCGCGCCCGATCCGCACCGAGGTGCTTCGCGACCGGCTCGGGTCGACGGCGTGGGCCGACGCGAGCGGTTGCGTGCGACGCCGCGCAGGAGTCTGCTGGACGCGCCGTGCAACACGTCCGGGACCGGGCGACGACGTGGAGGGGTGGCTGATGGGCACGACCGACCGCATCGCCGAGCCGTGGGGGACACGGACGCCGTACGGGGCCGGTTCGCCGTGGCCGACCCGGGTCGACACCTACCTGGCCGCCGGCACGTCCGCGGAGGACGTCGAGCGCTGGGTGCAGACCGCCTCGATCCTGCACTCGAACGGTGACGCGCTGGACATCGCCGTGCGCGACGGGCGGATGGTCGGGGTGCGCGGGCGAGCGGACGACCGGGTCAACCGCGGTCGGCTGGACCCGAAGGACGCGTTCGGCTGGCAGGCCAACGCGTCGGCCGACCGGCTCACGCGCCCACTGGTGCGCGAGGGCGGCCGGCTGGTCGAGACCGACTGGGACACGGCGATGAACCGGGTCGTCGGTACGACCCGGTCGCTCCTCGACACGCACGGGCCGAGCTCGATCGGCTTCTACACGACCGGCCAGCTGTTCGCGGAGGAGTACTACACGCTCGGTGTCATCGCGCACGGGGGCATCGGGACGAACCACGTCGACGGCAACACCCGCCTGTGCACCGCGACGGCGGCGGCCGCGCTCAAGGAGTCTTTCGGGTGCGACGGCCAACCGGGTTCCTACGAGGACGTCGACCACGCCGACGTCATCGCGCTCTTCGGGCACAACATGGCCGAGACGCAGGTGGTGCTGTGGGAGCGGGTGCTCGACCGGCTGGCCGGGCCGAACCCGCCGCAGCTCGTCTGCGTGGACCCACGGGCCACGGAGGTCGCCCGCGCGGCGACCGTCCACCTCGCCCCGCGCCCGGGCACCAACCTGGCCCTGATGAACGGACTGCTCCACGAGGTCGTCGCCAACGACTGGGTCGACCGCGCGTACGTCGACGCCCACACCGTCGGCTACGACGCCCTCGAGAAGGTCCTGCGCGACTACCCGGCGGAGAAGGTGGCGCAGATCTGCGACATCCCGGTCGAGGACCTCCGGGCTGCCGCGCGGATCGTGGGCCGGGCCGAACAGCTGCTGTGCACCGTGCTGCAGGGCTTCTACCAGTCGCACCAGGCCACGGCCGCCGCGGTGCAGGTCAACAACCTCGTGCTGCTGCGCGGGATGCTCGGCCGGCCGGGCTGCGGCGTCCTGCAGATGAACGGCCAGCCCAGCGCCGAGAACACCCGCGAGTGCGGGGCCGACGGCGACCTCGCCGCCTTCCGCAACTGGGCCAATCCCGACCACATCCGCGACCTGGCGCGTGTGTGGAACGTCGATCCGATGCACATCCCGCACTACTCACCGCCGACGCACGCGATGCAGATGATCCGCTACGTCGAGGACGGCTCGATCCGGATGCTCTGGGTCACCGGCACCAACCCCGCGGTGTCGCTGCCCGAGCTGCGCCGGATCCGCGCGGTGCTGGGGCAGGACCGTCTCTTCCTCGTGGTCCAGGACCTCTTCCTGACGGAGACGGCCGAGTTCGCCGACGTCGTGCTCCCAGCGGCGACCTGGGGCGAGAAGACCGGCACCTTCACGAATGCGGACCGCACCGTGCACCTGTCCGAGAAGGCGGTCGAACCGCCCGGCGAGTCGCGGCCCGATCTCGACATCCTGATCGACTTCGCGCACCGCCTCGGGCTGACCGACAAGGACGGCGGCCCGCTCGTGACGTGGCACGACGCCGAGTCGGCGTTCGAGGCATGGAAGGAGTGCTCACGCGGCCGGCCGTGCGACTACTCGGGGCTGACCTACGCGAAGCTGCGTGGCGGCAGCGGCATCCAGTGGCCGTGCACCGACGACGCGCCCACCGGTACCGACCGCCTCTACGCGGACGGAGCTTTCTTCGCGCACCCCGACTACTGCGAGCACTACGGCCGCGACCTGGTCACCGGCGCCCCGATGGAGCCCGGTGAGTACAAGGCGCTCAACCCGTCGGGCAAGGCGCTGCTGCGCGGCGCGGAGTACGTCACGCCGCACGAGATCCCGAGCGAGGACTTCCCGCTCCAGCTCATCACGGGCCGCACGCTCTACCAGTTCCACACGCGCACCAAGACCGGCCGCGTGCCCCAGCTCCAGGCAGCGGCACCCGACGTCTGGGTCGAGGTCTCGCCGCAGGACGCCGAGATGCTCGGTCTGGCGGAGGGCGACCTCGCGGAGGTTCGCACGCCACGCGGTCGGGTCCGGGCCAAGGTGCGGGTCGGGGGCATCCGGCGCGGCGTCGTCTTCCTGCCGTTCCACTACGGCTACTGGGACACCGAGGGCGGCTCGGGTCCCAGGGGCGCGGACGGCGGCAGGGCTGCGAACGAGCTGACGCTCACCGACTGGGACGCCGCGTCGAAGCAGCCGATCTTCAAGACCGCGGCGGCGTCGCTGCGCAAGGTGCGGGCGGGTGACGGGTCACCGGCCTCGGCTCCGACGACGACGGCGTCGGCCCCCGTCACGGCCGGCGTCGCCCCGACCGTGGGTGGAGCGTCGGCGCTGGTGACCGAGCGGACCGGCCGCTGAGCCAGAGGAGGGACGCGATGAAGATCGGCCTGGTGCTGCGCGAGCTGCACCGCGCGGAGAACGACCTCGCGCACGACCTCCTGCAGGCGTCGGCGCGGCACGAGGTCGACCACGAGGTCTTCCACATCGCGCGCGACCTCGCGGTGTGGTCGCAACGGCACGTGCGCGAGATCGCGGCGCTCGCCCCGCGGTACGGCGAGGAGCTGGACCCCGAGCCCGAGGACGAGCTGAAACTCTCCGCGCGGATCCGCGAGCGTGGCAGCGAGCTGGTCGGGCGTCGACCCGACGTCGGTATGCTGCTGCTGCGCGACCTGCGGAGCCTGCACCTCGCGGCGACCGGGGTCTCGGTGGACTGGGAGCTGCTCGGCCAGGCGGCACAGGGGCTCGAGGACCTCGAGCTGCTCGCACTCACCGAGCGCTGCCACCCCGACACCCTGCGTCAGGCGAAGTGGGCCAACGCGAAGCTCAAGGAGTCGGCCACCCAGGTGCTCGTCACCTGACGACCACCCCGCGGTCGGCGTGCGCCCGGTCCCGTCCACGTGTCGCGCAGCAGCGACCAGATCTCCAGGTCGTGGTGGCGGGGCGACCGTCTCGTCGGACGCCGGTCATGGCTGCGAGCGCAGCGAGCGCCTGCGGTTCTCGCTCGCGATGAGGTCGGCGAACGCCGCCTGGTACGCGTCGGGCTCGCGATCGGGATCCATGCGCTGCAGCCGGCCGCGCGCCTCGGCGATCTCCCGGGTCAGTCCCAGGTCGACGAGGGCGCCGACGACGCCCCGCACGTAGGTCTCGATCGCCTCGGGCCTGTCCTCGGGCATCGGGGTGACCGCGAGCTCCGTGACGAGCGCGCGGACCGGCGCGGCCGCCTCGTCGCTCACCTTCTCGACCCAGGTCACCGCGCCGCCGGGTCCCGTGACGAGCTCACGCGCGGCGGCCATGCCCCCCGCGGCCCGGACCGCCTCGTGCACCGCGCGGAACGCCGGCACGGCGAACGCGTCCGCACCCAGCGCGTCGAAGTCGGCGGGCACGAGGTGCGGCAGCTGGAGCGCGACCTCGAGGCTCTGCGCCTCGAGCCGCGCGACCGGGTCGCGACGGTCCGCCTGGGGCCTCGGGCCGCCGTAGGGGCCGGCACCCGGACCCGCGTCGCCTCGGCCGCGGCCGGGCCCGTCGTCGTGCGCGGGACGGGGCGCGCGCTGACCGCGCGACCCGGCGGCGTCCGGCCCCGCTCCGGGATGCCGTCGCGTCGTCGGGCCCGACGACGCCGCCCCCCCGCCGTTCGCGGCGCGCCCCGCCGACTGGACCGCGCGGAGGACCTGCTCCTGGTCCATCCCGATCCACCCGGCGAGCATGCGCGCGTACTCGGGTCGCAGCCCGGCGTCGCGGATCTGCGCGACGACGGGCGCCGCGGCGCGCAGCGCGCCGACCCGGCCCTCGACGGTGTCGAGGTCGAAGCTCGTGAGCGTCGTGCGGATGACGAACTCGTAGAGCGGCGTGCGCCCGGCGACGAGCGCGCGCACCGCGTCGGGTCCCCGCGTCTGGCGCAGCTCGCACGGGTCCATGCCGCTCGGCTCGACCGCCACGAACGTCTGCGCGGAGAACGCCTGGTCCTCGCCGAACGCACGCATGGCTGCCTTCTGGCCCGCGGCGTCCCCGTCGAACGTGAAGATGATCTCGCCGCCGACCGAGGCCCCGGACGCGAGCTGCACCCCGCCGGCGCCGGCGGAGTCGCCCATGAGTCGTCGCACGATGCGGGCGTGGTCCGGGCCGAACGCCGTGCCGCAGGTCGCCACCGCGGTCGGGACGCCCGACAGGTGCGCGGCCATCACGTCGGTGTAGCCCTCGACCACCACGACCTGCCGGGACCTGGCGATGTCGCGCCGCGCGAGGTCCAGGCCGTACAGCACGTGCGACTTCTTGTAGAGCGCCGTCTCCGGGGTGTTGAGGTACTTGGGCCCCTGGTCCTCCTCGAACAGCTTGCGGGCACCGAAGCCGACGACGTCGCCCGTCACCTCGCGGATGGGCCACACCAGCCGGCCGCGGAACCGGTCGTAGATCCCGCGGCTGCCCTGGCTCATCAGCCCCGACGCGACGAGCTCGGCCTCGGTGAACCCCCGCCCCCGCAGGTGGCGCAGGAGCGCGTCCCAGCCCTGCGGCGCGAACCCGACCCCGAACTGCTCGGCGTGCGTCCGCTCGAAGCCCCGCTCGGCGAGGAACGCGCGGGCCGCGGCCGCAGCGGGGGCGGTGAGCTGCTCGGCGTAGAACTGCTCCGCCACGCCGTGCGCCTCGATGAGCCGCCGACGGCTCCCCGTGTCGATCCCGGACCGCGGGCCGCCGCCCTCCTCGTAGCGCAGCTGGATGCCGACCCGGCCGGCCAGGTACTCGACCGCCTCCGCGAACGCGAGCCCGTCGATCTTCTGGACGAACGAGATGACGTCACCGCCCTCGCCGCAGCCGAAGCAGTGCCAGCGGCCGACCTGCGGGCGCACGTGGAAGGACGGCGAGCGCTCGTCGTGGAACGGGCACAGGCCCTTCATCGAGCCGACGCCCGCCGATTTGAGCGTCACGTGCGCGCCGACGACCTCCTCGATCCGCGCGCGCTCGCGGACGGCGTCCACGTCCTCGCGTCGGATCAGTCCAGCCACGGCGTGAGTCTAGGCGGCGCGGACGACAGGGCCGTCGCGGGTCGTCCGGGCCCTGCGGCCGGGCTCAGCGGCGCGGCGGCGGGACGAGTCGTCCGTGCCACTCGGCCGCGCTCACGTCGGTGAGCGACGCGACCTGGTCGACGACGACCCGCAGCCGGGCGGCGTCGTCGGCGGCGAGCGACCAGTCGGCCGCGAACGGGGGCTCGAGCGCGAGCGGCGCCCGGTCGGCGATGACGCGCACGAGGTCGAGGATGATCTCGCGCTGGCGCTGGTAGAGCGGCTCGTGCTCGCGCGGCGCCATGACGTAGGTGACCGCGAGGCCCTTGAGCACGAGGATCTCGGCGAGGGTCTCGGGCGGCACGACGAGCGAGGCGGCGTACCGCGTGAGGGGCCCCTCCCCGTACTCCTCGCGCGTCGCCGCCTGCGCCGCCCCGGCGAACCGGCCGATCAGCTGGCTCGTCGCGTCCTTGAGCCGGGCGAGCGCCCCGCGCGAGCCGTCGAACGCCGGCCCCCACAGGCCCGTTCCCACCAGCCGGTCCATCCCGGCCCGCAGCCCGTCGGCGTCGACCGCGGGGCCGTACCAGGCGTGGACGGCCTCGATCACCCGCGCCCGCTCGTCGTCCTGCTCGAGCACCTCGAGGTCCAGCCGTCCGCCGACCACCGCGTCCTCGACGTCGTGGACCGAGTACGAGATGTCGTCGGCGAGGTCCATGACCTGGGCCTCGAGGCACTGGCGGCCGTCGGGGGAACCCTCGCGCAGCCAGGCGAAGACCTCGGCGTCGTCGGCATAGACCCCGAACTTCGGCGTCGACCGCCCGTCCGTCCGCGGCGGCCCCTCGCCCGCGCGCCACGGGTACTTCACCGACGCGTCGAGGCTCGCGCGCGTGAGGTTCAGCCCGACGGCGCGCCCGCCCGGCGCGACCACCTTGGGCTCGAGCCGCGTCAGCAGGCGCAGCGTCTGGGCGTTGCCCTCGAACCCGCCGATGGCGGCACCGGCCTCGGCGAGCGCGCGCTCCCCGTTGTGGCCGAACGGTGGGTGGCCGAGGTCGTGCGCGAGGCAGGCGGTGTCGACGACGTCCGGGTCGCACCCGAGCGCCTTGCCGAGCTCGCGGCCGACCTGCGCGACCTCGAGCGTGTGGGTGAGGCGCGTCCGGACGAAGTCGTCGCTCGCGGGCCCGAGCACCTGCGTCTTGGCGCCGAGCCGGCGCAGCGCCGAGGAGTGCACGATGCGCGCGCGGTCGCGCTCGAAGGCGGTGCGCCCGCGGGACTTGTGCCGCTCGGGGACCCAGCGCGCACGGTCGGCCGCGGAGTAGCCGAGCTCGACCGGCACAGAGGCGCGCGTGGAGGCCTCGACGTCGTGCAGGAAGGGGTGGTCGGACGGCACGGTCGTCACCCTAACGACCCCGGGGTCGCCGCTCGTGCGCGAAGCCACGTCGGGCCGCGCCTCACGCCAGGCGCCACACCTGGACGCCGGGCCCGTCGCCGGGCACGTGGAGCGCATCCGGACGCACGTCGAGGTCGCCGCCGCCGTAGAGGTTCTCGGGCTCGGCACCCGGGCCGAGCAGGTGCCGCGGCAGGTCCGCGCCCGCCCACGGCGCCCGGGCCGCCACCACCAGCACGCGCTCGTCGGCCGTCTCGCGCAGGTACGCGAGCGCGTCGTCGACCACGACGGCCCAGCGCAGGCCGCCCTCGCGCAGCGCCCGCGAGCCGCGCCGCAGCGCGACGAGCGAGCGGTACGTCTCGAACGTCGCGCCGTCCCACCGGTCCGGGCGGTCCCACGGCATCGGCGCCCGCGCGTGCTCGCCGTTCGACCCGGTGAGCCCGACCTCGTCGCCCGCGAAGACGACCGGCGTGCCCGGGTACGTGAAGAGGATCCCGGCCGCGACCTCGACGAGCGTGCGGTCGCCCGTGAGGGTCCGCACGCGCGGGGTGTCGTGCGAGCCGAGCAGGTTCCACTGCCGCGCCGTCACGCGCCACGGCACGGCAGAGTCGAAGTCGCGCATCGTCTCGACGACACCGACGCCGCCGCGCCGCGGGATCGTGATCGGCAGGCCGAGCAGGCCGAGCGTCGTCGCGGGCTCCACGAGCCACGTCCAGAGCGGACGCGTGAAGGCCGAGTAGTTCATGTTCGCGTGCCAGCCGTCGCCCGGGAGGTCCGTGCCGGCGTCGTGGAAGTGCTCGCTGATCAGCACGGCGTCGGGGTTCAGGTCGGTCATCGTGCGCCGGATCGTGCGCGCGACCTCGTGTGTGCGGTCCTCCGCCGCGTAGCGTCCGGTCATGTTCGCGACGTCGATGCGCCACCCGTCGAGGAGGTAGGGCTCCCGCATCCAGCGCCCGACGACGGAGCGCGGCCCGTCGATCATGCGTCGCGCCAGGCTCGGCGCGCCGTAGCGCAGCTTGGGCAGCGACGCGTGCCCGAGCCAGCTCGCGTAGCCGGGGCCGGGGCCGGCGTCGGAGCCGGTCCAGTAGTAGTACTGCGCCTCCTCGCTCGTCGCGTCGGCGCGCGCCCGCCGGAACCACTCGTGGCCGTCACCGGTGTGGTTGGTCGTGAGATCGCCGACGAGGTGCATGCCCCGCGCGTGCAGCGCCCGGCTCAGGGAGGCGAGCGCGGCGTCGCCGCCCAGGAGCGGGTCGACGTGGTCGAACGTGCTCGCGTCGTAGCGGTGGTTGGACCGTGCGGGGAACACCGGGGTGAGGTACACGGTCCCGACCCCGAGCCGCTCGAGGTGGTCCAGCCGCGCCTCGATGCCCGCGAGGTCACCGCCGTACAGCTGGCGGGGCGTGCCGGGGCCCGTGCCGACGGGCTCGTCGTCCCAGCCGGCCGGCTCGGCCCACTCCGGCAGGTCACGGACCGCGCCGGAGCGCGCGAACCGGTCGGGGAAGATCTGGTAGACGACGGTGCCCGAGAGCCACGCGGGCGCGCCCGGATGGACGGTCAGGCGGAAGTCGGCGGCGTCGGGGATGTCGCGGGCGTGCACGCCCCGGCCGTTCAGCCAGCGGTACCCGCCGGGCTCGTCGAGCAGCGCGCGGTAGCTCGTCACGGGGTTGTGGACCGGCACGTCCGCCACGTACCAGCGCTCGTCGTCGTCCACCCGGTCGAGCCGGGCCTCGACCATGCGGGGCTCGCCGTCGCGCACCGTGCGCACCCACACGCCGCGCTCGACGCCGGCCGCGGGGACGCGGAACCTGACCGGGACCACGTCGCCGAGCGACGGCGTGCCGACCGGCACGTAGAGCTCCGAGCCGTCGTGGTGCGGCCCCAGCAGGTGCCCCATCGAGGACGAGTCAGCCCTTGACCGCGCCGGCCGCGAGCCCGCCGACGATGTACTTCTGCAGGTAGAGGAACAGCACGAGGATCGGCACGGCGGAGATCACGGCACCGGCCGCGAACAGCCCCCAGTTCGCCTCGAGCAGCTCGGAGACCCAGCCGTAGAGCCCGATCGCGACGGTCCAGTTGCGCTCGGACTGGAGCACCGTGCGGGCGAGGATGAAGTCGCCGAACGTCGCGATCACGGACAGCAGGCCGACCACCGCGAGGACGGGGGCGACCAGCCGCAGGATGATCGTCCAGTAGATCTGGGAATGCGTGGCGCCGTCGATCTTCGCCGCCTCGTCGAGCTCGCGCGGGATCGTGTTGAAGAACCCGTACATGAGGAACGTGTTCACCCCGAGCGCCCCGCCCAGGTAGACGCCGATCAGCGCCAGCTTGCTGTTGAGGCCGAGCTCCGGGACGACGTTCCCGAGCGCGAGCAGCAGCAGGAAGATCGCGATGAACGCGAGCATCTGCGGGAACATCTGGATCACGAGGAGCGACGTGAGCCCCACGCGCCTGCCCGTGAACCGGAACCGCGAGAACGCGTACGCGGCGGCCGCGCCCATGAGCACCGTGCCGATGCCCGTGGCCGTCGCGATGACGATCGAGTTGAGGAGCCAGGTCCAGAACAGCGTGTCGTTGAGCGTGGCGTAGTTCGCGCCGCTCACCTCGGCGAACAGCTCGTTGGAGCCGGTCAGGGTGCCGCCCTCGCTCAGCGACGCCGAGACGACGTACACGAGCGGGAACCCGGCGTAGACCACCGCGATCACCCCGACGACATGGCGCCAGCCCACCTCCTGGAACCAGCGCCGGCCCCGCAGGCGGTGCTCAGGCGCGGCCGCGGCCGGCCGCGCCACCGACGACGACGGTGCGGTCTCGATCGCCATGTCAGCTCATCTCCTCGAGCTTGCGGGTCTGCCGGAAGGCGAGCGCCGAGACCGTCGCGACGATCACGAAGATCACGATCGCCAGGGCGCTCGCGAGGCCGTAGTTCTTGGGCGCGGTGCCGTCGACGCCGGAGATCGAGTAGACCATCGAGATCAGGATGTCGGTGTCCCCGAGAGGGACGGAGGCGTCGGTGAATCGCGGCCCACCCTTGGTGAGCATGTAGATGAGGTTGAAGTTGTTGAAGTTGAACGCGAACGACGAGATCAGCAGCGGGGCCGTCGCGACGAGCAGGAGCGGCATGGTGATGTACCGCCAGGTCGTGAGGCCACCCGCGCCGTCGATCTCGGCCGCCTCGTTGACGTCCTTGGGGATCGACTGCAGCGCTCCGGTGCAGATGAGGAACATGTACGGGAAGCCGAGCCACAGGTTGACCCCGAGCACCGACAGCTTCGCGAGCCACGGGTCGGTGAGCCAGGGGATCTCCGCGCCGCCGAGCAGCACGTCGTTGACGAACCCGAACCGACGGTTGAGCAGGCCGGACCACAGCAGCGCCGCGAGGAACCCCGGGATCGCGTACGGGAGGATCATCAGCGTGCGGTAGATCCTGCGGCCCTTGACCCGCTCGTCGTTGAACACGATCGCGAGGAACAGGCCCAGCAGGAAGGTGGTCAGCACGGACAGCACCGCGAAGGCGAACGTCCACGCGAGGATCTTGACGAACGGCCCCGCGTAGCGCGGGTCGCCGAACGCCGTCGTGAAGTTGTCGAACCCGACGAGGACGCGCCACCCCACGTTGAGCGTCGTGCCGTCCTCCGCCTCGAACAGACCCTCGTCGTTGGGCCGGTAGACCGTGCCGGTGGTGACGTCCGTCATCGTGTCGGCCGACTCGTCGTACTCGAGGACGGACGTGTAGACGAACCCCGTGCGGGCGTCCTGCGTGCGGATCGAGCCGTCCCCGGGGTCGGCGGACACCGGGACCCGCAGCGTCGTGACGTCCTGCTGCCGCTCGAGCACGCCTTGACGGGACAAGACCTCGTAGCCCGGCACGGCCGTGACGGTGTCGCCGTCGACCTCGGCGTCCTCGACGGCGCGCAGCGGCTCCTGTGCCTGTCCCACCCGCACGTCGCCGTCGTCGTCCACGATCGCGAAGGCGAGCTCCCCGCCGGCGTCGAGCACGGTCAGGGGGTAGGAGTCGGACCCCTCGACGCGCCGCTCGTTCTGGATGAGCAGTGCCTCGATCGCGTCGGACTTCGTCGAGTTGTGCCCGTCCCCGTAGTTCGTGAAGGCGACGAAGCCCGTGTAGAGGACGACGAAGATCTGGAACACGAGCAGAAAGGCGAGCCCGGGGAAGATGTACTTGAGCGGGACCGTGCGCCGGCTGAAGTAGATCCAGTTGGCGGCCGCGAGCAGCGCGACCATCGCCCAGAGGATGCCGAACGACCCCTCCGCCCAGGCGGCCAGGACGACGTAGACGCCGATCGCGTCGACGAGCGCCATCAGCACGAGCTTGACGAAGAACCCACGGGTGAAGCTCCGGGCCGGGGACTCGTCGAGGGACCGGCGCCGACCGGCTCGCGGGGGTGCCTGGGGTGGTTCCGCCGACGTCGGGACGTCGGTCCTCGTCGACCGGGTCGTGCTCATCCGTACCTCCGTGCGGCGGGCCGTGGTGAGGTGCGCGTGGCGCGCAGCCGGTCTGTGCACCGGCTGCGCGCCACGGCGTCCGTGGGGCTCCCCGAGACCCGGGGAGCCGGGTCAGCCGATCGCGCCCTGGATGTCCGCGACCATCTTCTGCCAGCCCGCGACCGGCTCGACCGCGCCCTTGACGATGTTCGCCTCGGTCACGCCCCAGAAGGCCCACACGGAGCCCATCTCGGGGATGGACGGCATCGGGACGGCGTCCGAGCCGACCTCGCGGAAGCCCGCGGTGATCGGGTCGGCCGACGCGGCGTCGGCGGCCGCGATGAGAGCCGGCGGACGGTTCCCGGCCTCGTAGAGGGCGAGCTGCGCCTCCTCGGTGGCCATGAAGTTCACCAGGAAGTCGTTCGCGAGCAGAGCGTTGTCGCTCTGCGCGTTGACGTAGAAACCGGGGACGCCCACGAACGGCTGGGCGGGCTGGCCGCCGGCGCTCGGGATCGGGTCGACCGCGAGCTCGAGGCCCTCGAAGCTCTCGATCATCCACGGGCCGCCGACGATGAACGGCGACTGACCGTTCTTGAACGCCTCGACCGCGATGTCGTAGGAGATCGTGGGGTCGAGGACCTTGGCCGCACCCTGGGCCGCGAGCCACTGGGCGAAGGCCTCGCCGCCCGCACCGCCGAGCGCGAGCTCGGCCGCGTAGGAGCCGTCCTCGTTCTGCGTGAAGACCGGGGCGCCGAAGGAGGTCTGGAGCGGGTACATCGTGTAGGGGTCCCCCTCCTCGCCCATCTGGATGAGGATCGGGTACTGCGTGCCGGCGGCCTGCCCGGCGGCCACGGCCTCGTCCCACGTGGCCGGCGCGGCGGGTGCGAGCGCGGTGTTCCGGATCAGGGCGATGTTCTCGACCGCGTACGGCAGGCCGTAGACCTGGCCGTCCTGCGTGAACGCCTCGATCGCGACGGGCTCGAACTCGTCGACCTTGTCGCCCAGCTCGATCGGGGCGACGACGCCGCCCGAGGTCATCTCGCCGAGCCAGTCGTGGGCGCCGACCGTGATGTCGGGGCCCTCACCCGTCGGGACCTGGGCGAGGAAGTCGGCGCGGATGTCGTCGAAGTTCTTCAGGACGGTCTCGACCGTGGTGCCGGTCTCGGCCTCGAAGTCCGCGGCCGCGGCCTCGACGGCGGCCTGGCGCGTCTCGTCCACCCAGACGGTGAGCGTGCCGCCGTCCGCCGCGGCCGAGGTGGTCTCCTCCTCCGCGGGGGTCTCGGCGCCGCCCGAGCAGGCCGCCAGCGTCAGCGACAGGCCGAGGGCCGCCGCGAGAGTGATGCTCCGTCGCATCGGGGTTCTCCAAGCGATCGAATGTGTCGGCCGCCGTGGGATGGTCCGGTAGGTCGGCCCTGATGCGTGTGACGCTAGCCGCGCCCTGGCGCGCTTGCAAGCCGTTGCGGTAACTTTCAGGTCTCGCTTTCACCGCGGTGCGAGGACGCACCGCGGACGCCCTCGCCACGAGGAGGTCCGGTGTCCCCGACACCGATCCAGTCCCGCACCCGCTTGGCCGACCTCGCCGAGCAGGCGGGCGTCAGCACCGCGACGGTCTCGCGCGTGCTCAACGGCAAGCAGGGCGTCTCTGCGCAGACCCGCCAGGCCGTGCTCGCCGCGCTCGACGTCCTCGGGTACGAGCGCCCGGACAAGCTGCGCACGCGGTCGGCCGGGCTCGTCGGCCTCGTCGTCCCCGAGCTGACGAACCCGGTGTTCCCGACCTTCGCCCAGTTCATCGAGTCGATGCTCTCGGCACGCGGCTACACGCCCCTGCTCTGCACGCAGTCCCCCGGCGGCACGACCGAGGACGAGTACGTCGAGATGCTCCTCGAGCACCGCGTCGACGGCATCGTCTTCGTCTCCGGCCTCCACGCCGACACCACCGCGAGCCGCGAGCGCTACCACCAGCTGCGCAGCCGCGGTCTGCCGATCGTCCTGGTCAACGGCTACGCCGAGGGCGTCGACGCCCCGTTCGTCTCGACCGACGACGCCGCGGCGATGGAGCTCGCCGTGCGGCACCTCGTCTCGCTCGGGCACCGCGACATCGGGCTCGCGATCGGGCCCGACCGCTTCGTGCCGGCCCAGCGCAAGGTCGCGGCGTTCGCCGACGGGCTGCGGCGGCACCTCGACGTGGCCGACGCCGACCCGCACGTCGTGACGACGCTGTTCACCGTCGAGGGCGGCCAGGCCGCGGCCGCCGAGCTCATCACGGCGGGGCACACGGCGATCGTGTGCGGCTCGGACCTGATGGCCCTCGGCGCGATCCGGGCGGCCCGTGCGCGTGGTCTCGTGGTCCCCGCGGACGTGTCCGTGGTCGGGTTCGACGACTCCCCCCTCATCGCGTTCACCGACCCCCCGCTGACGACGATCCGCCAGCCGGTCATGGCGATGGGCGAGGCAGCGGTGAGCGCGCTGGTGGCCGAGATCGGCGGCACCCGGGCGCCGCGCACCGAGCTGCTCTTCCACCCCGAGCTCGTCGTCCGCGGCTCGACGGGCGCGGCGCCCGCCGTACGCTGAGACGCGACGTGCGCCCGCGGTCGACCGCGACCCGGCGCGCCCCCGGGGCGACGCCCCCTCCCGACGACGGCAGGAACCCTTCGTGACCGACTCGCGCCTTGATCTCGTGACGACCACCACGCTCGTCCACCCGCCGAGCGGGCCGCACGCCGAGTGGTGGCGGCGGGCCGTGATCTACCAGGTCTACCCGCGGTCGTTCGCCGACTCCTCGGGCGACGGGATCGGCGACCTGCCCGGCGTCACCGACCGGCTCGAGCACCTGGCCGCCCTCGGCATCGACGCCGTCTGGCTCTCGCCGTTCTACCGCTCCCCGCAGGCCGACGCGGGGTACGACGTGGCCGACTACCGCGACGTCGACCCGATCTTCGGCACCCTCGGGGACTTCGACGACCTCCTGGTGCGGGCGCACCGCCTCGGGATCCGGGTGATCGTCGACCTCGTGCCGAACCACACCTCCGACGAGCACGCCTGGTTCAGGGCAGCCCTGGCGGCCGGGCCCGGCAGCCCCGAGCGCGCGCGGTACGTCTTCCGCGCCGGCAAGGGCCCCGACGGGAGCGAGCCGCCCAACAACTGGACCTCGGTCTTCGGCGGCCCCGCCTGGACCCGGGTCGACGACGGCGAGTGGTACCTCCATCTCTTCGACACCCGCCAGCCGGACCTGGACTGGGAGCACCCCGAGGTCCGCACCGAGTTCGAGGACGTGCTCCGCTTCTGGCTCGACCGCGGCGTCGACGGGTTCCGGATCGACGTGGCGCACGGGCTCGTGAAGGCACCGGGACTGCCCGACTGGGACGGCGAGGTCTCCATGATCGAGGGCAGCGACGCGGTCCCCGGCGCCGACGCGGGCGACACGGACCTCGTGGAGGAGAGCGCGGCGGGCGCCGGCAACCGCGGCCCGATGTTCGACCAGGACGGCGTCCACGAGATCTACCGCGACTGGCACCGCGTCCTCGCCGGGTACGAGGGCGACCGCGCACTGGTCGCGGAGGCCTGGGTCGAGCCGCTCGAGCGCCTCGCGCGGTACGTCCGTCCCGACGAGATGCACCAGGCGTTCAACTTCTCGTTCCTCACCACGCGGTGGGACGCGGCGGCTCTGCGCCGGGTCGTGACGGCGTCGCTCGAGGCGAACGACGCCGTCGGCGCCCCGACGACCTGGGTGCTCTCCAACCACGACGTCGTCCGGCACACCTCGCGGCTCGGCCTGCGCGACGCCGGGTCCCGCCCCAAGGGGATCGGCCACGACGACGAGCAGCCCGACGAGGAGCTGGGCCTGCGGCGCGGGCGCGCGGCGACCCTCCTCATGCTGGGCCTGCCCGGCTCGGCGTACCTGTTCCAGGGCGAGGAGCTCGGGCTGCCCGAGCACACGGCGCTCGACGACGACCTGCGGCAGGACCCCGCCTGGTGGCGGTCCGGGCACACCGAGCGCGGTCGCGACGGCTGCCGGGTCCCGCTGCCGTGGGCCGCGGACGCACCGGGCTTCGGGTTCTCGCCGACCGGCGCGACGTGGCTGCCCCAGCCCGCGTCCTGGGCGAGGTACGCGCTCGACGCCCAGCGCGGCGTCGCCGGGTCGACGTACGAGCTGTACCGGGCCGCGCTCGACCTGCGGCGCGACCTCGAGCTGGGCACCGGCTCGCTCGGCTGGGTCGACGGGCTGCCGGGGGCGGACCCGGCGACCACGCTGGTGCTCGCCAACCGCGCGGTGCTCGTTCTCGCGAACCTCGGCGCGGGGCCGGTCGCCCTGCCGGAGCGCGCCGAGGTGCTGGTCGCGAGCGGCCCGCTCGAGGGCACGACGGACGCCGTCTCGGTGCCGGCGGACACGACGGTCTGGGTGCGCCTGCCCGGCTGACGTCCGCCGTCTCCTGCTGGACGGGCGCCCGAGGACGGACGTCGGTACGGTCACGGGATGGGGACCGTGCAGCGCAGGAGGCTGCCGGCCTGCGCGTTCACCGCCGGTGCGGTGCTCGCCGTCGCGGGCTGCGCCTCGCTGAGCCCCGACCCGAGCGCAGCGGCGAGCGTCGCGACGCAGCTCCACCAGGCCGTCGCGGACGGCGACGGCGAGGCCGCCTGCGCCCTGCTGGCTCCCGCCGTGATCGAGGAGCTCGAGGACGAGTCGGCCGCGGACTGCGCGGTCGCGGTCCTGGAGGCCGAGGTCCCCGCCCCCTCCGACGTGCTCGAGACCCACGCCTACGGACGTCAGGCGCAGGTGACGACGGGCCGGGACGTCGTGTTCCTCACCGTGTCCGGCGCCCGGTGGGTCGTCACGGCCGCGGGCTGCACGCCCCGGCCGGAGCGGCCGTACGACTGCACCGTCTCGGGAGGCTGACGTGCGCGTCCTCTACGTGACCTGCCTCGTCGGGGTGCTCCTCGGCCTGGCGTACTTCGCGACGATCGGGCTGCTGCAGCGATGAGCGCGACGACGGGCGGGCGCGGCCGGGTGCGCACCGCGCTGCGAGAGAACGGCCTCACGCTCTTCTTCGGCGGCATCTTCCTCGCGGCGCTGACCGGGCAGGCCGCGACCGGGGTCGCGTTCTACAACGGCGAGCAGCTGGGCGCCGGCCTCGAGCCCGTCACGTTCTGGCGGTACGTCACGTCCTCGTCGTTCGCGGTGGACGTGGCCGAGAACTGGCAGTCGGAGTACCTGCAGTTCCTGCTCTACATCGTCGCGACGGTGTGGCTGCTGCAGCGGGGGTCGCCCGAGTCCAAGGAGCTGGACAAGCCGGGACGTGAGTCGGACGAGACGCAGCTCGTGGCCGAGCACTCGAACGACGACTCCCCGGCCTGGGCCCGGGTCCGGGGCTGGCGGCTGTCGGTCTACTCGCACTCGCTGAGCCTGGTGATGGGGCTGCTCTTCGCCCTCTCGTGGCTCGTCCAGTCGATCGCCGGTGTGAGTGCGTTCAACGAGGTGCAGCTGCGCGACCTGCAGGACCCGGTGACATGGTCGGAGTACCTGACGCTGCCGGAGTTCTGGAACCGGACCCTGCAGAACTGGCAGTCGGAGTTCCTCGCCGTGGCCAGCATGGTCGTCCTGGCCATCTACCTGCGCGAACGCGGCTCGCCGGAGTCCAAGCCCGTGGGTGCGGCGCACGACGACACCGGGATGACGGGCTGAACGGGCGGCTCAGCCGCCCGAGACGCTGAGCTCGGCCTCGTGCAGGGCCCGGCGGAAGTCCTCGCTCAGCTCGCGCGAGTCGAGCCAGCCGGCGGGCAGCGACGGGCGCTTGGGCGACCCGGCGCGCCCGCGCTGCCCCTCGGCCGCCTCCCCCGGGTACGGCTGGTCGAGATCGAGCGTCGCGAGCAGGTCGTCGAGCTCGGTCAGCGTCGACACCAGGCCGAGCGCGGCGCGGAGCTGCCCACCCACCACGTAGCCCTTGAGGTACCACGCCATGTGCTTGCGCATCTCGCGCAGCGCCTTGCTCTCCTCGCCGAAGTGCTCGACCATCAGCTCGGCGTGCCGGCGGATCACGGTCGCCACCTCGCGCAGCCCGGGCCGCACGCGCTCGTCGGACCCGGCGAACGCCGCGGCCAGGTCCGCGAACAGCCACGGCCGGCCCTGGCACCCCCGGCCGACGACGACGCCGTCGCACCCGGTCCGCTCGACCATCGCCAGGGCGTCCTCGGCGGACCAGATGTCGCCGTTGCCGAGCACGGGGATGTCCGTCACGGCCTCCTTGAGTCGCGCGATCGCCTCCCAGTCGGCTGTCCCGGAGTAGTAGTCGGCCGCGGTGCGCGCGTGCAGGGCGACCGCCGCGACCCCGACGTCCTGCGCGACCCGGCCGGCCTCGAGGTACGTGAGGTGGTCCGCGTCGATGCCCTTGCGCATCTTCACGGTCACCGGGACGCCGTAGGGTGCCGCGGCGTCGACGGCGGAGCGGACGATCGAGGTGAACAGGTCCCGCTTCCACGGCAGCACCGCTCCCCCGCCCTTGCGCGTCACCTTGGGCACGGGGCAGCCGAAGTTGAGGTCGACGTGGTCTGCGCGGTCCTCGGCGGCGATCATGCGGACCGCGGCGCCCACGGTCGCAGGGTCGACGCCGTAGACCTGGACCGACCGCGGCTTCTCGTCGGGCTCGTGCGAGATGATCCGCAGCGACTCCTCCCCGCGCTCGACGAGCGCCCGCGAGGTCACCATCTCCGCGACGTACAGCCCGGCGCCGCTCTCGCGGCACAGTCGGCGGAACGCGGCGTTCGTGACACCTGCCATGGGCGCCAGCACGACGGGGGTGTCGATGCTGAGCGGCCCGATGCGCAGCGGCGGCAGGAGACGCGTGGAGGTGACTGTCACCGCACCAGTGTCTCAGGCTCCCAGGAGGTGCGACCCGAGGTAACCGGCGACCTTGTCGAGCGAGACCCGCACCTGCGACATGTCGTCGCGGTGCCGGATCGTCACGGCCTGGTCCTCGAGCGTGTCGAAGTCGACCGTGAGGCAGAACGGCGTGCCGATCTCGTCCTGGCGGCGGTACCGGCGGCCGATGGCGCCGGCGTCGTCGAACTCGACGTTCCACTGCCGGCGCAGCGCGGCCGCGAGGTCGCGCGCCTTCGGGGACAGGGCCTCGTTGCGCGAGAGCGGCAGGACCGCCGCCTTGACCGGGGCCAGACGCGGGTCGAGCCGCAGCACGGTGCGCGTGTCGACGCCGCCTTTCGTGTTGGGTGCCTCGTCCTCGGTGTACGACTCGACGAGGAACGCCATCAGGGACCGGGTGAGTCCCGCGGCCGGCTCGATCACGTACGGCACCCAGCGCTCGTTCTTGGCCTGGTCGAAGTACGACAGGTCCTGACCGGAGTGCTCCGTGTGCGTCGTGAGGTCGAAGTCGGTGCGGTTGGCGATGCCCTCGAGCTCGCCCCACTCGCTTCCCTGGAAGCCGAAGCGGTACTCGATGTCCACGGTGCGCTTGGAGTAGTGCGAGAGCTTCTCCTGCGGGTGCTCGTAGTGCCGCAGGTTCCCGCGAGCGATGCCGAGGTCGGTGTACCAGTCGGTCCGCGCGTCGATCCAGTACTGGTGCCAGGTCTCGTCGGTGCCGGGCTCGACGAAGAACTCCATCTCCATCTGCTCGAACTCGCGGGTGCGGAAGATGAAGTTCCCGGGCGTGATCTCGTTGCGGAAGGACTTGCCGATCTGGCCGATGCCGAACGGCGGCTTCTTGCGCGACGTCGTCATGACGTTCGCGAAGTTCACGAAGATGCCCTGCGCGGTCTCGGGCCGCAGGTAGTGCAGGCCGGACTCCTCCTCGACCGGGCCGAGGTACGTCTTGAGCATCATGTTGAAGTCGCGGGGCTCGGTCCACGCTCCCCGGGTCCCGCAGTTCGGGCACGCGAGGTCCGCGAGGCCGTTCTCGGGCGCGCGCCCCTTCTTCTGCTCGAACTCCTCGACGAGGTGGTCGGCGCGGAACCGCTTGTGGCAGCTCGTGCACTCGGTCAGCGGGTCGGTGAAGACCCCGACGTGCCCCGACGCGACCCACACCTGGCGCGGCAGGATCACGGAGGAGTCCAGCCCGACGACGTCGTCACGGCTCTGGACCATCGTCCGCCACCACTGCTTCTTGATGTTCTCCTTGAGCTCGACGCCGAGCGGCCCGTAGTCCCAGGCGGACCTCGTGCCTCCGTAGATCTCCCCCGAGGGGAAGACGAAGCCACGGCGCTTGGCGAGGGAGATGACGGAGTCGAGACGGGAGGGCGCAGCCACGGAGGATCACCTTCGGCAGGGCCCCGACCTGGCTGGCCGGGGGCGGACGTCACAGGCTACCGGGACGACCGGAGGCGACGGCGCGTCCTTTGACAATCATTCTCAGCGAACTGAGAATGATTGTCATGACGCCACGTTCCCGCGCTGCCCTGACCGTCGTCGCCGCCTCGGCCCTCGTGCTCGCCGGGTGCGCGACGTCCGACCCGGAGAGCGCCCCGGCCGACGACGGCGTGGACGGCGCAGGCGTCGAGGTCCTGGCGTCCTTCTACCCGCTCCAGTACGTCGCCGAGCGCGTCGGCGGCGACGGCGTCGTCGTCGACACGCTGACGCCGCCCGGCGCGGAGCCGCACGACGTCGAGCTCTCGCCGCGCCAGGTGCGCACCGTCGGGGAGAGCGACCTGGTCGTCTACCTCTCCGGGTTCCAGCCGGCGGTCGACGAGGCCGTCACCGCTCGGACCCCCGGTCGCGTCGTGGATGCGGCCGAGGTCGTCGGCGGGTCGCTCGACCAGCACTTCTGGCTCGACCCCGAGCTGCTCGCCGCCGTCGTGGCGCCCGTTGCCGCTGCGCTCACCGAGATCGACCCCACGCGCGCAGACGACTACGCGAAGAACGCGGCGGCGCTCGAGGGGGAGCTCGCCGACCTCACCGCCGAGCTCCAGGCGGGCCTCGCGTCGTGCGAGCGGAAGGTCGTCGTGACGCCGCACGAGTCGTTCGGCTACCTCACGGCGAAGCACGGTCTGGAGCAGGTGGGGATGTCTGGGCTCGACCCCGACTCGGAGCCGTCGCCGGCCCGGCTCCGCGAGATCGGTGACATCGTCCGCGCCGAGGGAGTGACCACCATCTTCAGCGAGCCGCTGGGTGACCCCGAGGTCGCCCGGACGCTCGCGTCCGACCTCGGGATCGAGGTCGGCGTGCTGGACCCCCTCGAGAACCAGACCGACCCGGACTCGGACTACCGTGGCGTCATGGAGCAGAACCTCCGCGTCCTGCGCGACGCGCTCGGATGCGCATGACGGCCGCCGTCCTGGCGCGCGGCGTGCGGGTCGTCCTCGGCGGCAACGAGATCCTGCGCGGGGTCGACGTCACCGCCCAGGACGGTGAGGTCGTGGCGCTGCTGGGAGCGAACGGCTCCGGCAAGTCGACCTTCGTGCGGGCCCTCGTGGGTGCCGTACCGCTCACGTCCGGTCAGGTCGAGCTGCTCGGCCGTCCGCTCGGCCCCGCGGTCCGCTGGGAGCGGATCGGCTACGTGCCGCAGCGGGTCAGCGCCGCGACGGGTGTCCCCGCGACCGCCGGGGAGGTCGTGACCTCGGGTCTGCTCCACGGGCGCCGGCTGCGCCCGCCACGTCGCTCGCGCACGGCCGTGCGCGACGCGCTCGAGCTCGTGGGCCTCGCGGACCGGGTCGACCGGCCCGTGCGCGAGCTCTCCGGAGGTCAGCAGCAGCGCGTTCTCATCGCACGGGCGCTGGTGCGCGACCCCGAGCTCCTGGTGCTGGACGAGCCGGTGGCCGGCGTCGACCTCACGAGCCAGAAGGCGTTCGCGTCGACGCTGACGACGCTCGCCGCCCGCGGCCGGACGGTCCTCGTCGTCCTCCACGAGCTGGGGGCGCTCGCACCGCTCGTCCAGCGCGCCGTCGTCCTGCGCCACGGTGCGGTCGTCCACGACGGCGCGCCCCCCCAGCCCACGCGCGAGCACGGAGGGGCCGACCACGACCACGTGCACCCGCACGATCCTGCCGATGACCTGGCGGGCGAGGGCCCGGTCGGCCTGCGGGGGTGGGGGCCCTGATGGACGAGCTCGCCGGCATGGTCGGCGACCCCCTGATGCAGCGGGCCTTGCTCGCCGCCCTGCTGGTGGGACTGGCCGCGCCCGTGGTGGGCACCTACCTCGTGCAGCGCCGGCTCAGCCTGCTGGGAGACGGCGTGGGGCATGTCGCGCTGACCGGGGTCGCGCTCGGCTGGCTGGTCGGGAGCGTCATGGGGCTCGTGCCGCAGGACGCCCTCGCGGTGCCCGGCGCGATCGTCGTCGCCGTGATCGGTGCCGTGGTCATCGAGCTCGTGCGCGAGCGCGGGCGCACCAGCGGCGACGTCGCGCTGGCGCTGATGTTCTACGGCGGCATCGCGGGGGGCGTGCTGCTCATCTCGATCGCGGGCGGGACCAGCGCCAACCTCATGGCCTACCTGTTCGGCTCCATCTCGACCGTCTCGAGAGGTGACCTCGGGCTCACCGTCGCCCTGACGGCGCTGATCCTCGTCGTCGGGGTGGGCCTGCGCACCGCGCTCTTCGCCGTCTCCCACGACGAGGAGTTCGCCCACGCCGCGGGCCTGCCCGTCCGGGCCCTCAACGTCGCGACCGCCGTGGTCGCCGCGCTCACCGTGACCGTGTCGATGCGGGTCGTCGGGCTGCTGCTCGTGAGCGCGTTGATGATCGTCCCGGTGGCGGTCGCGCAGCTCGTCGCGGCGTCGTTCGCTCGGACGATGAGCCTCGCGATGGCGATCGGCGTGGTTGTGTGCGTCACCGGGCTGTCGTTGACCTACTGGTACGACCTCTCCCCCGGCGCCACGATCGTGGTGCTCGCCGTCGGCGTCTACACGGTCGTGGCGCTCGTGCGCCCCCTGGTCCAGCGACGCCGCCCCGTCGACCCGCACCCGCAGGTGCCGGACGACGTGCGGGTGGCGGCCTGACCCGCAGTGGGGGGCATCCCGACCTTCCTCGGCCTGGCGGAGCTCAGCTTCCCGCGCCTGGTCGCGGCGCTCTTCGTGGTCGTGCTGCTGCGGGCGCAGGCCACGTACTGGCTGGGCCGCGCGGTGGCCTCGACCGTGCGGTCACGGGCCCGGCGTGCCGCGCGCGGCGGCGGCGGCGACCTACGTCACCGCGCGGGGGCGGGGCTCGCTCGACGGTGGGCCGACGTCGCCGCCCGCGTGGAGCGGTGGTCGCACGGCCCGGGTGGACGGCGGGCCGTGGCTCTGCTGCAGCGCTGGGGACCGGTCGCGGTCACGTCGAGCTTCCTCACCGTCGGCGTCCAGACCGCCGTGAACGCCGCCGCCGGGCTGACGCGCATGCCGTTCCGGCGGTACCTCGTCGCCATGGTCCCCGGCTGCCTCGCGTGGGCGTTCGTCTACGCGACCGTGGGGTTCGGGGCGTTGTACGGCGCCGTGGCCGTGGCCGCGGGCTCTCCGTGGGCCGTGTCGGGGGTGGTCGTCGTGCTGGTCGCCGTCGTCGCGGTCGTGCTGCGACGCCGCCGTCGGATGGCCGGGGCGCAGGGCGTGGAGCGCGATACCGCGGGTTCCCGGTAGCGTCACCCCGAGCCCGGCAGGTCCGCCGCCCCCCCGTACCGGCGGTCGCGACGCGCGTACACCTCGACGGCGCGCCACAGCGAGCGGCGGTCGACGTCGGGCCAGAGCTCGTCGAGGAAGACCAGCTCCGCGTAGGCCGACTGCCAGATCATGAAGTTGGACGTCCGCTGCTCGCCCGAGGTCCGCAGGAACAGGTCGACGTCCGGCAGGTCGGGCTCGTCGAGGTGCGCGGCGACGGTCCGCTCGGTGATGCGCTCCGGGTCGAGGCGGCCCGCGGCCACCTCCCGCGCGATGGCGCGGGTGGCGTCGGCGATCTCGGCCCGTCCCCCGTAGTTCACGCACATCGTGAGGGTGCACACGTCGTTGTCACGCGTGAGCCGCTCGGCCTCCTCGAGCTCGGCGAGGACGGAGCGCCAGAGCCGCGGGCGTCGGCCGGCCCACCGGACCCGCACGCCCCAGTCGTGCATGATGTCGCGGCGACGTCGGAGCACGTCGCGGTTGAACCCCATGAGGAACCGCACCTCGTCGGGCGACCGCTTCCAGTTCTCGGTCGAGAAGGCGTACGCGGAGACGTGCGTCACGCCGATCTCGATGGCGCCCGCGACGACGTCGAGCAGCGAGGCCTCGCCCGCCTCGTGGCCCGCGGTGCGCGGGAGCCCCTGGGCGTTGGCCCACCGGCCGTTGCCGTCCATCACGATCGCGACGTGCCGCGGGACAAGCTCGGGCGGGATCGCGGGCGGTCGGTCGCCCGACGGGTGCGCGGGCGGCGACACGACGACGTGCGGAGCCGTGCGCGCGCGGGCGCCCGGCTCGGGGCGCCGGCGGATTGCCCCGGCCATCAGACGCGCTCGACGAGGCGCAGCGAGCGCAGCTGCCGCTCGAGATGGAACTGCAGGAACGCCGCGACGAGCCCGTCGGCCTCGCGACGGTGCCGCTCGTGGCTCGCGTCCGCGGGTCCCCACTCGCCGCTCAGGAGCGCCGCCAGGAGCACGAACGTCTCCGGGGCCGGTGCGGTGGCGCCCGGCGGCCGACAGCGTCCGCACACGGCACCCCCCTGGGCGACCGCGAACGAGTGGTGCGGGCCGGGCGCACCGCACCGCGCGCAGTCGGTGAAGCTCGGCGCCCAGCCGGCGACGGACAGCGCACGCAGGAGGTAGGAGCTCAGGACGAGGCCGGGCGCGTGGGCGCGCTCGGCGAGCGACCGGATCGCCCCGACAAGCAGCCGGTACTGCGGCAGCGCCGGCTCGCCCTCGGCCTCGACGAGCCGCTCCGCGGTCTCGAGCATCGCGGTGCCCGCCGTGTAGAGCGCGTAGTCCTCGCACACCGGGCGACCGAACGGCGTGATGGTCTCGACCTGGGTGACGATGTCGAGGTTGCGCCCCGCGTGGAGCTGGATGTCGACGTGCATGAACGGCTCGAGTCGCGCACCGAAGCGCGACGACGTCCGGCGCACGCCCTTGCCGACCGCGCGCACCTTGCCGTGCGACCGGGTCAGGAGGGTGACGATCCGATCGGCCTCGCCCAGCTTCTGGGTGCGCAGCACGATCGCCTCGTCGCGGTAGAGGCTCACCGGACCATCGTCTCCCGCGCTGCGGGCGTCCGCGGGTTCGCCGCAGCACCGGCGCGGCGACGTCGCGCCCGTCCCGGGACCCGCCGTTCGCGAGTCAGCGCAGCGCCCGGTTGACGGCCGAGACGATCGCCTGGAGCGACGCCGTGGTGATCGAGGGGTCGATCCCGACGCCCCAGATCACCTGGTCCTTGACCGAGCACTCGACGTACGCCGCCGCGCTCGCGTCGCCGCCCTCGGCCAGCGCGTGCTCGGCGTAGTCCAGCACCGCGACGTCGACCCCGAGGCCGGCGAGCGCGTCGACGAACGCCGCGATCGGACCGTTGCCCGAGCCCTCGAGCGTGATCGGGGAGTCGCCGTCGAGGAGGTCGACGCTGAGGCTGTCGGCGCCGTCGGCCACGCTCTCGGTCCGGACGCCGCGGAGCGTGAACCGACCCCAGCGCTCGAGCCCCGAGCCCTCCTCGACCGGGAGGTACTCGTCGCTGAAGATCTGCCACAGGTCGGTCGCGCTGACCTCGCCGCCGGCGACGTCGGTGAAGCTCTGGACCGCGTGCGAGAACTCGATCTGGAGTCGACGCGGCAGGTCGAGGTGGCGCTCGTGCTTCATCAGGTACGAGATACCGCCCTTGCCGGACTGCGAGTTCACCCGGATCACGGCCTCGTACGTGCGACCGACGTCCTGCGGGTCGATCGGCAGGTACGGCATCGCCCAGGCGAAGTCGTCGACCCCGACGCCGGCGTCGGCGGCCTTGGCCTCGCGCGCCTCGAACGCCTTCTTGATCGCGTCCTGGTGCGAGCCGGAGAACGACGTGTAGACCAGGTCGCCCCCGTAGGGGTGGCGCGGGTGCACGTCCATCTGCGTGCAGTGCTCGACCGTGCGCCGGATCTCGTCGATCTCGGAGAAGTCGATCTGCGGGTCGATGCCCTGGCTGAAGAGGTTGAGGCCGAGGGTCACCAGGTCGACGTTGCCCGTCCGCTCGCCCTGGCCGAACAGGCACCCCTCGACCCGGTCCGCGCCCGCCATCAGCGCCAGCTCGGCGGCCGCGACCGCCGTGCCGCGGTCGTTGTGCGGGTGGACCGAGAGGGCGATGTGCTCGCGCCGCGTCAGGTTGCGGCTGATCCACTCGATCTGGTCGGCGTAGGTGTTCGGCGTCGCGCGCTCGACCGTCGCGGGGAGGTTGAGGACGATCTCGCGCCCCTCCTGAGGCTCGTAGACGTCCATGACCGCTTCGCAGACCTCGAGCGCGAACTCGAGCTCGGTGTCGGTGAAGATCTCGGGCGAGTACTCGAAGCCGAAGACCGTGTCCTCGTCGAGCAGCTTCTCGGCGAGGTCGACGACGTCGCGCGTGCCCTTGGTCGCCAGCCCCTTGGTGCCGTCACGGTCGTTGCGGAACACGATCTCGCGGAAGACGGGCGCGGTGGCGTTGTACAGGTGGACGGTGCCGCGCGGGGTGCCCACGAGCGACGACACGGTCCGTTCGATGAGGTCGGTGCGCGCCTGCGTGAGGACCGAGATCGTCACGTCGTCCGGGATCGCGCCGTCCTCGATGATCGAGCGCACGAAGTCGAAGTCCGTCTGGCTCGCGGCCGGGAAACCGACCTCGATCTCCTTGTAGCCCATCCGGACGAGCAGGTCGAACATGCGCCGCTTGCGGCGCGGGTCCATCGGCTCGATGAGCGCCTGGTTGCCGTCGCGGAGGTCGGTCGAGAGCCAGCGGGGCGCCGCGGTGATCCTCCGGGACGGCCATGAGCGGTCGGACAGGTCGATCCCGTCGAGACCGGAGAACGGCCGGTACTTGTGGACCGGCATGGTGGTGGGGCGCTGCGCCCCACGGACCTGGGAGTCGTGTCGCATCAGAGAGTTCCTTCGGATCGTCGGTTCGACCGGAGCACGACGACCACCGCGACGAGGGACCGGTCGGTCAGACCTCGCCGCGGCGACGAAGGAGGAGTCGCACCCCGAGAACCCGCATGATCGGCACTGTACACGTCACCCCAGCGCGACGAGGTCGCGGTCCGTCAGGGCGACCAGTCGGCCGTCGACGACCGTGAGGTGGTACGCGTCGGCGGGCAACGGCGTCGTCCAGCGCGTGCGGCCGTCCGCCGGGTCGAGCGCGGCGAGGACGGGGCCGAGGTCCGGATCGGTCATCGGGACCACGAGGACGCGACCGTCCGTGAGCACCTGGCTGGCCTGGGTGCCGGTCGGCGCGTCGACCGCCCACAGCTCGGCGCCGCTGCGCGCGTCGAGCGCCCGGAGCTCGCGGCCCCCGCCGAGGATCACGCGTCCGTCGAGCACCAGCACACCGCCGTCCAGGGTGGCGTCGGACTCCCAGACCTTCTCGCCGGTCGACGCGTCGAGCGCCACGATGCCGCTCCAGCTCGGCGAGCTGGTCAGGAGCAGTCCGCGCATCGAGCCGTCGTCGACCTGCGGCAGCAGGACCGGCCCGGGGATGGGGATGCTCTCGCTCCCGTCCGCCCGGGCGACCGTCCCGTACTCCTCGCGGCCCGTCCCGACCCCGCCGGACTCACCGACCGCGAAGCGGCCGTCCGGCAGCGCGGTCACCTCGAGCCGCCACCCACCGGCGACGGCACGGTCGCCGCCGCGCAGGTGCCACTCCGCGACGAGCTCGCCGTCCGGGTCGAACGCCCAGGTCACCGGGCCGTTGACGACGAGCACGTCGCCCTCGACCGAGGGGTACAGCGCGAGCGGCCCGGTGGTGCTGGGCGGCAGCGGCTCGTCGCCGGCGAACGACCAGGTGACGTCCCCGGTCACCGGGTCCTCCAGCGTGACCTGGGCGACGCGGTCCGCGCGCAGGGACGTCACCACGAGCCCGCCGCCGAACGCCGCGAGCAGCACCTGCTCACCGGGGAGCGCACGCTCCGCGACCCGCTCCCCCGTCCGTGCGTCCAGGACGACGAGGAGCGCCGGACCGTCCCACTGGTAGGTGCCGTCCTGCGCACGGAGCACCGCGGACCGGACGAGCCGGCACGCGACGTAGGGCGCGGCCGCGGCCGAGCCGTCGAGCGGGACGCACCACGCGTCGCCGGTCTCAGCGACCTCGTCGAGCGGGGCGGACCAGCGCTGCCGGCCGGTGACAGGGTCGAGCGCGACGACGCCGGTGCGCCCGCTGCCGTCACGACCCGCCAGCACCAGGCTGCCGGCGACGGTGTCGATCTGGCCCCAGCCGCGCAACGGCGCGCGCCACCGCTCGGCAAGCCCCGGGTCGAGCGGAGCGAGGACGCCGGGCACGACGGCGAGCCGGGCCGCACGCTCGCGTGCGCGCACCGCACCGACGAGCGACGTGACCACGAGCACGAGCACCAGGCCGGCCGCGACCGGCCACCAGCGGCGGAGCCGGCGGGCCGCGAGCGCGCGGCGGGGCGCCTGGGCCCCCTCCCGACTCGCGTCAGCCCGCCCGGCGGGCGCGGCGGACGCCGCGACCTCGGCTCCGTCGAGGTCGGTTACCTCGACCAGGACGACGTCCTGCATCTGGTCCCGCGCCATGAGCCGACGCTACTCGCGCGTTCTCCCCGTGGCGCGGGTGGCGCCTCGCTCAGATGCCGAGCTGGAACACGCCCCAGTACGCGAGCATCACGAGCAGGACCACGGAGCCGACGGAGACGAGCACGAGGCTCACTGTCGCGGCGGGCCCGTCGACGGCGGTCGCCTCCTCGTCCTTGCGCAGGTCGCCGACCCGGTTCACGAGCATCGCGGCCCCGACCACGGCGGCGACACCGAGCAGGCGCACACCGACCCACCCGCCTTGCACGACCCACGCATTCCGCTCGTAGTCGAGCGCGAGGCGGGCGACCGAGACGAGATACCAGACGAGCGCCACGACGGTGAGCAGGGACCCGAGCGCCAGGGCGAGCAGCGGGCCGCCCAGGCCCCGTGCGAGGCCGGTGCCCTCTCGGCGGGCGAACCTCGCGACCAGCAACACGACCGCGCCCACCACCACGGCCGCCGCTCCTCCCACGACGGTGTTCACCACCGTGTCGCCGTCGCCGAACCAGCGCGGCGTCGCGACCGGCTCGGCGAGGAAGGTCTGGTACGGCTGACCTCCGGCGATCCGCGGCGCGGCGTCGACGGTAGCCGGCAGGCCGTCGATCCAGCGTGCCAGGTCGCGCACGAGGTCGGCCGAGACGCGACCGTCGACCCTGAGCCCGTGGTCGGCGCCGGCGTAGTAGCGGACGGTCACCTGGTCGTTCCCACCCTCCGCGAGGTCGTCGATGATCCGACGCGCGCCCTGCACCAACGGCAACGAGGCGTCAGCGGTGCCGTACGCGACGAACACCGGCTGGGTCGTGCGCTTCTGGAAGGGTGTCACGACGAAGTCCGCGTACTCGAAGCCGCCACCAGGCAACGCCATGCCGACGGCCCGGGGGATCGCCCGGAACACACCGTCGGGCACGCCGGTGTTGCGCAGGTAGTTGTCTGCCGCGTAGGCCGCCTGCTGTCGTGGTGGCACGACGGGGGCGGACACCAGTGCGGCGAACGCCAGGGTCGGGTCCCGGGCCGTCATGACCGGGGCGATCCACGCCCCCTCGCTCTCGCCGTACACGCCCACCCGGTCCGGGTCGACGCCGTCGCGGCTGCGGAGCACGTCGACCGACCGCGCGTAGTCGGCCGCCATCGACTCGTAGTCGCGATGCCGCGTCGAGTAGGTGTCGAGGCGCTTGTTGGGCACCAACGTGACGATGCCCGCGCTCGCGAGATCGTGCGCCTGGACCCGGAACGCCCGCCGGAACTCACCCGTGCCGGCGCCGTGGACGAAGACCACTCCGGGCAGGTCGCCAGGGGCGTCCACCGGTCGGCTGATCTGCGCCTGCACCACCGCGCCGTCGAGCTGGACGTCGACGACCTCCGTCTCGACGCGGTAGGTCCCGACCGGCGTGCGGTCGACGGGACCGCCGATGACGGTGGACGACCTCTCCACGACCAGCGGGTCCGTGAGGGGCGACGGATCCCACTGCGGCCCGAGCACGGCGCCGAGCACCGCGAGCACGATGATGCCGACGGCGGTCGTCGCTGCGGTCCGGAAGAGCACCCGCAGATCTTAGGGCCCGGCACCGATCCCGGTGCGGACCCGGTCCGGCAGCCCGGTCAGAACCCGAGCCGGCCGAGCTGCTTGGGGTCGCGCTGCCAGTCCTTGGCGACCTTGACGTGCAGGTCGAGGAAGACACGGGTGCCGAGCAGCGCCTCGATGCCCCGGCGCGCCTCGCTGCCGACGTCGCGCAGACGGGCGCCCCCGCGCCCGATGACGATCGCCTTCTGGCTGTCCCGCTCGACGAACAGGTTGACGCGGACGTCCAGCATCGGCGTCGGGCCCTCGCGCGGCACGATCTCGTCGACCACGACCGCGAGCGAGTGGGGCAGCTCGTCGCGCACGCCCTCGAGTGCCGCCTCACGCACGAGCTCGGCGACCATCACGACCTCCGGCTCGTCGGTCAGCTCGCCGTCCGGGTAGAGCGCGGGACCCGGCGCGAGGTGTCCGACCAGGACGTCGGTCAGCACGTCGACCTGGTAGCCGTCCGTCGCCGACACCGGGACGATGTCCGCCCACTCGCCGAGCTCGGCGATGGCGAGCAGGTGCTCGGCGAGCCGGCCGCGACCGACGAGGTCCGCCTTGGTGGCGATCGCGACCACGGGCGACCGGAGCTCGGCGAGCTCGGCGGCGATGTAGCGGTCACCCGGTCCGATCTTCTGGTCGGCGGGCAGGCAGAACGCCACGACGTCGACCTCGGTGAGGGTGTCCCGGACGAGCGCGTTGAGGCGCTCGCCGAGCAGCGTGCGCGGGCGGTGCAGGCCCGGGGTGTCCACCAGCACGAGCTGGGCGTCCGGCCGGTGCACGATGCCGCGGATCGTGTGCCGCGTCGTCTGCGGTCGCCCCGACGTGATGGCGACCTTCTGCCCGACGAGCGCGTTCGTCAGGGTCGACTTGCCCGCGTTGGGCCGGCCGACGAGGCAGGCGAAGCCGGAACGGAAGTCGGTCATCGGGCTGCTCCATGGAGGTCGGGGTCGTGGTCGCCGGGCTCCGCCCGCTCGGGTTCGACGAGGGTCACGACGAGGGTCGCGAGCTGCTTGCGCCGGCCCTCCGCCCGGTCGGCGACCAGGTGGAGCCCGTGGATGTCTGCCGCCGACCCGGGCAGCGGCACCTTGCCGAGCGCCTTGGCGAGCAGGCCGCCCGCGGTGTCCACGTCGTCGTCGTCCACGTCGAGCTGGAACAGCTCGCCCAGCTCGTCGACCGGCAGGCGGGCCGGGACCCGGAACGACCCGTCGCCCAGGTCCTCGACCTGCGGCACGGAGCGGTCGTGCTCGTCGGTGAGCTCACCGACGATCTCCTCGAGGGCGTCCTCGATCGTGACGAGGCCCGCGATCCCCCCGTACTCGTCGACCGCGATCGCGATGTGCGACGACGTCGCCTGCATCTCGCGCAGGAGGTCGTCGACCGGCTTGGTCTCGGGCACGAACACGGCGGGGCGCAGGATCGTCGTCACCGGGTCGTCCTGGCTGTCCGGCGCATCCTGCATCCGCCGCACGAGGTCCTTGAGGAAGACGACGCCGCGCAGGTCGTCGACCGACTCCCCGACGACCGGCACCCGCGAGTACCCCGACCGCAGCAGGAGCCGCAGCGCCTTGCGCAGCGAGGTGCCGGCGCCCGCCGTGAGCATCTCCGTGCGCGGCACCATCACCTCGCGCGTCAACGTGTCGCCGAGCTCGAAGACGGACCGCAACATCTCGCGCTCCTCCTCCTCGATCCCCTCCGACTCGCTGACCCGGTCGACCATGTCCCTGAGCTCGTCCTCGTCGACCTCGCCCGTGCGGCCGGCAGCGGGAGCGAGCCGACCGAGGGGCAGCCGGGCGACCACCGAGAGCAGGCCGGAGAGCGCGACCAGGACCCGCAGCGGGTGCCTGTGACCGACGCCGCGTGGGCTGGCCCGGACCAGGAGCAGCGCGATCAGCGCCGTGAGCACGACGCTCAGCAGGAGGATCTGCCACCACAGCAGCGATCCCGTCGACGCGAGCGCGAGCGTGATGGAGGTCGTCGTCGTCATCTCGAACACGAGTCGGACGAACGACGCGGCCGCGGCGGTGCGGGCCGGCTCGGTCGTCAGGCGCCGGACGCGGGAGGCGTGCGGACGCGACTCGGTGACGAGCTCGCTCACGGCAGCCCTCGTCACGCGCAGGACGGCGACCTCGCCCGCGCTGAGGAGCGCTGCGAGCACCATGCAGGCTGCCGCCACGAGGACGAGCAGCGCGACGGGGGCGTCGATCATCGGCGCGCGAGGAACGTGAGGAGCAGCTGACGCTGCAGGGCGAACATCTCCTTCTCCTCGTCGGGCTCGGCGTGGTCGTAGCCGAGCAGGTGGAGGATGCCGTGCGTCGTGAGGAGCAGGAGCTCCTCGGTGGTCGAGTGCCCCGCGTCCCGCGCCTGGCGCGCGGCGACCTCGGGGCAGAGCACGACGTCGCCGAGCAGCCCGGCGGGCGTGACGTCGCCCTCCCGACCGGGCCGGAGCTCGTCCATCGGGAAGGACAGGACGTCGGTCGGTCCCGGCTCGTCCATCCACTGCACGTGCAGCTCGCTCATCACGTCGGTGCCGACGAGCAGGATCGACAGGTCCGTCTGCGGGTGCACGTGCATCGCGTCGAGGACGTGGCGCGCGAGCGCCGCGAACTCGGCCTCGTCGGTCGCGTACCCCGACTCGTTGTTGACCTCGACGCTCACCGGCCGGCCCCCGGGTCGGGCCGGCGGTCGCCGCGGCCACGGCCGCCCTGGCGTCCCGCGTGCTCCGGCAGGACGTCCCAGCGGGCGTAGGCGTCGATGATCTCGCTCACGAGGCGGTGGCGGACCACGTCGGCCGATCCGAGGCGGCAGAACATCACGTCGTCGACGTCGCCGAGGATCTCCTCGACCACGCGGAGCCCGGACGCGGTGCCGTGCGGCAGGTCGACCTGCGTGACGTCGCCGGTGACGACGACCTTCGAGCCGAAGCCGAGGCGCGTGAGGAACATCTTCATCTGCTCGGTCGAGGTGTTCTGGGCCTCGTCGAGGATGATGAACGAGTCGTTGAGCGTGCGCCCGCGCATGTAGGCGAGCGGCGCGACCTCGATCGTGCCGGCCTCCATGAGCCGCGGGATCGAGTCGGGGTCCACCATGTCGTGGAGCGCGTCGTAGAGCGGACGCAGGTACGGGTCGATCTTCTCGCTCAGGCTGCCGGGCAGGAAGCCCAGCTTCTCGCCGGCCTCGACCGCGGGGCGGGTCAGCACGATCCGGTTCACCTGCCGCGCCTGGAGCGCCTGGACGGCTTTCGCCATCGCGAGATAGGTCTTGCCCGTGCCCGCCGGACCGATCCCGAACGTCACCGTGTGGCGGTCGATCGCGTCGACGTACTCCTTCTGTCCGGCCGTCTTCGGCCGGATCGTCCGCCCCCGGCTGGACAGGATGTTGAACGTCAGGACGTCGGCGGGCCGGGCCCCGGTCGGGGCGGTCAGCATCGCCACGGAGCGGCTCACGACATCGGCCGTCAGCGGTGTGCCCGCGGAGGCGACGTCCGCCAGCTCGTCGACCAGGCGCGCCAGGAGGGCGACGTCGCCGGCCGGACCGGCCAGGGTGATCTCGTTGCCGCGCGCGTGCACGTCGACCGACGCGAACCCGGCCTCAATCGCCCGGAGCACCTCGTCACCGCGCCCCAGGAGCGCGACCATCGGGACCTCGGGCGGGATGGTGATCCGGTGCTCGACGCGTGCGCTCGACGTCTCGGGCGGGCGCCGCGCTGGTGTGGTCTCTGCCATGGGTCGGCCGGCAGGCCGTGAGCTCCTCAGTACGTCCGGGTGATCGGTCGGCAGGGTGCCGCCGACGATCACGTTCGCCGAGCGGCATGCTGCGCCGCCATCCTACCGAGCGGCACCGACAGCCGCTCAGGCGGGCGACCAGCCGAGCCGCGCACCCCCGAGCACGTGCCCGTGCACGTGGAAGACCGACTGGCCCGCCTCGGGCCCGGTGTTGAACACGAGCCGGAACTGACCGTCTCCCTCGGTCCCGGCGACCTGCTCGCCCAGCTTGACCACCGCCGCGAGGAGCCTCGGGTCCGCGGCCGCGAGCTGGGCGACGTCAGCGTGGTGCTCGCGCGGCACCACGAGGGCGTGCAGCGGGGCCCGAGGGTCGATGTCGCGGAACGCGACGGCGTCGTCGTTCTCGGCGAGGAGGTCGGCCGGGACCTCACCCGCGACGATCCGGCAGAACAGGCACTCGGCGGTCGACATGGCCCCAGGCTAGAGGAGGCCAGGGGTCCTCTCCAGGAGCTCGTCATGAGCTCGTCATGAGCTCATGACCCGGGCGGTGCGGTGTCGGCCCCAGGCAGAGGAACGAGCCCGCGACGCCGCGACCTGTCGTCGGGTCCAGGGGCCCGCCCGTCGTGTGTAGGCTCTGCGCGGCTGGTCCCACGGTGATCAGGCTGCCCTGCGACCGGACGGTGCGCCGTCGGTGGGACTTGTCGCTGGGACCTGTCGCTTGGACTTGTCGGTAGGACTTGCGGGTACGCGGTGCGTGCCTGTGCACACAGGACCGGGTAGGTGCGTCCTCTCGGCCCGACCTCACGCGGGAGAAGGGTGGCACGACGATGCTGCTGGGCATCAGGACCACGCGGGAGCTCCTCCTGCGCCATCTCCTCGTCGCCGGGTTGTCCGGTCTGGCCGTCTACGGGGGCTGGCAGGCGAATGCCGCGTGGGACCCGGAGATGCGGTGGTGGAAGTCGTACGGTGTCGGCGCCGCTGTGCTCATCTGGTTCGTCGCCCTGGTCGGACCGGCGGCGAGGCTCTGGCCGGCGTTGACCCCGCTGGTCCCCTGGCGCCGGGAGGCCGGGATCTGGTTCGCCCTCGTGTCGGTCGTGCACTTCGCACTCGTCTGGGACGGCTGGGCGCGCTGGGACGTCCGCGAGCTGCTCGGTTTCCAGTACGTCCCCGAGGTGGACGCCTACCTGCGCTTCGAGCCGGGTTTCGGGCTGGCGAACGTCATGGGACTGACAGCGCTGCTGCTCGCCCTCGTCCTGGCCGCGACCTCCTCCGACCGGGCCGTCAGCCTTCTCGGCATCTCGGCCTGGAAGTGGCTGCACAGCTTCTCGTACGTGATCTTCTACATCCTCACGCTGCACGCCTTGTACTTCGCGTTCATCCACTACACCCCCGCGCCGTACCGGATCCTCATGGGGATGCCGACGGACTACCCGGAGAACATCCTGCGATTCGGCTACGTGGTGATGCTGCTGTCGGTCCTGGGGGCGCAGGCCGGCGCGTTCGTGAAGACGGTCCACGAGCGGCGGACGGTCGGGAGGTGACGGCGTGCGGTTGCGACGGCGACGGATCTTCACCACGGTCCTGACGGACCGGAGGACAGTCGCCCAGGACACCCTGGAGGTGTCCTTGGCGCGCCCCCGAGACTTCGCGTTCGCCGCAGGGCAGCACCTCCAGGTCCGCGTGCCGACGTTGCTGCACGCGGACCGGAGGGGCCCGTCGCGCGTGTTCTCCATCGCCTCCTCGCCCTTCGACGAGCAGCACCTGCGGATCGCGTTCCGGGAGACCGGCAGCGGGTTCAAGCGGACGCTGCGCGCGCTGGAGATCGGGTCGGAGCTGCGGATCGAGGGGCCCCACGGCTTCTCCACGCTGCCACGCGACCCAGCCCGGCCCGTGGTCCTGGTCGCGGGGGGCATCGGGGTCACGCCGTACATGAGCATGCTGCGAGGGCTCCACGAGAGCCACGACGACGGCCCCCCGATCACCCTGCTCTACGGCAACCGGAGCTCCCGGACCGCCGCGTACGTCGACGAGCTCGACGACCTGGCGCGGAGCGAACCGCAGCTGACCCTGCGCAAGCACTCCGGCCTCATGGACGAGGCGGCCATCCGCAGGAGCGTCGAGGGCCGGGACTCCACGTGGTTCGTCTCCGGACCGCCCCCCATGGTGGACGGGGTCCGCAGCGCCCTGCACGTCCTCGGTGTCAGGGCCTCGCGCGTGCACGTCGAGGAGTTCCTCGGGTACTGACCGTCGCCACGGTGCGGCGCACGTCCTCAGCCCCAGCGTCCCATCCGCTGCGCGAGCACCGCGAGCGCCACCGGGCCCGCGGTCGACGTCCGCATGACGTGCGGTCCCAGCCGCACGGCCCGCGCCCCCGCGTCGGTCAGCGCCGTCAGCTCACGCTCGCTGATCCCGCCCTCGGGTCCGACGACGACGAGCAGCTCACGCATCACCGTCGGCCCCGCTGCCCCGCGGTCGCCCGCCCCTTCACCGTGCGACGCGGCGTCGGGCCCGGAGGCGTCAGGCTCCGCGAGGGGGAGCTCCGCCGTGGCGATCGGCTCGGTCGCCTCCCCGTGCAGCACGAGCACGGCGCCGCCGGCCGCGACGACGGCTTCGACGCGCGCCACGAGCCCCGTGCCGTCGACGGCCTCCCCGACCGGAGGGACCCAGGCACGACGCGCCTGCTTCGTCGCGGCGCGCACAATGCCGATCCACCGCGCACGGCTCTTGGCGGCGCGCTCTCCGCGCCAGACGACCACGGACCGCTCGGCCTGCCAGGGCACGATGGCATCCGCCCCCACCTCGGTCGACGCCTCGATCGCCAGCTCGTCGCGGTCCCCCTTGGCCAGTGCCTGGACCAGCACGAGGGCCACGGTGGGCGGCTGCTCCTCGATGCGCGCGTCCACGAGCAGCCGCACCTCCTCGCGCGACGCGGCCTCGATGGTCCCCACGAGGCGCACGCCCGCGCCGTCGACCACGTCGAGCCGCTCGCCCGCCGCGCGTCGCTGCACGACGCCCGCGTGCCGGGCCTCGGCTCCCTCGAGCAGGTAGACCGCACCGGCGTCGTAGCCCGCGAGCGACCCCGGTTCCGCGAGGAAGACGGGCGCGCTCATCGGGCAGAGCTCCACCGGGCCGGGACGCGCGCGGGTCCACCCGCCCCGCTCACCGGCCGGCGAGCTTGTCGCGGAGCTTCGAGAAGACGCCGCCCTGCAGGGCGCTCAGCCGCGACTCGGCGCGCTCCTCGCCCCGCAGCTCGGCGAGCCGGCGGAGCAGCTCCTCCTGCTCGTCGTCGAGCCCGGTCGGCACCTGGACGTCCACGTGGACCAGCAGGTCGCCCCGGCCGCCCACGTGCAGGTGCCCGACGCCGAGGTTCTTGAGCGTGAGGACCTGCCCCGGCTGCGTCCCGGGGCGCAGGTCGACCTCCTGCGGTCCGTCGAACGTGTCGAGGTCGACGACGGTGCCGAGAGCCGCGGCGGTCATCGGCACCTCGAGCGTGCAGTGCAGGTCGTCCCCGCGGCGGACGAACACGTCGTGCGGGCGCTCGCGGATCTCGACGTAGACGTCCCCCGCGGGACCGCCCGCCGGGCCGACCTCGCCCTGACCGGTCATCTTGATGCGGGTCCCGGTGTCGACACCCGCCGGCACCTCGACCGCGAGCGTCCGGCGCGAGCGGACCCGCCCCTCGCCGGAGCAGTCGGGGCAGGGGTCGGGGATCACCGTGCCGAAGCCGTGGCACGCGGGGCACGGCGAGGAGGTCATGACCTGACCGAGGAACGACCGCGCGACGCGCTGCACGACCCCGCGGCCGTTGCAGACGTCGCACGTGCGCGGCGACGTGCCGGGTCGGCAGCACGAGCCCTGGCAGGTGGTGCACACCACGGCCGTGTCGACCTGGAGCTCGCGCCGGGCGCCGAACACCGCCTCCGACAGCTCGAGGTCGAGCCGCACGAGCGCGTCCTGGCCGCGACGGGCCCGCGGGATCGGGCCGCGCTGCGCGCTCGCGCCCTGCGCCGCCCCGAAGAACGTCTCGAAGATGTCCTGGAAGCCGAACCCCCCGCCGGCGCCGCCACCGGGCGCCGTCGGGTCGTGGCCGAGGTCGTAGGCGCGCCGCTTCTCCGGGTTGGACAGCACCTCGTACGCGCGCGAGACGTCCTTGAAGCGGTCCTCCGCGCCGTCACCCGACGAGACGTCCGGGTGCAGCTCGCGAGCGAGCTTGCGGTACGCCTTCTTGATCTGGTCCGAGCTCGCGTCCCGGGACACCCCGAGGATCTGGTAGTAGTCGCTCACTGGTCGCTTTCCTGGTGCGTGGCGGGGTGGAGGCCGGTCATCCGGCGAGTATGCGGGACAGGTAGCGGGCCACGGCCCGCACCGCGGCGATCGTGCCGGGGTAGTCCATGCGGGTCGGTCCGAGGGAGCCGATGCGGGCGACGGCGTCACCGTCACCGCCGTAGCCCGTGGTCACGAAGCTCGTCTCGAGCAAGCCCTCGTGCTGGGTCTCGTGGCCGATGCGGACGGCCACCCCCATCGAGTCCTCGGCCATCTCGGTCAACAACCGCAGCAGCACCACCTGTTCCTCGAGCGCCTCGAGGACCGGGCTGAGCGTGTGCGGGAAGTCCATCGCGCCACCGCGCGCGAGGTTGGCCGTGCCCGCCAGCACGATGCGCTCCTCACGCTCCTGCGCGAGCGTCTCCTCGATCATCTGGATGACCGTGCGGACGAGCGGGCGGTCGACCGGCGCGAACGCCTCCGGCACGTCCTCGAGCGCGCTGATCAGCTCCACCAGGCGACGGCCCGTCGCGACCGCGTTGAGCCGCGCACGCAGCTCGGCGACCACGGCGTCGCTCGGCGTCTCGGCGACCTCGAGCGTGCGCTGCTCGACGCGACCGGTGTCCGTGATGATGACGACCAGCAGCCGCCGCTCGGCGACCGGGACGAGCTCGAGATGGCGCATCGCGGAGTGCCGCAGCGACGGGTACTGCACGACGGCGACCTGCTGGGTCAGCTGCGCGAGCAGGCGAACCGACCGGTCCACGACGTCGTCGAGGTCGGCCGCGTCCTCGAGGAACGACTCGATGGCGCGCTTCTCGGGGGCCGAGAGCGCCTTGACCGTGGAGAGCCGGTCGACGAAGAGGCGGTACCCCTTGTCCGTCGGCACGCGGCCCGCCGAGGTGTGGGGCTGCGCGATGTAGCCGGCCTCCTCGAGCGCCGCCATGTCGTTGCGGATCGTCGCCGGCGAGACGTTGAGGCCGTGGCGCTCGACGAGCACGCGCGAGCCGACCGGCTCCCGCGTCTGGACGTAGTCCTCGACGATGGCACGCAGCACGGCGAGCCTCCGGTCCTCGCTCATCGCCCTCCGTCCCCTCGCCCACGGTCCCTCGCACCGGATCAGCACTCGACGTGCCCGAGTGCCAATTCTACGACGTCCGTCGTCGGGACACCCCCCGCCGCCCGACGACGGGACCGCACCGGTGCGATCCCGGGGGATCAGCCCGCGGCCGTGATGTTCGCGCGGACGTTCGCCACGAGCGAGTCGGGGATCTCGGTGAGTCCGTGGTCGTGGAGCGCGTGCGGCACGACGGCCGCGAGGATCTCGTCCTCCGAGCCCTCCACCGCCCAGCTGCAACCGGGAACGACGTCACCGCAACGGAACTTCTTCATGGTGTCTCCTCCTGGTGGACGAACGGGTCAGACGGATGGGTCAGACGGACAGGCGGGCGGCGTGGCCGGGGCTCGGTGCGGTGCGACCCGGGTGGACGACGCGCTCGACGAGGTCCCGGATCTCGAGAACGCCGAGGACGACGCCGCGCGAGTCGGTGCAGACCACCGGGGCGGCGTGCCACGCCGCCGGCCGGGCGAGCGCGCGGCGCAGCACCTCGTCGGGGGCTGACGAGGGCGCGACCGTCAGCGCCGGGACCCGGTGCGTCACCCCCGCCGGATCGACGACGACGACGGCGCGCGGCCGCCCGTCGTCGTCCAGCAGCACGGTGCCCGGCTCCCACGGGCCGGCGGGCGCCCGCCCGCTGCGGACCGCCGCGGGACGCACCAGCGCCACGACGTTCTCTGCGAAGCCGAGCCGCCCGTTCTCGGCCGCGATGAACGCGCGTGTGCCCGGGTCCAGCACGGACCATCCGTCGGCCGGGCGCCCGACCGCCCACCCCTGCACGAGCGGGACGCCCAGCCGGACGACCTCCGCGAGCTCGCCGCGCGTCTCGACGCCCTCGGCGAGCAGCCACGCGTCGATCTCGCCCGCCAGCTCCCCGACCAGCCGGACGGCGGTGCGCTTGACGGGGTCCAGGTCGAGTCCCGCGACGAGCCCGCGGTCGAGCTTGACGATGTCGGGACGGATCCTCAGCATCTGGGCGAGCCCCGCGTACCCGGTCCCGGCGTCGTCCATGGCGACGAGACCGCCCGCCTCGCGCACGGCGTCGAGCGCCGCGTCGAGCGCGCGGTCGTCCGCGGCCTCCACGTGCTCGGTGAGCTCGACGACCACCCCGGTGAGCCGGCCCGCCCCGAGCAGCGCCTCGAGGACGGCAGCGTCGAGGAGCAGGTGCGGCTCGACGTTCACCGTGCAGAAACCCGGCTGACCGACGGCCCGCAGCCGGTGCAGCTCGGCGAGGACGCGCACGGTGAGCTCGGCGTCGCGCCCGCGGTGCCGGGCCGCGGCGAACCAGACGTCCGGAGACTGCGCGGGTGGGCCCTCGAAACGCGCGAGCAGCTCGTGACCGGCGATGTCGGCGCGAGCGACGTCGATGATCGGCTGGGCCGCGAGCCGGAGGCCGCCGCCCGCCACGACGCGCTCGAGCGCCTGGTCCCATCGGGTGTCCCCGTGCGTGGGGCTTCCCGGCTGCGCCGCTGCGACCACGAGCCCACCCTTCGTCGCACGATGCCGGCCGGCGCCGGGCACTCCCGCGGGGCCCATCGGCATCGCGCGCCCCGAGATGACGACTTCCTCGGTCCCGGTGCGGCGCGTGCCGGTCGGGATCCGCCGTCCTCGCCCTAGGCTGCCGCGGTGAGCCAGACCGATCGGTACGGACGCGACGTCCTCTCCCCCGCGGCGTCGGCGGGTCTTGCCGGCCACCGCCCTCGCCGTCCGTCGTCGGCTCCGGTCGAGGCGTCGCCCGGCCTGGTCGTCGAGGAGGTCACGACCGGCTGGGTCGGCGCGGTGACCCGGGTCGAGAAGTCGGGCGGCATGCACGTCGTGGTGCTCGAGGACCGGCGCGGCGCGACCCGGACGTTCCCGCTGGGGCCGGGGTTCTGGGTCGACGGCGCGCCGGTCGAGCTGCTGCCGCCGCGCGGCCCTGCGGCGCCTGCCCGGCCCACGCGGACGGCGTCGGGCTCGGTGGCGGTCGCCGGGGCCCGCGCGCGCGTGGCCCGCGGCAGCCGGATCTGGGTCGAGGGCAAGCACGACGCGGAGCTCGTCGAGAAGGTCTGGGGCGACGACCTGCGCGTCGAGGGCGTCGTGGTCGAGCTCCTCGACGGCGTCGACAACCTCGTGGACGCCTTGCGCGAGTTCGGGCCGACGGCGGACCGTCGCGTGGGGGTGCTGGTCGACCACCTGGTGCCGGGGTCGAAGGAGAGCCGGATCTCGCAGGGGGCGACGCGCAGCGCGCCGGCCGGGACCGTGCTCGTGCTCGGGCACCCGTACGTCGACGTGTGGCAGGCCGTCCGGCCCGCGCGCATCGGTCTCGACGCGTGGCCGAGGATCGAGCGCGGCACGGAGTGGAAGCTCGGCATCCTGCGCGAGCTGGGGTGGCCCGCAGCCGAGCAGGCGGACGTGGCCCGCGCGTGGCAGCGGATCCTCGGCAGCGTGCGCAGCTACGCGGACCTCGAGCCGGCACTGCTCGGCCGGGTCGAGGAGCTCATCGACTTCGTCACGGGCTGACGCGGCGACGTGACGGCAGCGTGCGCCGCCGGTGGGCGGGGCTCGCGCACCTCGGGGGCATCCTCGGCCTCCCGAACTTCACGCTCGTGCTGCTCATCGGCTACATCGGGCCGCACGTCCTCGGTAGGGTCGTCCCGTTCGTCGAGCTGCTCGTACCCGTTCACGTTGGAGCTGATCAAGTGACCACCACGCCTCCCGAGGGCTCGCCGGACGACCGGCCCGCCGACTCCCCCGAGCCGGCCCCGGGCAGCGGCGCCACGCCGCCTCCCCCGCCGTCCGCGCAGAGCTACGGCGGCAGCACCCCTCCGCCGCCGCCCACGCACGACTACGGCGCGCCGCAGGGCGCGTACCCACCGCCGCCCAGCCAGGGTGCCTACCCGCCGCCGGCCCAGGGCGCGTACCCGCCGCCCGGGCAAGGTGCCTACCCTCCGCCCCAGGGCGCCTACCCTCCGCCGGCCTACGGCGTGGGGGCGCCGCTCTCGGACTCCGACCAGCGCATGTGGTCGCTCCTGTCGCACCTCGGCACCCTGCTGGTCGGCTTCATCGCGCCGCTGATCGTCTGGCTGGTCTTCCGGGAGCGCGGCGCGTTCGTCGAGGACCAGTCCAAGGAGTCGCTGAACTTCCAGATCACGATGACGATCGTGGGCATCGTCATCGGCATCGTCTCGGTCATCACGCTCGGCATTGGAACGGTCCTCTACTTCCCGTTCGGCGTCCTGGTCCTGATCTTCGTCATCATCGCTGCGGTGAGGTCGAGCAGCGGTGAGCGCTACCGCTACCCGCTGACGTACCGGTTCATCAAGTAGGGCACGAACCACCTCCGAGCCCTCGCCTCGGTGCGCAGGATTCTCCGCACGAACGATCAGAGCCTCATGGCCGACTCAGGTCACGAGGCTCTGACACTTCGCGGGCCTCAGTCGGTCAGGGTGCGCACGACCGCGTCGGCGAGCAGCCGCCCGCGGAGCGTGAGCAGTGCGCGCGCAGCCGCGCCGTCGGCCCCGAGCGCCGCCCTCCCGTCGAGCAGGCCGTCCGCGACCAGGCCCGCGACCTCGTGCCGCGCGCGGGGCGACACCGCGTCGAGCGGCAGGCCCTCGGACAGCCGGACGCCGAGGAGCACCCGCTCGAGCTGCACCGCCTGCGGGTCGAGCGTCTCGCGGCCCGCGGCCGGGCTGAGCCCCGCCTCGAGGCGCGCGGCGTACGCGCGGGGATGCTTGACGTTCCACCACCGCACCCCGCCCACGTGCGAGTGCGCCCCGGGCCCGATCCCCCACCAGTCGTGCCCGCGCCAGTAGGCGAGGTTGTGGCGGCAGGCCTGCTCGGGCGTGCGCGCCCAGTTGCTCACCTCGTACCAGTGCAGGCCCGCCGCGCCGAGCGCGGCGTCGGCGATCTCGTACTTGAGCGCCTGGTCGTCCTCGGCGGGGAGCGGCAGGTCGCCGCGCCGCACCTGGGCCGCCATCTTGGTCCCCTGCTCGACGACGAGGCCGTACGCCGAGACGTGGTCGACGCCGGTCGCGAGCACCGCGTCGAGGCTCGCGCGCCAGTCGTCGACGGACTCGCCCGGGGTCCCGTAGATCAGGTCGAGCGAGACCGCGAGCCCCGCGTCCTGGGCCCACCGCACGACGGCGGGGATGCGTCGGGGGTCGTGGGTCCGCTCGAGCGTCGCGAGGACGTGCGGGACGGCCGACTGCATGCCGAACGAGACCCGCGTGAAGCCCGCGTCGGCGAGGCGGGCCAGGGACTCCGGCGTGACCGAGTCGGGGTTCGCCTCGGTCGTGACCTCGGCGCCCGGGGCAAGACCCCAGGCGCCGCGGACGCCGTCGAGCATCCGCACCAGGTCGTCGGCCGGCAGCACCGTCGGGGTGCCACCGCCCACGAAGACCGTCGAGACGGGCCGGGCCGGCATCCCGGCGTCTGCCAGGACGCGGCTCGCGAGCTCGACCTCGCGCAGCGCGGTGTCGGCGTACGCGCGCTGGCTCGCGCCGCCGCCGAGCTCGCTCGCGGTGTACGTGTTGAAGTCGCAGTACCCGCAACGCACCGTGCAGAACGGGACGTGGAGGTAGATCCCGAAGCCGCGGCTCGCGGCGTCGCGCGTCGCCGAGTCGGGCAGCGCGCCGTCGTCGGGCGCGGGATCGCCGTCCGGGAGTGCCGGTGCCATGGGCGCCGTCTACTTCTTCTTGTCCTTGGACTCCGAGTCCGACGACAGCGCGGCGATGAAGGCCTCCTGCGGCACGTCGACCCGGCCGATGGTCTTCATGCGCTTCTTGCCCTCCTTCTGCTTCTCGAGCAGCTTGCGCTTGCGGCTGATGTCCCCGCCGTAGCACTTGGCGAGCACGTCCTTGCGGATCGCCCGGATGGTCTCGCGAGCGATGACACGCGCGCCGATGGCCGCCTGGATCGGGACCTCGAACTGCTGGCGCGGGATGAGCTCCTTGAGCTTCGCCGTCATCATGACGCCGTACGCGTACGCCTTGTCCTTGTGCACGATCGCGCTGAACGCGTCGACCTGCTCGCCCTGGAGCAGGATGTCGACCTTCACGAGGTCGGCGACCTGCTCGCCCGTGGGCTCGTAGTCGAGCGAGGCGTAGCCGCGCGTCTTGGACTTGAGCTGGTCGAAGAAGTCGAACACGATCTCGGCGAGCGGCAAGGTGTACCGCATCTCGACCCGGTCCTCGGAGAGGTAGTCCATGCCCAGGAGGTCGCCACGGCGGGTCTGGCAGAGCTCCATCACGGAGCCGATGAACTCGGACGGGCAGAGGATGGTCGCGCGCACGACGGGCTCCCGGACCTCGCCGATCTTGCCGCTCGGGAACTCGCTCGGGTTGGTGACCGTCACGACGCTCTTGTCCTCGAGGGTCACCTCGTAGACGACGTTCGGCGCCGTCGAGATGAGCGCGAGGTCGAACTCGCGCTCGAGCCGCTCGCGCACGATCTCGAGGTGGAGCAGCCCGAGGAAGCCCACCCGGAACCCGAAGCCCAGCGCGACGGACGTCTCCGGCTCGTACACGACAGCAGCGTCGTTGAGCTTCAGCCTGTCGAGGGCGTCGCGCAGGATCGGGTAGTCCGAGCCGTCGATCGGGTAGAGCCCTGAGAAGACCATCGGACGCGGGTCCCGGTAGGCGCCGAGCGACTCGGCCGCCGGCTTCTGCGCGTTGGTGACCGTGTCGCCGACGCGGGACTGCCGCACGTCCTTGACGCCCGTGATGAGGTACCCGACCTCGCCGACCCCGAGGCCGTGCGTGGGCAGCGGCTCGGGCGAGATGACACCGATCTCGAGCAGCTCGTGCGTCGCGCGCGTCGACATCATGACGATCTTCTCCCGCGGCGACAGCGCGCCGTCGACCACCCGGACGTAGGTCACGACGCCGCGGTACGTGTCGTACACCGAGTCGAAGATCATGGCCCGCGCCGGTGCCGTGGGGTCGCCGACCGGCTGCGGGACGGTCGCGACGATCGTGTCGAGGAGCTCGACCACGCCCTCGCCCGTCTTGCCCGAGACCCGCAGGCAGTCCTCGGGCTCGCCGCCGATGAGCTTCGCGAGCTCCTCGGCGTACTTCTCGGGCTGTGCGGCCGGCAGGTCGATCTTGTTGAGCACCGGGATGACCTGCAGGTCGTTCTCGAGCGCCAGGTAGAGGTTCGCGAGCGTCTGCGCCTCGATGCCCTGCGCGGCGTCGACCAGCAGCACCGCACCCTCGCACGCGGCGAGCGAGCGGGACACCTCGTAGGTGAAGTCGACGTGCCCGGGTGTGTCGATCATGTTGAGCGCGTACGGCGTGCCGTCGAGCTCCCACGGCATCCGCACGGCCTGCGACTTGATCGTGATCCCGCGCTCGCGCTCGATGTCCATGCGGTCGAGGTACTGCGCCCGCATGGCGCGCGCGTCGACGACCCCCGTGAGCTGGAGCATCCGGTCCGCGAGCGTCGACTTGCCGTGGTCGATGTGCGCGATGATGCAGAAGTTCCGCAGGAGCTCGGGCGGGGTCGCCGCCGGCTGGATGCGCGAGCTCTGCGCGGCGCTGGGGATCGGGGACACGCTGGGGACGACTCCACGTTCTGGGTGGGGGTGCGGGAACCACCATGCTCCCATGCCCGACGACGGCGTCACCCCCTCGCGCTCACCCGCGCCCACGCCGGTGCTCGTCGAGCTGCCGCCCGACCGGTCCGCCGCCGCGCCACCGTGCCCCGAGCACGCACCCCACCGTGGCCCGCCTGCTCGCCGCCGCCACCCGTGACCACGTCTCGCTGGTCACGCCACGAGCCTGGTAGCATCGGCTCCTGCGTGTCCGCCCAGGTCGGCGGGCACAGTCCCAGCTCCTCACCGCGGGTGTCCCCACGCCCCAGTCCCGGAGCCGGGCAGCCCTCTACGACCTGTCAGATCGCTTCCGCGAACGCACAAAGAGAGTCCACACGTGGCAAACATCAAGTCCCAGATCAAGCGCATCGGCACCAACGAGAAGGCCCGGCTGCGCAACAAGGCCGTCAAGTCGGAGTTCAAGACGCACGTGCGTCGGGTCCGCGAGGCCGTCGCGGGCGGAGACAAGGAGGCCGCCTCGCTCGCCCTCGTCAGCGCGTCGACGAAGCTCGACAAGGCCGTCTCCAAGGGCGTCATCCACGCCAACCAGGCCGCCAACAAGAAGTCGGCGCTCGCGAAGGCCGTCAACAGCCTCTGAGTGCCACGCCGGTGCGTCCCGTTCAGCGGTCGCACCTGCACGATGACGAGAGAGGGCGTCCCCCGTGGGACGCCCTCTCTCGTCTGTCCGAGATCCCGCACCGGACGCTCAGATACGCAGCATCCGGTGCGCTCAGTCCACGCGCACGCCGTGCCGGCCGGCGAACACGGCCGCAGGCACCGACGTCGGCCGCAGACCGGCTTCGCGCAACGCTCGGTCGAACGACCGCGCGGCCTCGGCCACGTCTCCGTGCGCGAGGAACCGGTCGCCGAGCGCGCGCCAGGCCGCTGCGGACTGCCGGCCGGCCGCCATCATGCCGAGCATGTCGGCCGCCCACCGGTAGGCCTGCGCGGCGCCCTGCTCGTCGCCGCGCGCGAAGAGCGCATCGCCGAGCACGAGGTGCGCGCTGCACGTGTCGAGCCGGGGGTTGTCACCCAGCCGCTCGATCGCGCGCCGAGCGCAGTCCTCGGCGCGCGCGAGGTCCCCGAGCATGAGGTACGCACGCGAGCTCTCGATCTCCGCGAAGGCGATGTCCACCTCGGAGCCGATGAAGCCGAGCTGCGGGCCGGCCATCTCGAGCTGGTCGAGCGCCGCACGGGGGCTGCTGGGCTCCGAACGCAGGAGGAGCCAGGCGTAGTGCAGCCGGAGGCGGGCCACGTCGCGGCTCGAGCCGCTCTCGCCGATCAGGGCGAGCGCACGCGACGTGTAGCGCTGGGCCAGCGCGTAGTCACGGCGCTGCTCCGCCACCATCGCCGCGTTCCAGTAGACGCTGCCGCGGCCCCGAGGCGTGCCGAGCGCGTCGGCCTGCTCGATCAGCTGCGCGGCTCGGTGCGTGGCGAAGAGCATGTCGCCGCGCTCGACGTAGGGCCACAGGATCGTCGCGCCCAGACGCAGCTGCTCGTCCGTGCCGGCCAGTCCTGCGTCCTCGAGCTCGGCGATCACCTGCTCCCCGAGATCGATGCTCCGATGCAGGTCACCCGCCTGGAGGTACGAGATCACGAGATCGGTCGCGATCGTCGCCGCATCCAGGTGGTGGGAGCGCCCACGGGCGCGCGCGAGCAACGGCTCCAGGACGCCGATCGACGCCTCCAGCTCGCCGAGGCCCTCGTAGGCGCGTGCGAGCGTGATGAGGATCTCGGAGTGGAGCGTCGAGGAGATGCTGCCCAGGTCGAGCGCCAGCATCCGGTCACGCGCCTCGACGGCCTTGCCGGTCTCCAGCGCGAGCTTCGCGTAGTCGATCTCGAGCCGCGCCTTCGACTCGCTCGGCCCGCTCTCGCCATGACGGAGGTACTCCGTCGTGGTGTCGAGGCGCGCGGCGAGCACCGCCAGGGCCGCGTCGGTCGGCTCACGCCGGCCGCCCTCGATCAACGAGACGTAGCTCGGCGAGAACGCGTCACCCGCGAGGGCGGTCTGGGACAGCCCTGCGGCGACGCGCAGAGCCCGGAGTCGGTCACCCAAGTCGGTCATGAGCAGTCACTGTAGCTGTGACGTCCGGGTGTATCGCGCCGAACCGCAGATGAGTTGCGCGCCGGCGGTCGTCGAGGTGATCGACCCAGTTCGCTGCGCCCCCTGCCGCGCGACCCGGGCGACCCCTCCTGGCCGCCGGCATGCACCGTCAGGACCTCTCGCGTCACTGGAACCCGCGGCAGCAGCCGATGCCGCCCGCCACGGTCGTCGTGGCCTCGCTCGGCGTGACCGCGGGCAACGACGCGGCGAAGGCGAGACCGGAGGCGAGGGCGACGGCGAGGACGGACTTGACCATACGGCGCATGAAGAGCTCCTGTCAGAGTTGGATGACCGTTCAGTCACAGCCATGCTGACGCAAGGTTCCGCGTCGCACGGTCGCTTGTCAAGACCGGGTCGTCCGGCGACCTTGCGCGTCCCCGCAGTTCAGCGCGCTGGGTCCTACCGTGCCGCTGCGTCCGGACGGGTGATTTCTCGCGAGTCACCCGGCGGGTCGCCGCAAGGGGGCTGTCATGCGGGCAACGACGTGTTGTCATGGATGGCATGACAGTCGACCTCGCCGCCCTCGCGGCCGCCGTTGATGCCGCCATCCCGCCGGGTCTGCGGCGCGAGTGGGACGAGTTCGTGCTCGGCCAGCGGGTGCTGCTCGGTCGGCAGGGCATCTTCACCGGGCGCGGTGACGTGTTCGGGTACGAGCTCTGCTACCGGTCGGACGACCGCACCGCCGCGCAGGTGTCCGAGGGCCGGAGCGCCGAGCAGCAGGACCACGCGACCCGCCGCGTCCTCCGCGCGGCGTTCGCCGGGCCGGGCGTCAGCTCCGTCGCACGTGACCGCCGCGTCTTCGTGAACTTCCCCCGCTCCTACCTCGTCGCCGACGGCGCGGTCCCGTTCCACCCGGACCAGCTGGTGATCGAGGTCGTCGACTCCGCGCAGGCCGACGACGAGGTCGTGGCCGGTGTCCGACGGCTGCGCGCGCTCGGCTTCAGGATCGCGATCGACGACTTCGTGGGCGCGCCGAGCCAGCGCAGGCTCCTGCCGAGCGCCGACTACGTGAAGATCGACGCGCGTGACCTCGACGTGGAGGGCCGCCCGCTCCTCGACCTCGCGCGGTCGCACGGAGCACAGCTCGTCGCGCAGTTCGTGGAGTCCCACGAGCTCCTCGACTCGTGCCGCGCCCACGGGTTCGAGCTGTTCCAGGGCGATGCGCTCGAGGCCACCACGGTGATCGACCTCACCGCCGTGATGCCGTCACAGCGCGGCCGCTGAGCCACGAGCCTTCAGCGCCCGGCCGCGGAGGCCACCCGCAGCACCGCCCGCTCCACCGCGAACACGGGGTCCCGACCTGCCCCCTTGACCTCGGCGTCGGCCTGCGCGACCGCGGTGATCGCCTCGGCGAGTCCCTCCGGCGTCCACCGCGACAGGTCCTTCAGCGCGCGATCGACCTGCCACGGCGCCAGCCCCAGGTCCGCCGCGCCGCCCCGCCGGCCGCGCGTCGCCGCGACCTTGGCGAGGACACGGAGCTTGGCCGCGAGGGTCGCGACGAGCGGGACGGGGTCACCCCCGGTCGCGAGGGCGTGACGGAGCAGGGCCACGGCCTCGCCGGTCCGACCGGCGATCGCGGCGTCGGCCACCCGGAAACCGGTCGCTTCGATGCGACCGCCGTAGTACCGCGCGACCACCGCGGGTCCGATGACCCCGCGCGAGTCCGCGGGTGCATCCGCTGCCAGCTGGGCGCAGGCCGCAGCGAGCTCGCGGAGGTCGGACCCGACGGCCTCGACGAGCGCGCGCAGCGCCTCGGCGTCGGCGCGCCGGCCGGCACGCCGCAGCTCGGCAGCGGCGAACGCGACCTTGTCCGCGTCCTTCTTGATCGGCTCGCAGACCACGACCGGCGCGCCCGAGGCGCGGACAGCGTCGAGCAGCTTCTTGCCCCGCTGCCCGCCCCCGTGCTGCAGCACCAGCACGACGTCGTCCGCCGGCGCGTCGACGTACGCCAGCGCGTCGGCCATCAGGTCGTCGGTGGCCTGCTCGACGCCCTCGACCACGACGACGCGCGCCTCGCCGAAGAGCGACGGGCTCGTGACGATCCCCAGTGCGCCGGCCGAGTAACCCGCCCCCTCGAGGCGGGTCACCTCGACGTCCGCATCACGGTCTCGGGCTGCCGCGACCAGTCCGGCCACCGCCCGCTCCCCCAGCAGCCCCTCCGTGCCGGTGACCAGCACGACGGGAGCGAGCTCGACCTCGTCCCAGGAGAGCGTCGGTCCACCGCGCGACGACCCGCGAGCAGGGCGCGCAGAGCGGGACGACGTTCGAGAGCTCGGGGTGGACGGCACCCGCTCAGGGTGCCACGCGCTTCCCACGTCGAGCGATCCGCGTCGCGCCGGCCCGCCCCGTCGCCCCAGGCGCACACGGGTGGACCCGGATGCCCTCGAGCCCGGAACACCGACCCGGCACCCCTCCGAATGCTCACCGCGACGCCCACGCCACCGCGATGCCGGCTGCGAGGGCCGCGCAGCACGCGGCAAGCCAGCGCCCTCCCGGTCCGACCCGCGACAGCGCAGGGGTCCCGAGGACCGCGGCCCCCGTCAGCACCGTGATCGCCGCGAGCAGGACCGCCCCGGGGGGGCCTTCCGGCCAGGGCAGGCGCGCCAGCGGGAGCCCCGCAGCCACCCGCGCGACCCCGCTGATCCACCAGGTGGCCGCCCCGGCCACGTGGGCGAGGGCGGTCCCCGCCGCGGGCCACCACGGGGCGACGAGCGCCGCGAGCACCCCCGCCACGGTCGCCGGCGCGACAGCGGGGGCCGCCACGACGTTGGCGGGGACGGCATAGCTCGCCAGCCCTGCGCTGAGCAGGACGACGATCGGCGCGCACGCGAGCTGCGCAGCCAGTGGGACCGCGACGACGTACGCGACGGCCTGCGGGAGCACGGCGCCGAGCCGGCGCGCGAGCGGCTCCGTCAGCACCACGATCCCTGCGGTCGCCACGACCGACAGCACGAAGCCGTAGCTCCGTGCGAGCCACGGGTCGAGCAGCAGAAGGACGGTGCCCGCGACAGCCAACGCCGGGAGCGCCCGCGCCGGGCGCCCCAGCAGCAGACCGCCGACCCCCACGGCTCCCATCGCGGCGGCCCGCACGACGCTCGGCTCGGGGTGGACCAGCAGGACGAAGCCGACCATCACGACCGCGACGACCACCGCCCGTGCGGACCGGGGCAGACCGACGAGCCCCGTGAGCCCCAGCACCACCGCCGCCACGATCGCGAAGTGGGCACCGGAGACCGCGGTGAGGTGGGTGAGACCCGTCACCCGCATCGCCTCGTCGAGGTCGTCAGGGATCCGGCTGGTGTCACCGACCGCGATCCCGGGCACCAGCCCGCGGGCGTCGGGCGAGAGGTCGTCGCTCGCCTCGAGCAGCGAACGGCGGATCCGCCCGACACGGAGGTCGATCGGCCCGGGGGGCTCGACGACGCGCAGCTCGCCCGCGATCAGGAGCGCCACGACGGGGTCGCCGTCGTCGACCGGCTGCAGCCGTCCGGCCACCTGCGCGCGGGCGCCGTAGGACGCCCCGGCCCATGGCGCGTTCCCCAGCACGAGCACGCGTCCGGCCGCCGCGCCGGTGAGCCCGCGCCCCGTGACGTGCTCGACCGTGAGGACGACCCGGTACCGCTCGCCGCCTGCGGACCAGCTCGGCGCAGCGAGCGGCATCGGCTCGGACCGCACCGTCCCGACGACGCTCACGGTGGCACGCTCCTCGACGAGCCTCCCGAGGAGTCCGGCATCCCGCTGACCCAGCTGGGCCGCGGCGGTGAAGGCGGTGGCGGCCGCGGCGAGCAGCACGAGGACGGCCTGGCCGCGTAGCGCTGCCCGGCGGCCACGGGGGGCGGTCGCGGTTCGTGTCGCGGTCCCGGTTCGGGTCGCCGTGGGAGCACGGGCCGGCGTGCGGCGGCGCAGAGCCGTCGCGGCGACGACGCCGCCGGCGAGCGTTGCCGCGCCCCCGATGGCCGTCGCGGTGCCGGCGGGGACCAGCACCACGAGGAACGCGGTGCACCAGGTCGCCAGCGCGGCGGGCACGAGCCGGACGTCCGGCCGTTCAGGATGCACCTCAGACCCGGACCAGCGGTCGGAGGCGTCCCAGGAGCGTCGGGCCGATCCCGCTGACCTCGCCGAGCTCGGCCACGTCGGTGAACCGGCCGTGGGCGTCCCTCCAGTCGAGCACGCGTTGCGCCAGCACCGGTCCGATGCCGGGGAGAGCATCGAGCTGCGCGAGGTCGGCGGTGTTGAGGTCGACGAGCGCGGGTGAGCCGCCCCGGCCGGCGTCGCCGTTTCCCGCGGGGCCCGCAGGGCCGGCAGGACCCGCAGGACCCGCACCTGCCTCAGCCGCCTGCCCGGGAGCAGGCACGACCACCTGCTCGCCGTCGACGAGCACGCGGGCCAGGTTGACCGCCGTCAGGTCCGCCCCTCCGGTCGTACCGCCCGCGGCGGTGAGCGCGTCGGCGACCCGCGACCCGGTCGGGAGCCGCACCACGCCCGGGACGACGACCTCGCCCACCACGTGCACGACGACCACGCCGACGGCGTCCGCGCCGGCACGCGCACCGACGCCGTCGGCGGCCCCCGCCGCACCAGCTGCGCCGGCCGACGGTGCCCCGGACGACGCATCCCCGACCGCCCCGGGAGGTGCGTCGCGGCCGGTGACGGCCAGCGTCTCGACCGGACGGTCCGGCACCGCCACGGGTGCGCCGGGTGACCCGAGGAGGCTCCTGACCGCGATCCCGGCGCCCAGGACGACGAGCGCGATCCCGGCGACGACGGCGAGCCGGAGGCTCAGGACCCAGCGCGCGGGACCGGTCGGCGCCTCGGGGCCGGGGTGCTCGAGCGGGTGCCCGTGGACCGCCGCGTAGCCCGCCGTCGCGGCCGCCATGGCGCCTGCGCGCATACGTCGCACGACATCCCGGACGTCGTCGTCGGCGGTGCCGCTGCGGTCCTCGTCGCCTGCGTCGGGGCCGTCCCCCCCTCCGGTGCCCGCGGCCGTGCGGGTCGGCGCGCGCGCGAGGTCGCGCTCGCTCGGTCCGGCTGCGCCGTCCCGCCCGGCCGGCGGCCGCGGGGTCCACCCACGCGCCTCCTCGGGCGAGGCGGGACGGAGGGCGTCGTCCGTCCGCCCGCCCTCGGCGCCGACCACGCGAGCCGCGCCGGTCGGCATGCGAGCCGGCTCCGTCGGCGACACGCTCGACGACGACACGCTCGACGACGACGACGCGCTCGACGACGACGACGCGCCCGTCACGGCGACGCGTCGCGGGCCCGCCCGCCCGCCGTCCGCCTGGACCGCGAGGACGTGCAGCCGGTCGCGCGCAGCCTGCTCGTCGACACCCCGCGCACCCGGCATGACGGCACGCTAGGCACGTGGTCGCCGGCGTCCGACCCGCACGGCCGACCGCTGGGGACAGCGGCCCGCCGACGACGTCTGGGGAGCCGCCCGGGGTGCCTGCACCCGCTCGCTCCCGAGCGGAGCCGTCAGCGCGGGGCGACGACCACGGCCAGCAGCCCGGGCCCCGCGTGCGCCGCGATGACCGCGCTGGCCTCCGACACGACGACGTCCTCCACGGCCGCGCCGAGCGCCCGCTGGAGGCGGTCGCCCACCTGGGCCGCGACGTCGGGCTGGCCGAGGTGGTGGACGGCGACCCGACCGAGCCCCCGCGCTGCGACGTCGGCGAGCACGAGCGCCTCGAGCCGCTCGCGCGCCGCGCGCCGCGTGCGCACCTTCTCGAGCACCTCGACGCGACCGCCGCGCACTCCCAGGAGCGGCCGCAGTCCCAGCACGGTGCCCAGCGCGGCAGCCCCCGCCCCGAGCCGCCCGCCGCGCCGCAGGTGGTCCAGCGAGTCGACCAGGAACGTGACCGAGCTCCCTGCCGCCACTCGGCGCGCTCGCTCCGCCACGGTGGCGCCGTCCGCCGGGGGAAGTCGCTCGAACAACGTGCCACGGCCGCCCCCGCGCCCGCCGACGACCGGGTCGACGCCCGCTGCACTCGCGCGCGGGTCGGCCACCACCTCGGCCGCGGCGACCACCGCGAACCCGAGCCCCATCCCGACCGACCGGGCGTCGACGACGTGCACCGGCACGGGTGCGGCGAGCGCACCGACCTGGGCGGACCGGACCGTCCCCGAGAGGTCTCCCGAGAGGTGCACCGACACGATCTCGCGGGCGCCGCGAGCGGCAGCCTGCGCGTAGGCCCGGGCGAACGCGGCCGGCGGCGGCTGCGAGGTCGTCACGCGTCTGCCTGCGGTCAGCACGGCGAGCAGGTCGGCCGGTCGGAGGTCGACCCCCTCGTGGCGCTCCGCGCCGTCGAGCGTCACGCCGAGCGGGACGACCGTGATCCCCCACCGCTCCGCGAGGCCCGGCGGCAACGACGCGGTCGAGTCGGTGACGAGCGCGACCCGCGCCGGGCGTGCGGGCGGGCGGAGGCGGTCGAGCAGCCCGGGGGTCAGCTGGGCACCACGTTGACGAGCTTCGGCGCCCGGACCACGACCGTGCGCACGCCGCGTCCGTCGAGCGCACGCTGCACCGCCGCGTCGGCCAGGGCCAGCTCGCGCAGCGCGCCGTCGTCGATCGACGGCGGCACCTCGACCCGGCCCCGCACCTTGCCCTGGACCTGCAGCACGCAGGTCACGGTCTCCTCGACGAGGTAGCGCTCGTCAGCCACCGGGAACGCCGCATGGGCGAGCGACGTGGGGTGCCCGAGTCGCGCCCACAGCTCCTCCGCGACGTGCGGGGCCACCGGGGCCGTCATGAGGATCAGCGGCTCGACGACGGTGCGTGGCACCGCCGGCAGCGACGTCAGGTGGTTGTTGAGCACGATGAGCCTGGCGATCGCGGTGTTGAGCCGCATCGCCTCCATCTCCGTCGTCACGTCCGCGATCGTCCGGTGCAGGACACGGAGCGTCTCGAGCGTCGGCTCGTCGTCGGTCACGACGACGTCCCCCGTCGCCTCGTCGACCACGTTGCGCCACAGCCGCTGGAGGAAGCGCTGGGAGCCGACGACGGCGCGCGTGTCCCAGGGACGCGACTGGTCGAGCGGTCCCATCGACATCTCGTAGACCCGGAACGTGTCCGCGCCGTAGGCCTCGTACATGTCGTCGGGCGTGACGACGTTCTTGAGGGACTTCCCCATCTTCCCGTACTCCTGCTGGACCGGGACGGCCTCGCCGTCCACCAGCGCGACGAGCTCACCGGGAGCGTCGGGGCGCTCGGTCACCGTGGACGCCTCGACGTAGGCGCCGTTGTCCTCGCGCGTGTAGGCGTACGCCTGGATGTAGCCCTGGTTGAACAGGCGGTGGAACGGCTCGAGACTCGAGACGTGACCGAGGTCGTACAGCGCCTTGTGCCAGAACCGGGCGTAGAGCAGGTGCAGGACGGCGTGCTCCACGCCACCGACGTACAGGTCGACTCCCCCGGCCACGCCGGCGGTGGCGTTGTGGTCCGGTCCGAGCCAGTAGGCCTCGAGCGCGGGGTCGACGAGGTGCTCGGCGTCGGCGGGGTCGAGGTAGCGAAGGTAGTACCAGCACGACCCGGCCCAGTTGGGCATCGTGTTGGTGTCTCGCCGGTAGGGCCGGGGGCCGTCACCGAGGTCGAGCGTGACGGTGACCCAGTCCGCGTTGCGACCGAGCGGCGGCTCGGGCGTCGACGTGGCGTCGTCGGGCGCGAAGGTGCGCGGCGAGTAGTCCGGGACCTCGGGCAGGTCGACCGGCAGCAGGGCGTCGGGGACCGCGATCGGCAGGTCGTGCTCGTCGTAGACGATCGGGAACGGCTCACCCCAGTACCGCTGGCGGCTGAACAGCCAGTCGCGCAGGCGATAGGTCGTGGTGGCGGTGCCCAGACCCTTGTCCGCGAGCCAGGCGACGATCCGCGCCTTGGCCTCGTCCACCGACAGGCCGTCGAGGTCGACCTCGTCGTTGGCGGAGTTGATGATCGGGCCGCTGCCGGTCCACGCGCCCCCCGCCCAGTCCTCGGGCGGCTGGACCGTCCGCACGTGGGGCAGCTCGAACGCCGCGGCGAACGCCCAGTCGCGCTCGTCCTCGCCCGGGACGGCCATGATGGCGCCGGTCCCGTAGCCCATGAGGACGTAGTCGGCCGTGAAGACGGGGATCGGCACGCCGTTGACGGGGTTGGTGGCGAGGTGCCCGGTGAAGACGCCGGTCTTGCGGCCCGCGTCCGCCTGGCGCTCGACCGCCGTCTTCGCGGCCGCCTCGGCCCGGTACGCGGCGACGGCCTCAGCGGGGGTTCCGTGCCCGCCCGTCCAGGTGCTCCGGGTCCCGTCAGGCCATGCGGCGGGGACCTCGTCGAGCAGCGGGTGCTCGGGCGAGACCACCATGAACGTCGCGCCGAACAGCGTGTCCGGGCGGGTGGTGAAGACCTCGACCTCGTTGAAGCCCTCGACCCCGAAGCGGACGAACGCGCCCTCGGACCGGCCGATCCAGTTGCGCTGCATCGCCTTGACCTTCTCCGGCCAGTCGATGAGCTCGAGGTCGTCCACCAGGCGGTCGGCGTAGGCCGTGATGCGCATGTTCCACTGCCGCAGGCTGCGCTGGAACACCGGGAAGTTGCCACGCTCGCTGCGGCCGTCCGCGGTGACCTCCTCGTTCGCGAGGACGGTGCCCAGGCCCGGGCACCAGTTGACCGGGGCCTCGGACACGTAGGCCAGCCGCTCGGCGTCGACCAGGCGGCGCTGCTCGACCGCGTCGAGGGCGTCCCAGGGGCGCCCGTCGGGCGTCGCACGCTCGCCCGACTCGTAGGCGGCGACGAGGTCGGCGACGGGCCGCGCACGACCGGTCCCGCCGTCGGGACGGCCCGCCCGCGGGTCGTACCACGCGCCGAACAGCTGCAGGAAGATCCACTGCGTCCAGCGCACGTACCCAGGGTCGGTGGTCGCGAAGGTGCGCCGCGGGTCGTGCGCCAGGCCGAGCCGGCGCAGCTGCCGCCGCATGTTCGCGATGTTGGCCTCGGTGGTGAGGCGCGGGTGCTGACCCGTCTGCACCGCGTACTGCTCGGCGGGCAGGCCGAAGGCGTCGTAGCCCAGGGCGTGCAGCACGTTGTCGCCGCGCATCCGCCGGAAGCGGCCGACGACGTCGGTCGCGATGTACCCCAGCGGGTGCCCCACGTGCAGCCCGGCTCCCGAGGGGTACGGGAACATGTCCATGACGAAGAACGACGGCGACGCGGCGTCCGCCGTGCGCCCCTGGGCGTCCGTGAGGGCGCCCCGCGGGTTCGGCGTGTGGAACGTGCCGAGCTCGTCCCACCGGTCCTGCCAACGCTGCTCCAGCTCGGAGGCGAGCGCGGCCGTGTACCGGTAGCGGACGTCCGCCTGAGGGGAGTCGCCCGGCTCCGGCTGCGCAGCCGGCTCGGACGGTGCAGCCGGTCCGGAGGTGGTCAGGGGCGCGTCGGGCGAGGTCGTCACCGGGCGAGTTTACCGGCGGGCCGACGAGCGGCTCACCGCGCCGAGCGGTACTCCGCCGTGAGCGGGCACTGGAACGGGTCGCGCGCGGAGAGCCCGACCTCGTTCAGGTACCGCACGACGATCCCGTAGGACTGCAGCAGGCTCGTCTCGGTGTAGAGGATGCCGCGGCTCTCGCAGAACTCGCGGACGATCGGCTGGACCCGGCGCAGGTGGGGCCGCGCCATGCTCGGGAACAGGTGGTGCTCGACCTGGTAGTTGAGCCCGCCCATGAACCAGTCCATGAGGCGCCCGCCCCGGACGTTGCGGCTCATGAGGACCTGGCGCCGCAGGAAGTCGATCCGCGAGTTGGCCGGGACGATCGGCATGCCCTTGTGGTTCGGGGCGAAGACCGCGCCCATGTAGAGGCCGAAGAGCGCGAGCTGCACGCCGAGGAACGCGAACCCGAGCCCGACCGGCATCGCCCAGAACACGAGCGCCACGTAGCCGACGAGGCGGATGCTGACCAACGCCAGCTCGACCCAGCGGCGCTTGATCTCGCCGCGGCCGAGGATGGTCGCGACGCCTGCGGCGTGGAGGTTCAGGCCCTCGAGGAGCAGGAGCGGGAAGAACAGCCAGCCCTGGCGCGCCGCGAACCACGCGCGGACGCCGGTGAACGGCTTCTCGAGGTCGGCCGTCTGGAAGACGAGCACACCGGTGGGGATGTCAGGGTCGGCCTTGACCTGGTTGGGCTTCGCGTGGTGGCGGCTGTGCTTGTGGTTCCACCAGCCGTAGCTCATGCCGGCGTAGAGGTTCGCGATCACGAGGCTGGACCAGTCGTTCCACCGCCCCGACGCGAAGATCTGGCGGTGCGCGGCGTCGTGGCCGAGGAACATGACCTGGCCGAGCACGAGGGCGAGGCCGGCCGCGACCGCGAGCTGCCACCACGAGTCGCCGATCATCACGATCGCGATGCCGAAGGCCCCGAGGAGAGCCGTGAGCACGGCGAAGCGGGTCCAGTAGTAGCCGTGCCGGCGCCGCATGAGCCCGGCCTCCTGGACGGTGCGGGCGAGCGCGGTGAAGTCGCTGACCTGGCGCTCGCGAGCGCGTCCGGGCGGTCCATCGGTCGTGGTCTGGGTCGTGGTGTCGGTGGTCACGCGGGCCGTCCTCAGTGCTCGTGGTGACGCGAGCCGTGGCAGCACGTCCGGTCGTGAACTCGGCGAGCGTAACGGCCAGGTGACGACGGGGCCGGTCGGGCGCACATTGGCGCGAGCCCGTTTGTACAAGCGGTCTGCGCGGCCCGACCGGCCATGCATCGACGCCACCCGTCACGGCGACGACCGGCGGCCGGGCACGGCCCACACGGCGGCCGCCACCGCCGCCGGCAGCGCGAGCGCGTGTCCCGCGATCACGACGTGGACTGCGTCGCTCGTGGTCGTCCCCGGCTGGTTCGGCCCCCGCTCGAGCACGACGGCGCGGGCGTCCAGCCCGATCCCCGCCGCTGCGCAGAACCGCAGCACCTCCGGATCGGCGTCCGAGACCCGGGCGACGACCCACTCCCCCGGGCCCACCTCGGCGAGCGGCCGCGCGGGCGGGCTGGGCACCTGGCCGTCCGCCGTCGGGATCGGGTCCCCGTGCGGGTCCCGGGTCGGCCGGCCGAGCCGGGCGTCGATCCGCTCGATCATCAGGTCGGACGCCGCGTGCTCGAGCACCTCGGCCTCGTCGTGCACCTCGTCCCAGCCGTAGCCGAGCTCCTGCACCAGGAACGTCTCGATCAGGCGGTGCCGCCGAACCATCGCCACGGCGTGGGCCCGTCCCGCCGCCGTGAGCTCGATGCGCCCGTAGGGCGCGTGCTCGACCAGCCCCTGGTCGCGCAGGCGGCGGACGGTCTCCGAGACGGTGGGCGCTCCTACCCCGAGCCGCTCGGCGAGCATCTTGGTCGTCACCGGGTCGTCGGACCACTCGCGCGCGGTCCAGATGACCTTGAGATAGTCCTGGGTCACCGCGGTCAGGTCCGCGGGGTCGGGGCGGGGCACGCGCACCTCCTACGCCTCGGTCGCGGTCAGCCGGACGCGCGCGGCCCGGCGGGCACCGGCGACGACGATGGTCCCACGAGCACCATGAGCACCACGAGCGCGGCGGTGACGCTCGGCACGCCGAACTTCACCGCGTGAGGTTCGGCCTGGTCCCGCCGTCGCCCGTGCCGGGCGCCTCCGCGGGCTCCGGACGGGGGAACGGGACGGGGTAGCCGATCGCGACCGAGCCGTCGGGCCGGACGGCGACCGGCTGGTGGTCGACGAACCGGCGCTCGGCCGGGTCGAACCGCAGCACGGTCAGGTGTGCGGTCCCGCGGAGCGGTCCCACGGTCGGCGCACCTGCCGTCGCGCCCGCCGTGCTGCCGCTGACGAGGCGCAGACCCTCGCCTACCGGCGCCGGACCGCTCTGGCGGTGCGTGTGCCCGGCGAGCTGCACCGGGACGCAGCCGCTCTCGAGCGCGGCGTCGCCCACCCGGGGCAGGTGGGTAAGAAGGACGTCGACGTCCCCGTCGTCGCAGGCGGTCTCCGCGAGCCGCTCGCCGACCTCCGCCACCGTCTCCTCACCGCCCAGCCGGGTGCCGCCCCCCACGCGGGTCTCGTTGGGGTCGCTGTCCCCGAGGATGCGGACGCCCGCGACCGTGACGACCTCGCCGTCGAGGACGACCACGCCGGCCCGGCGCTGCTGGGCGGCGGTCTGGGTCGAGTCGTGGTTGCCGTTGGCCGCGACCATGGTGGCGCCCTCGGGCACCGCACGCGCGAACGTCGTCGCGCAGTACTGCTCGACGGCGGTGCCGTTGACGGTCGTGTCACCCGCGTCGAGCACGAGCTGGGCGCCCGACAGCTCGGCGAGCGAGCGGATGAGCGGCGCCATCCCGACGTTGCAGTGCAGGTCGCTGACCAGCACCATCACGACCGGCTCGACGACGTCGGCGGTCTCGGTCGGGGTCGACCCGTCGTCGGGCTGGACGAGCAGGCGTTCCTGCGCCGCCACGCGCGCCCGGGTCCCCTCCGCACGCTCCTCCCACGCCGCGACGAGTGCGTCGTCGGCGGCCTCGTAGAAGGCCTGGCTCGCCTGGTACGCCTCGACGACCTGCCCGCCGTACGTGTCGATGACGCCCGCGAGGCGACCGGTGATGCGGGCGCCCTCGAGCGGCGTGCCGTCGAAGACGCTCGACGCGGGCCGCCCGGTCTGGCGGAGCTCGCTCGGGGCGACGCTGCTCACCGTGGTCACGACGACGGCGACCGCGAGCAGCCCGCCACCGATCACTGCGCGTCGGTGCGGGGCGAGCGCCGTCGCCAGCTCGCTCCGGCGCGTCGGGCCGAGCAGCGCGCTCGACCCGACCCCGGCGACGACGAGCAGGACGAAGGCGCCACCGGTGCGCAGCAGGGCGTTCGTGACCAGCGCGCGCGTCGCGTCGGCGATCGTCGCCTCGGGCCCGCTGAAGAACTGGACGTACCCCTGGAGGTCCCCGCTGAGGGCCGCGAGGGTCCGGACCGGGTCGACGGCGCGGACGTCGGCCGGGATCTCCTTGACGGTGACGCGCGCTCCGAGCGTCAGGGGCAGGGGCGAGTCGATCTGGAGGGTGCCGAGCGGGCCGACGTCGAGCGTGATCGTGTCGTCCGTCGTGACGTCGTAGCGCGCCTCGTGCGGGCCGAGCCCGAGCCGGACCGACGCCGTCGTGAGCCCGAAGACGAGCGAGACCGCGAGCGCGAGCAGCCCGAGCGCGACGAGCCGTCCCCAGCGCACGCCCTGCAGCCGCGTGCGCAGGCGCGCACGCGGCGAGGTCGCACGAGGGCCGTCGGTCATGGCCGCCCAGCCAATCGCATCGGCCGCGGTGGTACCAACCGGGAGGTCAGCCCTGCGCGTCCCGCCAGCCGACCCACTCGCGCACGAGCCCGAGGTCGTACTCCGGCCCGCTGACCCCCACGGTCAGGAGCGTCGCGCCGGCCGCCACGAGCGGCCCGGCCACCTCGGCAGGCGTGCGCGAGACGGCGACGGACCGTTCGATCTCGGCGGGATCGCGGCCGACCGCGGCGCAGTGCTCGTCGAGGATCGCGCTCTTGCGCGTGAGCACGTCGACGTCGCCGAAGCTGTGCCACACGTCGGCATGCTGGGCGACGACGCGCAGCGTCTTGCGCTCGCCGCCCCCGCCGATCAGCACCGGGATGTCGCGCGTGGGTGCGGGGTTGCCATGCGCCCATCGCGCCGTGATGCGGGGCAGCGCCTCACCGAGCGCGGCGATCCGCGAGCCCGCGGTGCCGAACTCGTACCCGAACCTGTCGTAGTCGCGCTCGAACCAGCCGGCCCCGATGCCGAGCACGAGGCGTCCGCCCGAGATGTGGTCGACCGTGCGCGCCATGTCCGCGAGCAGATCGGGGTTCCGGTACGAGTTGCACGTGACCAGCGCGCCGAGTTCGACGCGCGAGGTCTGCTCGGCCCAGGCTCCGAGCATCGTCCAGCACTCGAAGTGCTTCCCGGCCGCGTCCCCGAGCAGGGGGAAGAAGTGGTCCCAGTTGAAGACGATGTCGACCCCGAGGTCCTCGGCGCGCGCGACGGCGTCGCGGATCTGCGCGTACTCGGCATGCTGCGGCTGGAGCTGGACCCCGATGCGGGGACGACGACGTGTGGCACCCATGGGGTCGAGCCTCGCACCCACGCCGGGCACCGGCACACCGGGACGTCCCGTCGGCGGCGACCTCGACGCCGCAGGTGGACGCCGTCACGGGGTTCGGGGACCACCCCCGTCACCCGCTCGCTGAGCGGGCCACCTCCCCGGGAGGCGCGGACACCCGCGCCGGCGGGAGCGTGAGCGGGCGCTGCGGGCGGCTCGCCCACAGCACACCGCCCACGATCGCGGCACCCGCGACCAGCACCACGAGATCGATGCGCTCGCCGAACGCGACCCACGAGGCAGCGACGCCCGTGACCGGCACGAGCATCGAGAACGGGGCCACGGCCCCGGACGGGTGGCGCGACATGAGCGTCGTCCAGATCCCGTAGCCCACGACCGTCGCCACGACCACGACGTAGACCAGGCCCAGCACCGACGGCAGGGCCTCGCGCGTCAGGGCCGTGCGCAGCGCGTCCCCCACCCGGTCCGGCCCCTCGACCGCGAGCGAGATCGCCCACATCGGCAGCGGCGGGACCACCGACATCCAGAGGGTCAGCCGCAGCGGGTGGGAGGTCCTCGCCTGGGCGCTGCACACGTTGCCGAAGGCCCAGCCGAGCGCACCGCACAGGGTCAGCACGACGGGCAGCAGCGCGGCCACCTGGGCGCGGTGGGCCGCGATGGCGACGAGGCCGAGCACCGCGACCGCGATCCCGACCGTCTGCCGTGGGCTGATGCGCTGCCCGAGCCACACGCCCGCGAGGACGACCGTGAACGGCGCGGACGCCTGGAGCACGAGCGACGCCAGCCCGGCCGGCATCCCCGCGGCCATCCCCAGGTAGAGGAAGCCGAACTGCAGCACGCCGATCCCGAGCCCCATCCCGACCAGCCACCGCAGCGGCACGTCGGGGCGTGGCACGAGCAGCAGCGTCGGGATCGCGAGCAGCGTGAACCGCAGGGCCACCATGAGGAGCGGGGGGAAGTGCTCGAGGCCGAGGGCGGTCGCGGGGAAGTTCAGGCCCCAGCACACGGCGACGACGACGGCGAGGAGTCGGTCGCGGAGAGGCACCGGGCCATGGTGGGGGTCCGGCGCCGGACGAACAAGGACGGCGCGCGCCCCGCACGGCGCGGATTGCGGGATCCTGCCTAGGGTGGTCGGGACGTCGACGTGCGGCGGTCCGGCGTCGCGCGGGCCGAGTGGGGACGAGCGGGGACGGGTGGGCCGAGTGGGACGAGTGGACGAGGATGCGATGACGACCAGCACCGAGGGGTACGACACGGCCGGCGCGTACGTCACCACCGGCGAGTCCTTCCGGCGGGACACGAACTACATCACCACCCGCGTCACCGCCGACGGACGCGACGGGTACCCGGTCGAGCCCGGCCGGTACCGCCTCGTGGTGTCGCGCGCCTGCCCCTGGGCGAACCGCGCGGTGATCGTCCGCCGGCTGCTCGGGCTCGAGCCGGTCCTCTCGATGGGCATCTGCGGCCCGACCCACGACCGGCGCAGCTGGACCTTCGACCTCGACCCCGACGGCGTCGACCCGGTGCTCGGCATCCCGCGGCTCCAGGACGCCTACTTCGCCCGGTTCCCGGGGTACGAGCGCGGCATCACCGTCCCGGCGATCGTCGACGTGCCGACCGGCCAGGTCGTCACCAACGACTACGCGCAGATGACGCTCGACCTCTCGACGCAGTGGCGCACGCACCACCGCGACGGCGCACCCGACCTCTACCCCGAGCACCTGCGCGCGGAGATCGACGCGGTGAACCGGCTGGTGTTCCGGGACGTCAACAACGGCGTCTACAAGTGCGGCTTCGCCGGGTCGCAGGAGGCCTACGAACGGGCCTACACGCGGCTTTTCGCCCGTCTGGACGACCTCTCGGACCGCCTCCGCGACCAGCGCTACCTCGTCGGCGACACGATCACCGAGGCGGACGTCCGCCTGTTCACGACGCTCGTCCGGTTCGACGCCGTCTACCACGGGCACTTCAAGTGCAACCGGCAGAAGCTGACCGAGATGCCCGTGCTCTGGGCGTACGCGCGCGACCTGTTCCAGACGCCCGGCTTCGGCGACACGATCGACTTCGACCACATCAAGAAGCACTACTACGTCGTCCACACCGACCTGAACCCCACGCAGATCGTCCCGCGCGGGCCCGAGCTCTCGGGCTGGCTGAGCCCGCACGGTCGCGAGACGCTCGGCGGACGGCCGTTCGGCGACGGGACCCCGCCCGACCCGCCGCGGCCCGACGAGGTCGTCCCGCCCGAGCACACCGCGGCCGCCTTCCCGTCGGCGGGCTGAGCGCGCATGGCCACGCACCGCGAGATCGAGACGAAGCTCGAGGCGCCGGCCGCCGCTGTGCTCCCCGACCTGACCGGGCTCCCGGGCGTCGCGTCGGTCGACGAGCCGGAGGAGATCGAGCTCGAGGCGGTGTACCTCGACACGCCCGACCTGCGCCTGACGCGCGCTGGCCTTTCGCTGCGACGTCGCACCGGCGGACCGGACGCGGGCTGGCACGTCAAGCTCCCCGCGGCGGGCGACGAGCGGACGGAGCTGCAGGCGCCGCTCGGGGACGACGACGGCGCTCCCCCTCCGGCGCTCGCGGCAGCCATTCGCGCGCGCGTGCGCGGCGCCGCGCTCGAGCCCGTCGCCGTGCTGCGCACCCGACGGACCGTGCACCGCCTGCGCGACGCCGAGGGCCAGGTCCTCGCCGAGGTGGCCGACGACCGGGTGACGTCCCGGGCCCCGGGCGAGCGCGACGTCGTCGTCGACGCGTGGCGAGAGTGGGAGGTCGAGCTCGTCGACGGGGACCGCCCGCTGCTGCGCGCGGCCCTCGCGCGGCTCGAGGCGGCGGACGGGACGACGGCGGCGTGGTCGTCCAAGCTGCGCCGCGCGCTGCGGGACCGGCTGGCGGCCGACGGGCCGGACGACGCCGCACGCCCGGCCTCCGGGTCCGCCGGCGCCGTCCTCCAGGGACGCCTGCGCGCGCACCGCGACCGCCTGCTCGAGCTCGACCCCGCGGTCCGCCGGGACGAACCCGACGCCGTGCACCAGATGCGCGTGACGACCCGCCGGCTGCGCAGTGCGCTCACGACGTTCCGGCCGCTCCTGGACCGCGAGCGGAGCGAGCTCGTGCGCGCGGAGGTCCGGTGGCTCACCGGGGTTCTCGGGGCGGCACGGGATGCCGAGGTGGAGCGCGGCCGCCTGTCCGGCCTCGTGCACGAGCAGCCCGCCGAGCTGGTCCTGGGCCCCGTGGCTGCCCGGCTCGACCAGGACCGCGCCCAGGCCTACCGCGCCGCGCACGACGAGGCGCTCGCGGCAATGGACTCGGATCGCTACCTCCGGCTGCTCGACGCCCTCGACGCGCTCGTGGACGACCCGCCGTTCTCGACGATGGCCGAGCTCCCGGCCGCCACGCTGCTCCCCCGGCTCGTCCGCCACGAGTTCCGGCGGCTCGGCAAGCGGCTCGACGCCGCCCAGGCGGCGGAGCCAGGGCGCGTGCGCGACGCCGCGCTGCACGAGTCGCGCAAGGCGGCCAAGCGCGCGCGGTACGCCGCCGAGCTCGTCGCGCCGGTCGTGGGTCGCGCCGCCGAACGGTCGGCCGAGGCGGCCGAGGCGGTCCAGGACCTGCTCGGCGAGCACCACGACACGGTGGGCGTCCGGGACCACCTGCGCCGGATCGGCATCGAGGCCCACCTCGCCGGTGAGAACGCCTTCACCTACGGCCGGCTGCACGCGCTCGAGGAGGCACGCGCGCAGCGCCTCGAGCAGCGGGTCGCCGAGGTCGCGGATCCCCTCCGGTCCAAGAAGCGCCGCCGCTGGATGCGCTGAGCTCAGGCTGCGGTCGTCCCCTCGGCGGTCACCTTGAGCAGGTTGCGCCACGGGTCCTGGAACCGCAGGGCCGCGCCGTCGTCGGTCACCGCGACGCCCGCGTGGGTGAGGCGCGAGGTGAGGGCGGCGACGTCGTCGGCGGTGGGGACCACGATCGACACCTCGCCGAGGCCGAGCGACGAGGCCCGCGGACCGGCGCCACGGCTGTTCCAGGTGTTCATCGCGAGGTGGTGGTGGTACCCGCCCGCGGAGACGAACAGCGCCCCGGGCCACGTGGCGGTCACCTCGAAGCCGAGCGTGTCGACGTAGAAGCGCTGCGCGCCCTCGACGTCGCCGACCTGGAGGTGGACGTGGCCGACGGCGGCCGGCTTGGCGCCGACCTCGGCGAGGACCTGGTCCGTGACGTGCTCACGCAGGTACTCGTTGGGGTCGAGGCGCAGCGAGTCCATCTTCACGAACCCGTTCTCCCAGGCCCACTGGTCGCGGCTGCGGTCCCAGTAGAGCTCGATGCCGTTTCCCTCGGGGTCGGTGAAGTAGAACGCCTTCGAGACGAGGTGGTCGGCGCTGCCCGTGTACGTGCCGGTCGCTTGCATCGCGATGGAGGCGACCGTGGCGGCGAGCGCCGGCTCCTCGTCGAAGAGGATCGCGGTGTGGAAGAGCCCGGCCTCGCCGCGCCCGGGGACGGGCAGGTTCGGCGTGTGGCGCAGCACGACGAGCGGCGTGCCGGCCCGGCCGAGCGTCACGGACGCGCTCGACGGGATCCCGAGGACGTCGTCGGCAGGGGCGGGGGTGTCGAGGACCTGGAGGGCCAGGGTGTCGCGGTAGTAGGCGGTCATGCCGTCGAGGTCACCGACGCGAAGCGTGACGGCGTCCATCTCCGTCCCTGCGGCGATGACGTCGGGGCCGACGGGGGTCGTGGTCGGCTGGGTCGTGGTCGCCGTGGTGGCGAGGGTCGCGTGCTCGGTCATGGCTTCCTCCGGGGTTGTCTGCTCGCACCAATGTACTTGAGCGTTCAACTTCTGTCACCTCCTGGCTATTCCCGGGTCCGGTGGACACCGGGCGCGGCCTCGCCGACACGGACCCAGACCACCGTGCCGCCGTCGTTCGTCTCGAAGAGCAGCACCGTGCCGGGTGGGGCGAGTGACGCAGCCCACCCGGCCTCGAGCCGGCGCGCTGCGCCGGTCCCGGTGCGGGCAGGCTCCCCTATCCCGCCGGCGAACGCCCGTCATAGCGGCGCGGAAGCTACGACAGGACGCCGCGGCCGTTCTGCTGCGCCTGCTCGAGCGTCATCTCGTGCCATGCCGGGTCTGTCAACGTCGGCCGAAAATTGACCCCCTGGCGTCGGGCGAAAATTGACCCCGTTGGTGTGGTTCGTGCCGGTCAGCGTGTGCTGGCCGGTGTGGTGGTGAGTAGGTCTCGGCGGGTGCGGGTGCGGGTGCGGTAGGACTCGCCGGTCAGGGTCAGGACCTCGGCGTGGTGGACGAGGCGGTCGATCATGGCGGCGGCGACGATGTCGTCGGCGAAGATCTCGCCCCAGCGGCCGAAGGGCATG
>NZ_JABCJJ010000040.1 GCF_012952065.1 Cellulomonas fimi
CGTGCGTGGCGCTCCGCCCGCGCCCGCGCCGTCGGCCATGACGACGACCTCCGCCAGGCCGCGGGCCGCCAGACCCAGCGCGCGCCACGGCCCGACGAGCGTGTCCGCCTGCCCGACGACGTCACCCGCCTCGCGCTCGATCCCCAGCCCCGCCAGCCCGGCCCACAGGGCGACGCCGGCCTCGACCGCCTCGCCGACCCGCTGCCAGCCCGCACCGCCCACCCGCGCGACCTCCAGGCCGATCGCGTCCGCCCCCGCGGCGACCACCGGGCGCACGCCGGTCCACGCCCCGCCGAGATGGACGACGACGCCGCGCGCGTCCGCGGCGCGCGCCGCCTCCACGACGGTCCGGAGCCGCTCGGTGACCACCGTGCCCGCGACCGAGCGCAGGGTCCCCCGCCCCGTGAAGTCGGGCACCCGCGCGAGCAGCACGTCGGAGAGCCGGGGTTCCGACAGCAGCACGACCGGCTCGGCGCCCGGCACCGCCGCGCGCACCGCGTCGAGGTGCTCCGCGAGCCCGGCGCCCAGCGACTCGGCCAGCTCCCGCACCCCTCCGGCGTCGGACAGCACCCGGTCACCGCGCGCGAGGTACAAGTCGGCGGCGAGCGTGAACGGGCCGGTCACCGGGACGAGCAGCCGTCCCTCGTACCCGTAGGCCGCAACTGCGAGCGCGTCGAGGTCCTCGCGCAGGTACGCCCGGGCACGCGCCGCATCCCGCCCGGGGCGGTCGGTGAGCTTCCACCCGTGCGGGCCCAGCTCCGCCGGCAGGTCGACCAGCAGCGCAGCCCCCCGCCCGGTCGGCTCCGCGCCGTACCCGCGTCCGGGCAGCTGCACGACGAACGGCAGGCCCGTCACGCCCGTCGGGGTGCTGGTGAGCTCGCCGAGCACGGTCGTCTGCGCCTCGAGCGGGTCCGCGCCCGGCCACGGCCCGAGGCCCGAGACCGTCGTCATCCGGCGAGCCGCCCGGTCCGCGCGCGGTCCGTCGAGGTCGCGCTCCGCGCGCGGTCCGTCGAGCTCACCGTGGCCTGCCCGAGGACCCGCGTACCGGCGTAGAGCACCACGGACTGCCCGGGCGCGACCCCCCGGAGCGCGACGTCCTCGCCGTCCCGGACGAGCTCGACCTCGACCCCGGCCCCGATCTCGACCCCGACGACGCCCCCCGCCCCGGCGACTACCTCGGCGACCGCGCGCGCCCGCGCCGTGACGGGGGCACCGTGCGCCCGCACCTGCGCCTCGCACGGGAACCACGCACCGTCGGCGGCGCCTGCCAGGTCGGCGGGGTCGCTCAGCCACACCGCGTCGTCGGCCCGGATCAGGCCCACGTCGAGGTCCTCGGCCGAGCCCACGACGACGCGGTTCGTCACCGGCTGCACCTCCAGCACGTAACGCGGCTTCCCGTCGGGCGCCGGGCGCCCGATGGCGAGGCCCTTGCGCTGGCCGACCGTGTACGCGTAGGCGCCGTCATGCGCACCGACCACCCTGCCCGCGGCGTCGACGACGTCCCCGGGACGTGCGCCGAACCGGTCCCGCAGGAAGCCCTGGGTGTCTCCGTCGGCCACGAAGCAGATGTCGTAGGAGTCGGGCTTGGCCGAGACGCCCAGCCCGCGGGCGGCCGCCTCGGCACGCACGTCCGCCTTCGAGGCCGCATCGCCGAGCGGGAACATCGAGCGCCCGAGCCGGCCGGCGCCCATCACCGCGAGCACGTACGACTGGTCCTTCGCGAGGTCGTGCGCGCGGTGGAGCTCGCGCGTGCCGTCGGGGCGGTCGACGATCCGCGCGTAGTGGCCCGTGCACACCGCGTCGAACCCGAGCGCGAGCGCCTTGTCGAGCAGCGCCTCGAACTTGATGTGCTGGTTGCAGCGCACGCAGGGGTTGGGCGTCCGGCCGGCCGCGTACTCGGCGACGAAGTCGGCGACGACGGTCGCCTCGAACCGCTCCGACAGGTCCCACACGTAGTACGGGATCCCGAGCACGTCCGCGGCCCGCCGCGCGTCCCCCGCGTCCTCGATCGAGCAGCAGCCGCGCGAGCCCGTCCGGAACTGGTCCCGGTTCCTCGACAGCGCCATGTGGACGCCGACGACGTCGTGTCCCGCCTCGACCGCCCGGGCGGCGGCCACCGCCGAGTCGACACCGCCCGACAGCGCGGCCAGCACCCTCATCGTGGGCCCCCGGTCCGCAGTCCCGTCGGCAGCCCGCTCGACGCCAGCCCCGCGGCCCGGGCGCGCGTGACCGCGTCCGGCAGCGCAGCGACGAGCGCGTCGACGTCGGCGGGCGTCGACGTGTGCCCGAGGCTGAACCGCAGCGCCCCGCGCGCGGCCCGCTCGTCGACCCCCATCGCCAGGAGCACGTGGCTCGGCTGCGGCACCCCGGCCTGGCAGGCCGACCCGGTCGAGCACTGCACGCCGGCCGAGTCGAGCAGGTAGAGCAGCGAGTCGCCCTCGCACCCGGGGAACGTGAAGTGGGCGTTGGCCGGCAGCCTCGGGACGCTCCCCGTGCCGGGCCGCGGCTCGGGCCCGCGCAGCACCGCGTCGGGCACGGCCGCCCGCACGCGCCGCACGAGGTCGTCGCGCAGGGCCGCGAGCCGAGGCGCGAGCGCCGGCTGCTCCCGGACCGCCTCGTCGACCGCGACGGCGAAGGACCGGGCACCCGGCACGTCCAGCGTCCCGGACCGGACGCCGCGTTCCTGACCGCCCCCGTGCAGCACCGGCGCGAGCGGGAGCCCGCGCGTCGCGAGCAGCGCGCCGGTCCCGTGCGGGCCGCCGGCCTTGTGACCGCTCACGGTGAGGGCGTCGAGCCCGCTCGCCGCGAAGTCGACCGTCACCTGACCGACGGCCTGGACCGCGTCCGCGTGCACCGGGATCCCGTGACGCCGCGCGAGGGCGACGACGTCGTCGAGCGGCTGCAGCGTCCCGACCTCGTTGTTGGCCCACATGACCGAGATCAACGCGACCTGGTCGCCCGACCCGTCGAGCTCGGCGGCGAGCGCGTCGACGTCGAGCCGGCCGTCGCCGTCCACGGGCAGCAGGACGATCTCCGCGCCGCCGTGGGCGGCGAGCCAGAACGCCGGGTCCAGGACGGCGTGGTGCTCGACCGCCGAGACGAGGACCCGCCGGCGCGCCGGGTCCTGCGCGAGGCGCCCCCAGAACAGGCCCTTGATCGCGAGGTTGTCGGCCTCCGTGCCGCCGCCCGTGAGCACCACCTCGCTCGGTCGCGCGCCCAGGGCCGCGGCGAGCTGCTCGCGCGACTCCTCGACCGTCCGCCGCGCCGACCGTCCCGCGGCGTGCAGGGACGAGGCATTCCCGGTCCGTCCGAGCTCGGTCGTGAGCGCCTCGACGGCGCTGACCCGCATCGGGGTCGTCGCTGCGTGGTCGAGGTAGGTCGTCACGAGGACCCAGTGTACGAACCGGCTGCGTCAGCCCTGCAGCCGACGGAGCTCGGCGGCCGCCTGCGGGAGCACCGTGAACAGGTCGCCGACGATCCCGAAGTCGGCGATCTCGAAGATGGGCGACTCGGGGTCGGAGTTCACCGCGACGATCGTGCCCGACGCCTGCATCCCGCCACGGTGGTGGACCGCGCCCGAGATCCCGGCGCCGATGTAGAGCCGGGGTGCCACCGTGACGCCCGTCTGACCGATCTGCGCGTCGTGGCCGATCCAGCCCTCGTCGGTCGCGACGCGCGTGGCGCCGACCGCCCCGCCGAGCACGTCCGCGAGCTCCTCGACCGCCGAGAAGTCGCCGTTCGTCCCGCGTCCGCCCGCCACGACGACCTGCGCCTCGCTCAGCTCGGGGCGGACCGACGCCGGGCGCTCGGTCCGCTCGACCAGCGTCGCGACCCGCCCCTGCCCGCTCGGCGTCACGTGCACGTCGACCACCTGGGGGGTCGACGGCGCGGGCGCCGGCTCGGCCTGGATCGAGCCCGCCTTGAGCGCCACGACGGCGAGCGGGGTCGTGACCACGCAGCGCGTGGTCCAGGTCCCGGCGAACACCGTCTTCTCGGCGACCACGCGCCCGTCCTCGAGCGCGACGTCGTCGGCGTCGACCACCACGCCCGCCCGGGTACGCACGCCGACCCGGGTCGCGAGCTCCTTGTTCTCGAACGTCGACGTCACGAGGAGCGCCGAGGCCCTCGCCAGCGTCGCGACCTCAGCCACCGCGTCGCCCGCCGGCGCCGCCAGGTGCGCCGCGTCCCCGAGCCCGCCGACCCGGTGCACCTGCTCCACCCCGGCCCCCGCGAGCGCGTCGAGCGCGCCCTCGAGCCCGTCGCCGAACCAGACCCCGTGCACCGGCGCACCGAACGACCGAGCGGCGGTGAGCAGCTCGAGCACCGACGGACGCACCGCGTCGTCGTGGTGGTCGAGCAGGACCAGGACGGGTCCGGACAGCGGGGCACTCATCGCGGGGGCTCCTTGCGCACGTGGTTCACGGCCGAGGTGTGATCAGGTCGGTCGGCTCAGGTCAGACGAGCTTGCGCTCGACGAGGTACGCCGCGAGCTTGAGGCCGGCCGTCCCGTCGTCGGTCACCAGCACCCGGTTCTCGCGGACCGGGCGGGCGGCGGCCCCGACCACCTGCGTCCGGGCGCCCGCGGTACCGACGGTTGCGGGGTCGACGCCGAGGTCGGCGAGCGTGAGCACCTCGACCCGCTTCTTGCGGGCCGCCAGGATGCCCTTGAAGTTCGGGTAGCGCGGCTCGTTGGCCTGGTCCGTCACGCTCACCAGCGCGGGCAGCGGCGCCGAGAGCACCTCGGACGCGCTGTCGAGCTCACGGCGGACGCGCACCGCACCGCCGTCGACGGCCACCTCGGCCGCCAGGGTCAGGGCGGGCAGGTCCAGCTCGGCCGCGAGCGCGACCGGGAGCATCGACGTGAGGCCGTCGAGCGCCGCCATCCCCGTGACGACCAGGTCGACCGGTCCCGCGGCGCCGACCCGGCGGATCGCCGCGGCGAGCACCGTGGCGGTGGCGAACACGTCCGAGCCGGCGACGGCGTCGTCGAGCACGTGCACCGCCGCGTCGGCGCCCATCTGCAGCGCGCGGCGCGCCGCGTCCTCGGCATCCGGCGGGCCGACCGTCAGCGCGACGACCTCGCTGCCCTTGTCCGTGGCCGCCAGCTCGAGGGCAGCCTCGACCGCGTTCTCGTCGAGCTCGTTCAGGGTCCCGTCTCCGCCGTCCCGCACGACGCGGCCATCGGCACCGAGAGTCCGATCCGACTGGATGTCCGGCACGTGCTTGACGCACACCACGATCCTCATCCGGTCCTCTTCCCTCCACGCTCGTCCGGCGCCCCGGCCCCGGAAGCACCGCTGGAAGGCTACCGTCCGACGATCTCACCCGACATCTCCGCCCGGTCCACGTCCGGACGCTCCGCGAGTCGGTGGAGAATGGCCCGGTGAGCCGCAACCCGTCCTTCGCTGCGGCGCGCCCGGCCCCGCCGCTCGGCGTCCACCTCACCGCCGACGGCGCCGACGTCGCGGTCCTCGCCTCGCACGCGACCGGCGTCGACCTCTGCCTGATCGACCCGGACCCGACGTCCGCCACGGGGTGGCGCGAGCGGCGAGTCGCGCTCGGCGGCCCGACGTACGGCGTCTGGCACGCGCACGTCCCGGGCGTGCGGGCGGGTCAGCGCTACGGCTTCCGGGCGCACGGCGCCTGGGACCCGGCGCTCGGCCTGCGCCACAACCCGGCGAAGCTGCTCGTCGACCCGTACGCGCGCGGCGTCGTCGGCGAGCTCACCTATGGCCACCAGACGCACGGTCACCGCCTGACGCCCGGTGCGCGGAGCGACCCGTACGGTCCGGCCGACGACCACGACTCGCTCGCGCACGTCCCCCACAGCGTCGCGGTCGACCCGACCTACCACGGCGAGCCCGTCGCGCACCCGCAGATCCCCTGGCGCGACACCGTGGTCTACGAGGCGCACGTCCGGGGCCTCACCCACGAGCTGCCCGGCGTCCCGGCCGAGCTGCGCGGCACCTACGCGGGCCTCGCGCACCCCGCGACGGTCGACCACCTGCGCTCGCTCGGCGTGACCGCGCTCGAGCTGCTCCCGATCCACGCCTTCACGTCCGAGCCGCACCTGATCGACAAGGGCCTCGTCAACTACTGGGGCTACAACACCCTCGGGTTCTTCGCCCCGCACGCCGCCTACGCGACGCGGGCCGCGCAGGAGCAGGGCGCGAGCGCCGTCCTCGCCGAGGTCAAGGGTGCGGTCCAGCTGCTGCACGAGGCCGGGATCGAGGTGCTCCTCGACGTCGTCTACAACCACACGTGCGAGGGCGGCGACGCCGGGCAGCACGTGTCGTTCCGCGGCCTGGACAACACGGTCTACTACCTGCACGACGGCGCCTCGCCGGCCCGGCTGGCGGACGTCACGGGCTGTGGGAACTCGCTCGACTTCCGCCGGCCGCGCGTCGTCCAGCTCGCGCTCGACTCGCTGCGGTACTGGGCGCACGAGGTGGGCGTCGACGGGTTCCGGTTCGACCTCGCGGTGACCCTCGGGCGCGGAGGGGGCGGCTTCGACCCCGACCACCCGTTCCTCGTGGCGCTGCAGACCGACCCCGCCCTGCACGGCCTCAAGCTCATCGCCGAGCCGTGGGACCTGGGGCCGGGCGGCTGGCGGACCGGCGCCTTCCCGCCGCCCTTCGCCGAGTGGAACGACCGCTACCGCAACGCCGTCCGGACCTTCTGGCTCGCCGACCCGGGCCACGCCTCGCACGGGCGTCCGGGCAACGGCGTCGCGGAGCTCGCGACGCGGCTCGCGGGGTCGGTCGACCTGTTCGGCCACACCGATCCGCCGTTCATGCGCGGGCCGGTCGCGTCGGTCAACTACGTGACCGCGCACGACGGCTTCACGATGGCCGACCTGGTGACGTACGAGCACAAGCACAACGCGGCCAACGGCGAGCAGGGGCGGGACGGCTCGAACGACAACCGCTCGTGGAACCACGGGGTCGAGGGCCCCGTGGCGCCCGGTTCGGTCAGTGCCGAGATCATGCCCCTGCGCCGGCGCTCGATCCGCAACCTCATGGCCACCCTGCTGCTCTCGACCGGCACGCCCATGCTGACGGCGGGCGACGAGATCGGCCGCACGCAGCAGGGCAACAACAACGCGTACTGCCAGGACAACGAGATCTCGTGGATCGACTGGCGCCTGGCCGACTGGCAGCGCGACCTGCTGGCCACCACCCGGCACCTGCTCCGACTGCGGCGCGAGCACCCCGCCCTTCGCCCGGACCGGTTCTTCCGCGGCGCCCCGCCGGCCGAGGGCGAGCGGCCCGACCTCGCGTGGTTCGACGCGACCGGGTCGGCCCTGGAGCACGACGCGTGGCACGACCCGGCGGTCCGGGTCCTGCAGATGCTGCGGAGCGTCCCCGTCGACGAGCCGGGGCCCGAGGGTCAGGACAGCCCGGACGGCGCCGACGGCTCGGAAGGCTCGGGCGGCTCGGACGGCTCGGGCGGCCCGACCAGCGCGACGTCCGACGTGCTGGTCGTCCTGAACGGCGCGCTCGACCCGACGCCCGTCGTGCTCGCTGACGACCGGCCCGCCGCGTGGGACCTCGTCTGGGACAGCGCGTGGGAGGAGCCCGGTGAGCGGACCTCGATCGCCGTCGGGAACGGGCCGAACGGGCCGAACGGGCTGCACGCGCTCGCCGGCAGCACCGTCGTGCTCGAGTCCCTCTCGATGCGCCTCTACGTCGCGCGCTGACGCTCCCCTACGCTGCCCCCATGCCCGACACCGTCGTCGTCATCGGGGCGGGGCTCGCGGGCCTCGTCGCCACCGCCGAGCTCACCCGTGCCGGTCACCGGGTCGTGCTGCTCGAGCAGGAGCCGCCCGCCAGTCTCGGCGGCCAGGCGTGGTGGTCCTTCGGGGGACTCTTCCTCGTCGACTCGCCCGAGCAGCGCCGGCTCGGCATCAAGGACAGCGCCGAGCTCGCGCTCGCGGACTGGCTCGGTTCCGCGGCCTTCACCGCCGGCGCCGACGACGTCGACCCGCGCCGGTGGGCCGAGGCCTTCGTGGACTTCGCCGCGGGTGACCTGCGGCCGTGGCTGCACCGCCAGGGCGTGCGCTGGTTCCCGCTCGTGCAGTGGGCCGAGCGCGGCGGGTACCTGGCCGACGGCCACGGGAACACCGTCCCGCGGTTCCACGTCACCTGGGGCACCGGCCCGGCGGTCCTCGCGCCGTTCGTCCGCGCGCTCCTCGACGCCCGTCACGACGGCCTCGTCGACGTCCGCTTCAGGCACCGCGTCACCGGGCTGGACACGGGTCGCGGGGGTCGCGTGACCGGCGTCGTGGGCGACGTCCTGGCCGCCGACGGCGCTCGCGCGCGCGGCGAGCGCTCCTCGCGCGAGGTGGTGGGCCACTTCGCGATCGACGCCGACGCCGTCGTCGTCGCGGCCGGGGGGATCGGGGCGAACCACGACCTGGTGCGGTCGGCCTGGCCGTCTGAGTTCGGCGCGCTGCCGGCGCGCATGCTGTCCGGCGTCCCTGACCACGTCGACGGCGCGATGATCGCCGCGACCGCGACCGCCGGCGGGCACGTGCTGCACGCGGGCCGGATGTGGCACTACCCCGAGGGCATCGCGAACCACTCGCCCGTGTGGACCGACCACGGGATCCGCATCCTGCCCGGGCCGAGCTCGCTCTGGCTCGACGCCGACGGCGAGCGCCTGCCCGCCCCGCTGTTCCCGGGCTTCGACTCGCTCGGCGCGCTGCGCCACCTGACGTCCCGCGGCCACGACCACTCCTGGTTCGTGCTCAACAAGACGATCATGGGCACGGAGTTCGCCCTGTCGGGCTCGGAGCAGAACCCGGACCTCACCGGCAAGGACGTCCGCGCCGTGCTCCAGCGGGCGCTCCCCGGGGCGGTCGGACCGGTCGAGCGCTTCGCGGAGCTCTCGGAGGAGTTCGTGTGGGGGGACTCCCCGGCCGCGCTCGCGCGCGGGATGAACGCGCTCACGGGCGGGGACCGGATCGATGCCGACCGGCTCGAGCGGGCGATCGTCGCCCGCGACCGCCAGGTCGCCTCCGGGCTGGGCAAGGACCACCAGGTCGTGGCGACCACCATGGCCCGGCGCTACGTCGTCGACCGGCTGGTCCGCGTCGCGGAGCCGGCCCGCCTGCTGGCGCCCGACGACGGCCCCCTCCTCGCGGTGCGGCTCTCGGTGCTCACCCGCAAGACCCTGGGCGGGCTCCGCACCGACCTCGAGGGTCGTGTGCTGCGGGCCGACGGCGCACCGCTCGAGGGGGTGTGGGCCGCGGGTGAGGCTGCCGGCTTCGGAGGCGGGGGGATGCATGGTCACCGCGCCCTCGAGGGGACGTTCCTCGGCGGCTGCCTGTTCTCGGGCCGGGTGGCCGGTCGCGCCGTGGTGGCCGCGCTGCGCTGACGACTGCGTGGTCCTGATCGCATGGACCTGATTGCATGGACCTACCGCATGGACCTGGCAGCGCGGCCACCCCGGGATCTCACGACGCGTTGACGACCAGCCCCATCTCCGCGATCGACGCGAGCGCCGAGTGCTTCGGCACGATGCGCACGGTGTAGCCGAACGGACCGGACGCGTCGAGCGTGACGTCGCCGCTGAACGCGTGCCGGCCAGCCTCGTACGCCTCGTCGTGCACCAGCGCGAGCGTGCGCAGGTTCGACAGGTCGTCGGACTCGGTCACCGTCCCGTGCACGACCTGCACCTCGACGTCGGACGGCGACAGGTCGCCGAGCGACACGTGGGCGCGCACGTGGAGCGGGTCGCCGACCTGCGCGACCTCGCCCACCCCCGACTCGACGTGGTCGACCCGGACCTGCGGCCACGCGGCACGCACCGCGGACTTCCACGCGGCGAGCTTGCGCGCCCCCGCGAGGTCACCGCCGTCGAGCGCACGGCCCGCGACCGCGGCCGGCGCGTAGAGGTGCTGCACGTAGTCGGCCACCATCCGCGTCGCCTGGACCTTGGGTCCGAGCGTCGAGAGCGTGTGCCGGATCATCTCGAGCCACGTCACGGGCAGGCCCCGCTCGTCGCGGTCGTAGAACCGGGCGGCCACCTGGTGCTCGATGAGGTCGTACAGCGCCGCGGCCTCGAGGTCGTCCCGGCGGTCGGCGTCGGTGACGCCGTCGGCCGTCGGGATCGCCCAGCCGTTCTTGCCGTCGAACCACTCGTCCCACCACCCGTCGAGGATGGAGAGGTTGAGCCCACCGTTGAGCGAGGACTTCATGCCCGACGTGCCGGATGCCTCGAGCGGGCGCAGCGGGTTGTTGAGCCAGACGTCGCAGCCCGGGTAGAGCGTCTGCGCCATGCCGATGTCGTAGTTCGGCAGGAAGGCGATCCGGTGGCGCACGTCCGCGCCGTCGGCGAACCGGACGAGCTGCTGGATGAGCCGCTTGCCCTGCTCGTCGGCCGGGTGCGACTTGCCCGCGATGATCAGCTGGACCGGCTTGTCGGGGTCCGTCAGCAGCGCACGCAACCGCTCGGGGTCGCTGAGCATGAGCGTGAGCCGCTTGTAGGTCGGGACGCGGCGCGCGAACCCGATCGTCAGCACCTCGGGCGAGAGCGCCTCCTCGACCCAGCCGAGCTCGGCCGGGCTCGCCCCCCGCTCACGCCACGACGCCCGGATGCGCGACCGCGCCTCGGTGACGAGCTGACCGCGCATCGTGCGGCGGATCGACCACAGCTCGTCGTCGGTGATCGCGTCGGGGCGCAGCCAGCCCGTTCCGTCCGCCGCCTCTGTGGAGGTGAACCGCCCGTCGGCGAGCGCCTGGAACCGCGGGTCGACCCAGGTGAGGGCGTGCACGCCGTTGGTCACCGAGCTGATCGGCACCTCCGACTCGTCGAACCCCGGCCAGAGTGCGTTGAACATGCCGCGCGACACCTCGCCGTGGAGCAGCGACACGCCGTTGGCGCGGCCGCCCAGCCGAAGCCCCATGACCGCCATGTTGAACAGCGTCGGGTCGCCCCCGGCGTAGTCCTCGGCGCCGAGCGCGAGCACCTTCTCGACCGGGACGCCCGCCGTGGCGTTCGACCCGGAGAAGTACTGCGCGACCAGGTCCGCCTCGAACCGGTCGATGCCGGCGGGCACCGGGGTGTGGGTCGTGAAGACCGTCGCGGCGCGCACGGCCTCGAGCGCCTCGTCGAACTCCAGGCCCTTGGCCGCCACGAGCTCGCGGATGCGCTCGACACCGAGGAACCCGGCGTGGCCCTCGTTCGTGTGGTAGACCTCCGGCTCGGCCGCGCCCGTCAGCCGCGACCACACGCGCAGCGCGCGGACCCCGCCGACACCGAGGAGCAGCTCCTGCTGGAGCCGGTGCTCGCCGCCGCCGCCGTACAGCCGGTCGGTCACCTTGCGGGCCGCGTCGTCGTTCTCCGGCACGTTCGAGTCGAGCAGGAGGAGCGGGACACGTCCGACCGCCGCCATCCAGAGGTGCGCGTGGAGCACGCGACCGCCCGGCAGGTCCACCGTGACGAGGGCCGGCGAGCCGTCCTCCTCGCGCACGAGGGTGAGCGGGAGCCCGTCCGGGTCGAGCACGGGGTACGTCTCGACCTGCCACCCGTCCCGGGTGAGCGCCTGCTTGAAGTAGCCGGCGCCGTACAGCAGGCCCACACCCACGATCGGGACGCCGAGGTCCGACGCGCTCTTGAGGTGGTCCCCGGCGAGGATGCCGAGGCCCCCGGAGTACTGCGGCAGCACCGACGTGATGCCGAACTCGGGCGAGAAGTAGGCGATCGTCCGCGGCAGCTCCGAGCCGCCCGCAGCCGCCGACTGGTACCAGCGGGGCTCGGTCAGGTACCGGCCCAGGTCCTGCGCGGCGGCCTCGACCCGGGCGACGAAGGCGGCGTCGGCCGCGAGCACGGTGAGGCGCTCCGGACCGAGCGACCCGAGGAGGGCCACCGGGTCGCCGTTGACGGCGTCCCACCGCTCCGGGTCGATCGAGGCGAACAGCTCGCGCGTGGGGGCGTGCCACGACCAGCGCAGGTTGAGCGCGAGCTCGTCGAGGTCGCGGAGGGCGGCAGGCAGCACGGTGCGGACGGTGAACCGACGGATGGCTTTCACGCCCCCGACCTTACAAGCGACCGGGGCGGAAGCGGCAACGTTGAGCACGCGATTTCCGAAACTTTCAGAACGCGGTTGCAACCGGCGCCGAGGAGCACCAACGAGAAGGTCTCGATAGGTTCGGGGCGTGGACAGTGCGAAGCCCTCTCCCCCGACGTCCCACCGACCCGGCGCCGGCAGCGCGAGCTCCCGGCAGAGATCCCCGCAGAGCTCACCGCCAAGCTCACCGCCAAGCTCACCGCCAACTCCCCGGCGGGCCGCTCCCGACGGCATCGGCCGGATCCCCGTGCTCGCGGTGGGTCCGGTAGCAGAGGGCGGCCGATGGCCCGCCAAGGCGGTCGTCGGCGAGGCGGTCCCGCTCCGGGCGACCGTCTTCCGCGAGGGGCACGACGCCGTCGGCGCGACCGCCGTCCTCGTGGGCCCGGACGGCGCGGACCGGGCGTCCGCCCGCATGGTCGACATCGCGCCGGGCCTCGACCGGTTCGAGGCCCGCCTGGTGCCCGACGAGCCGGGCGACTGGAGCTTTCGGGTCGAGGGCTGGTCCGACCCCTTCGGGACCTGGAGCCACGACGCCGCGATCAAGGTCGCGGCCGGCATCGACGTCGAGCTCATGCTCGCGGAGGGCGTCGTCGTGCTCACACGCGCGGCGAACCGACCTGGCGTGCCGCCGGCGGCACGCAAGCCGCTGACCGACGCCGTCCGAGCCCTCCAGGACACCACCCGCCCCCCCGACGCCCGGCTCGCCGCGGCACTCTCCGACCCGGTGCGAGCCACGCTCGAGGCGCACCCGCTGCGGGACTTCGTGACGCCGTCGGCCACGTACCCGCTCGTGGTCCACCGCCCGCTGGCGCTGGCCGGCGCGTGGTACGAGATGTTCCCCCGTTCCGAGGGCGCGACGTTCGACAAGGCGACCCACCAGTGGCGCTCCGGCACGCTCGCGACCGCGGCGCACCGCCTGCCCGCGATCGCCGCCATGGGGTTCGACGTCGTCTACCTGACCCCCATCCACCCCATCGGCACGACCTTCCGCAAGGGGCGCAACAACTCGCTGACGCCCGCCCCGGGCGACCCCGGCTCGCCGTACGCGATCGGCTCGCCCGAGGGTGGCCACGACGCCATCCACCCCGAGCTCGGCACGTTCGCCGACTTCCGCGCCTTCGTGGCGACGGCCCACGCGAGCGGGCTCGAGGTCGCGCTCGACCTCGCGCTCCAGTGCTCGCCCGACCACCCGTGGGTCACCGAGCACCCCGAGTGGTTCACCACACGCGTCGACGGCTCGATCGCGTACGCCGAGAACCCGCCGAAGAAGTACCAGGACATCTACCCGCTGAACTTCGACAACGACCCCGAGGGGATCTACACGGAGGTCCGCCGGGTCATCCAGGTGTGGATCGACCACGGGGTGACGGCGTTCCGGGTCGACAACCCGCACACCAAGCCCCTCGACTTCTGGGAGTGGCTGCTCGCCGACGTGCGCAAGGACCACCCCGAGGTGCTCTTCCTGTCCGAGGCGTTCACGCGGCCGGCGATGATGCAGACCCTCGCCCGGATCGGGTTCCACCAGTCGTACACGTACTTCACGTGGCGCAACACGAAGGAGGAGCTCGAGGAGTACCTCACCGAGGTGGCCGGCGAGGACGGTTCGTTCCTGCGGCCGAGCTTCTGGCCGACGACGCACGACATCCTCCCGCCCTATCTCCAGGCCGGCGGCACGGCCGCGTTCGCGATCCGGGCCGTGCTGGCCGCGACGGGCGCCCCGACGTGGGGCGTCTACTCGGGCTACGAGCTGGTCGAGAACGTGCCGCGACCGGGCGTGGAGGAGCAGATCGACAACGAGAAGTACGAGCTCAAGCCGCGCGACTGGGTCCGGGCCGACTCGATGGGCGTCTCCACCCTGCTCACGCGGCTCAACGAGATCCGCCGAGCACACCCGGCGCTGCGACAGCTGCGGAACCTGACCGTGCACCGCACCTCGGACGACTCGCTGCTGTGCTTCTCGCGCCACCTCGAGGCCGAGCACTCGCCCGACGGCCGGCCCGACACCGTCGTCGTCGTCGTGAACCTCGACCCCCACGCGACCCGGGACGGAGTCGTCTACCTTGACCTGAGGGCCCTGGGCGTCGCCCCCGCCGGGACGCCGGGCGATGCCGTGTTCGCGGCGCACGACGAGCTCTCGGGCGTGACGTACGCCTGGGGTGCCGAGCCCTACGTCCGACTCGACCCGCACGTCCAGTGCGCCCACCTGATCCACGTGAGGACCCCGTGACGCCTCCTCCTGCCGGTCCGAGCCCCGCGCCCCTGACCGGTCAGCTGGCCATCGGCGCCCTGCCGCCCCGCTCGCAGCCGGCTGTGCCGCCCGTCGCCCCGTCGGGCCTGTCGGACGACCCCGAGTGGTACAAGACCGCCGTCTTCTACGAGGTCATGATCCGCGCCTTCTCCGACTCGTCGGGCGCGGGCACGGGCGACCTCCGCGGACTGATCGAGCGCCTCGACTACCTGCAGTGGCTCGGCGTGGACTGCCTCTGGCTCCCGCCGTTCTACCCGTCGCCCTTGCGCGACGGCGGGTACGACGTCTCGGACTACACGGCCATCGCACCCCAGTACGGGTCGACGGCGGACTTCGCCGAGCTGATCGAGCAGGCCCACGCGCGCGGCATGCGGATCGTCGTCGACCTCGTGATGAACCACACGAGCGACGCCCACCCGTGGTTCCAGGCCTCCCGCTCGGACCCGGAGGGGCCGTACGGGGACTTCTACGTGTGGAGCGACGACAACACCAGGTACGAGGACGCCCGCATCATCTTCGTCGACACCGAGACGTCCAACTGGACCTTCGACCCGGTCCGTCGCCAGTTCTTCTGGCACCGCTTCTTCAGCCACCAGCCCGACCTCAACTTCGAGAACCCGCGCGTCGTCGAGGCGATGATCGACGTCGCCCGGTTCTGGCTGCGCATGGGGGTCGACGGGTTCCGGCTCGACGCCGTGCCGTACCTCTTCGAGGCCGAGGGCACCAACTGCGAGAACCTGCCCGAGACGCACGCCTTCCTGCGCCATGTCCGGCGCGTCATCGACGCGGAGTTCCCGGGCCGGATCATGCTCGCCGAGGCCAACCAGTGGCCCGAGGACGTCGTCCCGTACTTCGGGACCGACGAGGAGCCCGAGTGCCACATGTGCTTCCACTTCCCGGTGATGCCGCGGATCTACTACGCGATCAAGGACCAGCGGGCGACCCAGCTGCTCGACATCATGGCCGACACGCCGGCCATCCCGAAGACCGGCCAGTGGAGCACCTTCCTGCGCAACCACGACGAGCTCACGCTCGAGATGGTCTCGACCGAGGAGCGCGCGTCGATGTACGGGTGGTTCGCGCCCGACCCGCGCATGCGCGCGAACATCGGGATCCGACGCCGGCTCGCTCCCCTTCTCGACAACTCACGCAAGGAGATCGAGCTCGCGCACGCGCTGCTGCTCTCGCTGCCGGGCAGCCCGTGCCTGTACTACGGCGACGAGATCGGCATGGGCGACAACATCTGGCTCAACGACCGGGACGCCGTGCGCACGCCGATGCAGTGGACCCCCGACCGGAACGCCGGCTTCTCGACCGCCGACCCGGGCAAGCTCTACCTGCCCCTCGTCCAGTCGCTCGTGCACAACTACAACCACATCAACGTCGAGGCCCAGCTCGCGCAGCCGACGTCGCTGCTGCACTGGGTGCACGGCATGCTCATGGTCCGCCGCCAGCACCCGGCTCTCGGCGCCGGGGACTTCACCGCGGTCACGAGCGACAACGACTCGGTGCTCGCCTACCTGCGGACCACCGACGACGAGAGGATCCTCTGCGTCGCGAACCTCGCCTCGACCGCCCGTGCGGGCACGCTGTCGCTGCCCGGCCTCGCCGGCGCCGGGTTGACCGACGTGTTCGGAGGCGCGGTCTTCCCGTCGGTGGGCGGGGACGAGCGGGTCGTGATCACCTTGGGTTCCCGCGAGTTCTACTGGCTGAAGGTCACGACCTGACCCGCAGCCCTCTTCCCTCGAGCGACCTGGAGCATCGATGAAGCAGGCACCTCGACCGGACGGCCGACCGCAGCCGGTGCCCGACGACGCGCTCCTCGAGCTCGTCCGCGAGTGGCTCCCCGGCCGTCGGTGGTTCCCCGCGAAGGGCGGCGCCGACGTGCGCGTCTCGTCGGCCGGGGGCCTCACGCTCGAGGACCCGTGGCACGAGGCGGACGTGCGCGTGCTCTTCGTGCGCGTCGCGACGTCCGCCGTGGAGGCCGTGCTCCAGGTGCCCCTGACCCTCTACCCCGAGGCGACCCCGGCACCTGCGGACCGAGCGGAGGCGGCCGCCTGGATCGGCACGGCCGGCGCGCCTGCGGTCCGGGTCCGGGACGGCGTCGGGGACCCTGCGTTCCTCCGCGCCTGGCTGACCGCGGCGACCACGAGCGACGCCGCGCCTGCCCTGTCGGCGCTCGACCCGTCCACGCTCGACGCGTCCACGCTCGACCCGTCCACGCTCGACCCGTCCACGCTCGACCCGTCCACGCTCGACCCGTCACGCGCGCGGGTCGTCAGCGGTGAGCAGTCGAACACGTCGGTGATCCTGCCCAGCCGCGAGCCGGACGGTCCCGGGGCGATCCTCAAGGTGTTCCGCGCCCTCACGCCGGGCGGCAATCCGGACGTCGACGTGCCGCGCCGGCTGGCCGCCGAGGGCTGGCGGCACGTGCCCCGCCCGCTCGCCTGGCTCGAGGGCGGCTGGGACGACGGCGGCTCGGTCGCGCACGGGCACCTGGCGGTCCTGAGCGAGTTCGTGCCGCAGGCCGCCGACGGCTTCGAGCTGGCGTGCGAGATGGCGCGGAACGGCGAGCCGTTCGCCGACCTGGCGCGTGGACTCGGCGGCGTGGTCGCCGGCATGCACCGGGCGCTCGCGGCGGCGCTCCCCGTCGACGCACCCGGGTCCGGTGCACCGGCGCCGGGGGCCGAGCTGGCCGCCGCGCTCGACGCCCGGTACCGGTGGGCACGGGCGTCGGTGCCTGCGCTCGAGGCGTGGGCGACCGCCGTCGAGCAGCGCGTCGCCGAGCTCGGCTCGCGCCGGGACTCCCCGTCGCGGCAGAGGGTCCACGGCGACCTCCACCTCGGGCAGGTGCTCCGCGCCCGCGACGACTGGTTCGTCATGGACTTCGAGGGAGAGCCGCTGAGCCCCGTCGCCGAGCGCATCCGGCCCGACCTCGCCCTCCGGGACGTCGCGGGCGTCCTGCGGTCGTTCGACTACGCCGGTGCGATCGGCGGCGCGTCACCCGCGTGGGTGGCCGCCGCCCGCGACGCGTTCCTCGCCGGCTACGCCACGGCGTCGGGCAGCGAACCCGACCCCGAGCTCCTCGCCGCGCTCGAGCTGGACAAGACGCTCTACGAGGCCGTCTACGAAGCGCGCAACCGCCCGACGTGGTCTCGCATCCCGGGGGCCGCCCTCGAGCGGCTGCTGGGCACAGATGGAAGGGTGGAGCCCATGGACCACGAGCCGACGACGCAGTCCCCCGCCGCGCCACCCGCCGAGGCCACCCCTGCGGCCCTGCCGGCCGAGGCCACCCGTGCGGCCCTGCCGGCCGAGGCCGCCCCTGCGGCCCCTCCCGGCGAGCTCGCGTCCGTCGCCGCGGGGACGCACGGCGACCCGCACCGGATCCTGGGCCCCCACCTGCACGGCGACGCCGTCGTCGTCCGCGCGCTCCGGCCGCTCGCCGACTCGGTCGTGGTCGTCACGCCGGACGGCGAGTGGGCGGCCGAGCACGTGCAGGACGGCGTGTGGGCCGCGACCGTGCCGAGCCCGGACCCCTCCGCGCAGCAGGTGCCGGACTACCGGCTGCGGGTCACGTACGGCGACCTCACGACCGTGGTCGACGACCCGTACCGGTTCCTCCCGAGCATCGGCGAGCTCGACCTGCACCTCCTCGGCGAGGGTCGGCACGAGGAGCTGTGGACGGTCCTCGGCGCGAACCTCCAGGCCTACCCGAGCGTGCTCGGGGAGGTGCGCGGGACCGCGTTCGCCGTGTGGGCGCCGAACGCGCGCGCGGTGCGCGTCGTCGGCGACTTCAACCACTGGCAGGGCGCGTCCCACGCGATGCGCGTGCTGGGCTCGAGCGGCGTCTGGGAGCTCTTCGTGCCCGACGTGGGCGCGGGCGAACGCTACAAGTTCGAGATCCTGGGGCCCGACGGCGGTTGGCGGCAGAAGGCGGACCCGCTCGCCAAAGGCGCGGAGACCCCGCCCGCCACGGCGTCCGTCGTGATCGAGTCGCGCTACACCTGGTCGGACGACGCCTGGCTGCGAGGGCGGTCGGCATCCGACCCGCACAGCGGGCCGATGAGCGTCTACGAGGTGCACCTCGGGTCCTGGCGCCCGGGCCTCGGGTACCGCGAGCTCGCGACGCAGCTCACGGAGTACGTCGTCGGGCTCGGGTTCACGCACGTCGAGCTCATGCCGGTCGCGGAGCACCCGTTCGGCGGGTCATGGGGCTATCAGGTCTCGTCGTACTTCGCCCCGACCGCCAGGTTCGGCCACCCCGACGACTTCCGGTACCTCGTCGACTCGCTGCACCAGGCCGGCATCGGCGTCATCCTCGACTGGGTCCCGGCGCACTTCCCGAAGGACGAGTGGGCGCTCGGGCGGTTCGACGGCACACCGTTGTACGAGCACCCCGACCCGCTGCGCGGGGAGCAGCCCGACTGGGGTACCTACGTGTTCAACTTCGGCCGGCACGAGGTCCGCAACTTCCTCGTCGCCAACGCGACGTACTGGCTCGAGGAGTTCCACCTCGACGGCCTGCGGGTCGACGCCGTGGCGTCGATGCTGTACCTCGACTACTCACGCTCGGCGGGGCAGTGGCAGCCCAACGTCCACGGCGGCCGCGAGAACCTCGAAGCGATCTCGTTCCTGCAGGAGGCGAACGCCACGGCCTACCGGCGTACGCCCGGGGTCATGATGATCGCCGAGGAGTCGACGGCGTGGCCCGGGGTCACGTCGGCCACGGACATCGGCGGCCTCGGCTTCGGGCTCAAGTGGAACATGGGGTGGATGAACGACACACTCCGCTACCTCGCGGAGGAGCCGGTCAACCGCCGCTACCACCACCACGAGGTCACCTTCTCCCTCGTCTACGCGTTCTCGGAGAACTTCGTCCTGCCGATCAGCCACGACGAGGTCGTGCACGGCAAGGGCTCCCTGCTGGGCAAGATGCCGGGCGACAGGTGGCAGCAGCTCGCCGGCGTCCGTGCCCTCCTCGCCTACCAGTGGTCGCACCCCGGAAAGCAGCTGATCTTCATGGGCTCCGAGTTCGCGCAGCCCGGCGAGTGGTCGGAGGAGCGCGGGCTCGACTGGCACCACCTGGACGACCCGGGCCACGCAGGCGTGCAGCGCGCCCTCAAGGACCTCAACGCCACCTACCGCGCGCACCCGGCGCTGTGGACGAGGGACTTCGACGGCTCCGGCTTCGAGTGGATCGACTCGGACGACGCCAATCGCAACGTGCTCGCCTACCTGCGCAAGGACGGCACGGGCGGGGTCGTCGCCGTCGTCGTCAACTTCGCCGGCGTGCCGCACGAGGGTTACCGCTTGGCCCTCCCGGAGGGAGGGGCATGGCGCGAGATCCTCAACACCGATGCGGAGATCTACGGCGGGTCGGGCGTCGGCAACCTGGGTCTCGTCTACACCGAGCCGGTGCCCTGGCACGGGAGGCAGCACTCGGTACGCCTGCGCGTGCCACCGCTCGGAGCTCTGTACCTCGTCCCGGAGCCGAGCGCCTGAGCCCTGAGTCTCCTCCTGCACCGTCCCGACTACCGTCCCGACTACCGCCCGTCCTGACGGCGCACGATCTCCGCGATCCACGTGGGCGCGAACGGAGACGTGCAGTTCGGCGGGGTCGGGTAGTCCTTGAGCACCTCGAGCCGCTCACCGATGTCGATCGCCCGCGGACGGTGCTCCGGGTGCGCGATCCCGATCTGCGCGAGGCACGTGTTCATCGCCCACTGCAGACGATCCGGCGCGGCCTTCATCTGCGCCTCGATCACGTCGAGCAGGGCTACCAGGTCGAGACCGTCAGAGCCCTTCACGACCCGCTCGCTCGTCAGCGCCCAGCCGGCACTCGCCACGACGGGATCGGGGTCGGCGAGCCAGGCCACGCGCAGGGCCTCGGCATGGGGACTCCTCTTCACGACGTAGTTCACCAGCCAGTCGAGCACCTTGCTTGCTCGGGCTGTGCGCAGCATCGTGTCGAGCTCCTTGCGCCCGAACGCCTGGGGACGACAGATCAAGAGCGCCAACAGCCGTGCCGCCGTGTCGTCGGTGTCCCACAACTCTTTCGCCAGGTCGTGCTGCGTCTTGAGCCGCTTCGCGACTGCGCGGAGCTTGCCGAGGTTGACGCCGTGATCGTCGCCGTGCCGCTCGTTGACGGCGCGCGCCTTGGGATCCTCGAGCGCAGCGAGCTCCGCCAACACAACCGCGACCGTCGGGGGGCCCACCGCCGTCGCCTCGGCCATCGCTACCTCCTGCTCGTCTGAACCTCTGCTCGTCTGAACCTCTGCTCGTCTGAACCTCTGCTCGTCTGAACCTCTGCTCGTCTGAACCTCTGCTCGTCTGAACCTCTGCTCGTCTGAACCTCTGCTCGTCTGAACCTCTGCTCGTCTGAACGCCCCGGTCAGCCTAGCCGCGCGCGGTTCACGCTACGAGAAACCGGCCCGCCGCCGGAAGTGGTGTGGGGTGCTGGCACTGGGGGAGATGGGACCGGGGGAATGAGAAAGAGCCACCCCGGGTGGGGTGGCTCTTTCTGTAATGGTTGTCCGGCGGCGACCTACTCTCCCACACAGTCTCCCGTGCAGTACCATCGGCGCTGAAGGGCTTAGCTTCCGGGTTCGGAATGGGACCGGGCGTTTCCCC